>NZ_JBXENT010000005.1:0-379237 GCF_059383735.1 Paenibacillus sp. N22P23
CTGAGAGTTCGAAATTCGGACTCTCAGTCAACAAACTAACCCCATTTCAGACTCCTCCGCAGCTGAGAGTTCGATTTAGCGACTCTCAACTTTAAAATCGCCGGGTTTCTCCTCTGAGAGTTCGAAATTCCGACTCTCAGTCACCAAACTAACCCCATTTCAGACTCCGCCGCAGCTAGTTCGATTTTGCGACTCTCAACTGCAAAACCGCCGGATTTCTCCTCTGAGAGTTCGAAATTCGGACTCTCAGTCAACAAACTAACCCCATTTCAGACTCCTCCGCAGCTGAGAGTTCGATTTAGCGACTCTCAACTTTAAAATCGCCGGGTTTCTCTTCTGAGAGTTCGAAAATCCGACTCTCAGTCACCAACCTAACCTCTGATCGCCGACGCCGAGCATCAGAATTCTTCACTCGCAGCAGTATAGCCAGACCATGTGAAGTTGAGCCACTTCGTATGCGCTATATCCGCTTAAGAGCAGCTCTTTGACCAGTTCGCTGCTGTAAGCGCCATTTCCGCTTCCAGCACCCAGAAAAAGGTGGGTTTACTCGGGTTAGGACGGTTGATCTACCATGAGAGCGTCATATCCCATTCTGCATCTGGAGAGACGTCGCACAGAAAAAGGCAGACTTTCAGGCGATTGCACGCCGTTAAGTCCGCCTCATCCGCTTCTACCTAATTAACGCTGTCTCTTGCGAGAAACCGCGACACCAAACGCTGCTGCCGCCAGTGCTACTGCGAAAATCGAAAGCGTACGATTCAGTGTATCCGAACCGCTGTCCGCCTTTTCGGTCGCAGCAGTCTCGTCCGCAGCAGGAGCTGTTTCCGGCGTTCCCGCATTTGCAGAGGCATCCGACGTCGCCGCGTTTCCTGTGCCTTCCGAGCCCGAAGATGTTCCCGCATCCGGCGCTGAACCTACAGAACCATTAGTGCCGCCGCCGTGACTGTCGCCTTCGACCGAAGCCGGCATCACCGTTGTTACAGAAGCCGGATAATCCGCGCCGTCGCCTCCGACCCACTCCACCAGCGAGCTGTCGCTGTAAGTTTGGTATGCTTTCCATACCAGCTGTTTCGCATCGGCTGCGACTTTACCCGATACGCGGAATTCGGTGAATTCCGTTTGCGCCAAGCCATCGCCTTCAGCTGTCCATGTAATGGATGCAATTGCTTTCGTTTCTGCGTTTAGTTCGAGCTCGTATTTCCAGCCAGCCTTAGGCTCAACGCGGCTAACATTCACGCCGTCAGGTACTTTTACTTTCACGACCTTCGTCGTCACATTCTCTTTCTCACTTGGAACGCGCACCGAGAAGACCTCATAGCTGTTCTGAGCGGCTTCCTTTGGCCAAACCGTTACGTGTGCACTGGCGACTCCCGCAAAAAGGAACATCGCCATCAGCGTCATGCCGAGCACAGACCATTTCTTTAATTTGTTCATTTTACATCCTCCTGCTCTCATCTACATAGGAGCAGTATAACGCAACAAGCTAAATACGCCATGACTCGTTCGAGCTATACGTATGTTACAAGTTTGTGTCTTGGCTTGTTCGTGTTATTCCTTCGCAAGCCCCTTCTCCAGCGCATACCGAGTGAGCTGAACCCGATTCTCTAGATGCAGCTTTTGCAAAATATTTTTCAAATGGTTCTTTACCGTATGCTCGGAAATCCCGAAGCTCTCGGCAATTTGCCGATTGGAGCCGCCAAAAGCTACCCGTTCCAGCACTTCACGTTCACGCTGCGTCAATGCCGTAAGCGCTGCGCCTTGCTCCGTTTTGCCTGACTCATCACTACGTGCAACTCCTGCTGCAGAAGCTTTTCCTCCGATTCCTGCAACAGATCCCGCCAGCCCCGAGCTTCCTCCGTTAAACTCCTGCAGCATGCGAAAAGCAAGCTCTTTGGACAACGGAGCTTCGTCCACGGCAACAGCGCGCAAATACTCCAGCCAAGCCGATGGCGACAGATTCTTCAGCAGGTAGCCCTGCGCCCCGCGTTTGATCGCTTCAAACAGATCAGAAATATCATCCGACACGGTAACCATAATGATTTTGATTCGCGGATCGACGGTCTTAATGCGCTGCGTCGCTTCCATTCCGTTCATCACGGGCATGTTGATGTCCATCAGCACCAAATCAGGTACTAATGAGGCTGCAAGCATGACTGCCTGCTCGCCGTTCGCCGCTTCTCCTACTATTGTAAAGGATGCATCGCCGCTGAGGATGTCGCGCATTCCTTCCCGTCCATGAGGATGGTCGTCGACAATCAGCACCGTTATTTGAGTTTCGCTCATATCAGCGCTCCGCCTCCTTAATCACTTCGACAATGGTTCCCTTAGCCGGCAGTTCGTCTTCCGCAGCTTTCGCCTGGACATGAAACTGCCAGCCCATCGCCTTGGCTCGATCCTGCATCATCCGAATGCCGTATCGCCCCTTAGCCATGAGCTGGGCCGGCTCTGCTCCCGTTCCGTCATCTTCGATGGTGCAGCGAAAGCCGCTGCCGCCATCAGAGTCCGGCAAGGCATGTACCGACAAACAAGTAGCATGAGCATGCTTGCGTACGTTCTGCATGGCCTCACGAACAATTGCGAGCAGCTCCACCTTTTCCTTGCCGCTTAGTTTGCCTTCGGTGAGCTGCCAATCCAGCTCCACCGCAAGGCCGCCGCGCTGCAGGTCCTCCGCCATTTCCCGAACCGCCTGCATCCACTGCACATCAGTCTTGGAGGGCTCGCTTTGCAATCCCGCAATCGACTGCCGCACATCTTCATACACATGCCGTACCGTGCGGCGCAGCTGCTGCGCCGTCTCCATCACCGCTTCATTGTCCTTGGCCTGCTCCAGCTTATCCAGCTTCACCGACAAGAGGAAGAGGGACTGCGAGATGCCGTCATGCAGCTCCCTTGCAAGCTGCTCTCGTTCCATGAAAGCTGCCTTAGCTGCCTTCGCCTGCTGCAGCGATTCATTTGTGGCCTCCAGCATGCGAAACAGCTTAATTACAAGTGTCGCCGTTACCGTCATCACGATGACCGGTGCAAGCGCATTGCCAAGATCCATCGAAACATAAGGCAGGAGCAGCGTATGCCGCAAGTATTCCCATAGCGCTATTGTTAGGGTCGGCGTCCACAAAATGAACCATTTGATGCGATTATATGTCATTTTGCCACCTTCCCTTCCGCTCCTTCTAATAATTCCGGAACTCCACCTTCTGCACTTGTTCGTTATCATCCTTATCCATCACGCGGATTTCGGCCTCCCAGCGCCCAGCGAATGGAACGAACGGTCCTTCTGCCTTGTAAGCAGCCTTCACATAGCCGTCAAAGGATGTAATTTCAGTATCTTCGAAAAGCTCAATTGGCACCTGAATCGGACCAAGCTCTTTCTGATCCAGTGCATACAACCGCATCGACACTGATTTCGGAGCGCCAACCGCATCCGGCAGCCAAACCTTCACGATAAACTGATTATCTCCCGGCTTGTTCGGCGTTACCCGAAGGGACAGATGCATCGTATCGCCCATTTTGTGATACACGACCGGTTCGTTAGCCGGCAGCGGACTAATATAGGTAAAGAGTGCTGCCGATACAATAATGAGTGCCATTAAAGACGCATCTACACGAAGCAGTATGTTTGTCGGAAGATCGCCTCTGCGTACTCGCAGATGAAGAATGCCTCCAACGATTAGGACAAGCAGGACGAGCCCTGTCTTGATCAGCAAAATCGTTCCCCATGCCGTGTAGAATAAATAGTCAAGTGAAGGCAGGAACAGCAGCGTCATGCCAATTCCCGACAAGATGAGCAGCGCAAGCGACAACAGTGCAGCTCGGGAGAACAAGACGGCGAAGCGTCCGGCTTCCTTGCGGTCCACCTGCCAAAGCAAACCAAGCAGGATCAATCCACCTACCCAAACAGCAGCAGCAGCCAGATGCACGAAATCAAACATGACAGATGCTGTTTTAGGAGTAAATACCACTGCATGACCGCTCCAGCTCTCTTCTGCAAGAATGAGCAGCGCCCAAATTGTCTTCAAGACGGCATGGAAACGAATGACGATAAATCCGAGAAGAACTATCACCAGCAGCGCAATCCATTCGCGTCCGATGTTCGTCTGCAAGAAGAGCTTGCTGTATTCATCCCTTGGATAACCGGTCAATATCTCACGGGCATGGACAAAAATATACACAAGCGAACCAACGAGCAGTGTCCGCAAGGCGATTTGTTCCCACTTTCGCTGGATGTCCGGAAGCAGTTTGCCACGTCCACGTGTCAGTAATGGCCACAGCATTAGTCCCGCTGCCCATAGCAGCGATCCATAATAAACGATGCGGGCAGCGTAAATAATAAATTGTCCTGTCGTCAGTTGCGTAGTGGCGCTGTGACCTTCATGGCCAAGCTCTTTATGGGGATCAAATGCAGCCGCATCCACGCCTTCCTGAGGATTTCCTACAATAAAGACGTAAGATCCGCTAATGGGATGGCCGTCCTCTGAAATGACAGAATAAGACACGGTGTACACGCCTTCGCCAAGCGAAGGAAGCGGCAAATGAAGCGAACGATGATCATTGCTTGCTTGCGCAGTTTCTTTCGTTACGGGTCTTGATTTGGAATCAAGTACTTCTATGGATCCTACTTTAGCCTCGATGGATTCGTTAAAGTTCAGCTCAACTTCTTTTGGACTTTGCTCATATTTAACGTTTGCCTCAGGTTGGGCTTGTTCAAGCTCAGCGTGTGCGGATGCCAAGCCCGGGATGCCGGTTAGCATGAGGCACATCCAGATGCACAAGACTGCAGCTTGTAATGCAGAATGGGATTTATATCGAATTCGGCGGTTCATGATGTCGTGTAGTCACGTCCTCTCTTTTTATAATGAACAATAAACTAGCCTAAGTGTACTAAAGGTAATGGGCGAACACCAACGAAAAATCCAAACGTTGTTTGAACAACTTTTCGCTATTTTGCGCAGCGAATCTTTATCCCTATTATTGTCACCACACGTCCCCTATAGTTAGTGCTATAATTAGTTTCCGCAATTAATATAGTACTCACTTTTTTATATTTGCTTCGTTTATAGAAACGGGCTGTCCCGATCGATAAAAATGCCGCAGCTGTACGTTTTCATGGGCTTTTCACACCCTCAAAACAGCTGTATCGGTATGGTCAGTTGTCGAATAGTATAACTTGACAGCCACTATATATTGGTGTAATTTAGGGTAGTACTAACAACATATTGTGTATTAGAGGTTGTCAGACGACATCCTTCGACAAGGAGTGGCTCTGCTCGTGGATATTATTAAGAGGAACGGTCAGAAAGAAGAATTAATCTTTTCAAAGCTTAAGAAAGTTATTGATTTCTCGTGTGTCGGCTATAACGACTGCGATCCGCTTGAGCTTGAAACTGCTTTGCTTCCTTATTTCCGCAACAACATTACAACTAAAGAAATTCAGCGTACACTCACACAGGTTGCGGTAGAGAAAACAAGCATCGAACAGCCGAACTGGCAGTACGTTGCAGCCAAACTTCTTGTGTACGATCTCTATAAAGAATCTGCAATCAATCGCAAATACGGCTATTTCGGCTACGGAGACTTCTACTCTCTGATCACGTATTTGACAGACAAAGGGCTTTACGGGAGCTACATATTAGAGCACTACACCCGTGATGAAATCCGTGAGCTCGGCAATTACATCGCGCCTGAACGCGATTATCTGTTCAATTACATCGGCCTCAAAACCCTTTCGGACCGCTACCTGATCAAGAGCTTCAGCGGCGACGTGCTTGAGCTTCCGCAAGAATTGTTTATGGGCGTAGCGATGCATCTAGCTATGAAAGAGGATGACAAGCTCGCTTGGGCACGCAAGTTCTACGATGTACTCAGCCGACTTCAAATGACTGTTGCTACACCAACTCTTGCAAATGCACGTAAACCGTTCCACCAGCTTTCCAGCTGCTTCATCGATACAGTGCCAGATAACCTGTGGGGCATCTACAACGTAGACTCCAGCTTTGCGCAAGTGTCCAAATTCGGCGGCGGCATGGGTATCTACATCGGTAAAGTGCGCAGCCGCGGCTCCAACATCCGCGGATTCAAAGGCGTTGCCGGCGGCGTCGTCCCTTGGATCAAGAACTACAACAACACGGCGGTTGCCGTTGACCAGCTCGGCGTTCGTTCCGGTGCAGTCGCGGTTTACCTCGACGTATGGCATAAAGATATTTTCGACTTCCTTAATCTAAAAACAAACAACGGCGACGACCGGATGAAAGCACATGATATCTTCCCTGGTGTCTGCATACCTGACCTGTTCATGCGCAAGGTGCAAGAGCGTGAGTCGTGGTTCCTATTCGATCCTCACGAAGTACGCAGCTACATGGGCTGGGCACTTGAGGATGCATGGGGCGAAGAGTGGGAGCGTCGTTATGAGGAGTGCGTGAACAATCCTTCACTCTCCCGTGATGAAGTACCAGCTATCGAAATCATGAAGAAAATTCTTGCAAGCTCCTTTGAAACAGGTACACCATTCATTTTCTACCGTGATACGGTAAACCGTGCGAACCCGAATAAACATAAAGGCATCATCTATTGTTCTAACCTTTGTACGGAAATTTGCCAGAACATGAGCCCAACTGAATATATTACGACAACGCATGAAGACGGTGTAATTACAACCCAAGTGAAAAGCGGCGACTATGTCGTATGTAACCTCTCTTCCCTTAACCTTGGCCGTTCCAGAACGAAAGAGGAAATCGAAGAGGTTGTCACCTGCCAAATGCGGATGATGGATAACGTTATCGACCTTAACCATTACCCAATCCCGCAAGCGGAAATTACGAACCAGAAGTATCGTGCGGTTGGACTTGGTACGAGCGGTTACCACCAGTGGCTTGCCCTTAACGGCATTGCATGGGAATCCGAAGAGCATTTGGATCGTGCTGATGAGCTGTATGAGTGGATCAACTACTGCGCAATCAAAGCATCGATGGAAATCGCCAAAGAAAAAGGCGCTTACCGCGTATTTGAAGGCAGTGAATGGCAAACGGGAGAATTTTTCGATTCCCGCGGTTATGATGCGCCGCACTGGCAGAAACTGAAGAAGGATGTAGCCGAGAACGGCGTCCGTAACGCATGGATGTTCGCTATTGCACCTACAGCCTCCACTTCCTTGATCGCTGGTTCGACTGCAGGTATCGACCCGATCTTCAACAAATTCTTCGTTGAAGAGAAGAAGAATGCAGTTATCCCGCAAACAGCGCCTAACCTGAACGAAGAAACGTTCTGGTTCTACAAAGAAGCGCATCACATCGATCAACACTGGAGCATCCGCGCAGCGGGCCGCCGCCAGCGCCATATCGATCAAGCGCAATCGTTTAACCTGTACATTACGCCGGAATACACGGCGAAGGAATTTATGGACTTGTATATGGCAGCTTGGGAGAATGGCCTCAAAACCGTTTACTATTGCCGTAATAAGAGCTTGGAAGTTGAAGATTGCGTAAGCTGCAGCGCTTAAGAAGCAATCGAGAATGATTCCGCCCTACGGTCGAACCGAGTCTGCAATCGCTGTTGTATCCGGATGATTTTGAATGATGAGACCTTTAGAGGTTATCATCCGGCTACAAAGGCGACCACTAACGTTTTTCCGACTTCGATTCGACCTCCGGGCTTCCATTCTCGGCAGCTCTTAAAAACTTTGCAGCTTATTTTTGGAGTAAAAAAGGAGGCAGCCCATTTAATGGATCTGCAAAAGAAGAAATTGTTCAATGAAGAAGGCGACCGCGATTGGGGTATGCGTCGCATGATTGGCGGAAATACGACCAATCTGATTGAGCTTAACAATGTAAAATATGACTGGGCAACAAAGATGTACCGTACGATGATGAATAACTTCTGGATTCCGGAAGAGATTCCACTTGCTCAGGATGCTAAAGATTACAGAAACCTGTCGCTCTCCGAGCGTAACAGTTATGATAAAATTATTAGCTTTCTTATCTTCTTGGATTCGCTTCAAACGGCAAACCTGCCGAACGTAAACGAATATATTACAGCGCCTGAGGTAAACCTGTGCTTAACGGTTCACACGTTCCAGGAAGCTGTTCACAGCCAGTCCTACTCCTATATTCTAGACAGCGTAGTATCCCCTGAAGTACGCGATCAAATTTATAACCTGTGGCGCGAAGACAAGAACCTCTTGAAGCGGAATCGGTTCATCACCGATCTCTACGAGAATTTCATTGCCAATCCGTCGTCGCAAAATCTCATCAAAACGATCATGGCGAACTACATCCTAGAAGGGATCTACTTCTACAGTGGATTTAGCTTCTTCTATGCTCTTGGCCGTCAAGGCAAAATGCTCGGTACCGTTTCCGAGATCAAATACATCCAGCGTGATGAATTGACTCACTTGGCATTATTCCAAGGTATTTTCCGTGAAGTGCGCAAAGAAAATCCGGAGCTGTTCACGCCGGTGCTGATTGAAGAGCTTCGTCAAATGATGCGTACAGCTGTTGAGCATGAAATTGAATGGGGTCAATATATTACGAACAACACGATTCCGGGCCTCACAGACGAAATCATCGAGAAGTACATTAAGTTTCTATCCAATGAACGTCTGCGCAAGCTGAATCTCGATATTCTGTATCCAGAAATCGTCGAGCATCCGATGAAATGGGTGGAAAGCTTCAGCAATATGAACGGGATGAAAACCGATTTCTTCGAGCAGAAAGTAACCAACTACAGCAAATCGTCCAACCTCAACTGGGGCGACCTGTAAGTTTGATATAAGGTGAAACGGCTGTCGCCGTCCTTTTGGCGGAGACGCTCGTTTCATTCCGGAAAAATATAAGATTCGTATAAGGTGAAACTTATACGTTCTTATATTTCAAAGAAGCTCAAGCCCTCTCCACTTAAGAGGCTTGAGCTTTTTTTTCATGTTAGGTACAGTTCAGGATATGCACACTTCATGATACAATAGGTATAAGGGCGGGACATGCAGCGAGGAGTGAATCGAGGTTGGATGCAGCAGAACAGCAGCTTATTAGCGAGATACAGCCATTCATCCGCATCGGACATCACTACCAGTTCCCCTACGAGCGAAACCAGTTTGAGTCCGGGCGCTTCGGGTATTGTTATGCCTTTCATCTCGTTGATGGAGGCAGAGGAAGGATTACGATCAATGGGCAAGTTTATCCGCTGAAGAAAGGCGATTTGATCTTTCTGCCGCCTCAGCTGATGCATTCCTTCTACACCGACAATGAAAATCGACTAGCGACATATAATCTGTATTTCGAGCTCTGGAATGAGAAGCCTGGGTCGACTGAGCATCATTTGTACTGGGATCCGGCTGATCTTCTGCCAGACTTATTGACAACGGTGCGAGAAAACACCGTTCTTGAACCATTGCCGCATCTCATTCATTTGCAGCATCATACCATCTTAATGGATCTGTTTCCCCATATCGTGAAGCAGCATCAACTACAGCGCGCATTCGGCGATACGGTCGCACGAAGTCTGCTCAAAGCGTTTATCCTGGAGTTCATCCAGATTGCCGGCGAAAGTGATCAAAGCGACTATCGCATGAAAGCAATTATGCACCGCATCGACAAAGAGGCGCACGCAGGCTCTAATTATACAAGCTGGCTGGCACAAAGCGGGCTGCAGAAAACGAGATTCCACTCGCTCTTCAAGCAAACGGCGGGCATCTCTCCGAAAGCTTATTGGAGCCGTGCTGTCATGAAGCAGGCAGCAGCCGCACTCTGGGAGAGCAATCGGACCATAACTGTCATTGCAGAGGATCTGGGTTATGCCTCTATCCATCATTTTACGAAACAGTTTACCGCCTATTATGGCGTGTCTCCTTCACAATATCGCAAACGCAAGGAATAAAGGTATATTGCCTACTGCTACGACCTAAGTCCAGTTTAAGCACTGGACTTGCGCCCGTTCTCGAACCGCAGCGCTTCCAAGTAAACTAAAACTAGTTCATTCCGTGGAAATGGGGGGAAACCGAATATGTCCACACAAGTTTATGTCATCAATGCAGCGATGGCCGTTCTATTACTCTTGCTGTCTCTCTTTGCAGGGCTCACAACAGGCAGCATGGCCTTCCGGCGTACGACTCACAGTCTAAGACGAACTGCTGTCCTAACGCTTGTCTTGCTCGGCTCAATGACGCTGCTGGCCTTGGCCAAAATGATCATGCTGATCGCAACGTATTCCTACCGCAACTGGTTTGTGCTCGATAATGCACTGATGTTCTTCGCGCTCATTATGCTGCCCACTGCAGCCATCGCTTTCTATTCCGTCTCTCGGCTGCTGAATTTGGCTCGGCTTACCGTGAAGCACCAAGGCGATGTCGTGAGCCGTACAAAGCGACGTAAGGCGTCAGAAGTCGCTCTGGTAGTCCCGATTCAGGTCCTGGTCATCGAAGCCTTTCTGTATGCATCCATTAACGTATTCCCGCTTGGCATGGCTTACCGGAAGCAGATGATTACCGTTGGTCTCATCATCCTCGCAGCGCCGATCCTGCTCATCTGGCGCCAATCGATCAGACGCAGACGTATTCACCGTGATGACGGTACTGCAGTCATTCACAAAATCAAACGTGTTATCGTCTTTACAATGGCTTGCTTGGTGCTCGCCTTCGGAATCATCCATACGTTCAACAACGCAAAAACGCTCAGCAAGACGACTGAGCGTAATTTATCCTTACGTATATCGATGTCGATTCCCGCACCGAACGAGTAGTTGCACATATATGTCAGCCTCGCTTGCGGGCGTAGAAGTCCGGCCAATAGTCTTCCGCGATTGGCGGGCAGCCTCTCGGCGTATCCCATACATACACCCACCCGCTTTGCTCCGGCTGATGAATGTCGGTAACCCAAATCCGATCGTAATCATTGACCTCTTCGATCCCCACGAACTGCTCCAGTTCATCCATTCGTTTCAAACCTTGCTCATTCACGACAATCCACATCCCACGAACACGGGCACCACTTGAGAAAGCTGCGGCATCCCGCAGCATCGCCGGGTAAGGTCCGTAATCGACCAGCCTTCCATGAATGACACCAGGCGCAGCAGCTTGAATGAATCCGGCACAGACATGATGATTGCTATGGCCCGGCAAGAGCGAGCCATAGATAAATACTTTTGAAAGACGTTGCTGCATATGTAAAAACTCCTCTTAAGCCTCTTAAGAGCTTAAGCCGATTGACTGCTGCGATGCCTGTACCAGTTCTCGAACAAATTCGCCGGAATCGGCTTGGTAAAGTAAAAGCCCTGCGCTTCTTCGCAGTTGCGCTCACGCAAAAACTTAATTTGTTCGTCATTCTCTACGCCTTCGGCTGTCACTTTAAGCTTTAAATTTTTGGCCATCGTTGTAATGGTTGAGACAATAGCCGCATCGCTGCCGCCCTGCGTCAAATCACTGACGAATGAGCGGTCGATCTTGAGCTTATCAATCGGGAAGCGTTTGAGCGAGATTAGCGAGCTGTAGCCCGTTCCGAAATCATCGATGCTGATCTGTACACCGATTTCCTTCAAGCTGGTCAGTGTATCACTCGCAAACTCCACGTCACTGGTCATACTCTCCGTAATCTCCAGCTCCAGATACTTAGGCGGCATACCCGTTTGATCCAATATGCTCTTAATGCGTTCCGCCAGTTGATGCTGTCTGAATTGCCGCATAGACAAGTTCACTGACATCATCAGTGGCGGCATGCCAGCCTCCTGCCAAGCAACGTTCTGTTTGCAGGCCGCTTTGAGCACCCATTCGCCAAGCTGCAGAATCAGTCCATTCTCTTCAGTCAGTGGAATAAAATCACCTGGCGGCAGTAATCCCCGCTGTGGATGATTCCAGCGAACTAACGCCTCGACGCCAATCACTTTACCAGTACTAAGATTCACGAGCGGCTGATAAGCGAGCGTGAACTGCTCCTGTTCGATCGCACGGCGCAGATCGCTTTCCAGCCTTAGTCGATCATGCGATTTGCGATTCATCTCCGGATCGTAGCTGGAGAACTCATTGCGATGCGCTTTAGCGCTGTACATGGCCGTATCTGCATTCTTGAGCAGCACTTCGACGCTTTCTCCATCTTGCGGATAGAAGGAGATCCCGAGGCTGATCGTAATATGATATTCCGCTTCACCAAGCACAAACGGTGCATCGAAGAGTCCCATCAGTGTCTTCGCTCTCGTTTCTACCTGTTCCGTCTCTTCATCCTTGATGTCTGGCATGAGGACGACAAACTCGTCTCCTCCCATGCGAAACACATGATTCGATTTATCGGCAGCAAGTCGAAGTCGCTGGGAAACGGCCTGCAGCATTTGATCACCGAACGAATGGCCAAGCGCATCATTAAAGGTTTTGAACCTATCGATATCTAGAAGGAATACAGCGAGCTTATGGTTGCTCTGCTGCGCACGTACCAATTCCGCGCCTAGCTGCGCTTGCAGCTGACGCCGGTTGGATAAACCGGTAAGCTCATCGTGATAAGCCAAGAAATTGATGCGCGATTCTGTCCGTTGCTGTTGTTTGAACGGTTCTTCGAGCGTAACGTAATAAATCCCCTTCATCAAGAAGTAGAAGCCGGCCAGCTTATACACATGTCCAAGGAGCATATCCGTGTCCACGCCGCCGGAGCTTAGGATGAACTGCAAACTGGCAAACAAGAAGAAAACAAGCGATTGTATAATGGTCAGCAGCGCTTGCGGTCGTTCATTGCGATTCAGGTAGAGCACCATGCTGATCGTGCTTATGTAAGAGAAGATGATGACAAAATGAACGAGTACATTCAACAGTTCAAGCGACTCGCCTGTGAGCACTGCAATACCAGCCTGATCCGCCATAGCAAAGTAAATGAACGCGACCATTGATGCAAACCCAATCGAAATCATCACAGCCGGGAGCCGTTTCCCTGCCGAAACCGGAGCATCATTCTTGCGGAATATAAGGAACAGCCCAACAGAACCTATGAGCTGAGCGGTCATGGAGAACAGGGCGGATAAGGTTGTTTCCCCAATCGAATGGAAGAATGGCATGCCCTTTGAAGTGAGTCCATGCAGCATGTCAAACAACCCGACAGCGCCGAATAATGCCGCCGTATAAAGCCTGTGCTTCGACAAAGACTTCACGAAGAACAGCCAGCCTAACACCAGCATGGTGAAGCTCACTGCATAACTAATAAATTCCATGCCGGAATGCACAAACAAATACGTTCGATCCGAAATTGTCCGATAGAGTTCGCTATGAAATACCTGCATAAGGATAAAGCTGATGATGGCGGCGAAAGCCGTCCACATCGTTATTTTTTCCGCCCTATTTATAGACATATTGTCTTGATGTCCTCCTTCAACAAAGAAAGCCGATGCTGCCTGCATGCCCATGTGAATAAAGTCGACTGTTACGAGCAGAGCAGTATCTTCTCGAAAGCTGCAAGTTACCTACGCGAGGTCGGCGGCCGAAGAGCGATTCCCGCTGATTCCAAGCCTTTGCGCAGTGCAGCGGCAAATTCTGCTGCACGCTGCCCGTCGCCATGGAGACAAACGGTGTCTCCTTGAATAACGATCTCCTTGCCTTCGATTGTCCTTGCTGTCCCCGTTGTAATGATGCTAAGCGTCTGGAGCAGCGCTTCCTCGGAGGAGGCCAGCTTCGCCCCCTGCTGATCTCGGGGAGTAAGCGTCCCGTCCGCTTGATAGGAACGGTCCGCGAAAATCTCGGATACCGATTGCATGTTGCGCTTATCTGCAGCGGCCAAGAGCGCGCTTCCCCATTGTCCATAAATCATGAGGAACGGATCGTAATCGTTCACCGCGCGAACGAACGCTTCTGCAAGCTCTTCGCTGCGACCTGCCATATGATAGAGCGCGCCATGCGGCTTTACATGACGCATGCTGACGCCGGCAGCACGAACGAATGCATCTAATGCGCCGATCTGGTAGAGCGTGAAATCGTAAACTTCCTGCGCGCTGACCGCCATCTCGCGACGCCCAAAACCAAGTCTATCCGGTAACCCGGGATGGGCGCCGATTGCCACACCCGCCTCTGCGGCGCGATAAACAGCTTCACGCATCGAATGAGGATCTCCGGCGTGGAAGCCGCATGCAATATTAACAGAAGTGACATGTGCCAGCAGCTCTACATCTTGGCCGAAAGTATAAACGCCGTAGCTTTCGCCAAAATCACAGTTCAAATCAATCACCTGCTGTGACTGCGATAAATCGTGGATAGTAGTCATATCGGCTTTTGGCGGTCCTTTCATGATCACAAAATGAACTTACTTTGGTTTATAACAAATCGCGAGGACTGCAGCGAGATGCAGCATCTCGCGTTCTTGCTCTCTATCGATGCGCTGAGCCTCAGCCAGCGTCACTTCCTCGAAGCTGATGTAATCACCGGGCTTGCACTGCGCGAGCAGCGGCAGGTCTGCCGTAATGACATGCGCAAGCTTCGGATAGCCGCCGGTTGTCTGGCAGTCTGCGCCGAGAATGATGGGCGCGCCGCCGCGCGGCACCTGTATCGTGCCGGCGATGACGCCGTGGGACAGCAGTTCTTCGCTGTCCTCCATCTCGAGCGGGGGTCCTTCTAGGCGGACCCCCATCCGGTCCGATGCGGGAGCCACGCGATAGCGCTCCCGCATGAACGCCGTACGGGCCGCTTCGCGGAATTGCCCGTACTCGGCGCCCGGCATCACGCGCAGCCGGATGCCGGCCGCTCTTGCGCTGCCGCGCAGCAGCGCCGCTTGCGCCGCCAGCGGCGGCGCGAACCAGCCGGGGGCCGCCCAGCTTCGGCGGCCCTGCGGCTCCGCCGCGGCGCGCGCGGCAAGGGCGGCGTGCCACGCGGCCGCCCAAGGCGAGGCGCTGCCGAGCGGCAGCACGTCGCCGCTGCGCAGCTTGCTCCCGGCGATGCCGCCAATGCCGGCGCGCGTGTCCGTGCTGCGGCTGCCCAGCACCGCCTCGGCGGCAATGCCGCCGGCTGCCGCAACGTAAGCGCGGCACCCGCTAACCGCAGAACCGAAGGTGACGACCGTGCCGGCGTCGATCCAAACCGGCCGCCTTAGCGGGAGCGCCTCTCCGTCTACGAGCGGTGTGATTTCGGCGCCGCAAACGGCGATCAGCATCGCTTCTTCCGCCAGGAGCTGCGGGCCTTTCAACGTAAGCTCAAGCCCCGCAGCTCCTGGCGCATTGCCAACGAGCAAATTGGCCGTTCGCAGAGCAATGCTGTCCATCGCGCCGCCTTCGGGAACGCCGAAGCGCCGCCAACCCGGTCTTCCCAAATCTTGTACCGTTGTATGTAAACCCGGTTTGATGATTCGTAGACTCATAGTGCTTCACCTTGCTCCTCCATGTCCGTCTCGGAAATCGGAACAAAACGCAGCACATCGCCCATGCGCAGCAGAAAGGGATCCGCACGCTTCGGATCAAACAACCGAAGCGGCGTAAGACCGATTAACTGCCATCCTCCCGGCGTCGATAGCGGATAGATGCCGGTCTGCCCGCCGGCAATGCCGACAGCCCCTGCAGGCACGCTGCTTCGCGGCGTGGCAAGACGCGGTTGACGAAGTTCGGCTGGCAAACCGCTCAAATAAGGAAAACCCGGCATGAAGCCGATCATGGCAACGTGGTAAACCGCTGAAGCATGGCAAGAAACGAAGTTCGCTTCCGTCATACCCGCACGCGAGGCGCACGCTGCCAGATCGGGCCCATAACGACCGCCATAGCATACCGGAATATCAATAAGCCTAGGATTAGCAGCATAATGATGCTGCGAGCCTAATAGAATTCGCTGTACATAGGCGGCCGCCAGCTCATAGTCGATCCTCGCATAGACAACGGTTACCGTATCGTAAGCCGGAACCACATCGATGAGCCAAGACAGCCCTGCCTCTCGCAGCAATTCCGCCATTCCGGCAGCGAGCAGCGAGCGTTCTCCTTCATGCCCCTCTTCATCCAAATGAACGACAAGCGCCCGATCTCCAAGTGGCCTGATCTTGAACGTCCGCTCTGCAGCCTCACTCACAAAATTCACCATTTTTCTCATATTTTCAACATTGCAATTGCGAATTGGAAGGTAATACCGCTTAAGGATAATCTCCTCTAGTTTGTACCATTACGGACCTTTTTGTCCAGCATCTTTACAAAGCTTTTCTTAAACATTTTCCGACATAAAAAGTTCTATTCCGACGTGTACCGATTGATAACGTCCACGAGTAAATCATTGAGACGTTTCACCTCATATTCCCCCACCGCCGGCTCCATGTGATCATTCCCGATACCGCTGTGATCCGTTAGAAATAAATAAGTGCCGCCTGTCGCTGTAGCCATGAAACGCATTAAATATTCGGTTTGTACATCAACACCGCTTGAGGCAACCGGGATGATCCGTATTCCCTCTGCTGCGGCTGTTTCCATCAGCTCATGAATTCGTTTCGTCACTTTGCGTTCATGATGCGGCGGGGCGTCGAGAACGAGAAACAACAGTCTCGCCCTTGCATCGTCACTCCATTTATGATCATCGATGGCATTCTTCAGCGCTTCATCTACCGCTTCCGGAAAATCGCCTCCGCCATCGGCACTTTGCTGGGAAAGCTGCTTGACGGCAGTATCGATATCTTTCGTAAACGGATAGTCTTTGACCAGATATTTATCGCTGCGATCCCGATAGAAATTCGTGCTTACTTGAATATCCAACTGCTGGCCGTTATCCCTGCCGACGCGGGCGACGACATCCTTCAGCTCCGACTTCAGAAAATCCAGCTCATCTTGCATGGAACCTGTCGTATCCACAACGAGCATCAGATCAACGCCAAGCGACGGCTTCACCTGTTCGTTTAGATCCACTCGCAGCGCGGAACCTCTCGGAATCTGCACATTCTCATACTGCTTCTCTTGATTTCCCGAACGGACGATAACCCCAACCTTCTCTTGGTTCTGCTGCTCATCGAATAATCCCGCATAGGCTGACGCTTCTCCTTCGATATTGGTCCGCGACTCCCACAATGTATCGCCATCCTCATCAACAAGGCTGACCTCCGCATCGGATACCGGCTTACCGCCACCGGTCACAACAACCTCTAATCGATTTTGCGGAAAAACAGACCAATAGGATTGTAATTCCCTGCCTTCGCCGCCATTCAGCAGCCTCATCCATTCCTTCCACGCTGTCAGGTCGTTCCATTCCCCAGCGGTCAACTGACCCGGTTCTGAGTCATCATACTGACTGCCCGGCGGAGAAGTCTCCTCTTCATCACTATGAGATTCATCTGTAGCGGGAGCCGGTTCTTCTGCAGCGGAATCTCCACTGTCTTTGCTGCTGTTACTCGTACTACTGTGATTGTCGCTGCTATCTGCTGCGGCGCTGTTATTTCTTGTTTCCGAGGACGTACTGTTGCTTGAAGAAGTATCCGTATTGGCAGCGGAATCGTTCTGATTATCTGCCGAGGAACAACCTGCCAGCAAGAACGTTAGTGCAGCCAGCAGCAGAAACGACGTCTTGATCTTTCCTTGTACCGTTACATTCTCTTTACTCGGTGCATGTTCTCTGATTATTCGTTTACGTTGCTGCATCCGAATTCCCCCTCGATTCCGTTGGTAGCCGAACCATTATATGTAAAAGCCGGCTTATTACCATCGACGGAATCGGTGCTCAAATTGTTGCATTCTCTCCGGCACGACAGTACAATCGGGAGAAGTATATTTTGGGGGAAGAAAGGAGCGCTGCTGCCCATGGAAACCTACTCACTAGCAGAGCTGAGCATTACCTACAATGACGTCACTACGAGGTTGATTTATAGGTCTGCTCATTTGGTTGTCGTGACTGACTCCGGCTATAAGCTATGGTACATAGAGATCGACGGCATGACGCAAACTGCACTGCTCCACATGTTCCATGAATCCGAGGACATCGGCATTTCCCTATTCGGAATAACAGTCGGCGGCAAACCATTCCAAGCCGGCGGATATTTCCACCCGAATGCACAGCACCACGCTGCAGCCATCCGAGGCGACGGAGAGCTGAACGGCTTCTAGTAACGGCAGTTTGTGTGACGTTCGACGTATGATATAAAAAAAAGCAGCTCCGGTTCTCATTCTGCGTTGAATGAATGAACCGGAGCTGCTTTTGTTGAATTAGGGTTACTGCACGGCTATGCCTTTGAAGAAGAGATCAAAAGTAATTGCCATACGGGTATCGAGTGGATCCTCATTCTCCTCCATCGACCATACGAAGAGTGTGCCGAAGTATGCCTGAAAGGCTTGCTGGGCCAACATTTCGGCTGGCATGTCTCTGCGAAACTCGCCGTTCTCCTGCCCCTCGGCAATTAGCGGCAGCAAGGCTTCTTTGAGAGTAGTGAGCATCGAGTTATGGGTATCAAGCGCCTTGGCACTGCCGAGCATGGCTTGAAATAATGCGCGCGTAAGCGGTTTGCTAAGCTCGAATTGTTTCACGATTTGAAATAATAGCAGTTGTAGACGCGGCACCAGAGGGCCTGGCATGTCTTTGAGCTTCGCCACCTCGTTTAACGCAAAGATCGCTTGCAAATCGCAGATCAGTTCATCCTTGGAGGCGAAATAATTGAAAAAAGTGCCCTTCGCAACCCCGGCTTGCTTGGCAATACTTTCAACGGATGTCTGCTCGTAACCCAGCTCAGCAAATAAAGAGAGCGCAGCTTCTTTGATTCGAATGCGTGTCTGTTCTTTCTTGAGCTCGCGGTTCATCGCTATATCCTCCATCTAAGTTGTTCGCGTTCAGTCAATGCTTATTGTAGCATAGCCCCCCAGCCCCGTAAACACGAGTTGACCATCGGTATAAATTTCATCATGAAACATAGAATGCTCTCTATTGGGATTGTAACCGAATTCATGAAAGATGCTCGTTTCCAAACCTGTGAAATAATTATGACCGTTAGTTCAAAATTATTGACGAAAGGTTTTGTCTTGCGCTATAACTATTCATAGAGAACATGTTTAGTTTCGAGTTTCGAGGAGGTATTGAAATGTCTGAACGAATCATTCGGGGAATAGCCCGCGCCAGATGGGCCGTCCTGATCGGCTGGCTGGTGATTACTGTCGCTTCCATGTTTGCATTGCCCGATCTTGCGGCAATTGTCCGTCAAACCGAGCAGAAGTTTATTCCGGCCGATTCCGAATCCGTCGTAGCCAAGCAGCTTATGGAGCGGATCAATCCGGAAACAACCACCAAATCCAGTGCGATCCTCGTTTATTCCCGCGAAGGCGGCATGACAGCGCAGGACCGCGATTGGCTCAAGGCCAAAGCTGCCGAGCTTGCACAGCTTAGCGGCAAGGATGGTTTCAAGTCGGTACAGTCGGCTTACGAAACGCCGGAGCTAGCTGAGAAATTCCGCAGCAAGGACGGCACAACCGAGCTGCTTATCGTCGGTTTCAGCCGAGCAGATAATGATGCGCTCACTCAAGAAGCGGTTGATCTTCTTACCGCGAAAGTAAAAGGTGCTCCGAGCGGAAGCAAGGTAGAGCTCACAGGGAGTGCCCCAATCGGGAAAGATTTTCAACAGAGCTCAGAGGAAGGATTGAAGAAGACGGAGCTGCTCACCGTAGCGCTCGTGCTCGTTATTCTTCTGCTTGTTTTCCGTTCGCCGGTCGCCCCGTTCATCCCGCTTATTACGATTGGCATTTCCTTAGTCATCACACGCGGGCTCGTTGCACTGGCCACGGATTACGGCATGCCGGTCTCTTCCTTTACTGAATCCTTCCTGATCGCCGTCTTGTTCGGTGCGGGAACCGATTATTGTATCTTGCTTATCCAGCGTTTCCGCGAGGAGCTCAGCCATGACGGTGACAAGGTAGAAGCACTTGTAAGAACGATGCGGACCGTTGGCAAGACCGTTGCATTCTCCGCAAGTACGGTATTCGTTGCGTTCTTCCTCATTGGTTTCGCCCAGTTTGGCCTTTATCAATCCGCCGTGGGCGTATCCATCGGCGTTGCCGTTACGCTCATCGCAGGACTTACCTTAACGCCTGCCTTGTTGATGATCTTCGGTAAAGCCGCCTTCTGGCCGAGCAAAGTTGCAAGCGGTCAAGGCCATGGCGAGTCGAAGCTGTGGGGGGCAATGGCTGCTTTGGCCGCACGCAGACCTGTAGCCATTCTGGTTGTCACCGTTCTGCTGCTTACGCCAATTACGTTCCTGTACCATGGCAAACGGTCCTTTGACGATTTGGCAGAAATTAATCCACAGCTCGGCTCCGTGCAAGGCTTCCGTCAAGTGGAGCATGCCTTCGGTGCCGGTGAAGTATTCCCGCTTTCCGTCGCGCTGCGATCCGAGGAGTCGATGCGCAATCCTGCCGCACTGGCCGCTCTCGAAACGGCAAGCGCGAATGTAGCAAAGCTAAGCGGTGTAAAAGAGGTACGCAGCGCCGTAAGACCGCTCGGCGAGCAGCTCGCGGACCTGACGGTCTCGAACCAGCTGACACAAACCTCAGACGCGCTCCAGAAGATGAAGGATGGCGTCGATCAAGTAGCAGGCGGCCTGCTTACGGCCGGCGACTCGATCACGAGCAGGCAAGTTGATATTCAGAAGCTGACAGATGGCTTGCGGGCGATGGCCGCCCGCACCTCTGAAGCTCAGAGCGGGCTGCAGCAAATCTACGGCGGCATGCAGCAGGCGTCTCAAGGTGCCGGCCAGCTATCCGGCGGACTCAAGCAGAGCGCCGAAGTTTCCGGCTCCATGAGCCAAGATTTGCAGGCCCTGCTGAAGAAATATCCGGAGCTGAAGAATGAGCCTGCTATGCAGCAGCTGCTAGGTAAGCAGCAAGGCCTTTCCGGAGGATTAAACGACCTCTATGCCGGTGCATCTAAGCTGTCAGCAAGCTTCACTCAACTGAATCCCGGCATAAACAAGGTTGCGGGCGGACTTGGCCAATTGGCTGACGGTCAATCCCAAGCTGCGGACGGTACAGCCAAGCTCGGAAGCGGACTTCAAGCGCTTACCGGCGGCTTGAAGGACGGGGCAGCAGGTCTTGGCGACATCTCGAAGGGACTCACATCCGTGAAGGACGCGCAAAGTACGATTGGGGACAGTCAGATTCCGGGCTGGAATCTTCCTCAGGAAGCGCTCGATAGTCCCGAACTGAAGCAGGCGCTCGATTACTATATATCCACGGATGGGGAAACCGCTAAGATGGAGATTGTCCTCTCGGTCAACCCGTATTCTCCTGAGGCGCTGACAACGGTTGATCAGATTCGGGAAGCGCTGAATCACAGCTTCGAAGGAAGTGCCATTGATGGAACGAAAGTCTATCTATCCGGCACATCGGCACAAATTTCGGAGTTGAAGGATATTTCGAAGAATGACTTCACGCGAACAGGTGCCTATGTCTTAATCGGTATTTTCATCGTATTGATGATTCTGCTGCGTTCCATTCTGGCACCGCTCTATGTGCTGCTCTCCCTTGGCTTTAACTTCCTGATCACCATGGGCATCGTCGAGTTCATATTCGTTCAATTGCTCGGCAAGGAAGGCTTGTCGTGGAGCGCTTCGTTCTTCGTCTTCCTCATTATCGTTGCGCTTGGCGTCGATTACAGCATCTTCCTCATGGCTAGATTCAAGGAAGAATATCGACCGCGGGGCATTACGTATGCGATGACTAAAGCGATGTCGACGACAGGCGGCGTTATCATTTCCGCTGCGGTCATTATGGGCGGCACGTTCGCAGCCCTTATGATGTCCGGCGTGAATACGCTCTTGCAAATCGGCGCAGGTATCGTAATTGGTCTAATCCTGTATGCGACTGTCTTTATGGGTCTTGTCATTCCCGCACTTGCGAATCTGTTTGGTGAAGCTAACTGGTGGCCGTTCCGTCAGCGAACTGCACCTCAATCAGAAACAGCGAAGACCAAGGATGAAGGAAACAGCCCGCGTTACAAAGAGCAAACGTCCGAATAAGGTACAAAAAAGCTGTATCCGCCCCTTCTGAAGGTGTCGGATACAGCTTTTTATTGTTTATATGGATGATTCTGCTACAGCTCGTTTGGCCGCTTGATGCGTATACGCAAACAGCTCCATAAGCTCCATGTGCTGCACATATTCAATCGCACCTCTGGCTTCTTCCGAAATGGTCCCGCTCTCTTGCAGCGCAATCATGCTTGTGAGTGCCGGAGCTTGCCAGCGTACTTGGCGTTTCATCGTTTGCAGTGCGTCACGAATGGCGCCTTCCTGCAGATCTCCTAATATGACGCTGTTCTGCAGCCAATCCGCTACTCGTGATTGCAAGCTCTCCATCGCCGGATGGGCGCCTGCATTGCTGAACCAGTAGTTCGCATTGGAGAAATCACCTTCCATCCGGTGCATAATGCCATGCCAGTAGCAGCCCGTCGGGTCGTCTTCAATTTCTTGGGACTGTTCATGCGACGCGTCCAAGCTTTCGTTAAGCAAATGCAGTCCGGCTTTGAGCGCGATGAGCGCAGGTGCCGCGGATTTCGGAGTCCCGGCAGAAATTAAAGGTAAAGCGGCTATTTCTTGATCGAGTGCTGCATCCCATACCCGTTGTGGAGACAGGGCTTGCATGGTCTGACGCGATTCCAATTGTTCGATGATTAGCGCTAATGATTTCTTCAAGCCGCATCCACTCCTTCAACAGTTCGTAACGCCAATCACTTCCATGAGTGGACTCTATTGTAATGGATGCCCTCCAAAAATTCAATGAGAATATGCCTATTTATCCATACGGCCCGCGCGGATGAAATCCAAGCAGCCGAGTGAGCCGTGGATTATCCTTCGCAGCCTCAATAACATGCTGCGGCATCGTATAGGTAATGAACGGATAGAAGCGCTGTGATACCCAGCGGCGACCGTAAGTTACCTGTTGAACCATCCGTATTTGACTGCTTTCATTGCGTGCGCCGCGATGCCAGGTCTGGCCGTTGAATAGCAGCATATCTCCTTTCTTGGCGATAATCGAGACCGGTCCTTGACCGTTATAGATCGGCGTTTCTTTCGGCGAGGCCGGGTGCCTGCCGCTTCGGTGACTGCCCGGGACAAGCTGCGTCGGCCCCATATCTTCAGTCACATCAGTCAAATAGTACATCGCTGTAAACATAAAGCATGGCATCTGAATTCGCGGGTCCAGCTCTGCCTCTTCAGGCATCGGAAAGAACAGATCCTCATCCACATGCCAGAAATCAATGCCGGTACCCGGCGTCGTGTACAGTCCGTTATTGGAGAACATATGACAGTTTTTGCCGAGCACCGCTTCAGCAAATGCCACTGTCCGCTCCTCGTCGATCAACTGCAGAAACAGATTGTTTCGTTCAAACATTTTCGTGCGCAAATTGGCGCCGTAGCCGTCAGGCTCCGTCGTTTTAAATTCATGCTCAAATGTCTCGCGATAAGTATCCACTCGTTCTTCGTCCAGCATGTTTCGAATAACCGTGAATCCATTACGGTAGAACTCTTCCAGATGGCCTTGCAAATCGAATGCCTCCTGCTTTGGCGATGCTGCGCTCATGCCTTTCCCTCCCTAAGTTCTTGTTCTTCATTCTCCATTGAAGACGGTTCTGCTATAGTAAACTTATTACACGAACAACCGCGCTCGATTGGGTAATTTAACGAAAAGGTTGGACTTTCTGACAGCTCGGAGGGGCAACGTATGGATCATTATGTGAACCAGCAGTTTATGGATAATCCTTCATTTCCGTTTCGGGCATTTCGAGCTCCCGTCACCACAGATTATGAGCTGCATACGCATGATTTCGTCGAAATTATCTATGTGACTGAGGGCCAAGGCGTTCATTTATTTCAAGATCAGCAGTTCCTCATTCGCGAAGGGGATATCTTCATCATCCATCGCCATATTCCTCATGGCTACAAACGTCTGCCGGGCACGCCGCTTACCGTGAACAATATTATTTTCGATTCCTATTATTTCGAGCAGGAGCTCTCTCATATGGCCGGTGTCACGGCATTCATCGATTTCTACTACGTGGAGCCCTTTCTTAGAGAGAAAACAAGTAATCAGTCCGTGATGAATATCGGCAAGCTGGACCGAATGGAGGCGCTGGCCATCCTCGATCGGCTTGTTTATGAAGACACGAATCGTGAAGCCAATTATGAGCTGATGGTCAGAGCGCATATGATGCAGTTATTCATCTATCTAAGCCGCTGCTACGAGCGATCGTTGAAGAAACCGATGACTGCGTCTGCGTCAAGTGACGAGGATGCGCTCATTCGGAATGTTTGCGACTTTACGAGGCAGCATTACGCGAAGCCGCTGAGCTTGCAGCAGCTTAGCACCTTATGTAACCTTAGCCAAACGGCATTCACCACCAAATTCAAGCAGCATATTGGCATGACTTTTATCGAGTTCCGCAACCATATTCGCTTGCAAGCAGCGAAGAAGCTGCTGGAGACGACGTCCGGCAAAATCATGTCCATCGCGCTTGAGGTTGGCTTCGAGGATTTAAGCTTCTTTAATCGTATGTTCAAACGGCAATTTGGAATAACGCCTAGCGCATACCGAGCCGAGTATTGGCGACATTCTTCATAATAACAAAAACAAGCTCCCAGACCTCTTCGGCCTGGGAGCTTATCTATGATAGAAGAGCTTATTTGCTATGCAGTACTTCAGGCGTAGTCAGTTTATCGTAGAAATCAACCGACTTGTCCTTGTCATCGGAATTGCGAAGTGCCATTGCGGAACGAGGGTGCTCGTCCAACATACCTGTAATCATATAAGGAATAATATAGCCCCACTCTTCTTTTTCACGAAGCGTAATCATGTACTTCTCGATCATATCCAGCACCGGACGCACATTGTACTTCGTGTTCTTCAGATGAGCGACAAGCAGTTCAGTTGGGCAGTTGCCTGCAGCGCGGCCCATACCGTATACGGAAGCATCCAGGAACTCGACGCCTTTCTCAACGGAAACGAGCGTATTGGCGAATGCAAGCTGCATGTTGTTGTGCGTGTGTACGCCTAGGCGTTTGCTTGGCAGGTACTTCTGGAATTTGCTGACCAAGTAGTTGAAGTCATTCGGATCCAAGCTGCCATAGGAGTCAACCACGTATACGACGTCGACTACACTTGCTTCGATCAATTCGAATGCTTCTAACAATTGATTCTCCATTACATTGGAGAGCGCCATGATGTTCAATGTTGTTTCGTAGCCGCGGGAGTTGAATACGTTAACCAGCTCCAGCGCCTTCGGCACGTCTTGAATATAGCAAGCTACGCGGATCAGATCGAGCATGCTCTCTTCGCGTGGAAGAATATCGTTCTCATCTACCCGTCCGATATCGACAAGTGCAGAGAGCTTCGTATTCAGCTTCTGCGGGATGACTTTACGAAGGAAGTCGTCGTCCAGGAAACGCCATGGACCAGCATCTTCAGCGCCTTTCAACAGCTTCGGCGAGTTTTTGTACCCGATTTCCATATACTCGACGCCAGCTTCATTCAGCGAGTTGTACAGATGCTGAACGAACTCAACGCTGAAATCCCAGTTATTCACGAGTCCGCCGTCGCGGATCGTGCAGTCGACGATTTTACAATGACTTTTTTTCGAAGCATTCATAGCATTGTGTCTCCTTTTTAGCCAGATCTTGTCTTTTCTACTCATAATACTTGATATTGGCTATGAACGCAAAGTCATTTTTGTCAGAATTGCACTACTCTTCGGATTATAAGGCGCGGAAGGATTTCTTCGTGCTGATCATCGTTTGATCTAATTTATCGCTTAATTTCTCCAGCATGGACGCCAGCTCCGACGATCTGGAAATGAGTTGATGCTGCTCATTGGAGCTGCCCGTCACCATCTTGACGCTGCCCGTTAATTCGGCGGACATTCGGGAGATTTCCTCAATATTGACGCTAAACTGTTGCGTGCTTGCCGACATTTGCTGGGAGGCGCCGGAAATATAATGAATTTGCTCTGCGACGGTTTTAATGGATCTCATAATACGTTCGAATGCGGCTCCCGCATCACAGACGGCTTGGTTTCCCGAAGCTACTTCGTCAATGACTTGATCCATCGATTGAATAGAAGCACGGTTATTCGCCTGAATGTCTTGGACGAGCTCAGCAATTCGCTGGGCCGAAGCGGTGGTTTGTTCAGATAGCTTGCGAACCTCATTCGATACGACCGTGAACCCTCTGCCATGCTCGCCAGCCCGCGCCGCTTCGATTGCCGCATTCAGTGCCAGCAGACTGGTTTGGGATGCGATGTCCGTAATGATGCTTGTTATATCATCTATTTCTTGCGATCGCTGACCAAGCAGCTTCACTTTGGTTGCGGATTCTTGAACGGCATTGCTCGTCGATGTCATCTGCCTGACGGCCTTCTGAATGGCATCATTCCCGTTATCGGCCTCTGTAGCGACCTCACTCGAGAAAGTAGACACCGTAGCTGACGTTTCGGCAATCGTATGAATATCTCGGATCATCTCTCCGATCACTTTCTTACCTGTTTGTGCCCCATGCTCCTGCAAGTTCACCGTTGCATCCACCTGCTGCATCGCTTGTACGATATCTCCTGCCAGAAGATTGAGTGTGGCCGCGTTGCAGCTAAGCTCCTTGGAATTCATGAGCACCTGGTCCGATGTTTCCGTCACGTTCTCGATAATTTGTTTGACCGCTGCTTGAATTTTCTGCTGTTGGGCCGATTCCAGTGCGTTGATGAACGCTCTGCGCGTCACAATTTGATAGGTAACGGCGCCGATAAACAAGATGACAAACACGATGTGAATGGAGACCATGGCCAGCGAGTAATCACTGGTGCCGTAGACGAGCTCAGGGAAAGACAAGAATCCGAGTACATGCTGAAGTGCGAAGATGACGGTGCTGATGAGAAGCATGGCAATGAGGTCGTAGTACAAAATGATGGCGAGTACCATAAAGATGGAGAAGTGGTATTCCACCATGCCGTTACCGCCTGCGATGATGGATATACTGCTGAAGGTGAGCGACAGCGTCATGAGAAGCGGAACGGTCTGCTGATCCTCTTGTAAACGCATGCAAAATCCGGCAAGCAATAAGAAAATAATAGGTAGTGCGAAGAAGGTTTGATTAAGGAAGGCCAGAAGCATAGAACCATTCAGATCTGGTTGATGATCATGGTGCATGGAAAAACCGAGCCAATCGAATGCGTGTACCAGAAGCGATAGAAGTACAATAATTGCAGAAATGAAAAGCATGACACGGTTTTTCTCCCTAAGCATACAACAAGCCTACCTCCTAATATTTGTATACATATAAAAAGAGTCCACCCGTGTTAAGGATGGACTCCTTTTCACTCGGTAACCTGTCCACCATGGCATCTGTTTCGATGCTTTAGGCCTAGGCTTTGCGTCCCAACATTTCCATTGGTTTGCCTTTGTCATATGAATAAGTAGTTGGATTACTATTGTTTTAATTAGGTTAACATGGTTAATTATAGGAGAGAAAAGCACTACTTGTACATAGCGTATTTTGTAATGTTTTGTCGAATTTGTCAGATCATCTCTTCCGCTTTCACGACTTCATCGAACTTGGCAGCTGTTATAAGCCCGCTGCGGATTGCAGCCTCGCGCAGTGTAAGTCCTTCCTTATGAGCAGACTTCGCAATGGCTGCCGCATTCTCATAGCCGATATGAGGATTAAGCGCCGTTACGAGCATCAGCGACTCGTTTAGATGCCGGGCAATGGCTTCCCGATTCGGCTCAATGCCAACCGCACAGTGCTCATCAAAGGAGCGGATCGCATCACTGAGAATTCGGGTCGACTGCAGGAAGTTGTGAATGATGACAGGCTTAAACACATTCAGCTCGAAGTTTCCCTGACTGGCCGCGAAGCCGATTGCCGCGTCATTGCCCATGATCTGACAGACGACCATGGTCAGCGCCTCACACTGCGTCGGATTGACCTTCCCCGGCATGATGGAGCTGCCCGGCTCGTTCTCCGGAATACGAATTTCGCCAATGCCGCAGCGTGGGCCGCTTGCGAGCCAGCGAACGTCGTTTGCGATCTTCATTAAATCCGCGGCGAGCGCTTTAATCGCGCCATGAACGAAGACAATCTCGTCATGGCTCGTCAGCGCGTGGAATTTATTCGGCGCACTTATGAAGTTCTTGCCTGTGAGGCGGCTGATCTCCGCCGAGACTTTCTCACTAAAGCCTGGCGGGGCATTCAGGCCTGTTCCCACGGCAGTTCCACCGATCGCAAGCTCACGCAGCTCCTCCCGGCTTGTTCGAATATTCCGCTCCCCTTTCTCCAGCATCCGAACCCAGCCGCTGATCTCTTGGCCAAGTGTAAGCGGTGTGGCATCCTGCAGATGGGTGCGGCCGATTTTGATGACATCCATGAAGCTTGCACTCTTCTGCTCCAATGTGGATTTTAGCTGCGTAATAGCCGGCAGGACGAGGTCTTCTACCGCAATCAGCGCAGCGATATGCATAGCGGTTGGGAAGGTATCGTTAGAGCTCTGCGAGCGGTTGACGTCATCGTTGGGATGAACGGCTGCCGCATGCCCCTTCTCCTCCAGCAATTGTGCCGAGCGTCTTGCGATCACTTCATTGACGTTCATATTGGACTGCGTGCCGCTCCCTGTCTGCCATACGGCAAGCGGAAACTCATCCTGCCACGTCCCCGCAATCACTTCATCCGCTGCAGCTGCAATAGCTTCAGATTTTTGGGCATCCAGCTTACCCAAGCTTCCGTTCACGGTTGCTGCCGCTTTCTTCAGATAAGCAAAAGCGGTTATTAACTCGCGCGGCATCTTCTCCGTCCCGATCCGAAAATTGTGCAGACTTCGCTCGGTTTGCGCTCCCCACAGCCGGTGCGCTTCAACCTGTATCTCACCCATGGAATCCTTCTCAATGCGAAAATCGTTCATCGCGACTACCTCCTCATGCGAATTGGTTCGGCTTACTCTCTATATAACCTATGAAAGAGGCGATGCATCTACGAGCATGCATCGCCTCTTTCCCATGATTGCCTATTTGCTATCTCGTAATACGGCTTCTACAGCTAAAACTGACTTCTCAGCTCCGGCGGCAGCTCCCGGCTCTTGCGCGTGTTCGAATCCATCGTCACGCATGTAACGGCTGCATCCCCGCACAGTTCGCCTTTCTCATTCACGATCTCCTGTTTGAGTACATAGCTGCTCCGCCCAGCCCGCTCCGGCGTTGTCGTAACCGTCAACCGATCGCCTTGCCTGCATTCCTTACGATAGTTGATATTGATATTAACCGTCACCGTTTGAACACCCATGGCGAGTAACACATCATAGTGCAAGCCTGCCTGCTCATACCACGCTTCCCGTCCCCATTCGAGGTATTCCAAATACTTGGCATTATTGACATGCCCGTTCACATCGATCTCCGTCGAACGGACAATTAGCTCCAGTTTCGCTTGCATCGATCCTCACGCTCCTCCATTATCTCAGCTGCCTCTTACATAACCAGCCCTAGTTGCCTTCATGTTAGCGGGCGATTGTATGTATGTCAAAGGGGTAGAGCGTAGCTTTCCATTGGCTCTCAGTGCCAAAAATCACGCCGATCTGCAGCTGAGAGTCAATAAATCGAACTCTCAGCCTTCTACTAACTAGAATCTCCACGCGAAAGATGCTGAGAGTCCAGAAATCGAACTCTCCACGCCAAATTCACACCGATCTGCAGCTGAGAATCGAGAAATCGAACTCTCAACTTCCAAACCAACTAGAATCTCCAAGCGATTGATGCTGAGCGTGCGAAAAACGAACTCTCAGCGCCAAAATCACACCGATCTGCAGCTGAGAATCGAGAAATCGAACTCTCAGCTTCCAACTAACCTTAATGCTTTGCTGCTAGACGTATGAGACAGGCACAACTCCGAGAACTCTTAGTCGGGATTCTAACGAATCCTGGAAGCCTTATTTGAGCAAAATGACTGGGTTTGAAGTTCTAACGAATCCTGTAGGTCTTATTTCGGTTAGAAATACCTTATTTAGCTGCATTCCCCTCAAATAAGACCTTCACGATTCGTTAGAATTAATTAGTGGTGATTTTCGAGCAAATAACGCTCTCACGATTCGTTAGCCGTATCACCGACAACAATCAGCATAGTTGCTACTGCTGTTGGGGTTGGGGTTGGGGTTGGGGTTGGGGTTGGGGTTGGGGTTGGGGTTGGGGTTGGGGTTGGGGTTGGGGTTGGGGTTGGGGTTGCCGATGGCACAGCAGCTGACATTGCCGCGCTTCCCCCTTAATTGCACACCATCATGCGCAGCAGCTATCACCATCTCCAAAACAGCAAAAAGACCGCCCTCTCCGTACTTGCCGGAGAGAGCGGCCTGTCATTCTACCACTCCGCGAACGAGCCGTCATCGTAGGCTAGTCGTGGGGTGTCCCAGTCGCCTGCGTAGCTGCGTTCAATGAGCGCTTCTTCATTAATTTCGATGCCAAGGCCAGGTCCTTGCGGGATAGCAACATGACCGTCAATCACTTCAAACGGCTTCTTCAAGTAGCCTTCTCCGAGGTCCCATTTCTCCGCCATCGACGGATGCTCTTGAATCAGGAAGTTCGGCGTACAAGCATCCAATTGCAAGCAGGATGCAAGCGAGATCGGCCCAAGCGGATTGTGCGGCGCGATGGACGCATAGTAAGTCTCCGCCATGGCAGCGATCTTGCGTCCTTCGAAGATCCCGCCGGCATGGCACAGATCAGGCTGCACGATCGCTACTGCGCCTTTCTCCAGCGCTTCACGGAAGCCCCAGCGCGTAAACAGCCGCTCACCTGTTGCGATCGGAATGCTGGTCGATTGGGCAACGCGCAGGAGCGAGTCCACATTCTCAGGCAAGCAAGGCTCTTCGATAAACATCGGATAATAAGGTTCGAGCGCCGCGGCAAGGCGAATCGCCATAGCTGGGCTGACGCGACCGTGGAAGTCGATGGCAATGTCTATACCACTGCCTACAGCTTCACGTGCTGCAATGAATTTGTTCACTTGACTCTCTACGAAGGCCAGTGAATCGACTTGGCGAACCGGCGCGTCTACACCTGTTTTGATCGCGTTGAAGCCCGCTTCCACTCTGCGTTTCGCACTGGCCGCGAACGCTTCCGGTGTTTCACCGTGGCAGTGACAGTACATGCGGATTTTATCGCGCACTCTGCCGCCAAGCATCTCATAGACAGGCATGTTGTAGAACTTGCCTTTAATATCCCACAGCGCCTGCTCGATCCCGCTTATCGCACTTACGAGTACAGGACCGCCGCGGTAGAAGGTTCCCCGGTACATGATTTGCCAATGATGCTCAATGCGAAGCGGATCTTCGCCGATTAGATAACGTTTCAACTCTTCAATGGCTGTAGCTACTGTAAGGGCACGTCCCTCGACAATCGGTTCCCCCCAGCCTACAATGCCTTCATCGGTCTCGATCTTCAGAAACAGCCAGCGAGGCTTCACATGATAGAGCTTCAAATCTGTTATTTTCACAGCTTCCTATCTCCTTTACGTCCATACTGGTTTCGTTGAGCAGCTAGCCGTTACCCTTCTCTGCCCATACCGGGAGCAATGCGCCGCCGTCCATGAACATAGTCGTTCCTGTCATATAACCCGCACTATCGGAAGCCAGAAATACAGCCGCTTCGCCTACCTCTGCCGGCGTACAGAAACGTCCCATCGGAATACGTGTTGAGATCGATTCAATAGCCTTCTGAATGCGCTCATTTCCATCCCCCCAGCCGTTATTCGTGTAACCCGGCGCGATGCCGACAACCCGAATGCCGTGAGGGGATAAATCCAAGGCCATGTTCTTCGTCAGCTTGTTAACAGCCGCCTTCGCCGAGGCATAGACAGTTGAATTGGCCCATGTTCCTTCGGCATGATTGGAGCTGATCTGAATGATGACTCCGCGTGTACCGTTCTTGATCATTAACCGCGCCGCCTGCTGCGAGCAGAAATAGAGCCCTTTCAAATCGGTATTGAACACTTCATCGAACAGCTCCGGCGGCGTTTCAAGGAATGGCTTCATCCGGGTGATGCCCGAATTGTTGACATGTACATCCAATCTACCGAATCGACTATTAAATTGCTCGAACAGTGAATCGACACCTTCGAGCGTGGAGATATTCGCTTGTACAGCCTCCGCCTTCACCCCGAGGGCGTTAATCTCACGAACTACTTCCTGTGCCATCTCCGCACTTGTGTTGTAATTGACACACACATCGTAACCGGATCGTGCAAAAGCAAGTGCAATGCCTCTGCCGATCCCGCGCCCTGAGCCTGTTACTAAAGCAACTTTACGTTCCACGTAAGTCCCCTACCCTTTCAAGCCTGTGAAAGAAACACCCTTCTCGATGAGTTTCTGACAGGAAGTGATGATCAGCATAAGCGGAATCGTAGCGATAACTAAGCTGGACATAATGACGTTGGACCCCATGCTTTGCCGCTGCTGGAAGTCATTAAGCGCAACGGTGAATGTCCATACGTCTTGCGTCCGAGCAACAACGAGCGGCCACAGGAACTCATTCCATACCGCAATGAACGTCATAACCGCGACAACCGTAAAGATCGGTGCCGACATCGGTACAATGATTCGCCAGAAAATCTTAAACTCGGAGGCGCCGTCGATGCGTCCCGCCTGCAGCAGCTCGCCCGGCAGCTGTTCAAAGAATCCTTTGAACAAGAAGATAACGATCCCCCACGCCGTATGCGGCAAAATAATGCCCCATAGCGAGTTGACCAGATGGAGTTTATCCATCGTTAAATAAAGCGGAACGAGAATTGCGATTTCCGGAATCATAATCGTAGCAACGAAGAACAGTGTCAACCACGTACCGACTTTGCTCCGAACCAGATGCGCAAGCGCATAGCCTGCCGTTCCGCCGATCAGCAATTGAAGAACAATGGTTGAGCCGGTTACGATCACGCTGTTCAATAAGAAATGCGGGAAACCGAAATTAGCGCCTTTGCTTTCGTCACCGGATTTTTTCCATAGCACGATGTAATTGTCGAACAGCCTTTTCCAGTCCTTCACCTCAGAGATGGTGAGCACTTTACCTTTCACAACTTTCGATTCCGAAAGCCATTTCAGCGCGTTTGTCGCGTGAACCGGCAATTCCGCTGCAATTTCAGTGGAGCCCTTATAAGCGCTGCCTTCACCTTTGAAATCGAACGTTGTAAATTTCCCGGCACGAATTTTGGCCAGCTTGTTCTTCATCACCGCATGTGTCGCTACCATGGTCGGAACGATCTGCGGCCGTCCAACCGTAAAGTTATAAGCCGGCATCGACGCTGTATAAACGATGACGCCATCCTTCACGCCGGTTACCTTCATCGCACCGACTGCTTCATTCTGCATTCTTTTCCAAGTAAACCAAATCGCTTCCATCGCATCCAGCTCATATTCTTCAGGCTTCGAGATATCCGCGCCATCGTAATTGAGCGTTACGCTTACGGTTTTGGGTACCTCAGGAACCCATTTAGGCGGAAAGCTGTAAATGGAAATGTTATCTTTCATTGAGGAACTGATCATCCAGACAAGCGGAACGATCGAAGATAGAATAAAGAAAATGGCAACTGAATAGGAGACAATTTTGACGGATAATCCGCCTTTCTCCCTAATGCGTCCGCGTCCAGCCATGAGATACTCCTTCCTGGAACCTCTAAATTAGATGAATGCTGAGTCGACTTGAAGTCTCCTCTAACCAATCATCTTAATCCCTGTTGGACAATTTGAGCTGCAAATAAGTGATAAGCGCGATGATTACGAACATAACGAGTGAGATCGAACCCGCTACCCCAAATCGGAACTCCTTGAAGGAGCTATTGAATACGAGCATCGCCAGTGTCCGCGTGCTGTTCGCCGGTCCACCGCCAGTCATAATGTACATCGGGTCAAACGTCAGGAATACACCGCTTATAAACGATATAAACTGAATCCCGATAACGAACTTCAAGCTTGGAAACACGATCGCTGTCATTCTGCGCCAAGGTCCGGCACCATCAATCTTGGCTGCCTCTACGTTCTCGCTCGGAATGCCTTGAAGAGCCGAATAGTAAATGAGCATCCCCATTCCGGTTGCAAACACGCCGGGCAACACAATTGCCCACTTGGACATTGCGGGATCGTTGAGCCAGCCGTATGGACCAAGTCCGATGAAGCTGAGCAGGTAGTTCAATAAACCGTAATCCGGATTATAGAGCCATTTCCAAAGCAGATAGCCCGCTACTGACGGAACGGCTGTAGGGAGCAAGTACAACGAACGCATCGTTTTGCTGGCAAATTTAACTTCGTTTAGCAAAACCGCCTGTACGATCGGCACCCAGAACGTAAGTACAAAATAAATAAAAAAGAAAGCAAAGGTGTTCCGGAGCGCGTTCCAGAACTCCGTCGAATGCCATAAATACTTATAATTATCCAGCCAGACAAACTTGCCGGGCGGGTTAATGACCTTATAATCAAAGAAACCCATATATACGGCTTGCAGCAGCGGGTAATATTTAAATACCAAGAAACACACGATAGCCGGTGTCAAAAAGAAAATAGGCGTCCACGATATCTTAAATCGGTAGGGAGTTTTTAATTGCACTTGCGGCTGCTGCCCAGTAGCTGTTTTCATCGCTTCCGCTTCCTTTCGGAATTACAGGCGGAGCAGCTCGCGGCATGACTTGCCCGCTCGCTGCCTCCGCCTGCGTCATATTATTTCTTCACGGATGCGTTATACGCATCGATAACTTCTTTCTGTGCTGCATCTTGCGCTTCTTGAAGCAGCTGTTTCGGATCGGATTTCTCATCCGTCAACGCCTTTTGAACCGCTTTAACTACATAAGGAGTAAGACGCTCTTTCAAGAAGTACTCCAGGTGAGTATCGGAAGCCGCTTTGTTTACAGCAGCAACGAGCTCAGGAGAGATATCTTTCGCGAATTGGGAAGGATCCACGTCGTTGCGAACCGACAACAGGTTCGGGAACATACCGTTGTCTTGTTGGAATGTAAGGAATTTCTCCATTACTTCTTTGGAGTTCATGTACGTGATGTATTTCCAAGCTGCATCTTGTTTTTCTTTGGATGTCTTAGGATTGATAATCCAGTACGCGCCGCCGATTTGGCCTGGACCTTTACCGCCAGGACCTACCGGATATGGTGCAAAGCCTACATCATTCAAATCCATACCTTGAGCAACATAGTCGCCGAATCCGCCGGATGCTGCATTGGACATCGCTGCGCGGCCTTGGAAAATATCATTCATGTTGTCTTGGTAGCTTTGGAGCACGTTGTTTTGAACGATTTTGTGTGTCCATTTCAAATCTTTGTAGAACTGAAGGGCTTTAACGGAAGGATCTTCTGTGAAGGCCAGTTGAACAGTGCCGTCCGGCTGCAGGTGCGTCAAGTCGCCGCCAGCTTGCCATACATAGTACTCGAACCACCAGTCAGCCCATTCCATACCCAGAAGCGTGATACCGTATTGTTTCTTGTCAACGTTAGTCAGCTTCTTACCAAACTCAACCAGTTGATCCCAGTTTGCAGGAGGCGTATCGCGATCAAGTCCTGCTGCTTCGAACATTTTCTTGTTCCAGAACAAACCTGTTACATACATATCATGAGGCACGCCGTAAACTTTGCCGTCGATAGTGCCGGCTTGCATCGAGGATGCGATAAATTTGTCTTTGTCCGCATATCCATCCCAGTATGGAGTCAGGTCAAGCGCTAGGCCTTGGCCAACCCAGTCAGCAATGATTGGGAAGTGAGCTGCGTGGTAAGCATCCGGTCCGTTGCCGCCAGCCATTGCTGTAACGAAAACTTCACGGTCATTCGTACCTTGCGGCATCAATTCATGTTTCACTTTAATGCCTGGATTTTGGGTTTCGAACTCTGCGTAAATTTCTTCTTTCAACTCTTTCTGTGTGTCTTCAGGTGTTGGTTGGTCCCAAACTGTAATTTCGACGTTTGCTGCTGGTGTATCTGTTGTAGCTGCTTCATTTGTTGCAGCATTATTCGTGTTGTCGGCTGCTGGTTCTGTCGTCGTATTCGTCGACTCTGTGTTTGTACTTGTGTTATTTGCCGTGTTGTTGTTATTACCGCCCCCACAAGCTGATACAATAAGCATCAAGACCATGACACATGCTAATACTGTCCATTTTCTAAGACGTTTTGCGTTGTTCACTTGACTGCCTCCCCTTAAATGATTTCTTCTACACCTGTAGTATAGTCCCTCATTGAGAGCGCTTTCTATGTAATATCCTAACATCCTATTAGCAATATTTTAACTTTTATCTGTAAATTCAGAATCGCCATTAAAGGAAAACTTCGGAAGTTGTCGAATATTCGGAGTAAGCGCTGTCAGTGCCTGGAGGGGTTTGTTTGAGCAAGATGTGGTCTTTCATTCAAAGTCTTAACAATCAATTCCGCAACAAAATGATATTATCCTTCTTTATTGTCATCAGCCTTACGGCTTTTATCATGGGCTATTCGTACTATAGAATTATGAGCCATGAGCTTGAAGCCTCTACCTTGCAGGGACTTGAGAAGCTGACGGAACAAACAGTGGATACCCTCGACCTCCATTTCAAGACGATCGGAAATACCGGATACAGCTATTTCAGTGATACGTCGCTGCAGAAATTTCTGGATGCCCCTCTCAACTTTGATACCCAGCAGTATTATCGAAACAAGCTCGCCTCCCAGAAAGTACAAAATCCGCTCATATCCTTCATTGCCATCACAGACCTGAAAGGTGAGCAAATCAGCAGTTACTACTACTACAATGCTAGTGTAAGAAAGCTTCTCGACCAGGAACAAGCTATTTTATACCAAAAGGCGCTCGAGCAGGATGGCTTCCCTTTCTGGAGTGTGTCCTATACAACAATCAGCACAACGGTAACACCTGTCAAAACCATCAGCTACATCCAGCTGCTCAAACGAATTACGATGAATGCCCAGCATCCCATCGGCTACATCAAGATCGATATTGACCCCCGCGTGCTGGAGAAAACCTTGCTGGGCTTACAGAATGATGATGGAAGTACGTATTATATAGCGGATACTAGCGGTCATATCGTGTACTCCCGTAATGAAGACCAAATCGGCAAGTCCATTGCCGGCACCCCTTTATTCAACGGATACAAGGAAGCACAGGTGAATCGGAAATACATGGATTTCCGGTTTCAAGATGACGAGAACACCAATATCGGTTTCTATCACAAGCTCGGGGTCAGCGATTGGATCGTCATCGGCAGCGTGCCGCTTGACCGCATTCTGGAGAAGGTAAATACGTTCCGGAATACGCTTATCCTCATCGCAGCCATCAGCTTCTTGATCGCCATGCTGCTCGGTTCCCTCATTGCCGCCGGTGTTACACGTCCGCTCAAGGAATTGAATAAGAAAATGAAGCTCGTAGAGATGGGCGACTTTCAAGCGTTTATTGAAGTTAAAGGCTCCGATGAGCTCTCCACCATTCAGCATAGCTTCAATAAGATGACATCCGAAATTAGCACGCTGATTTCCAAGGTGTATGAAACCGAGCTCTTAAAGAAAGAAGCGGAAATCAAAGCGCTGCAAACGCAAATCAACCCGCACTTTCTATACAACACACTCAGTACCATCGACAGCATCTCTTCCATACATGGGGATGAGCGGATTTCATATATCTGTCTGGCACTCGGCAAGATGCTTAGGTATAACCTCAATGGCGGCAGCATTGCAACGATTCGGGAAGAAATGGACCACTTGAACCAATATTTATCGATTTACAAAATCCGGTTTCCTGAGAAGTTTGATTACGAAATTCATACGGATGAGCAGATCGATTCGTTCATTCTACCGAAGTTTCTCATTCAGCCGCTCGTGGAGAATGCGATCATACATGGACTGGAGCAGAAGGTGGGCTATAAATTCGTCCGCGTGACTCTCGTCAGCCTTGATGAGCATTCGCTGCAAATTATTGTTGAGGATAACGGAGTCGGGATGGAACCAGCCATGATTGAGCTGTTTCACCGCAAACTGAGCGATCCGAACGACATGATGTCCCGTCAGATTTCATCCCGAACGATGATTGGACTTTCCAATGTGTTTAAACGCATTCAGATGTATTACGGCAGCGATCCTCAGGTCGTTATTGACAGCAAGCCGGGGGCGGGAACGCGAATCTATTTTGTACTACCAAAGCAAACGGCAGGAGGCGGTATCGATGAAAGTATTAATCGTGGATGATGAGCCTTTGCTTCGTGAAGGGTTAATTCGCAAAATCGCCTGGGAAACGCTCGGCTTGCAGCTTGCCGGGGAGGCAGGAGACGGCTTCGAGGCCATGTTTCAGCTGGCGAACTGTCAGCCGGACATCGTGCTGACCGATGTTCGAATGCCCGGGATGGACGGGCTGCAGTTTATCAATTCCGCACGGGTCAATTTCCCACGAACCAAATTCGTTATCATCAGCGGTTTCGATGAGTTCGAGTATGTACGCGAAGCGCTTCTCTATAATGTAAGAGACTACTTGCTTAAGCCGATCGACAAAGAGAAGCTGAATGTGCTGCTCGAGGGGATTTGCGAGGAGCTGCGGAAGGAACAGCAGGAAGCAGCCGATCGCAGCAAGCTGAATGAGCTGAGCGATATGATTCGGCAGAGTAATCTGCAGCCGCTGGATTTCCAGTTGACGCATCTCATCTCCGAGCAGGAATTGCGTTGGGACGGCATTCCTGCCAGCCTCATGCAATGCTCTTGCTTCGCCGGAGCATCCGTTAAGATCGTGTACCGCAACGAATCCTCACGATTTCAAGAGAACGACGAGCCGCTCGCGAGGTTTGCGATCCAGAATATTATTGAGAATACACTGGCTGCCGAGGCTGGCGTTCAGTTCTTGGCATTCAAGCACGCCTACCACTCCGAGGAGATCGTTGTTTTCCTCGGTTCACAGAGCGAGCTTGTGCTGCAAGGATTACTCGAAACCTTCAACCAAACCGTAGAGTGGATCAAGCAGCATCTGGGCCTTGTCATCTCGATCGGACTCGGAGGCATCAAGCCGGAAATGACGCAGCTTCGCCTCTCTTGCACGGAAGCGCGCAAGGTGCTGCAGAATCGTCTGCTCTTCGGCAACGGTAACGTATATACCGATATCGAAACGACTTCCTCCGCCGCATCCGCATATCCTCGGATCTTTGTCCAGGCAGAACGCGGGCTCAGCGCGATGCTCGAAGAGGGGCGGCATCAAGAATTTCTCGATTATGCGGGCCAGCTATTCCGTACACTCGCTGAAACGTCAGGCGCCAGATATGAACAAGTGGAGTATCTCTATACGGAGATCATTCACATGCTGCGCAAGTATGCGGCTAAGACCGCAACCGATCTGCCCAATTGGAACTTGGGAACACCAATTGCCAGCTTAGACAATCTTCGCAGCTGGAAGGATATTATCGACATCATCGAGCAGCAGCTGCAGCGTCTGAGCGGCATGCTGAACCGGGGAACCGATCAATCCTGCGACGAAATTATCGAGAGCGTCAAGCAGTATATCGAGGTTCATTATGCGGAGGAGTTGTCCCTGCAATGGGTCGGCGAAACGTATTTCATTCATCCTAATTATTTCTCCAAACGGTTCAAGACGGTCGCCGGCATCAGCTTTAATGACTATTTAACCAAGGTCCGAATTGATAGATCCAAAGAGCTGCTGCGGACGACGACGCTCAAAATCGCCCGGATCTCCCAGCTTGTCGGCTACGAGGATCAGAATTACTTCTGCAATGTGTTCAAGAAAGTGACCGGAACCAGCCCTTCCGTGTTCCGAAGCTAATCATTGCCATAATAAAAAGCATCGTCTCTTCTCACGAAGAAACGATGCTTCTTTCATACCTGCGGTATCTAGCGGCTGCGAAGTTTCGAGAGCAGACGCAGAATTTCGATATACAGCCAGACAAGCGTCACGATCAAGCCGAACGCGCCGTACCATTCCATGTACTTCGGCGCCCCGCGCTGCGCCCCTTGCTCGATGAAATCGAAATCGAGCACGAGATTAAGAGCAGCAACAATGACGATTACGAGCGAAATTCCAATTCCGATCAAACTGTTGTCATGCAAGTACGGAACGTTTACGCCGAACATTCCAAGCACGATGCTGACCAGATAAACCAATGCAATGCCGGCTGTCGCCGCGAATACGCCAAGCTTGAAGTTCTCTGTTGCTTTAATAATTCTTGTTTTGTACGCGAGCAGCAAAGCAATAAACACACACATCGTAATTAACGCAGCTTGCAGCGTAATGCCGTTGTACTTTCCTTCGTAACCAGCCGAGAGCGCGCCGAGGAAAGCGCCTTCCAACGCGGCATAGATCGGTACGAGATACGGCGCTGTGGTCGATTTGAAGCTGATCACAAGTGCCAGGATCAAACCGCCTATTGCCCCGCCAATCGCATAAGGCATTACATTCTGACCATTGAAATACATCGACCAAGTGGCGAACGCGGCCCCAAGCAGAATGGCTAGTGTAATAAAAGCTTTGTTTACCGTACCTTCGATGGTCATGCGAACAGTACCAGTATAGTGGCCTGATTTCTCGAAGGACTTGTCACTCAAAGTAGGATTCCCGCTTCGACCTAGCAAGATCAATCACCTCGTCCATAGATTTACATCTATTATAGCATTATCACTATTAGTCGGCATTAACCCAGCTTACGTCTTTATCCTTTAAATAGGCATGCCATTCCTTCGGCGCTTCCACGTCGCTGACGATAATATCGACATCTTTCCACGCATTCAACATTTCACGTTCCACCTTCCACACGTTCCGAGATTCTAACGAATCGTGCAGGCCTTATTCGGCAGATTTTCGGGGCTCCGAGATTCTAACGAATCGTGCAGGCCTTATAATGGAGAAATCGGCTCCCAATTGCCCAAAAACCGTCGAATAGTGCTCCTACGATTCGTTAGAATTTATTGGAGGCAATTTGGGGGCAAATAAGCCCTGTACGATTCGTTAGAGCATTTCGCTTGCCGCATTCTGCATCTCACATCTCGCATTTTGCATCTCACATCTCGCACCTCGCATCCCACATCTCGCATTCCGCGTTTTGAGTAGCTCATAGTCTTGCCAATAGCAAAAAGAACCTCCTGCGCTCGTATGAAGCGCAAGAGGTTCCTCAGTTGTAAGATACAAGTATTTGAGATTACATCACGGGAATTGCCAGCTGGAAGTGGATGTATCCCTCTACCATTTTCACATCGATTGTGCCTTTGTAATACTCGATACGTTCCTTAACAACAGCCAGGCCAAGGCCGCCATGCTCCCCGCCGACTTTGGTACTGAAACCTGTCCCGAACATCTTCCTGACGCTTGCGGGATCAAAATCACCATGCACCAAGTTAGCAACGGAGAAATGCAGCATGCCCGTTTCCGACCAGCCTTTCACGATGACGTGGCGCAGCTCCGGAGCCAGTTCGCTTACTTCATCGAAGGCGTTGTCGATGAGATTACCGATTATTTTCACGATATCCACGGATTTAACGCCTAGCGATAACCCTTCGAGGCCCGTAAAATGATGATCGAACATGATCTTCGTTCTCATCGCCTGCGCCAGTTTCGCCTGAATCAAGGCTGCAACGGCAGGATGGCCGATGCGAATAATATCGTTCACTTCGTTGATTTCTTCGATTAGTTCTTCCATGTATCGCAGCTGTTCTTCCCGCTTCCCTCTTGATAGGAGGGCATACATCGTTTGAACATGATTCAGGAAGTCATGCCGCTGGCTGCGGATCTCGGTAAACATGACATCCATATTCTGAATATACAGCTCCTGCGTGGACCGCACTGCGGTTTCCTTGCTTTTCCCCATATATCGGAATACGAGATACATGCACAACAAGCTGAAAACCGTAAATAGAACGACAAGCAATGCTAAACGAACCAACTGCCTATGCAGCGTTTGCTCGATCGAGGTGTAATCGGAAACGATCGTGATGACATAAGGAACATCTCTTTGCACTTCCGCCACACGCGTTTTGGCCGGAATGTAGACGAATGTTTTGAGGATGGTTTTACCCTTCCATTTCTCAAGACTGCTCATCGGTTTGTTCGTTTGAACGGCCTCCGTAAAGCGGTCTAAGTCGTCGGCGTGTTTGATTTCATAGCTTCCAAACAGAACAGGACGATCATAGATGGAGATGAAAGAAGTCCCGTTATTATCGGTATAGGTTTTGGGCGGCTTGCCGAACGTAGCGCCGTTTAAGCCCGCAATTTCTACAATGTCGTGATTCGCAGCAATCGTCTTCTTCACAATCATATCGCTGCCGACAATCTTCTGATATTTCAGAACCTGATCAGCATTCACGAATACCGTAATAATATAATCCGTCGATCCGTCATTATAGAAGCCGAATTTACTGACTTCGCTTGCGCCGGAGGCCGGAACCTCGGCGATGCCGGACCAGAAATTAGGCAAGCTCTGGCCTTCAGGTATCGTCACATCGTGCTTTGTTAACAGCTGGTCGTACGCTGTAAACCAATAACCGAACGGTTTCGTACTCGTAATCTTAAGCTCATTCGGCTCCGAGGATTTGCGAACCCCGATGTCGTCACTGCCTGCAACACGCTGCATGAGCGATATACCGGCAATGCCTGCCTGCTGCGCAAGTGTACGAAGCTGTCCGTTTGTAATTTGATTCAGATCTGGGCTAAGTTGTCCCTTGATGAACAATGCGGCCGTGCGCAGTTTCTCCCCGATCAGATCCTCTGTGTAGAAAGAGCCTTCCTTCGATTGTTCAATCGAGGTTCGGATTTGATTGGCTGTAGACGCCATACGCGCGGACAAGTCATCTTTTAACAACGTCTTGGTATACCAGTAGTAAGAAGCGTTATTAATCGCAACCAACAGCACGGCAATACCGAAAATAATATAGATGATTCTGGAATTAATCCGCATGAAACTCACACTTTCTCTCTGGAACAGATTAGAACTCTCTTAGTAGTATAGTTCCATCCCATGTAAGCTGTCTATGTACAGATTTCCTAGGTTTGCACGTAAACAACAAAGAGCCCCCCTTGTCAGAGGGGCTCCTTCTGTTCATTCCGCTTGATCCTTCCACGAGTATACAGGCTTCCAGTTTAGTACCCGGAAGGCTGCCTCATTGCTGACCAGCGCTTCTCGTCCTTCAAAGCTTCTTCTACGGTCGTGCACCTCCGGATAAAATTCGTTCAACAGCCGCTCCGTATCCCAATCGCTCAGCGTATCGCTGCTCGTAATATTGAGTGAGACCGCGCCGTATCCATCCGTCGTTAAGGCAGCAATTGTAGCTGAAACGGCGTCTCTAATATCAACGTAGCTCCATAAAATAGATTTAAAATTGATCGGTTGATCCATTCGTGCTCTGAACGACTTGAGCTCATCCGGTGTAGCGATGAGGGAGTACCGCATAGCGGCAACCTGCATGCCGGTTCTGCGGTTGAACATTTCGCCTGTCTGTTCATTGACGATCTTGGATAAACCATAGCATTCCTGCGGGAGCTGCGGATGCACCTCATCAACAGGTACATATTGAGGATCAAACTTCTTCGGCGCCCATGCGAAGCCGTACGATGATTCGCTCGAGCCGCAAACAACCTTCTGAATGCCCAGTACCGATGCCGCTTCGAGCACATTGTAGGTGGATAGCACATTGTTCGAGAACGTAAACTCGTTCGTGAACTGTCCCGGCGACGGAATAGCAGCCAAATGAATGATAGCATCCGCTCCGTTGACACCACCGATCACTTGTCCGAGGTTCGATAGATCCACTGTGATCTGCCTGCAGCGCAGTTTATCCGATTTCTTATTATCCAAAGCAATGACGGTATAGCCTTGTTCGAGCAGCTCCTTCACGACCCACCCGCCAAGCTTCCCGCTTGCTCCTGTTACGGCAATTGTTTTCATCTACTCGGCCTCCCCGCTTCATTTCGCTCACCCTTCACGGACGGACAAGCGTTCCATCCGGTCTGCGATCAAGCTTATATGGAATATGGTAGGCCGATCGGCTCCATCCGTCACCCACGAGCAGTGCAGCTTTCTCCTCATCAATGTCGACGCCTAAGCCAGGCTTCTCCGACAAATAGAGGTATCCGCCTTTGCGCTCAACATGACCCGGGAACGCCTCGCATTCCGCTTCTTTGAAATGATTAATTTCCTGAATGCCGAAATTCCAAACGGCGCGGTCCAGATGAACGGCTGCCGCTTGATTGACAGGGTCGTTCTCCCCGCCTTCCTGCCAGGCCGTCCGAACACCGAACGTTTCGCCAAGTGAGGCAAGCTTGCGGCAGGCACTAATGCCTCCGCCTTTGGACACACGCACGCGGATGAAATCGATGAGCCTCTCCGTAATGAGGTCGGTCCATTCATGCGGGCTGGTGAACAGCTCCCCAACGGCTTGCGGTGTCGAAGACTGCTGCCGCAATTGACGGAACCAACCAATCTGCTCCGGCGGCAATATATCCTCAAGGAAGAACAATTGGTAGGGATCTAACCGTTTGGCCAGCTGAACAGCGGCAATCGGCTGAAGGTGTGAATGAACGTCATGCGTAAACTGAATATCGTTGCCAAAAGTAACACGCAGCTTCTCAAACATTGCCGGAATGGCGTTCATATAGATTGCTTCATTGAACACATTAGCTGACCAGCTTGGGACAGGAACGTTCGCCTTATCTGCCGGTACAAAACCACCACCGCCGTAGGAACCAAGCTGACAACGGATGACCGTGTAGCCTTCCTCGATGTATCGGTGAACCGCTTCGGTCAATTCCTCCTGATCGCGTCCATCGGCATGACCATAACACGGGACGGCCGATCTGCAGGCGCCGCCAAGCAGCTGATACACCGGCAAATTAGCCTCTTTGCCTTTAATGTCCCAGAGCGCCATATCGATGCCGCCGATGGCCGTTTGGGTAATAGAGCCATGCCGCCAATAGCCGCTCGTATGCATCATTTGCCAAATGTCCTCGATCTGGCCTGCCTCTCTGCCGATCAGCAGCGGGGCAAACAACTGCTCCACCACCTGTACGACGGCTTCCGGATTAAACATATCCGTCGCCGAGCCAATTCCATACAATCCGTCTTGATCTGTCGTCACTTTTACGATCGTCCAGCTGCCGTCATGCCGTGTTCGGATACATTTTACACCTGTGATCTTTGCCACTGTTTGCTCCTCCGATTCTTGGACCTATGAAATGAACTCATAGGTGCATTTCGTTATAGATTGTGACCGTTCCCAAGGATGTCGTACCGTTATAGCGCATCAGATTCATCACGTTGACATTGCCGCCACTCACATTCACGGTGTACCCGCCTGAGCCGAGATTATCCGTTCCTAAGTTGAATGCGTTTACCGTTCCCGACTGCACCACTACCCCGTTCTTGGAGCCGTAGGCAAAAACGTTAACCAGCTTCTCATCGGAAGCTCCGTTCACGGTTACAAGCGTCTCATTCGGTCTCGTAAATGCATCGATGACCTGCGAAAAGACGTTAGTCTCCACGACCCAGCCGGGAATGTTGTAGCCGGTGCGGCATACGGCGTTGCCGTTAGTGAGGATGCCGGTTATATAACCGGACGTACTGAGCCCTACTGTAATACCATTCTTGAACAAGGTTCCTTGTACCTTCTCCACATAGTGGTTATCATTACGATTTGTCATCAAATCAATGGCGTTATACGAATTAGGCAGTCCCACATTAATCATATATACGCTGCTGCCGTTGCCTCTAATCGTATATGGAAATGCTTTGATGCCTGCTGCCGGGTTGTTCTCCGGATAAAACACACGCAAACCGCGTAAGCCGGCGGTATTGCCATTCAGCGTAATAAACGCCGTGCTCGAATTCGGTGTTGTCGTATCCTTACCTTCATAAGCAAACAGCACCGTGCCCGCACTTGATCCGCCTTGATCCCTCGTCGGTGACGATGCCGAGCCGCGCAGCTCTACATTGGCCGGTACGGTCAAGTGCGTGCTGACTTTAAACCAACCTGCTGGCACATAAACAATTCCGCCGCCGGCCGTTCCAGCAGCATTAAGCGCGGATTGGATTGCCGAAGTCGCATCCACCGTAGGCAGCGCTGGGCCGCGCGAGGATGTAAACGGTGCATTGTACGGCGCTTTCGTGACATCGTACAGCACAGCCCGGCTGACTTTCGGCGTCGTTGCGGAAGGGGAAACTACCGGTGATGTTCCGGGACCTGAGATCGTTACCGTACCTGATGTGGCGCCGGTCAAATCAGAGTCCGTCACTTTCACATAACCTGCCGTGTTATTCTGAACGGAAGCGGTGCTGCCCTTCAGCACGCTGCGCAGGAACGATACGCCCCAGCGGGTATCAATATTGTCCACCTTCACCGCAATATTCGTGTTCTGGATATTCGCCCAGATAAAGGCGCCCGAGAACTGAATTCGCTGACCCGTTACGATGTTGATTCCAATGTTGAAATCAGATGCCTCCATCGCATAGAACTGATCCCACTCCAAGTCGCCAAGCGTGAACGCAGTAGCGTTCGTTCGCGTCCAGTTCTTAATCGTTGTCGCACTCGGCGCATTGTAAGACGCTCCTGCATTAGCCCAATACGAGCTGTTAAAGTTCACATGCTCCCATGTTCCTACATCTGCACCGTTGTAAGCTTCAACACCTCGATATAGAATGGTGCCCTTCACATTCTTCACAGTCGCTTGCTCATGAACCTGCGAACCGCCCGTGTGATCGGAGGCCATCGTGCTGATTCCTATTCCGCGGTACGAATTGAGCATCGTTACGTTCATGATGGTCGCTGTCATGTAATTCTCACTGCTGATCCAGGCATTGCCCGGAATTTCGAAGGTGTAGTTGTAGTGAACCGGATTCGTCGCGTTCTGGTTCGGATAATAAACCGTCAAACCTTGCACCGATGCGCTTCCCCCGATCCTGAACAACACAGCTCCGGAATCACCTGATGCCAGATTCGCAGAGATCACAGTACCATAGCTGCCGGTTCCGCTGTCCGCATCCCGGTAATCGCCTCGAACGGAGCAGAATGCTCGAACCTGAATCGTACCGGATACTTTGTAGGTTCCTGCAGGCAGCCACACTGTTCCACCGCCATCGTTGTAGCAAGCATCAATCGCAGTCTGAATGGCCGTAGTCGCATCGTTCACACCTGTGTTGTCCGCGCCGAAACCCGTGACGGCATTGTAGTCCGAGATCACGATGTCGCTCGTTGGATAGACGGTGCTGACGATGACGCTGTTGCGTGTGGAACTAGTCGTCGTCGTATTCGAAATCGTAATATCGTCAATGTAGCCGCGGAAGTTGCCTGTACTTCCTGCGCGGTCGTAGGCGACCCAGATGCGGTCGATCGTCTTCCCGGCATTCTGCGCGCCAAAGCTCGAATCGATCTGCGACCAAGCATTGAGCGGGATAGTGCCGCCATGACCGCCGGCTGGATGAACGGTATATCCGTTCTGATCTACCGAACCGCTGTCGCGCAGCGTAGAACCGTCCGTGAAATGGAAATCAACCGCCATGTACCTTCCGTTATCCTGCTGCGGATAGATGAAATATTGCAGCTTGGACGCCGATGTCACGGGAATACTAACGTTAAACACCTTGAAATACGCATACGTTGTCGAGCCGCCGTTCGCGTTGCCTGAATACATGAGTGCCGTCGTGCCTGTATGTGCTTGCTCGCCTGAACGCGGTGAAGCCTCCGGCGAAATGCCTGCCGTTAATCCGCTCACATTCGATGAGAAATCAATGGTGTCCAAGAAATTTGGTGCGGTTTGTCCGGATTCCAGGCCTGACGAGAACAGGACGGTATCCGCCGATGCCACCAGCGGTAAGAACGGAAAACAGGATACAGCGAGTAAGAAAGCCATGATGAGTGGATAAAACTTCTTCTTCATGATCTACACCCTTCCATATTTGTAATCGTTTACAAATAGAGTATAAGGGAGGCTCGCTGCACCTTGTAATGAGTCAATCCAATCGTTATCTAGGGCAACCTTAGCTGCTTGCTCCGTATAAAAAATCCGCGCCTGGTAAGAGGCGCGGATTTCTCGATTATTTCTTAGCAGCCAAGTAGGCATCGATTTGTTTCTGCGCTTCTGCGATGATTTTATCAAGGCCGTTTGCCTTCTGCTTCTCGATGTAATCCGCTACTGCTTTATCCACATCTTTGGCATTCCCGTATTCGATCGGTTTGTGGAATTCTTCGACAGCTTGGTCGCGTTTGGCAACTTCATTCTTGATGTTATCTTCGGAAATGAACAGTCCGTCGACCGGCGAGTTTACGTTAACCGGCAATGCTGCGAATTCAGCCTCATGCACCCAGAAGTCTTTGCCATAAGCTGGGTTTGGACGCATGAACTGTGGTTTCCACAGTGCCCATTGGCCGCCCCACTCCATGTAGTTGGACGTCGTCGTTTGCATGCCTTCCGGATAGTTCGCTGTTTCGCCGTCGATCACATACGTTTTGCCTTCGATCCCGTATTGCACGAGGTCATAAAGCGTTTTGTCTGTTTCGAGCATATCCAGGAATTGCAGTACACGATCAGCATGCTCAGAGTTGCGGTTGATCGCTACAACGTTAGCCAATGCTGTACGGTTGACATATTTCTTGTCCGGGTAGAGCAGCGAGCTGGACAGCTTGTAAGAAGGATCCGCGAAGCCCGGGTTTGCGTTCACCCATTCATGCGAGGAGTCGGTGTAGAACATTTTGCCGTTTCTCCATTGTGCCGCGCCGTCTTCTTTGTCGATCATGGCATCTCTGTTGATGATACCGTCGTCGTACCACTTCTTAGCCATAAGTGCTGCTTCTTTGTAGAACGGTTGTTGTTCAACCGGTTGGATCTTCACAGCCGGATCGTTCAGGTAGAAGCCCATGCCGTGGAAGCCAAGGTCAACCCACTCATCGCGCTCCATGTAGATGCCAAGCGGCGTGGAACGGGACAGCTTATCTTTCGGGAACGCTTCTTTCAGCTTGTGCAGGAATGCATCGAGGTCTTCAATTGTTTTGATGGAATCCACAGCCGGCGTAATGCCTGCTTTATCTGTAAGATCCACCCGCCATACTGCATATTTACGTTGGTTCATACTCATCGTCCAAGGAAGGCCGACGATTTGCCCATCGACCGTTGCAGCGGTGAGTGTACCTTGTTCTTGATATTTGGCAAACAGGGTCGGTGCGAATTTTGGAAGCAAATCATTGAGAGCCATATAGGAGCCTTTGGCAGCCATTTGCTTATAAGAGAGCCAGTCGCCGTCAAAGTTCATGTCCCATTTATCGCCTGAAGCGGCCATAACGAGCATTTTATCCTTAAAGTCGCCAAACGGGATAAAGTTGATATCGAATTTCACATTAAGCCCTTTTGTTTTCACGTAATCGCTGACTGCAGACCATACTTCATCCGTAGCTGCTTTCTTGTCACCGCCAAAATAAAACTTCAGCGTCACTTCCTCTTGCTCTTTCGCTGTATTGTCAGTCGTTGCTGCTGCATTGTTCGTATCCTCTGCAGATGCATTCGTGGTGTTGTCAGCCGCAGCATTGGTTGTACCGGATGAATCGCCATTGTTTTTACTGTTCTCATTGTTCCCTGAACTACATGCCGAAACGATTAGACTCAGCATAAGCACAATCGTGAGCAGCAGTGGAAGCTTTGAACGCATCTTCTTCATCGTGTACCTCTCCCCTTGAGCTTGTTTTTTATACTATCCAGCGCTACCGGTAGCGCCGTTATAGCTGCCCTGTTATCCTTTCACTGCACCTACCATCAAGCCTTGGACAAAATACCGCTGCAGGAACGGATACAAGAAGATGATCGGCCCGATCGTTACGACCGTGAGCGCCATCTTAATGGACTCGGATGGCAGCTGTGCGGAGATGCGCTGCATATCGGCGGCATTGCTGGAGCTTCGGAGGAACTCTACGTTCGAAACGAGTGTCCGAAGGAGCAGTTGCAGCGGCTGCAGCTCTTGCTTATCGATGAACATGAGGCCAAGGAACCAATCGTTCCAGTACCCCAGTGCGACGAACAAGCCGACGGTGGCGAGAACTGGTTTAGATAAAGGCATGATCAGCTGGTAGTAGATGCGGTACTCGCTTGCCCCGTCCATTTTGGCGGATTCATAAATGTCCTCCGGGATGGAGAACAGGAAGTTGCGAATCAGGAACATATTGAATGCGTTCGCGAGCGGCGGCAGAATCATCGCGAAGATCGTATCCTTCAGGTGCAAGTAGTTGACGCATACGATGTACCAAGGTACTAATCCACCGCTGAACAACATCGTGATGATGACGTAGATCGAGAGAATGTTGCGGTATTTAAAAGACCGCCGAGCCATGACGTACCCGCCTAAGCTGGTCAGGAAAACCGAGAGCAGTGTGCCTGCAACCGTGACGATCATGCTGATTCCGTAAGCTTCGATAATTCGATTGGAACCGAGCAGCAGAATTTCATACGACATGAAGGTGATATGTCTCGGGAACAACGAGTAGCCGTTGTTTATAATATCGTTCTCCGTTGCGAGCGAGCCGGTAATGACCATGAGAAACGGCAGCAGACAAGCAAGGCTGAACAAGGAAATGATGACGATAATGATCGTTTGCGAGATGGATATACGTTTTACCGGCATGGTGCCCCTCCTTATGTTCGCAGACTGTAGTTAGAAAATAGCTGAGTCCTTGTCGACCCTTCTTGCCGCATAGTTGCTGCCAAGCACGAGGACGAAGGCAACGACCGATTGGATAAATCCGGCTGCTGAGGCCATTCCGATATCACCGGACTTCCGTAAGCTTCGATAGACCAGCGTATCAATAACATCTGTTGTCGGATAGAGGAGCGAAGCGTCGCCGACCATGGCGTAGAACATTCCGAAATCCGCATTCATGATTCGTCCGACGGCGAGCAAGGTGAGGATGATGATCGTCGGCTTCAGCATCGGAATGCTGATGTACCGGATCTGCTGCCAGCGGGATGCCCCGTCGATGGAAGCGGCTTCATAATACGAGTTGTCAATGCTGGTTAAAGCGGCCAAGTAGATGATCGTGCCATATCCGGTCACTTTCCAGCGGATGGCGATCGTTAGAATGAGCGGCCACAGCCCTGCTTCGCTGTAGAAATCGATCGGCTGGAAGCCCAACCACTCCACAATTCGATTGATCGCGCCATTCTCGTAGTTGAGCAGGTTGTATGTAAAGACGCCGACGACGATCCAGGAGATAAAGAACGGCAGAAACGTGATCGACTGCGTAATCCGCTTAAAATATTTGTTCCGCACTTCGTTCAGCATCAGCGCTAGTCCTACCTCGAAGATCAGCCCCACTGCGATGAATAAGCCATTCAGCAGTATCGTGTTTCGGACTGCACGCGAAGCGGCATCCGAAGAGAGCAGGTAGTCGAAGTTGTCGAGAATGGGCTGCGCCCATGGACTGCCGAAGATGCCTCTGGCGAAGTCGTAATTCTTAAAAGCGATGATGAGTCCCGCGAGCGGCAAGTAGTTGAAGACAAGTAGCAGGATGCCAACCGGTAGGAACATGACATAGAGCGAGTGGTTCCGCATGAGATCGGAGACGAAGCTCGACCTTTTGCGAAAGATAGGTTTAGGTATCGATTTATTCACAACTTCGCTGCTTGGTTTCATTGGCGTCCTAACCTTTCTTGTTCGTGTTTGGTAGCTGCTGTTCGTTTCTATAATCATCATAAGGGATGGCCCGCACAGCTACTATGAGCCAAAATTAAACTTTGTGGTGTAAACTTGGCCTCTGCTTGGAAAGTTGCGTTTCGCGGGTCGATCGGCTGCGTGGCGGTGGCCCCGTACCAATGAAGCTCATCAGGGGATCTTCTTTTGCTCGAGTACCCCGGTTTTCTCCAATGTAGATCAGTGGGAGATCCTCTTTAGCTTAAAAAAACTGGTTTCTATCCGATGTGTTGCTCTGGGAGCTACTCTTTCGCTGATTTCGCCCACTAACTGCTAATGTGTTGCTCTGGGAGCTACTCTTGTCCGACCTCCCACACATGTGCGGTACCTGCTACCTCTCTTGAGGATACTTTCTCCGTTTCCCGCACATGTGCGGCAGCTCGTAGTTCCCGCCAATAACAAAGGGCACATATTCCGATCCTCGGAATAGTGCCCCTCCAACATCACATGCTAGGCGCCACCTGCTATGACTACTCACTCTCCTGCTCCACGACTAGTTACCGGAAGAGCCGCATGTCGCCACCTGCTAGGACTGCCCATTCTCCCGCTCCTCATTGGGGTTGCCAGTGGATCCGTAGGCTACAACCTGCTAGGATTGGTTCCCAGAGGCTTCGCCTACTAGGACCCCCCACACTCCCGCTCCACGATGGTTTGCGGAGGACCCGCATGCCCGCCCACCCGCTAAGACAGCTCCTCCTCCGGCTCCATGATCGGATGCCGAAGAACGATGCGCGTCCCGCTTCCCGCTCTGGCTTCGATCTGCAGCGTATAAGCCTCGCCAAAATACAGCTTCAGCCGGTCGTTCACGTTGCGAAGACCGACGCCGCGGCGCTTGGCGACAGGGACTGCCTTCTCCTCCAGGTTGTTCAACTCCTGCAGCACCGCCTCCGGAATGCCTTGACCATTGTCGCTCAGCTCAATGACAATATCCGCTCCCTCGCGGCGTCCGGTCAGCATGATCTTCCCTTTCTCGGGATTGCTCCGGATGCCATGATGAATCGCATTCTCGACAAGCGGCTGCAGCAGCAGGCGGAGAAACGGCGCATGCAGCACCTCTTCATCGATCGAAATCAAGAACCGAACCTGGTTGCCCAGGCGAGCCTGCTCGATGCGGACATACGCCTTCACTTGCTCGATTTCCCTCGACACGGTCGTAATCTCCTTGCCTTGATTAAGGCTCAGACGCAGCAAATTACCTAGAGAGGAAACCATTTCGCTAATATCCGGCATGTTATGGTACTCCGCCTTCCACCGGATCGATTCCAGCGTATTGTACAGGAAGTGCGGATTAATCTGGTGGCTCAATACCTGAAACTCCAACTCTTTCTTCGTCCGCTCGGCTTGCGTCGTTTGGTCGAGCAGCTGCTGGATTTTGCCGGTCATGTTGTTAAAGCCCCGATACAGCCAACCGATCTCGTCTCTGCGGTCCGAAGGCGGCAGCATGAATTGGAATTCGCCGGATTCCAGCTTGCGCATGGAACGCACAAGCCTGTGCAGCGGATGGGTGAAATGCAGCGTGATATAGATGATGACCCCGATGCAGCAGATCAAATAAATAATGAGGAAGAAAACGAGCAGCTTATCCATTTCCTGTATCGGATGCGTGAGTTGCTCCAATGGCGTCGTACTGACCAGCATCCATTGCTCCGTATCCAGCTTCACATAGGTGACCAGCTGCTTCTCCCCGTCAATCGTGAGCGTTTCCGCCTTCTGCGTCGAGCCTGCAATCGAATCAATGAGCGGCTTGGACGGAATAAGCTTGCCGGCCAGCTCATTGTCTGCCGTATCATAGAGCACATAACCGCTGCGCGTCATCAGAAACATTCGCTGTCCCTTCATCCGCTGCGAAGGCAAGAGATAGCGTTTCAGCTGATCCTCCGTCAAATCCGTAATGACGATACCGCGCGGAATTTGGTCATGCAGCCCTGTAAACCGCTTGATTTTGGACAGCATCGGCCTGAAATAAGTGCTTTCCGCAGGCATGAACAGATGCCACGTCGGCGTAATCGTCTTCTGTGCGGTTCGGAACCAGTTGCTTGTCTGAAATCCCTTCTGTTCATCCAGCGTATTGATATACATCGGATGTTTGCTCGGATCTATCGGAAATACACGTACTCGAAAAGCATCCACCTGCGACTTGGACTGATCGAGCAGCAGCATCATGCCGGATATAAACGAGCTCTCATCCTTCGTGGGAACCATCGAGGCCTCCATCAGCTGCTGAAACTTCGCATTACCGATGATGCCATTAATCTGCTCGTTCAGCTGGTTCAGATAGCGATCCAAATTCCGCTTCGATTGGAGCATATAGTCCATCGAGAACGAAGCATTGGCATTCGAAATGCCCTCAACTGACTTGATATGCGCATAATAGGCAAAGAGCAGAAACGGCACGATAATGATCATAAAGAACATGCCAATCACTTTATTGCGCAAAGAGGCCGCTTGCTGAAGCGTATAGCTACTCATCGTTGATTCCTCTCAGCTTTCGATATTCTTTAGGCGTGTGACCAACGTTCTTCTTGAACAGCTTCGTAAAATGAACCGGGTCGCGGTAGCCTACCTCTTGCGAGACCTGATAAATTTTGTTTGCAACGTCACCCAGCATTTCCTTCGCTTTCTCGATCCGCACTTCAGTTAAATATTCCAAAAAGGTTTGCTGCTTCTCCTTCTTGAACAGCTTGCTGAGCCACACCGGCGTAACATGAACCTCCAGCGAAACGGTGTGCAGCGTCAAATTATCCCCATAGTTCCGCTGAATGACCTTCTCCGCTTCCGAAATAATTTGGCTTTGCGGCACCCAATTTTTCCTGAAATCCGCGGCGATGGACACCAGATAGCTCTCCACCTGAATGCGCAGCGAATCCAGCGTATCGTACTGCTCCAGACGGTCCCAAATGGCGATGGGATTGCGTTCCCAGCCGCGTTCCTTCCAGCCGCCTGCGGCTGCTTTCTTGAATAATTCCAGCAGCCACTCGAAGATTTTCTGTTGGATGTCTTTAATGTTAGTCGCGCCCCATGTCCGAACAAATTCGGGGAAAGACTGCATGACGGTTCGAATTTCCCGATCAGAGCCATAACGAATAAGATCGAACATTTCATTGACGTTGCCAAGCGACAGCTCCGAGAACTCCGCATCGACGCCGAGATCCTGACGAAGCAGCAGCCGATTGCCGCCGTAGACCGCCTTCTGCTCCAAAATATCAGCTGCTTCCTGCCTCATGTCATGCAGCTGCTTAATACCTCCAACCGTTGAGGCGAGTCCAATGCTGACCTTCACTTTGACATAGTCGTTAATCCGGTCAATGCATGTAACCGCAATATCCTTAATGGTGCAAAGCTGCTCCTGATGATTACAGCTGAGGACGATCACGAAACGGGACTTCGCATCGCTGTACATGCAGACCTGGTGAGCATATTCCTCCTGAAGCGTCTGCTTCACGACATTGCTGATGCCAAACAAGACAAGCTCCTTTTCCTTGCGATACAGCTTCCCTTGGTCGATTGCCTTCAGATCATCCACTTCAATGAGCATGAGCGCGAGCTTATGCTGCGTCAGCCACTCCAGCTGCAAATTGCCGAGTCTATGCATCATGCGCGATTCCCAGTAAGGGTTATACTCGTTCTCCGCTGCTTCGCGAACGACTTCCTCCTGCATTTTTGGTAATGCAAAATGCACTTGATTCTCCAGCAGCAGTTTATTCTGTTTGTCGAGCCGTTCCTCGCGAATTTGGCTGAGGGCCTTGTGAATGACTTGCGACAGCTCCTCGATGTTAATCGGCTTGAGCACATAATCAATGGCGCCAAGCTGCATCGCATGCTTCACCAGATCAAAATCATCATAGCCGCTGATTACGATTGACTTGCCCGAGAAATTTCCTCGTTGATGAAGGGACTGAATAAATTCGAGACCCGACATGCGGCTCATTTTGATATCCGTCACAATCACGTCCGGGTTTAACTGCTCGGTCAGCTCAAGCGCGGTTTCACCATCGTCAGCCGTATATATTTCATCCAGATCGATGCCAAATTCCACCCAAGGGAAACGAAGCCGCAGCCCCTCCCTGATTTCCTTCTCATCATCTACAATCAGCACCCGATACATGTTCTCTCATCACCCTTTACCGAGTATGTATGCGACTTCAACATGAACGTACCGTTATCTTATCGCTCTTAATTCCAGGCAGGCAATGGGGGAATATTATCTTTAACAGGTCAATCGAAACTAAACTTTGGAAGCGCTTTAGTATAGTTCGACAACAAGTCTCATTTACCTTCGTTTGGAAAGGCGGTAGAATAGTGGTGTTTGGTGTTTGATCCTACTGCATATCCCCCATCCCATTACGATAGCGAGGAATTAAGATGAATCAAGAAACGATGGAACTGATGCGTACGTTAACCGAATTTCAAGCGGCATCCGGCTTTGAGCGGGAGCTGCGGAGTTTTGTTCGCGCTGAGCTTACGAAATATACAGATGAAATCGTTCAGGATCGGTTGGGCAGCATCTTTGGCGTCATGCGCGGCGATGAGAGCGGTCCGGTCATTATGGCGGCAGGTCATTTGGACGAAGTTGGCTTCATGATCACAGGCATTACGGAGAACGGGATGCTCAAATTCCAGACGCTTGGAGGCTGGTTCAGCCAAGTGCTGCCTGCGCAGCGCATTCAAGTGATGACCGAGAACGGGCCGATTGTCGGCATCATCGGAACGACGCCTGTTCATCTGCTCGATGAAGCGGCGCGCGGCAAGCCGCTTGATGTGAAGGGGATGTATATCGACATCGGCGCGGACAGCCGCCAGCATGCCGAAGAAGTTGGCGTGCGTATCGGACAGCAGGCCGTACCGTATTGTCCGTTCACCCCGCTTGCGAATCCGAAGAAAATTATGGCCAAATCATGGGATAACCGCTATGGCGTCGGCCTTGCCATCGAGCTGCTTAAAGAGCTGCACGGACAGAAGCTCCCGAATGTTTTGTATTCCGGAGCAACCGTACAAGAAGAGCTCGGTCTGCGCGGAGCCAAAACAGCATCTGCCATGATTAAACCGGATCTGTTCTTCGCTATGGATGCCAGCGCAGCGAACGACATGAACGGCGATAAATCTGCCTTTGGCCAGCTTGGTCAAGGCACTCTCCTGCGTCTCTATGATCCAAGCATGCTAACGCACCGCGGCATGGTGGAGTACGTGCTGGATATGGCGCAAACGCACAATATTCCGTATCAGTATTTCGTATCCCAAGGCGGAACAGATGCAGGAGCGGTACATACGCAAGGAATCGGCATCCCTTCGACCGTTATCGGCGTATGTGCAAGGTACATTCATACCTCGTCTTCCGTCCTGCATACCGATGACTACGACGCGGCAAAGGAACTGCTCGTGAAATTGGTGCAGCATTGCGACCGCACGACCTACCAGACGATAATCGACAACTCCTAAGCAAGGCTTAAAGAAAAGACCAGTGAACCGTTCGCAAGCCGAACGTTCACTGGTCTTTTTGGCCATTTGAGAAGAAACTAACCGCGCCTCCAAAGCTAGAACTATTTTCTATTTCGCAGATCGAAACATTACGCTGAATCCTTTCGTCCATAAAGTGAAAGCATAAGAGAAGAAAGGATGATGGTAATGCACTCACATACTGGAAGACGATCAAATGTTTGGTACAGGCTGACATCAGCCGTTCTCATATCCTTCACAGTCGTAATTTCCCTAGTTGGCTGCAGCCAATCGGATAAAGATAAGAGCACAGCAGAGCACCAAGTCGGATCTATGCCGACCATCACGAGTCAAATCAAAGCCGGAACTAATCCGTTTGAAGTAGCCGGCATCGATGATCCGCAGGCGTTCTTCAAGGTATTCAAAGCGGTCAAAGCAGCCATCGCTGCGGACAATAAGGTCACCGTGGCGAATCATATTCTGTATCCGCTCAGAGTGAACAGCACGTCAGGTACAATGCTGATCAAGACACGCCGCGAATTTGTCGAACAATATGACACCATCATCGACAAGTCGGTTAAACAAGCGATCGCCGAGCAGTCGGCTGAACAAGTGTTCGTGAATTACCAAGGCGTCATGGTCGGCAACGGCGACATCTGGTTTGGCGGCAGTGCCGATAAGCCTCAGGTTATCGGGATCATTGCCATTAACCACGATATTCGCTGACGGTTAATTGAATCGGTTGCTTGAAACCGCATCGGCCCTGAACTATTGAAACAGTTTCCGCTGGTAGGCGGCAATACTTGCGTATTCGTCTGTAAGCTTATCCGATAGGCGCAGGTAGATAGGCAGCAGCTCCTCGTAGAGGTCTGCTGCTTCTTTATTTGGTTTAAGCTCGAAGGTGGAGCCCGTCATCTTCGAGACGATGGACAACGAGTCGGTGCGGCCGATCGCCATCAAACCGAGCACAACCGCGCCTAGGCAGGAGCTCTCGAAGCTCTCCGGAATGACGATCTTCTGTCCCAATATATCCGCCATCATCTGACGCCATAGCGCAGAGCGTGCAAATCCGCCTGTGGCGTGGATTTTGGCCGGCTTACCGATCGTTTCCTCCAAGGCTTGAAGAACGGAATACAAATTGTAATTAATGCCTTCCAGCACAGCACGCATCATATGCGCCTTACGGTGATGCAGCGACAGACCGAAGAATGAACCGCGCGCATCGGGGTTATATAGCGGTGCTCGCTCTCCCGTCAGGTAGGGGTGGAAAATCAACCCATCCGAACCGGGACGCACCTCCTCCATCATTTGCGTCAGCACATCGTACGGGTCTAAGCCCATACGCTTCGCTTCTTCCGCCTCGGCCGAAGCCAGCTCATCCCTGAGCCAGCGGAAGATGACGCCGCCATTGTTCACCGCCCCGCCGATAACCCATTTGTCCGCCATCAGCGCGTAGCAGAAGTAACGACCTTTCGGATCCGTGACGGGTTTATCTACGACCGTGCGGATCGCGCCGCTTGTGCCGATCGTAAGCGCCACGACGCCTGGATCAATCGCATCCACGCCCAGATTGGACAGCGGTCCATCACTAGCGCCTACAACGAAAGGCGTGCTCGGCAGCAATCCGATTTGTTCCGCTAATTCAGCCTTCATCCCGCTAAGCACATGTGTCGTCGGAACGAGCTCCGACAACCGGTCACTCGTAATGCCCGCAATACGCAGCGCTTCCTCATCCCAGTCCAGCATCTCCAGATTCATCATGCCTGTCGCCGAAGCAATCGAGTGATCGACGACATAGACGCCAAACAGCTTGAAGAAGACATATTCCTTGATCGAAATAAACTTCTTCGCAAGGCCGAATAGCGCTGGTTCGTCATTTCGAAGCCAGAGCAGTTTCGTGATCGGCGACATCGGGTGCACCGGCGTGCCTGTCCGCAAATAAACCTCATGACCGCCCATTTCATGCTTGAACTTAGCCGTCCAAGCTGCGCTGCGATTATCCGCCCAGGTTAAGCATCTCATGAGCGGCTTCCCATCGGCATCGACCGGAATAACGCTATGCATGGCCGAACTGAACGAAACAAACAGCACATCCTCAGCATTCACGCCTTGCATGATTTTCTTCATTGTCGAGACTACCGCTGCAAAAATCTCATCCGGATCCTGCTCCGCCACTTCCGGTGTCGGTGTGTAAAGCGGATATTCCACATGCGCGGAGGTGACGATACTGCCATCCTCCAGGAACAGCACGGATTTCGTGCTGGTCGTCCCAATATCTACGCCTATCATATAGTTCAACTGTTCGCTATTCATCGTTAATCCTTCTTCCCCGCTATCATCTACAAGTTTCGTGCGTTGTAGCGTATGTATTTTCACTGATCATCACTTTCCATGTAGTATATATTCCCTGCCTGTATAGCGCAATGTTGGACGCAGCTCGCTGCAGCAGAAAAGCCGCCCAAACTCCCCCCTAAGAGGAAGCCTGGACGGCTCACTGCAAATTAACCTTTGGATTTGTTCCACTCGTCGAATTGCTTCTGTTTCTCGGCAATGATTTTATCAACGCCGGAAGCCTTCAATTTGTCGAGGAATTGCGCAATATATTTGTCCGGATCAACAGTCCCCGCGTTCAATGTGCCGAAGAACTCTTTGTAGACGTTAACGCATGCGGCTACTTCACTCTTCACACTATCGCTGTTGAAGGTGAAACCAAGCCCGATGGAAGGCTTCGCCGAATCGTTGAATGTTTTGAACATCTCCCACTTTTTCGGATTCTCGGTGTCGAACAAGAAGTTGAGGAACTGATTACCGATTTGCCAATTTGTGCCCGGGCTGTAAGTTGAAGTTGCAGCCTCAACGCCGTCCGGATACTTGATGACATCATCCGAGCCCTCTACCTTCACATAGTGTTTCCCTTCGATGCCGTAGTTGATCAAATTATTGAGCGTTTTGTCTGTATGCAGCAAGTTGATCAGCATCATGGCGCGCTCCGGATTCTTCGAAGTGCGGGAGATCGCGAGCATCGACCCCGTTGTGTCGCCTGTCGTCGTAGTCGGCTCCGTCAGTTCAACTTGAACAAGCGGAACACCAACCGAACGCATGACTTCTTCTGCAGCGCCCGGCTTCAGAGAGGCCGTATAACTGAACACTTTGCCTGCCTTCATCAGCTCATCCGGTTTGACTTTCGTCGTTGCAGCATCTTTGTTGATGTAGCCTGCTTGGTACCATTTACGACTAAGCGCGGCTGCATCTTTGAATTCCGGCGTTGCCGGCTCGTTCAATATCGTCGTTTCCGTGCCGATCTTATGCAAGACGCCGGGAACCGAGTTGTCACCCAATGTATCAAAGTTCAGATTGGTCAGCAAACCGCTGTCGCTCGATACGTAGAATGGCGTCATATCGGCTTCTTTCTCTTTGACCGTCTTTAGCATCGGCTCCAAATCCGCTGTCGTATGAATCGTGCTTAAATCAAAGCCGTATTTCTCAACAATGTCTTTGCGCAGCAGCAACCCGCGTGTCGCCGCCAGCTCCTTGTTCGTCGGAATGCCGTAATTGCGGCCGTTCACCTTCGACCCGCTTAGGAGCGCTGGGTTCATAACGGCTTTCATCTCTTTGCCATATTGATCAATCAAGTCGGTCAAGTCCAAGAATGCGCCTTTTCCGACATTCACGGTGAATCCATTCCAAGCCGCAGTAAAAATAATATCAGCCGGTTGGGATGATGAAATCATCAGGTTGATTTTGCTGTCCCAGCTGCCCCAATCAATCGGCATCAAGTCCAGCTTGGCATTGATCTTGTCTTTCAAATAATCGTTAACCGCCGCTTCCACTTCTTGCTCGTCTTTCTGAGGTGATCCCGGATAATAAAGCGTCAAATCGGCTTCTTCCAGCTTAGGCGCAGCAGGTTCAGTTGAGGCATTAGTCGTTTCGGTTTCGGTTTCAGTTGCCGCACTCGTATTCGCTGTGTTCGCTTGCTTCGTTGCTTCCCCGTTGGTACTGTTGCTGACATTGTTGCCGTTGCTGCCGCAGCCCGTCAATACGAGCCCAAGCGCACAGGTCAAGGCGACTGCCGAATAGCTCTTTCTTTTTCTGGAAATCATTCGTTTACCCTCCCAAGTGGATGACTATTAATCTATGCTAACCGGACAAACCAATACCAGTAGTATAGCTTGCCGGAATCAGCCTTTGACAGCCCCGATCGTAAGACCTTTAACAAAATAGCTCTGGAAAAACGGATACGCGAGAATGATAGGTCCGATGCCGATAACCGCCATCGCCATGCGAATGGCCTCGCTCGGCAGATGAAGCGTTCCTCCGCCTCGGGTAAGGGCCTCCGATGCTTGCACATTAGAGGTGAGATACTGGATGTTCAGCATGGTTTTGTACATGAGATACTGCACGCTGACTGTCACATTATCGCTGATAAAAATCAGACTCAGAAACCAGTCGTTCCAATACATCAGCGTATTGAACAGAGCAATTGTCGCGATGACCGGCAAAGATAAGGGAAGCACAATGCTGTAGAAAATTTTGAATTCACCCGCTCCATCAATGGTTGCCGCTTCCAGCAAGGCACCGGGAATCGTGGTCTGGAAGAACGTGCGCATGATGAGTATATTGAATGGCTGCACGAGCATCGGCACGATAAGCGCCCAGATCGAGTCACCCAGGTGAAGATATTTGACGTATACGAGATACCACGGAACAAGTCCGCCGTTAAACAGCATCGTGAAGAAGATGAAGAACGTGAAGCTGTTTCGATAGGGGAGCTCTTTGCGCGAGATCGGGTAAGCGAAGGCCGCTGTGAGCAGCAGACTCAGCATGGTGCCGACGATCGTAACGAACAAGGAAATGCCGTAAGAGCGTACGATTTGCGCGGAATCTTCGAACAGCAGCTGATAAGCCATGGTGCTGAATGCTTTCGGGAACAGCTGGTAGCCGTCTTTGAGAATCGACATTTCATCTGTGAACGAAACGACGATGATGAGTGCCAGCGGAAACACGCATGCGATGGTGTAGAACCAGAATACCGCGCTGATCAAATAATTGGAGCGCTTCGAGATGGCATTAGGCGAATGTGGTACATGTACTGCTTTCATCATGAGAGCCTCCTTAGAAAAGCGCGTTGTCGCGATTGATTTTTTTGACGATGAAGTTGGATGCAAATACGAGTACGAGTCCGATGGCTGATTGATATAATCCCGCCGCGGAGGACATGCCGATGTCTCCCATAACCATGAATGAGCGGTAAACGTAAGTGTCGATCACGTTTGTCGTCGGATATAACGCCCCGGTGTCGAGCGTGACTTGGAAGAACAATCCGAAGTCCGCATAGAAGATTCGTCCGATCTGCAGCAAGGTCATGATGACCATAACCGGCATCAGCAGCGGCAGCGTAATGCTGATCATCTGCTTCCACTTGCCTGCGCCGTCGATTAGCGCCGCTTCGTAATATTCCTCGTCAATTCCGACGATGGCTGCCAGATACACAACCGAGAAGTAGCCGACATTCTTCCAAGCGTTAATGATGGGCAGCAGGATCGGCCATGCTTCCGGCTTGGCGTACCAGGAGATCGGATCAAGGCCGAGAGACTTGAGCAGTACGTTGTTTATGAAGCCATGCTCTTCGCCAAGCATCGCGAACACGAGATAACTGATCACAACGGCGGATAGAAAATAGGGCAGGAACATCGCACTTTGGAAAAACTTCGCCAGTGCTCTGCTGCGTATTTCGTTCAGCATGAGCGCAAACGCCACGGCAAGCACCAAGTTCGTCGCGATAAAAACGATGTTGTAGAGCAGTGTGTTACGCGTGATATTCCAAGCATCCGTTGTAGCAAAGAGGAACTTGAAGTTCTCGAACCCGATCCATGGGCTGCCCAGTATCCCCAGCTCATAGTTAATCTTCTTGAAGGCGATGAGGATGCCGAACATCGGCAAGTAATTATTGATGATGACGAGCGCAATCGTCGGAAGCATCATCAGGTAGAGCATGCGGAAGCGGATTAAGCTGCGAAACCGGCTCGGTTTGGTCAGCTTCTTCTCGGCCTTAGCAACAGCGCCGGCGTTCAGGTTCGCGGGTATTGTTTTCATCATTCATGCCTCACTTTCTCTCTTTCTCTCTATGATGTCGTTCAGTCTCTCCGTCTCTATCTGAATTATAGAAGAGCAGCCCTGCCTCCCTCTACGCATGCTCGTGACATGATGGACGTTTTGGTTACACAGTATTCCGCATTTCCCGAGGCAAAAAAAAAGGCCTCAAAAGTCGCCAGAAGCGTACTTTTGAAGCAGCAAAGTATTCGGCTTATTTAACCTCCTGACAGCGTCACGGAAGCGTTCCGTTCGTGATGACAATATCGTCGACATATCCGCGATATTGTCCCGTGTCGGCAGCATGGTCGTAATTCAGAATAATCCGGTCAATCGTTTTACCTGAGAGTACCGTACCGATATTCGACTTGATATTCGTCCATGTATTCAGCGCGATTGCCCCGCCATGACCGGCGTTCGGGTGCATGCTATAGCCGTTGTAATCGACTGCTCCGCTGTCGCGAAGCGTCGTACCGTCCGTCATGATCAGGTCAACGGCAACGTAACGCGCATTATTCACTTGCGGGTACAGCCAGTAGCCTAGTTTGGTCGATGCCGTAATCGGAATATTAACGTCAAACACTTTGCACTTGGCATAGGATTGGGAAGTGCTGTTGTCCGTACCAGAGAACATCAACGCAGCTGTTCCCGCATGCGGGGATTCCAGACGCGGCGAGCATTCCGGATTCGTGCCTGCGGAATAGCCCGTAACGTTCATACTGCCATCCAACGTATCGAGCCAGGTCGGTGCCGCTTCCGAGCTTTCCAAACCGTTCGTAAACAACGTAGATCCGCCGCCTCCGGTACCCGGCGTCACTTCGAATGCAACGACCGTCATTGGTGCGATCGAATACGTGAACTGGCTGCCCGAATAGGCCTGCGAGGTGCTGGAGGTCGGATTCGTCGAAGCATCCAGCTTCCATACGTTCACGTTACCGGTGGCAGAAGAAATATTTTGCAATTGCACCGCTGCATCATAGGTCACGCTGGCATCTTTATTGACCGCGATGATGTAGGTTTTACCGGTCGCCGTGTCTTTCGAGGATACAAATTCGAGATTGGTCGTGCCACCTGTACCGGTCAGCTTCTGGTTGCCGAAATGATTGCCGAACAGATGGTATGCATAGTAAGGCTTATAAGGACTGTATGATGCGTTATCGAGCAAACCGAGCAAATTCGTGCCAGTCTCCGCTAGATTGTAAGACATGAACATGTCCGCGTTGCCTTTCATTGCATTCACAATAGCACTCGCTGAATAGACGGCATTAAATTGGTTGTGGTACTTTGCGTTATACGTTGCGCCTCCGTCTTGGTGGCTCATGTTATATTCCGTTATTGCCGCCCCATATATCTTGCCGGACGGTCCTTTGAAAATGTCACCGGCTCCGCCGGATTTCACCGTTGCAATATTATCCTGATAGTGCGGCTTCGTCCATGCGAGTCTTGTGGCATCGGAATTCGTAGGGTCTGGGCCGTAATCATGCCAGCTCAGGATATCAACCTGGCTCTCTAATTGCTTTGCCGCATAGGATACGTATCCGGTCGAGGTAAGATCTGACCATGCGTCTACCGGACCGATCAGCTTAATCGAGGAATCTTGTGCCTTCATGGCATTACCAACCGTCTGTGCAAACGTTTTGTAGTTGGCTTGGCTCGAGAATTTCCCGTCGCCTTCAATGGTAGGCTCGTTCCAAAGCTCCCAATAACGGATCGTCTTGGAAGCCCCTAACACATGGTCCGTGTTATAGCGCTTTACGACGCCCTTCATGAAGTTGGCGTATTCGGTCCAGTTGGCGGACGTAATCGTCCCGCTTGCATCACGAGTATTCGGTACGCCTGCCGGAAAGCCAGCAATGACAAAGAGCGGCTCTGCTCCGGCATCATAGATCGTGTTCAGAATCGCATCCATGTCCGTCAGAGCAAATGTACCGGCTGATGGATAAGGGTCCCTGCCGTTATACAGCATGTTCTGAATCGGATTCACGCGCACCAGCTTAATCTTCGCATCGCTGATTCTCGTCTTCAGTGCCGTATTACCGGCCCACCACGCATACTTGTCCGGTGCCCCAACGCCCCATACGTATGGATTGACGCTTCCCGCATTCGAAGCCGTGTCCACGGTAATCGTCGTTGCCGTACCTGCGAAGCTGACACCTGCGGGGAACAGCATTGTAAGTCCCATTGCTGCCGCAATGCCTACCTTCAAACCTGCTTTCACCCAACTTCCCTGCCTTGTGTTCTTCACTAATTCACCTGCTCCCATAAATTTGTGCAGCTATAAGAAGAGGAGGACATACTACCGATATCGCTGAAACTGCGAAACCGTTGCTGTCACTATGCCCTCCTCGTACTGCCAAACTAATTAATCAGCCACAACGTACCGAAGTGCGAAGCGTTCTTGGCGTCTCCCACACCGGAAGACCATTCGATATAACCCTCGCGGCCGCTGCCATCGTTGTCGTTGACGAGGAATGAGAAGCCTGCGGCCTTCAAGGCCGAACCAGCGCCGAAACCATCAAGCTCGGCAAACGGAATACTCAGCTCATAGAAGGTTGTACCGTTCGCTTCATCGCGAATGACGGCAATTTCCCCATTCTCCATCAACCCGCCTTTGGCAAAGCCCATTCCTTTAAATAGCTGAGGCTCGGCTCCATCGGGTTTACCGATTTGCATCTCGTATACTTGCGGCCCATAACCGGTTCCTGCCGAGTTCGTGGCGTCGAATGCCAGCTGAAGTGAATCGCCCTGCCACATGCCTCCACCCGATTGCGGCTGGAAGGCTTTCTCATCCTTCACCACCGCCAGCACGTACAGCTTCGATGCATCCCACATCAGCTTCACGTTCGCCGAAACATCGTTTACTTGCCAGTTCGCGCGATAATTCACGCTAACTTGCATCTGCTCGTTTGCAATCGCAGATGCGGCTAATTGCCAGCTGTCATCTGCGAGGCCGTCGATTATGGGAGCCTGAGAGACTTGATTAGCCGTCACTACATAAAGCTTCTGCTCGAAAGGAATCGTTTCTCCGCCTGTGCTTACGCTTCCGTTTATCGACAGAGTGCCTGTTGCTTTCGTTCCGCTAAGCGGAGCCAACGTGTATGGAAGTGAAACCGTTGCCCCCGGCGCAAGCTCAAATGTCGTCTGTCCCAACGTCAGCCCCCAACCTGATGGAGCAGGCAGTGTCACTGTACCAGACAAGGGAAGGTTTGTCGTGTTCGCAAGCTGCACGACCTTCTTATCGACTTGAACTGCCAATTTCGGAACAACGTCCAGGGCAACCTTCTTGGCAGCTAATGCCGTCTTCGAACCAAGCGGTTGAACAGTTGCCTGAACGGTACCGAGCTCAGCAGCTGCCAGCGGCTTTAATTGAAAAGTGATCGTCTGGCTTGCGTAAGGCTTGACCTCGTAATCGCGGAACATCCCCTTCGCTGATGTAAACCAACTCTTCGGAATCCCTTTCAGCTCCAGCGTTCCTGCGAGCTTGCGGCTACTATAGTTATAAACCTCGACTGAGAATGAATTATCGAAACCCCGTGTCAGCTTCGCATTGCCAATCCGCGTATAGGGACTGTTCATAATCCAGGCTTCCGCAGGATCGACAGGCTTCCCTGTAGACAGCTTCTTCGTCGTTCTGGGGACAGCTCGGTTGACGTACGACCGGAGGTCACTCCCTTGCACGTATATCGGCTGTGCAGACAGCTGTATCGTCACTTTCCCTTTGTTAGGCGCAACCGATGAGGAGTTGCCGAAGAAATCGAATACCGTCACGGACTTGGATGAGGTTAACTGAATCATCTTGGAAGTCGTCGACCATAATGCAATAACAGGCTCTGCTCCATGCCGATCGAATGCAAGTGCGGTCACGCCATCGCCATCGCTGCCAAGACTAACATCTCCTGCATAAGCACGACCCGACAATACTCGATTCATGGCAGCCACCGCTGGGTAAATCGGCTTCACAGCACCGCCAACACCGGAATCGGCAAGGCCGAATTGCGTATCGGTCGCAATATTGAATGAGTACAGCGTATTCTTCTCGACGCCCATCGCATCGGCGAGCAGATATCCCTTCACCGTGTAGAGCGCTTGTTTATCCGCACCTTGCTCATCCGTTCTCCAGCCCCACTCCGTCAGCCAAACCGGCTTGTTCGGCATTTTCGCTTGAACGCCTGCGATATCGTGAACGAACGCATTTCCGGCTTCCGGATCTCCCGCCTGGTAAGGATGAATAACTACGGCATCGGTATATTTCATCGCTCCCTGAGCGATCATTTCATCCAAATAGCTGCCGCCCGTTCCCGATAGACCGCTCATGACGACGGTCGCAGAAGGATCTGCCCGCTTGGCCGCCAAATATCCAGCCTTCAGCAACTCTACATACGCTTCCGCCGAATGCACCGGTCTGAAGAAGCCATCCAGATTCGGCTCGTTCCATATCTCCCACAGATCGACGGTATCCTTATACCGCATTACCGTCCGATAAACGAAGTCTGCATATTCGCCAACTGTACGCGGTGGGTAATGCTCGGGCATCTCAACACCGCTTGCTGCAGTACTCGCCCAAGTCGCACTATAAGCCAGCATGCCGATCATTTGAAGGCCGTTCTTCTTGTTCGCCGCTACAATTCGATCATAGAGCGACCAGTTATAGGTGCCCTTCGAAGGCTCAATCGTGTTCCACAGAAAATCATTGCGGACCAGCTCAGAACCCGATAAACGGATGAGCTCTGCCTCTTGCTGGCGGAGAGCATCACTCGCGAGGTAATCATAGTGCGTCGAGAAGCCGTTAAGTGAATCGGACTGCGAATGTTTCCCTGCTGAGGAAGGAGCTGCAACAGCAGCGAATGCAGTCGTCATAGCAGACGTCAAGCCTCCATCATCCTCCGTGACCGCTTCAAACGTGAAGTATCCGTAGCTCGGCGCTATGAATGACGCGGACAAGCTTACTTCTCCTCCGGCTGTGATGACGGGAATAGCTATGCTTCCTGTCAGCACCTTCGTACCCCATGCATCCTTCACTGTATAGTTCAGCTTTCGCGTCTGCGAGGTCGACGAAGATCTGCTATTGCTCAGCTTCGCTTCGATCTTGATATTCTTGCCTTCGAACACCGATCCCGCTTTCTGAGCGGCCAGCTTCGCTATCTTTAACGATGGTTCACGCACCACCGGAGGCAATAAACCGCCCTTGTAGAACGAGAAGCTATCAAGCTCCCAGTAACCGGTGCCATTCTCTTCCGGACTGATATTAATGCCATTGATCAGGCTCCAATCCAGCTTCCCATCGCCGCCGCCATCCTGGTACGCGAGCTCCGAGGCTGCGATTGTCACGGGCGTCCAGCCGCTGCCTTTCACCTCGATAACGGAACGGAACTTGTCCCCGCCATCCTTCTCCTCAAGGCCAACGGAATAGTGCCGATCCGTTCCGTCACCGCGAATCATGAACTTCAGTGCCTGCGTGCCTTCAAGCTTCCAGTCCGCAGGAATGGTTCCATGCGCGACAAGCCCCCAGCCTGCATCGGAACGCGTATAGGTGAATCGAGCACCAAGACCTGCCACACCTTCTGTCTCTGTTTTTGCAATCTGACTGCCATCTCCGGCCCACAATCCCCAATCACCGAAGGTGTCAGGAGAGAAGCTGTTTGTGAAGCTGGGTTCGAACGCCCCTAAAGTCATGTCGTCAATCGTAAGTTGACCGGAGCGATTCATCTCAGGACTGATATTGATGGCGTTCACTTTGTCCCAATCGAGATGCTGGTCGCCGCCATCCTGATAGGTGAGCTCCGAAACCGGAATTGTAATAAGCGTCCAATCCCTCTCCCCAATGGTCACCAGCTTGCGGTATTTGTCTCCCCCGTCTTTCTCCTCCACGCCAACGTAGAACGTCTGCTCTTCCCCATCGCCTTTGGCATAGAACTGGATGGTCTTCATACTATCGTCCAGATGCCAATCCGCAGGCAGCTCCGCATGTGCGACCAGCCCCCAGCCGAGCGCGGAACGATCATAATCAATACGTACCGCTTGGCCGGATACGCCGGTCACGCTTTCTTGCTTGACCGAGCTGCCTTCCCCTGCCCACAACCCCCAACCCGTAAATACATCGGGATCGAAGCTATTCGTCCATGTCCCAGAAGCTTCCGCCGCCGATGCACCTTGATTAGGCAGCCATAACGGAACCGCTACAACGAGTGCCAGCAACCATTTGACGATCAACCCTGCCTTCACTTGCTTCCCCAATTTGCTTCCTCCTCCATAATCCATATCTCTTACCAACACCGTTTACTGATGTCATCCTGAATGATATAGCGTTTGGAAGCGTTTACTCTACGACGTACGGTGACAATTCCGACGTTTCCGTTACCTCGTCGGCAAGTTTGCGATATAAAAAACCTCCGATGCCATCATCGGAGGCTTGAACTAGCTATTTATTGAATTTTTGCCGGTATTCCTTGGGGCCGATGCCGACGATCTTACGAAACACTTTCGCGAAGTGAGATAAATTCGTGTATCCCACCGACTCTGCGATATCGGATACTTTACGATCCGTGTCTGACAACAATGCCTTGGATTTCTCCACTCGGGCATGCATGATGTAGTCCGATAACGCAATCCCCGTCTCCTTCTTGTACAAACGGGACAAGTACGCCGGGTTAAGAAAGACATGCTTTGCGATATCTTCCCGCTTCAGTTCTTCGTCCATGAGATGCAGCGCCACGAACTGATGGATTGTGTCGATAACTGCCCTCGTGTCCGGCACTTGGCCATGATAGACCTCGAACGCTTCCTCAAGCGTTTGTTTTGCCCAAGAATGAAACTGTGACAACGACCGAATGCCGACTCTTGCGGCGTAACCGCTGTGGATCGGTAACCCTTGGCGGTGAAACGATCGATAGAGTAAATGCTTGATCGAGGTCGTCAGCATGTCTACCATATCCGCCGTTGCCTCGCGTTCCCTCATCGCCTTTACCGTATCTTCCAATCGCTTGAACAGCTCATGCTTATTACCTGCTTCGAAGAGTACCATCCAGTCGTCGACAGGTGCAAATGGAATGACCTGCTGTGTCGTACGCCCCGCCGATTCCGACCACATAAACACATGGTTCGACTCGGCCACGTTATCTTGTTCCTGCTCCAATAATGTTCGATAGGAGGCGGGTAAGCTGGAAAGCTCCGTCCCTTCCCCGATATAACAGGAAATCTCGCAGTAGAAATACCGCTTAGCCGCTTCAAGCATGCTCCGGCAGCGATTCTTCAATTGCTCAATGCCATCATCACTGTTTACCCCGTCATAAAGTAGAGCCACATTAACACCTGACCTGTCTTGCATCACCACACCACGGCCATCCGAAAGCAAAATTTCCGCTGCCGAATTCCGGATCGCATACTCCATGATCTCTTCGTCCCGGGTATCGAGCTCTTTGTTCCACTGTTCCACGCTAATCAAGATTGGAAGCACCGTTTGATGAGAAGACAGCGGCAGATTATAGAGATGGATCGCCTCGTCGATATTATCCGGCGAAGAAGAGATGCGCTGGCTCAAGAGATCCTGCCAGAAGCGTTCAATGAGGAGCGGCTTCTGCTGTACCCATCTGTCGTGATAACGCCGGTACGTTTCCTGATAAGCTTTGGCTTCACGCTTCTCACCGATTTCCTTCAAGGCTTTGACGACAATTCCCTTAAGCTCGTCATAATCGATCGGCTTTACGATATATTCATAGCTTCCCAGATGAATGGCCTGCTGGGCATAGCTGAAGTTGGCATGTCCGGTTAGGAAGATCGTTTCCGTCTCCGGAAATTGCTCGCGCGTCCATTCGAGGAGCTGAATCCCGTTGTCACCGGGCATCTCGATGTCCGAGATCAGGAGATCTACGTTCACGCGGTTCATCAGTTCTTTCGCTTGCTTGGCGCTGTAAGCCTCGTAGATGTTATCGATAGGCAGGTCCGCCCAATCAATGCCTTGCGTAATGCCGGCGACCGAATATTTCTCGTCGTCTACGATCAATAGATTAAACATGTTCATTGCCTCCTCCGTCTGTTCCCATGTTGAAAGGTAAGGTCAGTCGAACGATCGCACCGTCCGGATCGCCGTTCGCGAAGTGCGCTGACGCCTTGTCGCCAAAATACAGCTGCAGCCGATGAATCACATTCCAGATCCCGATGTGGCTGCCATCCGCCTCCTCCATATAACTTCCCGATGCGAGCTTCAACAGCTGCTCGGCAGGGAACCCTTCTCCGTTGTCGGCAATCTCGACGACGAATCGCTCCGGATCATCCGGAAGCGCTTGCGCAACCATCCGAACAAAGAACGACTCGCCTTCCATTCGCATGCCATGAACGATCGCGTTCTCGACGAACGGCTGAATCGATAGCGCCGGTATGGAAGCTTCTCCCCACGGTGCCGGAATGTTGATCTCAAAATCCAACATATCGGGATATCTCAGCTTTTGGATTTCCAAATAATTGCGAATATGCTTCATTTCTTCGTTCAAGGTCACATGCGACCGATTCGTCCTAATGGTGAATTTGAAGTAATCCGCCAAATATAACGCCATCTTCTGCACATTCCCGTACAGCTTCAGCGTAGCCAAGCTATAAATAATATGAAGGCTGTTCAAATAAAAATGGGGATTGATCTGTACCTGCAGATGCTTCAGTTCTGCTTGTTTGACGCGTAGCTCCTGTTCATAAATGCCGATCCGAAGCTGCTTGATCTGATCGGCCATATGATTATAGGTAGATGATAGGAATGATAGCTCGCTGGTCTTGTCCTCAGCCAGTCGGAAATTCAAATCCCCTTGAATGATCCGCCGCATACCGCGCATCAGGTCGCTGAGCGGCATGAACAGCACTCGCCTGAGCAGAAGGATGTACAAGCACAGCACCAATACAGCGCCGATCGGAATGATCCATGCCGCCCTTAAGAAGAAGGTAAGCCGCTGAAGCAGGTTTCGCTCAGGTACGAGAACAACGATGCGGATATCTGACAGCTGTGATTTCGTACCTACAGCAAGCTTCTTCCCCTCCGGCTGATCCAGCACTACATAGGAATCGTTCAACAGGTCGAGTTGAGGGCGAAGATCATCCAGACCGGAGTCCGTTAATGAGGAGGACGTCAATGGCTCGCCTTTCGGTCCGAGCACCATAGCCTCCCCGCCTCCCCCGAGGTTCAATTGGCGGAACGGAACCAGCAAGCTCTTCACGTCAATCCATGCGCCGAGCATCACATCCGGAGAGGCATGAACGGCCGTGAACAATCCATATCCCCGACCGTTGTGCAATACGGTCCAGCCGGCATGATCGTTCACGCTGCTTTTATCCAGCCAGTTGGCCAGTTCACCGAAATCTTTATAATTACCGTCCGTAACGGTTAAATCTTGCGCATTGCGAGAATAGACGAAGAACGTATTGATTGTACTGTACAGCACGAGATCGTCCCGCAGTCGGTTAATGATGCGCGCCTTGCGCATCTGATACTCCCCATCACTGTCTGAGAATAGGTTCAAAGACAGCACATCAGGATCGCTGGCAGCCCTAGTCAGCAAATATTTACTCGTATCTTCAAGCACTTGATCGACCTTGCTCTGCATGAACAAGTCCACCAAATCATTATTGGAGGACGCTACTTTCTCTCGTACGACATGAATGGCATAAAAGTTCGTATAGAGATGATAGGCGACAAGTGGAACGAGCACCGCGAATATGCCGATAATGAGCTTAAACTGGAGCGATTGGAACACCTTCATCGGAATCGATCCTTTTCAGTAGATAGAGTTGGGTACATTCGATTATCTCACACTGCGTGAAAAGTCGTCCACGCTGTACGGTGCACAATTGAACGTTTTCGTTACCTCCTCAGGTGAGGAAGAAACGCAAAAAAGGCTGCCCGTCAAGGCAGCCTCCCCGCACTACTATTGCATGCAATCCTTACAGCCGATCCCAATCAAATAGAACGCCGATCGCCGAGGTACGGTCTTTCATCAAGAAGTCATACGCAGCAGGCGCTTCAAGCGGCGAGTACGTATGCGTCATCAAATGATCCGTGTTCATGCGACCTTGGAGCAGGTAATCGTAGAATACGGCTGTCATCTGATCACCGGTCACGCCGTTATAGTTGCGCGTCATGCTGGCATGAACACCAAGAATAGCTACGGAGTTCGAAACAACGCGCGGTCCGATCACTTGCTTTGATGGCTGCGTTGTATCCCCCAGCAATACGACACGGCCCATTTCCTTCGCCAGCAGTGTAGCTGGTGCCAGTACTGCCGGATGGCCGGTGATATCATACACCACGTCGCACATGCTTCCGCCCGTGATTCGGCGCACTTCTTCAGCCGCTACATCAGCAGCAGCGCAGATCGTGTGCGTCGCTCCGCTCTTGCGGGAGAACTCCAGTCGTGATTCCGCCTGATCAATGGCAATAATTTGTCTTGCGCCGGCCGCTCTCATATACTGCACGACTAGCTGGCCGAGCAAGCCTTGGCCGATGATGGCAACCGATTCGCCGAGCTTCAGTTCCGCGCGACGCGTGCCTACTTGCGTAATTTGTCCAAGCGTCAGCCAGGAAGCTTGTTCATCCGTAATGCCGTCAGGAATCGGCTTCACATTGTTCGCATGGGTATTGAAGTATTGTCTGTGCTGCATATTGGAGGTGACCCGATCGCCAACCTTAAACAATTCGACGCCTTCACCGACTTCAATAATTTCAGCAGCCATGGAGTACCCCGGATAAAACGGATACTGCACCCAGGACTCCCAGTTCGTATTCGTATCGAAAATCCCGCGCAGGCAAAGCGTTTCCGTGCCGGTGCTGATCAACGATTTTCTGGCTTTGCAGCGCACCTCGCCGGGCTGCAATGGAGCTAGTTCTTCTTCACGTACCTCAACGACCTGCGCCGATGGAAAAATAATATTGGTTGAAATCATTAGGTCAGTTCCCTCCTACACGTCTATACGGACATTGTAGGAGAAAAGAGTACGCTTCCAATAGAGCAGTTTTATCGCTATAATGATCATTTCTTTAGGTTATGGTTTCCTGCTTGAACCTGCGGTACTGAACAGGCGCCATGCCGGTATACTTTTTAAACAGCCTTGTGAAATTAGTCACCTCTGAGAAGTGAAGTGCCTCAGCCACCTGCGTAACACTCATATCCAAGTCGGTGAGCAGCAGCGCCTTCGCCTTCTCGATACGCAATCTGCGCTGCAAACCGATCGGTGACATGCCGTACAGCTCCTTGAATCTGCTGCTGACATAAGCTGTGTTCAAGTGCAGCTGCTGTGCCATCTCCGTTAACGAAAGCGGCTTCTCCGGTTGCTGCACGATTTGGCACAGCATGCCGAGGAAGCTCTGCTGCGCTGCGGCACTATCAGCACCTGTTCGCTGTCCGATTGCCTCGTCAAATAAGAGATACAAGAGTTCAAGCGACTTCGCTTTCTGCAGAATCGCCGCCGGGAGCGACGAGGCATTACGCCTCGATTCCATGAGCTGCTCGAAAACCGTCTCGAAGCGTTCCTTCTGCTTTAACTGATAAATATACGGGATTTGAAACAGCGGAAGCACATCCAGAACCCGCTCCACTTTGTACGTAAAATGCCACCACAGAATAATCGCTTCGTCATCCGTATCCTTATATTGATCATGGATCAAATGGGGAGGAATAAAGATGACGCTGCCTGGCACGATCTCATAGACCGCATCGCCGATTCGCAGCTTTGCCGTTCCTGTTTTGTGATAGGACATCATGTATTCACTCGAGAACGCGCGGTCACGGAAGCTCATTTCCGTGCGCGTATGAATGGCAAACTCCGACACGTTCAGCTCCGCCTGTTGAAGGAGCTTAATCAAGTACTGATTCACTTGCACCCCACCCTGTCTATCTGCCCTAGCTGCATAGTCGCCGTTACTTCTCATTTTATCACAGGGTCACGGGATCGAGGGATTGCCAATCTTCAAACGATCGAATTCATAGATAGCTTGAAGCTTATACTTGCTGTTCTCCTTATCCCGATGATAGAGTCCCATGTAGCCGACATCGGCGAAAATCACCGTTTCCACGTCAGTCCTCATCTCATCGCTGCGGCTGGACTGCCAGTAATAATGCAGCTCCTGAGGTGCTTGGTACCACAGCCAATCCAAATCCGTCATCGTCTTCGTCTCATTGCGATGGGTCAGGACCCAGATTTGAAACAACACATGCGGGTCTTGGATATCAATCTCGGATGCGAGATTAGCCGTCTTCAAGCGTTCCGCTTCTTTCTGAAGCAGCTCATGAATCTCGGAATCGGAAGAGATGGTCGTTATGGATCGCACTTCATTGAACTGCGCAGCATATTGATCTGCCTTGGCATGCACTTTTAGCTCGTGGAAGGAGATGGTTGGCAGATAGAAATTAGCCGCAACCGTAACAAGACCGAAGATCAGTGCCTTCTGTAAGAAGCCATGCTTCTTCTTGTTCATGTAAGAAAGTCCGATGATGAACCCTACCGGTATCAATACCCGACTAATATTGACGTAGAAATTACATAAACAGTAGAACGCGACGATCATCAGCCACATCCGTATCGACATGGCTTTACGCTGATCGAGATAGGAAAGCAGCAGCAATGCCAGCAGCCCAAACCAAATCATGATGTTCATAGCGATCTAGTTGATTCCGCGAATGGTGTTCGTTTCGGTCGATACGAAAGAAACATTTTGCCGCCAGCGCAGCTCCAGCTCCTGATTCTGATCCTCGAATTGAACCTCAAAAGTCACGATAAACGGGGTTTCGACAAAACGTAACGTTATATTGAGCGTGTCTTGCTCCTGCCAAGTAAAGCTGGACACTGCACGCTCCTTGGAACGCGCACTTGGCTCCGGTTGAAGAAGCTTGCTGTTGCCTTCCTTCCACGTGCAGCGTCCGCAATTTATGGTATACAGCCCTTCGGCTCCTTCGAATGTAACAATAGCTTCGTCCCGCTCAAAGCGGAACGTCAGAGATTCCCACTGCTGCGGGTTGTCATTCAGCTTATATCGTTTATTGGATACGGAATCCTCCAGCGCAGAGCTCTCGCCGAAGTGCGGCGGACTAAGAGCTAAGGATGCCAGCTGCGCGGATAGCTGTGCGGCTTGTTCGCCATTTGCTCCAAGGGGGAGCGGTCGTTCCTCTACATTAGGAAGAATATGCGTCCAGATGGCATCTATAACGCCCTGCATGTCATTCGTGCTGCTCGTGATGGCGATCACCATATCTTGCTCCGGCAACACGATGCAGAACTGGCCGAATGCACCATCCCCACGGTACGCACCGTGCCGGCATTGCCAGAACTGATAGCCATACCCCTGTGCCCATTCGTTGTCTCCGCCATCGCCATTGTCAATTTGTTTCGAAGTCGCTTCCTCGATCCAAGCTTCGGAGATGAGACGCTTGCCTTCCCATAACCCCTTCTGCAAATAGAGCTGCCCGAACTTCGCAACGCCTTCCGTAGTCAGCGCCAATCCCCAACCACCGATGCTGATTCCACGAGGACACTCTCCCCATGTCGCTCCCATAATCCCAAGCGGCTCAAACAATCTAGACTGCAAATAATCAATCAGCTTCTGTCCGGATACCTTCTGAAGAATGGCCGACAGCATGTAGGTCGCTCCACTGTTATAAACGAAATGAGTGCCCGGCTCCCGCTCCACCGGAGCATGCAGGAAGGCCCGTATCCAATTGCCATCCTCACTAGTTAAGAGATTAACAATGGTGTCCGTTTCATTACCGGTTCCCATCATGAGCAAATGGCGAATACGCATCAATTGCAGATTAGGTGAAGGATCCTGCGGTGTCTCCTCCGGGAAGTAGGAAATGACGGCATCATCAAGGGATAACAGTCCCTCCATCGCGGCCATTCCAATGGCTGTAGAGGTGAAGCTCTTGCTGAGCGAGAACAGCGTATGCGGCAGCTGCCTTGCATAAGGTGCCCACCAGCCCTCGGCTGCTACATGGCCATTACGCATCATCATCAGGCTATGAATTTCGATTTGACGCTTCTGCCAGTCATTCAGTAAGGCCGTAATGGCCTGCGGACGAATGCCCAGCTCTTCGGGCCGGCTTCTAGGCAGGCGCAGCTCTGTTCTTGTCATTTTGGAACCGCCTCTCAACGTTATGGCTTATTCTGATTATCATGGCTGCCAAAATCATTCCAATTGGTCTTAATCTGGTTCATCAGCTTGGAGATGGGCCGTTCAAACTCTGCAGCAACCAGATAGCAGATACCCACAATTAATGCGAGCCTACTCATGACTAAGGGACCATTACCTACATACTCCAACATGGCATTGAATAATTCACTGTTCCAGGAAGTTACGTTCGAGCCGAATATAGCAGCTGATACATACCAGATGCCATATAGAAAGGCTGCGATAATAATGAAAATAATACCGACCGTTCTTCTATGCATACCTACCTCCTGCGAGTTGATGGCAGCGCTATATTAGTGATTCGTGATGGCAGGTCAATTGGTTCGCGGTTTAGATTCTTTCCGCGGAATGCTCTAACGAACTGTACAGCGCTTTTTGCCTCAAAATAGCTCCAAAAAAAATCTAACGAACCGTAGAGGTCTTATTTGCCCGCAAATCCCTCTATAAAAATTCTAACGAATCATAGAGGTCCTATTTGGCGGTTTTCGGCTATTTGGGGGCCGATTGCTCCCGAATAAGGCCCATACGGTTCGTTAGATTCCTGGAGGTGGGAATTCCGACCAAATAAGGCTCCGACGGTTCGTTAGCTTTCCGCGGAATGCTCTAACGAACTGTACAGCGATTATTTGCCTCCAAATAACGCTCAAAACATCCTATCGAACTCTGAAGCCTTCCGTGGTCCCGTTCCATGACTTGAATAATCTAACTCCCAACTGGTATTATATCCCATATCTATCGGGCTGGCATTACTTTTCAATCTCCATGTTACTTAAGAGCTTGAAGCTCATACAGTACCTGCTTTGATCGTGCGCACCCAGCCATCAACACACAATTCCAGCCAATACTTCCCTTCAGCTGCATCCGCCTCTGTCGCATTAAGCAGCCACACCGGCAATTGCTCACGAGCGATGCTGCCCAGCGCTTCTATGTTAACTGTCGACGGGTCGATGTGCTGAATCATCTGCGTTTCGCCTTTTCCCGCATGACCGATCGGAATCGGCCCGGCATTGTCCGGCGGATATTGCAAATATTTATCGATGCCCCCGACCTGTATCGTTTCGAAAATAAGTGGATTCGGCAGTTCTTCCATCGCCTTCCATCCCCAGGAATTCCCCCATTCCAGCGCTTCCTCGCGCAACAGCTCCGCTGCCGCACGTCTCAGGCTAAGCGCCTGCAGCCCTTCCATGCCCTGATGATGCTGCACAATGTAAATCCGCTTGAAGCCAATCATACGAAACCGCTTCAGCAGCTCCTTGACGTAGACATAGAAGGGCTCCGGGTCAAAATCAATCTCCCCATCCAGAGGCCCGCCGGCCCAGGAAAGGGTTGGCCCGAACGAAATCGGCGGCGCTACGACACAAGGACTCTGCTTCTCCACCTCGGTGCATATATAGTCCGCAAGCATGACATCCGTTCCAATCGGCAGATGAGGACCATGATATTCCACCACGCCTGCTGCCATAATGAGCGGCAATCCGTCACCCACCGCTTTACGAATTTGCTCGGGACGCATTCTCGTCAAATACATCTTCATAATCCTCCTCGATCGACTGATGGCGTTTTCACTATTGATTCATATTCTGCTTCGCACCTATCGAAACCTGTAAGATTGCGATAGTACGACTAATAAAAAAGCGACTGCACTTCCCACGTGGGTAATGCAGCCGCTTATTATTATACTGTCCCTACTATCCGGTCATGGCTTATCAAGCCAACCAACTAACCCCCATCTCCTCCAACCTTTCGATTACGATAACGTCATCATCCTGGATCAAATTGCTGTGCTAAGCACAACCAATCAACGAGAGTTCGAAAAACGGACTCTCAGCGCAGAAAACGTGACGCAGAGAAGCTGAGAGTCGAGAAATCGAACTCTCAGCTTCATTCCTTACCTTCAAGCTTCCTCAATCCGTGAGCGTCTGCTGTTCGCTGCGCTCCGCTCGAAGCACAGTCGGTCCTATTGCAAGGGCAAGCAGAAGGAGTGCAGCACCGATAATTAGAGAGACCCCGTAGCTTTGCAGCCAATATGGACTGTCCTCGATTTGCTTATACAGCCAGCCTCCGAAGAGTGGACCGACAAACCCGGTCACACCGGTAAGTGCCGAGAACACGGCCACATACATCGGACGATCAGACTTTGGTGTATCGCCGATAATAAAGTTAAAGACAAGCAAGTTGTAGCCGCCAAGCCCGGCGCCAAGCGCGATGTTGACAATAGTTAGGACGAGCAGGACTGGCAGAAACTCAATCCCTACCCATAGCACACAGGAACCGGCGATGATCGGCAGCGCCCACAGCAGCAGCGTCCGCGAATCGAATCTAGTATTGAGGTTGCCCCAATAATAGTAGCTGAACATCGTCGTTAGCATCTGAACCGTCGTAAGCACCGTAATGCCCCACTTACTGATATGCAGCGTCTCTAGCATTACATACGAGAATAACGGAATCACCGCATTTTGCAGCAAAATAAATACCGCAATGAATATCGTCGCTTTCATATAGCTTCTATCTTTAAGGGGCTTGAGGAAGAGCGCTGCAGAGCTCGATGCTGTCGATTTCTCGAACGGCGGATTCGGATAACGCCACAGCTCGATCCCATTCCAGACCGTGCATACTGCACTGACAATGTACAGAATGACAAATCCGGTCTCATCGTTCATGCGTTCCAGAATTTGTCCGCCTACAAGCAGCGTTATGCTCCCAACGGCCCAGTGAATCGTGTTTCGAATGCCGAAATAGCGTCCGCGCACTTGCGGCGGCACCATATCCGCAACGATAGAGGTCCAGAAGACCGTACTTGTGGAGGCGCAAATAAAGGAAATGAGAAATAAACCGATAAAGACGTCGACCCGCAGCTCCTCTGAGACAAAGAACGGAATAAGCCCGGTCGCAACCCAGAACAGTCGATGGATGGTACCGAATATCGTGAGGAGCAGCTTGCGATTATTTAACCGCTGCATGTAGAAAGCCGCCACCAACTGCACGAGATTGGCAAGAGCAGGAATAGCCATGACCAGCCCGACATCCGATGCCGAGCCGCCCAAATACACGACATAAATGGTTAAGATAGGACCGCCAAGCAGGTTCGCGATAATGACAGCCGGTATGCCTTCCATGATGGAGGTCAGTAATCCTCTGCGTTGTTCGGACATTTGCTTTCGGCGAAAAACAGACATTAAGTGGTTCCAGAAATTCATGCGGTTATCTCCCTCGTGATGTTACACCTATGAATGGCCGCGCTATATAAAAAGTGTTAAACGAGCAGCTCGCCAAGTGTGCGCACCATAACTCCTGTACCACCTTTAACTTCCCATGACCGATCCCGCTCCAGCCATGCCGTACCGCCGATGTCCAAATGCACCCACGGCTTCTCCTCTGCGAAGGCGCCGATAAACAAACCGCCGATGCTTGCGCCGCCGTAGCGTCCCCCGCCATTCTTCATATCTGCGGCATCACTGTCCAGTTGCTTGCGGAATTCCGGGTACGCAGGCAGCGGCCAGATACGTTCCCCGGCTCGCTTGGATGCGAGAATAACCTGCTGCTGAAGCGTCTCATCATTCGTAATGACGCCTGTAGCGACATCTCCAAGCGCTACCATAACCGCTCCGGTTAAAGTCGCAACGTCAATCAGCTTCGTTGCTCCGCGGCGGATGGCTGTTGTGAGTCCATCAGCGAGAACGAGTCGGCCCTCCGCGTCGGTATTCACAATTTCAACTGTCGTGCCGTTCATCATCGTCAGAACATCGCCTGGCTTCATCGCCCGATCGGAAGGCATATTCTCCGCTGTCGGAATGACGATAACAGCATTGAGCTTGGGACGCAGCTCGCCTAGGACACGCGCCAGTCCCAGTACGGCAGCAGCGCCGCCCATATCGGAAATCATCTCTTCCATCCCAAGGCCCTTTTTCAAGGAAATGCCGCCTGTATCGAAGGTGATGCCTTTACCGATAATGCCCCATTTGTCCTCGTCACCTGGAGCGCCTTCATACTGAATAACAATCATACGCGGAGGGTTAATACTGCCTTTGCCGACGCCAATAAGTCCACCCATCCCCAGCTTCTCACATGTCTGTTCATCCATAATTTCAACATGGAGGTTATAAGCCTGTGCCAGCGTCTGTGCTTCGTTTGCCAGCACTTCCGGGGTCAAGGTGTTGCCAGGCAAATTGATCAAATTCCTTGCTAACACAACGGACTCCGCGAATACAACACCTCGGCGGGTACCGCTCTCCCACTGCTCCGCTGCTGCGGCTGCCAGTGGTTCCGGTAATGTCTGTGTTACTGTAAAAGCAACTTTATTCACGAGGGACTGCCTACGGTTGTCAATCTTCTTTGCCGTCGTACGTGTGAATAAGCCGAGAATATAACCTTCGGTTATCGCCTGCGCAGCCTGACACACTGTGAATACGGCTGTTCCAATTGCCAGCACCTGAGGCAGCAGCTGTACTACACTCGCAGCCTTTAACCGCTTGGCAGCTTTAGCCGCTGTAGCCGCTGCATCCCGCAGCCCATCAACCGTAAGATGATCCTGAGAAGATATGCCGACGAAGATCACATGCGACTCCGGCAGCAGTCCTAACGTTGGCAGCACAAGCGTTTCACGGAGATCACCTTTGAAGAGATCCTTCTCAACATGCTGCCGCAGCGCTTCATCCAGCTGCGGATGGATGCCTGCCACTGCCCCTCCGGGCTGCTTTAGTTCTTCTTTACTGATGAAGGATACGACTACATCGGCAGCATCTGCTGCATTCCGTGCGTTCTTCGTCTCATATGTGAATGTAATACTCATCGTCTGTAAACAACTCCTGTCTTGAAACTCGTAGCCTGCACAAGGCTAATCAACACAAAAAAACCGGGTTTCCCCGATTTCCTAGTTCGTCCTTGTCATGCAGCTCTGATGGTCAAGCATGATCAGCCTCTGCAAGACAACTTCTGCGATTAACACGGGTTATACCCCGATTCTAATGCTTTATTCGGCCAATGGCAAATAGATATTGAACTCCGTACCTTCACCGCTGCTGCTCGAAACCCGTATCTTCCCGCCGTGGTTGCGGACAATGCGATAGCTGACCGAAAGGCCTAATCCCGTGCCCGAAGCCTTCGTCGTGAAGAAGGGGTCAAACAGCTTGGATTTGGTCACGACATCCATGCCTTTTCCATTATCGCGAATCGTAATTTCGGCGTCTTTGCCGTCCCGCCTTGTAATAATATCAATGCGGCCGCTTCGTTCACCGCCCATTTCGTCAATAGCGTCCATTGCGTTACGGACGATATTCAAAATAACCTGCTTCACCTGCTTCACATCAATCGATGTGGAGAGTTCCTCGTCATAGGTTTCCAGATGAATTTGGCAGCCCTTCATGAGCGCCTCGCTGTCGGAGAGGAGGATGACTTCTTTCAGCAGCGAATTAATAAGCACCTTCTGCTTCATCGGGGCAGACGGCTTCGAAGAGTTCAGAAACTCATAAATAATATCGTTCGCACGATCAATCTCAGTCAAGATGATACGGGAATATTCTTCTTTCCCTAACTGGGTGAGGTGAGGCTTTAAGAGTTGGATAAAACCACGGATGGATGTAAGGGGGTTGCGAATTTCATGCGCGATAGCAGCTGCGATCTTACCCAGCATCGCCAGCTTATCGTTCTGATAGGCCGATTGCTCAATCTGCTTATATTCCGTGACATCTTTGACACTGAACAGATAGTCACCATCCAGCTGATCACCATACGTAACGGTTACGAGCAGGAAGCGACCATTCACATCCTGAAACTCCAGGTAACGGCTTCTTCGCAAAAACATTTCTTTATAGAGTCTGAGAATAATGCGCTTCTTGCTCCGACTAAGCTGATTATGCCATAAAATATCGGTTAAATTGCAGCCGATTAACGTTTTGCGAGGGATGTCGAGCAGCTTGGCCATCTGAACATTGATAAAGGAGACAATCCCATCGCTATCTAGAATGGCAATGCCGCTGTCCATATGCTGCAGCACATTTTCGTATTTATTCTTCACCATGCGGAAAGAGCGGTGTGAGCTGAGCAGCATGTCCCGCATCTCGCTGAAACGCTGATCCGGCGTTTGCTCCGGCTGGAGACGGAATCGGAAAGCGACCATGAGCTCAATTAGAAAAATAAACGACCGGCTGTACAACTTGAGTGCTTCCTCTGACTCGACATTGGCAACAAGCATCTGCATCGAATCTTCATGAATCGCAATAATATCTTCCGGATGAATGCCATGAAGCAGCTTTCCGATTTCGGTCGCTTCAAAAAGCGATGCCTCGCTGCCGCTTCGAATATATTCAGCCAGCGCTGGGAAATATCGCTTTCTAATGGCTTGCATTGATTTACTCCTCTCCTGCTGCACAGTTCGGCGAATCCATGCGCAATGGAGAAACAATCCATTTACGGAGCGTTATCATGGTTCCTCGTAACTGATCATGAGACAGCTCAATATCGTCTGCCAGTTTCTCTACCAACTGAAGATGGATTCGACTGGGACCGCGGAAGTGATCGAACAGTCTGATTTCAATGCCGCTCGCGGGTTCCCCTTTGGACGGACTGATTTGCCGAATGGTCATATGTCCCTTCTCCGAGTAAGAAATGAGCTGAAGTGCTAGTTCGGAAATCGTATACGCAATTACGGTCTGATCAACAAGACTGAAGCCGATCGTCTTCGCGATGTTTCTTCCTCTTTGTCGTGCCTTGATCGCATCAGCCTTTTCTCGAATATGGAGCATTTCCATTATTTCTCGCCTCCGCACATCAAAATTGCTTTCTTTATGCAGGTTCCGAGCCCGAGATCGCTTACAATAATCATAGTAATTACGTCCTTTTTCTGTCAACAGGAGATACTGTCGAATAATACCGAAAGAAAGTAGTACGAAAGGCGCAGCTCTGATGCCTGCGCCTTTCGTCTACCTATTCTAATTGCGTTTTCCTTGTCCGCGGCCGTTGTTCCCCTTACCGTTACTGCTGTCTCTACCTTGATTGCGATCGTCATTCTTATCGTCCATTTTACCTTGTTTACTGGACCTGCCGTCGTTCTTATCGTTTTGTTTCCCATTGTCATTATCATTATTGTTGTTCTTACCCGTGCTGCCGTTTTTGCGATCGCCTTGGTTCTTATCATCGTCTGAAACGCCATTATGACGACCATTGGAAGTGTTTTTCACTTCACCTTGGCCGCCTTTTTGGTCGTTGCTGCGATCGTCATTCTTACGATCGTCATCGCTTTGCTTATTGTCACTTTTACCTTTGTCATCATCTCGTTTGTTGTCGTCTCGGTTGTCATCCTTACGAATACCATTTCCCTTCTGAAATGGGTTCTGAGCAGGTGTTAAGGTCGTGACGCCTCCACCTGAAGAATGATCCCCGCGATTCCAGCCTTTGCCAATGACTTTATTACTATCTTTGTTGCTGCTATTGTTATTCCCCTTGTTATTGCCCTTACTGTTTCCTTTATCATTCCCTTTGTTGTTGTCCGTCTTGATACCCTTGCCGCCGCTGCCGTTAACTTGATCCTTGTTCTCATTCATTCCCGATTTATCATTGGAATCTGAACGATTGCCGCGATGACCATCTTTCCTTTGCTCCCGTTTCTCCTGCTCTTTCTTCAGCAGTTCTCTTAAGTGCTCTCGCTGCTGTTCCTTCTGCTGCTCCCATGCCTGCTTCGATGGAGCGGGAGTCGTTTGTTCTTGTTTTCTCACCGTATCCCCTTGCTCTTGACCACTCTTAGCTACAGGTGCCGGCGGTTTGTTGTTTTCATTAATGACTGCTTTCACGCCGCCCCACGGCTTCGCCGTCTGGTGAATCGACTGCGTCTTGAGCTGTTCAATTGACACCTTATGGCCTTGCTGCTTCGCCATTAAGTAGAACGCCAGCTTTCCTGCAGACAGTCCGTCCTGCTTCGCCTCTTCGCGAATCTCTTCAGGCGCAGAAAGTGTTGTCACTTCAATCTTCAAGCTGCGGCCTTTATCCGTCTTCGAGAGCGATTTGCGCACGGCCGCATCCATATGCGTCGTTACTGTATTCTCATATTCTGATACAGCCGGATTAGCGACCAGCACACTTGTAATAATGACGTCGCCTTCACCGCTGTTTAGATACGGACCGGCACTAATTCGATCCATTATGGCTTCCGTGACTTGCTCAAGCGGCAGCCCTTTATAAACCAAACCTTCCGTTACATCCTTGCCATCGTTATTAATCGCCCGCAGTTCTTCAACATGCTCATCCTCTGTGATGCCAAGCTCAATACTTGGATTCACATCCATGGTCAGATAAGCGACAACCTGCGGTCCTTGATTCATGTGGTTTAGCAGAAACGGAACAAAGAGGAGAAGCAGAATCGCTGCCGCGCCTGCGCTAAAGCTGTACAATTTACGCGGCTGGGCGAATCTTCGCTGCTCAGTGAAGTTAAACTCCTCGCCAACCTGAGGCTTCCGGCCTGTAGGCACCTTGCGGAATTGCCCATCCGGCATTAGTAGTATTACGTATTTAGGGCCTGTTTCCATCACAATTCCACGACTCATGCTCTCACTCCTTTCACCTGGGGTTGTTCCTGCTGTGGTGGCTCTTGGGGCTGTATATATTCCTGCAGGTAAGGATAATCACCGTTATGTAGTAGTGCAATGGCTATAATGTATTTACGATTTCGTTCGATCGTTTTGCGGGATACACCCGCCATCTCGCATAACTCTTTAATGGGCAGCTTCTGTTTCGTCTCCATAATCTCGTAGAGCTCCGGAGCGTTAGCAAGTAATTTGCTGATCGAGATAAGCAGAATCCTTGAATCGGAATGCTTCGGCGATAAATCAGGCAGCTCGCCAAACGAGATACCAAACTGCTTCAGCCGGCTGTCGTATTCACTGATTTCAAGCCGCCTAGCCTCCACATCCTGCGAAATGGAGTAACGCTGCAGCGCTTCCTTCGTTTCAATCGGATTGACGGTTAATTCTTCCTCGTCATCCTGATCAAAGGCGCTGTAAGGAACAGTGCCGGAATGCCTTTGTTCTTTTCGCACATAGTCAATAAGCCTGCGCCGAATGACCGTTTCGGCAAAGCCGAGAAACGATTTTCCTGCCTGACTTGAGAATTGTTCAACCGCTTCGTCGAAGGCAGCCAGCGCAATGCTGAACTCATCCGAACGAGTAGGATCAATATATCTTTTGCAGAATCTACTTGTCACCTTCGCTATATACGGCTTATACGACGCGATAAAATCATTGCGCGAAGCTTCTCCGCTGCGGATCATCTCCACCATATCTTCAGGAGTGATTTTCGTATCTAGGGTGACAGCGGACGTATCGGGCTTACCGCCAAAAATCCGTTTGAACAGAACAAGTAACAACCGCTCCACCTCACATTTACATTTTTCGTGATGTCCCTCTTACTTGAGGGGGTCGAACACAATGGTATATAAAAGAAAAAGCCCCCTTCATCAGGAGGCTTTTCGTATCTAGCAATATCCTTCAGAGGTTCGTCGCTGCAGTAGCTTATTACGCCGCTGGTTTAATACGCCGAGCCGCTTTTTCAATTCCGCTTCCCAAGCCTCGTCCGCGATTTGCTTCGCGAAGCTTAAGAGATCAAGTGCCATATCAATTTGATTGGTCACGACATCCATTGGATCTTCGTTCTCATTGTTTACACAGTTCTCGAACAGTTCTTTATCTTCCTGCTCGACATATTCGATGAAGTCGACTTCCGATGCGCCGTCGCCGTGTGCATACTCAGCAAGAATCTCATATTCATTCTCAATCATGTGATGAATTTCAACGCGATGACATACTGGACAGAAAAGAATAGGAACATTATGAATATGCGTGCGAAAATGCTTCAGCGTGCCATTCGTGCCGATCATGCTTGCTCCACAGCAAAAGCTCATGTCAGTCTCCTCCTTAGCCTCCATTACCCTTCATCAATCACATCTGAAACTTTGTATAACTTATTCGCGCCTCTCTGGCAAAATTCCTGCTTTCCTGCGTTTCCAGAGTATAGAAAAACCCGAGGCCTCTTAGAGGTCCCGGGTTAATCGTATGCAAGATGTCGATTCTTATTTCGAAACCAGGTGTTGGTCGCCTGGTTTCCAGTTGATTGGGCACAGACCGCCGGATTGCAAAGCTTGTAATACGCGGAATGTTTCTTCAACACTGCGACCCACATTGTTGTGGTTAACAACTTGGTATTTGACTTCGCCTTCCGGATCAATGATGAACAAACCGCGAAGCGCGATCCCTTCTTCTTCGATCAGGACGCCGTAGTCACGAGCAACGTTCTTCGTGAGGTCAGAAGCAAGCGGGAAGTTCAGCTGGCCTAACCCGTTATCATTAACCGGTGTGTTGATCCAAGCGCGGTGGGAGTGTTTGCTGTCCACGGATACGCCAAGGATTTCTGCACCGACTTTGCCGAATTGACCAGCAGCTTCGCTAAGCGCTGTAATTTCAGTTGGGCATACAAATGTGAAATCAAGAGGATAGAAGAAAAGGACAAGCCATTTGCCTCTGAAATCGGAAAGTGCCGCCGTGCTGAAGCCTTGACCGTTGCCTGTTGCCGTCTCCATCGAGAAGTCGGGAGCAAGGCGACCTACCAAACGTTCTGCCATGTTGTGACCTCCAAGATTACTTCTTCAACGCTGCGATGATGAGATCGCCCATTTCGACTGTGCCGATTGCTTTGCTCTTATCAACAGCAATGTCACCTGTACGGTGGCCAGCGTCTAGAACGGATTTAACCGCATCTTCGATGCTTTGTGCTGCTTCCATGTAACCAAATGTCAAACGGTACATCAGTGCAACCGAGAGAATCGTTGCGATTGGGTTCGAAATGCCCTGTCCAGCAATGTCAGGAGCGGAGCCGTGCACCGGCTCATATAGGCCGAAGCTGCCTTCGCCAAGCGAAGCGGAGGAAAGCATACCGATGGAACCAGTCAGCATCGCTGCCTCATCACTGATAATATCTCCAAACATGTTCTCTGTTACGATAACGTCGAAGCTCGAAGGACGGCGAAGCAGCTGCATAGCGCAGTTGTCGACCAGAACGTGCTCAAGCTCAACATCCGGGTACTCAGGTGCGATCCGGTTTACTACTTCACGCCACAGACGGGAAGTTTCAAGTACGTTTGCTTTATCTACAGAAGCCAATTTCTTGCGGCGAGTTTGTGCAATTTCGAAGCCTTGGCGAGCAATACGCTCAATTTCCATTACGTTGTATACGCAAGTATCTACCGCTTCTTCTCCGTTAGCGCCTTCGCGGCGGAATTTCTCGCCGAAGTAGATGCCACCTGTCAATTCGCGCACAACGATCAAGTCTGTGCCTTCAAGAACTTCCGGCTTCAATGTGGAAGCTTCCATCAAGCAGTCAAATACATTAGCTGGGCGAATGTTGGAGAACAAGCCAAGCGCTTTACGAATACCGAGCAAGCCGGTTTCCGGGCGAAGCTCTTTCGAATTGTTATCCCATTTCGGGCCGCCAACTGCGCCAAGCAGAACCGCATCGGCATTTTTACAAATGTCGAGTGTTTCTTGTGGAAGCGGAGTCCCTTTCTCGTCGATCGCGATACCGCCGAACAAGCCATGTTCGAACTCGAACTGCAAGCCGAACAGCTCCTCTGTTTTCTTCATTACCTTAATCGCTTCGCCAACAACCTCCGGTCCAATTCCGTCACCGGCGATAACTGCAATCTTCTTCACGTCTGCCATGTCTGATTGACTCTCCTTTTATTCAGGACTAGAGAAGAAACATTGTCTTCTATTGCCGCCCTTTGATTATGATTCTCAGTCTACTCCTAGTTGTACCATAAGAAGCCGACATTGACAAAGATATGAAAGCTATGACTTTTATAGGCTGAACGAATAAGCCTCGAAAGCTGTACTTGCGATAGCCAATCAGCTTAACTGAATGCTGCATATCCAATCCCGCTTGTTCGCGCAAACCAATCAGCTTAGCCGAATGCTGCGAGAAAGCGAGAAAGTTGCATCTCGAGAATTTTAACGAACCACAGACGCCTTATTTGTGAGAATATAGCCCCTCAAAAATTCTAACGAATCACTGAGGTCTTATTAGCCCAAAAATGCCTTTTGATGCGATGATATGACTGAATAAGACCTGTACGATTCGTTAGAATTTATTTTTGTTCATAATGGGGCAAATAAGACCTCCTGGATTCGTTAGCGTATCGGGGAGGCAACCAATCCGAGCAGCTGAATGCTGCATGTCCAATCTCGATTGCACACGCAAACCAATCAGCTTCCAACTCAAAATAATTCGTTGTCTTTCGCTCGCTGCGCCGCTTCTTTGCTGCTCTTGCCGCCGAGCTTGCGCAGGATGTTATTCACATGGTTCTTGACCGTACGCAGCGAGAGGAAGGATTTCTCTGCAATTTGCGTCTGACTGTAGCCTTCGTGAATCATCGACAGCAGCTGCACCTCCGATGGCGTCAGCATCCGTTTGAATTTATCCGTTTCATACTCGCGTTCGAGCTTCTTGAGCCGCCTGAACTCCTCCAGCATCAGCCTTGCCGCAGAGCCGTCGATTGCCGATCGATCCTCAGCCGCCTTGCGCACCGCACTCGGAATCGAAGTAAAGTCCGATTTCACCAAGTAATTAACTGCCCCTGCTCGGAACGCCTCCACGACAAAAGCACGATCCTCCATCGAGGTAAGCATAATAACGCGCGCATGTGACGCGACAGACAGCTCTGCTGCCAGCCGTAAGCCCTCCGGACTGTCAGCCAGCATGATATCAAGCAGAATGACATCCGGATTCCTATCCGCCACAACAGCGAGTGCCGCATCCGCGTGATCAGCCTCACCGACTACCTCCATATCAGGCTCACCATTTAAATAGGCGATCAATCCTCTGCGCCAGTCCGGATCATCCTCGACCAATACAATCGAAATCGCTCTCTCGCTCATCTCTCTGCTCCTTTAACCCGTTTGACCGCTTTAAAATGAAACCGCACCACTGTGCCGACTCCCGCCTCGCTGCTGATCCGAAGCTCCCCGCCCTGGCGGCTCATCAGTTGAGCGCAGTATGCCAATCCCAGTCCGAAATTCATCGATTTGCCGCTCTTCGTCGTGAAGAACGGCTCAATGACTTTCCTCAGATGCGAGCGCTCAATACCTGCACCTGTATCGCTAATCTCAATTGTGCTGCCGCGTTTGCCGCCGATTACAGTGACGGTTAAGCTCCCACCGCCTGGCATCGCATCAATTGCATTTTGCAGCACATTATGAATCGCTTCCGACGTTTGTTCTGCATCAGCTACTGCTGTTGCCTGCTCGTCGTAGTGCACGGTTATGCCTATGTCTCGGCTGCTTGTTTGCTCCTCAAGCATCGCCAGCTGATCGCGCACCAGCTCCGTCAGGTGAACCTCCCGCAGCTGCAGACGCAGCTCCTGCGTCCGCTCATGCACGCTGCGAATCATCGCTTCAATATGTCCGGCCGCTGTGCTGATGACGCTCAGATCGCTGCGCAGCTCCTCATTCGCTCCTGCTTCGCGGTTCATTTTATCGGTAAACAGTTTGATTTTCCCGATGTCATTCTTGATCGCATGATTCAGCATCGCCGTGCCGCTTGTAATCGCCCGCAGCGAGTAATTCAATTGCTTGCGCTCAATGAGCAGCTGAACACCTAGAAAACCGAAATTAAACAGGGCAAAGATAAAGATGACGAAAGCAATGCTAATCGGCCATACATTATAGCGCCAGAGTCCATATAGGCCGAAGAGCGGCATAATGAAATTCATCGTCAGCGCGATCAGAACAGCAGGCAGCACAGCGATTAACAGTACGGCATGAGCTCGGCGCTCCGCCGGATGCACATGCGACTTGGTCAGCAGCAGGATCGCGCCGATGATAAAATATGGGATCGCCCAAATGGCGAGTATTTTGAAATGCACAGGATACGACTCTGCTATAGGCAGCGCAAGCATCCCAAGGGGTAGTATAGCTGCCACTGCTGGAAATCTACGAGAGAGCGCAGGCGGTATTCGGTCCGAATTATAGGCTGTCCCGAAGCATAGAAATCCGTAAGGCAATCCATAGTAGCTTGTCCATGAACAGGTGCGCTGGATAATCCGCAGCACATGCTCGCCTGATGCATCGATATCTTGATTAGCCAGCATCGTAGTGATCCAACCTTCCAGAACGGATGCCAGCGCTCCCATCCCACCGCAGAAGGCAACTAAGCTGAGCCAGCGGCCAGCGGCATTTCGCCGGTTTGCCGTAACAAGCAGCACCGCCGTAATCCAAAGCACAATCCACACGAACAGCATCTGATAACGTTCCCCCAATCGGCACGGCGCTCGCATCTCCGGTCACAGACCCGAAGCGACCACGAATGTCGATTTTTTCTATATTATAACATGGCCGAAGCTGATTGGTTTGCGTGTACAATCGAGATTGGACATGCAGCATTCAGCGACAGTAAGCAACGGGCACGAAATCGACTAAACGCAGTCACCGCCAGATTAACCCCCTGCTGCTCCGTGGCAAGGTTTTCATTCTCCCCCATCCAGTAACCACAAAAAAACGCCCTGGCAGCCATAATTGGCCGCCGGAGCGTTCGTTTCACTAGATCAAGCTCATTTTGTCGCGTCTGCCCGGGGACTTCCGCTTCTCCACGAGACGATTCAATGCGTCGATGTAAGCACGTGCGCTCGCTTCCAAAATATCCGTGCTAAGGCCGCGGCCTTGAGCGGATACTTCATCTTGCTTCAGCACAACATGCACCTCGCCAAGCGCATCTTTACCTTGCGAAACGGATTTGATGGAGTAGTCCTCCAGCTCTACCGTTTCTGTTGTCAGCGCATCAATCGCGTTGTAAATCGCATCAACAGAACCGTTGCCTTCTGCCGATTGCTCCTTCACTTCGCCTTCAGCAGTGCGAACACGGATCGTTGCACTTGGAACTGACTTGTTGCCATAGCTGACTTGGATCGTCTCAAGCGAATACACTTCAGGCGTATCGGTGAGTTTCTCTTCCAGCATGGCGCGAATATCCTCGTCCATGACGTTTTTCTTCTTGTCTGCCAAGTCTTTGAATTTCGCGAAAGCCGTGTTTACGGCTTCGTCGTCAAGCTCGTAGCCTAGGTCAATCAGCTTCTCACGGAACGCAGCGCGTCCCGAATGCTTGCCAAGCACAAGCTTGGAATCACGCAGACCGATTGAATCCGGAGAGATGATTTCGTATGTCGTTTTCTCTTTCAACATGCCATCCTGATGGATACCAGACTCATGCGCAAACGCATTCGCGCCTACGATGGCCTTGTTGCCAGGGACAACCATGCCCGTCAGTTTGCTCACGAGACGGCTTGTTTTTGCAATTTCCTTCAGGTTGAGCGTCGTTGTCGCACCGAAGTAATCCGCACGCGTAGCAAGTGCCATCGCGATCTCTTCGAGTGCCGTGTTACCGGCGCGTTCGCCGATTCCGTTGATCGTACCCTCGATTTGATCCGCACCGTTTAGAATCGCTGCCAGTGCATTGGCTGTCGCCATGCCAAGATCGTCGTGACAGTGTGCGCTAAGCTGAATTTTCTCGATGCCCGGCACCTGCTCCTTGAGCGTCTTGAAGATATGACCATACTCGGACGGGTTCATGTAGCCAACCGTATCCGGAATATTAACAACCGTTGCGCCTGCGCGAATCGCCATGTCCGTTACTTGACACAAGAAATCAAGCTCCGTACGGCCCGCATCCTCAGGCGAGAATTCGATTTTGCTAAAATATTGCTTCGCATAACGGATCGCACGCTCTGCTGTCTCCAGTACTTGATCCTTCTCCATACGCAGCTTGTGCTTACGGTGGATTGGGCTCGTCGCAAGGAACAGATGCAGGCATGGATCTTGAGCGCCTTTCAGCGCTTCAACAACCGCATCGATGTCCTGTTCGCGAGAACGCGCCAGGCCGATGACAGAAGCATTCTTGACGGCACGCGCAACGGCATTAACCGCTGCAAGATCGCCCGGGGACGCAGCCGGGAAGCCGGCTTCGATCCGATCGACGCCAAGCTTCTCCAACTGGTACGCAATCTCAACCTTTTCCTTCGTGTTGAGGTTAACGCCCGGAGATTGCTCGCCGTCACGAAGCGTCGTATCGAAAATATAAATTTTACGCATTAGCTACACCTCGGACTCAAGAATAATCCCGGATAGCGAAACGGCCCTGACGCCTCCAGTAGGAGACGCAGGGACCGGTCACTTTATCCGGGTATGCATATTTATACATTCAACCGCAGAATGCTGCCTCCCAAGAACCTGGAAGTCAAACCAATCTGCATAACCGGTTACGGGGATAATGCCTTATTATTTCTTGATCCAGTGCATCAATTCACGAAGTTGACCGCCAACCACTTCGATTGGGTGTTGAGCTTCGTTACGGCGAGTTGCCGTCATGAATGCATTGTTGGATTGGTTTTCCAAGATGAAATCGCGAGCGAATTTACCTTGTTGGATATCTGTAAGAACGGCTTTCATAGCTTTCTTCGTCTCGTCAGTTACAATGCGAGGACCTGTTACATAGTCGCCGTATTCAGCTGTGTTGGAGATGGAATCACGCATTGTGGAAAGGCCGCCTTCATACATCAGGTCAACGATAAGCTTCAGCTCATGCAGACACTCGAAGTAAGCCATTTCCGGAGCATAGCCTGCTTCAACAAGCGTTTCGAAACCTGCTTTAACAAGTGCAGTTGCGCCGCCGCAAAGTACTGCTTGCTCGCCGAACAGATCTGTTTCTGTTTCTTCGCGGAACGAAGTTTCGATAACGCCTGCACGTGTACAGCCGATACCTTTTGCGTATGCAAGACCGATTGCTTTTGCGTTGCCGGTTGCATCTTGCTCGATCGCGATAAGACCAGGTACGCCAAAGCCTTCAACATAAGTACGACGAACCATGTGGCCCGGGGACTTAGGAGCAACTAGCAATACATCTGTGTCTTTACGAGGTTTGATTTGACCAAAGTGAACGTTGAAGCCGTGGGAGAACATCAAAGCTGCGCCTTGTTTCAGGTTCGGCTCGATTTCTTCTTTGTAAACGCGTGCTTGCGTTTCGTCAGGCATCAAGATTTGTACAACATCAGCAAGTTTTACAGCTTCGGCAACGGACAATACTTCAAAGCCGTCGTTTTTAGCTTTCTCAGCAGATTTACCAGCGCGAAGGCCGATAATTACTTTCAGACCGCTGTCGCGAAGGTTTTGTGCTTGAGCATGACCTTGGGAACCGTAACCGATAACTGCGATTGTTTTGCTTTGCAGAACGCTTTGGTCTGCATCTTTCTCATAGTACAATGTAACTGCCATGTGAATGTTGCCTCCTTTAATTTAACCCTTTTGAGCGGGTGTTACAGAAGGGACTAATCAAGCGAACACAATGCTGGTTCCCTCACTCTAACCCCCGCCCAAAAGCGGTGTTGACCTGAATTTTGGACGGGCTTGAAGCTTTACATGCTTAGGTTACCTATGATCTAGTTATCTAGCGTTTCCGCGGATCATCGCCGTTACGCCTGTACGAGACAGTTCGCGAATGCCATATGGCTTCAGCAGTTCGATCATTGCATCGATTTTTTCCGTATCGCCTACTACTTGCACCATCAGCGACGTTGTGCCGATATCGACAACAGCGGCACGGAACGTTTCGACTACGCCGAGAATTTCAGGACGGGACGTTGGTTCCGCACTTACTTTAATAAGCGCAAGCTCACGGCCAACCATCGGATTGGCGCTTAAATCAACGACTTTAATAACGTCGATGAGCTTGTACAGCTGCTTGATGACTTGCTCAAGCATCTTGTCATCGCCGGTTGTGACGATGACCATGCGGGACAAGCCGGTTTCTTCGCTCGTCCCAACCGTAATGCTTTCAATATTGAAGCCGCGGCGTCCAAACAAACCGGAAACGCGCTGGAGGACGCCTGGCTGATCGTTTACGAGAACTGCTACCGTATGTCTCTTCATCATTCAGAATCCCCCATTAGCATTTGGTCAATTGTGGAGCCTTGTGTAACCATTGGATACACATTCTCATGTTTACGAACGACAAACTCCACTACTGCCGGTCCCGGATGATTCATGGCTTCTTGCCATACAGCACGTGCATCTTCTTTATTAGAAGCGCGGAATCCACGAACGCCGTAAGCATCAGCCAATTTCACAAAATCAGGGCTGCCGGAAAGATCGATGTGGCTGTAACGATTGTCATAGATCAACTCTTGCCACTGACGTACCATGCCGAGTACCTGATTGTTGATAATAACGACTTTAACCGGAATGTTGTTGATCGCGCAAATGGCAAGTTCCTGCGCACACATCTGCATCCCGCCGTCACCGTTAATGGAGATAACCAAACGGTCCGGGTTCGCCATTTGGGCACCGATTGCCGACGGGAAACCAAATCCCATCGTACCGAGTCCGCCGGAAGTCACCCACGAGCGCGGCTGATTAAACTTATAGTACTGTGCTGCCCACATTTGGTGCTGGCCAACGTCAGTCGTTACAATCGCTTCACCCTTCGACTCTTCGTAGAGCATTTCGATAACCCATTGCGGTTTCAATTCTGTATCGGAATCTGTATAGCTGTACGGTACTTCCTTACAGGAAGCTGCAAGCTTCGCACGCCATGCATCAGCTTTCTCCGCATATTTCACTTCTTTGTTTGCGATTTGAAGAACAGTCTTCACATCACCAACAATCGGAATGTCCGTCGGAACGTTCTTACCGATTTCCGCCGGATCGATATCGATGTGGACGATCTTCGCCAGCGGAGCGAAGCCGGACAATTTGCCCGTTACGCGGTCGTCGAAGCGAGCACCGATATTGATTAGCAAATCCGCCGATTGAATGGCTGTATTAGCTGTGTAGGTACCATGCATGCCCGGCATACCGAGCCATAGCTCGTTACCGCTTGGGAATGCGCCTAGTCCGAGCAATGTCGTCGTAATTGGAATACCCGATTTCGTAATGAACTCGAGCAATTCCTCATGACCACCGGAGTACACAACGCCGCCGCCTGCCAATACGATCGGACGTTCAGCTTCCGTGATCGCTTTAATCATTTTCTCAACTTGCAGTTTATTCGGCGTAACCGTTGGGTTGTAGCCGCGGATGCTAACTTCCGTTACCGGCTCGAACATAGCAAGCTCGGCGGAAACATCCTTCGGAATATCGATCAATACTGGACCTTTACGGCCGGTATTGGCGATGTGGAACGCTTCATGAATGATACGAGGCAAATCAGCAGCCTTGCGCACCAGATAGCTATGTTTCGTAATCGGCATTGTAATGCCGGTAATGTCAGCCTCTTGGAAAGCATCCGTACCGATAAGTGTAGTCGCTACGTTGCCGGTAATGACGACAAGCGGCACCGAGTCCATATACGCAGTTGCGATTCCTGTGACGAGATTCGTAGCTCCCGGTCCTGATGTTGCGATACATACGCCAACTTTTCCGCTAGCCCGCGCATAGCCGTCGGCCGCATGAATGGCGCCTTGCTCGTGACGGGTCAGCAGATGCTGAAAATCCGAAAATCCGTGCATGGCATCATAAATGTACAACACAGCTCCGCCTGGATAGCCGAACACACACTCCACATCCTCGAGCACCAAGCTGCGAAGCAAAATTTCTGAGCCGGTAATAACCTCCGGTTTTCTCAGGTTTTCCTTAATTTCTTCTTTTGACCTTAACGTTGCATGTTGAGCGACCATTAAGTCGTCCTCCCTTCCTAGGTGAAACGAGTTGGAATATTAGAAAAACAAAAAAACCTTTCGTTCCCAGACGTCTATTGCGTCCAGGGACGAAAGGTTTAGCTTCCGTGGTACCACCCAAATATGTTATACGCCTCACAGCGCATAACCTCATGAGGTAAGAACGAACCATCGTTCATTACCTTGGCACAATAACGTGTGCCTTACGATTTCCCCTAATACGATCTTATCGATCTTTTCAGGGAAACAGCTCCGAGGTGAGCTCGTTGGAAAGGGGTATTGGCGTCGGTTTCAGCAGATCCGATCGCTCTCTGGAGCAAAAGAGCCCTTAACACTTCGTCCTCTTCATAGCCGTTTACTTATTAGCTTATCGTTTATTATATGCTCCACAATTTCATTCGTCAAGGACTTGCACCAGCATAATTATAAAAAGTTATGTATACGCGATTCTTAGGCGCGCCTCGCCGCTATTTGCAACATAAGATGAAGAATCATGCACCTAAGAAAGCAGGATGCCCTATGATTCGAGCAAGGCGAGCACGCACGGATGACGAGGAGATCATCCGTTTAATCAAGAAGGAGCTCATACCGCTCTCTTATACAGCTTCGCCAAATGATGCCCAGACGATTCGCGAGCTGCCCAGACGTCTAAGCGACGGTGTCTCGCTTGTTTACTCACGGTCCAAAAGAAGCATACCGCTTGGATTCATCCATTACTATACGCGGGGCGACACGCTCCTCTTCGACATGCTCGTCGTCCATCCTCAGCATCGCGGCAAACAAATCGGCACGCTTCTCATAGCCAAAGCGGAAACAAGCGCCAAAGAAAAGGGCTGCAGCTTCGCCAGATTGTTTGTCGATCATGGAAATCCAAAAGCCCAGCGTCTCTATTCGAGGCTGGGCTATCAGACCGTCCGTTTCATTCATCAGGTTCGCTGCTACGAGATGGTTAAATCATTATTAACCTAGTTCGCTTATTCTGCCATGGATGCGATTAGTAGTACGGGGTGTTATTATAACCGGCAATCGGCTGGCAATCGCAGCCGCCTCCCGGGCCACCGAAGCCCGGTCCACCGAAACCTGGTCCACCGAAGCCTGGTCCACCAAAGCCTGGTCCGCCGTAGCCTGGTCCACCAAAGCCTGGTCCACCGAAGCCTGGTCCGCCGAAGCCTCCGCCCCAGCCAAAGCCTCCGCCGGCGAATAAGCCGATCGCAAGCAGATCGAATAATACAAGTGCTATGATCGCTCTTGTCTGAACCTCTTTGCCGTTGCTAAGCGGCATGAGCTGCAATTGATTTTGATGGGCGCGAACGAGTTTACCAGTGACGACAGAACCGTCTTTGCGAACCGCATAGACCGTTTTGCCGACCATCTTCTGAACTTGTTCTTTCGTAACGCGTTGCATAAGGATTTCCCTCCTCAACATAGCTTACAATGCATGTGATTTGCCTCCGCCGACAAATGCTCATAGAGGATATTTATCTCGGAAGTATAAACGGCGTTGTCCTATACTCTATTCACTAGCATCAGAATGCGATTGTACCGCTGTCCATATAGATTAAAACAAATAAAAAGCGCCCTCCCGCTGAGCGGAAGGGCGCTTTATCGTTAAAACGGTAATCCGTAGACTACGCGTTTACTTTTTGCTTTGCAAGGTTTGCAAAAGTGTTGAACGAGTTGATGTCGTTAACTGCAAGATCAGCAAGCATTTTGCGGTTTACTTCGATACCCGCAAGCTTCAAACCGTACATGAATTTGCTGTATGACAGGCCATTCAGACGAGCTGCTGCATTGATACGAACGATCCACAGTTTGCGGATGTCACGTTTGTGTTGACGACGGTCACGGTAAGCATAAAGCAAAGATTTCATTACTTGCTCTTTCGCTGTTTTAAACAGGCGATGCTTTGAACCGAAATAACCTTTTGCTAGCTTCAAAATTCTTTTACGACGACGTGCGCGGACGAATCCGCCTTTAACTCTTGCCATGAGTAGAAACCTCCCGAGTAATAGTTATACGAATTAGATCGATCTAATTAACCTTTGATGTTTGCAAGGCCTTGTTGCAGACGTTTGAAATCGCCTTTAGCCAAGTTTGGTTGAGTGTTCAGTACACGCTTCTGACGGGACGATTTGCCGGAAAGAAGGTGGTTTTTGTAAGCTTTGTAACGAATTACTTTGCCAGTGCCAGTGATTTTGAAACGATCTTTCAAACTGCTGTGAGTTTTCATTTTAGGCATGGGGTGTTCCTCCTCAAAGAATGTTAGTTAGTCTGTTTCGGTGCCAAAATCATAATCATACTGCGGCCCTCAAGTTTAGGAACACGCTCCATGACGCACAGATCAGCAACCTCTGTTGCAAGCCGATCAAGAATCTTCTGACCTACAGAAGCATGTGTAATTTCACGTCCGCGGAAACGAACCGAACATTTCACTTTATCGCCTTCACCCAGAAACTTTACAACATTGCGGAATTTAGTTTGGTAATCGTTCTCGTCGATGTTAGCACGGAACCAAACTTCCTTCGTGTCTACAATCTTCTGATTCTTGCGAGCTTCTTTTTCTTTCTTTTGCTGCTCATAACGGAATTTGCCATAGTCCATAATCCGGCACACCGGCGGTTTCGCTGTCGGTGCAACGTTCACTAGGTCCAAGTTCAAATCGATTGCCAATTGCAGTGCCTCGCGGAAAAGCTTGATGCCTAGTTGTTCGCCTTCAGCACCGACTACACGCACTTCTCTGGCCCGAATTTCATCGTTGATTTGATGTTCCCTGCTAATAACCTGCCACCTCCATAAATTATGAATCACGCAAGCAAAAATCAAAAAATGCGGATCCGCTCGGGACCCGCATTCCAATAATCAAGATTGTTGGCTGTTCACGCAGCTGTTAAGCTGAAGCCTGTTCCAATCATCGATCGCGAACCATTCGGCCATCGCCGAGTAGGTGAGAAGCGGGTGCCTCTACTTGTGCGTATACATGTTTGAGTTTCTGTAAGACATGTTACTGAAATACTATAGCACAGCCAATTCAGGACTGTCAAGCTTCGATTGACGGAGCTGACTGAAAGTACACTAGACCTGTTTGCTCTGCACTTCTTCCAAGCGAAGCACACGCGTATGCTGCGTATGACTCCATTGCTTGTTGTTTTGCGTGAAGAACGCGTAGCAAGTAATCGGCAGCCAGGAAAGCTGGAAGAACACCATCGAGAACAGATGTCCGTACATGCGCCATGAACGAATGCCTTCAAGCATCATAACGAGTGGGAACATCACTACTGTAGCAAGAATTGCAACACCAGCTACCCAATACGGCAAGTAATAGTAAATGGATGAAAAAGCATTCTTCGCCGGGATGACATTATCCATCCACAGCAATGCTGTAACCAAGAAGCCGATAAACGTGTTGTATACCGAGATGGAGTACAGCGCCGCATCAAACTTCACGAAGCTGCGCTCTTTAATACTTGCCCACAGCAGCGGGAAGAAATAACTGCGAGCTACGGTAAAGTGACCTTGCATCCAGCGCAGACGCTGTCTGGAAGAAGCTTTGAAGCTAAGCGGCTTCTCGTCGTACACTTTCGCATCATAATTCAAAACCGGATGAATGCCGCGTTTCACGCAGCGCATCGAGAACTCCAAATCTTCAACGAGACTTGTTGCACCCCAGCCCATTTCCTTCATGAGCGCGGTATCAAAGCACATGCCCGTGCCGCCAAGATAGTTGGCCATGTTCAAGTTTCTGCGGGACAGCTGCCACAACCGGTTGCAATACCAGTATGTGATCGCATAAGAAGCCGTAACCCAAGAATCCGTTGGGTTCTTCGTATCCAAATAGCCTTGGATGACCTTGTGGCCTTCGCATAGATCATTGTTCATATGAATCAAGAAGTCATTGCCGACCAGGTTATCTGCGTCGAACATCACGATGGCATCATACTGACGGGGCATTGCCCACAATTCCTTCAGCATCCATTCGATCGCATGGCCTTTGCCGCGCAGATGCGGATTCTTCCGCTCACATGCCTGCACGCCATAGCTGCGGACGATTTCTGCCGTGTTGTCCGTGCAGTTGTCGCAAATGACGAAGATATCGTATAGTTCTTTTGGGTAATCCAGCTTTTTCAAGTTTTCAACAAGCGCTCCGACTACCTGTGCTTCATTGTGCGCAGCGACAAGCACGGCAAATGATTTCTGCGGCTTGTGCTTCAATTCCTTACGTTTCCTTACAATTCCGAACAGAGAAATAGTGAATTGATACACGCCGACAAATGCCAAAAAGATTTGAAACATAATAATGATTGTATTAACCATTATTTTTTACTACCCCCTTGAGACCCCATTTTTTATATTCTCTCTAGTTTTGTTTGATCTCGCTGTCAGTGAATCGCGGCACATCTTTTTTTATATTCCGCAACCCTACTGATTTTCCACACAATGTGCCCTTTTGTCAAAAGTAGAAAACGCCGCTTAACCGCCAAGAAGTCGAAGAAAAGCGCTTGCATTGGGTATTGACGGGACTGATACCTTGTTTTCGTCCGTTTCACCCTTATTTTCATCCATTTACGATAAAAACATGTTTCTTTTTCAATAAACGATTAGAACTGGTAAAGGTTTCATGTTAATTAACCCCTAGTGTGACGATTTGATGAACGCGGGACGGCGGATTCCGCTTGTTGGAATCTCATGAGAAGCTCTTCGAATATGGCATCCCAGGATTGTCTGAGGCTGTGCGCCAATCCTCTCGCTGTGAAACGTTTGCGAAGCTCAGGGTTACGGTACATGCGTTCCAGCGCAGCACTGAAGGCGTTCACGTTGCCAGCCTCGCACCTTAAACCGCTCCACTCGTGGACAACCGTATCCACCACACCTCCCGTATCAGCACATATGACAGGCGTGCCGCATGCCATCGCTTCCAATACGACATTGCCGAATGTCTCCGTAGGAGATGGAAACAGCATGACATCCGCTGCCGCATACCACTGTTGAAGCGCCGGCATCGCTGTAAATCCAAGAAAACAAGCCGAAATCCCTTCCCGTGCAGCTTGTTGCTTCAAGGTAGTCATGGATGGACCGTCGCCAGCTATAACGAAAATGGCATCTTTGCACACCTCTCGCTCAAACTTTGCAAATGCGGCAATCGCGCAATCCACGTTTTTTTCAGGTGCAAGTCTGCCTACATAAAGCACGATGAAGCGATCCTTCGGAATTTGATACTGCGCGAGCAGCGCGGCTTTATCCACATTCGGATGAAAGCTCTTCGTATCCATACCCCGTGTCCAAACAGCTAATCGATGTTCATCCCACCCCCGTTCCTTCAGCTCAAGAAGCGTCGATGCGGAGGGTACGAAAATGAACCTGCATTCCTGATGAAACCATTCCATATACCTCCATAACATCTTAACCATCCAACGGGTATTGTAAAACGCCAAATAGCGGTCAAAATGTGTATGATAGGAAGCAACCAGCGGTATTCGGTGTTTATGAGAATAATGAATACCGCAAAGCCCAAGATTGAACGGGGTCGCTACATGAATAAGTGTTGGCTGAAACGCTTGTAAAGTGCGATGAATATGAATGGGATTCGGCAGTGCAAGACGGCATTCGGGGTAGAGGAAGAAAGGCATGCTGGCAAAACGAGTGACCATGGGTTCTTCATGCGTGGCAGCAGCAGGCTGAGGAGCGAAAACAAGGCATGGAATATCGCGGCGGCGCAGGTAGTGCTCCCACCGCTCAAGCGTTCGTGCCACTCCGTTAACCTCAGGAGCGTAAGTATCCGTGAACAAAGCAAGACGCATTGGACATCGCCTCCATCCGCTAGTACCGCCTTACATGCGCGGCCAGCTTGTGGAGCCAGTTTACATGATTTGTATTATTCGCGTATCAATGCTGCATGAAGAGTACGTGAAGACGAATGGTTTATATGTACGATCCAAGGATCGGACATGCAGCATTCGTCTAATTACTTCATAATCGGTTATTTATTCGTTAATACGGCAGAAACAATTCCAACCTATACTTGATTTGCAGGCGGCAGGTGCTTGGTGACTTGCAGCCGGAGAATAGGCGTGACATTTGCATACAACCTGGAGGGGATTCGAGTGGTCAATGTCGTGTTCTGGGCTTTAACACAGGAGCAGCGCTTATTATTATGGGCAAACCGCAGGTCGGCGCACAGAGCCGTAAATCGGTTATTAGGGGGATGGCTGGGGACGATTACCCATGCAGGCGGCGCAACGTTCACCTTGCTGACTGCTTTGCTTTGCGGACTGTCCGCACCAGGCATTTGGGGAATAGCCGGCTGGCAAGCTTTTGCCGCCGTGATTATCAGTCACATCCCAGTTGCCATCATGAAACGTAAATTCAGCAGACTCCGCCCCTATCAGGCACTGAGCAGCGTGCATGTATGCAAAAAGCCGCTGCGCGACTCCTCGTTTCCTTCGGGTCACACAACGGCTATATGCGCTTGGCTCTTGCCTTGGCTTCTGGCGGAATCCGCCATGTTACCGATTATTCTGCCAGCAGCGATCATTCTTGGCGGATCCGTCGGCTGGTCAAGAATGTATCTCGGTCTCCATTATCCTTCTGATATCGCGGCAGGCGCGGTAATTGGCTCGTTTGTCTCACTGTCCGTTTCCGCAGCCTGGTCACTCTTCTGAGCGGCAACCAGCTTCGCTTCTTTATGAGCCGCGATCGCCTTCTCGCCGATCACAACTTCGACGCGGTGAATATTGTTGCCCTTCTCGACGAACTTGGCTTCATATTCCGTCAGCACAAGATCATCGCGCAGCGTTTCTTTGTGAAGATGTAGCGATATATTGCGCATATGCAGCTCCATGTCTGCAAAGCTGTTGAGCGAGAACTCGAATAGCAGCTGCGAATCGGTCTTGAAATGAATCTCGCCATATTCGTTTAGAATCTCCATGTACTTCTTCACGAAGCGCGGGTGCGTCAGTCTTCTGCGCCCGTGCTTTGCTTTTGGCCATGGATCGCTGAAATTCAAGTGGATGCGCTGCACTTCCCCAGGCGCAAACATCTCTTCGATGCCCTCAATATTGGCACGCAGCAGCGCCAAGTTTGGCGGCTGAGTTACGCCTTCCTTCTCCCATGCTAACCGCGCTTTATCACTTGCACGGCGGATCAGCTCATCGTACATATCGACGCCGATGAAATTAATATGAGGATTCCGAACGCTCATATCGCTGATAAATCGGCCTTTCCCCATCCCAAGCTCAATATAGATCGGATTATCGTTGCCGAAAAATTCACGCCAGCGTCCTTTATAAGGCGCTGCATCCAGCACCACAAGCTCCGGTTGTGCTTCCAAACTCTCCAATATTCCTTTTCTTCCTCTAAGGCGCATAATAATTGATTCCTCCACGTTTTTGGTCACTAGTCCCTATTGTGCCCGAATTGCGCTGCACTTGTAAAGTCCGCGCGTATGCAAGGCTTTTCCAGTTTCTGTGCATATAAAAAGCCGAGGGCGCGGGATACGCCTTCGGCTGGTAATGGCCTTGACTACTTGTTTAGTTGAGCAGTTGGTTCTGAGCGGTCTCTTGCGACTCCAAAATGTCATGCAGCTTCTTGCGAGCGGAAACCTCAACATTATGATTACCGTAAAAACGGATGCCAGCGAGCGACATGAGTTCTTTTCTCGTTAATTCGACCGTAACTTTCTCGTCACCATGTGGAATTTTAACTTGTGAATCCATTCCTCATCACCTCAACTTGATTATTTTCAAGCGAATTTCCAGAAAATCGACCTGCTATGACAAGTGGTTGAAAGAGGGTTAAATGTAGTGTTTTTGCTGTTATGTCGCACTTTTAATATAACACTTCATGTAAGGTTTAGCAAGCCCTTTTCTAATCTTTTTTACAGCATTGCGCCTATTTTGAAACCGCTTTTTTTCTTCTAATGAAGTGCGTTACTGGCGCCGTTTACAGCCTTATCGTAGCGTTTTGTCTCTTTTTTCGTTATGATTGGGGATATAAGATTTAATAAAAGCAAGAGGAGCCTAACAATGAAAGTTCAAACTCAGCCGGATGCCGACTCCCTTCAGCCTAGCCTGTGGAGCGACAAAAGGTTTCATACATGGAACTACGAAATGCGGGAGCAATTCGGGAGCAAAGTTTTCAAGGTCATGCTCGATGCCGGATTTACCTGCCCAAACCGGGACGGTAAGATCGCAACTGGCGGCTGTACCTTCTGCAGCGCAAGAGGCTCAGGTGATTTCGCAGGCAGCCGCAGAGACGACTTGGTGACCCAATTCAATAAAATTAGAGATTTGCAGCATCAGAAGTGGCCCGAAGCGCAGTATATTGGGTACTTCCAAGCCTATACGAATACGTATGCGCCGGTTGAAGAGCTGCGGGAATATTATGAAGCGATCCTCGTTCAGCCCGGCGTCGTCGGCTTGTCTATTGCCACACGGCCGGATTGCTTGCCTGACGATGTCGTCGATTATTTGGCGGAACTGAATGAACGGACTTATCTGTGGGTCGAAATGGGACTGCAAACGATCCATGAGTCCACTTCCACACTGATTAATCGCGCTCACGATACAGCCTGTTACGAAGATGCGGTTAAGCGTCTTCGGGCACGCGGTATTCGCGTTTGCGCGCATGTTATTTACGGCCTGCCTCAGGAAACGCATGAAATGATGCTCGATACCGGCAGAGCTGTTGCTGCCATGGATGTACAGGGCATCAAAATTCACCTGCTTCATCTTATGCGCAAAACGCCGATGGTCAAGCAGTATGAAGCAGGCCTGCTCCGCTTTCTGGATCAAGACGAATATGTGAAGCTGATTGTCGATACGCTGGAGCTGCTTCCGCCGGAGATGATCGTTCACCGACTTACAGGCGATGCGCCTCGCGATCTGCTGATCGGTCCGATGTGGAGTCTTAAGAAATGGGAAGTGCTGAACGCGATCGACCGCGAGCTGACCACCCGCAACACATGGCAAGGCCGCTTGTGGGAGGCGCGGTAAGATGGGATTCCTAAGCGTACTCAGTATGGCTCATAAACTCGTGAAGGAGCGCGTTTCGCCTGGCGACATCGTCATTGACGCGACCTGCGGCAACGGCGTAGACACGCAGTTCCTTGCGGAGCTCATTGGCCCCCGCGGGACTGTCTATGCCTTCGACATCCAGGAGGAAGCGCTGGAGCGGACGAGGCAGCGCTTAAGCGGCAATGAAGCAAGCGGCGATAATATTGTGGTGGACAAGCCGCAAGCTCAGGCAAAGGCAGCGGTCCGCCTCGTTCATGCGAGTCATGCCGATATGCTGGCGCATCTATCTGCCGATTCGTACGGGAAGGCTGCGGCGGTTATGTTTAACCTCGGCTACCTGCCCGGCGCGGATCAGACCGTCATCACGACTCCAGATGGCACGATCGCCGCTCTTGAGGCCGCGCTTTCGGTCCTTCGACCTTCCGGCATCGTGACCGTTGTGCTATATCCCGGTCACCCCGGCGGCGCTGAAGAAGCCGATGCTGCCCTGCAATGGGCATCCGCGCTGCCTCAGACAATGGCGCAGACGGTGTTGTACCGTATGGCGCAGAAAGCAGAGGCACCTTATTTGCTCGCAATCGAGAAAAGGCAACTGTAAGACCAGCTAGGGTCAGAGCTTTTAAATCTTTTCAGATCAGATTAGCCAATTTATGAGGAGGTTGTTATTCATGGCAGTTCGTAAACTTGAGCATGTTGGCATTATGGTTTCAGATTTGGAGAAATCGATCGCATTCTATACCGAGATTGTTGGTTTGAAATACCTTTACACCTTAAAGCATTCCAACAATGTCATCCGCCTTGCTTTCTTGGCCGGTACCGATGGCCAGGAATCCGAAATCGAACTGATCGAAGGCTATAACGGCCAATTGTCAGATGAAGGTCGCACACATCATGTCGCATTCACAGTCGACGATGTGGATGCAGAATTTAAACGTATCACTGATCTTGGCGTCCCGCTTAAAGATACCGAAATTACAATGCTGCCGAATGGCGCGCGTTATTTCTTCTTCTACGGCCCGGATGGCGAATTCCTAGAAATGTTCCAGCCTGCTGCACAGCCACAAGCCTTATTGTAGTTTGAGGAAACCAGGAAGTTTAGACAGAGGAGTGATTCAATTGACACAGACTTACCCGTTGCAATTTAAACCCGAAATGAAAGAGCGGATCTGGGGCGGCCGCGCACTGGAGCAATTCGGCCTTGAGCTTCCGGAAGGCTCCATCGGCGAAGGCTGGATGATCGGCGATCATCCGAACGGCACAACCAAAGTCATGAATGGTGAACTTGCCGGACTTGGACTGGATGACATTCGCGAGAAATTCGGACGCGAATACTTCGGCACGAAGGGATACGCCGAGAATGGCCGTTTCCCGCTGCTCATCAAGCTGCTGGATTGCAATGACGATCTGTCCATTCAAGTGCATCCTACCGATGCTTACGAAGGATTGCCGGAAGGCGAGCTTGGCAAAACCGAAATGTGGTACATACTGGCTGCGGAGCCAGGCGCCAAAATCATCTACGGCCTCAAAGAAGGCGTTGACCGCGCTGCCCTCGCTTCTGCCATTGAAGAAGGCCGTGTAATGGACTGCCTGCAAGAAGTACCGGTCGAAGCCGGGGATGCGTTCTACATCCCGGCCGGCACTGTACACGCGCTGTGCGCTGGGGTTGTAGTCGCTGAAATTCAGCAAAACTCCGACACGACATACCGGGTGTTTGACTACAATCGTCCAGGTCTGGACGGTAAGCTTCGCGAACTTCATGTCGAAGACTCCCTCAATGTGACCGCTTATGAAGGCGCAGGCGCGAGCCGCATGAAGACTGATGCGATCGGCGACAATGAATGGCTAAACATCGCAGAATCCCCGTATTTCGTCGTTGAGAAAGGGCTTGTACGCGCGCCTTGGAAACTATCAACGACACCGGAATCATTCGTCATTCTTGTTATTGCAGAAGGAACAGGCTCGTTGAGCTGGGATGGCGGCACGCAAGCCGTTAAAGCCGGCGAATGTTTCTTGCTCCCTGCAAGCCTTGGCAGCTACGAGCTGGATGGCAGCATGACCGTTCTGCGCAGCGTTACGCCTTAATACGAACAACGAAGAGGCCCTCACAAGACAACTTTTGTGAGGGCCTTTTTTTTGCAATGGCAAGTAAATTGAAGAGTTCCGCGGGAGCGGCGAGATACTCATCATCAATCACAACTTAATAACAAACGGGGCAACAAGCACCTTCCCCTTATACTGAAACTGTGCCCATAGCTTATATAGGCCTGCCTTGGGAAACTGCGTATGGAACATTACGCTTGATGAGCTTGCGCTCATTTCGGTTACGGCATGCACATGCAAATACTGCGTGGCACTCTCGTCCAATATAACGCAATGTCCCGCTGTTCCCAGATAGGGCTCTAGCATAATGGCCTTACCGGTAGCGGCATCCTTCAATGTAAAGTTCAGCATTTCCATTTCTCCTGCCTTCACTTCCGTAAGATCAGGCATCGCAGAGAGGGTCACCTCCACGCCGGAGACGATCGTTTGCATAGACTCGCTAGCCGTAATCTTCTCACTTACAGACTTCGCTCCGCCAACCGTGATCCATTTCTTATATACCGTGAGCCCAACGTCATCCGGCATAAATTCCGAAATAAGCAGAAACCGACCTCCATGCGGAAAGCTCAGCTTCACTTTGAATTTCCCTAGCCCTTCATGAACCGGATGAACATGCGAAAACGTAGATAGGTCTGCGCTCACCACAATCAGATGCATCAGCTTCGTCATATCCTCTGTAAAGCTCTCCACCGCTACACCAGACGGATCAAGCACCTGCAAGTCTAATTCAATCTCTCGACCGCTCTCAACCGACTTCTCCTTAGATACGATCACTTTATATCCCCGGTCAGACACATTAGTCATTTGATCCTGCTGCAAATAGTGAAGCAATCCTCTTGTTGGTGGATCGATCTCCACATTGCCAAGTGGTTTGGCTGTACAGCCGCCTACGAGAAGCACTACTATACCGGAGATAACCAGCCCTCTCAGTACCAAGCCCCATTTCCGCATCCCGCTATCCTTTCACTTTCGAAGCAGACAGGAAATGAACGCCTAGAGAAAGTAAGGTCGCCTCCACAATCGAGCCTGACCATAGCTCTGCCGACCACCCGATTCCATCGACCACATGCATGTACCCGTAATAGAAGCCCCACAGCGCAATGGGCAGCACCGCCGCGATCAACCGCTGTGCCCACATTCTGCCTTCGCCCGCCTTCAAATACCGATAAAGCAGATCACCCAGCAGACCTGCGGCACCTGCAATAATAATCGACTGGTAGTACACGAACCCGTCCAGCACATTCATCATCGTCGTGATCATCGCAAACAGCAGCGTCATTGTGCCGAGTGGCAGCTGCCATCGTTTCATAAGCAGAAACACCGGATACATATAAATAAGCGTATCCAGCAAAATGTATGTAAGACCGCGCATTTCGTTACTTTCAGCAACAATCCCATTACTAAATCGACTAACATACCAGTCTACCACAGCGGCAGCCGGTAAATTGTAACGGAACATCCAGGCGTACATGAGGAAGAAGCTGACGGCGCCGACTGTAATGACCAAGGATAGAAAAGCAGGGGCGAACTCCACCCAGCCTGGTTTGGTCATTTTCTCATTATGCCAACTTGCCCTAAACGGGCTCGATAAAATCAATAACCCACCTAACAGCAGCATGAGATGAGAAGGACTCAGCAGCGCTGCCGTGTTTTGCTCAATACCGAATACAACATGCCAGTACATATCAAAGAGTCCGCCAAGCAAGAAGATGACAACGCCGGTTAATCCAAGCCCATAGCCGACAGGTGCTGCCTTCAGCCAGGGTAAGCCGGTAGTCCGCTTGGAGCGGTACAGCAGCCAGCACATCCAAATAGCGGAAACCATAAAACCTGAATAAAGAATGGCATGCCATGGGGTAAAGAATGTTTCGACGACCCCATGATTATGAGCAAACCCGTCTACGAAAATGCCGCCAATCAGCCAAATGCCAAAGACGATGGTCCAATAATCTTTCGCCGTGCTCACTCGTACTACGCGTGCGTTCATTGCTTGAATCGGAACTGATTGCATAGCGCGTCCCTCCGGCTCTATCATTTTGCAAAGGCTGTAAACGCCTTCACACTCTTGTCTCATTGTACTATGCCGGTTTACTTTTCCACTACTGGGGCAGCAAAAAAAGAAGACCGCCGATTAAACGGCAGTCTCCTTGTCCTTCTTCCAAACCCCTCTTCGCTCCAGCAGCGCCACTACACCCGCAGCAGCAAATATCGTTAATAGACATACCAGAGGATAACCATAGCGTCCGAAGGTAATAAATGGTAGATGAATGAACCAATAGTAGAGAAAAGGCAGCAGCACTGGCAAGATCAGCTTCAAACGTCCTCGAATGCCAAGTACGACGAGTCCAGCGAAGCCAGCGAGCACGTACAGCCAGTGCACCACGTTGATCGCCGGTCTAGGTAATCCCGGTACCGGCTTGGAGTAGAAGGGACTCTCGAAGAGCTGTATGGACTTCCCGACCGTAAACCAGTACGCGTAATCGAACGTGTGATGTTTGAAGCCATATGCAATGACTCGCTGCGCAGCCCGCTTCTCCGCGCTGTCGCTGCCTGAGAACAGCTTCTGATCCTTGTATTCCGGATATTGCTCGAAGAAACCTTTTGGCGGATTGGCCCGTTTGATCAGCGCTCCCAGCAGCATTGGATTACCGGTGGACTTGGTGAATGGAATAAATTCATGAAAGTCGACATAGTTGCGGACCCACCACGGCGAGAGCAGCAGCATGCTGCATACACCAACGATAGCGGTAAACTTGAAAATATCCTTCCAGTTGTAACGCTTTACGAGCCAGATAATCAGCAAGCAGATCGGGATCAGTGCACATTGCGGTTTGACATAACAGGAGAGCCCCAGCATGATGCCAACAAACACATAGGCGGATGCCTTTCTGCGCTGCAGGGCATAAATGATGCTGCAAATCAGCAACAAAAAGAGCAGTTTAAACGTCGATTCTGTTAGAATCGCACCAGAGGCAAACAAGTTCGGCACATAGAGCGCATCGAGCAATACAGCCACAACAGCGACGCGTCTGCCCAGCATTTCACGTGCGATGATGAAAATGAGATAAACCGAAGCCGCCTGCATCAAGCACTGGAGTAAACGGAAGCCCATCACGGCAGCATCGCGATCCAGAAACGACATAAATCCGCTGAGCACAACAGGAACTACCGGCATGATATAGTTGGTCGGGTTCATTCCGCTGTTATAAACAAGCGTGTGATGCTCGAGCAGAACCTGCGCGGCATGTACATATTTGACATCATCATTGTTGCGTTTCTCATATGAGCCGAGCAGGAAATGGTCGCCGAGCGACAAGACAGTGATCACATGAATGAGTAGAACCGACGCCATTAGAATCCAAACGAACTTCCGCATCCGGGACGTTTCGGACCGTAGTGAAAACAAAGCATAACTCCCTTTCCAATTAACTGGTATTCTATAAAGATCCGTTTTCTATTATACTATAAAAGATTTGTTGAAACGCAAGGCGCACACGTAGAAGGATAGGAAAGAAGGTAATACGATTATGCAGCAACAACGGAGCAGCGATATATTAGTCATTATTCCTGCCTACAACGAAGAAGATACACTTGCCCGCACCGTGCAGGAGCTCAAACGACACACACCTTATGATTTTGTCGTGATAGATGATGGCTCTAAGGACCGTACGCCTGAGATCATTCAAAGAGAGGGATTCCCTTCCCTTCGCCATGCGGTGAATCTCGGAATCGGCGGCTCTATGCAAAGCGGCTATAAGTATGCAGACCGCGGCGGCTACAAATATGCCATTCAACTGGATGCAGACGGGCAGCATCGGCCTGCCGACATTGAGAAGCTTGTTAACGAAATTACCAGCCATGACTATGATATGGTTATCGGCTCGCGTTTTGTTGAAGAAAGCAGCTACAAGGGAAGCCTTTCCCGCCGCATCGGCATTTTCTACTTTCACTGGCTGATTCGGATGCTGACAGGCGTATCTGTTTACGACCCTACATCCGGCTTTCGCATCGTCGGACGCCGAGCGATCGAGCAGTTCTCACGCAACTACCCGACGGATTATCCGGAGGTCGAAGTGCTCGTCAGCTTGTCCAAGCGAGGTTACAAGCTCAAAGAGATCAGTGTTGAAATGCGCAACCGTCAAGGCGGCTCATCCTCTATCAACTGGTCCAAATCGATTTACTATATGATGAAGGTTACGATGTTCTCGCTCATTCGCAAAAGCTTCTCATAAACGAAAGGATCCCGCCAGATGAATCAGCTTGTCGCTATTGTCATTACGTTGTTTTTCCTTGGGCTTATCATTTCGTTCACGGTAACCCATAAATTGAAGGACCGCTATGCGTTCCTCTGGCTGATCACCGCCATTGCCGGCGTACTGGCTGCCGCTTGTATCCCGCTGCTCAACCGGTTTGCCTTATGGATGGGCATCGCCTACATGCCTACCTTCGTGTTTCTGGTCACCATTATCTTCATCCTTGCGCTGCTCGTGCGGCAGACGATGAGCTTGTCGAACCAGTCGGAGAAAATGAAGACGTTAACGCAGGAATTCGCCGTTATGGAGAAGAAGCTGCTCGATCTTCAGAAGGCTGTGGAAGGACGTGAGACGCTTTGAATGTGGTCCAATTCCTTCTCATTCTCGCCAATACGCTCATGCTTGTAAGCGGGCAGTTTCTGTGGAAATACGGACTCATGCAACGCGCGAAACCTTTCGAATCGCTGCGCACGATACTTGAGCTGATGTTCTCCCCCTATATCATGGGCGGATTGTTCATCTATGGCTGCGCAACGGTATTGTGGCTGTTTATCGTATCGAAGGTCGACCTCAGCTTGGCCTATCCGATCCAGAGTCTGGCCTACATCATCTCCATCATCGGCGCTTATTACCTGTTTGGGGAGTCGTTATCCGCACTCAAAATCATCGGCTGTCTGCTCATTCTAGCAGGCGTCGCATGTATCGGCTTGTCAGCCAGATATGCGTAAAAGCTAAAAAGCACGGTAAAGCTCGGGAGCGATTTGGCTCCGGACTTTACCGTGCTTTTTATTGTTCAACGTCGCTGCGCGTTAGTTCTGTTCGATCTCGCCGATTCCGCAGGAATCATCGGTACAAACTCCGGTGCTGCCTGTCGAAGAAGGATCGAGAATGATGAGCGGTTTCTCCTCTTCCCAGCCCTTCTGCAGGACATCGAGGAATACATCGCTTTGAAGCGCTCCCGCTACCGCGTATTTGCGGTTGATAACGAAGAACGGAACACCATTCGCGCCAAGCATACTTGCTTCGCTGCTCTCTGCTTGAACTTCGGCTTTGAACGCATCGCCGCCCAGCATGGTCTCCACTTCATCCGGATTCAGGCCGGCTTCCACCGCGATTTCTCGAAGCGTCTCCATCTCGGCAATATGCTTGGAATCGGTAAAATACGCCTTGAACAGCAGCTCCGCTACCTCGGTTCGTTTGCCTTGCATACCTGCAAAATGAATCAAACGGTGTGCATCGAGCGAGTTCGCCGGAATCGCATGCTCGAAATTGAACGTAAGCCCCTGCGCCGCAGCTTGCTGTACCAAATTCTCATGCAGCTGAATGGAACGCTCGCGGGAGACGCCGTATTTATCCGCTACCAATCCATATACATCATGCTTCGGATATTTCTCCGCATTCGGATCCAGCTGGAAGCTGCGATAGATGACCTCTACCTTATCCTTGTGCTCGAATTGATCTAATCCCTTCTCGAAGAGACGCTTGCCGATATAACAAAACGGACACGCAATGTCCGACCAAATTTCCACTTTCATCTTGACTTCACTCCTTCGTCTGATAAGCCCATTATAGCCGCTTGGTCAGGTGTAGGACAACGTCTGAGCCAGATTGCTGGTATAAATTCCTGCTGCCAGCTGTCGGTTCGGAAATCCTCTTTGCAGCAGTTTAAGTCCTCCGGAAGCGCAAGATATATGATGGCAGAATCGATAGAAGCGTAATCTCGTCTCATCCAAGTCGTCCCTGGACAAATACTTCGCATAATTCGGAAAGCGGAACTGGAGAAAGCTGTGCTCATATTCCAGATCGAAGAACTCCGCTCCTTCAATATCAATGAAGTACGGTTCCATATTCCCATTCAGCAAAATATGATCCGGCCCCAGTTCACTGTGAATGAGACTATAGTCCTCACGTGGAGGGATTTCGCTGCGCATGCCTTCCAACACTTCCAGCAGTCTCTCATGCTGCTGCGTGATCTGTCCGACCTCGCCTGCAAGGAAATTCAGTTGAACCATCGCATTATCGTGAATACCAGTTTCACAAGGTTCCGATTGCCGACTGCCTTGCAGCCATACCTTTCCCCAAGATGATCGCTTTATCTGATGCAGGCTGTGAAGCAATTCATTGCACCTGCCAAACACCTGATCACGAAGAGCCTCTGATGAATGCTCCAGATAGGGGATTAAGTCGCCGCCGGACATATATTCCACAAGTGCAAAGTCAAACGGGCATTTCTCCCTCGACGTATCCATGGAATAAAGGGCAGGAGTGCGAACGCCATGCCCGGTCAGAAACTGATTGTTATGACGGAAGAGCTCTGCTCCGAACGAGCCCTGCTCGCCATTTGCCAAATTGGCCGCAACCTCTTCTTCAAAGTAATTTTGCTTCAGATCCCAGACGTAGAGCATCAATTTAAAACCGTTCTTGGCGTGGACAATATATACAGCCTTCTGTGCCCCGCCATGCAGCCGTTCTACCTCTACAGCTGTTACTCCGTTTCCAAGTGCCTCCCGCATACATGCAGTCAAATCACCAAGCGCAATCGGACAACGCTCACTCATCCCTCAACAACTCCCTCAGACCTGTTTACGATTCTTTCAAAATGTACCGAAAAACCAGCCAAAAATATAGACTGTTTCGGAGCCGGATGTTATGATGTTGAGTGAGTTCTTTGTAAATTTAGCGACTCATTTCGTTACATAAAAAAGCCTTGGAGGCATGCCTCCAAGGCTTTATTTTTTCAATTAACGCTTTAGAATATCTTCAATGCTTGCCAGCTCTTCGCTCGTAAACGAGAGATTGTTCAGCGCTGCAACGTTGTCCTCGATTTGGCTGACGCGGCTTGCGCCGATCAGAGCCGAAGTGACGCGACCACCGCGAAGCACCCATGCCAGCGACATCTGAGCCAGCGACTGCCCGCGCTCTGCTGCAATAGCATTTAGTTTCTGCAGCTGTGCTACGCGCTCCGGGGACACTGCGCTTTCGCTTAGGAAGCCTGTTGCGCTTGCCGCACGCGAATCGCTTGGGATCCCGTTTAAATATTTGTTCGTCAGGAGTCCTTGTGCCAGCGGGCAGAACGCGATGCTGCCAACGCCGTTCTCTTCCAGCACGTCCTGCAAGCCGTTCTCCACCCAGCGGTCGAACATGTTGTAGCTCGGCTGATGAATGACAAGCGGCGTGCCCAGATGCTTCATGATCGCAATGGCTTGCGCCGTTTGCTCCGCACTGTAGCTGGAGATCCCAACATAAAGCGCTTTGCCGGAGCGTACCATGTGATCGAGCGCGCCCATTGTTTCTTCAAGCGGTGTTTCCGGATCCGGGCGGTGCGAGTAGAAAATATCTACATACTCCAGGTTCATCCGTTTCAAGCTTTGCTCCAAGCTTGCAATCAGATACTTGCGGGAGCCCCACTCGCCGTATGGGCCCGGCCACATATAGTAACCGGCTTTGGAGGAGATGATCATTTCGTCACGGTACGGTTTAAAGTCCGCGAGCATCATTTTGCCGAACATTTCTTCTGCAGATCCTGCCGGAGGACCGTAGTTGTTCGCCAAGTCAAAATGCGTAATGCCCAAATCGAAAGCACGGTGAAGCATCGCGCGGCCGTTCTCATACTTGTCTACGCCGCCGAAATTATGCCAAAGCCCTAACGAGATCGCAGGCAGTTTAAGGCCTGTACGTCCACAGCGGTTATACTTCATCGTTGCATAACGCTCTTGATTAGCTGCATATACCATGTTCATTGCTCCTTAGTAGTGCGGATTGTATAAAACCTCTTAAATTTTACACCATATGCCAACCCGGCTCAAGCTTGGCCGGAAGGAACAAGCGATAGAGTAAAGAATTCAGCCGACTTTGAATCGCCTTTGCCGCCACCGCTGTAGATGACAACCAGCAGTGTTTCTTCTTCCGTCGAAACGACGCCTTCCTCCAAATACCGCTTCAATTGGAACGGCAGCCTCTCAATTACAGCATGCTTCTGAAGCTCCTTCTCGCCAAGTCCAAGCGCGGCAAATGCTTCCGACACATCCGACGGACGATCAGTAAGACGCTGCATCCAGCCGCTCCACTCCGCCTTCTCCATGCTGAAGTCCCACCATACTTTGCGCGGTTTGTAGTTGTGATTCAAGAAGTAATCCAGCTTCATCAGGCCGAGCGCGACATCAAGCTGCCATTCTGCAGCTTCATCCTTCGCATGTGCTTCCGTAAGAAACGACCACAGCCGTGAGAACAAGTCCTCCAGCTGATGACCGATTTTCTGCCAGCCGCGGCCTTCCCAGTAATCGCCGAACTGCTGGAAGAAATCGAAGGCGGATGGGAATGCCCGCTCCACAAGGTAAAGCAGCGTATGATCCATCCGATGCGCATTCCAGTACTTCTCTAGCACGTCCTCTACTCGTTTGATCCGAACGATGTCCGAGAACGGCATAATGTCATTGCCGAGAATCTCGTATGGCGCGCGATCCATATAAATATAACCGTGCTTCTCCGCGTCGAGACGCATGCCTGTGCCGCGCAGCATCTTGAGGAAGCCAAGTTGCAGTTCTTCCGGACGCAGCTCAAACACGTCGTTGAACGTTTTGCGGAACGAATCGTAATTCTCATGCGGCAGTCCGGCGATCAAATCGAGATGCTGATCGATTTTGCCGCTTTCCTTAACTTTCATGACCGTACGCGTCAACTTCATGAAGTTCTGACGGCGCTGCACAGCTTCGTTCGTCAGATCATTGGTCGATTGAACGCCGATCTCGAAGCGGAAAATGCCCGGCGGCGCGTGCTCGGCTAAGTAATCCAGCACTTCCGGACGCATGATATCTGCTGTAATTTCAAACTGGAATACACAGCCGCCGTGATTCTCGATGAGAAACCGGAATATCTCCAGCGCGTAATCGCGCTTGATATTAAAGGTGCGATCGACGAATTTAATGAGCTTCGCGCCGGCATTGATGAGATAGAGCAGATCCGATTTGGTTCGCTCCATATCGAAGTAGCGCACGCCAACCTCGATGCTCGACAAGCAGAATTGGCAGCTGAACGGACAACCGCGGCTTGTCTCGAAATAGACGACACGGCTTGCCAGACGCGGCACATCCTCCTCGAAACGGTGCGGTGAAGGCAGCGTCGCAAGATCAAGCTTCGGACGAGGTGGATTCACAATCATCTCGATTCGACCATCTTGGTGTTCCTTCCGGAAGGCAAGGCCAAACACCAGATGGAATTTGCGTGTATCCGCAAGCTCCGTGAGCAAGTGATGGAAGGTCTCTTCGCCTTCCCCAACAACGATATAGTCGACCTGCGGCAGACGCTCCAACCAGAAAGCTGTGTCGTAGCTCACTTCAGGACCGCCGAGGACGATGCGGATTTCAGGTTTGATTTTCCGCAGCATGTCAATCACCGTAATCGTCTCTTCAATGTTCCAAATATAGCAGGAGAAGCCCACAACATCCGGGTTGCGGGCAAATAAGTCAGCGACGATATTCATCGCAGGGTCCTTAATCGTAAACTCCGCGATATCGATATCAAAGTCCTTCTCGCTGTAGGCCTTCAAACAACGCAGCGCGAGCGAGGTGTGTATATATTTAGCGTTTAAAGTGGAAAGTACTACTTTCATTGAACGTCATTCCTTCATTTGCTTGAATATGAACCTAGACTAGCCTAACTATCCCATTGTAACGAAAATCAACTTAAAAAAGAAGAGCAGCCCGTTTCGCGCGGCGGGTGCATACGCATCCTGCCTAGCTCAACCGGACTGCTTATTGTTCTGTTTAACATTCCGCTATGCGCGGACGCTGACGAATACTTTATCTTTGCCCTGATACGAAATAACTGGAAATTTGACGCGCCATTTGCCGTTGCCAAGCGCCGTTACTTCATCCTGCGCGAAGCCGCGAGGCTCGAAGCTAAACTCTTGATCATAGTAAACGATCAGCTGGATCGTATCGTCCGGGAGCATGCGACGCAGTTCATAGCCGGTGTTCAATGCCCAAGTTCGCATTTCTTCACTGGACTCATGACCATACTGCATATAGATCGCCGGATCGATCACTGCGCTTACGACCAGCCATCCTTGCGCATCCCGCTTCACTTCCACTTGCCCTAGCTCTGTTGTGCCGCCTGATGTGCTCAGTTCCGCAAACTCATCCTTGATCAGCTGCTTAATCGTATCCGTGGACTCGCCTACTAGCGTTTCCGGAAGAGTAGGAGGCAGAAATTCGATCTTCGTAGGCGGTGTTTCTTCCAAATCGTATTTAAGCATTAAGATATTCATAGAAGATACAGCAAAATTCAAATCAGCCTGCGTTGTATCAATACCTGCAGCCGTAATTCCGATCAGCTCGCCGTAATCGTTGAACAAACCGCCGCCTGAGCTGCCGTGATCGATTGGCACGCTGATTTGATAATACTGTGCGCCGTCAAAGGTAATGTTGCTGATTACGCCATCGGAAATCGTATTTTGTAAACCGAGCGGGCTGCCGATTGCGACGACATGATCGCCTTTGGCTGCGCCGACACCGATATCTACGGGCTCTACGTTGAGTGCAGTCTTCGTCTTGACGATTGCCAAGTCGTAGTTCTCGTTGTAGCCGACAACGCCTTGCAGCTCCAGCTCCGTCCCATTCAGAAGCATGGCGCTTCCTTTGGCCGCATCCGCAATGACATGATAGTTGGTCAAAATCTCGTCTTTCCCAATAACGACGCCGCTGCCTTGCGCAGTGTCCGTCATGATCATCACGACCTTATCATCGTTCTTCGCGACGATTTGTTTGGTTGTCATGAGGACCGGGTGCTTCTCTTGCTCTGCATGATCAATCGCATCTTGCTTCTTCTGTTGAATAGCTTCAGCAGACGTGATTCGGATCACATGTTTCGCTTGATCGAACTGCACATCGGCGCCCAGCGCCTCTGCGATGAAACGGAGCGGCACCATGGTTGCGCCATTCAACTGCTGCGGCGCTTGCGAGAGCAGGATGTTTTTCCCATTCTTGACCGCTTTCTTATTGCCAAGCTGCAGGGAGATCGTTGTACGTCCCTTAACAGCAATAATTGTTTTCGTCTTCGGTTCCCAGGTTACACTCGCCTTTAGCGCCGTAAAGATCGTGCGCATCGGAACAAAAGTCGTCCCCTTCTGCGTTAGGGGCGAAGGGCTGATCGCCAGTTTCTTCCCATCTACTAGGACAGAAGTAGTCTGGTTGGTCGGTTTAGCAGCGACTGCGGCATAGGCTGCCGGGGCGGTTGCTGCACTTGCTGATGCGGCTTCAGCCGTATTCACGTTCACGGATAGCGGTGCTATTACAAGTCCTGCAGCTAAGACGGATAAGAGCCATTTTTGCTTCAAATTGATAGTCAGACTCACGCGTGTTTCCTCCAATAATCCCTAAATCTTACATCAAACTATCGTATCATCCACCCTCTAGTTTGTCTATCAAATGCAATTTGCTAGATACTAGAAAATAACGATTACTGCTGCTTGAATTCCGTCGGCGTAAGCCCCGTCTCTTCTTTGAAATTCCGCGAAAAATAATGAACGCTCGCATAACCCAGCCGCTCTGCTATAACCTCCATTTTCTCCCCGCTCAGCAAATAGTACTTTGCCTTGCGAATTCGTTCGGAGATGAGATATTGCTTCGGACTTTCGCCAGTGCATTTTCGAAACAAGGAAGAGAAATAGATGACATGGTAGCCGCACAGCGCGGCGAGCTCGGCGACACTCCAGTTTTTCTCGGGTTCCTTATTCATGGCATGCAGGGCCGGATCGATCTTGCGCTGCTCCTGCGACTTCGGACGTTTCGTCAACTGGTTCCGAACAATAACGGCGAGCAGCTCTGTCATCAGAGCACGCATCACAATCGTGTAGCCGGGCTGCTCGTTTAAGTACTCTTTTACAATCCGCATCAGGATCGGTTCAAGCCCTGGAATGGTGAAAAACGGCGGCAGCTCCAGCTCCTCTTGGCCAGTAATTTCGAGCTTGTAGCTGCTTCGTCTGCCGGACAGAAGCGTCTCCTCGCTGCAGCTCTCAATCGTAAAGGCCGGATGTAAGGGGTCAAGCGAAGCGCCGCGATAGGTAAAATGGATGCCGATAAAGACGACCTCGCTGGATATCGTCAATTTATGTGGACAATGAGGACCATACAGCGCACTGTCTCCCGGTCCGAGGACGCATCGTTCTGATCCGATACGCACCTCAGCTTCTCCTGAGAGGATGTAGAAAAGCTGGTAGTCCGGGATAATTCGGGGTCCGAACACCATTTGCGGCTCTGCTTGGGCATGACTTGCAAAATTAACGGTAGGCAGCAGATCTTCGATCGCTCCAATTACATAATCGGGATGTGGCAGCGACATGCGGGGATCGACTCCTTCATCACAATATTTGAAAAGTGCAAAGCCCTGTTGTGTATGTGTAAATACACCGCTTTCAAATTGCATTATGCTTAGCACATAGCAGTGAAGTAAAGCCAACTCATTAGGGTTCAGGGAGGAATCATTCTATGTTAAGTCAAGCACAAATTGAGGAATTTGAAAACAACGGGTTTCTGAAAGGCGACGTCGTGCTCAGCGATTCGGAGGTTGAGGCGCTGCGTGAAGAATTAGATAAAGTCATGAATGGCGAAACGGTGCAGAAGCCGGTTTTGAACCATAACATGCTTTCATCGGACTCCCCTTACGACAATATGAAAATGATCGCGAGCGAGAAAGTCGTCCAAATCGTGAATATCTGGCTCGCAAGCGATCGCTTCTTGCAGCATGCCGCTCATCCGGTCATCTGCGAGGAGGTTGCACAGCTGTCGCATACCAGTTCGCTGCGGATTTGGCATGATCAAATTCAATATAAGCCTCCGGTTACCGGCGGTCCTACAGCGTGGCATCAGGATCATCCGCTGTGGCCGATCATCCAACCTGCTGATCTCGTGAGCGCTTGGGTTGCGCTCGATGATGCCGTCATTGAGAACGGCTGCATGTGGATGGTGCCGGGCAGTCACAAATGGGGCAACCACCAGCGTTACCTCTCCAGCACGAAGGAATTCAAGCCGTTCCACAAGCGTCCGGAGATGCTGCCAAACAATGCCGTCGTCGAAGCAGTGCCGTTCGAAATCAAGAAAGGCCAAGTGGGCTACCACCATTGCCTAACCTGGCACGGCAGCCCGCATAATCGCTCCGACATGAAACGCCGCGCCATCGCGGTTCATTATATGCCGGGCCATACCCGCTACGAGCCGGTTGGCGAGCATGTCATGCTCTCTTACGTGAACGTCCAGCCCGGCGAGCTGCTGGTCGGCGAGCATTTTCCGGAAGTGTACCGGAGGCAAGGGGTACAGGTGTAGGAGATTGGAGCCGAGTGCGTATGCGCTCGGCTTTTTTGTTGGCCCTTGCGGCGGCCTCCCGGCTTTCGCCACCGTTTCGCTCCTGAGAGTGGGACTGGGACTCTCAGCTTCGGCAGAGGCCAATCCGGGGCTGCTTGGCAGGGTGAGAGTTCGACTTTCGAACTCTCAACTCTGTTTTTCGGCGGATCCACCGCTGAGAGTTCGATTAATGTACTCTCAGCTTCGGCAGAGGCCGACCGGGGCTTGCGTGGTATGGTGAGAGTTCGACTTTCGAATTCTCAACTCTGCTTTTCGGCGGATTCGCCGCTGAGAGTTCAATTTATGCACTCTCAAGGGCGAGGGCGGTCAATACTCTAATTAGTTTCGGCGATAACGCACATTATTAGCGGGATATCCGCTTTCGTGCTCCACTTCGACCTCGTTTCGCTAATGAGAGCGGCATATCCGCTATCAGCTCCCGATAAGGGCGAGTTTACTTTGATTTCGGCGTTTGTGCCACATTATTAGCGGTATATCCTCTTTCGTGCTCCACTTCGGCCTCGTTTCGCTGATGAGAGCGGAATATCCGCCATCAGCTCTCGATAAGGGCGAGTTTACTTTGGTTTCGGCGTTTGTGCCACATTATTAGCGGTATATCCTCTTTTGCGCCTCACTTCGGCCTCGTTTCGCTGATGAGAGCGGTATAGCCGCTTACAGCCTTCCATTTCCGCGAAATTCACTCGTACCCGCTACCATTTCGAACATCCTAAACCTCAAATCGCACAAGAATCGTCCACGAGGACAATGTCTTATTTGTATGACTGCGCTTCTTTCGGTATAGTAAAATGAATATACAATTCGTACTAGGAGCGTTTATGAATGGATAACAAGCAACAATCAAGATCACCTAAACAAAAATTGAATGCCGGGAACAAGCAGTCCGCCGCATTCGCTAAATCCGGATCGGGAGCTTCCCGCGATTCCGCAGGCGCTTCCGCTTCGCGCGGCAAGCCTGGCTTCGCCGGCTCCAACGCCGATTCTCGCGGCGCTTCCGCTTCTCGCGGCAAGCCTGGCTTCGCCGGCAAACATGGCAAAGCCGCCAACGCCCCCGGCGCGCGTGGCAACGCTGGCGCCGCCAGAGCAGCGGCAGCGGCAGCGCCGCGCCAAGCTGCGCCGGCGTCAAGCCGCAGCTACCCCGTGCAAGAGAACGCCGAACTGCTGGCGTTCTTGCTTCAATCCGTGAAAGGCGAAGGCCGCAACGCGATCAAAGCTATGCTGAGTCGCGGCCAAATCGCAGTAGATGGCAAGACGCAGAAAGTGTTCAACTTCGCGCTGAAGCCCGGGCAGACCGTGACGGTCTCCAAGGAGCGCATCATAGAAGCGCCTCCTTTGATTGGTCTTTCAATACTATTCGAGGATGACAATCTCATCGTCGTGGTGAAAGAAGCAGGACTGCTGTCCATTGCCTCCGATCAAGAGTCCGAGCTGACTGCCTATCGCCAACTAACCGCACATGTTCGCCTGACGGATCCAAACAATCGGATCTTCGTTGTCCATCGCCTCGACCGCGACACTTCCGGCGTTATGATGTTTGCCAAGAGCGAGCGCGTACAGCAGGAACTCCAGAACACGTGGCAGGACACGGTGAAAGAACGAACGTACATCGCACTCGTCGAAGGAATGGTCAAGAAGCAGGAAGGCACCATTTCATCGTATCTCAAAGAAAGCAAAACGCTCAAAATGTACTCCACCTCCAATCCAACCGACGCCCAGCATGCAGTCACACATTACAAAGTGGTGCAGAGCAATCGGAATTACTCCTTGCTCGAGGTATCACTTGAAACAGGCCGCAAAAATCAAATCCGCGTCCACATGGAAGACATCGGGCATCCGATTGTCGGCGATAAGAAGTACGGCTCCAAATCAAAGGCTATTCCTCGCCTTGGTCTCCATGCGCGGCTCTTAGCTTTCTTGCACCCGTCTACGGGCAAGCTGGTTCGCTTCGAAACCGATATTCCGAAACTTTTCTTGAATCCGTTCAAGGACGGCTTTATTCCAAAATAATAAGGAGGCAGCCCTCCGTGTCCAAAGCAGACAACATGCTGGCCATCCTGTGGCTGCTTAAAGCGAATAAACGAATGACCGCCAAACAGCTGGCCGACTCGCTCGAAATGCATATCCGGACCGTATACCGGTACATCGATGCACTCTGTGCGAGCGGCGTTCCGATTGTAGCCGATTCCGGCCATAACGGCGGATACAGCCTGCTTGAGCATTTTAAAGAATCGCCGCTCTTCTTCGATCTGGAGGAGCAAAAGGCGCTTATTCACGCTGCACTCTTCGCACAGGAAGCAGGCTATCCCTATGGTGACGTGCTGAAACAGGCCGTTACAAAATTAAAACGCTACACCAATGAGGCGCAGCGCAGCGAGATTGAACGGCATATGGTTGGGTTCGAGGTGGTAAATCCATCCGCACCCCAATCGAATATTGAGGGTTTCCTTCAACAGCTTGAGCAGTCTGTCGCAAGCTGCACGACGCAACATATGGTCTATCAGAAGGGCTATGGCTTGAATGAACAGGAACGTTCCATTGACCCTTACGGCCTCGTGCATTGGAGAGGAAAATGGTACATTATCGCCCACTGCCATCTCCGGCAAGCCACGCGCAGCTTTCGTGTGGATCGCATCATAACACTAAACGGAACGGACCACGTATTCGAGCGTCCGGAAGCATTCTCGGCACGTTCTTTTCTGATCCAGAATTTAAAGAGACAACCCGAAGGTGAAGATCAACTCATCTCCATCGTGATTCAAGGTAACCCGCAAGCCCTGAATGCCCTCTGTGAATTGTGGTTGTTCAGCGAAGGACTCGTCAATCGTTCTATCGATACCGCCAATTTTATGATGGAAGAGCATTTGGTCCAAACCTTTATCCCCTATCACCTGCTCAGCTTCGGAACTCGCATTCAAGTGCTGGAGCCGCCCCAACTGAAAGAGCGGCTAGCGGAAATAGCAGCCCAGCTTCTTCAGCATCATGCCCGTTAATGCGCCCTGCTTGCAGCTTGATAAGCATCCAGCTGTGCAGCAGGCTGCATAACCGGTCCTCCATGACAAACTTCCAATCGCTTCGGCTGCAGTTTTCGCACGATTTCGCTGCTTCGGATCGCTTCTGCCATATCTCCCGTAAACATCGGCATCGGCCTGCGAAGGCGGCCTTTCTTCGAAGTAAACAGATCTCCGGCAAGCAGCACGCCATCTTGTTCATGAAAATACACGACATGCCCTGGTGCATGACCTGGGGTATGATAAACGCTCAAGCTGCCGATATTTGCAAGCCCGTCATTGCCCTGCTCCAGCGGTTTTGCCAGGCCTGCTTTAACTGATTGCCCCGCTTTCTTGCGTCTTGGATAAGGTTTGCTCCCCTCCATGTACGGAAACTCGATCTCATGCGCGTACACCTCGGCATCTGGATATCGAGCCAATAATCCCGTTATCGCACCGACATGATCCGAATGCCCGTGGGTAAGCACGATACGCTTCAGCGGCCCTTCCTGCAATTGATCTATGAATGAAATGATGCCCTTTGTCATAAGCGGAATACCCGCATCCACCAGCGTTACGCCGTCCTCACCGGTGACCACCCATACCCGGATGGGGATTACCATCCATATCCTTAAACACCATACATGCTCCGAAATTCGCTCGATTTTCATGTAAAAACCACTCCTATTCCCATGTTTCTTCCTAGCGACGAAGAATTATAACCAACGGTTACTAACCACTGGTTATAATATATGCTCCGACTAACTTTCTGTCAATACATTTTCTGCCTCCTTCAAAAAACGACAAAATTCGATATATGGAGTAATTGTAAAGAATCGCGAGAAAAGTAGAGATAATAGGCAAATATCTCGTCAGATTGGCATTATTTTGATTTTTCTGAATATTTACATAATAGGCGAATTGCCTGTACACTAAGGTCAGATCAAACAAGCAGCTCGCCCCCAAGCCGAGAGGCTCGGGTAGAGAAGAAAGCTGGTTGATCAAGAAGATCTCCACTTTCTCTGAGAGGGGATAGTCCATTGAAGAAGGTTAGCGAAGTATGTCCCTCAATGATTCGGGAAAGGAGTTATCCGGTATAGTTGTTTTCGGGACATGCGGGAAACAGTGAGCAAGGTCATTATTTCGATCAATGGTCAGGTTGAGCATTTCGGGTTTAAGCAAGGATTACGATTAGGAAATGAATAATTAAAAATTCAAGAATGAGGATCCATCAACAGTAAGAGCAAGATCAGCAAAAATAGTGATTAGCAACGGTTGTTGTTTGGAAAATGGAATGGAGTGCAGTATCCAATTGAATAGGAATGGTTCGTATGGATAGGGATTTCGGTTGTCATAGACAAGCGAGATCCCTATTATATTGCGTTCTAATCGATATCCGGATATAGAATATCGCCTATTTTACAATTTGCGGATTGACATGTTCATCTAATTAGATTATCTTCTAATTAGATAATCATCTAACATATATCGAAAGGCAGGCCACAGCCATGATGCAGCTTGATAAGATCGTCAACTATCATAAAGCACTCGCTGATCCTACTCGCATCCGAATGCTTATTTTGCTGGCGGAAGGCGAAATGACCGGACAACTGCTTGCGGAGAAACTTTGTCTTTCCCCCGCTACCATCACGCATCATGCCGCCAAACTGCGGGCAGTCAGTCTCATTCACGAGCGTCGCGACAAGAATGCGATTTTCTTCTCGCTGGATCATTATTTTCTAGGGCAATATGAAGGCTCGCTGCAATCCATCCTTGCACGGCCTGCGACGAAGGAAACGAAGGAGATCGAACCCATGGACGAGAAAAACGAACGATTAAAGCAGACTGTACTGCGTAATTTCATCACTGCTGACGGTAAACTTAAGCATATCCCCGCTCAACTGAAGAAGAAACGAATCGTGCTGGAGCATTTGGCGCAGAAGCTCGAGGAAGGCAGAAGCTACACGGAGAAGGAACTTAACGAATTCATCAAGCAGTTCCACGCCGACTTCGCCACCATTCGCCGCGAGTTCATCATGCATGCTTACTTGTATCGCGAGCAGGAAGTGTATGAACGGAACCCGCAAGAAATGTGGGAGCGCTGGGAAACATTATCCTAAACCATACTAGACCAATTGGGAGGTATACTACTACCGATGAGCAGCCATTCCAACGATCATCTCGAGTCCTCCGGCATCGCCAAGACACCGGAGCCTCCTTATTACGCCGTCATCTTCACCTCGCTCCGGACTCCGGGCGACAAGGGCTACGGCGATATGGCAGAACAAATGAGTAAGCTTGCTGCCGCACAGCCAGGTTTTCTGGGTGTTGAAAGCGCACGCGACAGCGATGGGCTCGGCATCACCATTTCCTACTGGGAATCCCTTGATGCCATTAAGAATTGGAAAGCCAACCCCCTCCACCTAAACGCGCAGGATAAAGGCAGAACAGACTGGTATGCATCATACAGCGTACGGATCAGCCGTGTAGAGCGTAATTATTTTTTCTAAGTTATTTTCTAAGTCATATAGAAACAACAAAAAGGGCTGCCCGGCGAATCGTTTCAGATTCCTTCCGAGCAGCCCTATTCTAATTATTCTCCGGCAATGCTATTCTCTTTCAAAATCACGTCATGCGCGCCGCCCTCAATGATGCTCGTCGCCGAAACCAGCGTGATACGTGCATTTTGCTGCAGTTCTGCGATCGTAAGCGAACCGCAGTTGCACATGGTCGATTTGATTTTGTGAATGGTCTTGCTCAAGTTCTCATGCAAGCTTCCTGCGTAAGGCACGTAAGAGTCCACGCCTTCCTCGAACATTAGTCCCGCTTTGCCGCCGGTGTCGTAACGTTCCCAGTTGCGTGCACGGTTGGAGCCTTCGCCCCAGAACTCTTTCACAAAGTTGTTGCCGACCTTCAGCTTGCGAGTCGGGCTCTCGTCGAAACGGGCGAAATATCGGCCCATCATAACGAAGTCTGCGCCCATAGCGAGTGCCAACGTAATGTGATAATCGTGCACGATACCGCCATCAGAACAAATCGGCACATAGATGCCGGTTTGCTGGAAATATTCATCGCGCGCTGCAGCAACTTCGATCATCGCCGAAGCTTGTCCACGGCCAATCCCCTTCTGTTCGCGCGTAATGCAGATCGAACCGCCGCCGATACCGACTTTGATAAAGTCTGCGCCTGCTTCTACCAGGTATAGGAAACCTTCGCGGTCAACTACATTACCAGCGCCGATCTTCACATCGGAGTTCGATTTCACGAATGCAATCGTTTCTTTCTGCCACTCCGAGTAGCCGTCAGAAGAATCGATAACGAGCACATCCACGCCTGCAGCAACAAGCGCCGGTACACGTTCTGTATAGTCTTTCGTATTAATACCCGCACCAACGATATAGCTCTTATTCGCATCAAGCAGCTCAGACGGATTTTCTTTATGCTCATCATAATCCTTACGGAAAACCAAATAATCCAAATTGCCCTGCTCGTCTACAATAGGCAAACAGTTCAGCTTATGATCCCAAATCAGATCATTGGCTTCTGAAAGTGTAATACCGGATTTGCCATAAATCAGCTTCGAGAATGGTGTCATGAACTCACTAACCGCTTTGGACTGCGGGTCCCGGCTGATCCGATAATCACGGCCGGTTACAATGCCCACCAGTTTGCCTTTCGGCGAACCATCGCTTGTAATGGCAACGCTGGAATGACCAGTACGCTCTTTGAGCTCCAGCACATCTTTCAGTGTGTGCTCTGGCGTCAGGTTTGAGCGGCTGACTACGAAGCCCGCCTTATAGCTCTTCGCTTTGCGCACCATCTCCGCTTGGCTTTCCACAGACTGAGAGCCGAAAATAAATGAGATGCCTCCGCTGCGCGCAAGTGCAACGGCCATACGATCGTCGGAGACTGCCTGCATAACGGCGGATGAGAACGGAATATTCAACGAATAGGCCGGTTTCTCACCTTTCTTGAACTTCACGATCGGTGTTTTGAGACTTACGTTTGAAGGGTTGCAATCCTTCGTGGTTAAATTCGGCACCAGCAAAAATTCGCTAAAGGTGCGGGATGGTTCCATGTAATAATGAGCCAAAGATGTCGCCTCCTGCAATCCAATTCCGGATAAATTCTTACAAGCATATCACAGTGATTGAAAACGCGCAATGGAAGTTGTCGTCGCCAAATTGGTACTACTCAGCCGCTTGCAGCAGCGATATTGCTTTGTTTCGCTGTGGATCTTCCACCTCGAATTTACTCGTCAGCTTCACCATCATACGGTAGGCGGTCTTGTCATTCATCATACCGGTTTGCGGCAAATCTTCACTCGCCTGTAAGCTGCGAACTGCTGCAGCTGTATCTTCATCATAGATCCCTTTGCCTGCACCGACCGCATATCCGAGCGCTTGCAGCATGTTCTGCACCGTTTGCACCTTGTCGCCATAATCGCCAATCCCAAGTTTTAAACCAGCCGCAAGTCGTGGCAGCTGTGCATAATCCGGTGCCGCAACAACGTAATCCGGCTCGATGCCTTTCTTATGAATCCATTGACCATCCGGCGAACGCCACTGCGCCTCCGTCAGCTTAAGCACAGAGCCGTCCTTTAATTGACGGAAGTTTTGTACGATTCCCTTACCGAATGTCTTCTCGCCAATTACCTGTGCGCCCGCAGTCGCTTTAAGCGCCGCGGTCAGCACCTCGGCAGAGCTTGCCGTATGGGCGTCCACCAATATCGCAATCGGCAGCTTCCACGGTTCTTTCTGTTTCGATTGATGGGTAATGACGCGTGTTTCGCCCTTATACACGACCTGTACGATCGTTTTCCCCTTCGGAACGAAACGATTAGCAATCGTAATGGTCGGCTCCAGCAACCCGCCCGGGTTACCGCGCAGATCAAGCAAGAGTGACTTCATTCCTTTCTTCTGCAGCTCTTCAGTGGCAGCGTTAAATTCATCCGATGTCTTCTCCGCAAACCGGCTGATGGTGATTTCACCGATTCCGTCTGACAACATCTTCGAAGTGACCGTAAGCACCGGAACGGCACCACGCACAACGGATATGGCAAGCGGCTTACTCGAGCCTTCACGTTGAACAGTCAGCTTAGCTGTCGTTCCTTCTTTGCCCTGCACAAGGTCCTTCAGCTTCGTTAAGTCAAGTCCCTTGGCCGAGGTTCCGTCAATGGAGACAAACACATCGCCGGCCTTCAAGCCGGACTTCTCCGCCGGGGCGCTCTTAATCAATTTATCGATAATAAACCGGCCATCTTCCTCACGAATTTCAACACCGATTCCGACAAAATGATCCTCATACGAGCTTATGTACTGCTCCCCGCGATCCCCTGTCAAGTAGACCGAATAAGGATCGCCAAGCGATCCGACCATGCCTTCTGCAGCTCCGTCGACAAGCGCTTTCGAATCTGCACCTTCCAAATAACGATTCATGATTTCTTTATACGCGTAAGATAAATTGCGGAACGCCGGTTCCTTCATAATGGGATACTGAAGCAGCATACTGAACCTTCCCCCGGCAAATCCAACCACTACCGCCACTGTCAGCAGGACAGCCATGGTAACGCGCCGCCGCTGTTTTACCGCTTTCTCACCATAAATACTCACCGAGACACCTCTTCCAAAATGAACCTGTAACTCACTCTATCGCATTCAGGCGGCTGTCGCAAGTTCCTTCCCGGCAAAGCAAAAAGGCGTTCCCTCGCACATGAAACAGACCTCATTGCTGCATCGCTGCAGCAGTCCGTTCGTGCAAGGGAACGCCTTGAAATGATAAGTTCTATTAAGCTATCGCTAACGTGCTACAATGCCGCTTTCTCTGTAAGCAGGTTCAGCCAATCGCGCTCGGCATCGGTCAGCGTAACCGGCAATGCCTTGAGGCTGTCATGCAGCTCAGTTGGTTTATGCGGTCCGATGATAGCCGCTACCGGGAACGGTTGATTCAGAACATAGGCCAAAGCGATGTGATTAGCGGTAACGCCGTATTTCTCCGCCAGCAGAGTCGCTCTGCGCTTGCGCTCCCAGTTCTCCTCACTGTAATTGACGCGAACCATATCGGCATCCTCTCGATTATCCGGGGAATAACGGTCCGTAAAGAACCCGCCGGATTGCGATGACCAGGAAAGGATCGGCAGCTGCGACTTCTCATGCCAAGCTTCGTCTTCAGCTGTTGTCGTCACACAGCCTGCCCAGCGCGCTTCATTAGGTCTAGCAAGCGCCAAATTCGGACTGCTGCAAGCGAAGCCAGTTATCCCATGCTTGGCTGCATAGGCATTGGCTTCTTGAATTCGGGCTACGCTCCAGTTGGATGCACCGATTGCACGGCAGCGACCGGCAGCCAGCTGATCATTAAGACCTTCCAGAATATAGCCGACGTTCACATTCGGATCGTCACGGTGGAGCATGTACATATCCATATAATCGGTCTGCAGCCGCTCAAGCGACTCCACCAAATCGCTTTGAATACAGATTTTGGTCATTCGGGATTGTTCGTAAGGATGCGCACCTTTCCCGATGATGACGATCTCATCGCGGTTCCCGCGCTCAGCCATCCATTGCCCGATAGCCTGTGCCGAGCTTGCACCGTATATATGCCCGGTATCAATTGCGTTACCTCCGGCAGCGACATAGGCATCAAGCAGCTCACCTGAATAATCCATGCGATCAATGTTAAGCATCATCGAGCCTTGAATGAGCTGCGTAACTCCCTGCTCAATGCCTGCAATTGCGATTCGTTTCATAGTCGTCATCGTTCTGAGCTCCTTCATATCGTTATATTGATCATTATAGTAAAGGATTTCACTTTCAAAAATCGAAATATATTGCATGGACTATAACGATATTGATTTCAAGGAGTGTACCGATGGCTAAGCATCATTTGACGCTTCCGCTGCTGCGGAGGAATAGGTTCTATTGTTTCCCGGAATCTGCCGGCTATTATGAGCATAATCAAGGCCATGATGTGCGCCGCGCGTCAGGCATGCTGCAGGAATTCAACCTGCATCTAGTCACCTCAGGCAAGGGCTATGTTGAGCATGATCAGCAACGATATGAGCTGAGCTCGGGTGATGCCTTTCTATATTTCCCGGGCGATAAACAGGAGTACTTTGCCGACGATGATCAGCCGTGGGACATCAAGTGGATTCACTTCTACGGCAGCGGTGTTCTCGCTGATCTGACCGAGCGCGGTTTCCACCGCTCAATTGGATGGCGATTAAGGTTCCCATCCGTGCTGGAAAGCTTAATTGACGAGCTGCTTGAAGAAATCAATCAACACAAAATGCTGCATCCCAGCCGCATTTCCATGTTGATGTATGGCATTATCGCTGAATTCATCGAGCAGGCCGAACCCCTCACGGCACCAAGCGCCGGTGCGTCCGCGATTGAACGGATGCTGAAGCTTCTGCCTGAGCTGCAAGCTGTCGCAGCCGAACCATTCGACCTCGATGAGTGGGCAGGACGCGCCGGGACGAATCGATTTGCTTTCTGCAGATGGTTTCGCCGTGCCACGGGTCAAACACCGCTGGAATTCGTGACCATGTGCCGGATTGGGCGGGCCAAGCAGCTGCTCGTCGAACGACAGGACCTCAGCGTACATGAGGTTGCGAGGTTATCTGGTTACGTTCATCCGAGCTATTTTAACAAGCGCTTTCAAGAAAGTGAGAACATGACGCCGACTGCCTATCGCCACCAATTTACGATGTCGACATAAGGATTAGGGTTGTTCCTGCCTCTGATTTCCGCTACAATCAATGAAAATGCGCACGCAAGAGAGAGAAGGAGCAGAGAGAAATCATGTATAAATTAATTGCCATTGATATTGATGACACGCTCTTAACCGATGATTGCACGGTTACACCTGGAACGAAAGAAGCACTGACAGCAGCAATGGAGCAAGGTGTGTTCGTCACTTTGGCGACAGGCCGCATGTTCCCATCCGCGAAGAAGATTGCTCATCAAATTGAGCTGAATGTCCCGATCATCACGTACCAGGGCTCCAGCGTCAAAACATTACTGGACGAGCAAGTCCTCTATGAGCGCTACGTTCCTCAGGATGCTGCCGAATTGCTGATGCAGTACTGCGAGGACCATGGCATTCATCTGCAGCTGTATACGGATGATATTATTTATGTAAAAGAAGATAATCAGAAGGCGCGCGACTACTCGAAGCTGGCGAATATTCCGTTCGTGGTAGAGCCGGATTTGAAATCGCTGATTAAACGCCCGACGGCAAAAATGCTCATGATCGATGATCCTGCCCGCCTCGATGAAGTTGCCGCAGACCTTGCTCCATTAATCGGCAATCAGGCACATATCACAAAATCCAAACCCCACTTCCTAGAGGTTACTCACAAGGAAGGTACGAAGGGGCATGCGATTGCGTTTATGGCGGAGCATATCGGCTGTTCGCTCGATCAAGTCATCGCCATCGGCGACTCGTGGAATGATCACGAGATGATCGAAGTTGCCGGCCTCGGCGTAGCGATGGGCAATGCCGTGCAGAAGCTCAAAGATATCGCGCAATATGTAACGAAATCCAACAATGATGAAGGCGTTCGCCATGTCATTGAGAAGTTCATCCTTCAAACCGTTTAATTCATAACGAAGAGCTGTACCGACTGTCTATTTATATGACTGTTGCGGTGCAGCTCTTTTTGTTTATTCATATCGTGAAATAAGTGCCCACTGCGAGCAGGATAGAAGCGATGAACATGGCTGCCAGCGGCTTTATAATCGCCTTGCCGCTTCCGCGTAGATCTACATTGAGCCCCAGCGCTACCATCGCCATGGTTAGCAAGAAAGTGGTGATTTGGGTAATGGCATTCATTACTTCTGGCGCTTCATGGATAAAAGATTGCCCGGCACTGCTGCTGCCAATCGCACTTAGTGCGAGAAAACCAAGAAGGAACCAAGGCAGTTGAAGCTTAGCAGCTGCTTGATGCACCTCAGCTTTATCGTCCGTATCCGATGTCTGTTGTTTTAACCGCCGCCGTACCTGCTCCCGCCGCACAACTAGGAGCACGAGACTTAACGGCACAAGCAAGAAAACGCGGCCGAGCTTTGCGAGCAGTGCGCTTGCCAGCGCATCTTCTCCAGCAGGTGCGGCCGCGAGCGCAACATGAGCAATCTCATGCAAGCTCGTTCCGGACCAGATGCCATATTGAAGCTCCGTCAACGCAAGTACAGGGCGAATCATTGTGTAGCCAACTGCAAATACAGTCCCTGCAAGTGCGATGAGACCGACACTTACAGCGGTGTCTTCCTCCTTGCTGCGCAAGATCGGTGAGACGGCTGCAATAGCCGCTGCCCCGCAAATCCCGGTGCCGATGCCAAGCAGCAGCGACAGCTTCAGGTCGGCTTTCATCAGCTTAGACAGCAGGAGTGTACAACCGATAGCGAATAATGCAGCTGCGATATCTCGAATAAGCAGGCTGGTTCCATCTTCGAAAACTTGCAGCAGATTTAGCTTTAACCCGTAGAGGATAATGGCGAGTCTCAGTAAGCTTTTTCCCGAGAAGGTGATCCCCGCGCGAAGAGCCGCCGGATATCCCCACACCTGTCTATAAATGACCGCGAGAATAATAGCGCATGCCATCTGGCCTACATAATGAAGAACCGGCAGCTGGGATAATCCATATCCCGCAGCCGCCAATAGAAATGTAAATCCGATTCCGCCTGCTTTCTTACCACCAGCAGAGCTGAGGTTTGCAATAAAAGGGCCAATCGGTTTTATCGTTTGTTGGAGCTTCATAGTCGCCATCTGCCACCTCCGTGTCTGGTTGTGGTTTTCATTATACGTGGCAGCAGTTGATAAGAGAAATCAATCATAATGATGAAAAGAATAAAGGATTGTTATGTTGATTCGATTGAAAAACCATCCATATGAACATCGTTACCATTTTGTCACTCCTGCCGGAATGAAGCCCGTTATACTGAGGTCCTAGCCTACAACAGACCTGGAGGGATTATTCATGTTCAACATACAGCAACCATTCAAACGGATTACGACAATCGGAGCCGTTAGCACGCTTCTTCTTACGCTTTCTGCACCGCTCGCTTTTGCAGATCAAGCCACACCTATCGTAATTACACAATCAGAGGTTAGCATTCAAGCGGTCACTGTCCAATTGAGTTCCAAAACTGTCAGTGATAAAACCGACTATTATGAGTCTGAACTTCATATCCCCGTCATCAGCGGGATGCAAGATAAAAGCTACCAGAATACACTGAATGCTAACATTTCAGCACGTGCACATGCAGAGCTTGAGAAGTTGAAGAAACAAGCCAAAGACGATGCTGCCGCTGCGGTCGGTGTTTATGAATTCAGGCCGTATCTTTTTAAAGTCAGTTACGAACTGATTGCAGATGGCAGCACAGGTGCAGGGGGAGTTTTATCCTTTAAAATGATTACTGCTGCCTATACAGGCGGCGCTCATGGCTGGACTCGCGTTGACAGCTACAATGTCCGTAATGAAACCAAAGCTTCCGCAGTGAAGCTCAAAGAGCTGTTTGGAGATGGGTATAAAGCGATCCTTAATAAGGTTGTTTCCGCTGAAATCGCCGCACATTCGGATATTTATTTCAAGGATACCTTCAAGTCGATCGCAGATAACCAGCCTTTCTTTATCAAGAATGGCAAAGCGGTACTCGTCTTCCAGCAGTACGAGATCGCACCATTTGCAGCAGGGATTCGTGAAATCCCCGTTGCCATTCCGGGCAGCAAACCGGTTTCAGCCGTTCCGGGCAACCTCAGCTCCTTGTCCATAAAAGTCGTCGGTGGCAAAACAATCGCCGGCGCTCATCTCTTCGTCGGCAAAGATGGCATTGCAATGGCTCCGCTTCGCGCTATTTCGGCACAATTAGGCTATGAGCTTAGCTGGAATGCGGGTCGGATCGGTGTAGACAAAGGTACGCAGCATGTCTCCTTGCAAGTTGGCAAAGACAACTATGACACAATTGCCGCCCAAGTCACGCTTGGTGCAGCTCCTGTCATGAAGGACAATACACTTTACGTGCCGCTGTCTTTCTTCTCTAAAGTGCTGAAAGCCTCTGTTTCCTACTCGAAGGATGCAGTAGTCATCGGCTAAATCGAATAGAAACAGTAAAAAAAAAAGCTCCCTGCTAGCAGGGAGCTTTTTGCTATATGATCGATCAAATACCGGCCAACACTTGATACCATACGCCTTTCGGTGAGTAGAGCGTCTTGCGAACTTCCGCCCATCCTCCCAAGTAGCTAATATCAAACAAATCCTCTGGGGTCTTAAAATTACCTTTAACCTCTTCCATCACCTTTTCATTAACCGGTCGGAAACCGTTGTCCGCGAAGATACGCTGCGCTTCCTCACTGTGCAAATAGGCAAGCAAGGCTTCAGTCGCTTTACGCGTGCCGTGCTTATCGACGTTCACATCAACAATCGCAGCTGGGTTCTCGATCAAGATGGTCGACTTCGGTACGATAATCTCGTATGGAGTACCTTTCTTAATTCGCGCAAGCAGCTCATTCTCGTATGTGATGATAACATCGCCGACTCCGTATTCAAAGGCAGCCATCGATGCACGCCCGCTCTTATCGAGCGACTCTACATTATGATGAATGCGTTCCAGAAACGACTTAGCATAAGCCGGATCTTTCTGCCCTGTCTTGGCTTCCGACTCCTTCAGTCCCGCACCGTACATCGCATTGATGTCCCACTGCGCGCCGCCGGAGGTTTTCGGATTCGGATAAAGAATCTTCACACCTTTGCGGGTTAGATCTTCCCAATCGTGAATACCTTTGGGGTTGCCTTCACGTGTGCCCATAACAGCGATGGAGCGCGTAATCATGCCGCCATTGCCGACATTCCGCCAATCGTTTGTAATGAAGCCCGCCTTCTCAATCTTCTCGATATCGCTTTCCATGGCCAGTGCCGCTAAATCGGCTTCGAAGCCGCCTGCGATCGCCCGGGCTTGCGTGCCGGACGACTCGTACGATTCCTGGAACGTAATCGTCTGCCCTGTCTTCGCTTTCCATTGCTCTGCAAATTTAGGCAATAGCACATCGAATGCATCCTTGGCTACCGAATAAGCACCGATAACGAGTGTGAGATCACCTTTTGCGGTGGTGGTTTGGTCATCATTATCCGAAGTCCCGCATGCTGCTGTGAAGAGAAGCGAAGACGCCATAAGCGCCGCTACCGCAATGCGCCAACCTGTTGTTAGGATCGATTTCATTGTGTACACAACGCTTTCTTAAGTTAAATATGCATCGGCATTGGATCTTCTTTCAGTTTGTTCTCCATAATCCATGTGTCGTTGTCGTTAAACAGATAAGCGCGGTGAATGAGGACACTAATCTCCTCGCCCGGCTGCAGCACATCCTTCTCAAGCGAACGATACGTAATCAGCTTGATGTCGCCGACCTCTACTTCAACCATCCATTCGCTTCCGCGGAAATGCAGATGCTTCACTTTCCCTTGCACAGTTGCGGAAGGAAGACGGAATTCATGACGCTTGCCGATCTCGATATATTCCGGACGAATGAGTGCTTTTGTACCCGGCCAATTCTTAGCTTCTTCGAAGCCTTTAAGCATCTCCACTTTATCAACGATCGTGGACTCCCCAATGAAGCTGGCCACAAATTGCGTTTGCGGGCTTTTATAAATATCCCAAGGCGTACCTTTCTGTTCCAGGCGGCCTTTATTAATGATCATAATTTCATCGGCTACTTCGATCGCTTCATCCTGGTCATGCGTAACGAAAATCGACGTGATCCCAAGACGCTCAATCATTTCCTTCAGCCATGTCCGAAGCTCGTGCCGAATCTTCGCGTCAATCGCGGCAAACGGCTCATCCAGCAGCAGCAGCTGCGGCTGTGGTGCAAGCGCCCGGGCAAAAGCTACACGTTGGCGTTGACCGCCGGAGAGCTGATGCGGATAACGATGCTCGAAGCCCTTCAGACCCGTCAGTTCAAGCAGCGACATAACGCGCTCGCGGATGACATCCTTGGGTTCCTTCTTGACCTTCAAGCCGAAAGCCACATTATCATAAACTGTCATATGTTTGAACAGCGCATAGTTCTGAAATACAAACCCGATCCCTCGTTCCTGCGGCGGCAGGTCATTGACCCGTTTGCCATGAAACACGATATCACCGGAGGTTGGTGTCTCGAGCCCTGCAAGCATGCGGAGAATCGACGTTTTGCCGCCGCCGCTTGGACCAAGCAGACCGATTAACTGACCTTTTGCAATCTCAAAACTAACATCGTTAACCGCTTGGAAATCACCGAACTGTTTATTTAAACCGCGCACCTCGATATGCATCGCTTAATGCACTTCCTTTCTCTTCTTCGCCCATTCCATAAGCAGCAGCAAGCCGACAGAGAACGCTGCCAGTACCAGCGCCACGCTGCTCGCCGCGATCACATTGAAATTCTCGACATCCTGATAAACGAGCGTTGTCGCTGTTTGCGTCTTGTTCATGATGTTACCTGAGACAACAAGTACTGCACCAAATTCACCGAGCGATCTTGCGACGGTCAATACAACCCCATAGATGACGCCCCAGCGGATGGACGGCCATGTTACCTTCCAGAAGGTGTACCAGGAGTATGCACCGAGCGTTGATGCGGCTTCCTCCTGCTGAGAGCCGATCTCCTGCAGCACCGGCATTACTTCACGCACCATCAGCGGGAACGTAACGAAGAGTGTAGCAAGGATCATACCAGGCAATGCATAGACCACTTTGAAGCCGATATCTTCGAAAAAAGTACCGATTACCGAGCTCGGACCGAGCATAAGCACGATCATCAAGCCGCCGATGACCGGCGAAACTGCGAACGGCAAATCCACAATGCTGTTCATCAGCCCTTTAATCCGTTTGCTTAGCCATGTCCCTCTTACGAGATAGAGGGCGAGCATGACGCCGAAGAGCGTATTCAGCAGCGTAACGACGACGACGATCAACCCCGTCATCATAAGCGCATGCAGCGATTGTTTACGAGTTAGCGCTTCTGCGAAGCCGCTCCAGCCGTCTCCCCAGGAGCCGGTAAAAATCTTCACGAGCGGTGCAATCAATAAAATCAGAAACACCAGGTAGGTTAGCGTAATCCAAAGCTTTCTCATTTGCCGTGCCTCCTCGATTGGACGAAGTTAACCGCCCACAGAATGAGGAACGACAGTGTCAGCAGCATAACGGAAACGGCCGCGGCCCCCTGCACGTTATCGCTTTCAATCTCTCCGAAAATATAAACGGCCGCGATCAGCGTTTTTCCCGGAATGTTGCCTGCTACAAGCACGACAGCGCCGAATTCGGCGAGCGCTCGTGAGAACGCCAGCATCGCTCCGCTAATAATACCCGGGAGCATGGAAGGGAATATCACTTGAAAGAAGGTTCTCGCCCTCGATGCGCCAAGCGTATACGAGGCTTCTTCTTCCGACTTATCGAGTTCTTCGAGCAGCGGCTGAACGCCGCGAATGACGAAGGGAAATGTCACGAACACCATAGCTACGATAATAGCAGGTTCATGAAATACGATCTGAAATCCGAGCTTGTCGGCAATTCCGCCTGCGAAGCTGTTTGGACCCAGCAGCAGCAATATCATCAAGCCGCCGACAGCCGTCGGCAGCGCAAATGGCAAATCTACTAAACTATTAAGTACTCTTCGACCCGGAAACCGGTAACGAATCAATACCCATCCAATCATGGTCCCAAGAAAGACGTTGATAAGTGCAGCAATAACGGAAAGTTTAATTGTGAGCAGCACGGCCTTCCAAGCCAGAGGGTCTGTGATGCTGTCCCAGAAGGGCTGCAGGCCAAGCTCAAAGGATTGCGAATAAATCCCGATAATCGGCAAAACAATCAGCAATACGAAATAAAGCATAATGGTGCTACGGAAGCCAAAGCTCCACAAGCGGCTGCGCATGATGATATTCAAGCTGACTTACCCCCTGACACTTTCCTTGAGGAATCGTTGTAGTGGTTTTTAATTCCCATCAAACTACTTGGTATTAAATGTAGCAGACGGAGGCGCGTCTAGTCAATCCTAATTATTCTTCATCTGGCAGAGGGAGTAGGCGGCAAATAAGAAGCTCCCCGGCACAGGTTGGACCGGGGAGCATCTATTTGCGTTATTCGCCTTCAATATAGTACTTCTCTTCACCAAGAGACAGCACCGCTTGTCCTTGCGTTAAATCGGTTATCCACGCGCTGAAACGCTCGGCCTCCGGCGCTTCCGGCAGACAGGTGATTACAACACGATCGGTGAATTCGGTCCCGCCGACTCGTACGTTACGGGCATGGAATTCATTCTCGAGCTTGCCATACCAGGTGTAATCCACATCGACGATAACTTCGCGATGCAGAATATTCACGATCGGCTCTGCCGCTTCAATCGCCGCTACAGCACCGTCGGTATAAGCTCGAATAAGGCCGCCTGCACCAAGCATTATGCCTCCGAAATACCGAGTCACGACAATGACAACGTTCTTGAGGCCATGATGCTTGATTACTTCCAGAATCGGTTTGCCGGCTGTACCGCTTGGCTCCCCGTCATCGGACTGCTTCTGGATCTCGTCGCGTTCACCGATGACGTAGGCAGAGCAGTTATGCGATGCGTTCCAGTGAAGCTTCTTCAGTTCCTCAATGTACGCGATCGCTTCTGCTTCCGACGTTACCGGTTTGCCGTAGCCGATGAAACGTGATTTCTTAATGACGATCTCTTTGCTGACCTGTTGACGCAGCGTTTTGTATCTGGGCTGCATGGCGATTCGAGCTTACAGGCGAGCTTCCAGCTCAGCCTTCTCTTTCTCATAGCCCGGTTTGCCAAGCAATGCAAACATGTTCTTCTTGTACGCTTCAACGCCCGGTTGGTCAAACGGATTGACGCCCAGCAGGTAGCCGCTGATGCCGCACGCGATTTCGAAGAAATACACCAGGTAGCCGAACGTGTAAGGTGTCATGTCCGCAATGTTCACGACAAAGTTAGGCACTTGGCCGTCTGTATGTGCAAGAAGCGTGCCTTCGAACGCTTTCTTGTTTACGAAATCCATCGTTTTGCCAGTCAAGAAGTTAAGCCCGTCCAGGTCTCCTGCATCATGACCGATCGTAATTTGCTCCGCTACGTTCTTCACTTGGATGACCGTTTCGAAGATGTTACGGTTACCCTCTTGAATGAATTGCCCCATGGAATGCAGGTCAGTCGAGAAGTCTACGGCAGCCGGGAAAATCCCTTTGAAGTCTTTGCCTTCGCTCTCGCCGTACAATTGTTTCCACCACTCCGACACGAAATGAAGCGCCGGCTCGTAGTTTACGAGAATTTCCGTAGCTTTTCCTTTGCGGTAAAGGGCATTACGCGCTGCAGCGTATTGGTAAGCTTCGTTCTCAGCAAGCACTGGGCTGCTGTATGCTTGTTGTGCATCCGCTGCACCTTTCATCATCTCTTCGATATTGATGCCTGCAGCTGCAATCGGGAGCAAACCTACTGCTGTCAGTACGGAATAACGTCCGCCTACATCATCAGGAATGATAAAGGATTCGTAGCCTTCTTCCGTTGCCAGCTTCTTCAGCGCACCTTTCTCGCGATCTGTTGTCGCATAGATACGCTTGCGTGCTTCAGCTTTGCCATACTTGATTTCCAATGCTTCGCGGAATACGCGGAATGCGATAGCCGGTTCAGTCGTTGTACCGGATTTCGAGATCACGTTGATCGACCAGTCGCGGCCTTCCAGCAATTGAAGCAAATGCGTTACATAAGTAGAGCTGATATTGTTGCCTGCGAACAAGACTTGCGGCGTCTTGCGTTGTTCTTTCGGCTGCAGGTTATAGAAAGAGTGTGAAAGCATTTCAATTGCTGCGCGAGCGCCCAGATAAGAGCCGCCGATGCCGATTACGATAAGCACCTCGGAGTCGGATCCGATCTTCGCAGCTGCTTTCTGGATGCGGGAAAACTCTTCTTTATCATAATTCGTCGGCAGGTCGATCCAGCCCAGATAGTCTGAGCCTGCGCCCGTACCTTCACGAAGTTGGTCATGTGCTGCGCGTACTTGCGCTGCCAGATTATCGATTTCATGCTGGCCGATGAACGGCAATGCCTTGCTATAGTCAAACTGAACTGCTTTACTCATTCGTATTAAACCTCCCACAAATTATCCTGTTTACAACTAGGATAAGGATAATGGATTTGTTAGGTAAAAACAAGGGATTGAGGGGGCCAATACTTCTTCCCACAATTTTGTGATAAAATGAAATCACATAAAATCCGCTTTCAAGGAGATGAAAATACATGTTTAAAATTGCATTTATCGGCCTAGGCGTTATGGGCGAGCCAATGGCTGCCAATTTGCTCCGCAAAGGGTATTCCGTTACTGTGTTTAACCGTACGCCGGGCAAAGCGGACAAGCTTCTCGAGCTGGGTGCGGATGAAGTATCTTCGCCGGCGGCAGCAGCCCGCGTATCGGAGTTGATTATCACGATGATCAGCAACGACGACGCGATTCGTGAAGTTTATTACGGTGAGAACGGTCTTCTCGGAGCCATGATGCCGGGTACCATCGTCATCGACAGCAGCACAATTTCACCGGCTTTGGCACGTCAGCTACATACGGATGTTTCTGCTAAATTTGGCGACTTCCTCGATGCTCCGGTTACGGGAAGCAAACCTGCCGCAGAGAGCGGTTCCCTTGTTTTCATGGTCGGCGGCGATATTGAAGTGATTCATAAAGTACATGACGTTCTGAACGTAATGGGACGCAAAGTCATTCCAATGGGTCCTGGCGGCAGCGGTTCAACTGCGAAGCTGGCCCATAATACGATTGTCGGCATCAACGTTGCCGCTCTGCTCGAAGGGATGGCCATTGCCGCAAGCGGTGGCATCGACGCCAAATCGTTCCTTGAGCTCGTTCAATCCGGTGGAGCAGCCAGCAAAATGGCCGAGCTTAAAGCGCCGAAGCTGCTCGAACGCGATTTCAGCGTTCAATTCTCGCTCGCACTTATGCTAAAGGATCTGCGCCTCGCTTCTTCGCTTTCGGATGAGCTAAAGACGCCAACGCCGATTCTTGAAACGGTGAAGAGCCTTTATCAAGTCGGAGACGCGATGGGTCTTGGAGAGCTCGATCTCTCCGCACTCGCACATGGCTATGAGCAATGGATCAACAAACGGATTACGACCCATAGCGACGTTGAAGAAGTTGCTGCCGCTTCGGAAGCAACCGCTTCTGTTCAAGTTCCTGAGAACACACAGAACCGTCGCCGGGCTGAACGTCTTGCACTGAATGTGCCCCTGAAGCTCTCCATCTATCAATGGGCGCAGGAAGGTTCGTTCTCCGGTCAATTGATCGATGGAACACTTTGCGATATTTCCGAAAGCGGTCTTCAAATTTCGTCCAACTTCCCGCTGGAGTGCGATATGTTCGTCGTGATCCACTTCCCTCAGGATTCGGAGCTGCCTCCGGTAACCGGGCGCATTATCCGTATTGAAACGAATGGCAGTCGCTTCCGTTACGGCTGCTTGCTGGCAGGACTCGCTCCTTATCAGCGTTTGCAGTTGGAAGCTTATATCAACAAACAACGCATTACGGCTGACTAAGTCTAATTTTACGAAGAAAAAAGCTGCCCCGTTCTCGCCTTTGGATGATGTCCAAGGCGACGAGCGGGGCAGCTTTCGTTTAGTAAGACTATTCTTGAATATAAGAGCAGATATAATCCGTTACGGTTGCCACTTGAAGTTTGAATTTCGCATTTGCCGGAACCGTAAACTCGCCTTCGCCGGAGATGCTGATCCATTCGGAATCGCCTGGCAGCAGCACTTTCAAATCGCCTGCCACGATTTCCATAATTTCCTTCACATCTGTGCCGAATTCATACTCGCCTGGCATCATGATACCGAGCGTTTTCTTCGTTCCATCCGCGAACAGTACGGTGCGGCTTGTTACTTTACCATCGAAGTATACATTAGCTTTCTTGACGATTGAAACATTCTCGAATTGAGACATTCGGCATTAGCTCCTTTGTGGTATAAGCATGAATGATGATTGGGAAAGCAAAGCAGGGCTAACAGCTAAATGATATGGCTATCAGCCCCGCATTTCATACAGAAATGACTACAGCAGACCTTTTACTTTGCTTACAACATTCTCAACAGTGAAGCCGTACTCTGCAATTACGCGGTCGCCTTTTGCGGAAGCACCGAATGTATCGATCCCCAGTACCGCACCGCCATCGCCCACATAACGCTCCCAACCGAATGGTGAACCCATTTCGATGGCAAGACGTGCTTTAACACCAGGAAGTATTACGGATTCTTTGTAAGCCTTAGGCTGACGCTCGAACAAGTCGAAGCTTGGCATGCTGATGACACGAACTTGAATGCCTTCTGCTGCAAGAGCTTTCTGAGCTGCAACTGCAAGCTGTACTTCGGAACCGGTAGCGATAAGCTGAGCTTGAGGGTTGCCGTCAGCCGCTTCGGAAACGACATATGCGCCTTTCGCGATGCCTTCGCGAGCTTGCTCGTTAGTACCTTCAAGCACCGGCAGGTTCTGACGAGTCAGAACGAGTGCAACCGGTTGGTCTGCTTTGGATAGCGCATAAGCCCAAGCTGCCGAAGTTTCGTTCGCATCCGCCGGACGCAATACGGTCAGCTGTGGAATGATACGCAGGGAAGCCAATTGCTCGATCGGCTCATGTGTAGGTCCGTCTTCGCCAACTGCAATACTGTCATGCGTCAGAACATAAACAACAGGCTGTTTCATCAGCGCGGACAGACGCACTGCCGGACGCAGATAATCCGTGAATACGAAGAACGTGGCGCCGAATGCTTTAACGCCGCCATGCAGGCTCATCCCGTTAATTGCCGCTGCCATTGCAAACTCACGTACGCCGAAGTAAACGTTGCGGCCTTCATAGCTGCCCGGTTTGAATACAGGCAAACCTTTCAGGTGAGTCATTGTGGAGCTTTCCAAGTCAGCGGAGCCGCCTAGCAGGTTTGGAACATTCTTAGCTAATCCGTTAAGTGCATTACCGGAAGCTACACGAGTCGAAAGCGCTTTGTCTGCAGGCGTGTAAGCAGGCAGATCTTGGTCCCAGCCCTCAGGCAGGTTGCCGCTGATTGCTGTTTCGAATTGTGCCGCCAGCTCAGGATGAGCTGCTTTATAAGTAGCATACATGGCATCCCATGCTGCATTTGCTTTCTCACCGTTTGCTTTCACTTCTGCAAAATGTGCTGCAACTTCTGCCGGCACGTGGAATGCGTCATTCTCCCAGCCGTAGAATTGCTTAGTCAGGACAGTCTCGTCAGCACCAAGCGGGCTGCCGTGTGTACCCAAATGACCGCCTTTGCCGCCTTTGTTCGGGCTGCCGTAGCCGATTGTCGTTTTCACTTCGATCAGCGTCGGTTTGCTTGTATCTACTTGTGCAGCAGCTACTGCTTTAGCCAGCGCGTTCAGATCGTTGCCGTCTTCTACGCGAAGCACTTGCCAGCCGTATGCTTCGAAGCGCCCTTGTACGTTCTCGGAGAACGAAAGGTTCAGCTCGCCATCCAGCGAGATATCGTTTGAATCGTATAGTACGACTAGTTTGCCAAGCTTCAGGTGAGCTGCGAGCGAAGCTGCTTCGCTTGCAACGCCTTCCATCAAGTCGCCGTCGCCGCAAATTGCAAATGTATAGTGGTCAACCACGTTAAGATCTTGTTTATTATAAGTTGCGCCAAGATGAGCTTCAGCCATAGCCATACCAACTGCCATTGCAATCCCTTGTCCAAGTGGACCGGTTGTTGCATCTACGCCGGCAGTGTGGCCGAACTCTGGGTGACCTGGTGTCTTGGAGCCCCATTGACGGAAGTTTTGCAGTTCTTCGATAGGAAGATCATAACCTGTCAGGTGCAGCAGGCTGTAAAGCAGCATGGAACCATGACCTGCGGAAAGTACGAAACGATCGCGGTTGATCCATGTTGGGTTGGACGGATTGTGGTTCATTGTTTTCGCAAACAATTGATACCCCATCGGAGCCGCTCCCATAGGCATGCCCGGGTGGCCGGAATTTGCTTTCTCAATCGAATCGATCGCGAGTGTGCGGATCGTGTCAATGGAAAGCTGGTCGATGGACTTCTGTGTTACTGTCATTACGTAAACTCCTCCTAAATCCGAATAGACTTGCATCGAAGCGGCTGTCGCCATCCTTGGGAGGCGCGGCACGTTTCCAGTAGTACTCTCTCTGTAATTCACTTTGGCGGTTTTCCCGCACTGGCTTTGAAATATTGTACCATTACCACTGCGCCTTTTCCATCCTTAATGCGTTAGTGCGCTAAAAATCGACAAGAAAATGGCGCGTTCGCGCGGAGAGTCCCGCGCAAACACGCCATTGATGTCAGCTAATGCTGACGATTATTCGATTAATTGAATACGACGGTCTTGTTCTTGTGTACAAGAATCCGGTCTTCGACATGCCACTTCACCGCACGCGCAAGTACAACACGTTCAATCGTACGTCCGATGCGCTTTAAGTTGTCTACTTCATCACGATGGCTGACGCGCTGCACATCCTGCTCGATGATCGGTCCGCCGTCGAGCTCTTCCGTGACATAGTGCGCTGTAGCACCGATGATTTTGACGCCTCGCGTATACGCTTGAGCATACGGTTTGCCGCCTACGAAAGCCGGTAAGAAGGAATGATGGATGTTAATAATCCGATTCGGGAACTGCTCGATGAACTTCGGCGAAATAATTTGCATATACCGCGCAAGCACGATCAGATCTGCTTTATCCGAGACAAACTCAAGCTGTTTCTTCTCTGCTTCGGCTTTCGTTTCTGCCGTAACAGGAATGTGGTGGAACGGAATACCGAACGATTCGACGAGTGCCTTCATGTCCGGATGGTTGCTGATGACCATGGCAATATCCGCTTCCAGATCGCCTGCTTGCCATTGCCACAGAAGCTCCAGCAAGCAGTGATCCTCTTTGGAGACGAAGATGGCCAAACGTTTCTTGCGGCTCGCACGGAACGTATGCCATTTCATCTCGAAACGATCCGCCACGCGCGCAAAATCTTCCTGGAGCACCGGAAGCTCGGTGTCCAGGTCGCTCAGGTCAAATTCAAAACGAATAAAGAACATGCCGCCGCCAGGATCCATGGAATACTGGTCGGACTGCACGATATTCGCGCCATGCTCGTACAAGAAGTGCGAGACAGCCGCTACAATTCCGGGCCGATCCGGACAAGAAATGAGCATTGTCGCACGATTGCGCTTATCCGGGCGCTGCGAGGACGGTCCGGGCTGATAGATGTTTTGCATAATAGACAAGTCTTCCTTCCGTCAACAAGTAGAGTAGCTGTAGGTCATCTTATGCATTCACAAGCAGCGTTTTGCCCGCGAACCAAGCCGTAATCCGCTGATTGATGGCTTCTTCCGAAAGCTCTGGCAAAATGCGATGCTCGGCTACAAGGTCGTACAAACGATCCATCGGCTCGCGCGGATCGGCTTTCTTCGCTTTCGCATCGTTCTTCAGTACATCCCACACGGACAGCACGTAGCCGCGGTGGTTGATGTCTTGTTTATTGAAGAAATGGTGCAGACGCTCCACGTCCTCCAAAAACTCACTGCCGAAACGCGTATGTGCATCGCCGCGAAGCAAAGCAATTTCTGCTTCGTACATCGGACGCTGCGTTTTGTCTTCTTGGCCAATCCATGGTGTCTCAAGGATGAACGGACGTCCTTTAAGCCCTTCATGATGCACGATATTGCGGATAGCATCATGACCGATCCAGCCTGCGCCGATTGGCGCATGACGGTCTTTACCCGCTCCGCGCGGATTTTTACTGTCATTGACATGGACCACTGCGACACGGTTAAGGCCGACAATACGGTCAAACTCCGTCAATACGCCGTCAATATCATCGACGATGTCATAACCGGCATCGTGCATATGGCATGTATCCATACAAACCGTCAAACGGTCATTGGCAGCAACTTTATCTATGATGGCGGCAAGCTCATCGAAGCTGCGGCCGATTTCAGTACCTTTGCCCGCCATTGTTTCAAGGGCGATATTCACGTTCGTTTCTTTCGTGCCATTCAGCACTTCGTTCAAACCTTCTGCGATTCGAGCAATCCCATACTCTGCATCCTTATCCGTGAAAGCACCTGGATGTAGTACGATATTGCGTACGCCGATCGCGTCTGTACGGCGAATTTCTTCCTGCAGAAAGCGAACCGCCAGTTCAAACGTATCGTCCTTGTAAGAGCCAAGATTAACGATGTATGGGGCATGAACGACGATCTCGTCAATTCCCGCCTTGCCCATTGCGTCTCTGCCATCTGGAATATATAAATCTTCAATCGGTTTACGCCGTGTATTCTGCGGTGCTCCGGTGTAAATCATGAATGTACTCGATCCGTAGGATACGGCCTCATTCGCTGCGGTTAGCAGCCCTTTATCGGAAAATGAAACGTGGGATCCGATTTTTAACATGGACTCATTCGCTCCTTTCGTTACTAGGCACGGACTGCTGTGCGTCCGTTTCCTCGCAAACGCTTGTCCTTCCTATTTTACAAGGAATGATCAAATAAATCTAGGCTGTAAGATTCGGAAGAACCACATAGATGTGCCCTATCGTGACAGAAGTGCCGTGTCGGTTGCGGGAGATGGACGACATCGCTTATAATGGAAACAATTTGTTACGCATACTTTGCATATCTGAGCTCGCTCGAGGTGAATAATCGAATGGCACCAAATTGGTTTATGTATTTCATAGTTTTTTGGGCAATTGTGATGATTGTCTTTATGTCAATCGGCGGCTATTTTATGTTTCGTAAATTTCTTAAAGTGCTCCCGATGCGGGATGGCAAATCGAAGCTCGATTGGCAGAACTATTGGGTAGAGCGCAGCCGCGGCATGTGGCCTGAGGATTCCAAGAGTTTTCTTGATCAGTTGGTCTCTCCTGTACCAAGTGCATTCAGGGACATTGCCAGACATTCCATTGCAGCCAAAATCGCCCAAGTAGCAGTTGAAGGCGGTGCAACGGAAGTTTCGCGCAACCACTGCATCGAAGGTTATATTCGGGCAACGCCTAAGCGCGATTACCGCAGCTTGATCTCGTTTCTGGAGAAGGAGCAAATTGACTATACCGCCTATACACATTTACTCAATAAATAAGCCGCCCGCTTGGGCGGCTTTTGCAGTATTATTGAGGAAATTAGGTACTGAGTGGAGTTTATGGGAGGTCTCTGTATGAAGGTAGCGGTTACCGGAGGAACGGGATATGTTGGGGCAATGCTTGTTGAAGCGCTGCTGCAGCGGGGAGATGAAGTATGGATTATCTCCAGATCTGAGAAACAGCTAAGCAGGAACCCGAAGCTGCATACGATTACTTGGTCCAAGCTTGCTGAATCTCCTGTAAAGCTGGAAGGAATCGACGCAATCGTCAATCTGGCAGGGGAAACCATCAGTCGCCGCTGGAACGCGGAAGGCAAGTCCGCTATCTTGCAATCGAGGTTGAATGCAGCACGTGCGATCGGCAAAGTTGTAGAAGCCCTTCAGCGTAAGCCCTCCGTTGTTGTAAATGCATCGGGCATTTCCATCTACGGTACGGATGGCAGTAAAGTAAGCGATGAGTCGAGCCCTGCTCACATAACCGATTTTCTCGCATCCGTCGTAGAGAAATGGGAAGCCGCTGCAGATCGCATACCGGTCAAGCGGCTTGTGAAACTGCGGATCGGACTAGTTCTTGGCATGAAAGGCGGCGCCTTTCCAAAGATGCTGCTGCCTTACCGGCTGATGGCTGGCGGAAGAATAGGAAGCGGCAAACAGTGGATCCCCTGGATTCATGAAGATGATATGATTCGACTGATTCTGTTCTGCCTCGATGAGCCGAATATACAGGGACCCGTCAATGCATGCGCACCAGAACCGGTAACGAATGATGAGTTTGGAAGAGCAATCGGCAAGGCAATGAAGAGGCCGCATTGGTTTCCTGTACCGGCCTTCTTGCTCCGAGCCATCCTCGGCGAATTGTCCTTCCTTGTGCTCGAAGGCTCTAGGGCGGTCCCTCGCAAATCGATGGAGCTGGGATTCGAATTCCGTTATGATACCGTACGAGATGCGTTACGTCAGTTAATTGTCGGGAAGTAACAGGTTCCTTTGGGCTGCTCTTCAACCTGCTTGACGTGCGGGATTGGAGGGCAAACCCGATCGGAATGTATAGATCGGTCCTAGATCGCCAGCCAGCTGAATCGTATCGTTATCGCTCAGCGGATAGAATTTGTATGGAATCATAACAACTCCGTTAAGGGTACTTCCATTTCGAGAGCCCATATCTTTCACCGACCAGTTGTCCTGCTTCATGTGTAATTCAAGATGCGCTCTGGAAATACCGGATGACACATCCACATGGTCCACTCCTTCACTTGCTCGGCCGATAACAAACTGGTTCTGTTCCAGTCTAACGATTACCGCCGACCCTCCTTCTACCGTGCGTTCGAGACACGGCCCCCTCTTGTTCGCTTCGTTTATCGCCTCGGCACTCTGGCCCAGTAATACGGTTGCATCGCTTGGCGATGCTTCGAGAGAAGCTGTCTTCCCGATGTGTGGTGCAGTTGTGTATGGAATTCCGCTTGGCTTAATTGCGGATTGAACATCTTCCTCGATGAATTCTTCTCGGTATGACCTTCTAACGTGGATGGGCATGGAATTAGGTACAAAACCATCCTCGGCCGACCATCCCTGTCTCACGTCCCAGCCATCGCCCTCTTCTTCCTTCCTCGTGCCAGAGCTCATCCTTCGATTCACGATTAGAACTGCCGCTGCTGTCATGAGCGTCAAACCGGTGCAAATAAGCAGACTGGTTTGAGAGGGAGACGGCAAATAGAGAAAGCGCCAAATGACTGCCGTGACAATAAGCCCGCCTGCTCCCAGCATCCAGCCTTTCTTTATTGAAGAAGTTGATTGCTTATGGACAGGCAATTCCGTTAGCGGAAGCTCAATTCCGCCTTGATGGCGTTCACTTCCCCCTTCCCTTAGAGATGCACCAGGACTTCTATGCGGTATAGACTCGTTCTTCAGTATGAACGAAGATGGAGTAGAGAATGGTGAAACAGCATTGTCCGACCTTAAGGATTGGTCAATGGATGCACCGGCAGGCTGCTCAATCAATGACTCTCTGTACTCACTTCCAAGAAGGGAAAGCAGTGTCCGCCTAAGCTGCCCCCATGCCACGTGCTCGCCTCTTAAATTCTGAAATATTTGCTGTAAACCTGCTCCGTCAGGCTCCACTATATATCCAACCCAGCGAATAGCCATAGCCAGCACTGCTTCACCTGCTGAGGAAACGATGCTTGTATCTCGAAGCGGCACGTACACAAGCTCGGCATCCTCCCAGTTATCACCGCAATAGATGTACTCCTCATGAAGCAGAAAGCCGTCTTCTCGCAGCATGTATTGTTTACAGTCATCCAGTACCTCTACGACAGCAAGCAGCAATGCATAGAATTGAACCATTGTCAGCTGCTGCGTTTGCATCCGATGCAGCAAGATTCGTTTGCCATTAATGAGGTATCGGAACGTCAGCTTCCCATCGATATCTACCCATTCCACGGGGAGCAATTTGGGAATAACCTGGCTTTGCAGCATCTTGAGTTCGATTTGATCCAGCTGCTCCCTTGAAATGCCGGATTCCAAATCAACGATCATTTCAAGTCCACGCTTCATCGTAAAATCGACCTTTAATTCTTTAAACACCATCAACGATCCACTCCTTTCTAGCCATACAGCGGCCATTCACGTATGAAACAGCAAGCCGTAATGGCTCCGGGCACAACTGCGACCATAAACGGAAAACGTAAACCATCCTTCTTCAGCGTCATGAAGCCATCTGAATGCAGATTTCGATTAGAAGCAAACAGCGAAACTGCAAGTACCATCATCCGCTTTGCAAAGGCTTGATTCATCACCAAGACTACGATTCCAAACAGCCCCCCGTACAAAATGGAATACATAAGGACTTGCAAAGTAAAGGTAGCACCGACCAGCGCACCGAGTGCTCCGAACAGCTTCACATCCCCCGCTCCAATGCCCTTCAGCATATACAAGGCAAGCAGTGGAAGCACTCCCCCTATTACACCAATTAACGAGAAAACCCCTCCACTCATGCCATTGCTGCTCAAATGATAAATCAGTCCAGCTCCGAAGAAAGTTAAAGTCAACTTGTTCGGTATGCGCATCGCACGTACATCACAGACGAGAGCAATTCCAAGCAGCAATGCTGCCAAAACGAGATCGATATGAGCCATCATTCGGAGCCTCCGTCCCACTCTAGTGTGCAGTTCTCTTCTCCACTACAAAATGTCTGGCTGCACGCGTTGAACCTTCACTTGCCGTAACGATAAGCTCCCACACACCTGGAGTGGTATTACCAGAGACGAGCCAAGTCCATTCCGCTAATCCCTTTTCATCTGTATAGGTATCGCCCAGGTGCTTGGCCACGCTATGACCACTTTTGTAAATGACTTGGATGGACAGCTTTCTGCCCGGACTCGTCTGAACGACAACTCGCGCACGGCGTCCGGGATTAACCGGTGAGGGTTCAAGAAGTACAATTTGAATAGGAGCTTCATCGGATTGTGCAGACTCTTGATCCTGAGGAGCTGGAATCGAATCGCTTACCCAGACCCGTTCCTCAGCACGTTCCTTCAGTACAATCGATTTCTTCGTAAACGGAAATCCAAGCTTGAACTCATACTCCGCCTCGATGAGAAGTGAAACCTCCGACTTATCCTTCAAATCAGGAAGCGAGAGTTTGCTGAGATGCAATTGCTCCGGATCGAGTACAGATTTATCGGCTTCTTGGCGAAGCAGCGGTTCGATAATGCCCCTTCCCGCTTCTGTTGCTGCTGCATCCACTACTGGCTTCCAATCCCCCTGCAATGCCGATGAAAGCAATAGTCCGGCCGGAGCTGGAAGCCAATTCTCCAGCTTCCCAGCAATGAAATCGACTCCCGGTAACGGATTCAATACCGGTATACTTGTTTCTGCCTGCGGCTCTGCAGCCGCTGCGCTCAGCTTCTGCAGAGCTAAGTCGACTGGGTGGATATTCGCCGCAGCCAGCCTTACCGTTTGCGAAACTGTTCCGTGAAGCGCCATCTGCACCGTATTTAGCCGAATCAAACAAATAAAGAAAATGACGACCATAAGCACGATCGGCAGTATTAACGCCGCTTCTAATGTGATGCTTCCTGTTTCGCCACTCCTTCTACCCGTACGACCAGCCAATGGTATGCGTCGCTTCATATCGATTGCCCTTAACCTTTCCGTTCAGAATATCTGTGCGAGTAAAGCTCTTCATGAGCCCGGGCAAAAACCATAATTTCACGGAAGAAGTCAGCTCTCCCGTCAAGCCAGTGGAAACACTTGATAATGACACTCCGCCTAAGTTACGTTCGATGACAGCGATCATGCGCGCCGTCTTGGCTTCGCTGCTGCCATGCAAAATTAGGAAAACTCTCAAATAATCCAAGTAACTTAATTCCACAGGAACATACTTGGAAAGCTCCACTTTCCCTTGCTGCGAGATCGTCGTCATATCGACAAGCGATTTCTCCAGCCCGTATAGAACAGCAGCAGAAAGCACCAATAATGGATGACCAAGCCCTTTGGATGCAATAAATCCTTCCATCGTTCGAATCGCAAGCCTAGCAGCGAACAGTTCACCGTATGCGGCAGCCACATTCGCAGCGGGCTCATGAAAACCATACAAAATATACTCGACCTCCTGATGCTCGATAGCGAGCGCGGAAGAGAAGGCTTGATTATTCGTCTGCCCCTCTCCAGGAGAAGAGGAGAACAACTTCGGATCAAACGAATGGAAACGATGAACGATATATTCATTCACATAGAGCGGATCTCGGATCCCTTCAAGAACATCCGCCATTCCGCTGAAGATCGTCCCCATGGAGGTCATCGATATCCTTGCCTTTTCACCGGCGTCCACGTCTGCGTCAACGGTTAGGCCATCTTCTTGTAGCTGTGATCCTGCAGCTTCATTGAATTTCAAGTTCGCTTCCATCCGCTTCTTCACTTCACGATAAGCCTCTCGGTGGACCTCCTGATTCGGAGAAGACGTCATCGATTGCAGCTGCTGCTTTACTTGCCCCCATTTGGACTCGGCGGCCGCTTCATTCGACTTTCGTTCTTGATCGCTGGATTGCCGACTCTCCATCTCCGTCTGTCTGTTAAGGATGACCGTGCCCGGTTGAATATAGCGATCCCCATAGTTGTTGTAAGCACGCTCGAGCTTCTGATAAGACTCATTCAATAATCCGGACCTCCCAATTCCCCCAACTGCACTGGATACGGATTGACGGAATAAAGCGGCCACAGCGTCTAACTGCTGAATATCTGCTGTTTGCTGACTCAGTTCTTTCTCATAAGTCTCAAACCAAGCTTGTTTCAGCACGAGTCCATCCGCGGCATCACGTGATTCTCGCAAAGGCGACAGATCACCCTTTTGAAAGGATCCGGATTGCTGCGCTGTGAGCTTCTGCTGATTCATCCGGTCATATCCATCAGCAGTTGCTTCTTCGCTCATCCGCTTAACCGCATCTTCCATGGCCCTATTCAAACTTTCTGCTTCTTGAAGCAAAATCACTGCCTTTCGCTCCGATTCACGCTGCCGAATGAACTCATCATCCAGCGCCGCCATAATTGAATTAACTTCATTACTCGCATAGCTCCGATAGAAATTAATCGCATCTGCACGAAGAGGGGGCAATTCCTCCATCGTGCGTATCGTATCTTCTCTGATCCACTGCTCATAGGAGGCGTAGCTGCTCACAATGTCATGAGCCGCTCCGGTAATCCGTGATCCCACTGCGTTCTTGACACTGGCAGCGGATTGTTTCTGAATGGTGATCACTTCCTGCAGCCGCTTCTCCCGTTCATCGTAAAGCTGACGAAGCCGCTCCAGCAATTCCACCGACATCGATGCTTCCTTCATTGCCGAGGCCATTGGTGCAAACTTCGAGGCTACCTCTAATGTAAAATCGATCGGCGCTTTATATTTCATTTCCTCCAGCACCTGCCGGCTAAAAACATGATGATTGCCTAGTGACTCATAGCTATCCACATGCGATGCTTCCGTTCTTCCGTCAAGGAGTCTGAATCCACCTTCATCAGAAGTCCAGTTATGCGACACAGCTTGTGCGAACAATTCACCACGATCAGACCCGCCTGTACCAAATAGTCCATATTGCTCGTATAACGCCTCATCATAGGCAGATAATGCGGAACGGATGCCAGATTGTGCAGCGAGCCTGCTCTGTTTCTCAAAAGCCGCAATTCGTGCAAAATCGATGAGCAGCGCTGTGAACAGCAGTATGGCTGCCGTCGAAACGATCAAGTAAATCGAAACAGCACCGTCACTGTTCCTCCAGAAGAATGTCCGTTTAGAGGCATCGGGCCGACTTGTATCATTCAATCGGTGCATTTCATCTGCCTCCTACTGCGCCTGATCCTGAAGAGACTGCCTATTACGCAGCACTTCACGGGCTTGTTCCTTGCCTCGCTCGGACTGTCCGGCGAACCTTCCTGCGTAATATCGGACGATATCCACATTCCTAATGAGCTCAACGGGGTCAACAATGACGGCATCCGTTACAGCCTTAGGCTCCGAATGACCAAGCATCGCTTCCAGAGGAGGAATCGATAACGGCTGACGGAGCTTCACTTCAATTCGCTTCATCCAGACACCGTCAACCATCATGATCCCTCCCAGTGGCTGTCGAACGCTGACTGCCGCATTTCGCATTTTCGTAAGGGGAAGTGAATTACTGGTAGTGCTATCATCTTCATAAGAAGTGTTCACTGAGGTATCACCAATCGGAAAACTCAAGTTGCTCTGACGGCTGCCTTCCCATCCAAACAACGATTGCAAAGCCCCATTATCTGTAAGACGCCAATATAATCCATCATACTTTCCAGTCACGCCCATGCCGCTGACAGCATCTCTGGCACTGTTATCCCAGCGGAAAGCAGTTCTCTCTGCCGTTTGTGATGCAACTGTATACAGGACGACTTTCTGGTAGGTATACATGCCAAGCATCAGAAGTGTGATGAGTGCAGCGAAAATCATTGGAAACACCATACTTGCTTCAAGTGTAAAGCTTCCTTCCTCTTGCGACGCCAGCGCACGCCACCTAGCAAGCCTAGTTGAAAATTTCGTTCGCTTTATCATCCGCATCGCCCATCAATTTCTCCATCAGCGCAATAATCCAATCCTTGAAAAGCAGTGCCAATATAATGACTACGGCAATGATCAGTACGATCTCAAGCGTACCGAGTCCCTCCTCATCACTCCAAAATGTATGTAGTTCGTTCTTCATGTTTTTCATATATTCAACCGCTCCTCTATAAGTAGTAGTTAACCGCGCATCATTAAGATCGCGGGTGAGGCGACAAGCACCATTAGCACCATAAAGATACCGACAAGCGGAAACACAAGCTTCGAGGAAGCTTCTTCCCCTCTTGCACGGGCTACAGATTTACGTTTCTCCCATAAGGTATAAGAGAGCTCCTTCAAAGAAAGTACAAGCTGGTCACCGCCGCGGCGATAATTCAGCAGCAGCGTTGTCGTAAAAAGCGACACCTCTTGAACACCGCAGCGCCTGCTCAGCGTCTCCATTGCCCCAGTAAAGGACTCGCCGTTACGCACGGCTTCGTTCACTTTGCGAAGCTCGATGAACAGAGGAGTACCGCTCTTCTCATCCTTCCGTTCACTTGCTCGCACTAATGCGCGCTGCAGCGTCTCTCCCGCTCCAAGCAATAGCATCAGTTTGCTGATTACCTCAGGCAGAAGCAGGAGGATATCCTGCTTGCGGCGCTCCACTTTAGCGGCGGTATCCCGCCATTTGGCAGCGGGCAGAAGGACGCCAAGCAGCATGCCTATATACAGCAGCGCCTGCTCCTTGCTGAGTACACTAAGCCACGCTCCCGCGCCTGCTGCCGCATAACCTGTCCCGATAGACAGAGCAACGAAACCGTTTGTGGCATCGACCGTCCAACTCCGCCCATTAAGAATGAACAGCCTGCTGTGCAAGCTTGCGAGAAATGGCTGAATTCGGTTTAGCACCCCGCTTTGCTCCAACAAATAACGAAAGGGGAGCGTCAATAATCGTTCTGCAGTGCCCTCCACCTGGCTTCTTTTGTCATGTCTTCCGCATCGCAGCAAAGCATAGCCCCATATTGCTGTAAGCAAAGACCCCATAATAATGGATAGCAGCAAGCTGCCAACCTCCTCCAACAATTACATGCGGATGTTCATAATTCTCGTCAGCAGCATAAAGCAAAGTCCTAGAAGAATAAGTGCTGCTGTCAGTATGACGTAGCCAATCCCACTGTACAAAGGTGCCATGTAGTCTGGCGCAGTTAAACTAAGGAAAGCGAGGAATACAAACGGAACTGCCATCATGATTCGAGTTTCCAATCGTTTCTGCGCTACCATAACGGCAATTTCCTGCTGCACATCCAGCTTCTCACCGATCATTTGCGAGGTACGTCTAATCACTTCAATTAAATCGCCTCCGGATCGTTTGCAGGTTGTAAAGACATCGGCAAACTGCGAAATATCATCGATTTGTGCGCGCTGGCTGAAGTCGATCAACCCCTGTTCAAGCGATTCCCCATAGCCCATTCTTGCCGACAGAATTTCAAATTCGACTAGAATCTCAGTCTTCGGATTCGGGTAGAGCAATCTTAGATCCTCGAGTGCAGTTACGAAGGCATTCTCTACCGAACGCCCTGCGGCTAGTGAAGATGCGATGGAGTAGAGTGCTTCTTTAAACTGAATAGCAAGCCTTAATCTCCGCTGCTCCAGCAAAGCCATCCTGTGAATACGCGGTGCCATGATGCCCGCTGAGGACAGCACAAGCGCAGCAATAACAGAACGATAAAACAAGAACGCAGCAGCAAAGACCAGTAGACCGCCAACAAACGCAGCTATACCGAATTGTCTTCTTGTCAATCGGTACTCCCAGTAACAAGGCAGCTCTCCTGCTTCTGCGCCTGTACCTACTTCTGATGCCGCACTTGTCCATCCAAGCCAAAGCTTCCACTCGGTAGGGGCACTCTTCAAGCACCTTCACCTTCCGACAATTGAGCTTCAGTCATTCCCGCCATTTGCAGCTTCCACGTCCTCTGCAACTTATTGTTCTCACAGCGCCTTAATGCACCGAGTACTCGACCTTCTCGCTCACCTTCTTCTTGAAACCGGTAAAGGGATTGGAGCACTACCTCACCTGCTTGTACACCGATTACCTCTGTTATCTCGATGACACGCCTCGAACGATCACGTAAGCGGGATAAATGTACGATAATATCAATGGCCGATCCGATTTGCTGCCTAATGACGGCAATTGGCAAATCGGCTCCGCTCAATGCCATCGTTTCCAAACGAGCAATCATATCGCGGGCACTGTTACTATGTCCGGTGGATAAGCTCCCATCATGTCCGGTGTTCATTGCAGCCAGCATATCGATGGCTTCACCACCTCGAACCTCTCCCACAACGATACGATTGGGCCTCATTCTCAGCGAGGCTCGAATCAGCTCACGCATGGCAATCGCCCCCTTCCCTTCGGTGTTCGCATTACGCGTCTCCAGCGAGACTAAATTAGGAACTGAGTGGATTTGCAGCTCGGCAGCATCTTCAATGGTTACAATCCGTTCATCCTCGGGAATGAACTGGGTAAGCGCATTAAGGAAGGTTGTTTTGCCCGATCCTGTTCCACCGCTGATGAAAATGTTGTACTTGGCCTTCACAAGCTTGCCAAGCATAGCGGCAACCTCAGGAGTGAGCGCCCCGCAATCGATCAGATCATCCATCAGCATCGGCTGCTCAGGAAATTTTCGGATTGTCATGGTCGGTCCTTTCAAAGCAACCGGCGGCAGTACGATATGTACCCTCGAACCATCCTTCAACCTGGCATCGACAATCGGCGTAGATTCATTCACTACGCGGTTAACACCGGCTACTACGGATTGAATCAAGTCCTCCAACCGTTCTTTACTTTCAAAAGCAATCGGCATTCTCGACAATTGTCCCGCACGCTCCACGAACAGTTCCTTATGAGAGTTGATCATTATCTCCGTAACGGCCGGGTCATCCATCAACGGCTGAATGAGATCCAAGCCGCGGAAAGAATGAAACAATCTTCGAACGAGTTGAATTTTCTCACCTGCAGTAATCGGATGGTCCATACACCACCGAAATACTTCTCGTTCAATTCGCGAACCGAACTCCTCATCTGACATTGCACTTCCCAGCTCAAGCTGGTTGCGAATTCGATCCTTGAGCAGTTGAACTGTTTCTTCGTTCAGAGGCAAAGGTTTCACCTCCCGGCTGCAGCTCGCCAAGTTTGCCGAGCAGTGTTTCAATGGCTCCGCGATATTGCGGAGCATCGAACCATCCCGCGGCAGTACCTTGTTGTCCGTAAGCCGCCCATTCTTTCACAAAAGGAACAGAGGCTGTAATCGACAATGAAGCCATCTTGCCGCTATGCCATTCCGATTCAGGACTGCCGAATGGTTTCAACTGAACAAATCGGAATTTCGGCTTCAACTTCATAAAGGAAGGACCACTCTTCTGCTCACCATATTGCGCAGCTAACTCAATCTTGCGCAGGCTGCTCGGGTCAGTAGACAGAAGCCATAGCACATGGCGGCTTGCATGGAAAACACCGAAGTGTACGGCATCCAATCTACTATCCAAATCAACCACAATCATGTCGTATTCCGCAGTTCCCTTGATGGCACCAAGCAGTCTCTCTGCTTGCTCAGCCGTAAGGGACAATCGCTCCTCCGCGTTCTCACACGGTACGATAAAGTCAATGCCAAGCCACGGATGCCGCTTGCGCAGTGCAATAATTTGCGCAGAAGCTTTATCAGGAGCTGCTTGCAGTGTGTACAGCAAATTCGAGAAATCTTCCCGCCCATCCCTGCCGTCCCAAAGCGGTGCGGCATTCCACTGCTCCAAATTCAAATAAAAGACGCGAGCGCCGCAAGCGGCAGACTGCCTTGCGAGCTGCAGCGCAAGCGTGGTCTTCCCAATTCCACCGGCCGGGGAATACACCGAGATGATGCTTGTCCCACCCGCAGATTCAGCATCCCCCTCATCCATCAGCTTCACTGTATGATGCTCAGACGAGGCATATAATGCCGCGAACGACTGCAGCAGCTGCGGCAGTGGCTGATATTGCAGCACTTGATGCATATGCTGCGATTGTCCGAGATGGCCCACAAGCGCTGCACATAACACGCTCTCGGCCAACTCACCGAGTTCATCCAATAAGCTCGGTTGTGCGATGAGAAGATCAACGGCATATCCTCCGCGCATATAGCTGCGAAGCGCTGCCGGATTCGTAAAGGCAGTTAACTGCCAGCCTGCTCCGAAGGAGCTTTGACGAATATAGTCACCAAGTCGTTCGATATAACTCGATTCTTGCACAGCAACAATCAGATTTCGCTTGCTCATACTGATCCATTTCACACTCCTTTAGGCATCCTGAAAAATAAAAAAGGACGCAAAAAAGCACCATAACAACGCAGATCATTCTTCTGCGCGTTACGGTGCTTCCGTAGCGTCCTCTTACAATTGACCATAATTTACCACATTTTTCGCATTGGAGTCAACCCGCATTTGTGTAATTTGCGAAATCGACTTCCTTAAATTTGTAGTTGCTTATCTTTTGTAAGTACACTATACTTATGTAAGTTAGATGTGGAAAGTTAGTTACTTATTTTTACATCCATTCCAATTGAAGAGGGAGATACCTAAAATGAGCCAACACAATACAGCAGCAGTACAATCCGCCGAGCAAGTTATGCGCGAGCGTCATTCCGTACGTCAATACAAAAGAGATGTAGTTATTCCAGAAGCAACGTTGAACGAGATTCTTGAGCTGGCAGCAACTGCGCCATCCTCTTGGAACCTGCAGCAATGGCGTTTCCTCGTCATTCAAGACCAAGCTCAGAAAGATCTTGTCCGTCCGATTGCATACGGTCAACAACAAGTATCTGACGCTTCAGCTGTTGTTGTTATTCTTGGTGACTTGCAAGCGCAAATTACAGGCCGCGAAATCTTTGACGGCATGCTTGCAGCTGGCCATGTAACGCAAGAGATCCGTGACAATATGGTTAATCAAATCGAAGGCGCTTATTCATTCGAACAAGTTGCACGCGACGAAGCTAACAAGAATGCAGGTCTTGGCGCTATGCAGCTAATGCTCGCAGCTAAAGCGAAAGGTTACGACACTGTCGCAATGGGCGGCTTTGACAAAGTGAAGCTCGTTGAAGCATTGAATATCCCGGCCCGTTACATCCCGGTTATGATGATTGCAATCGGTGAGGCAGCTGCACCAGGTCGTCCGACGCCTCGTTTGCCGCTTAGCAAACTGGTTATCAACGAATCCTTCTAATCCATACCCCACACAAATCATACCGAGCACTAAATAACGAAAGCCCTCCGTTCTCTCTAAACGAGAAACGCGAGGGCTTTCTTAGTGTTCCAAGTTTCTATTTCACTGCTCCCGGCGATGCTAGTGGATCGAATGTTCATCCTGCGCCACAGCCGTTCCGCCAAATAATTGAACCGGCTGCGCAGCATGATCTCGGTCAAAGAACAACCCAATTTCACGCGCAGCACTGGCATCAGAATCCGAACCATGTACGATATTGCCCGAAATATCCATCCCGAAATCGCCCCGAATCGTCCCAGGTCCAGCTTCCACTGGATTTGTCTTGCCAATGATCGCACGCGCATTCTCAACCGCATGAGGGCCTTGCCAAATCATGGCGCACACCGGTCCGGACGTCAAATAATCAACCAATTCGCCGAAGAACGGCTTTGACTTCAGCTCCCCATAATGGGTCTCAGCGAGGTTCCGGTCAATCCTGCGCAGCGATATCGCGGCTAGCTCGAAGCCCTTCTGCTCGAAGCGCGTAATAATTGGGCCGATCAGCCCTCGCTTCACACCATCCGGTTTAACCATCACAAACGTCTGCTCTACCTGCATACTCCTCAAACTCCTTCCATAAGCGGACCATTCCAATTCCTGATCCAGTGACAGAAAAACGGCGCCGTCACCTAATAAGGCCGCACCGTTCTCTATCCATCAGTATTCCACTTTATGTCAGGTTTTATCCCTATGTCTCACAATCGAAGCTGATCTTATGCTTCTTCAGTCAGCTCCAAGAACTCATCCACATCCACCAAAGCCAGTGTCACCGCACCGCGCCAGAAGTCCGGCACATCCAAACGCACACCGAGATGCTTCTCTGCCAAATCCTCTACCGTCATTAAACCAGTATCGCGAAGCAGAGCCACATAGCGATTCGCGAATGACTCGCCTTCTTTCTTCGCTTGCGCATATATCCCACAGCTGAACAAGTACCCGAATGTATAAGGGAAGTTGTAGAACGGTACGTCCGTCAAATAGAAATGCAATTTCGATGCCCAGAAATGCGGGTGCAGCTTGCCAAGCGCGTCGCTGAACCCTTCCTGCTGTGCTTCTTCCATCAGCTTGCACAGCTCGTCTTTGGTCAGCATGCCCTGCTTACGCTGCTCATAGAAGCTCTTCTCAAATAAGAACCGAGCGTGGATATCCATAAAATAAGAAACGGCATTATTCAGCTTATCATCGAGCAGCGCCAGTTTCTCTTCCCGGTTGACCGCCGCCTTCAGCGCTGAATCAGATACGAGCATCTCCGCAAAAGTAGAAGCCGTTTCCGCTACGTTGCTTGCATATTCCTGCGCCAGAGGCGGCAAATCGTTCATAACATGCTGATGATACGCATGTCCCAGCTCATGTGCAAGCGTAGATATATTCGACGGTGAGCCGGAATAGGTCATGAAAATCCGCGTTTCCTCACTCTTAGGGAACGACGTACAGAAGCCGCCAGGACGCTTGCCCGGACGATCCTCCGCTTCAATCCACGCTTCACGGAAAGCCATCTCCGTAAACGATGCCAGATCCGGACTGAATAAGCGGAACTGCTCCGTAATGAACGACGCTGCCTCGTTATACGGTACAGTCTTGCTCGATGAACCGAGCGGTGCGCTCACATCATGCCAATCCAGCTGCGAGAGGCCCAGCAGCTTTGCCTTGCGCTCCATATAGCGGACAAGCCGAGGCTTGCCTTCGGTTACGGCAGACCACATCGCATTCAGCGTGGCTTCGCTCATTCGATTAATCGCAAGCGGCTCCTTGAGCGCCGAACCCCAGCCGCGCTTCTCATACAGCTTTAACCGGAATCCTGAGATCCGGTTAATGGTATCTGCGCACAGATCCCCCTGCTCCGACCACTCGCGCTCCCACTCTGCGAAAGCAGTCTCGCGCACGCCGCGGTCACTATGACTGAGCCTATTGTGCATTTGGCCGGCCGAAAGCTGCTTCACGGTTCCGTCATTCTCGGTGACTTCGAATCGAATACGTGAAACGATCGTGTTATAGAAATCTCCCCAGCCGTGGTAGCCATCAACCGCCAGCTCGGCAGCGAGTGCTTCTTCTTTGGGCGGCAGTTTCTCCTTAACAGCTTCTCGGCGCTCATTCAGTACGAAAGCAACCGGTGAACCATCAGTTGAACTCAGCCAATTTCCCCAGCTCTCGTCATCCGTCCGCAGCAGCAGCTCATCAAAGTTAGTCAGAGCCCCGTTGAACTTGGCCGACAAGGTTTTGACCCGATCATTTAGTCCATTTGCAGCAGCATCTTTCATCTGCTGTGCTTGCAAGCAGCCCACGAACGAATCTGACTGGCGCAGCCTGAGCAGGATCGATTGAACCGCTTCTGTCCAGCCCGATAGCTGCTCCGGTGAAGCTGGCGTACCACTTGAAGACGCCACAGACAGTTCGCGCGTCAGTACGTCAATATCGCGCTCCATTCCGCTTAATTCCTCGCCAAATGCGGCAGAGCCGGAACCTCCCGCATAAATATTTTCTAAATTCCAAGTTGTCGGTAACGTCGATTGCATAGGAGCCTCCTCTTTCTGCGCGTTGCGAATTCTATCGTCGCAGTGTATAACTGAATTATAACGTTATCATTGTCCCTTTTTCCATCCTATGCAGATCTGGGCGCTGCATATGCAGACAAGCCCCATACGATAAGGAGTGTTTACGATGTCTCAACCTTTACAACTCTCAGCGGAGACCGCAATTAAGCTGGCTAAAGAGTTGAATGTTCCGCTGGAGCATTTGATGCATATGCCAAAACATATTTTGCTGCAGAAGATTGCCGAGCTCGCGAAGAATGCCGCAAACGATACTGAGGATAAAGGAGCTTCCACTCCGTGATTCCCTTTGAGCGTGCCTGGCCTTATGACATTATCATGAAAGACGTGTACGTGCCAAGCTGCCCGTTCTGCAAGAAAGACAACGTCCTGCTGCCGATCAGGCCCAAAGAGCTTGGCGATATTCGAACAGGCAAGAAACGGCTTCTCGTCTTCCCATGCTGCCATAACCGGGTAACGGTTATCGATGCAGACCAGGACTACTTGCTTACGGATACGACGCTGCGTCAAGCCTAAGAACATACGAAAAGCCGCCCGAGCACTTAGGCTCGGACGGCTTTTTGTATACCTACGCGTTCATCGCGGCAGGCTCATCCTCATAATTGTCGAACTGCTGCTGCTCGCGAAGCAGCTGCCATTGATCGCGACAGGCCCGGATCATGGAAGCATCCTCAATCCGCTTGTCATTAACGACACGCGAGAACCAGCGAACGGCTGTATTCGGCTCGCCGATCCGGCGATTCAACTCCCCAATCAGATACATCAGCTTCGCATTATTGAGTGAACCGCTCTCCGTTTCAAATACCGCGACGTAGGCATCCAGTGCGTAGCGGAGGAAACGAACCTCCTGCTCCTTCATGTTCTCATACCGATACAGCCATGCAATATGATGAAGGATACCCGCCATGACGCGCTCCTTCTCGTCAATAATGCCGCCGCAGAGGAGCGCAAGCTTATAGCATTCCAGCGCATGTTCCTTCGTACGCGTGCCGCCATAATCCCGATAACTCCAGCGGCTTCCCAGTGTCTCTTGATAGAGACGTATCTGAGCTTCAGTCATTGCCGTTTTGCCGTTCTCCGTAGAAGAGAATCCACAGCTCGGACAAACACGTACAACATAGAAATCAGGATTGAATTCCGTTTTGTAATGCGAACAAAAATCGGTATCCCGACCGGATGGTTTCTTAAAGCTTGGGCGTACACGTGACGACTTATAGGTGGACTCACAGCAAATACATGTAATTGAGGTTAAATAGAGTGGATCCATTTTCGTCACGTCTCCCTATTGTTATGGTTGTTGATTTATAAAGTGATGAGCCGGTCCTGATAAACGGTCAATCATGACTTCCTGCAGCTCGATAGGCAGATCCGTTTCAGCAAGGGCTTCCCGCATACAACTTAGCCAAGCCTCCGCACGTTCTGGTGTTATAGGAAACGGCAAATGCCTTGCCCGCATCATGGGATGTCCATATTCATCTGAGTACAAAGAAGGGCCGCCGAAGAACTGCGTCAGAAACATCGTCTGTTTCTCCATGACAGGTAGAATGTTCGCTGGGAACAGTGGTGCAAGCAAAGGGTGCTTCTGAACCTTAGGATAGAAGGCCTCAACGATGCCCTTAATGCCGGCAACCCCTCCAACCGCTTCATATATAGTGCTATAGTTATTCATCGTCATTTCTCACTCCGATTTGTAGGTCTTTTGTAGTGGTTTCTTTAATTATTTTAACACGAAACATGAATCTATAGGCATACAAAAAAATGCCCTCTAGGAAGAGGGCATTACGGCGATAGTAGTTGGTACGAATAAGAGTCGGTAAAATCAGCTTTCGTAATCCTCTTCTCCGGGAGCCATCAGGGACTCGCGGATGACGTAGATGAATGCACAGACGAGAATGCCAGCTATTATACTCATTAGTCATCACCTCAAGGCGTTCGATTGATGTAAGACAATTGTAGCATACCCAGAATAAAAATAACATCACGTTTTGCAAGCGTTTTCTAAACTTTTTTACCCTATTACCGGCCTTTTTAAGCCCCCTTTACATCTACTATACAAAAAGCATTCTTTCGGACAAGTGATGTTTGTCCTCTCCCGTACATATAGCAGTAGTAGTAGGCATTTACGATTTCAAGGAGGGCCTCTGCGTGCATGTCGTTCGCTATTTGCTCCGTCCGTCAATTATACCGGCTTGGTCAGCCGTTCTGCTCGTTCTGCTGATGATTGGCTTTCCCGCTGAGGCGCTGGGTGCTTCCATTCGGGGACTATCCATTTGGTGGGAGGTGCTGTTTCCGGCCCTTTTCCCCTTCTTCGTTATTTCGGAGCTTCTGCTTGGACTTGGCATCGTTCATTTCTTCGGAAAAATATTGGATCCGCTCATGCGGCCGCTCTTCCGGATACCTGGCATTGGCGGGTTCGTTGTGACGATGGGCTATGCATCCGGTTACCCGGTAGGAGCAAGACTTACGGCCCAGCTCTGGGAACAAAAGCTTATCAATCGGTCAGAAGGCGAACGGCTCGTCGCGTTTACGACAACTTCGGACCCCATCTTTCTTATTGGCGCCGTTTCCGTCGGCTTCTTCCATAACGTCGCGCTCGCACCGGTCCTTGCTGCGGCTCATTATGGCGGCGGTCTTATGATCGGGCTGCTTATGCGATTTCATGATCGTAAGGCAGAGTCGACACTCCCCGCAGCGGCCAGCAGCAGCGAAGGCAAGGGCAGCAGCAGTGCAAAAGGTAAACGAAAAAGCCGCCTCTCAGAGGCCATACACGCGATGCATTTCGCCCGCTTAATGGATGGACGCACGCTCGGCGTTCTCCTTCAAGACGCCATACAAGCAGCGCTGCGCCTCATGATCGTCGTTGGCGGTCTTGTCGTGGTCTTCTCCGTCATTATGGAGCTGCTGCGGCAGGCCGGCGGCATCAATCTGCTAGTGCAAGGCGTTCAGACTTTACTCAGCCTGATTCATGTTCCGCCTGCTCTCTCTGACGCCGTTGTGAACGGCATCTTCGAGGTTACGCTCGGTGCGCGTTCTGCAGGCGCAGCGGTCAGAAGCGGCCTCGTCCACCAAGCTGCCATCGCCGCTTTCATCCTCTCTTGGGGCGGCTTGTCCGTCCATGCCCAAATCGCCAGTCTCCTCAGCCATACAGATCTACGCTACAAACCTTTTCTGATCGCGCGGTTGGTACATGGCTGTATCGCCACCTGCTTAATTTATCTGCTTTGGGGAGCGCTCGGTCCGGCGCTTTGACATTGAATTCGCCACAGATATCCGCTATGATTCAAGTATTAACTGCGCGGAAGGGGCGCCTAGATTTGAATTATGTCGTAATTGACAGAGGTGATAAGTTATCGAAAGAGCTTGTCACTCGCTTCCATGAGCTTGCAGCAGCACGAGGATTAACGCGCAATGATGAAAGTCCGGAAATGGTCATCTCCATTGGCGGTGACGGAACGCTCTTGAAGGCATTCCACACGTATGTCGACAGAATCGATGACCTTGCTTTTATCGGCGTACATACCGGTCATCTTGGTTTCTTCGCCGATTGGAAAGCCGACGAATTGGAAGAGCTGGTCCGCATGATGGCGGAAAGTGAGCCGCGCATCGTACGTTACCCGCTTGCCCAGATCGAACTAGACACGGACGCAGGCAGAGTGACTCATACGGCACTGAACGAATTCACGCTTAAAGGCCTCGACAATATGTTAGTCGCTCAAATTAACGTCAATGATGAAATGTTTGAAATGTTCCGCGGTGACGGCATTGTCGTCTCGACACCATCAGGCAGTACAGCGTATAACAAAAGCCTAGGCGGCGCGGTCATTCATCCGTCGATTGAATCATTGCAGCTGGCTGAAATTGCATCCATCAATAACCGGGTCTACCGTACGCTGGGTTCTTCACTGGTACTGCCGCAGCACCATCACTGCGACATCATTCCCCGCAAGGATCAACGGCTGCAGCTGACGTTTGATCAGCTGACAATTAAACGGGACGATATCCACGCCATTCGTTGCAGCGTGGCTTCGCGCAAGGTTAGCTTCGCACGCTACCGTCCATTCCCGTTCTGGAACCGGGTGCGCGAAGCGTTTCTTGGCTACGATGTGAAATAGATGGACCATTTTCGCGCCTATCTGCAAATTGTTAAACCTTATCGCTGGCTGATTGCGATTACGCTGGCGATTGGCATCATTAAATTCGCGATTCCGCTGACGCTTCCCTTGTTTCTCAAATATGTTGTCGACGATGTGCTGCTTGCTTCACTCTCCGTTGACGAAAAAACTTCAAAGCTGTTTAAGGCCGTGGGCTTGGCCTTCTTACTCTTCGTTGTGGTCCGGTATCCAGTCGAATATTACCGTCAATATTTCGCGCAGCTGACTACGAGCCGCGTGCTTTTTGACTTGCGAAACAAGCTCTACGCTCACTTGCAGCGGTTGTCCATCCGGTTCTACCAGAACCGCAAATCCGGCGAGATTATATCCCGGATGATGAACGACGCCGAGCAGACCAAGTCACTTGTTGAGACCGGCCTCATGAACATCTGGCTGGATATGTTCACGCTCGTTATTGCACTTGTCATCATGTTCAATATGAACGTCATGCTGACGTTTGTGGCTATAGCCATCCTGCCTTTCTACGGCTATGCCGTGAAGAAGCTGTACAAGCGGCTACGAGGCTATTCGCGCTCGAGATCGCAGGCGATGGCTGAGATGCAGGGTTATCTCAATGAGCATGTTAACGGCATTCCCGTGGTGAAGAGCTTCACCTTGGAGTCCTATGAGCAGCAGCAATTCGGCAATCGGAACCAAACGTTTCTGGAACGCGCCTTCGCCTTGACCCGGTGGAATGCGTTGACGCAATCCATCATCAATACGCTGACTGAAATCGCGCCGCTGCTCGTGCTGGCGTGCGGCGGTTATTTTGTAGTACAAGGCTCGCTCACGTTAGGTGAATTCGTAGCCTTCTATGGCTATCTTGACCGACTGTATGCGCCGCTTCGCCGGCTGGTCAACTCTTCGACTGAGCTCACTCAAGCTTCAGCATCATTAGAGCGCGTTATGGAACTTCTCGGCGAACAGGCTGAAATCACAGATGCGCCGAATGCAGTCCCTCTGCGTACTGTACAAGGGGATATTCAATTCCGCAATGTATCGTTCCGCTACCAGAACGAATCGGACTGGGTGCTGCGCCATATTAATCTGCATATTCCAAGGGGCCACACGGTCGCGTTAGTCGGCATGAGCGGCGGCGGTAAATCCTCATTAGTCAGTTTGCTGGCACGCTTCTACGATACGCAAGAGGGCGAAATTACAATTAACGGTCAGTCCATTCGCAGTGTAACGCAGCATAGTCTCCGTTCGCAGATCGGAATGGTGTTGCAGGATAATATCTTGTTCAGCGGCTCGGCTCGCGAGAATATTCTGCTTGGCAATCCGGAAAGCACGGAGGAGCAGATTTATGAAGCTGCCAGACGAGCCAACGCGCATGAGTTCATCATGTCGCTGCCCAAAGGCTATGACACGGAAATTGGTGAACGCGGCGTCAAGCTCTCAGGCGGTCAGAAACAGCGGATCGCGATTGCCCGTGTGTTCTTGAAGGACCCGGCCATCCTCGTGCTGGATGAGGCAACCTCTGCGCTTGACTTGGAATCCGAGCATGCCATCCAGGAATCGCTTGCAGAGCTCTCGCAGAACCGAACTACGCTTGTCGTGGCGCACCGACTCTCGACGATTACACATGCTGATCTCATCGTGGTCATCGAGCATGGGCAGATTGTGGAGCAAGGCCGCCATGAGGAGCTGATGCGTAAGGAAGGGGCTTACGCCCGTTTGTATAACGTGCAGTATTTATAGCTGTCATTTGGAGATACCCTGCCCGTATTGTACAGGGGCAGGGTATTTACTCTAACTTCACCCTAAAAAAACAAAAAAAAGGCCTGCCTCAAAAGTCTAATCACTTTTGAGACAGTCCTTTTTCATTTAATGTTTAGGGCCCTGTTCCTTGCCGCCACGCCCTTGAGGCGGGTGGGAAGGGGTCTCCGATGCGGCCGCAACGGGAGCCTTCTGGTTAAAATGAGGGCGCTTGTTGCGATTCCGTTCCGGCCGATCCGGACGTTCATTGCGTTCCGAACGCTGCTCGCCGCCGCGATCCGGACGCTCATTGTTACGTTCTCCACGTTCATTGCGCTCGCCGCGTTCATGGCGTTCGCCACCGCCACGCTCCGGACGTTCATTCTGATTGTTATTGTTGCGCGCAGCCGACTTACCATGCTCACGGTCCTTATTAAAGGGCTTACGTCCTTCGCGAGGACTATCCTTCTCCGGATCCTTCGCCGCATCCTTACGGTTGCTGTTGCGCTGCTGCTCTCTGCGTTGGTCCCGTTCATGCCGCGGCATGAACTTCACCTGCTGGTGCTCCGAAACCGGAGCATCAGCGGCTTGACCGGCAGCGACGGCACGGGAGGCGGTTACATAAGCTTCCACGCCTTCTGCCGTCTCATAAGTTTCCCCATCCTGCTCTTCGCTCAGATCACCGTCTTCACCGGATTTAGCGCCTCCAGGCTGCTTCTCCAGCACGAAGTAGGCGCATCCAAAATTACAGTACTCATTAATATAATCCGTCATCGAGGAGAACGAGCTCTCGCGCGTCACCTTCGGATGATTATCACGAAAGAACCCCTTGAGCCGAAGCTGATTATATCCCCAATCACCGATTACGTAATCGTATCGTTCCAGTACTTCACTGAATCGCTCTCGAAAGGCTTCGAAATTCCAGCCGTTTCTGTTCTCATGTATTAATTCGTAGGTTCTGCCGCTGATATGGATCAAGTCTGCTTCTCACTCCTTCTCACAGGGATGCAGGCTCTGCCTGTGCTGCGGATTTCACTTGCTCATGCGCATGATACGAGCTGCGTACAAGCGGTGCCGATTCCACATGGCTAAAGCCGCGTTTCAGTCCTTCTTCTTTAAGCTTCGCGAATTCGTCTGGATGCACATATCGCTCAATCGGCAAGTGGTTTGGTGAAGGCTGCAAGTATTGTCCCAGGGTCAATATATTGCAATCCACCGCACGCAGATCATCCATTGCCTGCAAAATTTCGTCCCATTCCTCGCCGACGCCAAGCATGATGCTGGACTTCGTAGGAATGTTCGGCTTCATTTCTTTGGCGCGCTTCAGCAGCTCCATCGAGCGTGGGTACTTCGCTTTCGCACGTACGCGGTTTGAAAGCCGGGCAACGGTTTCAATATTGTGGTTGAGAATATCCGGATTCGCATCCATGACCGCTTGCAGTGCATCCCAATTGCCCATAAAATCCGGAATCAGCACTTCTACGCTGCATAACGGCAATCTCTTACGGATGGCTTTAATCGTCTCAACGAAAATCATCGCGCCGCCGTCAGCTAAATCATCGCGCGCGACCGAAGTCACAACGCAGTGTTTCAAGCCCATCTGTTCAGCAGCTTCCGCTACGCGTTCCGGCTCTTGCAAATCGAGCTCGGTCGGCAAGCCTGTCTTCACTGCACAGAATCGGCATGCACGTGTGCATATATCGCCTAGAATCATGAACGTGGCCGTCCGATTCGCCCAACATTCATAAATATTTGGACAACGCGCTTCCTCACATACAGTATGCAAAGTTTTGGTGCGCATCATCTCTTTAATTTCGGCATAATTGCCGCCTGTCGCTAATTTGATACGAAGCCAATCCGGCTTCGGCGCTCTTTCGGTGAGCTTTGTCTTCATGGAAGGTGTACCTGCTTTCTGTAATCTCTGCGTCTTATTATAGCACGTTTCGGATAAAAACCAATGATTTGCAAATCATAACAGCAGGGCAGTTCAAACCAATTGCACCCATTTCAGACATTCGACCGAAACCTAAAATGAAAGTTTTGCTAGTTGGCGCGTGTGGAGGCTGATTCATCTGGGATCATTTGTAATACGCCTATTCATGGTGATGTTGGTGATGGCAGGGCTTCTGCAAGGCACCGCTGCTTACGCGGGTGCGAAGGGCACGGCGCCGAAAGACGATGCTTACGCCAAACGAAGAGAGCTGTACGATGAAATTAGCATCGTAACCCGTATTCCCTGGTACCGTCTGGCTGCCGTAGACCAGTACGAGCGAACCATGACAAGAGCCCGGCCCAAGACGAGGGAGCAGCTGGGACAATTCATCAGTGTCTTTATGACCGAAAGTGCTTGGGCCGGTGTGCTCAACCCGGATATGTCGGATGAGTCACCTGCTTCGATTCGCTGGTTCAGCGGACTTGGTGTAGATGGGGACGGAGACGGGCGTGCGATGCGCACGAATGACACAGATTTACTGTATTCTGTAGCCAATCATTTCATGCAATTTGGTACAGAAGAGGATGATTTTTCCATTGGTTTGTGGCAATATTACCACAATACCAGGGCAGTACAGCGCATCCGCCAGTTTGCCAACATTTATGCGACCTACGGCAAGCTGGATTTGTTCGAGCATGCCTTTCCAGTCCCAATCGGAACCAATTATTCCTATAAGGGAACGTGGGGTACTCGCCGCAGCTGGGGAGGCTACCGGATTCATGAAGGAACCGATATTTTCGCAAACCATGGTGTTCCGGTTCGCAGCACCTGCTATGGCATTATTGAGATAAAGGGCTGGAACCCTTATGGAGGCTGGCGTCTTGGCATCCGCGACCTCAATAATTACTATCATTATTATGCGCATCTGTCCGGCTATGACAAGACATTAGCCGTTGGCAGCGTCGTAAAGCCCGGCCAAGTTGTAGGATGGGTAGGCAGCTCCGGTTATGGCAAGCCCGGGACCCAAGGGAAATTCCCTCCGCACCTGCATTACGGTGTGTATCGCGACCGTGGGTTAGTGGAGTGGTCGTTCGATCCCTACCCAATGCTGAAGCAATGGGAGAGAGACGAGCGTCGCAAATTACGCAAAAAGTAACCAAAGAGCGCTAATCACAGGCCCCTAACCTTGATTAGCGCTCTTTGGTTATGGCTCGTTTGTCGGCGCAAGCGTGGGAACCTCATCAGCATCACCGCTGTTTTCCGCTCCTTCATGCGTCTCCGTTGTGGTGGACACACCGTCCCCGCCTTGCTCCATCGGCAAGGAGATATTCGGCGCACCTGGCGCAGAATCGCCGACGGGATTGCCTTTGTTATCGTAATAGTACATCGGTACATCACCTACAACGAGCAGATACGAGATCGGGATTTCGGTTTCCACGAGCTCCGGTTTCGTATCGAAAGGGATAATGATCGAAACCTCCGCCACAATGTGCATATAAACCTCAACCAAAATCATGTTGATCCCGGCATCCTTCTGCCGCGTATTCAGATCGACCTTCACCGCTCCGATCGGCTCGAATTTCACCGGAATACGCGGACCGAACGAAGCAATTATCGCACTGCCCAGCGCCTGACCAAGCGGAATTCGCTCCGGAATATCTCCCATCTTGTTCAGCGTAGATTGCACCGTATTAATCGTCTCGGACGTGATCCGCATATGCTCGGCATAGTTGAGCATAAACCCGGAAATTTTGCCGCTGGCATTCGTTTTCCAATCGATCAGCTTATCCGCATTTGAGCTCCCGGCGACCTGTTCCGTGATCGCTTTATTGATCGATTGCGTAGCCACCTGTTTCACACGCACAGTCGCGACGGTCATGAGCGGGCCTTGTAAGTTGCGTTCAATGAAGATAAACGTCTGCGCGAAGAACAGAATAAACAGCAGCATCAGAAAGATCAGCAGCTTGCGTCTGCTTATCTTCTTCCCAGGCTTCCCGGGCGTCCGGCGCCGCCTGCCGCTGCTTCGCCAGCCCCGTCTCCCCCATTTGCGCATGCGACGGCCTCCTTCGTAAACACGGTCTTCCGCATCATCCATTCCAAGCTAGCTTATGCGGAGATCGTCCAAAAAAGAAGACAACTAGTGCAGCTCAAGGAGCCCCATTTCAAGACAAGCGGAAACCGACAATTTACGGACGCCGGTTGTAAATCGGATTTCGATGAATTCTGCAGAAGCCCCAAGAAGCTCCCCGCTGCCAAATACACGGTGCTTCAGCTGCTGACCCGGCTGCAAGGAAGCAACGCTCTTCAGCGCATTTGGATTCGGCGGCACAAACGACTTGGCCGAGCTAGTAACCGTCACCGTTCCTGCCGTTTTGCGCGATCCTGCGGCCGGCTTCTTCTGACCACCCACTGCTGTTCGGGTTGCAGCGACCTCCGCCGCTGCCGCCCTTGTCTGTTCAGCACCTGGCGGTGTCTGGAGATAACGAACAGCCGTCACGAATTGGGACTCTTTGACCTCTTCCCCGTCTCTATTCCCGTAGGTCAGAAGCACAAGCTGCTGTTTGGCCCGCGTCATGCCGACGTAGAACAGCCGAACCGCTTCTTCCATCTCCGGCGAAATTTCGCCTTCCACCTTCTTCATATCATCGTTAGAGGGAAGGATACCATCGATCAAATCGATCATATATACACGTTCAAATTCCAAGCCCTTAGCGCTGTGCAGCGTGGAGAATGTAACGGCATTGGCATTCTTATTGCGTTTGGACGCTTTCATAACCGCTTCGAGATACTTGAGCCGATTCGCGAAATCCTCCAGCGTTTCCAGCCCTACAGCAATGTCTTCGAGCGTATTGAGGATGCCGATCAGATTCTCTTTGCGGAAGCCGAGCCGCTCGCACATTTTCTCCAGCGCCTTCTCGTATCCGAGCTTGTAGCGGATTGTACGAATCGCCGATTGGGGAGCCGTCTCCTTCATTGAAGCAAACGTATCTTTGCAATCCAGCAACTGCTTGGGCTGGTAGTCTTGAAGCGGCACGAAACGAATCAAATTGTCGAAGACGGACTCATTGTTCTGGATTTGACTGAGCGCCGCCATTTGCGTTTTGGTGATATAACCATTCAGCTTCGTATGAATCTTCTCTAACAAATCCGGCCGCTTGTCCGTATAGGCCATACGCATGAAGTTAAGGATGTCTTCCAGAATCCAGTGGGAGAAGAACCGGTTATCTCCGTCCTTCATATAAAACGGAATGCCTCTGCGGTCGAATTCGTTCATAAGCGAGATCGAGGACGAGTTATTCCGATACAGCACGGCTGTCTCACTTAGATTCTCGATCAGCGCCACCTTGTCTCCGACATATTTAGCCTGCACCTTATAATCAGCTAAACTCTTGATTTGAATCGGCCTGTTGCTGGGATTACGGGTAAACATGTTTTTATCATAACGGTTCTGGTTCCGTTTAATGAACTGGTTCGCAATGCTGACGATATTCCGCGAAGATCGATAGTTCTGCTCCATCTTCAATAGGGCTGCATCCGGGTAAACCTCTTTGAAATCGAGCAAATATTGCGGTTCAGCCGCGCGCCAGGTATAGATGCTCTGATCATCATCAGCGACGACGCATAAGCAGCCATGTCTGCGCACCAGCTTCTCGATAATGGCATGCTGCACCAAGGAAGTATCCTGGCTTTCATCCGTCAGCACATAGTCGAATTTGTTCTGGTACTTCCACAGAAGCTCGCTGCTCTGCTCCAGCGCTCGGTTCGCGATCACGAGCATATCGTCATAATCCACGAGCAGCTTGTCGCTACGTGAACGCTTGAACGCTTCGTATTCCTTTAATAGAAGCGCAGCATCCGGAACATCGCATTTCACGCTTGCCCACTCTGATTCAGGGACCAGCTTATTCTTTACAAAACTGATATAGGTTGTGAGTTCTTCCATCTGCTCTTCCGTAATATTGTCGCCTCGGCGGACCTTCCGGTAAATATCACGAAGAATCAGCTTCTTATGAAGAAGAGGATTGTTCTCGTCAAAACCGCCGGCTTGTTCATTCTCTCCTTCTCCTTCTACTTCTACAGAGCCTTCTATGATTTGAAAAGAAGTATGCGAGCGGCGCAAATATTCCCGCATCACTTCGAATGCGAGACTATGTATCGTAGAGAAATCGACACTGCCTGAAGGCTGCTCCGGGAAAAACCGACTAAACCGGTCTTTCATATCCTGCGCGGAAGCTTTGCTGAACGTAACCGCCTTGATACGCGAAGGATGGACACGTTTCACTTCAATTAAGTAGCCGATTCGCATAATGATGGTTGTCGTCTTGCCTGATCCAGGCGAGGCCAGCAGCAACAGCGCACCCTCGGTGTGCATAACCGCCTGCTTCTGCACTTCATTGAGCGCAACGCCCAGTTCCTCTTTCTTTCTAATAAAAAAATCTGTCGTCACTGCCATTTCTGAAACGTTCCTTCCATTCCATAAACATTAAAATTCCCTCTGACGCAGCTGCGGGAGGGAATATAGTCGTCGTCCGTCTATGATTGTATAGAACAAGTATCGCTCGTTTACTCCCCTGTCCGCAATAGTTATTTTCTGCCTTCGACACTTTGACCTCTCAGCCTTAGCTTAGCAATGCCCCACAGCAGAAGCGGCACACCTACACAATGAAACGGAAGCAGATACGGAATCGCAATTTTCTGCGGGAAATTGACCGAGCTCTCGATGAAATCTCTGGGGACAAATGCAAGCAGCATCGCAATAGGCGCTACAGCCCACATGAGGCGTCTCCACTTCTTCACCCCCAGCCACTGGGCGGTCCCATAGGTGCTGACGAAGAAATAGAGAGAGACTTTGATAAATACACTGATAATCCAGATCGCAACGACGAGCGAATCCAAATTTTGGACAAAATCAAAGTACGACATGTAACGGATCAGATTGAAGAAGGGATAGGTTAAACCCGAACCTGCGCCATATCCGATGACTGCCACTAATAGAAAGGTCGAGATGCAGGTTAATAAGCCCGCTATCCCTACGCCAAGCATGGCTGGTTTCGTGCCCGATTTCGGATTCGAAACGAATGCAAACAGCATGATCAGTATAATGCAATCGCCTAAGAAAGTCGTCGTTGGGAGAGAGCCTTGAAAGATCACTTTGATCCCCGTATCGCTATAAACAGGGAGAATGTGATCCCAATGAAAATTTTTGGAGGTCAAGATGACCGGCACGAAGATGCCAAGCAGAATGAAGGGGCCGAACACCTCACTGCAGCGTGCAATGACTTCAATGCCGGCACTAGCCACATAGATCGCGACAAGGAGCATCCCGATAATCGGAACAATTAGTGGCGTTTTCGGCAATATCGTAGCCAAAATAAACTCCGCATACTGACGTAAAATGATCGCGAGAACGCCATACCAGAACAGGAAGTACAGAAAAATGAGCAGATGACCTGCCCATTTGCCGACAATGAGCAGCACATATTCCACAAAGGTCTTGCCCGGATACAGCTGACTGACCCGCGCGCAGACAAAGGCTATAAATACACCAAACAAGCTTGCGAGCACCATCGACATCCATGCGTCCTGCTTCGCGGCCACTACAGCCGGATTAATGGTCAACAGTATGGTCATGCCTGCTTGCATCGTGGCGATCAACCAGAACAGCTGGCCGCCCCTAATACGCATCTCTTTCATGATTGTCCCTGCCCGTCGCCAATCATCAACCTGCCAAGCTGCCCAAACCACAGCTCCATAAGCTCTGATGGACCTGGCAGCCTGGGATAGAGGTAAAGCAGAACGCCAAGCCCAAAGCCGATCGTTAGTATAGAAAAATAAGCGATCCTCTCTTTCCTCGGCGCATTGCGTACCCAATACCACTGTAGAACGCTTACGATTAAACTGCATGTCAATAAAGCGGGAATGGATTTCCAAGTCATAGCCTCTGCTCCTAATCGCTAGATCTTGCTCTCACATTAGACAATCCCGGACGCAGCAAGACGGCATCCGGCTCAATCTTAACCTCTACGTTCGGAAACTGCTCATCCCAATCGTTTACAGTCCGCTGCCATATTTGCGGATAAGCCCGGTGAAATTCACCTGCAAAATCAAATACATCTGCCTGCATTCCCAGTTGGATCCGTTTCAGCGTATTTCTGATCCGCTTCGTCATGTCCTGCTCCAGCGCAAGCTCTACCTTCTTGACACCCGCTTCGCTTGAAGCCAAATTAATGCTGGTCGTATTCTGAAGCGCATCGTTCTCCGTATGAATACGTACCGTCATGCTCCACTTTCCTTCACGGATATGCGGGATGAGCCTGGTTTGGCTTCGCAGCATCCGCACGGATATGGTCCCCTCTTCTCCTTTCGGAACGACCGTTACGACCGCATACTCGATTTCATTCCGAAGCCATAGCAAGCCTCTTGTTGTTTGCTCGTCAACGAGGCCGACCATCCGGCCGTCTTTGAAGATCGCCGTTCCATTCTGATAGCGCGCTGATCCGATGTTTGAAGCATTAGGCGGCTTAAGCTCCCTTAGCCACGGCAGTGCAAAGGCATCTGCCTTCTCGGTCAGCATTTGGGAGACCTCTGCAAGCGTAGCGCTCATGTTGGTTTTGCTCTTAGCGAGCTCCCGCAGTGCCTCAGATGTATCCCGCTCCAGTGTAGACTGGAACGCCAACACACTTTTCGCCTGATTGCGACAGACATAAATATAGGCGCGTTCTCTTGGCTGCGGTGCTCGCATGAGATAATCCACATCATCACGAATGCCTTGTTTCGCTGCTCCCTCGCCAAAGATGATCACTTCGGCATGTCCCCAAAACAGTTTCCTCGAAAGCTTGTCCTGTATATGGGATAAAGCATCGGCAATGTTCACACCTGTTGACGTTAACACGAATGTATTAGATGTCCCGCTCCCGCCTTTATCTCCCATGCCCATTCCGCCTCCGTTTGCAGCCGCTCGCGGTACATAGATCTGCAAGGACAGATCGACTTCCTTACTGCTTGTCCGGTCGATTGCCGCTCCTGTAATCAGCGCAAGGTCGTTGATTTCGATACGGTCCCAGCACCCCGTAAGCATCAGCAGCCAACAAACGCATAAGCCTGGAAGGAGTATACGAGATCGCCACTTAGCTTTCATGACTTTTCCTCCCCTTAAGGATCGCGATAAGGAGCAGCAATGCAGGAACCATAATCTGCATGAGAAAGGTGAATACAGGCAGACTGGTACCCAAGGCAGTACGCAGTACTTGATAGTTAGGTGCACACCAAATACTGACGAGGATAACCAGCATCCCGATAGGCGCAATGATCGTACGATAATTCGGCAGCTTCAGCCACTGGGCGGTCCACAGGACTGCCCCATAGAAATTAACGGTCACCTTAATGAAGATTCCGATCAGCCAAGTCGCCATCAGTAACGATTCGATATGTTCCAGGAAATCCGACAACGAAATATAGCGAACCGCAATGAGAAACGGATAGTTGAACGCTTTGCTTAGGTTACCGAACATGAACAGAATGGAAAAGTTGATCAATACCAACGTAATCGTGACGGATGCCACGCTGATCAGCGACCATTTGAGCGTCTTGCCTTTATTCTTAGTCAGATAAGGCAAAAACATCGAGAGTATGAAGTACTGCGCGAACCACGAGGAAGGAAGAATCGAACCTCTAAGCAAGGGAAGCGGGCCGTCCTCCATAACCGGGTACATTTCCTTCAATCTCATATCCGGGATCATAATAATGAGCATCGCGAGGATAATGAAGAGCGCAATTGGAATGAGCAGCTGAGCTGCACGAGCCCATACCTCGATCCCCATGTACAGGGCATATGCACTAACGAACATCAGACAAATGATGATCACGATCATCGGCGTCTGGATGAGAAAGGTTGTGGCGATAAATTCGCCATATTGGCGAAGTACCAGCCCATTGGTATAAATAATGGATACCACATAGATCAACGCTAGGCTTTTGCCCAAGTAACGCCCCAGAATCGATTCGATATATTCGATAAACGTTTCATTCGGGTACCTGATATGCAGCGCGTACATCATGAGAACAATCAAAGTAGCGACTACACCTGCAATGATCGGGGTTGCCCACATGTCGCGGCCTGCTGTCACCATCGATATAGCCGGTGCGCTTAATACTAACGTTGCCAGAATGTAGGGGTGCATGAGAACGGCAAGCTGCAGCTGCGAAATACGACCTTTCTCTATCATGGCGACTCATTCCCTTGGGGCGGACCCGGCTTCTGGCCAGCCGCCGCTCTCGTTTTGTTCGGTGCCTTCTTCGACAGATAAGGTCTCTTACGCATCATCCAAATCGGTGCTCGCACAAGCACATCCTTCAGCTCACTGCCTTTCATCGGCGCCAGTGGCTGCAAGTAGGGAACCCCGACGGAGCGCAGCGAGCACAGATGGATAACGACCACAATGATGCCGAGCATGAGGCCGAGCAGACCAAGCATGCCGGATAACACCATGATTGGGAATCGCAGCATTCGAATAGCGATACCGCTGCTGTACTGCGGCATCATGAATGAAGCGATACCCGTAATGGCAACCACCATAACCATGGGTGCCGATACTAATCCGGCCGAAGTCGCTGCTTGTCCGATAACAAGTGCGCCTACGATACTGACCGCGGCACCGACTTGCCTAGGCAAACGTACGCCCGCTTCGCGGAGCGCCTCAAATGATATCTCCATGAGCAGCGCCTCCACGAGCGCTGGGAACGGAATATCCTCCCTGGATTTCGCGATGCTGAGCAGCAGTGTGGTCGGAACCATCTCTTGATGGAACGTCATGATTGCTACGTAGAGGGACGGCAGAATGAGCGTAATGATAAAAAATAAGTAGCGCAGCCACCGAATGAACGTTCCTATAATGAACCGCTGATAATAGTCCTCCGGCGATTGCAGCATCGTGAACAGTGTTGCAGGCGCAATCAGCGCGAACGGAGTACCATCTACGAGAATTCCGACTCGTCCCTCCAACAAGGCTGCGCTCACGACATCAGGCCGCTCCGTTACTTGAATTTGCGGAAAGGGGGAGAACGGGTTGTCTTCAATTAACCCTTCGATATATCCGCTCTCCAATATCCCGTCAATATCAATCCCCTCGATACGCTCGCGCACCTCTGCTATTAACGAAGGCTCCGCAATGCCTTCAATAAATGAGATGATCACTTCCGTACGGGTATGGCGTCCAAGATGGTAAGGGATCATTTTGAGCGAAGGCGTTTTGATTTTGCGGCGCAACATCGAGGTGTTGACGCTAATCGTCTCGGTGAACCCTTCCCTTGGTCCACGAACGACCGCTTCCGCGCCAGGCTCCGTGATAGAGCGCTTGTCCCACTGGGCAAGTCCAATTGAAATCCCCTGGCTCATGCCATCAATAAGGAGGAGTCCGCATCCATTGGATAAACATGCGATCGCATCTTCCATCTCATGGTGCTCCAACACAAGAGACAAGGTCAGAATGGAAGCAAGCCGATCCGACGTCATGTCACCGGCCGATTCTGCCGGCAACTGCAGCAAGGGCCTGATGACATGCTGATCCAGCAGCTCTATATTTACTAAACCATCAATATATACAACAAAGGCTTCTGTCTTATCGCCGATCAAAAATTCGCGGAACATCACGTCTTTGCAGTCCGAGTAAACGTCATGCAGCAATTGATTATTATCAGCCAGCACGGTGGAGAACTTTTGCGATTGAGTTGGTGCATCCATAGGCAGGCTCCTTGTAAGTTATACGTTAATTTTTTCCATAATGCACTTGTGATAAACGCAAGGCCGCGAAGTAGCGTTGTTTGTGCCCAGCAGCACAAAAGCGATGGTGAGCTACCACCTATGTGCGGTAACTCGTACCTCTCTTCGAACGTTATCCTACCTTCGCCCGAATCGTAGACTTTACCCGGGCGCACAAAAAAGCTGCCCCAAAAGTGTTAAGTACACTTTTGGGGCAGCTTCTACTCATCCTCTTAAATAGCGGCTAGCTCTACAGTGGATAGTGACAAGCCACCTGCCGGTCGTCAATGACGGCGCGCAGCATAGGCTCCTCTGTCTTGCACCGTTCCTGCGCGAATGGACAGCGCGGGTGGAAACGGCAGCCCGAAGGCGGATTGGCCGGAGACGGAACATCTCCTTCCAATATAATGCGATCCTTCTTCCGCTCCGTTGTTGGCTGTGGAATTGCCGAGAGCAGCACCGACGTATAGGGATGAAGCGGTTTGGCGAACAAGTCCTCTGTTGGCCCTACTTCGACCATTTTGCCCAAATACATGACCCCTACACGATCGGAAATATGCCGAACGACGTTTAGACCGTGCGCAATGAACAGATAAGTCAACCCTAGTTCCTTCTGCAGCTTCACCAACAGATTGAGCACCTGCGACTGAACGGAAACGTCCAGCGCCGACACCGCTTCATCAGCCACAATGAATTTAGGATTAAGCGCTATTGCCCGGGCAATGCCGATGCGCTGCCGTTGACCGCCTGAGAACTCATGGGGATACCGGTTGCGGCGCGAAGCATCCAGACCGACCAGCTCCATCAGCTCCACGACGCGGTCATCGATTTCCTTGGCCGTCATCCTGCGGTGAACCTTGAGCGGCTCGCCAATCAGATCCCGAACGAGAAACCGCGGGTTCAGTGAACCAAACGGATCTTGGAAAATAATTTGCATCTCTTCCCGAAGCTTGCGAAGCTCGCCGGTCCCTACTTCTTGAATGTTGCGGCCCTCGAATTTAATTTCTCCGGCTGTTGCATGCTTCAGATTAAGCAATACCCGAGCAAGCGTTGACTTGCCGCAGCCGGACTCGCCTACGAGACCGAATGTTTCTCCTGCTCGGATGCCGAATGAAACATCATCGATCGCCTTGACCTGTCCTACGACACGATTCAGCAAACCGCTCTTAATCGGAAAATATTTCTTCACATTGGAGGCTTCAATCAGATATTGACTGCTCATGAATGTGCCACCTCCACCTTGCTGTTAATCGTCACTTTCAGCTCTTGGCTGCTTAATGCTCCAGGTCTGGGATCTGCTCCATCGTGGTCATCCAGCCAGCATGCCGCTTTATGCCCTGATACCGAAGTCTGCATAACCGGTTCCTTCTGACGGCAAATATCCATGGCATGCGGACAGCGCGGGTGGAAGCGGCAGCCCTCCGGAAGCTGGCTGATCGGCGGAATCGAGCCTTTGATCGTATACAGATCACCGCCACGCTCCCCTTCCAAGCCCGGAATGGATTTGAGCAGCCCAATTGTATACGGATGACGGGGGCGCTCGAAAATTTCCTGCACCGTTCCCTCTTCCACTACAGTCCCCGCGTACATGACCGCAATGCGGTCTGCTACCTCAGCTGCTACCCCCATATCATGGGTAATGAGCAGCATCGACATGTTGAACTCTTTCTTCAATTGGAGCAGTAGGTCTAGAATTTGCGCCTGAACCGTTACGTCCAGCGCCGTTGTCGGCTCATCTGCAATAAGCAGCTCCGGATTGCAGGCAAGCGCCATTGCAATAACGACACGCTGACACATCCCTCCGGACATCTCATACGGATACTGCTTCGCGCGAATTTCCGGTGCAGGAATGCCGACGCGGCGCAGCATCTCGATGCTGTGTCTCCAAGCCTCTTTCTTCTTCAAACCTTTATGAATACGCAGCGCTTCTGAAATCTGGTCACCTACCGTAAAGACCGGATTGAGTGCAGACATCGGGTCTTGGAAGATCATCGTGATCAAATTGCCGCGGATTTTGAGCATTTCGGATTGTTTCTTCTTCACTAAATCCTGACCGTTAAACAGCACTTCACCATCTACAATCAAGCCGCCTGCATAATCGATGAGACGCATGACGGACATGGCCGTAACACTTTTTCCGCTGCCGGATTCGCCGACGACGCAAAGTGTCTTCCCTTTTTCCAAATCGAACGATACACGATCCGTCGCCTTGGCTAAACCTCTCTCAGACAGAAAGCCAGTTGTTAAATTCCGGATTTGGAGAATTTTTTCCGCCATCTGTCTAGCCTCCTTCGAGGTAACGTTGTTTTTCTAGGATCCAAGCCATCACGAATGCCATCGCCAATAAAGTTGACCGCCAGCACAACAAGCAGAATACACAAACCCGGATAAATCGCCTGCAGCGGATCCGTCAGCATAAACTCCTGTGCGTTGCTGAGCATCAGTCCCCAGCTTGTATTCGGCGTTTGAACGCCAAGTCCAAGGTAGGAAAGGGCCGATTCACTCAGAATCGCTCCGCCTACCATGAGTGTTGCCGTAACGATGATAGGAGCTGAAGCATTCCGAAGCAAGTGTCGGAAAATGATACCAAGATCAGATACACCTGTAGCCTTAGCTGCTTCTACATACTGCATTTCGCGAAGCTGCAAATACGTACCGCGGACTAACCTTGCTACGCCCATCCAGCTCGTGAGCGCAAGAACAAGAATCATGTACGTGATCTTGGAGCCAAACATCGCCAGAATCAAAATGTTCAGGAACAGCGTCGGAATCGAGTTCATGACATCAACGAAGCGCATCGCAATCGTATCCACCCATCCGCCGAAGTAGCCGGAAAACGCACCGACCAGTGTACCGATAAACACGGATACAAAGGCAACTGAGAAACCAACTGTAAGCGAGATTTGCGAGCTATGCAGCAGTCTGGAGAAAATATCTCGACCCAGTTCATCTGTTCCTAGCAGATGGCCATCCGTCCCTGCAGGCAAATTCGGAAACATCATATCGATCCGCGTAGGGTCATAAGGCGAAAACCAATTGGCTCCTACCGCAGCAAGTACAAATATGGAGAGGATCACAAGACCAGTAACGGCAAAAGGGTTAGTGCGGAACTTCTTCCAAGCGGTCTTCCACGGTCCGTCTGGACGTTTGTCCAAAGGCGCGTTGGTACTAGAAGCAGGCTTCTTCTCAAGAACTGCGTTACTCATGATGACGCCCCTCCTTTAGAGCCTAATTGCACCCTAGGGTCGACTACAGCGTACAAAATATCAGCAATCAAATTGCCGACTACGACGATAACGGATACAACCAACGTAATGGACATCAGCACGGAATATTCCCTTGCTACAGCCATATCTACGAATAGGCGTCCCATTCCCGGCCAGTTAAAGACACGCTCTGTTAATGCGGCTCCGCCTACCAGAATGGGCAGGTCCAAACCGAGAATTGTAATGATCGGAATCAGTGCATTACGCAGGGCATGGCGAAAAATAACCCTTCCCTCTTTCAGTCCTTTCGCACGTGCGGTACGAATATAATCTTGGTTCAGTACCTCCAGCATACTTGCGCGCGAATACTTCGTGTACGCAGCCAGAAATCCGAGTGTGAGTACGGATACAGGAAGAATCAAGTGTAAGAACAGGTCGCCGAGGTTTCCCTCTTTCCCCATTGTATACATATCCGATAAAGGCAATAAATCAAGTTTGATCGAGAAATACTCCTGCAATATAATGCCAAACCAGAACGTCGGCATTGCGAATCCGACATAGGAAACGAAGTTGGCCGTCTGGTCGGAAAGTCCATATTCGGCTGTACTGTTATAAATCCCCCAAGGTATAGCGATCAGCAGCGAGAAGAGCCAAGCAACACCCATTAATACCATTGTGTTTTGTACGGTTGGCCACAGAATGTCGCCTACCGGAATATGATTCTTAAACGTATAGCCGAGATCGCCCGTAAGCAAGTTACCTAACCAAATCGTGTATTGCACATAAATCGGACGGTCAAGCCCCAAGTTATGGGCTTGTACAGCTCCAGCTTCCGGTGATAAGCCAGGCGCCAAAAATATCTTCGTCGGTCCGCCGGGTGCGGCGTGAATCATGATGAAAGTAAGAATGGATATTAAAAATAGTACAAGGACGGATTGCAGTGTTCGGCGTATCATATATTCAGTCATTCCAGCGCCCCCCCTTTTACTGAACACAAGAGAAGGGCCTGTCGGCCCTTCCCCTGTTCAGTTATGCAGTATGATTGTCAAGCCTTATTCTGTTGCCCACCAGTTGATTGCATGGTACAAGTAGCCGTAGCCGAGGGACGATTCCGGTTTGTCTTCTTCTGACCAGTGGATCTTCGTGGAGTCTACAACTTGCGGAAGTCCATATTGGTACAAGAATACATAAGGAAGGTCAGTCGAGATTTGTTTGCCGATTTCATGGTACACATTTGCGCGCTCTGTTTGATCCGTAGTCAGTTGACCTTTCGTCCACAAAGCGTCGATTGCTTCGTTCTTATACCAGCCGCCGTTTTGGCCGGTTGGCGGGTAATATTTCGAAGAGAAAATGCTTTCTGCATCCGGATCCGGGTTAGACAGGGACCAGGAAAGTAGAATCGCAGGGAACTTACCAGGCGTGATGTTTTGGTCGATCCATGTTGCAAAGTCAATGCCTTTAGGTGTTACTTCAACGCCAACATCTTTCAGGTTTTGCTGAATGATTGCGGCAACTTGCTCACGACGGCTGTTGCCGGCGTTGTATTGCAGCTCGAACGAGAAGCGGTGTCCGTCTTTCACAAGGATACCGTCTTTACCTGCTACCCAGCCGTCTTCAGCAAGAAGTGCTTTAGCCTTCTCAGCGTCATAAGGGTAGTTTACTGCTTGGTCACCCGGATCTGCCCATGAGCCTGGAAGGAATGGCGAGTTCATCAGCTTACCAGTGCCTTTGAGCACATTATCAACCATACCTTGACGGTTCAGTGCAGTAGCGATGGCTTGACGTGTTTTTTGACCTTTGAACGGTGAATATTTATCAGGGAAGTTCTCATCTTTGAAGTTGAACTGTACATATTCGTATTGAGGACCCGGAGCAAGAATCACGTTCAGATTCTCTTTCGCCTTAATTGCATCGATTTGGGTAACCGGAATCGCTGGAGACATTTGAATGTCGCCTTTGATCAGTGCTTGTACTTCTGTGTTTTGGTCAGCGTAAATTTTGTAGATGATTTTGGCCAAGTGCGGCTTTTTCTCACCCCAGTAGTTCGGGTTCGCTTCAAGCGTAATGTACTGGCCTTGTTTCCACTCTGCAAATTTCCACGGACCGCTTGTAACGGTTTTCGTAGGATCTACGCCGTATGCATTCTTGCTCAGTTCTTTAACCGGTACATCTTTCAAGATGTGGGAAGGAACCAGGGAGCTGGCAAGTGTGTATTGGAATGGTGCATACACTTGCTTCAGTTTGAATTCGATCGTAGTTTCATCGACTTTCGTAATGGTATCGATTTTGTCGACTGTGCTGATTCCAGGTGCGCCGGCATCAGGGTTTTTAACGGTGTTGAAGGTGAAGAGAACGTCGTCCGCAGTAAGCGGCTGGCCATCGTTCCATTTCGCTGTGCTCTTGATTTTAACGATATATGATTTGCCGTCTGCACTGATTTGCGGAAGCTCGGCAGCAATCGACCAAGGCTCAACAACCAGGTTGGCATTACGGTCTACGTCGTATAACTTGGCGTTGATCAAAGTTTCAATATCGCCGGAAGAAGTGTCATTGATATAAATAGGATTTACAGAGACGATATCGGAGAATGTACCAATCGTCATTGTTCCGCCGTCTACAGGCGTGTTTGGATCAGGAGTCGCGGGTGTTTCAGTCGTAGTGTCGGTGTTGGTGGTAGTGTTCGTTGCTTCAGTTGTGTTAGCAGGTTTGTTGTTCGTTGTTGTATTGGCATTGTTTGCATTGTTATTACCGCTGCAACCAGCCAGCATTACCCCAACAAGAGCGATGACAGACAAACAGGAAAACCAATTTGATACTTTCCTCATTTTGTTCATTCCTCCCCTATGATTCCAACAAAAATAGAAATAATTTACTTTGTTGAAATATACCAAACTATTAGAATTTTCTCAAAACTTTTTTTCGAAATTCATAGCCTTTTCTGAAAACTTTAGAACTTCTTTACCAAGTGTGCCGTCAAACGACGGAATCCCCTATTAAATGACTCCTTTCGAACGCTAGTATTTGATGCTGCAGTTAGGCTGCTTGACTTCGAAATCATTGTAATCGATTTGACATTTACAGTATATTGGGGGAATTTCAGCATCTACGATAGCATTTATACGATCCTCATCTACCGAATTCTCGCATTTACAAGATTTAAACATGTCATGAGTTGGGGGAATTGTACGGAACGGTTACTACGGGCTAAATTCGAAAAACAGTACAAAAGTAGGTGCTTTGCATTTTTATGCAAAGGCAATAATCCGCTTCAACGCGTTGACGCGGCGCCTCATTCCGACAATTTTCTTCACCGCTTTTAACTTTTACTTCATTAAAGTAGTTGGGTGAACAATATTTCTTATAGGTTTCAAACCCCTTGGTGTTACTAGTTATTTTAAGTTATAATTTCCAGTTACAGGAATTCATAGATTTCAGCAGGCAAAATAAATCGCCTCTCGCACAAGGCCGCTTGGGATACCAGTATGAACGAGCTGCGTTTGATGAACGGAGATTATATTATCTAGTCACAACAAAATGAATATTTATGCATAACCAATCATTCTTCGAAAAATATCGTTAATTTAACGTGAAATGTGAAGAAATGTTACATAAGGTTCGTTTTGATGATGTTTGCACTCGTTGTTTGTCCAAAAAATCAAACCGCCAATACGTCCATTCACGTATTGGCGGTTCTCTTCTTCCTTACAAGGAATTCATTACGCGGTATATCGTTACAGCCGCTTGAGCTCTGGTTGTCTCGCCTTTAGGGGCGAAGCTGCCATTGCCAAGTCCGTTCATCAAGCCTGCCTCTTGTACGGCAAGCACAGCTTCTTGCGCGTAAGCCGAGATTGCGCCTTGATCTGTGAACGATGCCGCTCCTGCTTCCGGTTTCTTCAGTTGAAGCGCACGGTGGAGAATAACCGCCATATCTTGACGTGTAATGCTGTCATTCACGCCGAAGCTTCCGTCTTGCTTACCTGTTACGATGCCCAGCTGCTTCGCCGCTGCAATGGCATCCGAGTACCAGTGGCCGCTCTTCACATCGCTGAACCCTGTTTCTGCGCCTGTCGCCGTTGTTTGCAGATCCAGTGCTTGGATCAGCATCGTAATGAAGGCTGCCCGCGTCACTTGTCCTTGCGGTGCGAAGCGATTATCCTCAACACCTTGCACAACTCCGCGTGCAGCGAGTGCTTCAATGCTGTCCTTCGCCCACGCTGCCGTTTCAATATCTCCGAATTGGATAGCTGCTGAGCCTGCTGCATAATAGCTGAAGTGCTCCGGCGCGAACGTGACGGTTTGCGTCTTCTTGTCGTACTTCGCGTTCTTCACCACTTCCAGCTTGCCTTCGTCGTTCACGTAGTACACAACGACTTGGTTCGGATTCTCTCCTGCCTTCAGCTTGTATGGCAGCTCAACCGTTATGTCCTTCTTCTTGAACTGACTTACTTTAGTGCCATCTACAGTTAGCGTGAAGTCGTATACGGTACGATTGCCAATTTGTGCTCTGGACTGCTCGTCCAGTGTAGTGACATCTACCTGTTTCACCGATAGCTGTACTTCTTTGCTGCTATCGCCGATGATCGTGTCCCACATGCCTGAATCAAACGATACCGTTGCAAAGCCTGCATCGAGCACAAGGGATTTCTTATCGTCTGCCAATTGATTCACTTGCTGCGCAGGCAGCTGGAACACAATGCCGTTGATCGGATTAGCAGCATCGACCGTTACCGTGACGGATTTGGTTTTCCCTTCGCCCGCTTGAAGCAGTTCTGCTCCCGTTACCTTCACCGCTGCTTGACCGGATGCATCCGGTGTTGCTTTCAGCTCTACATGTCCCTCCGTTACGACTGTTATTGGAGGAGTCGGTGTAGGCGGTGTCGGTGGTGTTGGGTCAACATTCCCAGTCGTTACTTCAATCGTAACTTCCGTACTGCTCGACAATTCGCCGTCTGTAGCCGTTACCGTGATGACGTAATTGCCTGCTACGGCACTGCTCCACACAAATGCGCCTGTGCTTGCATCCATGGAACTGCCCGCCGGCAAGCCTGTTGCAATGTACGTCAGTACATCTTCGTCCTCATCTGTTGCTGTCGCCGTGAAGCTTATCGCTTGACCTGCGTTCACATGAATCGCTGTGATGCTCGCAATGACCGGTGCATGGTTCACCGGTGGTACGACTTCATCACCTACGTGAATGGCAACATCACGAGTAACGGTAGCCGTGCCGTCCGTTGCTTGAAGCGTAACAACATAGTCTCCTTTCGGAGCATTCGTCCATTGGAAGACGCCTGTCTCCGCATCAAACGTCGCAAGCTCCGGTAATGCACCCACAACACTAAGAACAACTTGATCGGCTTCATCCTCATCGGTTGCAGTCGCCGTGAAGCTTACCGCTTCGCCTGTAAGCACGCTCGTTACCGCTTTCGTGATTGTAATGACCGGCGCGTGATTCACCGGCGGCGTTACAACTGCTTCCACGTGAATGGCAACATCACGAGTAACGGTAGCCGTGCCGTCCGTTGCTTGAAGCGTAACAACATAGTCTCCTTTCGGAGCATTCGTCCATTGGAAGACCCCCGTCTCCGCATCGAACGTCGCAAGCTCCGGTAATGCACCAAGAACACTCAGATCAACTTGATCGGCTTCATCCTCATCGGTTGCAGTCGCCGTGAAGCTTACCGCTTCGCCTGTAAGCACGCTCGTTACCGCATTCGTGATTGTAATGACCGGCGCGTGATTCACCGGCGGCGTTACAACTGCTTCCACGCGAATGGCAACATCACGAGCAGCAACCTCTGTACCATCCGTTGCTTGTACAGTCACAACGTAATCGCCTGCCGTTGCGTTCGCCCATTGGAATTCGCCTGTCTCGGCATTTAATGACGCTCCTGTTGGAAGACCTTCAGCGCTCCATACGACAACATCATCATCAGCATCACTGGCAACCGCCGTAAAGGCAGCTGTTTGGCCTGCATCTACAACGATCGGCCCCACTGCCTCAATAACAGGAGCGCTATTGGAGAATAGTAACGTTTTGGCTGCACCCGCCATATATTCGTCCGTAGCGGCAACTCTAACCGAAACAGATTTATTACCTGTGAAAACTGGGATATTCGCAGCATCATAGCTCGTATAGGTAACGCCATCAAGCGAATATTCCATTGTGTTGTCAGCACCTACAATCACATTATGCTGATCATCTGCGGATACTCCGATTTCCGGCGTTTGTACCGTATATTCGAAAGCATCCAACATGATGAAGGTCCCGGTCGAAGAAGCGTTCTTCGTACCCTTAACTACGACCTTAATAGTATGTTGTCCATTAGCCAAGGCGTTATTTTGATAGAGAACCTGCTGTCTGATCGATCCGCTGGAATAGGTATCTACATCAGCTTGAGCAAGCGCGCCATCAATAAATATATCAGCCTTACCTAAGTTATACTGTTTGCCTCCGATGACTTTAATAGATTTGCCGGTAAACGTGAATTGTGCATAGGCATTCACTGCTGAACTGTATTTCTCAGTACCTGCGTAATCGCGGTTATCTCCACTGGATGTCCAGGATCCTACGAAACTGACGCCAGGTTCAAGGTCATCAACCGTAATTGGCGGAATTAAACGGGATTTCAGCGAAACTTGAATCGAAAGCGTCGCCGTACTGCTTAGCTTACTATCCGATGCCGTGATGTGGACAGAATAATTACCCGCCACTGCTTGAGGCCAAATGAACGCACCCGTTGCCGCATTTAATATCGCTCCGGCCGGGAGATTATCAGAGCTGAACGATACTTCATCGCCATCCGCATCGGTTGCTTCCACCACCAGAGAAATCGTGTCCTTCGCGTTCACGTTAACAGCCGGAATGGCTTTCAGTACCGGCTCCTGATTAGTAATTACATGCAGCAAGACTGACGTTTGATCTGAACCGCCGCGAGCATCAGTTGCCGTAACCGTGATGGAATAATCCCCGGCTGCAGCCTCCGGCCAATCAAAAGCACCATGCTCGGTATTGAATGTCGAACCTGAAGGCAGACCGTTTACACTGTAAACAATTGCTTCACCATCTGCATCAACGGCCGTTATAGCAAAGGTTATATGATCTCCCGTTCTTGCATGAATAGGAACCAGATCCGTAATAACCGGGTTGCGATTGGACCCCAGTGTCACATCAATCGCAACGACCAGTTGAGATGAATTTCCGTTGCTATCCGTTGCGATAATTGTCACCCGATTATTCCCTGCCGCAAGCGGTCTCAGGCGCAATGCCCCGGTATGTGCATCTAACGTTGCTCCTGTAGGCAAGTCCGGCGAACTGAATGTAAACGTATCGCCATCCTTATCGTTAGCTATGACCGTTACAGCTACCTCATCGCCGACATTGGCACGAACGGCACTTATCGGATTGATGATTGGAGCGCCGTTCGTAAACGTCAGCGCAGTCTCAAGACCTGCGGGGTTAAACGCATTCGCTGCCGTTCGTACAGTTACTGACTTCGCGCCTTTGAAGGTCGGTCTTTGATCCGCTACATAGCTGGCGTATGCGCCTCCATCCACCGCGTATTCCATGGTCTCATCAGCGCCAATAATGACATTGTTTACATCATCCGCCGTGACCTGCGGTGCCGAAACTGCCGGTGTATACTCGAACGCATCCGCTAGAATATAAGAGTTGTTCGCCGAAGCATTTTTGGTGCCTTTTACTACAATCTTCAACGTATGTGTACCATTGGTTAAACCTGATTTCTGATAGAGTACCTGTTGTTTGATCGTCGTAGGCGCATAACTATCAATATTCTGCTGATCCAGTACTCCATCCAGATAGACATCAAAAATCCCTGTATTCGTCTGCTTGGCCGCAATAAACTTCACTTCATTGCCAATAAAGGATAATTGCACGTAACTGCCAGCAATGTTGTTGTATTTCTCAGTGCCTTGGTAATCTCCGGCATCAGAGGAACTACTCCAACCTGCACTGTATACAAGTGAGCTGTGCCGTTCATCAAGCTTAATTGGCGCTACTGCAAGCGCTTGATTGGTGACATAGACATATAAAACGGTACTGCTGACCAACTTCGAATCCGTCGCTTGAATGGTAACCTCATAATTGCCATTCGCTGCCGGCGTCCATGTAAATTGACCGGTCGATGGATTCAGCACAGCGCCTGCCGGCAAGTCCGGCGAGCTAAACGTAACCGAATCTCCATCCGCATCCAGTGCACCTACGACCGTAGTCAGCACGTCTCCTACCTTCCCTTTTAACGCCGAAGGTTCAAGAAGCGTAGGGGCACCATTCGTAAAGGTCAACGTCGTCGGCAGGCCGGCCCCGTTAACTTGATTCGCCGCCAGTCGCACTTGCACCGTCTTTGCCCCTGGGAATGTCGGCCTATTCGCTGGGTCAAGCTTCGTATAGTTCACGCCGTCAACGGAATACTCCATCGTATCATCCGCATTGACGATCACATTGTTCACATCATCCGCAGTCACCTCCGGTGCAGGAACTTGCGTTGAATATTGGAAGGCATCAATCAGAATATAACTATCCAACGCAGACGCATTCTTGGTTCCTTTCACGACGACTTTAATCGTATGCTGACCAATCGATAAACCGGATTTCTCGTACACGACCAATTGTTTTTGAGAGGCAGCAGAGTAGCAATCGACGTCTGCCGCATCCAATACTCCGTCAATGTAGATATCCATTTCACCTGCATTGCTCTGTTTGGATGAAATCAGTTTAATGGCATTCCCGTTAAAAGAAAATTGAGCATAGCTATTAGCAGTCTTGCTGTATTTCTCCGTTCCCGCATAGGTGGATCCCCCACCCTCACCCCAGCTGCCGCTATAAGTAATGGATGGATCACGGTCATCCACCGTTACGGACGGAGCAGCATGAATGGGTTCAGGCTGCGGCGTTAAGGAAGAAGCGATATTGTACGTTGCGCCGGCTTCCGTAGCAAAAGTGATTGCATTGCCTTCAGCGGTATAGTTCACAGCTGATCCGTCGCTTGCGTTTGTTACCGTCAATTTCTCCGGATGCAGAAAGATATCATTTTTAACCTTCGCAACATTTCCTTCCAAGGAAGTAAGGGCCGCATTGGTCATGACCTTCCCTTTCCATTTCATATCAACCGTAAATGCCCCGCGCGCTACAAGCCCTTTCACTTCACCGGAGTACCAAGCATCCGGAATAGCCGGCAGCATGTCGATGCTTCCCGTATGGCTTTGCAATAACATCTCTGCAATACCTGAGGTTGCGCCGAAGTTACCGTCAATTTGGAAAGGCGGATGGGTATCGAATAGATTGGTGTACGTGCTGCTGGCGAGCTGTCCCTTTAGTATCGTTAGCGCATGGTTGCCATCCAAGGCACGCGCCCACAAGTTAAGCTTGTTCGCCCTGCTCCAACCCGTTGCTTCGTCACCGCGCTGCGTGAGGGTTACTTTGGCAGCATCAAATAGATCGGGCGTCGTAACCTGATTAATCAGGTTCCCCGGATAGAGGCCGACCAAGTGAGAAATATGGCGGTGCTGATCGGTCGGATCGTCGATGTCCTCTTTCCACTCTTGAACCTGTCCGTATTGCCCAACCTTAGGCATGGATAATTTGCTGCGTTTATCAATGAGCTCGTTGCGGAAATCCGCATCCTCTCCAAGCACTTCGCTTGCCTGGATCACATCCGTAAACAACTGCCAGATAAGTTCCTGCTCATAGTTAGTTCCAACTGTAAGAGGTCCATGCTCGGGCGAATACGACGGGGAGGAAACTAATGTCCCATCCTTGTCCGTAATCAGTGTTTTCGTCCAAAACTCCGCCGCTTCTTTCATAATGGGATAGAGCTTGTCTCGCAAATAATCGGTATTTCCCGTGAATTGATATTTCTCCCATAATTGCAGAGATAGGAAGGCACCGCCAACAGAATGCCAGCCCCACGTACCGATATCCCAACCGGGAGCTGTGTAGCCGAAGATGTTACTGATCGTATGCACAGTCCAGCCCGGGCCTGTAATGCCATAGTAGGTTTTGGCCATTACGTTTCCCGGTTCTCGCAATGAATCTAAATACTCTACTAAGGGGATCGCCGTTTCTTGCAGATTCGTAATCTCAGAAGGCCAATAGTTCATCTCAAGATTGATATTCGTATGATAATCCGCTCCCCATGGAGGCGTGAGGGAATTATTCCATTTACCTTGCAGGTTCGCAGGAAGCGATCCCGGCCGGGACGATGAGAGAAGCAGATATCTGCCATATTGGAAAAATAACGCTTCAAGAGCACTGTTTCGTTTTCCTTTATAATTGTTGAGCAGAACATCTGTGGGAACCGTCGCCGTTTCATTATTTAGGTTCAAGGACACACGGCCAAACAAAGACTTATAGTCTACCAGATGGGTTGCGCGCAGCTGCTCATAGGTATGTGTGGAAGCAGCCGCAATATAATTGGAGACCTTCGGATGAGGGTCAGTCCCTTGATAATCAGGGTAGTGGTTCACGTAGTCTGTAGCTGCGGACATCAGGATCGTTACGGAGGTCGCATTGGCCACCGTCAATTTCCCGGTTCCCGGAGATACGATGCCATCCTCATTCTGAACCATTAGCTGTGATTCGTAGGCCATATTGTTATCATACAAATGCCCACTCATCGTTAATGTATTTCCATTAGCCACGATTGTAGGCTTACTCAGCAATTGCGGGCTCGTTACACTCAGCATAAAATTCAACATATTCGGTTTACTGCTGGTAAGGCGCATAACCATTACATGTTCGGGATAGCTCATGAAATATTCACGCTTGTACTCTACTCCGCCTTGCTTATACGTTACCCGCGCAATCCCATCCTCAAGATCAAGCTCACGTCGGTAATCCGTTACCGTTACGGATGGCGGCAGCACGTTATCCAAATAGATATCGCCAAAGCTCTGATAACCCCCAAACTCGGGATAGTCTTCCAGTGTACCGGTCAGATACTGCTCCGCAATGGTTCGCGCGCCGGCCTCATCGCCATTAGCTAATTTAGCTTGTACATCAGCCAGATGGCTTGCTGCGCCGGGTCTGTTGCCATCTTTTCCTTTACCTGCTTTCGAGCGGGGTCCGCCTGTCCAAAGGGATTCCTCATTAAACTGAATATGCTCCTGTTCTACGCCGCCATAGATCATGGCCCCCATGTAACCGTTGCCAATCGGAAGCGCCTCTGTTTCCCAATTTGCTGCAGGCTTCTGATACCATAATGACAGTTTATGCTCCGGCGCGGCCGCAGCCCCTGTATAGGTGACCGCCGTTGCAGCGGAGGCCGTGCCGACAGATTGGATGAAGGGCAGGTTCGCTACTGAACCCCAAACAAGCATTGCACTGCAAATCACTGCTATTTTCTTCGTTTTTATGAGCATGACCAATAACCTCTCTATCTATCAATTGAGTTGCAATAGGTGAACAACCGGATAAGGTGACTGACAGGCTGTATTAAAAAAACCGCCAATACGTCCATTCACGAATTGGCGGTTCTCTTCTTCCTTACAAGGAATTCATTACGCGGTATATCGTTACAGCCGCTTGAGCTCTGGTTGTCTCGCCTTTAGGGGCGAAGCTGCCGTTGCCAAGTCCGTTCATCAAGCCTGCCTCTTGCACGGCAAGCACAGCTTCTTGCGCATAAGCCGAGATTGCGCCTTGATCTGTGAACGATGCCGCTCCTGCTTCCGGTTTCTTCAGTTGAAGCGCACGGTAGAGAATAACCGCCATTTCTTGGCGTGTAATGCTGTCATTCACTCCGAAGCTTCCGTCTTGCTTACCTGTTACGATGCCCAGCTGCTTCGCCGCTGCAATGGCATCCGAGTACCACTGGCCGCTCTTCACATCGCTGAACCGTGTTTCTGCGCCTGTCGCCGTTTTTTGCAGATCCAGTGCTTGGATCAGCATCGTAATGAAGGCTGCCCGCGTCACTTGTCCTTGCGGTGCGAAGCGATTATCCTCAACACCTTGCACAACTCCGCGTGCAGAGAGTGCTTCAATGCTGTCCTTCGCCCACGCTGCCGTTTCAATATCTCCGAATTGGATAGCTGCTGAGCCTGCTGCATAATAGCTGAAATGCTCCGGCGCGAACGTGACGGTTTGCGTCTTCTTGTCGTACTTCGCGTTCTTCACCACTTCCAGCTTGCCTTCGTCGTTCACGTAGTACACAACGACTTGGTTCGGATTCTCTCCTGCCTTCAGCTTGTATGGCAGCTCAACCGTTATGTCCTTCTTCTTGAACTGACTTACTTTAGTCCCGTCTACAGTCAACGTGAAGTCGTATACGGTACGATTGCCAATTTGTGCTCTGGACTGCTCGTCCAGTGTAGTGACATCTACCTGTGTGATAGATAGCTGTACTTCTTTGCTGTTATCGCCGATGATCGTGTCCCACATGCCTGCATCGAACGATACCGTTGCCAGACCTGCATCCAGCACAAGGGATTTCTTATCGTCTGCCAATTGATTCACTTGCTGCGCTGGCAGCTGGAACACAATGCCGTTGATCGGATTAGCAGCATCGACCGTTACCGTGACGGATTTGGTTTTCCCTTCGCCCGCTTGAAGCAGTTCTGCTCCCGTTACCTTCACCGCTGCTTGACCGGATGCATCCGGTGTTGCTTTCAGCTCTACATGTCCCTCCGTTACGACTGTTGTTGGAGGAGTCGGTGTAGGCGGTGTCGGTGGTGTTGGGTCAACATTTTCATTTGTTACTTCAATCGCAACCGTTCTGCGAACCGTGACTTCACCATCTGCCGCTGTGAAGGTGACAATGGCACCGTCTTTCACGTTAGACCAATTGAATTCGCCTGTTGCGGCATCAAATGCAGCATCAGCCGGTAAATTCTCGGCACCCAACGTTACGGTATCTCCTGCATCCGCATCTGTTGCGGTTACCGTAAACCGAACATCATGATTCTTCTTCACCTGCACAGTCGCCGCAAGCGAACCAAATACAGGTGCAGCATTACAATGAATCGCAACTTCCGTACTGCTCGACAATTCGCCGTCTGTAGCCGTTACCGTGATGACGTAATTGCCTGCTGCGGCACTGCTCCACACAAATGCGCCTGTGCTTGCATCCATGGAACTACCCTCTGGCAAGCCAGCCGCACTGTACGTCAGTACATCTTCGTCCTCATCTGTTGCTGTCACCGTGAAGCTTACCGCTTCTCCTGCGTTCACATGAATCGCTGTGATGTTCGCAATGACCGGCGCATGATTCACCGGTGGTACGATTTCATCCCTTACGTGAATGGCAACATCACGAGTAACGGTAGCTTTGCCATCCGTTGCTTCAAGCGTAACAACAAAGTCACCTTTCGGAGCATTCGTCCATTGGAAGACGCCTGTCTCCGTATTAAACGTCGCAAGCTCCGGTAATGCACCCACAACACTAAGAACAACTTGATCGGCTTCATCCTCATCGGTTGCAGTCGCCGTGAAGCTTACCGCTTCGCCTGTAAGCACGCTCGTTACCGCTTTCGTGATTGTAATGACCGGCGCGTGATTCACTGGCGGCGTTACAACTGCTTCCACGTGAATGGCAACATCACGAGTAACGGTAGCCGTGCCGTCCGTTGCTTGCAGCGTAACAACATAGTCACCTTTCGGAGCATTCGTCCATTGGAAGACGCCCGTCTCCGCATTAAACGTCGCAAGCTCCGGTAATGCACCCACAACACTAAGAACAACTTGATCGGCTTCATCCTCATCGGTTGCTGTCGCCGTGAAGCTTACCGCTTCGCCTGTAAGCACGCTCGTTACCGCTTCCGTGATTGTAATGACCGGCGCGTGATTCACCGGCGGCGTTACAACTGCTTCCACGTGAATGGCAACATCACGAGTAACGGTAGCTGTGCCATCTGTTGCTTGTACAGTCACAACGTAATCGCCTGCTGTTGCGTTCGCCCATTCGAATTCGCCGGTCTCGGCATCAATTGCTGCACCTGCCGGTAAATTCGACGCACTGAACGCAAGTTCGTCCCCATCCTCGTCTGTAGCCGGAACAGTAAAGCTTACGGTCTCTCCTGCCTGTACGGAGATCGGGGCAATCGTACCGATAACCGGTGCGTTATTAGCCGTAACAGCATCCAGATCATCCACGAAGAAATCATCCAGAACGACGACTACATCAATTGCCGACAACGTTGGAGCACCAGGTGCTCTGACAACTTCAAATGCAATGTAGTAATCGCTGTAATCGCCCGTATTAAATGTCAGCTCAGCATTGGCTGTACCGGTTGATTTAATAATAGGGAGCGTGAAGCCCGGGATATTGCTCTTCCCTGTTCCTGTCGCTTCAGACAGCAGTACACTTTGTTTCGGCCCGCCAGAGCGCGACTTCGCCGAAATTTGATACAAACCGGCTTTGTTCGCTTCGTATTTCAGTCCGACTTTATAAGTCGTATTTGCCTTGAGCTTCAGCGTAGATGGCAATGTAGCCGCAATCTCTTGCACTGAAGTTGTGCGGTTAATGAGATCTTGTTCATTCGACTTCAAGGAGAACAAGCCGTCAATAACATACGTCATCGGCTGCTTCACATTCGGATCCGCCGCTTTCAGCTCATCGCTTGCTTTCTCCGCAAGATGAGTCTGATTACCGCTGTTCGCCCGAAATGCAAATGGTCCAAGTCCTTCCGACACATTCTCGAAATCCTCATAGAAGTAGTGTGAGCCAAAATCCGTTTTCCCCGGATTCTCCCACAGTCTCACGTCATCGAACCATACATTGGAAGTAGCCGCAGTTGCTGCATCTGCTTTCAACGTAATCGTCGCTTGGCCGGATTGATCAGCCGTGAAATCAACCTCTAATCGTTGGAAGTACGTGCCTTTAAATTTACTAGGCTCCTCCAAGTTTTGAACCTTTGAAGCATCGATGGAATTCGATACTACCGGACCTCCGTAATTGGAAACTTGTAAGGACACGTTTCTGTTAGAGGCGCTTGCAGTTTGATCGTCTCTGTTGCCGCCTGAACCGTTATTGATGTCCACCCATACAGAAGCTGTATAGGTTTTACCAGGCGTCAAACCTGTTACAGATTGTGATATTGCAGCATCGTCCGCACCGCTTATTCTCACATAATTGTTCATGTTGTAATCATGCTGGGCGGTTACATGACTTGCAGTCCCGTTAGTGGTTGAAGACTTCTGCCAGGAAGTGAAGGTGCCACTGTCGAAGCCCGGATCTTTGACCGGTCCGCCAACGCCCCACTCGGCAGCTTTCTGAATGGCGGAACCTTGCTCATCCGCTTTGGACTTATATATTACATAAGGAACGCCAACCGTTGTATTGTCGATCGTCACTTTACCGTCCACGACAGAAAGCGTACGCTCCCAGACGCGTCCGGTATCCGTCAGCTTGTACATTTCAACCGAGGATAAGCCGTTCCAGCTGTTTGGCATATCCCAAGTCGTTGAACCGCCTTTAGGATTCCAATAGTAAATTTTCGATTCGTTTTGCGGATCCCACGGCAGGAACAATTGGGATTTCTGATTCTGAACATCCAATTGTCCGATTCCCGTGTCGCCCGCTGCTTTGTTCAGCACGACATCATAAACCGCAATTTTCTTGCCGTCTTTCTTGAGAGACGCCGTACCGAGAATCAGATTCGCATTGGATGGGCTTGCATGATACTCATCCAAAGTAGCCGTTACGCCATTGCTGAATATGACACTTTGATCCATACCTGTGCTGTCATAGGTAAGGTTCATAATCGGGAAGTGCTGCATGTATTTCGTCAGTAGATTGTTGTTGTAGAACAGATCAATACCGTTCTGCATATCTGTTCTGCCCTGCCATGAACCGACACCCGCTTGCAGCATCCCTCTCAGGAGTACGCTCGTTGCCGGACTTGGCGCTTGGAACGTATCTTGATATTGGTTCTTCATGAAACGAACGATCATACTGCCGTCTGTTTTACTAGGGTAATAAGGGTCCGTTCCCCAGTGCGTCCAGATGACGTTCTGTTCCATTGGTCCGGAGAACTCGGTTGCGAACCAGAAGCCCAGCTTATTCTGAATAATGTTCGCGAATTCATCCGCATGCCAGCCGGCACCGCTGTATATGTCATCGTAAATCATCGCTAGATTTGGAACCTCTTGTTTAAGCTGTGCATATCTTCTTTCCAGCTCCCCGCTTGAAAGATCCTTTACTCGATCCGTCCCATAAGTCGGGTCGACCCAATCATAGTTTGAACCGGTACTCGTCCAATCCTCATTATTCGCATAATACCCATCCGGGTCTTGAGCATCAATGTTGGTATGAACGCCGACTTTGACGTTATATTTCAACCCTTCATCGACAAGCGTGTTGAAATCCTTGAGTCCGCCCGGGCGGATACCGAAGTGTCCCGCAACGTCCGGATGGCTGTCATCATGTCCTTCAGCCTGATAGCCCTTTTCAAGGATTAACTGACCAAAGCCATCGTAGAGATTGTAAAGCTTCTTCGCATTATCCAACGTTCTTAAGAACGGAGCCTGCGTTAAGCTGTTAAAGTTCATCGCGATATAGGATACATAATTGTTGATCTCGTCTGCTCCTGGATGGAGGTTCTGAGACCATTTGTCTCTGTACTCGATCGCTGCGTCTTTCCAATCCGCTGTACTATCGCTGTTTCTGTCCGGTGTGATGATGATCTCGGACGACAGATCATAGTTAGGAGGGAATTTCGCGTCATCAATGACGTCGCCTCTTACATTCCACTGCCCGTTCCACATCGAGAGCCGCTTGTTCGAAGTGCCATTCTCGGCAGCGATATTCATATTTACTTTCGCCGGTTGGTTAATAACATTATTGATGATTGTCGCAGCGAGCTTGCCATCGCTGACGAAACCATAGGTTCTGCTCTTGCTGTCTACTTCTTGATCGGCAAGCTTCTCACCGAATGCCGCATCATTCGTGTAATACTCTTCATAGAATTGATTCCATTCCCCGGTAATCCATACGGATGCGCCTTGCGCATTCGGATTGGCGCTGGAGACGGTCACCAATTTCTGATCCGGGAACTCCAGCGTGACTACTTTATAACCTGCCGGCTCAGAATTAATATGCGTATTCATAAGAACAGAGCCATCTGTAGCCTTGAATGTAACGTCCATGTTTACATTTCCAAGAACTGCTTCTGTATTATCATCGATTACAGGTACATTGAGCTTATAAACTACCGTATCGCCGGCTGTTTTCGTTGCGCTAACCACAGTCGCGAAGCTCTCGTTACCGTTAATTTTCACTTTATACAGGAAGTCGCTTTGACCTTGGAGTGTGTCTGTTACTTCACCGCCAACCCATGTGTAGCTGCGAACAGCCGGGAAGCGATTGTCGAGCTCAACGCTTAATTTGCTCGATGCGATTGTAATCGGAGTCAGTGCACCCGGCGTTGGAGGCACCGGCGGCATATATTTCTCTTGCGACAGTTTGCTGACCGTAATTTTCTTCGCATCGAACCAGCTTCTGAGACCCACTTTGCCTTCCACTACAGGGAAATCAGCTGATCCGCTTACAGCGAGTACATCGTTGACAAACACTTTGACGCTTTGTCCGATATACTTGATTTTTACCGTATATTCCGTGTCAGCAAGCAGGGTCGGGCCGTTTGTCGTGAGCACGCCATAATGTCCCGAATCCGTTTGCCATCCCCACTCTTTGCCGCCGCCATAGTAAATCATCGCGTACGGCTGGTTAGGCGACGTATAACGGAAATAGAAGCCAACCCGACCGGTGCCGGAGCTCGTTGTGAATTTCACAGTATAAGTGCCATCTTGCATTTCAAGAGAATCATAATCATAAATTTCGCCGAAAAAGTTATTAAACACGAGCTTATTATTCGTAATGGACGGTGCCGGCGAATAGGCAGATCCATCTGCATTGTTTTTCCAAGTTCCTGTTACGCCATCCGTATAATCTCTGATGTATTTGGTAGGTTTAGGCGGTGTATATACATCGGTCTGATCATAATCGACTTTCATATCATCCAATAATGTAGTTAGAGCCAAGGCATTCGACGATATTCCTACACGGCCATAAGAGCTGAACAATTCGGGATGCGTACCGGCATAAAGCTCAGTTCCATCTACGCTAAGCGCGTATTGATCACCATGATAATCAATTTGCACTTGATGAGGCGTCGTGCCAAGAGGCTGCGGCGTGCTTGTTAAATCAAAGCTTACATTCGTGCCGTCATTCATGCCGACCAGCTTCCAGTTCCCTGCACTGTCGGTTCTTACTGCACTCCAGTTGCTTTCATCTTGATAACGGAACAGCAGTCCGGCGTTCGTATACGTGCTGCCAAGCTGAAGCTTCGCACTGTATGTGCCGTTGCTAATCATAGGTGATTTGCTGTCTACAACTTGACTTGCCCCATTCGTTGTTACTACCTTAGCCACTCTTCCGGTAAAGCCGGGCAGAGGTGTCTTCAAGGAATAGGTAGAGTTCGTCGTCACCGTACCGATATTGGTAACAGGCGCCGTTTCATTGTCAAAGTTGCGATCATAGACCACGGTATTGTTGGTATCCGTTACTTTCACACTATCGATATTGAGCGATTTCGCACCGAAGTAGGAACGGAAACCGATTTTACCTGCTGCAGTCGGCAGCTTATTGCCTGTCGTAGAAGAATAGATCAGTCTGCCATCCAAATAAATCTCGTACGTATCCCCATTAAACGTTTCTTTCAAGGTGTAGATTTTGCCGGGGACAAGTGTTTCCGCTTTATTCAGGGATGTGCCCCACACTTCTCCGGAACCATTGAATCCGTCCCAAATCCATCCGTTAGGGTCGCGGCAGACTAAGGAATAATGAGTGGCATCCTTCACGCGTACAGCAGGACAGAATTGCTCTGCTGCTCCACCGTCAATGCCGAACTTCATCTCAACGGTACCATTGGCAATATCAGGCATGTCGCTGAAATAGAAGACATTGTTGCCGGTTTGCTGGGCTGCCAGAAACTTACCGCTCATGCCGGAGTAGGAAGCAGCACCGCTGATAGCCGTATCGGTCTTCACCGCTCCATTGTCAGCAAGATTCGCTTCCGTTCCGGTTTCGAAATCATTCGCATACGTAAGCAACTGCGGCCCCGGTGCCGATTCCGCCATATATTTCAGCGTGGAAGAAGAAACCTCAAAGTTATGCGTCCATTTAAAGGAGATAACCCCTTCTTTACCTGCAGCAGTAGGAATAGAAGAAGACTTCGCCACGAAGGCCGGCGTAGTTTTGCTGTCCAACACCTGCGTATCGTTTATAGAGACGACAAAATCTTTGCCTGCATATTTGATATTCAATTTGAGAGGCACACCTACTGCAGGCGAACCTGTCGCGATCGGGTAGGCCGCCCCAAAGTAACCATACCAGTCTTCAGTGCCGTTGCTTTTCCAGTTCATAAACCAGCCTGTGCCGGGTTCATTCCCCAGATAGACCCAGTTGTTCGCGTCAATATAGCGAACTACGATACCATAGCGGTTTGCTGCACCTGATTTCGTAGTCAGCGTCGCCGTATAATCTCCATCTGCAACTGCAGGCGAATTAGAATCGATAATGAAATTTTTGTACGAACCGTCATTTGTCGGCTCGTTGATCGCAAGCTTACCTGCTGCAGACGTAATCGCAGCTGTTGCAGGTGCTTGGGATTGCAGCCAGGTGCCGGCATCATTTAAGTTGGAATTATAAGTTTGTTCGATTTGCGCGGCTTGAACAACCGAACTGCCCAGTACATTTGAAAAACTTTGCATGGGTATAATGCCGGATGAGAAAACAAGTGTCGCCGTTGTAATCATACTTAACGTCTTCTTCAATAACCTCAAATTCATTACCTCCGTTGTCAGCTGCCTTGCGGCCCACTGAGGATCGTGTGAACAGCTATCTACTCCTTGCTCTGCATGCGTAACCCCTTGATTACAATCCTCCTCTTCCATAGGTTTCCTACGATACTATGTATCTTACAGATGATGAAAACGCATTCAAATGATGATATTTGATAAAGAAATGATTTATTTTTCGTTTATTTTCGCATATTATTGCTGAAATTTATCACTCAAGCGAAAGAATCGGACAGAAAGTGATGTGCATCGGTACATTTTGTACCCTTACAAAAGGTAAAAGGAATAAAAAAACTCTAATTATTAGTTTCCCTTAACATAATAAGGAAAAAAACAATTAGAGCTCATTAATTGTTTATATGATTGAGGAAACTTCGCGATGCGTCTTCGGACTGTGACCCGTTATTTTTTTGAAAATACGACTGAAATGCTCCGGATTCATGTAACCGACCCGATCCGACACCTCGGACACTTTCATGCCGCTTCCCATTAGTCGTTTCGCCTCTTCAATTCTTAGCCTCGTCAAATATTGAATAAAGCTGCTGCCGACTTCCTTGGAAAACTGCTTACTCAGATAGCTCCCGCTGACGCCTACCATCTGACTGATTGAAGGGAGGGTAATATCCTCGCAATAGTGCTTGTCTAAGAACGTTTTTGCTTTCGCGACAGGGAGTGAATATTTCTCATGCTGCTTGCATTCATGCTCGTGAATCAAGCCATGAATATTACCCAGTGTGCTTTCCATCCAATCCAAAATGCCTCTCATCGTATCAAATTGCTCGATAAAGTCCAGCGGACTACTAAACCCCTCCTGGAGCTGCTGCCAACGCAGTCCGGATGGATACAGGATTGCACCAATTTCCCAGACCATCTCGGTAAACTCCGATTTAATGACATCGGGTTTAATGCTGTCAGCCTGCATGAGCAGCATACGAAACTGGGTATATTGCATCCTCCATTGCACGGCATCCGATTTCTTAAGACTCTTTACCACGTCAGCCCTGGTAAGCCGCAATTGGTCCAGGAAGGATTGTGATCCGGCAGACTTCTCCTGCAGATGCTTGGATACCGGTACCGCCTCAGGAAAAAAAATTTTATCAAACCCTCGATAATAGCTAAGCTCTGCAGCGTTAGAGGACTGCTCTGCCAAATCAAGCCACTCGCATGAATTTCTGCCCCAGCCGCTGACACCGATGGCGACAGAAGCATTGATAAACTGCTTTAAACGTACGCTTATAGTCGTCAGCACACCATGGATGTTCTCACGCGCAGAAGTCTCGCTGCGATGATGGGGAAACGCCATCAGCAAGGTGTACTCCTTAGGCAGTCGGTCCAGAATTACGGCCGGGATCGATTGCGAATCAATGACCGTCCGGATCGTTTGTTTAATAAAGCCCGCCGAGCTTTCATTGAGGCTGGTCTGTGAGAGTTTAACCGAAGCCGCGATGAGATTCACTTCACCAAGTACGGCCTTCAGCTCGGCAGAGGCTTCATTGCGAGCGGAGGCTTCTAACGGTTTATGGTTTAACAGAGAGATAAGCAAGGGTTCCAGATTCTTGTCAGGAAGCGCCGGCATATCCGCTTCAGCAACGGCTGCTTGCACCGGAGCCGCATCTTTATGCTTCATTACTTCATTCACGGCTTTAGACAGAATCGGCGCAAGATAGGCTTCATCCATATTGGCTTTGAGCATATAATCCTTGGCTCCGTTTATAAACGCTTCCCTTACGTAATCGTAATCGTTAAATGCGCTTAGAACGATCGGATAGACCGGCTTCGCAAGTTCAAGCTGACCCAGCTGCTGAAGAAATTGCAAGCCGTTCATCTTGGGCATCTGAATATCCACACAGACGATATCAATATCTTGATGCTGCGTTACGAAATGAATCGCTTCTTGGCCGTCCGATGCTTCTCCGACAATATGAATATCTGAATGTTGGGAGGTGATCATATGACGCAATACGAGTCTGACTAACGGTTCATCATCCACTATCATCAGATTGATCATCTTTAACGTTTCCCCCTCATCTCTGATAAAGACTGTTAACCCTTCACGGCGCCGTCCATAAGACCTTTAAAGATAAAACGTTGAAACGCGATGTATACCGCTGCACTTGGGATCAGCACGAGCACAATACCGGCGCAAAGCGCGGATAAATCGGAACCCCGTGCACCGACAAACTTCATCAGTGCCGTCGACATCGTAACCAGTTCTTTCGAAGGCATATACAAGAATGGAATATAGACATCGTTCATGACGGTTACGCTCTTCAGAATCGCCAGCGTTGCAGTTGCAGGCAGCAATAACGGGAATATAATCGAGCGGAAAATCCTTACGTACGTTGCCCCATCCAGCATGGCGCTTTCATCAAGCTGGTTTGAAATTTTCTCTAGAAATTGCATGTAAATATAGATCTGCATGATGTCCGTTCCAATGTAGATCATGATCGGAGCACTCAATGCATCGTACATCCCCATGGAATGAATGATCTGAAACCGAGCAATTTCGGTCGTATAAGCGGGAATAATCATGGCGACCAGAAACAGGCCGTATACAACCTTCTTTAATTTAAACTGAAACCGATTCAAGATATAGGCAGTCATCGTGCCTAATATGGCGTTACCGCAGAGCGTGATGAATGCAATGATGGTTGTGTTCCACAGCCCTCTCAGCATATCGCCTTGTGTGTAGGCCAGCTTGAAATTACTAAAGTTCAAGAAGCTGCCGGGCAGAGCAAGCGGTGTCGTTTGAAACAGTTCCGTTCTCGTCTTGAAGGCTCCGAGTACTACGAGGGCAATCGGAACGAAAACAATGACGAAGATGAGCGCAAACATTGTATAATAGATCACATTTCCCGGTAAGCTCCGTCTCCACCTGGACATATCAGTTCTCACTCCTGTCCTTGATGATCCAATTCTGTATCGAGGAGAACACGATAATCAGGATCAGCAATACTACGGCCATAGCCGAGGCTAAACCGAAATTATTAAACTTGAAGGCCGTGAATAAGGAGAATAAGCCAAAGGTGCTGCTGGCAACACCGGGTCCCCCGCCCGTCATGACAAATGGAATATCGAATTGCAGCAATGCTCCCGTGACATTCATGAATAGGATAATTTCTACGACTCGGCGAATACCCGGGAGCGTAATATAACGCTGCTTCTGCCAGAAGTTCGCCCCGTCGATCGATGCCGCTTCATATAAATCCTGCGGAATCGATTGAAGACCTGCCAGGAACAAAATCACGTGCACCCCGCAGAAACGCCACAACGATACGGCAACAAGGGAGAAATTCACCAGCTTCAAATCGCTCAACCAGCCATGAATCCAGCTTTCCAGCCCAACGGAAGTCAACAAGCTGTTAAGCGGTCCGTTAATCGGATAGTAAATATAACTAAACATATAAGCTACCGCTACGCCATTGACGACATAAGGCATGAGTATAGTGAAGCGGAATAACGAGCTTCCGCGAATGGCCCGATTTAATAGAACGGCTACCATTAATTCCAAGGGAATAAATAACGTATGCACAATAAAATAGATGCCATTATTACTGATCGATTTCCATGCATCCGGCATCGAGAAAAGCACCTGCTTGTAATTATCCAAGCCAATGTAGCTCTTAGAGGCGCTATACCCATCCCAGTTCGTAATACTATAGTGAAACAATTGTATGGTTGGATACACTAAAAACAATAACAGCAATGAAACAGGGATGAATAAAAAGCCGATGATAACCCATTTTTGCTGCGCCTGGTAGTTCATTTTCATCCCTCCTGCAAGGTAACCGAATCTCTCTATCCTACTCTTCCTGCCGCTTTGCTGAATAAGAGAGGGTACATGGTTTGACCCAAAGCACCCTCCTCCACAGCTATTCCGTTATTACTTAATCGATTCTACGGCTTTCTTCCAGTTGCCATTCAGCGTTTTCTCCACATCTTCAACGTTTTTACCCGCAAAGATGTCTGCTGCCGTTTTCTTCTCATCATATTGAGCAGCTGCTTTTACTTTTGCATATCTCTCGTTAGTAGCATCGTAGATAAACGGAACGAATGGAGCTACCTCGTTCGATTTATTAAAGAATGGAAGATCGGAAGTTACGCCTTCAACAGTAGATGTGTTTTTCAACGTGTTGATATACGGTTGGTAAACTTCAGGGCTAAACATCCATTCCATGAATGCTTTCGCTTCTTCCACATTCGCGGAATTTTTGTTAATGGAAACGTATTGATCAGCCAGCGTCATGTTCGGAAGCGGATCGCTTGCAGAAGTTCTCCAAGGCATCGGGAACGCGGCAAGGTCATCGTCGTTGCCAACCTTCGCCAGATGATCTGCATAATACCATTGTCCCAGTGCTACGATTGCTGCTTGCTTAGCTTGGAACAATTGAGTCGCTTGATCATAACCAATGCCAAGCGCATCCGGTCCTGCCAATTTATCCGCAGCGATTTTCTTGATCATATTAGCAACTGTCTCGAACGTAGAACCCTTACCGAACGGTTCTGCATTAGTAGCCAAGTTCGCTTGGTATTGCTCATCCTTGGAAAGAATATGAGGACCAAATTCAGAGAACGGATAGAATGTCCAGTCATCTTTACCGCCCAGTGCAAGCGGGATATATTTATTGCTGGCTTTGATTTTTTCAAGCACATCAATGAATTCATCCATGGTTTGCGGAATTTGCAAATTCAGCTCTTCGAAGATGCTTGGGTGATAGTAAACATACTCCGAGAAGGATACCAGCGGCAGGCCGAGCGTTTTGCCGTCGATAACACCTGGGAATTTATTTGTTTTCGCAGCCGGCAGCTCATCAAGCGGAAGCAAGGAATCTTTATAAATTTGGAAGTGAGCCGGTTTCAAGTACATCAGATCAGGCAGGTCATTTGCTGCAAGGCGTACTTTCAAATATTGACCGCTGTTATCCGGAATCGTTTCAACTTCAATGGAAACGTTTGGTTTCAGCTTCGTGTATTCTTTCACTTTCTCTGTCCAGAACTCGATATCTGTTTTGGCTTCCCACATGCCGAGTTTCAGCTTAACAGGCTTGGCTGTGTCTGCTTCCGTCGTATTCGCAGCTGTGTCTGCTTCTGTGTTTGTCTCAGCAGCAGCCGTGGTATTGTTACTCGTGTTCGTGTTGTTCTCTTTGCTGCTTCCGCAGCCTGTCAACATCGCTACCGCAAACATACAGACCACCAGCAATACATTAAAAAGCTTCTTGTTACGCATTGATTCAACCCTCCGTTTATAGTGACCATCTGTGGTTGCTGTTCTTCAACCTTCTTCATAATAACGCCAATGTAACCGCATCCAAATGATTGTTATTGAGGTAAACATGATCTTTTTTGAACCATTCTACGCCGACATGACTTCCTCATCATCAGAACTGCTTATGAGGGGCAAGAGCAGCTTAACGCGTGTACCGCCTCGTTCGCTCGCCTCAATATGAAGGCCGTACGTTTTCCCATAATGAAGCTGAATGCGCTGATGAACGTTCAATATGCCCATTCCGCTGTAGCTCCGATCTTTGACAGGCTCTTCCGCTTGTTTCCGATAACTCTCCAAGGCTTGATCCGTCACCCCAACTCCGTTGTCCTCGATGCAAACCAGAAGAGCATCATTCTTCAAGCACGCCGAGATGTAGATGATGCCGCCGTGATCCCGCCCGTTTAATCCATGGATCAAACTATTCTCAATGATCGGCTGCAGGAGCAGCTTTAGCACAAACAAGGTCCGCACAGATTCTTCAATCTCCCACACTGTTTCAAACTTGTTCCCATAGCGAATCTCCATAATGGATAAGTAATGCTTCAAGTTCTCTACTTCATCTGAGACCCTCGCAAGCCGCCCGCCGCGGTTAAACGAGGACGATAACAACCGCATGAGCGAGTTCGTCATGTTTTGAATATTGTCCGCTTTACTAATCAGCGCCATCAGCTTAATCGCATTGAGCGTATTGATTAAGAAATGCGGATTAATTTGCGATTGCAGCACCGAGAATTCAGCCATTCGTTTCGCTCGTTCTTGTTCTTCATGCTGCTTCATCAGCTGTAGAATCTTCACAATCATATGATTGAACGTATTGCCAAGGGTCAGCAGCTCCAGACTTCCGGAGGCATGTACATGTGTAGATAAATCACCATCCATGACACGCGACATCTGACGCATGAGTCGGTGGATCGGCTTTGTGACATTACGTACAAAATAAATGGCTACGGCTCCCAGCGACACGATGATCATCATCGCGGCAAGCAGAATGATTTTGTTCACTTTCTCATAGTTGACGATTAGCTCGCTGTAAGGCGTTATATTCACGATTTTCCAATCGGCTTCACCGACATTGGCATACGTAATCAGCATCTTCTTCCCATCGATCGTCTTCAGAAAATGCCCCCATTTCCCGGTAAGCTTCTGAAGGATCGGCCCTATTGATTCTCCTTGCTGTGCCCGCTGTTGATTCGAGGTCACAACGGATCCGTCACCATCTACCAGAAATACTTTCGATAATCGATTCGTATCCTGCAGCAGAATGTTTTCGAATTCGCCTCCGCTAAATGCAAAATAGATCACTTCCACATCTGACAATATATTAAAGGCGCTCGGTGAGAAGGAAGCCGTCATGATGCTGGTAAGCAGCTTCTCGCTATGAACCACTAGGGGCTGCTCCCCAAGAAAATGAATTTTGTCCGGCTTATTCAGCGCCAGCTGATACCAATCCGTCCTGCGAGTCGTCATTTCATTCCCTTCCATATTGCTTAGATAGGTGTAGGTGCCCTTTTCCTTGAAGTAAAATTTAACAGAGAGAACATCCGACATGACGGATGACGTATGCTTATTGAGAATTTTATGCAGCTGGCTGATATTCGTTTGCCTATCCACCGAGGTGGTCGTATGAATATCCGAAGCGGTCGTCAGCACATCCGGATCCATGCTGATCGCCGCGAAGATGCTGATCATTTTGTTAATTTCCTGTTTTGTCGCATACGCAACGGTTTGCGAAGACTGAAGCGTTCGCTCGGTAGCCTGATTGATGACATCGGTTTTATACATACGCAGAACAAAGATACTGCTGAGCGTAATTGGAATGATGACGATGAACACGACAAATATGCTAAGAATCGTAGATAATTTCATGCCGTTGGTTCGGGCGAGCAGTGCTGATTTCAATGTGTGATCCCTCTCTCTGTAAACGTATCCACCATGCAATGATCACTTGGAATGAACCTGCCGGAAAATCGCGAACAAAGTGCTCCCCATGCAGGGAGCACTTTGTGTTCACCTTTAGATATTCCATTCTTTTCTTGCTTCCTCGATCGATCATGCCGTGAAGCTTACACCCAAATGGAATGAATGTACTGACCGGCACATCGTAACATGCGGTTTATGGCTCGAACCATTTCGAATGGTATGCGTTTTTTATACAAATGTAGTCGCAATTACGCCCCCGTCGAGGGCATATTTCCCCATACATTTATGCAAAAAGGCAAGACGATCTGAAATAGCGAGCCCTTTCATTCGTTGCTATGATAGAACTTGATTCATGGATTAGCTAACTAACAGGGGGTATTGCACAATGAGCCGATTTGCTATTGATGGACGCCAATTTGTAGTTGATAACAAGAAATTTCAAATGATCTCCGGCGCGATTCACTATTTCCGTGTCGTTCCCGAGTATTGGAGGGACCGATTGCTGAAGCTGAGAGCATGCGGCTTCAACACCGTTGAAACTTATATCGCTTGGAATATACACGAGCCCAAACAAGGGCAGTTCTGCTTCATCGGTATCGCGGATGTCGTTCGATTCATTGAGATCGCAGCCGAAATCGGCCTCTACGTGATCGTTCGCCCCAGCCCTTATATTTGCGCAGAGTGGGAATTCGGCGGCCTGCCTTCGTGGCTGCTGGCAGAAGACGGCATGAAGCTTCGCTGCCGCTATCAGCCTTACTTGGACCGGGTCGATGCCTACTACGATGTGCTAATGCCTCTGTTAGTTCCACTGCTGCATACCAATGGCGGTCCGATTCTCGCTATGCAGGTTGAGAATGAATACGGCAGCTATGGCAACGATACAACCTACTTAGCCTATTTGCGTGAAGGCATGATTCGCCGCGGCATTGATGTTCTGCTCTTTACCTCCGATGGTCCTGAGGATCATATGCTTCAAGGCGGTACGCTGCCGGGTACACTCGCGACGGCAAACTTTGGCTCAAGGCCGGAAGAAGCCTTCGATAAATTAAGCGAATACGAGCCGGACAACCCGCTGGTTTGCATGGAATATTGGAACGGCTGGTTTGATCACTGGGGCGAAGAGCATCATGTCCGCGGCTATGACGATGTCGCCGATGTGCTGGACCGTATTCTGAAATCAGGCGCTTCCGTTAATTTCTATATGTTCCAAGGCGGCACGAATTTCGGCTTCTACAACGGAGCGAACTTCTTCACCTCCTACGAGCCTACGGTGACCAGCTATGACTACAACGCGATGCTTAGCGAATCCGGTGCCATAACCGATAAGTACCTGGCCATTCGGGATGTCATCTCGAAGTACGTCGACATTCCGGCGGAGCTTCTTCCGGAGCCGATCCCTACGAAACGGTATGGTGCCGTGCAGCTTACGGAACAAGCGCGCTTGTTCGATGTACTTGAAGTCGTATCGAATCCGGTGAAGAGCGTGTATCCGGAAACGATGGAGAAGCTCGGTCAAGACTATGGTTTTGTCCTCTACACGACTCGGGTCAGCGGACCAAGGCCGCTCAGCAAAGTGGTCGTTCAAGAAGTACGTGATCGTGCGCTCGTCTTCCTGGACCATGAATACAAAGGCGTTATTGAACGTAATAAACATGACTTAACGATTGAGATCGCTGAAGGCGATATTACCCTAGAGATCCCGCAGGAAGGCGCGTCGTTAAGCCTCCTCGTAGAGAATATGGGTCGGATTAATTATGGCTGGAAAATGAACGATCCGAAAGGCATTACCGAAGGCGTCCGCCTCGAACGGCAATTTCTGTATGACTGGACGATTCATCCGCTGCCGCTCGATGATCTGTCGGCGCTGACTTATTCTCCACTAGAGCAGAAAGCCCCGCAGAATGGACCGACTTTCTATAAAGGCAGCTTTCATGTGGATGAGCTTGCCGATACCTTCTTGAACATGAAGGGCTGGACGAAAGGCGTCGTGTTCATCAATGGCTTTAATTTGGGACGCTACTGGGACATTGGACCGCAAATTACACTATATGTTCCTGCACCTCTTCTGCGGGCAGGGGATAATGAAATTGTCATCTTCGAGCTTCACGGGATGCACAAACCTACGGTAACCCTGCAGGAATCCCCTGAGCTTGGATAAAGGTTAAAGATCAAAAGCCCGGGGTCACTTCCTTTCCCGGTTTTTGATCTTTTTCTATTTCGCTCTGGCATGCTGCCGGAACCGCACCGGAGGCATACCGACAATGGCTCGGAAAGCTCGGCTGAAATGGGCTGAAGAAGAGAACCTCAAGTGCTGTCCAATCTCTTCCATGCTCCAATTCATCGTCATCAGCAGATTCTTCGCTTCCCGAATGCGAGCGTTTATAATATAGACGCTTGGAGAGATGCCGTACACGTTCTTGAAGCAGGTATGCAGATGGGTACGGTGCACATTCAGCTGTTTGGCCACATGATGCACAGGAATATCCTCAAGAAGATTCTCCTCGATATAGCAAGCTGCCTCGCGGGCAAGCCTGATTTGTGACGGACTGACCTCGGTATCCGAGAATTCACCATCGCTTTCCTGCAGAAGCCGATTCGCGAGCATGCCAACAATTTCGAGCAAGCTGGCATGAATGCTCAGCATCCGAATCGATTTCTCCATCTGAAGCCTGAATACCTCCGGCCGCTGTGCCGCATCCTTCTCCCGCACGTTCTCTTGCCCCATGCGATGAAGATCCACGCCAAACTCCTCCAGAAACAGCCGGATCCGGCTTATTAAAGCTTCATTCTCTGCATGACGAACAAGCTGATAGGTGGACGATTGAAAGATATAATGAACGTCAGGCAGCTCAACATCAAAGTGGAAATCAAAAAACGTGCAATCCGTCACAGCCTCTGTTCGATGATACATGTCCGAACCGATGAGAATCGCATCCCCGGGATACAGATGATATTGCTGCCCATTCACCCATTGCCGAATTTCTCCTTTCACACAGCATAGAAATTCAAAGAACGGATGGCGATGGTTCGGATAGGACCACCCGGCCCGATTCCGTGAGTATTCCATACCGGGTATTCGAATCGCGCTGTACATATTCGGCAGCACAAACAAGTTGTCCATGAAAGCTTCCTCCATCCTCGATTGATAGAACAATAGCGCCAGGTAACCCCAGCGCTAACTACTCACCCGATTGCTATTCTTTTATGGCTTCTGCAACTTCCTTGGAGATTTCATCGCCGCCTTGGGCGTTGAAGCTTTTAACGAATTCGTCAAAGGAGTCCAAATCCGCGCTGCCCATAATAATTCTCGTGAACGTCTTATTCTGCAGCTTCAGCAGGCTGTCCCACTTGGTTTCCATCGTCTTCGTTTGTCCATAGTACAAGCTGAATACTTTGTTCATCGGCTTCAACAATTGCTGGCCGGCTACGACGTAAGAGAAAGCAGGTCCCCATTTCCCGAAGTCTGCCGCAGGGTTGTCTCTCGTTCTGAGCCAATCCTCATACAGCGGCTTCTGGTTGCTGTTCAAGGTGGAAACATCGGCTGTTCCATTCAACACATCGCTCAGAGCCTTCGAATTCCGTTCGACATTATCCGCATAAGTCGTTGCACTGCGTATCGGCCAGTTCTGGAAGCCAACGCCCGGATCGAGTTTCAGCGCATCCGGATCCGCATAGGTTTCTGCCGCGACCTGAACGTTAATATATTTCATCAACGCCTCCGGGTGGCTAAAGCCTTTCCTCACGACGAAGAACGCGCTTGTCGGCGATTGCACATGCGTATTGAATTGACCCGCGGAATCCAGAGGCACCATATAGGGCTTCCATACCGCCGCCCTATCATTCCTCATCGATTCCTGGATCGGATCGTAACCCATCCACCAAGGTGCGAAGAAGATTCCGGAAGTGCCGCCCTTCACCAGCTCCAAATTATCACTGCGAAGCGCAAATTCTTGATCGATCAAGCCGGCTGCATACATTTCGCGAAGCTTGCCAAGCGCTGCCTTCGTCTCCGGCGTAGTACCGCCAAACACAACGTTCCCTGCGCTGTCCTTCACCCAGTTTAGCGGGTAAGAATGATATGCCGCGAAGATGGGATCGAACTCGCCGATTGCATTATCCATTTCGAATAGCGCCTTGCTTCCGGTAAGCCCCGCTGTACCTTTGCCGCTTGCGTCCTTATCGATGAAGGCTTTGGCGACAGCGGCAATATCATCCACTGTTTTCGGAGGCTGCAAGCCCAGCTTGTCCAGCCAATCCTGACGAATCCACATCATATAGATCGAGTCCGCCAACGTTTGCGAATTTGGAATCGCCATGAGCTTGCCGTCAAAGGTAGCCTGCTTTAACCCGATTTCATCCGCAGAATTATACATGTCCTTGATTTGCGGAGAAGCGTAATGCTGATAGATATCCGTCATGTCCTCAATCAGTCCCGCTTCTACCAGCTGCACCAAATCCGGGTATTGCACGATCATCGCATCCGGAATGTCGTTACTCGCAATCGCCAGCTTCAGCTTCTGGAGATTCGCGTCACTTTGTGCTTGCCACACATGATTAAACTTGATATTCAATTTGTCCTCGGTATAACGGGTGTATTGATTGTTCTCTACCGTGTCCCCGGCCGGCAGCGTCTTCTCAGAAGCCGGATCGATACCTTTGCCGATGTTGATCGTAACCGTCTCTGCATATTTACCGAATGGATCCGCTGGCATAGCCGCATTATTGGTTTCGTTCGCGGTTTTGCCAGATGCATTCGAGTTGCCATTATTGGATGAACATCCTGCCGTCAATGCCAAACATACTGTCAACACGACAGCCGATTTATGAAATCGTGCTTTCATCTTGATCCCCCTGTACTGTCGTTTGGCTTTTTACAATCCATCGTAAAACAAAAAGGACCTTTTGCGAGAGCAAAAACGGTCCTTTACAGGTAGCAGTTCGATTCGAACTTTGCGCTCTATCCTCAGGATTGCAATGCCTTTTTGTCGAAATCGGACGATTTTATACCCTTTGCGCGATATTCACTTGGAAGAAGGTTAAAAAGAGTCCGAAAAACTTTGCTGAAGTACTTCTCATTCGGATAGCCGGATTTTTGGGATACCGCATAGATCGGCAGTTTCGTCTCCTCAAGCAGCTTCAGGGCGTAACTCATTCGTACATCCCGTAAGTACGATTGGAAGGAGGTCGTCGTAATGTCCTTGAAGCATTCGCTAAAATAACTGCGGCTTACGCCAACCTCTCGCGCAACCTCATCCAAGTGAAGATCCTCGCCCAGATGCACGCGAATATAATGTGCTGCTTTCAGTATGGCCTCAATCATCTCAATCGAATACTGTCCAAGTCGTTGCTCGCCTTGGAACCACTCGCGTAAGGATGCCATCTCCAGCAGCAGCTCATCAAGAGTAGAAATAGAAGCTGACGCATTTGCCGAATTCGTCTGAATCGGTTTCAGCTTCTCCAGCAGTTTAGCTCTAGCCTCCAGCAATGGTTCGAGTTGTACGTAGCTTGGCTTCAGCGCTTCCAAGAGATTTCGATACGCGGCATCCTCCTTCAACCACCCGATATGAAGAAAGACGTTTGTCAGCTTGTCTTGTTCTTCTTGCTTCATAGGGGGTTCAACCGCTGGCTGTTCCGTACTCGCGGCCGAAGTCGAGGGATAGATTCTTTGCTTCAGCTCAAACTCAATCCGATTCGTAATGCGCTCCAATACTTCCTCCAGCTTCACCTTCTCCAGCTGGATCTTGGCAATATAATCGATAGCGCCAAGGCGAAGCGCTTCCTGCACCAGCTCGAAATCTTGATGGTAGGACAACACGACGATGAACATATTCGGATAGAGCTCACGAACTCTGCGCATGAGATCAATACCCGATAGAACCGGCATCGCCAAATCGGTGATAAGCAGATCGACTTCATGGGCTTGCAGAAACTCCAGCGCCTTCTCGCCATTGCTCGCCTCACCGATAACCTTTAATCCAAACTGACTCCATGGTAACAAGGTCATTAATCCTGTTCGCGCCAAGCGATCGTCGTCTACAACAAGTACGCGCATCACAGTGTGTCACCATCCTTCATCGCATGCGTTCTGGGAATTCGAAGAGAAATGCAGGTCCCCTCTCCGATCGTGCTTGTTATGCTGAAATCGGCTTGTCCATCGTACTGAGAGTCGAAGACCCGCTTCACATAATAAACGCCAATCCCCAAACCGATTCGGTTCTGTTCATCGGATTGCTTCTCCAGCAGCCGGGCAATAGTCTCCGGCGTCATGCCGCGGCCGTTGTCACGAATTTGAATGGTCATGTAACCCGGTCCATCCGGCTCCACCGTCACTTCAATCAAACCATTCTTGTCGTCAAAATGACCGTGGTATAAGGAGTTTTCTACAAGCGGCTGCAATATAAATCGCGGTACAAGGCAGCTGTGCATTTCTTCGGCGGCCTGTATATTCACGCTAAAGTCAAAGTCATATCGAATCTTCTGCAGCGCCAAGTAATCGCGAAGCGCCTCCAATTCTTCTGCAATGGTGGAATGAGGCCCTTTCTTGCCAAGGTTGTAATACAGCAATTTATTCAGCGAAGTAGCGACCGTATCAATATCCTCTTGCCCTTTCAAACGAGCCAGCCACTGAATCGTATCGAGCGTATTGTGAATGAAATGCGGGTTAATTTGATAAAGCAGCTTCTCCACCTCGAAATCGGCTCGGCGCTTTTCTTTCGCCGCATTTTCCTCCAGCAATTCCTTAACCCTATGGCGCATCACATCGAAGTGCCTCATCATGCTGTCAAACTCTACAATGGCGAACTCCGACAGCGGGGTGTCGAAATCGCTGTGCTCGATAAGCCTCATATCCTGATTTACTTTCTTGAGCGGTACATAAACCATTCGCCAGATCAGCCAAGCGAACAAGGAACCAAGCAGGAGAGATAAAATCACTATAACGACGAGCTGCTCAAACCAACTTTTTATTTCTTTATGGTAGGTGGCTTTGGAAATCAAATCAATCGCTTTCCAGCCTTGATTGCTTTGGGTTTCGAACACATAATAGCCATTCGATTGCTTTTTCGAGCCGGCAGGATCATAATTCAGAACGGTTCCAATCGGGAAATCCGCCGGATTTTCGCTGTATGTAATCCTATTTTGTTGGTCGACGATAAGATGATAGTCATTCATGCTCTGTTCGCGGCCGGTTTGATAAATTTTGTTCCAAATATTATACCCTGTTTCCAAATAAACATAGACATCTTCCTGATCGGGAAGGACAATTTTACGAGCCACGGACAGCACTTGCACATCGCTAAACTCCCGATTGGTTCGATGCGGCCCATAATAGGTAATGCCGTTTAACTCGACTAATCGCGGAAGCTTCTCCAGCGCAAACTGCTTATTGACGGAGAAGTTCGGATACAGGATGTTCTGATTGTCTTTGAAATAATAGAAAAACAAGCCCAGCGTGGGGTTCGTGCTCGAAATAATATTGAGATCCTGCAAAATATCGTTGTTTATTTGCGTCTTCGTATAGAGATCCTTCTCCGTGAGGAATAAACTTAGCTTCTTGCCGATCCGTCCATCGAAAGCAAGGATCTGCGACACATTATTCAGGCTGACAAGCGTGTTCTCGAGTGACAGCTGGTAAAGGTTGAGGTTGTTCTGTATGCCTGTGCGGATTCGCTGGTCCAGCAGCGGATAGACGCTTTTATAGGAAATGAAGATGACGAGCAGAAGTGGAATAAGCGCATTGAGGCCGAGTATGACATATAGTCGGTTTCGTAATGTTTTGGGCCATAGCCTGGCTATAGAAGTTATGCTTCGATTCACGTCATGTCACCCCATGTCCCATGTCATTTCCGCATTAACTATAACATGAGTTCGAAAAAAAAGACCACTCCGAGGAGTGGTCTCACGAACGATTACAGCTGTGCTGTCTTCTTCCAATCGGCAGCGAATTTATCCATGCCTTGATCCGTGAGCGGATGCTTGGATATTTGCTCGATGACCGAGAATGGAATCGTCGCAATGTGAGCACCTGCCATCGCTACACGAGTAACGTGATCCGGGTGGCGGACAGACGCTGCGATAATCTGTGCATCCAAGTTGTGAATACGGAACAATTCAGCAACTTTTGCGACCAATTGCACGCCGTCTTCCGAGATATCATCTAAGCGGCCCAGGAATGGGGATACATAGGTAGCGCCGGCGCGGGCAGCCAGGAGCGCCTGGTTCACCGTGAAAATCAGCGTTACATTCGTTTTCACGCCTTTGTTAGCCAGGTAACGGCAAGCCTCCAAACCTGCAAGCGTCATTGGAAGCTTGATGGTGATGTTCTTGTCATAATCGTTAATCTGAATCAGTTCATTCGCTTGCGCGATCATTTCTTCGGCAGTCAGCGCATCAGGAGTGACTTCGGCAGAAACGGATTCAACCTCAGGCACTTCTCGCAAAATCTCAGCAATGCGATCCTCGAACTTCACGCCTTCCTTGGCAACCAAGGAAGGATTCGTAGTTACACCGGACAAGACGCCGACTTTGTACGCTTTTCTAATATCTTCAACATTGGCAGAATCGATAAAAAATTTCATGGTTTACGACCTCCATTATTGTATAGATAAATGTATCAGCTTACTGCAGCAATTCTTTCGTGACACGTACTACGTTTTCCGTGGAGAATCCAAAGTACTCCAACACTTCTGTTCCAGGACCTGATGCACCAAAGGTATCAATCGATACATTCGCGCCGCTTAGTCCCGTATAACGCTCCCAGCCTAACGAGATGCCGGCTTCAATGGAAACCCGCTTCGTTACGGAAGCTGGAAGAACACTTTCCTTGTAGGCCGCGGACTGGCGATCGAACAGCTCTCTGCTCGGCATGGCAACTACGCGTACCGAGAGGTTATCCTGCTCTAGCTCAGCTTTGGCGTTCACGGCCAGCGAAACTTCCGATCCGGTTGCGATCAGGATGACATCCGGCTCAGCGTTCGTTTCAGTCAGGACATAAGCCCCTTTAGCTACCGCATCGATATTGCCTTTGGTCGCTTCATAGATCGGAAGATTCTGTCTGCTCAATATTAGCGCTACCGGACCTTCTTTTTGCTGAAGCGCATACGCCCATGCACTTGCCGTTTCGTTCGCATCCGAAGGTCTGATGACGGTTAATCCGGGAATGGTGCGCAGTGCAGCCAGATGCTCAACAGGCTCATGCGTAGGGCCGTCTTCGCCGACTGCGATGGAATCATGGGTAAATACATAAGTCAAAGGCAGCTTTTGCAGCGCAGCCAGACGAATTGCCGGGCGTAAATAATCGCTGAATACGAAGAAGGTGCTGACGAATGGTTTCACGCCTCCATGCAAGGCCATGCCGTTGCCGGCTGCGCCCATCGCATGCTCACGTACGCCGAAGTAGATATTGCGTCCCGAGTACGACTCTACGGCGAAGGTTTGCTCTTCGCTAATATCCGTCATTGTCGAGTGCGATAGATCCGCGCTGCCTCCGAAGATCGCAGGCACGGTTTTCACATAATGATTGATCGCGTTTCCGCTCGCAATACGAGTGGATACGGTCTTGGAAGAATCGAAAGTAAGAATATCTGCTGCATCGATCAGCACGGAGCCGTCAATCACTTGTTCGAGCTCTTTGCCTTGTGCCGGGAATTGCGACTTGTAGGCTGCAAGCAATTGGTTCCACGCTTCTTCTTTGGCTTCACCTTTACGCTTCAGCTGCTCGAAATGAGCTTTAACTTCTTGCGGAACCGTGAACTCGTCCTCATACTCCCAGCCATATACTTTCTTCGTTGCCTTCGCTTCTTCTTTGCCAAGCGGATTGCCGTGTACTTTGTTAGTACCCGCTGCTTTACTGCCGTAACCAATAATCGTCCGAACCTCGATCAAAGTCGGCTGTGCATCATTCTGCTTCGCCGCTTCAATGGCTGCAGCAATACGTGAAATATCGTTGCCGTCTTCTACACGGATATACTGCCAGTTCGCAGACTCTGCCCTCTTCTGAATATTCTCTCCAAAAGAAAGGTTTAATGCTCCATCCAAGGAGATATCGTTGGAATCATACAATACGACTAACTTGCCCAGTTTCATATGTCCGGCCATCGACATAGCCTCATATGAAATGCCTTCCATCAGACAGCCGTCGCCAACCAGCGCATACGTATGATGATCGACAACCGGGAACCCGTTCTGATTGTATTTCGAAGCAAGATGCGCTTCGGCCATCGCCATTCCGACTGCCATTGCAAGCCCTTGTCCGAGCGGCCCCGTTGTTGCATCTACGCCATCGGTATGCCCGAATTCAGGGTGTCCGGGCGTCTTGCTGTTCAGCTTGCGGAACTGTTTAAGATCATCAAGCGACACCTGATAGCCGGACAAATGCAGAAGGCTATATAGCAAAGCTGAACCATGACCTGCTGACAATACGAAACGATCGCGGTTAAACCATTTAGCATGGCTTGGATTGTGATTTAAAGAATTGGACCATAGCGCATACGCCATCGGAGCGGCGCCCATCGGCAGCCCCGGATGACCGGAATTGGCGCTGTTGATGGCATCAATGGATAACGTACGGATCGTATCGATAGCTAGTTGTTCAATTGTTTGTGATATAGGCATAATGTTCTCCTTCTTGTGTGTTTATTTCTTGTTCGGTCTGCTCATCGAACCACCAGTGATAGCCGTCCGCTGCCAATAACGCATCGGACTCGGCAGGTCCGTATGTGCCTGCTTCATAGGAATGAAGCGGTACGCTGTTCGTTTGGAAAGCGTCCAAGATCGGTTGAACCCATTGCCAGGACAGCTCTACTTCGTCCCAGTGCGCGAAGAATTTAGGGTCTCCGTTCAGGGCATCATGAATCAAGTTCTCATAAGCTTCCGGAGTATCATCTTGGCTGGCGTGGAAGTCGATATGAATCGGCTTGAACTCCCCTTTATGCCGCGTATCCCTTGTATTCAGCTGCAGCATAATGCCTTCGTTTGGACTTATTTCAAACACCAGAAGATTCGGTGCTTTGCTGCTGTCATGCGCATCCTTGGAAGTCTGTTTTAACGGCTCCTTGAACTCAATAACGATCCGAGTTGATTTCTCTTTCATGCGTTTGCCTGTTCGGATATAGAAAGGAACGCCGCGCCAGAAGAAATCATCAATCTGCAATCGAGCCGCAATAAACGTATCGTTCATGGATGTATCCGCAATCCCCGGCTCATCATGGTAGCCGACCACCGGTTTACCTTGAATCGTTCCTGCTTTGTACTGACCGCGGATAATATTGGTGCTGATTTCCTGTTTCTGCAGCGGCTCGAGCGCCTCCATCACTTTCTTCTTCTTAAAGCGGACCATCTCGGAATCGCTGTTATTCGGAAGATGGCTGGCCAGCATCATGAGAAGCTGCAGCATATGGTTCTGGAACATGTCTCGAACAGCGCCGACATGATCGTAATAACCTGCTCTTTCTTCCACACCTACGGTTTCATTAGCTGTAATCTGCACATTGGCGATGTAGCGATTGGTCCATAATGCCTGCAGAACGGGATTCGACTGCTGCAGAATCTCAAGCTTCTGTACCATCGGCTTGCCAAGATAATGATCGATACGGAAGATTTCTTCCTCTGCGAAAGCTTTGCTCAGCTTCTGATTTAAGTCCCGAGCAGATTCCAAATCATAGCCGAAAGGTTTCTCGATCACGAGTCGTTTATGGACAGCCCCAAGTCCACTATCCTGGATATTCGCGGCAATGGTTTCGAAATGCTCCGGCCCAACCGACAAATAAAACATCCGATTCGGTTTCGAGATGTGAAGCTCCTCTTCCCGCTGCTCAATGAGGTGAAGCAGCTTGCTGTAATCCTCGATTCGGCCTACATCCAGCACACTATAACGGAATGCATGCAGAAACTTTTCCAGCCCGGCTTGATCCTCTTTCACTTCACGCCTTGAATACTTGCGAAGCGATTGCTCGACATTCGCCCGAAAGGTTTCGGTCGACAGCTCTCTCCTGCCAAGTCCATACAATGTGAAAGCTTCCGGCAGCTTCTGATCGATAAATAAGTTATATAAAGCCGGATAAATTTTTCGTTTCGCTAAATCTCCGGTTGCGCCAAACAATACAAAAGTGGTTGGGTCCATTTTTCCATACTCCTTCCAGTTAAACGCTGGTATCTCTTCTATACATCCACTATAATACGAATTGCATCTATACAAGTAATACATATATTTCAGAGGAGCTATAGACCACGTCTATGACCAACAATTATGAGTTATATAAAGTTTTCTATTGGGCCGCGAAGACAGGCAGCCTAACGCAAGCTGCCAAGGCGCTTTATATTACCCAGCCGAGCGTAAGTCATGCCATCAAACAGCTGGAAGACAGTTTTGGCATTACGCTGTTTTACCGTAATTCGAAAGGGGTTGCGCTTACGCAAGAAGGCGTTCTGCTGTATTCCTATATTGAACAGTCTCACATCTTAATCACGCTGGCCGAGGAGAAGATGGCCGCACTGAAAAATCTCGACAGCGGCGAGCTGCGGATCGGCGGAAGCGACTCGCTGTTCAAGCATTACATGCTTCCGTATTTAGAAGATTTTAATCGCAAGCATCCCGGCATCAGGCTTCACCTGAATCATGGAACGACACCTGAGGTTATTTCGTTCTTAAAAGAAGGCAAAATCGATCTCGGCGTCGTTCGTATGCCGATCGTCGATCCGCTGCTTGAAGTGAGGGAGAGCCTCCAACTGCAAGATTGCTTCGTTGCGGGGGCTCGTTACGCGGAGCTGAAGGAGACCGTTCTCTCCCTGGAAATGCTGCTTCAGCACCACCTAATTCTATTCTCACGCAATAGTCGAGCACGAATGGCGATCACGGAATTATTTCAAAGTTATGGCTATACCCTGAAACCTGAAATCGAGGTCGGAAGCGTGGATCTTCTGATCGAGTTTGCAAAACGGGGACTTGGTATCTCGTATGTCACAAGAGAATTTGTGAAGAAGGAGCTGGAAGAGGGCTCTCTCTTCGAAATTAAGCTGGACGTGCAGCTGCCGCCTTCTCAGGTGGGGATTATGATCATGCGCAACATGCCGCTTTCTATAACAGCCACAAGGTTTATCGAGTACTTTGACAAGTTCTCCTCCCCTTAGTATTCAAATCAAGAATCATGCATCACTGCATAGAACAGGATATCCAAGCTCAAAATATGGAAATCTGATGTTTCTACATAAAGTGGGGTATTTGGAGTGCAAAGCAACTTAACGGCGATTCAGAATGCATTGGGACACAGCTCCGACTTTAAGACGCGTAAAATTGAAGACGATAGCGGCAGCGTTCAGGTAACCGTTTTCTATATGGATGGATTGGTCAATTCCGACAGGCTAGAGCAGCATGTGATAAAACCGCTTGCGGAAAATATCGCCTCAGCGCTCCAATCTGCCGAACTCGAGCTATTAAATAACCCCGAACAAGCCGTACAGGCAATCGTACAAGCTAAAGCGGTTGTCCTATATCACCAATCCGATAAGCTCGTAAGTGTTGATGTCATGATGTGGAAAGAGCGCCCCGTAGCCGACTCGTTAACGGAGCGCAATCAATTCGGATTACTGGTTGGTTTCACGGAGAAAGCACAGACCAATATCAGTATCCTGCGCGGCCTTCTCAAAACACCTGATTTAACGGTTGAAACGGTCCAAAAAGGAACGCTCACGCCAACAGCGATCTCCATTGTGTATATGAGAAATATTGTGGATGCCGGAATTCTGCACGAAGTAAAGAAACGGCTGAAGGAGCTTGATGATGTCAAGTATATCCTGCAGTCTGCCATTGTCGAGGGAGTCCTAGCGAAGAACAAATGGACGATATTCCCGCTGGTATCGGCCACCGATGCGCCGGATATTGCCGCAAGCTCTATTTTGGAGGGGAAAGTCGTTGTATTTGTTGATAATACGCCCCATGCGATACTTTGTCCCACATTATTCGTCAGTTACTTTCAATCGCCGGATGAATACTACGGTAAATACGGTAGGTTCATGAACAGATTCATTAAGGTGATTTCGTTCTTCCTAGCCACTCATTCAGCCGCGATGTATATCATATTGGAACGCAGCGATGTACTGTCCAAAAAAGTACATAAGCTGCTTTATCCTGCAGATATGTTGACATCGCCAATTGTTGAGGTGATTGTTTTACTACTCGTCATTAAAATTATGATCGACGGTATGTATAGGGTGAACACAAACCTAGTCACATTCTTTGCTTTCATTTCTACGGTGTTGATTAGCGAGAATATGCTAAAAATAAAAATTTACAGCCCTTTCTGCTTGTGTATTGTCGCTTTCTCCTTTGTCATAATGACCTTTTTTTCAAGTCGCGGGTTATCCACAACTATGCTTACATTAAATTGTATTTATTTAGTTGCTGCTTATTTTGCAGGCGTATCCGGCGTTATTGCGGCTACCACGGTAATGATGATCCATATCGTGATGCTGAAGAGCATCACCGTGCCGTATTTTAGCCCCTTAATTCCGCTGAAGCCGAAAGAGCTGCGCGATGTATTCTTCCGAAGCGATTTGAAGAAGCTAATCAACAGCAAACACAGCTATACAAGTAAGAGAAAGCGTTAGTTGTGAAAGGAACATGCGAAGGGCTGCCCAGAAGGATTTCATCCCTTCCGGAGCAGCCCTTCATTTATACGTCGTAATTGACGACATAGTGATGTCGTTCGGTATTGTAGAAGCCCTCGCTATATTCAATCAATTCTCCGCTCTCGTCGTACGCATAGCGCGACCGCTTGAGAAGCGGCGTTCCCGCCTTGATTCCGAGCGAGGCCAAGACCATAGTAGGAGCTGTGGCTGCTACCGAAAATTCATCCCGGTACTTACTGATGGAGACATGCTGTTCTTCAATCAAGTCATAGAGCGACTGTGCGTTCAGGTCGGACAGTTCGATGTTCGCCGCCCGACTCGACAAATAGTGCGTGTAATGAATGTAGGGTTCACCGTTCAGATGATATACTCTCTCAATCTGCAAACACCGCTCGCCGAACAATCGGTACGCCATCGATTCTTCCTCATTCGTGACATTCTCCGCGCGAAGCAATTGTTTGGCGATTTGATGCCCTTCATCAACCAGCACTTCTGTAAAACGCTTCAGCTTGGACAGCTTGGAGGCGGACGTATTGCGAATGACCTTCGTTCCTTTGCCGCTGCCTGTCTCCACGTAGCCATCCTGCGCCAGCTCCTTAATGGCATTACGCACCGTAACTTTGCTGACCTGGAATTCTTGCTCGAGCTGCGGCTCCGGCGGTATGCTCGTTCCGACCGGATAAACGCCGTGCAGGATTCTGTCCTTCACGATGCTCGCAATTTGCGCATACAATGGCTTCTTGCTGCGTGACAGCTTCATTATCGAATCACGTCTCCATTCGCAAGGTCGATCATCGCACGCTCGATTTCTCGCTCCGACGAGATCGGCGTATCCCCCGCAACCGTGTGAGCGAGCATAGCCGCGGCGGACGCGAAGCGAACCGTTCGCTCCGGTTCGAAGGTGGAGAGCTCGCCATGTATGATACCGCTGCAGAATGCATCACCCGCTCCGATTCTATCGTAAACGGCAAAAGTGAGCGGCTCGGAAGCAATCGTCATGGCTCCGTTCTTATACATAAACCCGCGCAGCGAGTGCGTGTTACCACCGTTAATCGTGCGATGTGTACCCGCGATCACGGATATGCCAGCGTATCGCTTAGCGACCATCGGCAACAATTCCGTCAACTGCTCCAGTCGATCCGTCTTGTCCGTCGACATGCCGAGAATATGGATCATATCTCGCTCATTCATCATCACGATGTCTGAAAGCTCGAACATCTGCTCATAATAGGGCTTCGCTTTCGCGTATCCTCCATCTCCCCAATGGGTCGGCCTGTAATTACAATCGAGGACGACCGTTCCACCGTTCCTCTTCACTGCCGTTGCTAGCTGACGCAAATGCCGCCTGACGTCATCGTTCATAGCCAGCGTGATCCCGCAGAAATGAATAAGGTCAATACCCGAGGCGATCGCTTCATAATCGTAAGCATCCGAAGGAGCCGTGTTAAAGCTGCTCTCCTGCCGATTGGAATACGTGACACGACCAGGTCTCGCGCCGAACCCATTCTCTAGGAAGTACATGCCGAGGTAATTACCGGCGCGGCTAACGTATTCCATGGAGATGCCCAGCTTCCGCAGGTTCGCCGCGGCCGCCTCTCCAAGCGCATTGTCCGGCAGCCGCGATATAAGGTAGCCTTCATGCCCGAAACGCGCTAGTGCAGAGGCAACGTTCACACCGGTGCCGGAGAACGAATAACGAAGATGATCCGCCTGCGACAATAATTCGTAGCCCGGTACCTGCAGACGCATCATGACTTCGCCGAAAGCGGCGACGCGTGCACGGTTAGCCATGGCGATCAACCAGCTTCTTCATGATTTCCAGCAGCGCGCGTACATCCTGGACATTCGTTCTTCCGCTCGCTTTGTCGATGATCGATGAATAAACATGAGGAATGATTTGTGGAACGCCCGCTTCAAGCGCGATGTGCACTATCGCCTCGAAGTTGTCCATATCGATGCCGCCGGTTGGTTCGAGCGCGAATCCTTCCTCTGCGCAAGCCTTCGCAACGGCACGCAGCTCATCCTCTCGGCTCAAACCGTTCATCGGGAAATATTTGAGTGCATTGCCACCCATATCGCGCACAAGCGCGATAGCAGTCTTCACGGTCACGATTGCCTGCTCCGGTTGCGCCGCGCTGAAGGGTCCTGTCGAAATATTCACATAGCCAGCTTGGCCCGTAGGCGAAACGAGGCTGTTAATCCAGCTGTCTTGCTCTCCCAGATTCGCCCGTGTAGCGCCAACTGCCGGGAAAACCTGATTGATATGCGTTCCGGGATAATGCTTGGCAATCTGTGCGACGACGGCTGCCTGCCGATTGTCCCCGGCACCAAGTCCGATGGAGACCGCGTCATCGATCGCTTCCCCGTATTGCTTCATCGCGGTAACGGCTGCTTCGACGGTCGAATAGTCTTTCGAGAGGACACCGACAAGTACAAAGCCTTCTGCCGCATCGAAAACATCTTTTGCATTCTGAACGGAATTAGCCAGCACATTTAGGGCCGCGCGGCCTTTATACAACCGTTTCGTCATCTTGGACATGTTAATTGCCTCCCGTAAGCGTACGTATTCTAGCCGCGATCACATCGATATCGTCACCAAGCAGCGGACGCGGATCGATATCGAAATAACCTTGCTTCACGCCATAATCACGCGTGTAAATGGCGACGTCGCCGCCTTGCAATCCTTCAGCGACTGCCTTGGCCGTCGTGCCGGATAACGCCGGATCAATCTGAATGCGTGCACGGAATATCGCCCGCCCCGCCTCGTCTTGAACAATTGATACTTTGATGCCAAGCTGCTCATTCAGTGGCATAAGAGTTTGCAGAGCTGCTTTCTCCTGCTCACTGTTATCTGGCTTGACCATATACTCCTCAAGTGCTTGAAGCAGCCCGAACGTCGTTTCCTTACCGACCTTCATGCTGCGGCCAATGCCGTGCAGCTGCACTTTAACCATCTCGACATAGGCTCTTTTGCCTCCGACAATACCGGAAGTCGGCCCTTCGATCGCCTTGGATCCGCTGTATATCGCGAGGTCCGAGAACTTCACGTATTTACGGACATCCTCTTCCGCAGCCGCATCCACGATTAGCGGAACACCTTTGCGCTGCGCCACTTCCCAAGCTTCCTCTACGCTAATCATGTTCTTTTGCACCGCGTGGTGGGACTTCACGTATAGAATTGCCGCTGTGCGATCACTGATCGCGTCTTCGATATGCTCGGCCTTGCCTTCATTCGCATAACCGACTTCAACGAGCTTACCTCCGCCCAGAAACACCATCGTCTCCACCGGTGCGCCGTACTGGACATTATGTCCCTTAAGAATGATAATCTCGTTCTTGGCAATCGGCTCTTGATGAAGCCGTTCACTCAAGCGCCGATTGCCTTGCGTAACGATACCCGCAACAGACAATGCAATGCCGCTGGATGCTGAGTTGACGACGACTGCAGCTTCGGAGCCGAGCACGTTCGCGATATGGTCGCCCGCCTTGTCTACCAAATCGGCGATTTCCACGTAACGTTGTCCACCAAGCTTCATCGCTTCCATGACGGTATCGGAAGGCGCCGACACACCGAGAATGCTCATTCGCCCGCTGGCGTTAATAACGCGTTTCAAACCATATTTAGCATTCAATGAATCGCCCATTCGCACATACTCCTCTAGCTATAATTTGTTGTTCGCCCATGCGCGTATCTCCCTCCGAATCGACAAACAACGTACGTTCCTCTTTCACAGAGAATAAGGTCAGATTCGCCCGGTCACCTGCTTGAATGCGGCCCAGCTCCGGTTTTCTCAGCCATTCAGCCGCATTAGTCGTTACGGCGCCAATTACTTCGTTTAGCGAATAACCCAGGCATAGAAACTTCGACATGACATGCGCCAAGCTGTAGACAGGGCCGTGCTTCCGATTCCCGCGATAGATATCCGAACTGATTGTATCGAAGCGGATGCCGCACCGCTTGGCCGCCTCCGCCGTCTTGAAGGAGAAGCTTGCCGTTCCATGTCCGACATCCATTCGCACACCTCTGGCGATAGCCTCGTCCAGCTCGGAGATCGGACTGCCAACCTCGCTGAACAAATTGTTGCTCTTCCCGTTCAAATAGTGCGTGACGACATCATCTCTTGCTAGCAGCGGAAGAATCTCTTCAATTCTCGGGGGAGCAGACCCGATATGAACCATGAGCGGCAAACCGGTCGCTTCGGCCAGCTCCCTAGCGATATATAGAGGCCGGATGCCGTTATCGCGAACGACGCTGCCGCTCATTCTAGCCTTCCATCCTATAATGAAGTCCGGATACGATCGAACGGCTTGCAATGCGGCTTCTCTATCGAGCCAAGCCAGATCGGATAGTTCGTCGATCCGCTGCAAACCGATCTTCGATACGTTCAGCAGCGCGAATACTGTCGTCATCGCTCTCACCCGACTTGCCGCCAAGTCGTCGATCCGATCCGCACCGCAGCTGCCAGCGTCAACAATCACCGCAACGCCTTGCTTCACACCAATCTCGTCAATGTCATCCCCGTAGGGATCGAGCTCCGGGAACGCATGAACGTGAAGGTCGATCCAGCCGCTCGATACATGCAAGCCGGAACAATCGACTACTCGACCGGCAGCGGAGACGCTGCTCGTCCCCGCTGCCGTTATTTCTGCTATAATGCCAGCTGTGACGACAATATCAACCTGCCGACCGTCCATGAGTGTTGCCCCGCGCAAAACCAACCGATCAGTCATCGTAAACCCACCCTTTATTTTGCTAAAACGACTAGCCATTTGAATCTAGATTATAACGTTATAATGTTTAATCTACAGGGAAACCGATTTAGCGTCAACAAACATTATAATGTTTAAGTTGGCAATCTACTAATTAGGACTGCCCGCCTGTCCTATAGACGAATGGGCAGTCTTCCGGAGTGTCGAGAAACCCACGTTTTCGGAAACGGCATACGAGCCATCCTCCAACTGTAACGGTTGTGACAGTGGTTATTTGGCCTTATAAGCTCGTTTTAATTTTCTTACGGTTGCCATAGCGCTTATTCGGACATTTTCCGATAGAAATCAACCATTTTGCAACAAATAGCCACGCTGACAACCGTTAACGTTTATTTATTCGGTACCAACAGGCGCTCATCACCGCGGCTAAGCAGAACATGAAGAGGATTGCCCTCAGTTTAACCGAAAACGAAAAGAAACCCGACGTAATAAAAAACGTTGGGTTTCCTTACAAACCGCGAAATAATGCCCACCTATCCTATCGACAAGTGGGCATTATTTAGAACTGATAGCTGAGATTGCTCATAGAACCATATTTGATTGTCTCATTGTATAAGACACGAATTTCATGTCCAGGCGTTCCGCTTCCGAGCGCTATGAGCAAAGGTACGAAATGTTCGGCCCGAGGCACGGCCTTCTTCGCATGCGGGGCTAACGTTTCATAGTTGCTTAGTGCCTCGATGTCTCTCGCTAGCAACTTCTCCGTAATCCAATCCGTGAATTCAACGGCCCATGCACGAGGCGGGGCATCCATATTCCGATCAAACTCATTGAAGTTGTGCGTCAAGAAGCCGCTGCCAATCACGAGGATGCCATCCTTCTCAAGGCCCTGCAGCGCTTCTCCGATTGCAATCTGCTGCCTAGCTGGCAAGAAAGCATTTACGGAAACCGGGACAATCGGGATATCAGCCTCCGGGTAAGCGTGCCGCATAATCGGAAATACCCCATGATCGAGGCCCCGATACTTACGCTGAACCGGGATGTTATGCTTGCGCAACCGCTCTTCCACAATAGATGCGACGATATTCGATCCTCTCGCCGGATATTGAACCTGGTAATATTCCGGTGGAAAGCCGTAATAATCATATTCCATCTCATGAATGTCATCCGTAGCCGCGATTGTTGTGATTTGGCTCTCGAAATGCGCGGAGAAGATAACGATCGCTTTGGGACGGACTGATTTACCGAAGCGATTCAAGAAGGCGGTGAATTCCGATTTCTCGAAAATCGTAAATGGCGAGCCATGCGCCAAAAAGACAGGTGAGAGCAAATGATGACCTCCTACTATTCCATTGAATGATTACAGCTATGGGCTTATAATATAACCTAGCTACATTATTGGGAAGTAGGCACAATCAAATAACCTAGTATCCAAAAAGTAACCATAGATAAACACTGGAGGAATTACGATGATGAATGATGGTGGGTGCAAGATCGAAACCGCGTTAGAAATTCTTGTCGGCAAATGGAAACCCGTAATCCTCTTTCATCTATTCGGCAACGGTACGATGAGATTTAGCGAGCTGCAGCGCGCCATGCCCGATATTTCCAAAAAAATGCTCACCTCGCAGCTGCGGGAATTGGAGTATCACGATATCGTTCACCGTGAGGTCTATCGTCAGATTCCCCCGAAAGTGGAATATTCCATTACCGAATACGGTACTCAGATGACGCCATTGCTGCAAGCGATTGGCAATTGGGGAATGACTCATGTGCAGCATTTGAACGAGCTTTACGGTGCTGACCGTGCAGTGGAGATATTTGAAACGAAAGAGAACAAGCTTGCAGGCAAGTGAGCCGCCTCAACAACAATACAGTCCTGACCATCAAGAACCCTTGATGATCAGGACTGTTTTCATTCCGGCGCTTGTGAAGCAAAACGAATCGCACGACTGAACAAGCCCGGCAGGAGAGAGACATGATTATCGTCAGCAGATATTCGGAACTCTACCTCTTTCTGGGTAAATTAAAGTAACGATCAGACGGTAGATTAAATCGACCATTCTTTCCTTGCTTCTTCCATCGTCTTCGACTTCTCTTTGCCCCACGCGTAATGGCCTTTCGGCTTAACGCCTACCCAGCGCTCATCAACGGGCTCAGAGCGAAGCTGATAGCGCGTATCGGAGCTGATGCGGAATCTGTTGGTCGTATTATTGACCGAGCCGTGCAGCAGGAACATACCGAAAATAATGATGTCGCCAGCCTCAAATGGCGTCGTTGCCCATTGTCCGCCGAACTTGTCCACGCATTCAATCGGATCTTTGGAAATCCAGCCGAGCTCGATATTGTCACGATCGACATCCATTTGCCCGTAAGTCGCTTTAATTTTCTCGAAGTTTTGCGATCCTAGGCAGATCGATAGTGGTCCCTGCTCATATGGAACATCGCCCAGTGGCGTCCACATCGTATACACTTGTTTGGTACCGCGTCCCATATAGACAATGTCGTAATGGGCTCCGGTAAAGTCGCCGTTTCCTACTGCACGCGGCCATTTGTAATCGTAGGTCATCGCTTCCCCGCCGAGCAGACGATCGAAGAAGCTCATCACTTTCTCGCTGTTAACAAGATGATAGAACGGCAGCATGTTCGCATCGTCCTCATTCACGGCGCCGCCGAACATCGCGCCTTTTGCGCCTGGAGCAATGACACCTTCTTCAATCGGGAAGCCGGAATCCAGCTTATCCATGTCATGAAGCTTGTGCAGAATTCCTCTGCGCGCCCTCATGACATCCTCGCGATCATGGAAACCGCGAATAAGCAAATAGCCGTCCTCTTCTAGACGATTTCTCAAAGCATCTATATCGTGCAGCAGCTCATTCGCACTGCGAAGCTCCGTCAAATACTTGCTGCCCATCTCCAGTTCCGCATTTCCCATCATGATTTTCATTGGTAATTCCTCCCGTTTGAGTGGTTTCTTCTTGATAACCGAATCATAACACCCGATATCGAAGTCAACCATTCAGAACGGTATGGATTTGTTACATAAATGTAGTCTATAATTAATCATATCCCTCAAATACTGATATATTTGTAGAAAAACGATCTATAACAGAGGTGGATCACGATGGATCATATGTTTCAATTGCCTGATTTGTACAATGCCATACGTATTCCCAGCATCGAGTACGCCAAACAAGAAGCCGGATGGTCATATCCGGATCACCGGCATCCTTTCTTCGAGTTTCTGTTCTGCATTTCCGGCGAGATCGAGCAATGGGTCAACGGGCGGATGTACCATCTGTACCCAGGAGATGCGATTATCATCCAATCAGAAATGCTCCATCGTACCGAAACGCGAGTCGATTGCAGCTATTTCGATTTTCATTTTGAAGTCGAAATCAATGCCATCAATATGATCTTCCAGCTCACCTCCGATCCCGTATTTCGCAGCGAATCGCATGGAAACGTTTCGGAATGGGTGACGCATTTCATAACTCGTTTCGGTGAGCACTTGCAGCAGATGATGGCTCGCGATAATAAGAAACAATCGATTACAGATGAAATGGCTGCCTCTGTTAAGCAGCTGCAGATTCATTCCAGCATTTTGGATTTTATCGGCAACCTGGCATCCGAGCTTATTTCCACACAAAATCATCAGCTTCCCTCTTCCGGCATCAAGCCTTCGCAGATGAAGCTTGCGCGGGAGGCAGCCTATTGGATGGAATATCATCTCCATTCGCCGATGAACATCTCGACTCTATCCACACAATTGAATGTTCACCGGACCTATTTGCATGAATGCTTCAAACTCGTCTATGGAATCTCACCTTCTGTGTACCTGCAGCGAATCCGAATTCGCGAGGCCAAAAAAATGCTGCAACACCAATCGATCAGCGTGGAAGAAATCGCCCATTCCCTGTGCTATTCTTCAACCAGCCATTTCAGCCATGCGTTTCGGACAGCGATGGGGGTCTCGCCTCAGCAATTCCGCAATTTCAATAGCACAACTACGGAGTAAACGAACCAAGCAAAAAGCAGGCCCTCTAAGGCGCCGCCAATTTGCTTGGTTCTTTTTTATCTACAAATATATAAACATGCAGGACGATTAGAAATGGTGCGATACTCAGCCTGATGCTACCATGAAACGATATAGAAGCTATTCATACGCATAAAGGAGCACATCACCGATGAGCATTCAATTGTTTAAATCGCTATGGGGCATGGAGCATTTGTCCTACCGGGAAAGTATCGAGCAGATCGCGGCTGCCGGTTACGACGGCGTGGAGTCGACATTGCCTGCTCCTGAACATACGAACGAATTTAAGGAGCTTCTGCAGGAGCATCAACTGGATTTTATCGCACTTATCGGCTCAAGCGGCGCGACTGTCAGCGCTCATGAAGAGGTGTTTGCTGCAGGAATAGAGAGAGCAGCAGCGTTCAGCCCGCTGCTCGCTATTTCCCATAGTGCCCGGGATTGTTGGTCCTTTGAGGATCAAGTCCGCTTCTTCCGTTCGGCACTTCGCGCAGAGCAGGCTGCCGGCGTACGCGTTGGACACGAAACGCATCGCCACCGCGCCTTGTACACGCCTTGGAACACAGCCAAGCTGCTCCAAGAGCTGCCGGATTTGCGCATTACGGCAGATTTCAGCCATTGGTGCTGTGTCTGTGAAACGCTGCTCTCGGATCAAGAGGATGCGCTTCAGATCGCTTTCGAACGTACAATTCACATCCACGCACGGGTCGGCTACGCGCAAGGACCGCAAGTTCCCCATCCTGCCGCCCCGGAATATGCGCTGGAATTACAGCGACATGAACAGTGGTGGAGCAGCATTCTCGCTCAGCGAGAGGAGCAGGGATTCCAAACAACAACCTTCACGCCGGAATTCGGGCCGCCCGGGTATATGCATACGCTTCCATTCACCCGCCAGCCGGTGTCCGATTTATGGGACACTTGCCTTTGGATGGGGGAGCGTCTAAGGACAACATTCCAATAAACATACAGGAGAGCACTCCAGTCTTTGATTTCCTGGAGTGCTCTTCTGCATTTCGTTTCACAAACTTTGCTAGGTGCTTTCTCGAAACTACGCATGCGCGATACGCGGCATAAACAGCGGTTCCTGCTCCAATCCGGCCCAGGCATACTTGAGCAGCAACTTAGATTTAATATCCGCATAATCCCGATCATTCCATCTGTTAATCCGTTCCTCTGGATCTTCTGCCAGATCAAAGAGCTCCCCATACTCTTGCTTGTAATAAACCGTAAGCTTATAACGTTCGTCCACATAAGTCTTCAGATGAATGGTCGTAGGCTCATGGTGGTTCTCGCACAGAATATGATCCCTTGCGGCAGGCTGCAGACCGTTCCACACCTGTGATTGATCCTTACCAGACATCGTATAAGGCACTTGAAGTCCGGCATATCGAAGAAAAGTTGGCGCATAATCCACTAATGATTGCATGGAGTTGTTCACTGCTCCCGCTGGAACCTGTCCAGGAAAACGGGCCAGCATGGGTACACGGATAAGATCCTCATAATGGAACGGCCCCTTTGCCGTCAAGCCGTGATGACCGTAGAAATGGCCGTGATCGGATGTGAACACAACCAGTGTATTCTCCGTAAGACCAAGCTCATCCAGCTTGTCGAGAATGCGTCCGATGTATTTGTCCATTAAGCTGGTCATGGCGTAGTAGGTTGCAATATCCTTCCGAAGTTCGTCCTCCTCATGCCTGTGCGAATGCATGCCATGGATGCCGAAGCCCGTTTCTTTATAGCTGCTGAAATCCGGGTTCTCCTCCTGCACCATCCGGAAATGCGGCGGGTTCGAATCATGCTCATGGGCTGCAGCCCGCGGAACCGTCAGCTTGGCGGGATCGTACATCGTATCCCAAGGTTCCGGAACGAGATAAGGCGGATGTGGATCGAAGAAACTGGACCATAGAAAAAATGGCGTGTCATCCCGTTTGTACTGCTCTAATAGAGTATTCGTCCGTTCCGCAATCCAAGTATCATAATGGTACTGCTCCGGAATGTCCCATTTATGGGCAACTGACTTATCCATCGTACCGGTCGGACCTACGAAGTATTCTCTCCAGTTCGAACAGCCCTTCTCCTCCAGCCAAATGGCGTAATGCTGGCCGATGTGGGCTTCATTCGCATGGTTTCGGGCCAGCTCCACATGCCGGAAACCGTAATAGGTCTCATCAAACGCTTTCCAGAAATCCAAATCCTGAAGCACCGGATAGGATTCCAGTGAAGCATACTCCGGCGTGGAAATAAGCGGCTGAAAGTGAGCTTTCCCTACCAAAGCCGTTGCATACCCTGCCTCAAGGAAATCCTCCCCGACCGTCCGCACCTTCTCGGACAGCTTTGTTCCCAAGGTCCATGCCCCATGCTGGCTTGGATAAAGCCCTGTGATTAGGGAGCTTCGAGTCGGTGTACATGTCGGGTTCGGGCAGTAAGCCCTCGTGAAGGTGGTACCCTCTCGGACCAGACGGTCCAGATTAGGCGTGGAAATCTCGGGGTTAAACGCCCCAATGGTATTCCAGTGCTGCTGATCGCTGGTAATCAGCAATATATTAGGCCTACTATTCATAAACTGCGGCTCCTCCTTTAGGATTCTCCTCGGGAATGATGGCATGAATCTGCTCTCGCCAGTGATGAAGCTTCTGACGCAACTGTTCGGTCCGTTCAGGATGCTGCTCTGCAATATTGTGCTCTTCCGATAGATCGGTTCTTAAGTTATACAGCTCCAAACGCCCGTCTTCGAAAAACTCGATGAGCTTGTACTCTCCCTCTCTCACCGACGACCCCGGCGTTCCCCCTTGATTGCCGTAATGGGGGTAATGCCAGAATATAGCTTCCCGGCTGAGGCTCTCCTCACCTTTGAGTACGGGAACTAAACTTACGCCGTCCCTATGCTGCTCCGGCAGCAGGTCCAGTCCCGCCATCTCCAGCAGGGTCGGATAAAAATCAGGGCTCGTTACCGGAACCTCACTGATGCTGCCCGGCTTTGTAATGCCTTGCCATCGGATGATGAGAGGCTCCCGCACGCCACCTTCGTACATCCAGCCTTTTCCTTCTTGAAGGGGACTGTTGCAGGTCGGCGAACCTTCGGCCGTTGCCAGACCGCCGTTGTCGGACGTGAACACGATCACCGTGTCGTCCAGCTGCCCCGTTTCTTCCAAGGCGTCTATTAATCGACCGATATTCCAATCGAGATTATAAATCATCGCCGCGTATGCAGGGTCCGACTGCACGATGCGCCTCTGTACACGCAAATGTTTCTTATGTTCGCACGGGAAGGGCTCTCCTTCGACAAACGCTTCCACCCGATCCAGTCCAAGTGCTTTCGCCTTTTCCGCGAAACGCTTGGTGAGCTTTGCACTGACCTCAATCGGGATGTGCACGGCATAATGCCATAAATTCAGAAAGAATGGCGTTCCATCATTTTGTCGGATCAGCGTTATTGCCTCGTCCGTCAACCTATCAGTTAAATATTCACCGTCAGGCCCTTCCTCGAGCGTCTCAATGCCATACGGACTAAAAAAGCCATTCATCGGCATTCCCCAGCTGCTTCCGCCTATATTGACATCGAAACCGTGCCGGTCCGGATAATGCTCACGACCGCCGAGATGCCATTTACCCACATGCCACGTCTGGTAGCCTTGTTCCTTCAATGCGGCTGCCACGCTTTTCTCCTGCAGCGGAAGATGCCGAATGTAAGGGGCATCGATCAGTTTTCCTTCCGTATGGCCGCCGATCCAGTTGGTTACGCCAACACGCGCCGGATATTTACCGCTCATGATGCTGGCCCGGGTGGGCGAACAGACAGGTGCGGCAGCATAAGCATCGGTAAATCGCACCCCCTCTGCGGCAAGCCGGTCCAAGTTAGGCGTTTCATAGAAGATGCTGCCATAGCATCCGAGGTCCATCCAGCCCATGTCATCGATTAAAATAAATAGTAGATTTGGCTTCTCTTTCGTATTACTCAACATTGTTCTCCTCCAATCCCAAAATAGGAAGAGAGCCCACTTCAATCGCGGGTTCTTCAAACTTTCGATAAAGCTGAAAATCTAACGAATCGTAGAGGCGTTATTTGGCCGAATTTCGAGGCTTGGAGCGTCTAACGAACCGTAGAAGCCTTATTTGGAGATAATCGGCTCCCAACACCTCCAAAACCATCAAATAGGGCTCCTACGATTCGTTAGAATTATTTCGGGGCTATTATTGGACAAATAAGCTCCATACGATTCGTTAGCGCATTCCACCGACTATCTGTGGCACCAAACCGTTGAGCGAAGTTTCGCGGATGCCAAATAACTCCACTGATATCGCTATTTTCGCAAGCACCGAGAACTGCGATCTGTGCCTGTCCAAGCCATTTGTCAACGGCTGAAGAGCCCACGTCAATCGCGGGCTCTTCTCTTCCCAAGGTGAAACGGCTGTCGCCGTCCTTTCGGCGGAGAAGCGCGTTTCATTCCGGTGAAATATAAGCATGGTATAAGGTGAAACTTATACTTTCTTATATTTTAATAAGGCCGATCGCCTACAATGGCCACCCGCTCCGCTACGCGGCGGTTCGGGAAATAGTCGGAATTTGCGTAATGCTGCGTGGCGCGATTGTCCCAGAATGCAATGGAGTTCGCTTCCCAGCGGAAGCGGACTTGAAACTCGGGCAGCTGCGAATGGCGGAACAAATACGACAGGAGAGACTCGCTTTCATCCGCTTCCAGATCTACGATTCGCACCGTAAAGTTCGGATTGACGAACAGCGTTTTTCTTCCCGTTTCAGGGTGAGTACGTACGACCGGATGCTCGGCTGCCGGGAATTCCTCCTGCTTGAGCTGCAATTCCTCGGGAGGAAGATTCACCCCGAAGACATGAGTGAAATCATGAATCGCCGTAAGTCCGTCGATTCGCTGCTTCACCTCATCAGGCAGATTATCATACGCAGCCGCTTGATCCGACCACAGCGTATCTCCTCCGAGTGGAGGCACCTCTGTCAGGCGTAAGACCGAGCCAAGCGCAGGCGTCAGCCGCCAGCTAACATCCGAATGCCAGTTATTTTCGTGCCCGGGCTTCTTATCATTCTTCGCGAAGCGCACGACCTCATTCGATTTTCCTTGGGGCAGGAAAGGATGGGTTTCCAGCTCCCCCCATAAACGGGCGAACGCTTGCTGCTGTTCGCTCGTAATGTCCTGATCACGGAAGAAAATCACTTTCCATTCCAGCAGTGCGCGGTTCAGCTCCTTCTGCAACTCCGGCGAGACAGGATTGCGCAGGTCGACTCCCTCGATTTCTGCGCCGATCAGCGGGCCGTAAGGCTTTACGCGAAACAGCGTATACGGCTGCTCTTCTACGCCTTCCGGCAGCCGATTAATAATACGAGGGCCGCCTTTAATACCTCGGTCTGGAATTTGCCGCGGACGTTCCTCAGTCGTAATCGTTTTAGCCATCGCACATTCTCCTCACTATTCTTGTTTTTGAAATAAGTTCAAATTCCTTCATTTCTCCGGTTATTTGCCGGCATCTTGATTCTTGTATTCTTCGTTAATCTCTGTCAGGATGCTATCGCCGCCGGCCTGACGCCATTCTTTACCCAGCTCTTCGATCCCCTTATCCACGTCAAGCTTGCCGTTCAAGAGGTTTACGAAATATTGGTTATACACTTCATTAACCGCTTTTCCATATTCAATCTCAGAATCCGTCTTGCGGGTAATGAGATTTGGCACAAAATATTGCGATGCGACTTTGACAGATTCGATGGCACGATCAATGTTCTTCTCCGTCTGCGGCAAGTAGTTCTCGTCGATTGGCCAAGTCACGTTACCCCATGCAAGCGGATGGCTCCAGCCGTTCGGAGCAAATCCGTCTTTCTCGCGTTCCGCCTCGTTGTACGTAATTTTATCGCCTTGTTTCGTGTAGTGGACCCCTTCAATGCCGAGCTGCAGCAGGTCGCGGCCTTCCTTGGACAGCATGAACTCGATGAACTGGGCCGCCTTCTCTGGATTCTTGGCCTTATTGGTAACCGCTGTGAAAAAAGCGGTCTTCGGACGCGTAGCCATACCTTGTTTGCCGTCCGGTCCTGCCGGCGGCGCTTCGAATCCGAGCTTCCCATCGGGATTGACCTGCTGCAGGCTGCCTTCGACGCGGCTCACGTGGCGGAATAATGGACCATCCATAACGCCTGCCTTGCTTTGGAAAAACTTTTGTTCCTTGGTCGGTCGGTCATAAATGATATATTCGGGATCGATCAGCTTCTCCTCGTACCATTTCCGCAGCTCTTCAATCCCTTTCTTGAAGGCGGGGTCTTCGAACCGTGGGATAACTTCTCCTTTATCGTTCAAGGCATAGTCAGCGTATGGCAGTCCGTACGCATATAGAACAAAATCGAATGCGGTGAGTGCGTCTCCGGCAACCGGCTTGTTCGTGATAAAGCCGAAGGTGTCGGCCTTGCCGTTGCCATCCGGGTCTTTCTCCACGATGGCTTTCAGCGTGCTGTGAAACTCATCCAGCGTTTTCGGATGCGGCAGGCTCAGCTTATCCAGCCAATCCTGGCGAAATTGAACGGTGTAATTCGACTTTTCCATGCCGCTCACGAAAGGATATCCGTAATATTTTCCGTCTACGGCCGTCCACTGCAAACCGTTGTCGAGCTTGGCTTTAAGTGTAGGGGTATCCTTAAAATAATCGTTCAGCGGAACCAGAATGCCTTCTTTGATCCATTGGGAAATGGAAGAGGAAGGATACAGCGTGGTCACAACGTCAGGAAGATCCCCGCTCGCAATAGCCACGTTAATCTTGTCATACGAAAACTCCGGTGATATCTTGATCGTCAGCTTGATGTTCAGCCGCTTATTGATCTCGGCAACAATGCGATCGTTCGGCACCAGCGGCTTTGCTCCTTGATCGCCGGTGGTCAAATACACGAGTTCATACGGTTCTTCCGCAGCGGAACCGGAGCTGGAACCGGAATTGTTCGCACTCGCTTCCGTGGAGTCCGGCTTATTGGAGCAGCCCGCCGTTACGATCAGCGCTACCGCAGCCAGACCGATCACCCACTTTTTCATTGTTAACCCTTTCCTCTCAACCATTTCTCTTTCCTCCCGTTAGATCATTTTTTTATAGTGAAGGAGTTACTCCTTGACCCCGCCAATCAAGACGCCATTGATAAAATACTTCTGGAAAAAAGGATACATGAGCATGACCGGAATGGAAGCCGCCATGACAGTCGCCATCTTGATGGATGGCCCTAGGAGAAACAGGCTGTCGCCGCCTCCCGAGTAGGACGATTCGTTCTCGAACAGCATGCTTCGCAAGAACAGCTGCAAAGGCCACAGCTCCTTGTCGCTGATGAAGAAGATCGCGTTGAAAAAATCATTCCACCGGGTTACGGCATAGAAGAGTGTAATGGTGGAAATCGCCGGCATTGATAAAGGAATTACAATCCTGAACAGGATCCCCAGGTCGTTGCTGCCATCGATCTTGGCTGCTTCAACCAAACTATCCGGCATCGAAGAGAAGAAGCTTTTCATAATAATCAGATTATAAGTATTGAGAGCGCTCGGGATTATCAACGCCCATACCGAGTTCATCATGCCTAGCTCTTTGACCAATAGATAGGTCGGAATAATACCGCCGCTGAACATCATCGTAAATACGAGAAGAAACATGATCACGCGCTGCCCCTTAAGTCCGGGCCTCGAAAGCGCATAAGCCGCCAGCACCGTGAGGATCATATTAAGCGCCGTTCCCACAACCGTGATGAACAGCGTCACCCCGTATGACTTCCATAATTCGTTCATCGAGAACAAGTACGTATAAGCTTCCAATGTGATTTGTTTGGGGAATAGATGAATGCTGGAACCGAGGTACTCCTCCAGCGGAATGACGGATACAACGAGCGTATCCCAGAATGGATACACCGTAACGATAGCTACTATGGTCAGAAAGATGACATTGAACGAGTTGAATAGCTTTCCTGCCCTGCTGGTGTAATGCATAGTCCCCCTCCTGTATCAGTAAACACCCTGTTCCCCCATCTTCCTGGAAAGCCAATTTGCTATAACGAGCAGCGCAAAATTGATCAGGGATTTAAACAATCCAACCGCTGCCGCTAGGCTGAATCTTCCATCCGTTAAGCCAATTCGGTATACATAGGTGTCGATAATATCTGAGACACGATATACACCCGGATGATAGAGCACGAAGATTTGCTCGAAGCCAGCTTCCATAATACCGCCCAGCCGAAGAATGAGGATGAGCACAATGGTACTCCTGATCAGCGGGATCGTGAGATATACTAGCCGCTGCAAACGATTGGCACCGTCGATGACCGCCGCTTCGTACAGATGCGGGCTGATTCCGGACAACGCAGCCATGTAGATGATCGTGTTCCAGCCGAACTCTTTCCAAATCATCGAGAAGACAAGCGTGCTGCGAAAATAAGATTCATCGCTCAAAAATCCGATAGGCGTACCTCCAAACAGCTTAATCACGTTATTGACGATGCCGCTGTCCGTGGATAGCAAATTAATAAGAATGCCGCCAAGAATAACCCAGGAAATAAAGTGAGGCAGGTAAATGATCGTCTGGATCGTCTGCTTGAACACCTTCACCCTGACCTCGTTCAAGAGCAGAGCTGCGATAATCGGAGCCGGAAATCCAAAGGTAAGCCGGTATAGCGAAATGATCACCGTGTTTTTGATGACCTGCCAGAATTTATCCTGGGAGAACAAGTATTCGAAATGCTTCATGCCTGCCCAATCACTGCCCAGTATCCCTTTCATAATGCTGAAATCCTTGAAGGCAACGACCGCCCCATACATCGGGATATAATGAAAAATCAAGTAATAGACGAGTGCCGGCACCAGCATCAAATACAGATAACGATTAAACCAGACGTACTTCATGAGCTTTAATTTTCGCCTAACGGGCTTTTTGTGAGGCAGCACTCTGGCCTCTTGCAGAGCGGCCTCGCTGTCAACGTATTCCATCCATGAATGCTCCCTTACGGTAAAATAAAAGACACAACATAGGGTACATGTTGTGTCTCCGGTTGAACGGTCGACTCGTATTCATCTCATCAATCAAGTAAATTAGCGGTTTGAACCTCTGGTCATCCAGTCGTTTACCCAATAAAAAAGGAGACTCAGCGCCTTTGTTAAAGCGTGGTCTCCGGTTGTCCGGTTGATATTTTATTATTCCGATGAGATTACTTTGTTATTATGTGGATTATAGTATCATGCGAGAATTTCGCCGTCAACCTTTATTTCCTGATTTCTCCAAATTAACAGAAAGGAGCAGATGCCGCGGCATCTGCTCCTTTCTGTTTCATACTAGGCAACGCGACTCAATTATCCTTGAGACGTGGTACGGCTGAGCCAATCCCGGAAACGAGTCTCCGTAATCCGTGGGTTGCTGTCGACCGGAACAAGAGATTGATCATTCACCTCTATTGTACCGAAGTAGCGCGCATTCTCATCTGTGATCACCTGACGCGGGTCTCCCGTTGCGCTCAAGAACTGTCGAACGAGTTCGACGAGTGGAATTTGATCCGGGCCGGCTGTATCCGCAATGCCATTCACAGGCGATCCCACAGCGAAATCCGCTACTACGGCTGCAACATCATCCGAAACCATAGGCTGCGTAAGGGCGGAAGGTAAACGAACGGTATCACCTTCAGTCGCTACATAGGCGATGCTGCCGATGAATTCGAAGAATTGCGTCGCACGGACGATCGTATACGGAATGTTAGAAGCTTTGATTAGCTCTTCTTGGGCCATTTTCGCGCGGAAATATCCGCTTTGGAGAAGGCGCTCGGTTCCTACGACCGACAGTGCCACGTGATGACTTACTCCGGCGGCTGCTTCAGCAGCAAGAAGGTTCTTGTTCGACGTTTGGAAGAACTCCATTACGGGCTCATCGTCAAATGAAGGTGCGTTCGACACGTCGACGACTACCTGCGCACCAACCAGCGCTTCAGAAAGCCCCTCACCTGTAATCGTGTTGACGCCTAAGGATGGTGATGCCGCCACTACATCATGACCAAGCTCACGAAGGTTTTTCACAACTTTGGATCCAATAAGTCCACTTCCACCAATAACTACAATTTTCATAATAATTCCTCCTATTTATAATTTGTCCTATAAGGACTAGTGTTGATTATTTTCTTTCTTTGCGTTTTACACAGATATAACGACGGAGGACTTCAATGTGTGACACAAGAATTTATCTATTTTCGATGTCAATATTTTCTCCAAAGAAATCAAACAAAATCATAACTTTACGGTATCGTAACCGACCGCCGCAATTCACTAAGATTAAGTTGCATCGCAACTTCCATAAATCGGGGTGAATGAAATTGATGAACAAACCAAACACCTATGAAGAAACACTTGCTCACGTATCCACGCATTCCAATCCATCGGAGCTGCGCATCACCGATATCCGTTTCACCGACATTGTTGGCGGTCCGTTTCATAGCAGTTTGATTAAAGTGTATACAAACCAAGGCCTAGTTGGTTTTGGAGAGGTACGCGACGGAGCGGACAAGGTATACGCGGCACACTTGAAAGGCAGGCTGCTGGGCGAAAACCCATGCAATATCGACAAACTATTCCGCCGGATTAAGCAATTTGGCGGACATGCCCGTCAAGGCGGCGGCGTCAGCGGACTTGAAATCGCGCTTTGGGACTTGGCAGGCAAAGCGTATGGTGTGCCGATTTATCAGATGCTCGGCGGCAAGTTCCGCGACAAAATCAGGATGTACTGCGACACGGACGTCAGCGGGAAAAATACCGGTACGGCCATGGGACATGCTTTAAGGAAACGTATGGAAGAAGGATTTACGTTCCTGAAGATGGACCTCGGCATCGGGCAGCTCATGGACCAGCCCGGAACTTTGAGCGCTCCCCTCGGTTTTCTTGAAGAAATGAGGAACACTTCGAGAAGACGCTACGGCCAAAACGCCGCAGAACTGACAGAGGATCAAATTCGCGACAACCGAAATCGTCATTATGATATAAATAATATCGCTCATCCGTTCACAGGCATTCATGTGACGGAGAAAGGACTTGATATACTTGAGCAATATGTAGCGGATGTACGTGCCGTAATCGGCTATGAAGTGCCGCTTGCGATCGACCATTTCGGCCATATCGGGCTGGAAGATTGCATTAAGCTAGGCCGCCGGGTCGAGAAATTCAATCTGGCTTGGATGGAAGATATGATTCCGTGGCAATATACAGAGCAGTATGCGAAATTGGCGCGCGCGGTAACGACACCAATCTGCACCGGCGAGGATATTTATTTGAAGGAGAATTTCAGACCGCTTCTCGAAGCTGGCGGCGTATCCGTCATCCATCCTGACGTTCTGACTTCAGGCGGAATTCTGGAAACCAAGAAAATCGGCGATATGGCGCAGGATTATGGAGTCGCCATGGCGATTCATATGGCAGAAAGTCCGATCGCATGTTTGGCGGCCGCACATGTCGCCGCCGCCACCGAGAATTTCCTTGCGCTGGAGTATCACTCCTGCGAAGTGGAATGGTGGGATGACATCATCATTGGCAATACGCTGCCGAAGAAGCTGGTGCAGAACGGATTTATGACCCTTACGGATGCGCCGGGGCTTGGCATAGACGATTTGAATGATGAGGTGCTAAAGCAGCATCTGCATCCCGAAATTCCGGGCTTATGGGAATCGACGGATCATTGGAATATCTACCATTCCAGTGACCGGCTCTGGAGCTAAAGCTTATACAATGAAAGTCCGCCGGTCATTAAGATGACCGGCGGACTTTTTGTGTTACCCTGCCGAAGCGGCTTCTATTAATCCATTGATATAACCGATGCCATACAGTCTTCCGAGCAGCTCATAACCCGGATTCTCGTTCGTTTCACCGGCCATCGTCGGCACATGATCCGGTCTTGCCGGACCTGTAAATCCGACTTCGTAGTAGGTTTTCATCGCTTCGAGCATATTCGTTTTGCCATCATCATGGAAAGTTTCTTCGAACTTCTCCTGGTTGCCGCGCACATCGCGGAAGTGGACGAAGAACAGCTTATCCTGATTGGCAAAACGGCGGATTACACTAGGAATGTCCTCACCTGCCGTAGCCATTGTTCCTTGGCACAGCGTGATACCGTTGTAAGGGCTTGGGACTAAATCAATTGCCCGCTGCAGCGCATCCGCACTTCGAAGTATACGCGAGACGCCGCGAATCGGCGTAATCGGCGGATCATCCGGGTGCAGCGCCAGTTTGACTTTGGCTTCCTCCGCAACGGGAACGATCCGTTCCATAAAATAGTGGAGATTCTCCCACAGCTGCTCCTCCGTGACAATTCCCGCTTCCGTCAGCGGAGCATTCTTCATTAGGCTGTGGTCATAGCTTGAGACAAGGGCGCCTCCGCGTGTCTTGGTCGTTGTGGACGTACGGAACCAGTTAAACTGAGCCATGAAATTGTAGCAGAGCACCGGGATGCCGGCTGCACCCATGTTGCGGATGAACTTCTGGAAAATCTCGATTTCCTCGTCGCGTCCCGCCGTACCGAGCTTAATATGATTGCTCGGAGGCATCGATTCGATGACGGACAGCTCTAAGCCGTGATCGGCATAACGCTGCTTCATTCGAATAAGAGGCATTAAATCCCAAGACTTCTCGGTCTTCTCTTCCCATGGAAGGCCTCCGACCGCATAATTGATGTTCATTTGTTTCGCAAGCTCCCACAGCTGAGAAGGCTGAGAGGAGAAAAATTCGGCGAGCTTCATAGGCTTGGTCTCCTTTTATATTTATTTGGATGCGGCTTTTGTCGCCAAATCCATACCCATTTTATTGATCTTGTCATACGCGTCCTCGATGGATTGCTGACCGTAGGAGACGACCTCCATCTCCTTCTTATACGTATCCACCCACTCCGAAAACCCTGGAGCGGCCGAATAGAACGGCAGCGCCTTCTCAACCGAAAGGTCATAGATTTCTTTGCCCAGCTTGTCCTTCTGCTCGAGCGTCGGCTCAAGAACCTTATAAATCTCCGGGTTAATCGGAATCCCGCGAGTCAGGCCAAGTGCATTGCCGGCTTCTTTGTCCGAAATGAACCATTGTACGAATTTCTTGGCTTCATCCTTATGTTTGGAATTCGCGCTGACGCTCAGGAAGATCGTCGATTGGGCCCAGCCGCCTCCTGACGGACCGACCGGCATGTTGACGACGCCTACTTTCCCGGGCATCAGCTGCTCCAGCGCGCTTACCGAACCGGTCGTTGCGCCGCGTGTCATAAGCACGCCGGATGCCATCGGATCAGCTTGCGGATCATTCTCGAGGAATGCGGCTGCTTGTTCCGCGGGCGGCACGATTTTGGCTTTACGGAATTCTTCGTACGTTTTGTAGTAGGTCATAAACAAATCTTTGTCGAGCGTAAACTTCTTGCCCTCATCGGCCATGACCGGATCCTTGCCCATGGAGGTCTGATAGAAATTGAATGAATCCCATGTGCCCGAATCCCCGATCGGATATTTGCCCTCCGGCAGCTTGGCGCGGGCATCCCTCGCCCATTGGAAAAACTCATCATAGGTCCAGTTCTGCTTCGGCAGTGCAATGCCGTACTTCTCCAGTTCCTCTTTGTTGAATGCGACTCCCGCCGCGTTCTGGCTCAGAGGAATTCCGTATAATTTTCCGTCGATCTTCAGATTCTCAATGACCTTCGGATCCACGATTCCGCTTAAATCAACATCGGACAAATCCTCCAGCTGCCCTCTCGCTACATACTCTTGAAGAAACGCGGCATCCATTTGCAGCACATCGGTAATCGATTTGGATGCAGCCAGCGTCGGTAACTTCTGCCAGTAAGCATCCCAGGCCATGAATTCTGGCTTAAACGTCACATTGGCGTGCTGCTTGGTGTAAATCGACAGCGCGTTCTTCGTAGCTTCATGGCGCGCATCCGGCCCCCACCACATGATGCTTAACTGTGTCGCCTCCGCGTTATCCTTCGTTGGTTCATTGTCAGACCCCGTCTCGGCAACGGCGGCATTATTGCCGTTATTCTTACTGTTTCCCCCTCCGCTGCTGCACCCTGTTACCACTAGTGTCAGAGCCAAGCTCATTAGCAGTAAACTAGCTGATCCTTTTCTTTTCATCCGTTCAATCTCCTCTCGAATTAGCTTTATGATGGGCTAACCTTTCAAACCGGTCGTAGCAATCCCTTCCACAAAATACTTCTGGGCAAATAGGAAGATGATGACAGATGGCATGATGGACACGAAGGACATTGCAAGCAATTGTCCCCACTGGATATCGAACTGGTCGATAAACATGCGAAGCGCCAGACCCACGGTAAACTTATCGATGGAGCTTATGTACAGAACCTGTGCGAAGAAATCATCCCAGCTCCAGATGAAGGTGAAGATGGCTACCGTAACAAGCGCAGGCTTGATCAACGGCAAAATAATGCGGAAGAAAATGCCGTACACCGAGCTGCCGTCGATTTTGGCCGCTTCATCCAAATCACGCGGAATGCCGCGAATAAATTGAACGAGCAGGAAGATGAAGAACGCTCCCCCGCCGAAGAAGTGCGGCAGCACCAGCGGAACATAGCTGTCCACCAAGCCGAGCTTATTGAACAGAATGTATTGCGGCACCACGGTAACCTGGCCCGGCAGCATCATCGTAAGCAATAGAATCGAGAACCAGAAGCCGCGGAGCTTGAATTGAAGCCGCCCGAAGCCGTAAGCCACGATCGCAGCGGTCAGCACGCCGCCTGTTACGTTGCCAAGCTCCATCAGCAGCGTGTTGCCAAAGAAGTGCGCGAAGCTGTAGTCGGCAGAGAAATTCCAGCCGTTGCTGTAGTTCTCCCACATGGGAATGGAAGGCCATATCGTGGGCAACCTCAGCTCTTCCGCTTTCTTCAAGGAAGCGCCGATCCACCAGATCACCGGATAAAGCATCAAGAGCGAGAATAGGGAGAGAAACAGATGATTGGAGAGCTTGAACCGAATCGTAGTCATTTGGCCTTCCCTCCATCCGACTCGTAAAATACCCAATACCGTGAGGCCAAGAAATTAAGCGCGGTCAGTACAGCGACGATGACCAGCAATATCCATGCCAGTGCGGAAGCGTAGCCCATTTGGTAGTGTTTAAAGGCTTTTTCATACAGGAACAACGCATACATGTAAGTGGAGTTGATCGGTCCTCCTTTGGTGATGATGAAGGCCGAAGTAAAGGTTTGAAAGGAACCGATAACGCCAAGCACGAGGTTAAAGAACATAACCGGCGAGAGCATCGGCAATGTAATGCTGACGAACTTGCGGAATCGTCCAGCGCCGTCTACTGAGGCGGACTCGTATAGTTCCTGAGGGATTTGCTTGAGCCCGGCCAAGAAAATAACCATCGTTGAACCGAATTGCCACGTGTTCAGAAGAATGAGCGTGCCCAGCGAGGTATCCGGATTCGTGATCCATCCTAAGCCTTGAATGCCGAACCATGACAGCACTTGGTTGACGTAGCCATCTAAACCGAACATATTGCGCCAAAGTGCGGCTACCGCGATGCTTCCGCCGATTAAGGAAGGGAAGTAGATCGCCGTCCGGTAAACATTCATCCCTCGAATGTTCTTGCTCAGCGCCATCGCGACCAGCAGCGAGAAGAACAGTTTGAGCGGAACCGAGATCAGGACGAAGATGAACGTCACGCTTAATGATTTGGTAAAGGTATCGTCATTTCTGAAAATGTTGGCGTAATTGTCCGTCCCGGTCCAAACCGGGGCTTCCAGCAGTGAATACTCCGTAAAGGATAGATAGAAGGATTGGGCGATCGGCCAGAGCGTAAGCAATAGGAATCCGATCAGCCACGGGGCGATAAATAGATACCCGGCCACATTGGTCTCTTCCCTGTTTTTGCGCTTGCGCAAGGAAGCTCGTTCCACCTCAGTGCGGGATGCTTGGGCTAACGTTTCAGTTGTCACCCATGGATCTCCTCCTCTTTCTCTTGATCGTTTGTAATGAAACTGTAAGGTATTGCTCGTCTTTACTCTAATAGAAAACGGTTACATGAGAGAAGGAGACGATTTTACGAATTTGTTTGATTTATTTAAAACGATTTTGCGATAGGTGAAATTATTATGCGATCCTCCTGAAATGCCTTAAAAATGTCGCATCGACAATTCCCGGAATGTCCTTAACAATAGATTTAAGAATAGGCAATGATTTCCTAACCCGAATGAAAGAGGTGCTTGCAAGTGAGATTCGATAACCCGGAGGATATTGTACAGCTTACTCCCCAATGGGAAGGGGAACGCTTCCCGAATGGCCGTCCTAAAGTTTCGGAGGATGTACTGCGCCGCATGCGAAAGATCACGTTGGAGGAAGCATGGGGCCCTCTTTGGAACCACGGCTACACCTTTCAATTCGAGGGTGATTTCAAAATCGTTCATCCGGACAAGATCATGGTCGGCCGGGCAGTAACCGCCGTCATGGTTCCTAAGCGTCCCGATCTGCATGAAACGCTTCTAAAGTATGGCCATGAGCAGGAAGGACGGAAAGGGTTCTTCAACCAGTGGGTGATTGATTCCCTTGTGGAGGATGATGTCGTCGTTGTCGATATGTTCGACAAGGTTCACCTCGGCACGTATGTTGGCGGCAATCTGAGCACTGCGATATCGACCCGCACGAAACGCGGCGGCGCAGTCATATGGGGCGGCATTCGCGATAACCAGCAGATTGTCGAAATCGACAATATCAATGTTTATTATCGGGGGAGCGATCCTACTGCCATCGCGGATGTTACGATGGTAGGCATGAATGTACCCACTCGCATCGGCAAGGCGATTTGCCTTCCCGGCGATATCGTGCTCGGTACCCCTGCAGGCGTAATCTTCATTCCGCCGCACCTCGCCGAGCTTACGGTCGTGCAGGCTGAGAAATCGCAGGTCCGCGACATCTTCGGTTTCGTCCGTCTGAAGGCAGGCGTCTACTCCACGGCCCAAATCGATTCCCCTTGGACGATTGCCATGTGGAATGACTTTATGGGCTGGTTCGAGGGTGATCAGGCAGCAGAGGAATACCGCCATTTAACGTGGGAATCGGAACTTGAAGCAGCAGCGCAAAAAGACGACGGTGACAGTCACAGTCATGAGGTACGTTTGTAGTTATGAGCAAATAAGAAAGACTCCGGATGCGTTTAGAACGCTCTCCGGAGTCTTTTTCTTTGGCTGACGAATCGTCTAATTCACTACCGTTTCCCGATATTCCGTCGGGGACACGCCAACCTTCTTCTTGAAAATTTGGCTGAAATAACGAGGATCTTGGTAACCGACCTGCTCGGCCACTTCATAATTCTTATAATGCGTGCTGCAGAGCAGCTTCTTAGCCTTCTCAATCCGGATGTCAGTCAAATGCTCGATAAAGGTTTTGCCGGTGTTCAGCTTGAAGAGAAGACTTAAGTAGGTCGGTGTCATATAGACCTTCTGCGCTACGCTTTGCAGGGACAACTCCTGGTACTCCTGCTCCATGTGGTAAATCGTTTTCTTAATAATGCTGCGGTGGCTCTCCTTCTGATCGGTTGACATGACGTCTCTTACGCCGGACAAGAAATGGCAGACATAGTGTTTAATTTCCTGCAGGGTTTGCATCTTTGCAATGCACATAATTTCCAATTTATTGTAAGCGTTATCATTATTGGCTGCAGAAAGCATCAGCTTCTCCGTTCCCATTAATAAGCGAGCCGTTAATTCATACATAGCCTTGATATCGACCGGTCCTTGTACAAGCAATGAATGATAAAAGTCTTCAACAGCCTCTTCAATTTCGGAAGCGGAGTCTGCCGTCTTTAAAGCTTCATGCAATTGAATCTCCTTATCCCCCGGATAATCCGGACATTCCAGATACTCTGGGAGCTCACTGTAATAGCTGATATGGCCGGTTCCACGATAAAATTTATCTTGCAGTGCGTAGCATGCTTGTTTATACGATTGGTTGATGTCAATCAATTGGCTGCACGGGTTTCCTACAGCGATATTGACCTGCAGGCCGAATTGCCCGCTCAGCTTGGCTTGAATCGTCTCCAGATCCGCCTTGGATTCCCACGAGAACAACATGCCAATTCGGTTCTGATCATCTACAAACACAATCGTTCCGGTGTGACTAGGTACCTGCTGCTCCAAATAATCCCGCATTTCCTCAAGCAGCACTTTCTCGTGCTCACCTAAATTAGACGGGGCCGGCTCAAGTAGCGCTAATGCAGGATAAGTGAAATACGGATTCAAATTCAAACGAGATAAGTTTTCTTTCACATTCGTGCTTTTAGATTTGCGACCCAAAACAAGATCTTGCAGAAATCGGTCTCTCATCCAAGTCAAAATGACATCATCCTTATACAACAGCCCTTCGCTTAGCATGCTCTATCCCCTTTACGAATGGATGTTCACCAAGGTGTGCGATGCTGCTCATGCTGCTAATCAAGATCAATCATTTTATAGGCGTGCATGTGCTCGATAAAAGCCGACGCTGCCGCATCCGGATCTCCCGAGCGTAAGGCATCGATAAGCAGAAGATGCCACTCGGCCAATACCTCGGTTGTATAGTGCCGATTGGAAATCGCCATAAACCGCATCACTTTGGTGCGCATATGATTCCACAGCTCCAAAACGGCCTGATTATCGCAGCGTTTATAAAAGAATGCATGGAAATCCATGTCCAGCTCCAATATGCGCATCATCTCTTGTTGTCGATTGGCAATGTCCATTTCGCCAATAATGTGATGCAGATAATCAAAGTCCTCTTCCGTTAACAGCGGCATGGATTGCCGGACAGCGAAACCTTCGATGATTTCACGCAGCACGTAAATATCCTTTATTTCCTTCGCAGTGATCGTGGATACGACAGAGCCTTTGTTCGGAACGCCGATGATAAGGCCTTCCTGCTTCAACCTTTCGAGCGCTTCCCGTACCGGCGCTTGACTGACCTGATATTTACCCGCGATCTCCGTGACGATTATGCGGGAGCCCGGCTGAAGAACACCTTCGAGAATAGCCTTCTTCAAGTCTGCATAAACATGTTCGCTTATCGAGTTGACCGGGTAATCCACATGAGGGCTGCGTATAGCGTTCACTGCTCCTTTTAACATTATCGATTATCGATTATCGATAATGTTGTGTATAGCTCTATTATAGAGCTCTTCAGCCGAAGCAACAATCGCTAGTTTTGTAACATTTTGTAACTTGTATTGAGTAAAGAGTCGTAGAGCCAACGGCTCATAATAAGCTTTTTGCACTTTACTTCCATGCAAATAGAGGTCGCTTTGCATCCCTCAGGGATGCAAAGCGGCCGGAACCTAGCTGTCTATTTGCCGCTTAGATGGGGTTGGGAACGTAGGCTCCTCCTCGGCACTGTTTTAAGTAATTCAATCCATGGACTTGTCCTGTCATTTCAAGCTCGTCCCTATAAACGGGATCATGCCAGCCCTCGATATCAATTGTTCCTTGATAGTTCGCTTGCATGAGAATGGTAATAATATCCGACCAATTCGTATCGCCGAAACCCGGTGTTCGATCCCAAACAAAACGCTTGGGCCCACGAATACCGTACTCCTTTATGATATCCCAGGCGATGGTAGCGTCTTTGCCATGAACATGAAACACTTTGTCCACCCATTTACGCAGCTGCGGAATCGGGTCGATCAACGAATCCATTTGATGACTGGGCTCCCATTGTAAGCCGATGTTATCCGATGGAATGGCATGAAACATCATCTCCCAAGCAGTCGGATTATGTGCGATGTTCCAGTCCCCGGAAGCCCATGTGCCTCCCATAGCGCAATTCTCAAACGCAATCCGAACATTATTACTGGCAGCTCTGCGGGACAGCTCACCAAATACTTTGGCGTATGCGGGAATCGAAGCCTCAATGGATTGTCCCGTCAGTCTCCCTGTAAAGCCGGCAACGATATCCGTTCCGAATAAATGTGCGTGATCAATCAACCGTTCCCAACTGGCTAGTGTATCCGCATTGTCGCCTTCTCCAGTCAGCGGATTACCGTATACACCTAAAGAAGAGATAACGAAGTTATGCTTTGCTGCCAATTCATTGACTTGTTTTGCTGTTTCTTTCAGATCTATGCCATTTGTTGATTGCCCAAATGTGAAGCTGTAGGATTCGAAGCCATATTGCGCGATTTGTGGAATCACCTGCACTGCGTTTCCGCCGCCGACTACCGTGCCGATTCGAATTTGCTTCATTGCCACTTTGACTACCACCTTTATTGATGAGTTATATAATGACTATACGCCCATTGTAACACTAGATTTGCAGGGCACTAACTCATTTCCGCATCACATCACAAAAGAAACAGCAGCCAACTTACGACTGCCGTTCCTTTACCTATCAGCTCACTATTCAAATAATGCGTTATAAGCGCCGTAGCCTCTTTTCTCAAGATCCGCTTTCGGAATAAATTCCATGGCGGCAGAGTTCATGCAGAAACGCAGTCCCGTAGATGGAGGACCATCGTTGAACACATGGCCAAGGAAGGAATCCGCATTCTTGCTTCTGGCTGCGGTTCCGAAAAAACCATCGCGTTTAAGCACAACGCTGTCCGAATCCACGGGCTTTGTAAAACTAGGCCAACCTGTCTGCGCGTCGTATTTGTCCTTTGAGCTAAACAGCGGCTCGCCTGAAACAATGTCTACGTAGATCCCTTCATCTTGGTTATCCCAGTATTCGTTGTGAAAAGGTCGCTCGTCCGCGCCATTTTGAGTGACGTTATATTGAAGTTCAGTCAGCGATTTCAGCTTTTCTTGTTTGTTGAAACTTCCAATGGAACCTTGTTTTGTGGACATGTTCAATTCCCTCCCCTTCAGGATTTAATTGCGCAAGAAGCTAAACCATTTTTCCCGTAATAGTTCTGATGTTCTTCCTCCGCTTTATAAAACGTTGTTGCAGCAGCAATCTTTGTTGCAATCGGTCGATCTAAACGTCTGGCCGTGTCCTCTTGGGATGCTTCAGCCAACTCTTTCTGTTCATGGCTGGTGTAATAAATAGCAGATTCCCTAGGATTAAAGTTGAGCCAGAAAGTCTTAAGCAACTCGTTAAACGTAATCGCGTCCGGATTGTAATGAACCTCGACGGCTTCGAGATGATCCGTTGTATTAGAAACAACTTGTCGATACGTCGGATATTTCATTAATCCCCCCGTATAACCGGCATACACAGTCGAAACACCATCAAGCTTTCGAAAAGCCGCCTCGGTGTGCCAGAAGCAACCCCCTGCAAAAATTGCGGTTTCTAAGCGCTCCTTCGAATTATCATGTTGTTGTGTCATTATATATAATCTCCTTTTAATGTAGGATATTTGAGTTTGGTTGTGGTTGTATGTTCAATTGGTGAACTTCATTAGAAAACACGACTTGTGCTTACTAGTCCATGCGATTCCCTCCCCCATTAATGAAACCACTTAAAATTAGTTAGAAGGTTACAAAATGTAATATACCATGATCCAAAAAGGATGGCAAGTAACTATTTAAATTATTTTTGGTAGTTACGCATCAAGAACGCCAAAAAGCCGCCATAACAGTTGGCGGCTTTACACACATACTTTATTGAATATTGTCACAACCTAATATGGACTTTACCTGAATAATGACGAAACGTTCTGCCCATCAAGAAATAATCGCTACCCGCACAACAAAATTATCTCCGTATTGATAGCCAGTCGCATGGAAACATAATAGACCAGACGCCGCATCATGCGTGAAAGACAATTCTTCATCGTTATCGAGCCATCGAACACTGGATACATTACCCGTTACGTTCGTGAACACTCTAGGTCCAGTTCCACCCACAGTGGTTGTCACATTCGCATGGCCGTCAATCGTTATATCATGAACAAACAGATAGGTGGTTCCATCTTCCGTTTCCAGCGCAAAGTTATGCCCTTGTCCTTTAATGGTGCTCGGCTTTCCTTCGTAGATGAGATTGCCATACATGTGTATCCAATCTCCGATAACCTCGAGCGTAGCTTCCTGCAGCTTCGATATTCTTCCGCCGGCCAGAGGACCCACATTGAGCAAATAGTTCGCTCCAACCTTGCGGCAGGCAAGCAGATTGGCGATTAGCTCGCCCGTTGATTTATTAGAGAAATCTTGGCGTCCAAAGCCCCAATGACCATTAATGGTTTGGCACATCTCGGCGGAGACGTACTTGCTCATGCCTTCGCGATTCATCGGCTCAGGCCGCCCCTGCTCAAACGTAACGCTGTCCACCTCCGGATGCCCAAGCTCACCGCGAAGATCCAAACCGGTGTTGTTGATAATCATCGCTTCGGGCTGTAATCGGCGGATCGTCCCATATAATTCATCGAGCTTCCAATCCGCGTTCGGCTTGCTCCAATTGCCGTCAAACCAGAAGCCGCCAATCTGTCCGTAATGCGTACACAGTACTTCTACAGAAGATCGCAGATATTCCAGGTAGCTATCGAAATCGTCGTTAAAGCTCGGCTGGTACCAATCCAAAGTGGTATGGTAGAAGAACGGAGTAATGCCCTCTTCCCTGCACCCCTGAACAAATTCGGCAATCAAATCCCGTTTAGCCGCGCTGTGAGGTGCATCATAATCCGATAATCCGCGCGTGTCGTACAACGAGAATCCGTCATGATGTCTTGTAGTCAAGACGATATAATTCATGCCTGCCCGCTTGGCTGTCTTCGCTATGTGCCGGGCATCGAAATCCTCGGCGGTAAACGTATCTTTTAACACCGCGTACTCTTCCATCGGGATTTTCCTCAAATGCTGCACCCACTCCCCTTGTCCCAGCTGGGAATAGAGCCCCCAGTGAATAAACATACCGAAAGCCTGCTTCTCGAACTTCGCCACTCGCGGTGACGGAATCGGCATTGCCATAATAGGATACATCTCCTCTTGTTCTATTCAATACTAAGAATGAGCAGCTTTCCTTTTCCCGGCTCCACTTGCAAATCGGTTAGTGTAGCTCTATCATCTATCTCCTGAAGCTGTGGAATAGCTGGTATGGTCAACTTCACACGATTTCGATCCCAACCTAGCTGGTCCCACGAAACATCAAGAGAAATCTTCACCGATTCCTTCGCCCAGCTCGCAACTGCAATAAGCAATCGATCTTCTTTACGGTACACGGTCGCCAGTACTTCATCAGATCCAGTGCGAACGGGGTTCTCCGTATGCCAATATCCAAGCATGCTGGCTTGCTCCATGCCAAATTCATCCCATAACTGCCAGAGGAACTCAGGCGTACGGCCATGCCATCCAAGGCGATTGGTCATTCCATAGACCATCCCTCTCCACGGATTACCGCCGCCTTCCAGCATATCCCCCATTAGCCCGAATGGAATACCGCTAATCTCGATTAGCCAGTAATCTGCGCTTTCTTTGTCATATTCGAAAGCCTCGCCAATCCACAGACTATCTAAATACGGCAGCAGCTCCATGTACATGTTCAAATTGTTGCAGAAGCCAGCCAAGTCATTCATATGATTCCAGGTGTGAAAATCAATGGTCGCGTTCGACTTAGCACGATCTAGAAGTTTGCGAGCTCTTCTTATCGTTGTGCGATCGTAGGCAACGTCATCAATATAAATACCGTCTATTCCGACCTGATCGATCAACCACTGCAAGCCTTCAAGATAATAGTTGACCATTCGCGAGGTTCCGTCAGTAATAATCGCTGCGTCTATTTCACCGACATACTTGGGCGTTATAAGCGTCTGCTTCCAAGCAGGAATGACATCATCACCAAGATGCTGTCGAACCCATGCTGCTGCATCGCCTTGCCAAAGAATACTTTCGGCTGAACCGTTCGGGGCTGGAAATAGTTCTTCACCCAAGCTGCGGAGTGCCTCCATCTCCTTCATACGATCCGTCATCTCACGCACCGTATAATACACATTTACGCGAATATCCTTCTCGTGGGCATCGCTAATAAACGTTGTCAGCTCTTCCGTCTCAAAGAACGGATAATTGATGTAAGGGTGCAGATCTGTCCCGTGGTGGATGTTAATGACGTTCGCACCGCTGGCAATAGCTTCCTCTTGCATGGTTGAGATAACTGCTGTTTCCGGTGGTCTGTGGTAGAAGCGGCGGTTCCAATGCTCTTGGATGGCAATCGATTTAAGCGGTGTAATCAAGAGATCGAAGTCAAAATATAACTCTTGCCCTGCTTCTACGACGCGCTCCCCTGAGTAAGCATTCAAGATTACGGCCTCTCCCGCACTATGAACCCTTGCTCCTCCTTTCCCCTCATTCCCCCAGCTCACGGGAATTTGCAGTGGACGATGACGATAGTAAATATTGACGAACGGCTTCACGTAATCCCGGTCTTTCAACAAGCAGCGGAGTCCTGCGTTCACATCGCCGATCCATATGGAATCCTGGTTCAGCGCCGCATCCCATTTCCATTCTATTAGTTCCGGCCTAGTTCCTCCTTTACTCCCCATACCCATTGAATAACGGGCGACATCAGCCGGAAAATGCACTTCAAGTCGGATATCATCGACAGCTCCGGCTGTTTTCGCTTTCATCGTAATGCGATACTGCACCATACCGTCGAATTCGAGTGCTCCCGCCACATGCATATTGAATCGCTCGTTCTCGCTATTAGCCTGCCATTCTATGCGGCTATCCGTATCGCTCACAAACTTGCAGCCGCGGCCCTCCCACACAAGCTCATGGCCATCAGCAGAGACAGCAAGCTTTATCGGAGATGTAAGTACCTCCCGCCCGGACTCCAAAACTTCAGTTACAGAAGGGGAGAAATAACTTACGATCGACTCCGGCATACCTTGATTGTTTAAGGTTAGTTTCCTTCCTAACAAGGAAACGGTTTGCCCTTCTACACTTACAGGAACAAACGGAGCTGCTACCTCGTCATCCAATGCGGTTCGAGAATTCAAGTGGCGAAGACGTGAAAGCCTCCACAGCTCTGCGTCTCCACCATTCTCAAGCGGCAGCCCTGATACATGAAGAGAGACCTGAAGCCGCTTCACATCAGATCCGGCGCTAATCGCCCATTCGCCGGTATAAATGCCAGCATCTGTATCAACGGGAATCATCACGCCGACCCACAGGGATTGAACCGCGCCTTCGGCCACAGATACCTTCCTATGAAAGGGTCGTCCTACGTAATCGGTTCCTTCCGATAGAAAGCAAGTCATGGCCTCTTCCCTTATCGGAGCAATGGCATCCTGCCGATCTGAAACCAAATCATTGAAACGGATCTCTACATCGTCCAATCGTGCTCCTATCGCAGCCACAACCAACTGCAGGGGGAAAAACTCACCCGGACGTGCCTCTGCAATAAAGGGTTCTTGCGCAGAAGCGGAGCTGCTTCCCCAAAGCTCCGGAACATCCTCCCAAGTCAGAATGGGATGCTCCCGCGATGCAGCGAACAGCACAAATTCCGAATCCGGGTACGTTTCCATCAACTTTTGCAGCTTATTATTACTGGCGGTCATAGTCAATTCTCACACCTCCGAGTTAACACGTGCTTGAATTACCATCTCTTTATACTTCGTAATCATCATCCGCGATACCTCAACAGGGCTTCCTGACGGCTTGCACGCAAATTCGTTACCGGTTCGATTCATCCACTCCATCTCCCACTGGCGAATCTCTTGATCGAATTTCGCCTCATCGAAGCTCTCTGGCTGATGCAAGGCCTCTTCCAAGCTTGCGGCAAATCGCTTCCAGCGCTCCAAGTAAAATCCGGACAACATACCAGACCATTGCTTATGTGCGTAATCGTCGAACTTCACTTCAGGCCACCAGGTTGAAATCTGCGCCCGCGCGTTGAACTCGTAAAGCGCCTTATCCTTGTCTGTATAGCCCCAAGCGGCAGCTTGAGCAAGCCAAGGACCGGTTAAGAAATATCGGTTCGTCCCTACCAGCTTATCAAGATCCGTAATCAGCTCCTGCATGTTTGCCCCTTGTTCATAGAACGCACTGCGATCTCCTGCCTTAAAGGCTTCGATCCATCGCATGTAGATGTGGTGTGACTGATGCGACATCACTTCACGCCCTACGTTAATCAGGTCATATTGGTAGTTCTCAGATGAACCAAGTTCATCCCCACAAGTGATAAGAAGCTCCCATGCCGCAAACAAGATGTCCATCTTGTAGAACGGAACAATCGAACCGTTGCATACGCGATCAAGCTCAAGCTTTGGACGCGCGCACAGCAGCGCTTCAGGATTCGCGTTCTCCGAATAAACCGATTGCCGAAGAAGCTTCCAGGCTTCCACGGCTGCATCTGATTGCGCGCCGTATCTGCGCCGGACATACTGCGCAGTCCACTCATCCATATCCGGCGCTTCTGTACGCCACACCATTTCGCTGACAAGATCATAGAAGACCGGGTTCTCTTCGATCGCTTCAGGCGCAAATCCGATCCCGCACATTTGCCCCTTATCCAGCGACCGCTGTGCCTCCGCGATGCTTCCGGGCATGCCATTCAAATCCCCATGCATGCCGTTGCGTCCGCCGAAATTATGCAGCATGCACCAAATCCATGGCTTGCCGTAGAAGGCATCGGTTTTCTTCCATCTCGGATGTTTCTCCGCATATAAATCCAGCAGAATGACACGCTGATCCGGCAGTGCGTTTACGATCGGTTCCGACATCGACCAGCTCTGCATCACCCAGACCCCATCCGCATCATTAGCGGTCATTGTATCGCAAACCTTCATCGCTGCTTGTGCCATATAAGCCGGCGACGAATCCGGCGAGCTTCCTTCATGAAACAAATCCATGGCATAGAGATGGTTCGTCCCATAAAGCTTCTCCTGCTCTTCATAGAACACCTGTGCAATTTGCGCGAATACAGGATCGCTTGGATCCAAGAAATGAATGCCCGGCATGCCAAACCAAGCTTCCAGCTGCGTGATGTTCGCCTCCGGATAGAGACTTCGCAGAGCTGCTGGGACATGGCCATAGAATCCGGCCAGAACCGGCGTCATCCCGAGCTCGCGCTGGCGCTTAAGGATTTGCAGCTGCAGCTTCTGCTGACCTTCGATCCAGCTCTGCGGAAGCGGTCCCGCCATACCATCTACGTTCCCCATGTAATGCCATGCCAAGTAAGCAGGACCCGGCAGATACGCCAGCATTTGCTCGGTTGATAAGCCAAGTCTTCGACCTACATTCATCCAAACAGCTTCTTGGCCTGTCATCGCAAGCGGCATATTGATACCGTGAAGCGCCATCCAATCGATTTCCCGCTCCCAACGCTCCCAATTCCACCATGTCATGCTGTAGTTGAAGGTACAGAAATTCAAGTGATACCGGTAGGCATACGGCGTTGTTTTTCTAATCAGCGATTCTACTTGCGGGAGCACCTCAGGCAGCTCTAATTGATCGCCGGACCAAGAGACATGGCAATGACAGGTATATTTTAAATACCAGTGGAGCGCGGAGCCGATGCTCGTTCCGCTGGAACCCCGGAGTCTGACTTTCCCGTTTATGCTTTCGATTTCAAATACATCTGTCCCGTTCTCTTGCGCAATCTCTTCGATTTCAAACTGATCGGCGTGCGCCTTCAATAGTCTGACAACTACTCCTTGAACCGCATGAATGAAAGATGACATGGTATCCTCCTTAGTGTCCTATCCAATAGGCAGTAATGAAAATGCGGATAATGATGGCTTACTCAGCACATGACTATCCGCATCGACATCGTAATCAATCTATTATTTCATTTCGTCAAACTTCTGCTGTGCTTCTTCCATGACCTGTTTACCGCCTGCGTTGTTCCACTCCTCAACGAATTTATCGAATTCGTCAATTGGACGTTTCCCGGTAATGAAGTCAATAAAGTTCTGGATCGTTAGTTGTTGCAAGGGCTCTACGAACTCATTGTATACAGGCTTTTGCAGCGGCTGCAGAATGTCGTATTTACCCTTTCCTTTGCTCTCCACTTCTTGGCGAATCGGCATTAGCGCCTTCTTCGTCATGAATGGGGCTTGCATATCATAGTCGTTAAACGATCTTGGAATTGAATAATAAGGACCTACGCCAAACTTAATTTGTTCGTCTTCTTTGTCGTAAGGAGCAAGAAATTCATAAGATCCATCGGCCGTAACTTGGAACGTCTTGCCTTTCTCGCCGTAATTCGTTTTCTCCCACGTATCCAGGTTGGAAATCGTATCATCGAACACCTGCAAGTATTTGATTAGCTTCGGTTGATCTTTCTCCAATTGCTTCCCGAATTGAATGCCGGGTGCGTTGAACGGATTATCTTGCGTCATGCCATAGGTGCCATCCGGTCCTTTAGGACCTCCGATGATGGACCAATTCGCATCCGGATTCGTTTCGCGAATTTTCTCATAGTAGAGACCTTCGTAGAACGCATCCTTCGGAATGAACGCCCACCATGCGTTCTCTACCGCCCCGACCTTCTGGGAAACGACTTTATCGTCTACGTTGCTGGACTTATTGACGATAAACTCGGGATCGATCAATTCTTGTTTATACCACTTATTCAATACAGTAAGGGCATCCTTCGCTTTCGGACTTACCTCACCGCGGACAACTTGGCCGTTTTCCTCCACGAATGCACCCGGATATACGCCAAACGCCCCGAATACCGAGGAGAACATGGAACTGACTGTTTCAGCAGTGCCGGTAATTCCATACGTATCCTTCTTGCCGTTGCCGTCCGGATCATCGTTACGGAACTTCGTCAATGCGGCTTCCATTTCATCGATCGTCTCCGGAGTCTTCGTAATCCCGACTTTATTCAGCCAATCCTCACGGAATCCAAGCACCTTGTATGTAGAGCCAAGCGTCCACATATCCTGCATGGAATAAATCTTTCCGTTGCGGCGGACATAGCGAAACGGATCGCCTTCGCCGGCATTCTTCTTCAGCCAGGCTACGTAGTGCGGTGCATAATCATTAAGCAGCTCTTCAGGAATTTCCGCACCAACGCCCTGATCGACGAATTTGTCGTAATCTTCCCACCAGTTCATTTTCCACCAATCCGGTACTTCGCCGGAAGCGAGCATGAGCTGCAGCTTTTCTTTGTACGCCTCGCCCGTTGTCGTATAGAAATCGGCATCGATGTTGAATTTCTCGCGAAGCGTATTCATTGCAAATCCATTAAGGTTGTTCTTATCCGCATAGAAGGACCAGAACATCAATTTCATCTTCTCATCGGATGGTGTCGTCGAAGCATTATTTGAAGCATTGTTTGTGGTATTCGTTGCCGATGTGTTCGTTTCTTCATTCGAGCCCGAAGATGTATTGTTGGCATTACTGCCGCAGCCTGCCAGCATCGAAACGGAGAATGCTGCACAGAAAACAGCTGTCATGATACGTTTTTGTTTCTTGTTCATATTTAGACCGCCCTTTCATGATTTTGTCATCTATAGGAAGGCTTGAGGGGGATCCGCCCTTAGCCTTTTATAGCACCGATCATAATCCCTTTCGCAAAATACTTCTGAACAAACGGATACACAATCAACATCGGAATGATGGAGAACATAATCATCGTCGCTTGCAGCTGGCGACCGGTAAACGAGGTCTTGTTCTGCATTTTGAGCAATAGCGCATTGAGGTCTGTGACATTATTCTCCACGATTATTCGCCTGAGAATAACCTGCAGCACCTGCTTGTTCGGATCAGAGATGTAGATCATGCCGTCGAACCACGCATTCCAGTGTGCAACGCCTACCCACAGTGCAACCGTTGCAAGCACCGGCGTAGATAATGGGAGAATAATTGTGCTAAAGATGCGGAAATGGCCTGCACCGTCAACCTTCGCCGATTCCTCCAGGCTCTCCGGAATGGAGCGAAAGAAGTTTCTCATGATCAGAACGTTGAAGGCACTTACCGTGCCCGGCAGAATCAGCGCCCACATGGTGTCATAGAGACCCAGCTTCTTAATGAGCAAATAATTCGGGATCAAACCGCCGCCAAACAGCATGGTGAACAAAATGATTAACGTAAAGAGCTGATTGTAGGGCAGTCCCTTCTTCGATAAGGGATAGGCGGTAAGCGATGTGACCGTGATACTAATGATGACAGCGCTGACTGTCCGGATAATGGTATTCCCGTAGCCGATCCATAGCATCTTGTATTCTAGAGCCAGCTTGTAGCTCTCGAATGTGAATTTGGAAGGGATTAATAGAAAGCCGGTAGAATACGCCGCCGAACCCGCTTCAAACGATAGAACAACTTGGCTCCAGAATGGGTATATCGTAACGAGCATAAGGATCACCATGATCACGTACAAAGCGACATTGAACACTTGATCGCCGAAGGACTCCCGCTTATTAGTTCGTTTTACCATAACGTGTGCTCCTTGCCCCCAATCATCTTCACGATCCAGTTCACGCTCACGATGAGGATGAGCGCCACTACGGATTTGAACAGCCCGACTGCCGTAGAGTAGCTGTAGTTCATATCAATTAATCCTTTGCGATAGACGAACGTATCAATGATGTCTGCGACGCCGTATACTTTCGCGTTGTACATGTTGAAGATTTGGTCAAAGCCTGCATCCAGAATACCCGCCATCGATAGGATGAGAAGAATCGAGATGACCGGGATCAGCATAGGGATCGTGATATAGATCATTCTCTTCAATCTGCCCGCTCCGTCCATGATGGCAGCTTCATAGAGCTGCGGGTCGATACCCGAGATGGCCGCGAAGTAAATGATAGAGCCCCATCCAAACCCTTGAAATATAGAGGTGATAACTAGAATCGTACGGAAGTAGGAGACGTCTGCCATGAAGAGCACGGGGTCCATGCCCAGCAGCTTCATAATTACATTGACCGGGCCGTCCAGGGAGAAAATCATGATGAATATCCCCGACAATACGACCCAAGAGATAAAATGCGGCAAGTACGAGATCGTTTGTACGATTTTCTTGAATCTTGCACTTCGAATCTCATTGACTAGTAAGGCGAACACGATCGGCACCGGGAACCCGAACACCAATTTATAAACGCTAATGATCAATGTATTTTTGAGAACCTTGTAGAAGTTCGAGTCCGAAAATGCTTTGTCAAAGTGTTTAAACCCGACCCATGGGCTGTTCAGAATTCCTTCGAGCATTTTAAAATCTTTAAAGGCCAGAATCACACCATACATAGGTAAGTAATGAAAGACTAAGAAATACAGCATCCCTGGAATCATCATAATCAATAAACCGCCGTATCCTCTAAACCTGCTCGCTCGTTTTGTTTTCTTCACAGTTTCGATGGTTTCCGGCCTCGTTATCGCTGCTATGGTATCGTTCACTACCTGCCTCCTCTCCGCTCTCATGAAGCGCTTTCAATTCGATGTACTAACTATAACATCTGCCTGGAAAGCGGTAATTTTCAAATATCTTTGAAATGCTTCACTTTTTTTGGAGACTTTACTTTCTGAAATAAAAAAGCCTGCTCTCCATAGAGAACAGGCTGCTTGAAGCTAAGCTAACAATTTGGGTTCCTCGCTTCGATACATAGGAATCGTAACCTTCATCGTTGTACCTTGTCCTTCCGCGCTCTCGATCGACAATCCATATTCTGCTCCGAAGAACATCTTTAAGCGGTCATTCACATTTCGAAGCCCATAGCCGCCGGACTGAATGGAAAGCACCTGCTCCCTCTTCTCCTCCGTCATCCCCTGGCCATTATCGGTTACCGTCAATTCAATAACCCCATTCCCCAGTCTTGCACCAACTTGCAGCAGCCCCCCATCGGTCGATTTCCTCTTGTTCAGGCCGTGCATAATGGCATTCTCCGCGAGCGGCTGCAAGATCAAATTAATCATCTCGAAGGCATGCACCTCTTCATCAATGTCGTATTGAACATCGAACCGATAGTTGTACATCACCTGTAGGATTTCTATGTACGACTTTATATTGGTGATTTCGTCGCGAATGGAGATGAGCTTATCGCCCTTATTCAGTGCTGTTCGATAGAACGTAGAGAGCGTCGTCACCATATGGCTGATCTCGTGCGATTTGCTTCGAATCGCCTTCCAATTGATAAACGAGAGCGTGTTATATAAGAAATGCGGATTCATCTGGTACTGCAGCGCCTTTAATTCTGCTTCCTTCTGAATCAGCTTATTATTATAAGCCTCCTGAATGAGCTCCCGGATTTGGCGCAGCATAAGGCCAAACCGATTCGTCAGCTCTCCGATTTCATCGCCGTAGTTATTCTTCACCGCGACCTCTAAATCTCCCATCTCAACACGTTTCATCAATCCGTTCAGGATCAGAATTCGCTTAATCATCGTATTCGAGAAAATATAGATAATAAACAAGAGCAGGATTAAACAAATAAAAATAACAATTAGCGTCGCGTTAAGAATAGAGTTTGCTTTCTTCGTCACGGCCTCCACCGGTACGAATACATGCAGAACCCACTCCATTTGCGGGATTTTCTTCTTGATCATGATCATCTTCATGCCGTCGATTTCCACGATTTCCTCGGATTGTTTGAGAATCGACGCGGTACTTATTTCCTTATCCGAGATGGAATGATAGTCGTAGAATAATACATTTTCCTCGGAGTCCGTAATTAATACGCCAAAGTCGTTCGTTAAATCCTTCAAATTGTCTTGCAGATCCTGGCTGGCCACCTTCATGTACACGACACTGTCCTGATTATGATTGGCGAATTGGTTGAATCTGGAGACGACGTACAGGTTCTTATTTTCCATCTGCCATAGGGGCTTCGACTGCTGCATGACCTTCGGATACCAAGCCTTATCTTTGACCCTCTCAATCGAGCTGATATAGTTGCCATACTCCGGAATCTTGTTTCCCGAATAGATCGTAATTTGTTCAATCTCTTTATTCAGCGCCATGATCATATTGATATACGGGTTGAAGTAGTTGATTAAATCCGACCGAAGATTGGACAATTCATAATACTTGTTCTCCAGAATCTTCTGAATGACATTGTTGAACATGATATGGTTGACCATCATATTGTAGCGATCAAACTTATAATTGATACTGTCTGCGATCGTGCTTACGTTCTTGTTGATGCTTTCCATTGACTGATCATTGAGCAGCGACCGGCTTTGATGATAGGAATAGAACCCTAATATCGAAATTGGGATTAAAATCACGATCAGGTACGACATAAACAGCTTCTGCTTAAACCTCAATTTATTGAATGAGCGGTAAATATACTTGCTCATGAGCCTAACCTCTCTCTAAATTGGGATGGCGTCACGCCATAATAGTTTTTGAACAACGTGCAGAAATAAGGGAAGTTCGGGTATCCTACTTGCTGGCTAATTTCAATCATCTTCCGATTCGTATCCTTAATAAGGTCACTCGCCACCTCGAGACGATGCTCGGTCACGAACTTGATGATGCTGACCCCTTTATGTTTTTTAAATAGATGACTAAGGTAACTAGGGTTCAGAAACACGCGTTCCGCTAAATCTTCGAGCGCAATATCGGTGTGGTACTCTTGCTCGATAATGCCTACTACATTCTCGATGACTTTCCGAACATTGTCTACAGGAGGGACATGCTGCAGCTCTTGTTGATCGATAACGGAGCTTACGATTGCTTTCAATTGATTTAGTTGCGGCGTTCGATAAATTTGCTCCAGCTTCTCTTGGAACTCGGCAATGGATTTCTTCGTACCGAGATCATAAATCTTCTTCATAATCTCCGAACAAATGTATTTTACGTAGACGGCTGAGAAGTGTCCGCCTGACTGCATCGCCTCAAAAAATTGTTCGAATTTCATCCGAAGCGCTGTAAACTCCTGACGACCGATATGACCAATCATATCTTCGAGCATCTGGTCCGAGAACTCAATAATGTTATCCCGTTCAATCGAAGCATGACTTGTAAATTGAATGCTGCCCGGCGCCAGAAAAAACTTATTTTCCAATATGGATTCCATCTGGTTATATTCGCTGCGGAGCTGTTCGAAGCCATCCACCGCTCCGCTAAATATGATAAAGACATCCTGCTTAAACCGAGCTTTAATATGGTTTCTGATTTGCTGTCCGATCTCAAGAAGATGATCCTTCGATACATCTGCGGCCTTGATGGCCGAAATAAAAACTAAGCATTGAAATTCATTCAGCTGCACGACATCATAAGCTGGCGACAGGAACTCTTCTAGGCTTTTCTCAAAATCTTCAGTCTCAGGCAAGTCAAAGATTCGAGTATTCGAGTCTAACAGAATCATACGCAGCTGATTGCTTCCATCCAGCTTAATGAGCGACAAGTCTCCACTTTCGGCAGAGCTCGACCTAAGCAAATTTGAAATTAATCGTTGTCTTTCATAACGCATTCCATTGGACTGAACCTCCAGAATACGTTCTTGATGCTCCAACTGCCTGCGTTCTTCCTCACAGAGCTGCATAACCTTAGAGATCTCTTTTAGAAATCCGCTGATCTGCACCGGTTTTAGAATGTACTTATTCGCTTTAAGATCAATTGCTTTCTGAGCATACTCGAATTCCCCATAGGCGCTTAGAAAGATCACTTTTATCGGCAGGTTCAACTCCCGGACTTTCTCCGCCAGCTGCAGCCCATCCATTTCATGCATCCTTATATCGGTAAGCAAGATGTCCACTGGATGCTCTACTATGAACGCTAAAGCCTGCTCCCCGCTCTCCGCTTCGTACACTTCCAGATTCAGGCCATATTCTTCAATAAGAAATTTAACGCCATCTCTTTCAAATTGATCATCATCTACAATTAACATCCGAAGCATATGGTTGACCGCCTTTGCTTGAAGGTGAGAGCTTGTGCACATTCTTATCTGAAAATACGACAATAATTGGCGTTTACCTCTATTGTTAATAGGGAAACATTCTATAGCTTACAAACAAAAGTAACAGCTGCCAGGTGTAACCGGCAGCTGTTACTTTGTATCGATTATTCGGTTTCAATCGGAGCAGCAGCAGGCAGCATGATCGCAAATACCGTCCCCGCCGCACTCGTCTCCGCCACTTCCATTCGTCCGCCATGATCTTGGACAATCTTATGCGATATGGACAAACCAAGCCCTGTCCCGTGAGCTTTTGTCGTATAGAAAGGTTCAAACAGCTTCGCTCTTGTATCTGCGGACATCCCTTTTCCCGTGTCAGACAATTCAATGAATACGCCGCTCTCTCTACCGTAAATCTTAACGCCGATTTTCCCGATATCGTCCATCGCATCAATTGCGTTTTTGAACAAATTAACGAGTACCTGCACGATTTTGTCCTTGTCTATCAACACATATAAGGGTTGTTCGGGATAATCGACCCTGAGTTCATGTCCTGCTCTCTCGATTTCCGTGCCCATGATCGAGAGGGCCCTTTCCATACAGGAGCGCATCGATTCGATTTTCATTTGAGAGAGATTGGGTTTGGAGAATTGCAAAAACTCGGACGTTAGCTCGCTAACCCTCGTGATTTCATCCATGATCATCGGGTGGTATTTATCGATATCCTTATAGCCGTGCTGATAGGCCAGCTGCAGAAACCCTTTTATCGTTGTCAAAGGGTTGCGGATTTCGTGGGCCATTCCCGCCGCCAGCTCGCCAATCACCTTTAACTTGTCCGAACGGAAGAAGTGCTCGTCTCTTTTCAACCAAACCTCTTTCTTTTGAAAAAACAGCTGATCTTCTACATCCTCTATCGTTTCATTCGTCGAGCGTCCATTGGAAAAAGCATAAGCGTAGATGATATCTAAGTGGGATGAATGCTCAATTATGGTTTCGATTACATGCTTCACATAATCTTCAGCAGCTTGTTGATCGGTAAACGCCATCGCAATCGCGAATTCGCTTCCGCCGTAACGGGATACACTCGAGGAGCTGAAATGTACCGTCAACTGTCTGGCGATATCCTTCAGCCCATTGTTGGCTTTCTCAAACCCATGCTGGATGTTGACGACTCTCAAATCCTGACAGTTCATAATGATTAAGCAATATTCGCCACACTCTTGCATTCGATTTAATTCATGACGAAATTCATGGTAATTAAGCAGCCCAGTAAGAACATCCCTTTTCAATAGCTCATCGTTCTTTTTCTGCAGCTCCTCTTTTTCCTTTTGTTTGCTTTTTATGATCCAAATCATGGCTACAAGTACTAAAGAGCTTGCAATGTCAGACAACGTAACTAACACGGAGTAATCATTTATTTCCGAATACGTGTAGCGTACAAGACTGTAAAAGCCCATCAATAGAAGTGCATGGTAGTAACTCCTTTTCATACTTTCACTGCGTGTCAGAAGTCTGATGAGTACGATCACGTAGAGAGTCAGGCACCAATTCAGTTCACTCAACCAATGAAAAACAATTAAGCATACCATTTGGATGTAGATTTGCTTGGTAGAATTCCGCATGAGGTTAATGGACAGAAACACGGCAATACCCGCAGCAATCATGAAGAGAGGGTAATCCGTCCGCTCTAAGTAGATGGATGAAAACGAAATAATCCCAAGTAGAACAGGGAGCAATATTTTAAACAGAATGCTGTTCGCCATATCCATGTCACCTTTGCGCTTATTGTTAATATTTCCCTACTCATTGTTCATTCGATAAGCACGACGCAATACCCTTTTGCAGGCAAGTAAAAATCACGTGAATAAAAAAGCCACTCGAGCGCCTCGAGTGGCTTTGCATGTCCAGATTAAGATGACTTATTTTGAGAAATGGCATGGAAGGAATGAAGGAATGCACCAAGATGATTCGCATCAAGTCGGAGAACGGAAGCAAGCTCTTCAGCTGCTTCCTTGCCGCCTCCGAGTCCCAACAAGCCCAGCCCTCTCATGTACCGGCAGTGAATTTCGTTCCTGAAGTTCAAATCGTCCTCGAATACGAGGAAATCCGGCAGCGAAATCGCGAAATAATCGATTTTGACGTCGTCGAACATATGCTTCTCAGCGTAATCGATCAGCTTGTAGAACCGTCTTTTTGCTTCTTTACCGTTATCGAGCTTTAGCCAAGCCAAGCCTTGATAATAGATCATATCCGGCGGCTGATCGTTGTAAAACATCGCGCTGGCCGGTTCCTCGATCCCAACCGATGCGGTACGGAATGCCGTTTGGGCTTCTTCCGCTTGATCTAGCTCCGCATACGCACACCCGAGATAATAGTAAACGTTGTTTTCTTGCGCTCCCGTGAGTTTTCCTTCGCCGAGATTTTCCGGATAGACGAGCGCCTTCTTCAGCCATTCGATTGCTTCGTCATATTTCTCTTCGGATAAGCATGCTTTTGCCAATTCTACGTGAGAAAACACGTATTGGCCTGTTGCTTTACCTTCCCCGCCCTCCCATGGATGAAACTGGCGTGCTGCGAGAAGTTCAACTGCACGCTGATGGCGGCCAAGGCGATTATGGAGCGTGACATACTCCAAGTAGAGATCGTCTCTGCGTTCCACGAGATGTACGTGCGCGGACAAACGAGCGAGCCGATCTTCAGGGGAGATACCGATTTTTTTATACAATTGATCCAGCTCGTAGAAGACCCTTGCATCATCCTGATTACAAGCAAAAGCTCGTTCCAATGCTTGGCGGGCTTTATCCTTGTCTCCGAGCTTGTTGTAGTAAGCAAGCGCCAAGTTCCGGCTCACGGTCGGGAAGGAAGGATCAATTGACAGAGACGTCTCCCAATGAGCAATCGCTTTGTCTGCGACTTTCTTGTCGTAGTACAAGTTGCCGATGTAATAGTGCGCTTTGGCATCTCCCGGAACGTTGCTCGTTGCGAATTTTAAAACCGTTAAGTCGAACAACGAATTCGGGAAACAATAGTCCGGGGATGCCGCTCCTCCGGCTTGCAAATGCTTGATCGACAGCGCTGGTTGACCCGCTCTGCCATACAAATAGCCAAGCGTGTAATGGATCATAGGATACGTGTTGTCCGAACTGCTGTCTGCTATCATATTCAATACTTCGATAGCCTCGGCGTATAGCCCGACATCGGCATAGTCAGAAGCTAATGACAAGTGATTATGTGCGTCCGCTCTCAATAAAAAAAGGAATTCCTCATACACCGACTCAGCTTTCTCGATATCCCCTGCCGTTTCCAATGCCAGTCTCAGTTCGTTGTAAGCACCGAAGTCAGCGATATCCAGTCGGATCGTTTCGCTTGCGAACGTAATCGCTTCCTCTGGCCGAACGAGCTTGCGAAGCAGCGCCGCCTTCAAATTTCTTGCTTTGTAATTTCGCGAGTTACGGACGAGCGAACGTTCGGCCAGCTCCAATGCTTCGGACAGCCGACCTTGCTCGGTAGCGATTTGTGCTAAGGAGAAGTAGCCGACGTCTTGCCATGCTGCCGACCATACGGATTTGTAAAAGGCCGCGAACGCTTCTTCTTGCCTTCCTTGAAGCTTTAACGAAACGCCTAGCTGATAGTATGCTTCGCCGTCGTAAGGATTTGGATTGCGCCAAGTCAAGCTCTTGATCGCAACGCGGAAGTGACGCTCGCTTTCTTCCAGCAACCCTTTGCGGAGCAGCAGCGTTCCGTATGCGACGTTGATTCGGATATCGCTAGGGTCCCGCTTTAATCCTTCGAGGTAATAGGCTTCCGGCTCGAAGGTCGCATGCCGGTATTGCTCCAGGTGAAGCCCTGCCAAATACAGCTGCTCGTTTGTCTTCAGTTCTTCCGGCTCCGGCAAAGGTTTCGCCGCCTCGGGCATTTCTTCGATTTGCGGTTTCTTAGGCGTGTAGCTCACGAGCGATGAACCGAGGCTATCCTTTACCGACAACGTTAGCTCGTGCGCCTTAACGCCTGAAGCCAGACGAACTTCGGCTTGAAAGCCCTGCAGCGGAGTGAGTGTCAATTTCTCGCAGAAATACGATTGGCCATTGCCCGAAAGCTCCACAGTTGCGCCTTCCGCTCGGGATGTCGTATAGACGTAGATGGCAGCCAAGGCAAGATTCTCGTCGACTTCCAAGTTTACCGCGGCTTCGGTTGTCGCGTTTTTGACGACTCCGATATCTTTGTAGGGCATGAAGTATTGCTTAAAGGACTTCTCTTCGTAAGGCTGCAGCCACGTAAAATCGGGTTGATTGTCCGTGTAGACGCCGGTCATCAGCTCGATGTAAGGTCCGTCTTCATCGGTCAAATTGCGGTCCCACGCTTGTCCGAACTCCCCATTTCCCCACGTCCATTGTTTTTTGCCCGGCGAAATATGATGATTCGCGACGTGCAGCAGTCCTGCCTTCAGTGCGTGATCGTAGCCCCCAACGAAGTTGTAGTCGGATTTGTACGCCATGTAAGAGGTCGGAACGGGAATGTTCTTGTAACGGGAGATGTCGACGCCCTCGGAATAGTCCATTTTGTAATAGATGCCAGTGGCGATTGGAAATTTGGACACGTCGCGTTTGCCATGGTCGAATACGGCGTTCACATCCGGCGGAAACACCGATTGCGTATGATCGTTGACCGCAACGGCGGGGTTGGCCCACCACAGGAACGTTTGCGGCTCCGGCGTACGGTTGTAGAGCTGTGCCGCTATTTCCAGATACGCTTTGTCCGGATACAGCGTGAAGCCCGCAGTCACTTTCGTCCCGTACATGCGGTCGATTTCGCTCACCCATACGGTGGCGCTGCCGTCTTCATTTTCCTCCAGACGGTATTCTACAGGGCCGTAGGTGTTTGGACGATGATGCTGCGGCCAGTTGAACTCGATACCTCCCGAAATCCACGGTCCTGCCAAACCGACGAGCGCCGGCTTGATCACCTGATTATAGTAAACGAAGTCGTAATTGTTCGTTCGATCGACCGCGCGATAGATCCGGCCTCCGAGCTCCGGCATGATTTCGATGCGCAAATAATCGTTTTCTAAGATGACGATGCGATAGGGATGCGGCTTTTTCTCGTCCTCGATTTTGTCGATGACAGGATGGGGGTACACTTTGCCGGAACTGCCCTGATACACGCGTTTTTCCAGAAACATTGGATTTTTGTCGGGTTTCCCTACAGCGTACGTAGGAATGTCGACGATCTCTTCCCAGACGCGGGAACGCCCCTTATGTTGAGTCAATTGCAGTCACTCCCTATTAAAATATGTTTTCTAATCTCTACATTAACGAACAGCATCTGTTAGAACAATTGAACATCAACGGATAATGATGGACTATATTCTGATTTATTGTTATTGCATACCATCAGAACCCTATATACAATAGCAGTAATAAGCACCCCTGAGAAACGAGAGGATTTGATCCTATTAACGCTACGAAAAAAATGGAAGGTTTTCGAGAACAACGTCTTTTCGTCCTTCCGGAATATATGCAGCGTGAGCTTGCCGGAACCGAGCTGACCCGGCAACTGTTCGTTAGCGATATTGGTTTTTTTCCGCGTGCCAAGCACCACTACAGGGAGCGGACGGAAGGCACGGACGCCCATATCTTCATCTATTGCATCGACGGTCATGGGAAAGTGGAAATAAACGGCGGAGAGCCGCTCGACATCGGGCCGGGCAGCCTTGTCGTGATTCCGGCTGGCATGCCTCACCGCTACTGGGCTTCCGAACAAGAACCCTGGAGTATTTATTGGTTCCATTTGAAGGGAGACCACGCTCGAGAATTGACCCAACTGTATGGGCTCGAACATAAGGCCGTTCCTCTCCCTCACTCGATTGTTGCAGAATTCGTCTCCAACATCGAGCAATCGCTTGCGATCATTTCGGACAGACCCTATTCGATTCACTCTCACGTTTACGTCTCGCAGACCATCCGATGGGTATTGAGCGGCGTTGGCCAAGAACTCATGCATGCAAGCCAAGACCATAAACGGGACCAGTATCTGGAGAAAGCGATGCGGTATATGAATGAACACGTGGGGACTACCGTTCGGCTCCCCGAACTTGCCAGATCCGCCGGCATTTCGACGCAGCATTTGATTCACCTCTTCAATAAGGAAACCGGTTTTTCACCTATTGATTATTTCCTTCGCCTGAAGATGCAGCATGCCGCGAGTATGCTGGATTTAACGGACTTAACCGTGCGAGAGATCGCCGTCTCCGTCGGTCTTGCCGACCCCTATTATTTCTCCCGCCTATTCAAGAAGCTCATGGGCTACTCACCTACCGAATATCGAAAAATTCCTAAAGGCTAACCTGTGCAAGAAAACCCCGGATGAATGATCATCCGGGGCTGTTTATCTTCTTATTGGTGCCACTCCCCATGTCCAAGCAGGATGTCGAAAGACCAGTTATAACTTTCGCCAGCTAGCAAACGGACTGCCGTGCCATTGCGCTCAGCCCGCTCCAACGAGTCGTAGTAGCCAATGCCTGGCTCCAATGCAATGGTAGTCCGATCGTTGAATTTACCTTGGTCGATCCAGACTCCTAAGTGGGGTACGGCGTCCTTCGGAACGGAAACGATCATATAGGTTTGACTGTTCATGCCAAGCAGACCTGACCAGCCCTCTGGAATAGACCCCTTATAATAAAATTTGGTGCCCTCGCCTGTCGTTTCGGGTCCATAAGCCCAAACATCGGGGATCATGAAATCGCGATCCGCCTTGCCGTAAACGCAAATCATCTCTCGCACCGATGCTGGCGTAAGAATTCTTGTCGGCTCATTCACGGCAAACTGGGGATGCGCAGCCCATAGAAAAGAAAACGGTGCTCCGCCGATATGCTCAGCAGTGTAGTTAAGCCGAAGGTGTCGCTCGCCAGGAAGTGACAGCGTCCTCGTCAGCCGGTAAGGAAGCTGCCGCCCCTGTACTGAGCAAACGACCGCATCTACGCTTAGCTCCGCCTGCCATGGAAGTGCCCATACCTCGCCATGATCGGGCAGGTTCTGACTGCCATCCTCCCCCGCTGCGCAGGCATCTATGGTCGGAAAGCATTCGTCCCATCCGCTCATATCTCCATCGCAGAAAGGCGATCCGTAAGCCAGCTTCTGCAAAGATCGGTCCCCCGCATCAAGCAGCCATTCCTTCCCCGTAGGTTTATAGAGAAGTGAGACGAGCTTACCCCCGAGCTCAGGTATGGTTTCAACTCGAATGGATTCATTTTCGGCTACGAGCGAGAGGAATCCTCTATAGCTGCTTTCGTAGATTTGCGTACCGCTTGTTTTCATCGGTCATCTTCTCCACTACTGAATTCGCTTTAAGTGAATCATTCGGCTCTGGCAATCGCCAGAGAATCCTAATGCCACGCCAATACGCAACAGGAAGCTGCCATGAAGCGCAACCGTTCGGCCGTCTCCGGCATCGACCTCATACAAGGCATCCGGATCAAGGCCATGCAGAGCAAGCCGGCGTTCCCAAGCGCCAAAATGCTGCGCATTCTGGAAAGCAAACACAACGGATTCTTGCCCGTCTCTGGCAACGTACTGGCATGCCGCAATGTTCGAATGCCGTAATGACGACAAGCGATATAAATCGCCATGCATCGTAATCGATCGGATTCGTTTATACTGCTCCACATAGTCCTTCGCTTCGGCCAGTTCTTCTTCTGACCAGCGGTCGATGTTCGCACCTATGCCGAGACCACCCATCATGGCGCTATGAAACCGGAAGGAAAGCGGAAGCCTTCTACCATTCATACCGTGAGGGGACTCCGTGACCCAGCACATCATGACAGACGGGTCATATGCGTAGGTGAAGCCTTCTTGAATATCCAATCGATCGAGCGCGTCCGTATTATCGCTGATCCATGCTTGATCCGCATAACGCAATATGCCCAGGTCGATTCGTGCTCCGCCGCCGGCGCATGTCTCGAACTCGACGTTCGGGAACCGCCTGCGGAGCTCTCCCCATATTTCATAAAGGTTGTTCACGTGGCGAATCCAGTCCGAATGCTCCCTTTGCTGCCGCTCATCTGCAATTCCCGGCTCGGTTACCGTTCGGTTCATATCCCATTTAATGAAGGAAATATCATAGGTATCGAGCAAATCCGTCATAAAATGGAGGACAAACTGTTTGACTTCCGGAAGCCCGAGGTTCAGCAGCAATTGATTCCGAAGCTGAGAGCCGGCACGCGTCGGGAATTGATAGACCCATTCCGGATGCGCGCGGTACAAATCACTGTCCGGATTCACCGATTCGGGCTCTACCCAGATCCCGAAATCCATGCCAAGCGATTTGACCTCGTCGATCAACTCGTTTAAGCCGTTCGGGAACTTCTGCGGATTCACCTGCCAATCACCAAGTCCTGCTCGGTCGCTGCTCCGAGCGCCAAACCAGCCATCGTCGACGACGAACAGCTCGACGCCGATTGACGCCGCTTTGCGCGCCAATGCTTTCTGATCCTGCACGTTTACCGCGAATTCAGTTGCTTCCCACGAATTGTAGAGCACCTTTCGCTCGCGTGAGCCCGGAAGGATCGCTGCTTTCTGATAGCGGTGAAGCTTACGGCTCATCTCGCCAAAGCCGTTCTCGGAAAAACCGCCCGTAAAGACGGGGGACGTAAAGGATTCGCCCGGCGCAAGCGTGAAGCTGCCGTCGAAATCATTGATTCCGCCGGTTACCCTGAGGTGTCCGAACGTCGTTTTTTCTGCAATGATTTTCCAATTGCCGCTCCAGCCGAGCGCGCCAAACCACACATTGCCGTTCGTTTCGCTGGCAGTCCCGTCGTCGATCGCAAACCAGGGGTTAGCGTGCGGACCCGTAAAGCCTCTTCTGGACTCCAGTACTTTCTTCCCCTCGGACAGCACATTCGTCCTCAATTGATACTCTCCTGCCCACCGTCCCGTGACATGCGTCAACCGGTATGCGGGGAGGGCAAGCAGCGACCAGACGGCAGACATGACTTGCTCGATGCGCACGGAAGACGTCTCACCGTTCGTTATCGTGATGTATCGCTCGATCAGATCAAATTCGGGATACACGTTGTAATGCAGATTCACTTTCAGGGCGTAGTAATCATCCGCCAAATGAACGACCAGCTCCTCAGGCTTGTCGATCGAGTAGCCGTTGAACTTCAGCAACAGATCGCGCACGCCATCGCTGAAAGTTGCTTTTAATGCCGGCTCCGCGTACAAGAAACCGCCCCAGCCCCCGTACTCTTCCGTTTCGCGGTCTACGGCAGCATCGAAGGAGCTATGATGCTTTGCTCTAAGCAAGTCAGCGCAATCCCCGGCATGAACCGGGGACCCCCAATAGAGATGCTGCACAGTTCCGCTGTCGTTGATGCCGAACAGATAGGATGACCGTGCGGTGCGAATGGTGAAAATACGGGCATCTTCCAAATAGCCGATCGGCACAGCGATCACTCCTCTTAGGTGTAATAGTTTATTTATAGATCGTGAAAATCAAATCCGTATCCGGCTGAGGTGACCAGGTTTGCCCGCCGTCTCCGGAATACTGAGCGCTCCCGCCGGCATAAACGTCACCGCTATAGGCGAAGCCGTATTTGTTGTCGGTGGACCCGTCGTCCAGCGAATTCGGCGACCGCAGAATAAATCCGTACTTCTTCGTCGTATCGAGCCCGCTCAGCCTCGGGTAAATCGAGTACGGCTGTGGGGAGCTCATGAGATTGTAAGGCGGAACGGCCGCGGTAAACAGCTTCTTCACCGGCTTCATGTTGGTATCGAGTTCCACGATGTCGATATACAGATTGTCTTCCGGCACTTTGCTAACATAGCTTTCGTAATAATACACGTCCATCTTAGGCAGAGATTCGCTCGTCAGCGTGAAAGTTTGCATCCGCTGCGTTTGCCCGCGGATGTCCGAATAGCTCCAGAACGATCCGTTGCTGTCGTCCTGCGCAATGACGGAACCGGTATTGCCCGGAATGTTGTACGCTTCGATTTCATTGACGGAGCCAAGCCAGTGGCTGGACTTCATATAAAGCCTGATTTTCGAAGTCGTGACCGTCTTGAAGTCCAGCTCTCTCCGGTCTCCAAGCGTCAGCCCTTTGGTCAGGTCGACATATTGCGATGTAGCGTCATCCCAATACTGGAGCGCATAATTCCAGGTTTCATATTCCTGCTTATCGTAACCGTACTCACTGACAACGACACGGTTGACGCTCGTCGGTGCGCCGAAATTGATCTCGAGCCACTGGTTGCTGAAATCATTATTCGCAGGCCAGCCTGCGCTCCAACGGGTTGATAGATTGCCGTCAATCACGTTCGAGGCTTCGTAGCCTGCCCCGTAGGATGAGGATGCCGAAGCTGTTACCCCTGTGCCGAGCGCCAAGTTGACGGGTGCTCCCGGGTTGCTGCGTGAGCCCTTACCTGAGATGCGAATCATAACGGATTCGCCGGGTCTTAGCGTGCGTGAATAGCTGCCGGTAAACGATCCAAGCGTCGTCTGGCTGTACAACTCGGAGAGCGTGTACGCCTTGTCCGCGCTGAGATGCAGATCCTTGAAGGGAATAACGACCGGCTTGCTGTTGTTCATATCCCAATTGGAAATGCCGACGATGACGTCGCCATTCTTATCGTTCAGATACAGGGCCTCCGGCGAATGCTCGCCTTTCAAATAGAAGTTCGTCATGCTAAGCGGTCTTGCCGCTTTGCCTAAGTCTGCAACGTCCAGCAGTTCCTTGTTCATGACGAGCGTCTTCATCCGGTCCTCCGAGATGAACGGAACATCGTCGCCAAGCAGCAAATGACCGCCGCCCATCACGATCGCAGTCGTGAGCAGCGTTGCTTGATTCAGCGTATTTTTTCCGTAAACGCCTTGCACGATATTTTCGGGCATCGACATGTCCGCATCGTTAAAGGCGTACAACGTGTCATTGCTCCACCACGATGCAGCCGCATTGAACGCTTGGCGCTCAATGCCGGAATAATGAATGCCGGCGCCGTCATTGAGGCCGATGGACGTGTCGCAGCCGGTTCTTCTGCCATGGGCATACCCCGAAGGCAGCAGCGGCGCGATCGATTCGTCGATGAAGATCTTCTGCCGCGCGCCGAGCAGTGCATCGCGCATGACCTTCATTCCGATTCGGTAGGCCTGTATCCCGTTCTTGCTCTTATCATAGAAGCTGCCTTCGTACATGCCGAGTTCTAGAAAGTCGAGTTTGACGTAGTCGAAGCCCGGCTCGACTTGATTGGTGTTCATCAGCCATTTCAAATACGCCTGTCCGCCCTGATGCGTCGCATCGACAATCGGCGTATTCAGATAGGACATAATCGGATTGCCGTTCGTATCCTTCAGTGCGATATCGCCGAACGTATAGCTCGTAGTAGGTACAAGATCGGTCAGCTTATTCCAGATCGCAAATGGCGCTTCATAAGAGCCGGCTTTCATCCCTTTGCTATGTACATAAGTAACGTAATCCTTCAAATTCTGGATGTGCTCCTGCCCTTTGACTCCCTGATAGCTGGCGTCCAAATTCATATAATTGTAGCCAAGCGACTTCAGATGCGCGACGAAGTAATCCGTCATTGCATACATCGCGTCGGCTGTGGCGTACTGGCTGTAAAAGTTGTACCAAGTGTTGTAGCCCCTCGGTACGTCGCCTTTCCACTGCAGCATCGGCTCCTGGACGGCATAGGCTTGTCCGAAAGTCTCGAGGCCCGTCTCATAATCATCGAAATACCCAATAAAGAAGGCATCCGACGACACTGAAGTACCGCTCTGCTGTCCGCCGGCATTGTAGACGGAGAAGCCACTCAGCGGGCCGTTCGGTGTTGCCGCCTGGCCCAGATGCTGCATGCTTTTCCAAGCTTTCGTTGTGGCCGCTCCGGCTATGATGCCATTCTTCGCCGCATTGTCAAATACCGCCGCGACCCAGTAGCTTGTTCCGTTAAACGCGCTCCACTGATCCTCTACGCCGTAGGGGCGATCGTAACCGTTCTGGCTCTTGCCGAAATTGTCGATAGGCGCTACGCCGAAATCATAGTTATTCGTATAAGGCGTCGTATAGATCCGTTTGTCCGTGCCCGAACCGATATCCAGATTGTCGGATGCAATCGGCTCCAGCACGTCAATCGTTTGGCTTGCCGCACTGCTCACCGTCATGTCGGACAGAAAATAAGGCTGGTCCTCGTACATCGTCAGCCGCAGCGTGATGGTCGAGCCTGAATCGAGCACGCTCTTGATCGTAATTCGCTCGCCATGCTTGCCATATCCGTCATTGCCGATTGCCTCCCACTTCGCCGAACGCTTACCGGGATCGTAGGAATGAATGCGGGAGGTTGTCCCGTACAGCTCATAGTCGGAATAGAAATTCGAGATCAACATTGTACTGCCTTGCTTGAAGCTGCCGCGCCCCGTCGACAAATCGTACGTGAGCGAAATCGATCCGTTGTCAGCGGTTACGACAGAGCCCGTCTGTCCTACAGATACTTTCGTAGGTTTAGCCTCCGCAACGTTAATAGGTCCAATCATCGTAAATATGAGCAGCAAAACGAACAATCCTTGAAAGCTTCGTTTCATTCTGTGCGTCCCTCCCAAATTGATGAATCTTCTTTATCCTTTGATAGCTCCTGCTGCAATGCCTTTAATAATAAATTTCTGCATGAACAGGAAGAACACGATAATCGGAATAAGCCCCATGACGGCATAAGCGAATGCCAAATTCAAGTCACTGCTGTACTGTCCGAAGAAGTAATACTGCTGCAGCGGAATCGTGCGATATGCTTTATCCTGCAGATACAGTAACGGGAGCAGGAAGTCGTTCCAAATATACAGCGCATTCAGCACGACGACGGTAGCGGTGACCGGCTTGAGCAGCGGAAGTACGATTCGGGCAAATATGCCCGGTGTCGAACAACCGTCTATCCGCGCCGCTTCCTCGATCTCAAGCGAAATGCCGCGGATGAAGCCCGCATAGAACAGCACCCCCATCTGAACACCGAAACCGCCGTAAATCAAAGCGATTCCCCAGTGGGTATCGATCATATGGGCCATCTTGCCCATCTTATACAGCGGAAGCATGATGACCTGGAATGGAACCATCAGCCCGGAAAGAAACAGTACGTAGATGAATTTATAGATGGGTTTATTCCGCCGTGCGATAGAGTATCCAGCAAGCGCGGACACGAATATGATCAGCGCCACGGAAATGAGGTTTACCCACAGACTGTTTCGGATCGCGGACGGATATTTCGACGTTTTCCATGCATGCACGAAATTATCAAGATGCAAGGACGACGGCAGCGCGTAGAAGGAGTCGAATGTTTCCTTCGCGGATTTCAGCGCCATGAGCAGTGCGACGTACAGCGGAAAAACGAAAATGAGCGCCAGCAAGGCAATCAGTGTAAGGACGATCCCATGCGTCAGTTTCATTACATATCCACCTCCCGTCTTCTAAAAATAGCCAGCTGCACGATGGTGACAATGACGAGAATGAGGAAGAACAGCATTGACAACGCTGTACCGTACCCTGCTTTAGCGGAATTGAAGGATACGTTATAAATAAACGTCGAGATCACCTGCGTCGAGAAAGCCGGACCGCCGCCGGTTGTCAAGAAGACGAGATCGAACACTTTAAGCGAGCCTGTCAGCACGAGCAGCAAATTAATCGTGATCGAAGGTGCAAGCAGTGGCAGCGTAATATGACGGAAAGCGCCGAATGCTCCAGCGCCGTCGATCCGAGCGCTTTCGGTCAGCTCTCCCGGAATGCCCTGCAAACCGGCGATATAAATGATCATCGGTGAGCCGATCCCTTGCCATAGCGAGATGACGATGAGCGCGGTCATCGCATGATCCGGGTTGCCGAGCGGGCTTGTCATATCGACGCCGAAATAGCTGAGCAGCTTTGGCAGACCGTTACTGTAGTTGTAGCTCCAAATATAAGCCGACAGCACCGTGGAGATCGCAACGGGCAGGAAGAAGATCGTGCGGAACACCTTTCTGAATTTCAAATAAGAGTCGAGCAATACGGCAAGCAGCAGCGACACGAGATTCACAAGCAGCGTTACCAGTATCGCGTACTTGAACGTGTTGCGAAGCGCCGCCCACAGGTCAGGATCGCGCAATGCCTGCGCGTAGTTATCCCATCCAATATACTTCGCGGTAGGTGCGACCCCGTCCCAATCCGTGAACGAATATTTCGCGCCAATGACTAACGGGACGATCACCGCAAACGCAAACAGACACAACCCCGGGAGTATAAACAGCACATACCACATCTCGCTGCGGATCGATCGCTTTAAGCTATTCATAGACGATTTCCTTTCCGATAGGTAACGGCATAGGCGCCGCCTATGCCGTCATCTTGAATACAATTATTTATTTATGGTTCTTGGACACCCAGTCATCCAGTGCGGAAATGACTTGTTCCGGCGTTTCTTTCTTAAAGAACATTTTTTGTAGATGTTGGATAAGCTGACCGGTCCAATCGATCGTTGTTTTCGACATGTATGCTTGCGAGTTGTACAGTTGGCCATTATCGAAGTAAGGCTGCAGATCGTTCAACGCAGGCGCGATGTCGGTCGTTGCGCCTTTTACGTAGCTCAGCGTGTTCGTATTCTTAACCCAAGCGTCTCCGCCTTCTTTGCTCGCCATGAAAGCAAGGAATTTCATCGCCGCGTCTTTGTGCTGGGATTTGCTGCCGAGCGCAAGCGATGCATCCGGGTTAAACTCTAATTTATTCAAGCTTTCGTCATTGCTGAATGGATACGGGAAGTACCCGATGCCGGTATTGTACAAGTCCGGATTCTTCTTCTGAATATCCGCAAGCGGCCAAGTGCCCATGTACATCATGCCGACATCGCCTTTGGCGAATAGGTCGACGACATCGTTGTAACCGAGACCGAGCTGGTCCTTGTTGCCGAGATCGAAAATTTGCTGGGCATGATCAAGCGTTGTTTGCATCGCCGGATTGTCAGCGAATTTGGAGCCGCCCGTCTCCAGCTTATCGAAGAAGTCCGGCTGGTTCACAGCAAGCGCCGTATTACTCGGCAAATCGCGGCCGATCCACATACCGAGCGGCCAGCCATCCTTCCAACCGAGCGCGAACGGCGTTTTGCCCGCTTCTTTAATCTTCTTCGCATTCTCGATCATGGCGTCGAACGTTCTTGGCACGGTAAGATTCAATTCATTGTAGATATTCTTGTTATAGAATACGGCAATCGGCCCGGCGTTCAGCGGCATAATATAGTTCTTCCCGTCCGTTGCCTGCGATGTCAGCACGTTCGCATCGAAGTTGTTCAGGAACTCCTGCCCGGTCAAATCCTCCACGTAACCGCCGTCTACAAACAATTTCGCTTGCGCGCCGGCATTCAACGTGTACACGTCCAGGATGTCTCCGCCTGCCAATTTCGTTTTCAGAATGGTGTAATAGTCGTCATATTTCACGGGCTGAACATCGACTTTAATGTTCGGATTAGCCGCTTCGAACTGATCAACGATTTTCTGAATGCCGTCCGTCACGTCGCTCTTGAAGTGCATGAACGAAATCGTTACCGGTTCCGTGCTCGCTTCCGATGCATTAGACGACGATGCGTTGTTTGAAGCTGTGTTTGAAGCAGCATTGGACGTGTTCTCCGTTGAAGTTGTATTCGAATTTGAAGCTGCAGTTGAAGATGTATTCTCGGAAGACGACGCATCATTGTTCGAGTTACCGCATGCCGCAAGAGAAAGCATTGCGATGATGGCACTCAGACCGACCAAACTCTTTTTCATTTTCCAGTCCCCTTTTCGTGTATTGTCTGAGGACGTTGTTTCGTCCATGAGTCTATCTTATCGGTCGGCTGCTTTTCACGTAATGAATTAATTTGTGTTTGCAATGTTCAATTTTTTGTTATTTCCGTTGTTGCTCCAATCGTTCCATCCCGGTATTCGGAAGGCGTCTGCCCGGTAAATCGCTTGAATACCTGGCTAAAATAACGCTGATTCTCATAACCGACCAGCTCGGATATTTCGTTGATTTTGCATTCAGACGATTTCAACAGCTCGCAAGCCTTCTCCATTCGTTTGCGCGTGACATATTCGGTGAAGTTCTCGCGCGTGATGCTCTTGAACAGCTTGCTCAAATACGCGGCATCCATATGGAACCGCGTCGCGACGTCGATGAGACTGAAATCCTCAAAATAATGCTCGTCCAGGAACAGAGCGATTTCGCGAACCGAGCGAACATTCTCCGCCTCACCGGCGCTGGCACAATAGGTTTCTATGGCTTGAATAAGCAGGCTGAGGAACGTCTGCAGCTCCTTTACATCCAAAATTCGGGACACTTCGTCAGCGTCGAGCAATACGGACTGCGTTGCCTCAATCCCCTTCAATTCGGAAAGGGATAACTCTATAATCTGCCTCAAATCGCGTTGGATCTGGCGAATGGTGACATTGGGCTGCCTGCCTACCTTCTCGCAGTAATCGTTCAGCAGCCGCTTGAAGTCTTTCGCATTATTGGCTCCGATCGCTTGCCTCATCGATTTCAAATCGAAGGAGCCTAGCAGCTCAACTGGCTGTACCGCTCCCGGGCTTTCAGACGATGAGAATGCGAATGACTCCCCCAGCAGGCGATTATTTCGGAGCGCATCGATAGCCCCTTGATACGCGGCAGGAAGCTCTTCGAGCTTTGTATAAGTACGGCTAAGCCCAGCTACCACGCCGACGAGCAGCATTTTACTGACAGCTTCATGATATTCATTCAGTAGCTGCTGAACCCGTTGTTCCTCATAGGAAACAGCCGGGAAGAGCAAGCAAATACGAGTACGGTCATCGGATTTATAGACATGCAGCTTGTCCTCCCTCATCACTTCGAACAAAATATTTTCCAGACTGAACAAGAACAGATCTGCGTTACCGTGAAATTTCGTTCGGGACACCTCGCTGAACTGCCGAAACATGCACACCGCAACCCGATAACCGCCGTCCACGGCAATGCCGAGCTCTCCTGCCTCCCGCTGTATATCCGCCGTATTCGTAATCCGATGGCTTGTAACGGTTTGCAGAAATGTCTCCCGCTTGAGATGCCGAACCTCCTGATTGAACCGCATTTGCTGCTGAATGCTCATGTACGTGTTACAGGCTTGGATCGCCTTTTTGAATGCATGCTCGAGATCCGTAACGGATACTGGCTTTAACACATATTCGCATGCTTGATACGTGACAGCCGCCTTCATATATTCGAACTGAGAATAACCGCTAATCACGATTACCTTGATATCGCCGAACCGTTCATGAAGCGCTTCCAAAAATTGTTGGCCGTCCAATACCGGCATATTCATATCCGTCACAACGATATGCGGCCGTCTGATCGGGATAAGCGCTAGTGCTTCTTCACCATGCCTCGCTTCCGCGATTACCTCGACTTCCAGAGCAAGCTCACTGATCATTTTACTGATCGATTTACGGCTCCACGGCTCATCATCCACTACCATAACCTTATACATGCTGCATACCTCTATTCCTGTAGGGGATCGTTACCGTAACTTCCGTACCTTCGCCTTCATTGCTTTCGATTCTAAGCCCAAAGTCAGATCCGTAATACATGCGAATTCTCTCGTTCACGTTTTTCAAACCGATCGATATGCCGCTGAATACTTCGGTGTTTTTATGCTCCAGAACCGCTCTAAGCCTAGCCAGCTGCTCGGCATCTATACCAGGACCGTTATCCTGCACCTTAATGATGACCCGTTCCGATTGCTGCACCGCTGTTATTTGCAGATGAAGCTGTCTGTCCTGGGTTTTACCCAGTACATGAACAATCGCATTCTCTACAATCGGTTGCAGGACAAACCGGATGACGCTGCAGTCAAGCAGCGAATGCTCCACCTCGAACTCCGTTACGAGCGATTCTTCGAAACGAAGCTGCTGAATATATAAATAATTTTTCAGGTGGACCATTTCCAGACCGATTGTAGACTCGCTATTCCCTTCGTAGAAACTGTAACGGAACAGATCACCTAGCGCTCTGCACATTTCATGGATGTCATATTCCCCGATTAATACGGCTTTGCCTCCAATCGTTTGAAGGGTATTGTAAAGAAAGTGCGGATTGATTTGCATTTGCAGCGCCATGATTTGCGCTTCCTTATTGCGAATAAGCAGCTGATATTCCTGCTCGATCAATTCTTGAATCTTGTTTGTCATGAAATTAAAGTTTCTTGTCAATTCGGACAGATCGTCGCGCCACGGACTCGGCTTAAGCGTCACATGGAAATCCCCTTTACGGACAGCCCGCATGGCCTTGCTTAGCGACTGAACAGGCCGCGTAATAAACTGCTGCGACATAAATGAAAATAATGCTATTACGAGCATAACGAGGGCAAAAGCTCCAACCGTCAGCCACAGCGTATTTTTACGGTTCTGTACGAGCTCGCTGCTCGAGTATAGAAGCGTTAGCCCGACATTCCCATTATCAAGCGCAGAAGTGCTGATCAATGCTTGACGGTGGTCCGTGAATTGAAGCTCGCGCTTGCCGTAAGAGGCAAAGTTATCGGAACGCATGTAGGTCTTGACCGCTTCACTGAATTGATTGTTCGTGCGATAAAAGGTTTCGCCTTTATCGTTCTGAAGGACGATAGTGTTCGGGGAGCGATTGTAAGTTTCGATCTGCTTCACGAAATCTCTCATCCTCGTATAGAAAACTAACGTGCCGTATTTATTTCGATAGAAAGGATCATAGATGGTGATGGCATAAACGAAGAACCGCTCTCCCTGCTCCTTGTCCAAATAGGTGAACATTAGGGCATGCTGAAACGGTAAATCCAGCAATTGATCTGCGTGGGGGACGGAATCATCGAGCCGAATCGAATCGTAGCTGGCTGCTCTTGACCAAGAATCCCTCAGCTTATTGTCCTGGCCGTACATCATGATCTTGATCACATCTTTGTTCTTGCTCTGAACGAGACGATAGTAGTTGTCGAGCGCATCTTTGGTTTGAAAGATATCTGCATTATTATAGTTGGCACCGTTTCGCATCAAATTGACCAATTGGTTGAAGCCGTAGACCTGCAAGGCAGACGAAGAGAAGCTGCGGAAAAACTGATCCAAGTCATTGGACAAATATTCGGCGTTCTGGTCGGCGCTCCTGACCATGGTACGCTCTAGCGAAAGCGAGCTGGACCTGTAGAACAGGAAAGAAAGAATGAGCATCGGAATAAGAGAGATGACCACGCTGCTCACGACGAGTTTGGTACGTATGCTCCGGTTGATAAACAGCCACTTGATCATTCGGGTCTCCTCCGTTAAAGCAGGTATATTGCATGAGCTGCATGTACACATTTATATCTAATCTATTTTACCATCGCGATTCGGCCGCACAAGGAAAGAAATCGTGTTCATTATGTTTAAAATTTTGTTGAGACAATAAGTAAACGACTCAGGCGGTAAAAATGAGACAAAAAAAGAACATACGTATCCGTATGTCCCAATGGTTCCCAAGCATTATCATCTATCGTGCGCAAAGATTTGCAAATGTGTGAAATGCAATATCCCACGAAGAGGCTTCTTGAGGAAGATACTCCTGGATTAGAAAAGAATTCTTTACTAACTGCCTCGCTTCAAATCGATCCACACAATGGCCTTTCGCAACGAGCTGCATCAGCATATTTCCAATTGCGCTCGCTTCAACAGGGCCAGCCCATACCGGTTTGTTTAGTGCATTCGCTGTAAATTGACAAAGAAGTTCGTTTTGACTGCCACCTGCTACCATATGCAAACATGGGAATGATTGACCGGTTAACTGCTGCAGCTGCTCGACGGTTTGTCGATAACGTAATGCTAAGCTCTCCAAAATACACCGGGTAATTTCTCCAAAGCTCTCTGGTACTTCCTGCCCCGTTTCATGGCAATAGGATTGAATTTTGCTGATCATATCGTTAGGCGTATAGAACCTGGCATCATCAGGATTAATCAAGCTTCGGAAAGCTGTCGCTTCCCCAGCTTGGACGATCAACTCGCTATAATCCGCAATAATTCCTCTTTCTTCCCACTCCCGCTTGCACTCTTGAAGAATCCACAGTCCCATAATATTCTTTAATAAATCGTACGTGCTGCAAATACCGCCCTCGTTGGAGAATGCCAGCTCCATGACTTCCCGGGTCAAAAGCGGCTCAGAAAGCTCCGTTCCAAGCAAGGACCATGTCCCGCATACGAGGAAAATGAACGCCTCTTCTTCTGCCGGGATCGCGGCGATTGCCGACGATGTATCATGGGCTGCCACTGCAACGAGCTTAAGTGGAGGAACATCGAGTTCTTCGCAAACGCGCTTCGAAAGCGTTCCGATCGAAGCACCCGAAGCTATTGGCTCAAGAAATAGGCTTGCCGGAATCCCGAGCCACCGCAACAAATCTTCGTTCCATTGCCCTTGAGTCGGCTGGAAAAGCTGTGTGGTCGAGGCTATCGTGAACTCGCTCGTTTTCACTCCGGTCAAAAGGTAAGCAATTAAATCGGAAATCATCAGCAAGGTATGCGCGATTTCTAGTTTAGGAGACTCGGATTTTTTCATGGCATAGAGTTGGAAGAGCGTATTGAACGGCATATTTTGGAGACCGGTTTGCCGATAGAGCTCCCACTCTCCGATCCGTTCGACGCATTCCGCCACGATCCCTTCTGTCTGCGCATCCCGATAGTGATAAGGATTTCCGAGTAATTCCCCATTCGCATCAAGTAATCCAAAATCCACGCCCCAGCTGGTAATCCCCATCGAAACGGGAGTATAGCCAGATTGATGAGCTTTACGGATGCCGATTTTCACTTCCTCAAGCAATCGTAAAATATCCCAGTGAAGGCGATCGCCTGCTTGGACTGCTCGATTGGGAAAGCGATGAATTTCGTGCATCGTCAGCTTTGGACTTGAATCCTTCCCAGCGGCAAATTCGCCGATCAGTGCGCGTCCGCTGCTTGCTCCCAAATCAAAGGAAAGTACAGTCGATCGATTCTCCATCTTCTCTTCCTCCAATCCTTCAAAGCATCAGGTTGGGCTCCATCCATTTAGCAGTTCACTCAGCCGCATACCGTCAACTGGAATGAACCGCCTCCAGTAAGCAACGGATTCTTGCATATTCGCCAAAATATCCGCATTCAGCTCGCTGGTGCCGGAGAAAATTTCAAGCGTTAGGTAAATCTCCTCGCATTTGGGCGGAAGTTCTTTGACGTCCGGCATCCGGTAGGCTTCCCCGATCGCCTTAAGCAACCGATCTCCGGCGATTATCCCGTTTGCATTATTTGCTTCCGTAAACGGCAGATGCGACGAGGCAAGTCCTGTTGTTTGCTGCAGGTGCACAATCGGTGAATAACACCCCAATTGCGCCAGCCAACGGTACGTATCGCCGTCCGTCTCAGCAGCGAACAGATGCGGATAGCGATCCATTTCCCGCATCAATTGATCCAGTAATCGGCTTTGTTCCGATTCGGGTGATTGCTGCATGAGGTGAAAGCTATCATACGCTGTCTTTGGCCCCAACCACATCAGTCGCTTGCGCTCGTTCTTCCGGAAACCATTCGCCAATTCCGCGACAGCCTGCCGTTCCGGACGAAGAAACTTGCGCTGTCCACTCTGATGACCCGTATCTAAGGTCAAATAAAACGGAGCCTGCGACATGCGATACACTTCCTTCAACAGCCGCTTCGATCCCTCGATCGTCCAGGGAATCTGATGTGGTGTATACATCTGTTCCACGCCGGGCGCCTTGATTCCGCGATCCCGGCAGTAGGCAGCGATTTCAGCTAATCTGGCATACAAATCGGCTTCCGTATCGCGGTAGGCGGCCGGGTTCTGCAGGATGGCGTCCGAAAAAGCGTGGCAGTAAAAGCCGATTCCGGCCCCGACCTCCGCGGCGATATCTGCCATCGGCTCGATCCACTGGTGCTGGAACCGTTCGCGTATAGCAAAATCATGATGGGTCAAGCCCAATGTCGCATATGTGCCGTGGCCGGAATACATGTTCGAGATCCGCACGCCGGTTCTCTCGCTCTCTCGCTTCACTTCATCGATCCACCGCTGTATGTAATCCCCTCCCATATAGAGTGGATCACATTCGTTATCGGCGCTCGCTTCTGCGTAATAGACGCCCATATTGCGGATCAGGCCCATCCATTCGGCCGGTTTGGTCCACCGCTTGGACGCAAAGCAATTGTCTATGGCTAAATATAGTTTCGGATCTGTCATCGCGTACGCTCCTTTCTCATCATGATCCGGCAAATCTACCTTAAGCAGAAAGGGAAGATGCCGGACATTTCTACCAGCATCTTCCCTTTACGTACTTCCCCGAAGGGGATCCTGGATTATTATCGCTGATTTGGCCTGACCGTCGGTACGTCAAATTGGAGCCCGTCAAGGATGATGGTCGAGCCGTTCTTCATCACGCCTTTGATGGTATGGGTACCGTTCTTCAGACCAGAGACGGTGTAGACGGTCTGGCGGGATAAACGGCTCTCGCTGTACAGTCTGACTGTTTTTCGGAATACGCCATCGACATAAACATCCATGTCCCCTTGTGTAGGAGCTTTCGGCGCGATGATGTCGACGCCGTTTCCCTTGAATGTGTAAACGAACGCGTCGCCTTTGTTCGCGGTCGCGTGCACATCGTCCAGATTGTCGCCTAAGATGGAAAACTTCAGAGATGTGATGCCCACTGGCTGCAGCGCTAGATATGCCTTCTTGATTCTCACCGTATTGCCCGATATGGTGTAATCTTTACCAGGCCGGAGCGAGGCAGCGCCGTTCGAGATGCCGATCAAATTACGTGTGTCGAAGCCCAGTGTGGTCGTCACGTCGGACTTATGCGCATTTGATTTGTCAAATGAAGCCATGTCCGGCCCGATCATATCCGTGATTTTATAGCGGAGTTGATCCAGCAGCATGAATTGTCCCGATTTCTTCACTGCTTTGATCGTGTGCTTACCATCTGGCAACCCCGCGACGGTGTATACGGTTCGATGGGTCGTTCTCGTTGTGTTAATGTACGTGTCTACCGTTTGCGCGAATCTGCCGTCGAGATAGATGTCCATTGCGCCATGAGAGGCGTCGAGCTCCGTTATGAGATCAATACCCGTGCCCTTAAAGGTATAGGTGAAGGAATCTCCGGCCGTTTCGGACCAATGGATATCATCCTTGTAATCCCCAAGTCCCCTGTTCGTGTTCGGATTCCAGGTACCCGCGTACACAATACCAGCGTCGTCATCATTGACGTCTACATACCGGCCGCGAAGCGATTCCGTGACGGCGATCGGCAGCGCCGCCGGCTTACCTGCGCTAAACGTCATCGTCAAATTGTTCATTCCCGCCGGCAGACCGTCCAAGTATGCACGGTTGAAATTCACTTGATTGCCTGAAACCGTATAGTCGTTGCCGGCGACGAGCGCTGTTCCGCCATTCGTGATGCTGACGAGGCTGTTGCCATTCAACGTCAACGTTGTCGAAACATCGGACTGCGCCGCTTTCGTCTTGTCGTAGCTGATCAGTTTAGGAATGATCGAGCTGTTCGGTGCGGTCGTATCCCGGACATCAATCGCGAAGGTCTGGGCTTGGCCGTGATCGAAGACGAATTTCAACTTCGTCAAGCCGAGCGGCTGCCCCGCAAGATACGTTTTTTTGATCGTGACATCGCTGCCGGATACCGTATAATCCATACCTTCCGTTAAAACCACTCCAACGTTTACGACACGGTTTAATTGGTTCCCATTCAGCGTCATCGTCGTTACAGCATCCGCCTGCGCGGATTCGTTCTTATCGAAACCTGCCATAGCTGGCATGATCGTGCTGTTCACAGCCGCGCTGTCTGTTACGTCGATGGCCAGCTGCTGTTCAGCCCCTCCTGCGAATTTGACGAGAAGCTGGGCCATATCGACAGGCTGCGCGATCAAATACGCCTTCTTGATCGTCAGCACACCGCTAGCAGCCGTATAGTCGGTTCCCTCTTGAAGCGCGGTTCCTCCGTTGGAGACGCCGTTGACTTCATAACCGGACGTGATCGCTGCCTGAATATCATCCGACGTCGGAGCGCTCTTATCAAATCGGAGTGCTGCAGGGCTGACCAAATCTGGCAGTGTCACCCGCAATTGATCGAGTAGCATGAAGAAGCCGCCACCTTCTTCCCAGGCTCTCTTCACCGCTTTCAAGGTATGCTGCCTCGGTTGCAATCCAGCTACGCTGAATACCGCATGATGGGCCGAGCGGGAGGTATTGCTCGTATTGACCGTCTTCTGCAAAACATCGTCGACATAAATATCGATTTTCCCTTGGGACGAATCCAATTCTGTGATCAGCTCGATTCCCGTACCGCTGAACGTATATTGAAAGGAATTACCGGTTGTCTCGGACCAGTGAATGTCGTCCTTGTAATCCCCGAGCCCCCGGTTCGTGTTCGGATTCCAGGTGCCCGTATAGATGATCGCCGGATCGTCGTCATTCAGCGAGAACGAACCGCCGACAGACGAATCCTTGATGACGAGGGTAACCGATTGCGCGGCTCCTCCACTGAAGGCGAAACTGAACTCGCTCGTGCCGATCGACAGCTTTTCAAGAAAGGCTTTCTTGAACGTTACCGCATTCCCGGCGTACGTATATTGTTCGCCTTCTGTTAGCGGCGAGCCGCCATAATCGATGGAAACAAGCTCGTTGCCATTGAGAGCGATGGAGGTCGTCTCGTCTCCTTGGTTCTGTTCACCTTTATCGAAATCAAGCACGGCCGGCAGTACGCTGCTATCCCTAATCGTTGTATCGCCGACCATGACGGCAAGCGTCTGTATCGCTCCTCCGGAAAACGAGAAGATCAGATTGCTGTTTCCGTTTGGAAGCAAGGCAAGGTATGCCTTCTTGATTGTGACCGTATTGCCGGAGATCGTATAATCGATGCCTTTGGTTAGCGGCGTGCCTCCTCGGGCAATGTCGTTCAGCGTGTTCCCGTTCAACGTCAATGACACGGCCACGTCGGCTTGCGCCTCCGCTTTCTTGTCGAACTGAACCGACGTCGGGCTTAGCGTGCTGTTCACTGCTTTCGAATCGCTCACGCTGATTAACAGCGATTGCGCGGACCCCGGAAATTGGTTGCCGTTATTGCGCTCCCAGCTCCCTAAATATTGGATGCCAATGTCATCGTCGTTAACGAACGATGTACCGCTTTGGACGGTCACCTTGAACAGCCTGGAGCCGTGCGCGGGCAGATTAACCGCAGAATAGCCCGATTTATAGATACCCAGCTCCGAATGGCTCCACAAGTCACGAACGGAAGCAGGGCCATCGATGCCGATATCAACCCAGTTGACATTGATCGTGGCGGCGGAGTTATCGAGATTGAACAAGCCGACCGTATAAGTCCCGTCGCCGTTGTTGGTATACCAAACCTGCTGGTTCGTATCCGTGGACAATGGGCGTGCCGGATGGCCAGCCTGATCGACGGCGATCACCTCGTCGTTCGTCAGCAGCTGCAAGCCGTAATCGTCGAGGTGTGTCAAGTCGTTCCCCGAATAGAGCGGTACCGCGGATACGGCGAAGAACGACATCGCCGTTCGGCGCTCCTCTTGTGTTAACCCATCAATCGTGCCATTACCGATATTGAGCGAATCGAAATCGTTCCAACCGCCAGGGCCGGCATGCCGCCACCACTGTGCGGCCGTCGGAAACAGCCTGGAAATGTTGTCCCACTTCGTCAGCGTACTGCAGTAGCATTCGATATCCCAATGCACGCGCCAGCCGTTGGCGTATTCTTTCCACGTATCGGCGTAGTTGATGTCAAGCGCCCACGATAGCTCAAGCCAGATGTGGTGCTTGGCGAGCGCCTTCGACCAGGCCGCCACATTGTCGCGCGTATCGATCGACAGATCGTATCGTCCGGAGCCCGGCATCACGCTGTCCAGCTTGATAAAGTCGACGCCCCATTCCCCGAACTTATCGGCAACCGAATCAATGTAACGCTGGGCGCACGGTTTCGAAAAATCGATCTTGTAGCCGAAGCCCCAGTAGTTCGCCTGTTGAAGCGGCTGTGCAACGATGTCCTTCATTGTGCATTCCGTGCCGTAGATCGGCAAATTCTGATCATAGGCTTCCTGCCCCAAACCCGGAATAATGTACAACCCAAATTTCTGACCGTTTGCATGTACATGGTCGATGACCTCCTGCATGCCGTTCGGGAATACTGCCGCGCTCGGCGTCGGGCGGCCATACTCGTCGATGCCGCCATTCCAACCGGCATCGACGTTGATATAGTTGTAACCATGCGACTGCAGCTTCTCATGCATGGCATCGGATTGAGCGATAATGTTCTCGGCAGTCAGCCAAGATGCGGGAGAATGGATGACTTGTTGACTGTAACTGCTCCAGCCCATATACGGCTTAGCGCCCAGGCCATTGTCGGCCGCCTCAGCCGGTTTAGGCTGATAAACGAACACCGTGGTTTGAAAGGCTAATAACATGAAGGCTAGAAAACCGTAAAAAATGCTTTTTCTTCGATTTCGATGTGCAATGGTCATGACGTAAACGCAACTCCCTCTATCTAGAAATGTGTGCGCTTTCATAATTCCATGAAGCATTATCGCTGATTCTGCAGCCACTCCGGTTTTGGACCCATACCATATCCCAGCGAAGCTCCGCCGTCCACGTCAATCACCTGTCCGGTGATGAACGACGACGCTTCGCCGGCCAGAAACAGGACAACGTTTGCGATTTCATCCGCCGTTGCCGTCCTTCCGAGCATATGGACCAGGTCTATCGATTTGCGCAGCTCATCCGGATTATCGTGCTTGTTGAACCATTCCTCCAGAAGCGGTGTCGATACGCCAGCCGGGCAAATCGCATTGATTCGCACACCATCCATCGCGCAGTCGATTGCAAGCGATTTGGTAAACGCGATAACGCCGCCTTTGGTCGCGGGGTAGAACGGATTGTTCCGCTGACCGATTTCCGCTGACAATGAGGCCATATTCACGATTCTTCCCTTTGTTTTGCGAAGCTCAGGAAGCGCATATTTCGTACAGAAGATCACGCCTTTTAAATTGACCCCGCACAACCGATCCCACTCTTCTTCCGTTCCCTCGTCCAGACTCTTTGGCATCAGAATCGCGGCATTATTGAACAGAACGTCGATTCGCCCGTAAGTCTCCACAGCAAACGACATCAGCTTCCGGATATCCTCCACGCTGGAAACGTCTGTCCGGTAATCACTCGCTTCGCCGCCATCCCGGCGGATTGCGGCGGCTACCCTAGCCGCCTGTTCCGCCTGAATATCGGCAATGATCACCTTCGCCCCTTCCGCGGCAAACCGTTTTGCCGCCGCTTCACCGATGCCGCTGCCGCCACCGGTAACAATAACAACCTCACCTTTGAAGGTCATGAATCGTATCCCCCTCATCCTGCGCTAGCGCGTCAGCTTATATAGTCTCGCCGCATTATTCCCGAACACATCCGCCAGTTCCTCATCTGTTAAATTCGAGGGAAGCATGTTCCGCAACACTTCGAGCACCTCGTCATAGCTGCTGCTTGCCAACAGGCAATAAGGCCAATCGCTCCCGAACATGACAGCTTTCGTTCCAAACACGCGAATGACGTGATTCACGTAAGGAGCAATGTCCTCTAACTTCCAGTGGTTCACGTCTGCCTGCGTAATCAGAGAGGACAGCTTGCACATCACGTTATCGTGCTTCGCAATGGCTTCCATCCAAATCCCCCAAGGCTCCATGATTCGTTCTGCAATATGCGGCTTGGCAGCATGGTCGATCACGGCTCGCAGCGCAGGATATCGGCTAAACAGTTCCGCGATATGCGGCAGATGACGGGGATGTACCAGCAAATCGAGTGGAAAATCGTCCGCGATCAGCAGCTCTACATGCCTCAGCACCTCTTGCCTCAATATCCATGCATCATCCTCCAAGTCCTGGAGCATCGGACGAAGGCCAACCAATTTCGGATTTTCACGTAGCCGTGCGAACTTCTCCGGAAAATCGTCCTCCGCCAAGTCCAGCCACCCGACCACGCCTGCGACATAATCGGTTTTCTCGGCCAGCTCCAGCAAAAATTCGGTTTCTTCCTCCGTTGGCGCGGCTTGCACGAGAATCGTCCGCGAAATGCCGTTATCCTCCAGAATCAGCCGCAGATCCTCCGGCAAATAATCCCGGTTCAGCACTTTTAAATCCGGCGTCATCCATGGATAATCACCGCGGGAAACCCGCCAGAAATGCTGATGAGCATCGATCATGGTCATTCCTCCTTCTCCATTACGTTTTTTTACTTCTGACGTCCATTTTACGGAGCGTTTCCGGCGTCACCACATACTTGTATAGTTCTGCACGATTCAACCGCAGGCCGTGTCCGTGTTCTTCGCTTGGGTAGCAATAGCCGTCTTTCACGAGGACTGGCACTTCAAGCAGCCCCAGCTCCGTTAGAGAGCCACCCTTGACGTTCTCCAAGATATAACCGTTTGGCACTCCGCATAGCAAATGAAGAGACAATTCCATGAGGAAGTGAGGGGCAACCGGCCGCTGCCAAGCATCTGCCAGATGCGCGATCTTCACCCATTCCGTGATGCCGCCCACCCGGGCGACATCAGCTTGAATGAAATCGACGGCTCCCTGCTTCAAATACTCCAGAAACTGATATTTCGTATACAGACTTTCCCCGACGGCGATCGGCGTACGGATCGCCGCCTTCATCCGTGCGTGTCCCTCAATGTCCGTGTTCGCAATCGGCTCCTCGATCCACCCCAAGCCAAGCTTATCCAGCTCTGCACCGTATTGAATCGCTTGATAGCCGGTCCACTTCTGGTTCGCGTCCACCAAAACCGTCACACCGGGGCCGACGGTCTCCTTCACTCGAGAGATCCGCTCCATATCTTCGGCAATGTCCGCCTTGCCGATTTTCATTTTGATGTAGGAATAGCCTTGGCTCTTGTGTTCCTTCATAAAGTCCAGCAATGTGGGCAGGTCCATCTCGAAATCGATACCGCTGGCATACGTAACGATCCGTTCACGTGAGCCGCCGAGCAGCTTGTACAGCGGCTGCTTATAATGCTTTCCGGCCAAATCCCATAACCCGACGTCAACCGCGGCCAATGCAAGCGACGTGATGCCATCGCCGCATCGGTGCAGCTGGCCATTCAGATCCTGCCAGATCTCCTCGATGCGGAGCGGATCTTTCCCGATCAGGGAGCTGATGACGTAATCGTCAAGCAGCGCCTTGACCGCCGTCCCCCCGATGCCGACGGTATAGCTGAGTCCGATGCCTTCCAAGCCAGTATCTGTCCGGATCCGCATCTCAATGAATTCGATGCCTGATACGACATGCGTCGAGTCAATCCATGTCATGGCCGGCGGTACACGGTACAGAAATGATTCAGCAGCAATGATTCTCATAACGATTCTCCTTCTGAGATGCGCAGCTCGCTGTCAATCCGGTAGCTGCGTCCGGCTTCATATTGAAAAGGTGCCGTGCGCCCACCTTGCCGCAGGACGGTTTGTCCCGCTGCGTACGCCTTAACCGTTGCTTCTACCATGGCCCCCTCAGACCAAATCACATCAACCTCCAGAGCACCTCTTGCCCGCAAGCCTGAATACTTGCCGGAAGGCCACTTTAGGGGAAGAGCCGGCAGCAGATGAAGCTCACCTGCATGGCTTTGCAGCAGCATATCGGCGATGACCGCCGTACCGCCGTAATTGCCATCGGCGACGTAGATTGCCGTCTCGGCCCCGGCAATGCCAGGCTTCGAGTAGGTCAACAGGTTGTCGTAGCACAGCTCCCCGATGAGATGATAAATTTGCTCATAGGCGCGTTCTCCATCGTGCAGCCTCGAGAAACAGCCGGCAAAGGCCGCGACCGTGAACTCGATATCCTCATGGTTGTCGCTCGACTTCCGCGCTTCGAGTGTGACATGAGCGGCAGCGCTTAACGCTGGTGTATGTTGAGGCGTAATCCGGTACGCCGGAAACAGGCTGTGCAGATGCGACAGATGGCGGTGTTCCGGTTGTGCTTCCACGTAATCCTCCAGCCACTCCTGCAGCTGCCCTTTGCTTCCAATCTGAAGCGGAGGCAGCATAGCAATGGCCTGATTCAGCTTCATCCGCAGTTCTTCGTCCACCTGAAGTTTCTCGGCCGCTTCCAGGCAAAATTCGAACAGATCGGCTACGAGCACCTGATCAAGTGTCGTACCCATGGATAAATGATGATGCTCCTTCGTTCCGTTGGCATGGAAGGTGTTTTCCGGTGAGATGGATGGTCCCGTTACGAGCCAGCCGTTCTGCGGATGGATGACCATGTAATCCAGGAAGAACGCTGCTGCATCTTTTAATACCGGATAAGCCGTTTCACGCAGAAACGAGTCATCGTGCGTGAATTCATAGTGATCTCGAAGCTGAAGCGCCAGCCATAGACCGCCGGTAACGTTAAGCCCCCAGGACGTCTGCCAAGCAGGTGCCGTGAAACCCCAAACGTTCGAAACGGTATGAGCCGTCCATCCATCGCACTCGTAGAAGTCTCGTGCAGCAGCCTTTCCGTCTTCAGCAAGTCGCTCGATATAGCGCATGAGCGGCAAATGAGACTCGGATAAGTTGGTCGTTTCCGTCGGATAGTAATTCATTTCTGTATTAATATCGAGGTGATAGTCACAGGTCCAGCCCATTCGGCATGCTTGGTTGTCGTTCCAAATCCCTTGCAGATTGATCGGCAGCGGGGAATCCTCTCTTGCTGCGCAGATCGTTAGATACCTGCCATATTGGAAAAACAGCGCGTAGATAGCCGGGTCTTCGTCGCTTCCATCAGCAAGATGCCGGATTCGCACATCTGTCGGCAGCTCGCTTTGTCCAGTTTGACCCAAATCCATACCAACACGCGCGTATAGGCTCCGATAGTCGGCGATATGATCTGCTTTAAGCCGTTCATAGCCTTTGGCTTCCGCCTGCTCCAGCCTCAGGGCAGCCGCGCTCAGCCAGCTGTCGCCGCCTTGGCCGAAACTCGTGTCGACGGCGAAATAGAGAATCGCTTCACTCGCGTTCGCGACCACGATAAGTCCGTCTTCACCTGCAACCTGCCCGCCTTCTGTCGACACACGAAGATGTCCCTGGCAACGCACGCCACATTCTCCGTCACTATGGACCCGCTCCAAGGCTTGGCCTTCAAAGGTCAAGCCAAGTGGATCGTTTCGGCTCTCGAAGCGATCCGTCATCCCTTCCAGATGGACGGAACATGTAATCCCTTCCGGTTGCTCGGTCCACAACCGGCACACGAGGAGGCCATCTGCATGGGAAGCGAAGAGCTCGCGATGAATCTTTGCATGTGCTCCTTGATGAATCGTTCGCGCGATAGCAGTCTCGAGGTCCAGCTCCCGAACGATCTCCCGCTCCTCATCCCCGAATTGCAAATGAACGTTGCACATAGGCAAGTTGGTACCGAAGTTGCCCTTGGCCGGCTCCAGCAGCTCGCGGGCTAATCGCTCCCCGCCTTCGTAATCGCCATCAAAGAAATGCTGCCGGAGCCGAGCCAAATCGTTCTTTCCATCCGAGTGGCTGACGACAGGCTCCCTTTTCCCCGACCAATAAGTCAGCTCCGTGATGTTCCAAATCTCTTGGCTCGCACCGCCGTAGACCATCGCGGCCAATCTTCCGTTACCGACAGGAAACCCTTCGGACCATTTCGCGGCGGGTTTGTCATACCGTAGTTTGAATTCGTTCATTCAACATTGCCTCCATGAAATTGATAGCAATCTATCATTCTTGTTCTAGCATGATCGCAATTCCACTCTCGTACGTTCCTTTCCCTTACCCTTTTACCGCGGACCCCACCGTCATCGCCCGTTCCACCTGTTCACTGAAGAACAAGAACACGACGACCGTCGGCAGACTCGCGATGGTCATAACAGCGCCCATGCCGCCCCAGTCCGTACTGTATTGTCCTTGGAAGAACAATAATCCAAGCGGCAGCGTCTTCATGGTTTCATCCGAAATCAAAATGTACGCCAGCAAAAACTCGTTCCACGCACCTAAAAATTGTAAAATGGCAACCGTCGCCATGGCTGGTTTGACGATCGGCACGATGATACTGACGAATGTTCGATATATACTAGCGCCATCCATGCAAGCGGATTCCTCAAGCTCGAATGGAATTCCCCTTAGGAACCCGTAGAAAATAAGGGAAGAGAATGGCAGTCCAAACGCGATGTAGGGTACGATTAGTGCACCGTACGTATTTATCAGGTGAAAATCTTTCACCAAGATCGCCAGAGGTATCATGATGACCTGAAGGGGAATGAACATGCCGACCATCATATACGCCCTTGCTGCCCCACGAAGCTTCCATTCCATCCTCGCCGCCGCATAGGAAAACATAACGGATAGCAGAAGTATGCCGGCCGTACTGATCGTGGACACAACGACGCTGTTTAGAAAATAACGCGGGATGTTGAAATTCATCCAAGCGTGAATGTAGTTTTCGATACGGAAATGCGTCGGCAGGCCGAACGGATTCGTGCTGAAAATTTCGTTGTTGTTCTTCAGCGAATACGAAATCATCCAAAATAGCGGATAAACGGAAATGATGAAGTAAAGCCATAATAAGCCTTGCAGCAGTTGCCCGGGCTTCATGATCTTGCTAGCTGAGAACATAGACGTGTTGTTCGCCCCTTTCTGCCCCTAATACGTAATGCGTTCGCGCGCAAACAACCGGTTGATGACCAGCGTGGCCAGCAGGCTGAGCGCCACGAGAAAGACTGAAATCGCGCAGGCGTAGCCGTATTTCGACTCCATAAACGCATAACGATAAATCATGTAAGTCAAGGTATAGTTGGTTGTTCCCGGTCCCCCGCTTGTCATGATCAGCATCTGAATAAAGGCGCCGATGCCAGAGGTGATCGCCAAAATGAAACAGAATTTATAGGTCTCGGCCATGAGAGGGATCGTAATACGAAGATGAGCCATCCATTTCGTGCAGCCGTCGATATTAGCCGCTTCCATATACTGTTCGGGAATAGATTTGACTCCCGCATATAGCAGGCTGAATTGAAAGCCCATGAACTGCCAGGCATTCACAAAGGCAATCGCAACGATTGAAACGGCAGACGAGGTCAGCCAATTTTGTCGATACGAGATGCCGAGCAGCTTGAATAGCTGGTTCACGAACCCGCTCGTAGGATCATACATCGCAATCCACAGCTGGCAAACGACGGTGACCGACAGCACGACTGGGATAAAATAGCCTGCCTTCAGAATCTTCCGGCCTTTCACTTTGGGATCGGCGCATACCAATGCAAGCACCGAGCCAAGTCCGATTTGGAACACGACAAGCACGAGCGCAAATAGCGCACCGTTCCGCAGCGATCGGGTCAGCAACGGATCGTGAAACAGCTTCACGTAGTTGGAGATTCCGTTAAATGTGCCGCCCCCTAGCCCATTCCAGTCGTAGAAGCTCCGGTACAACGTTTGCAGCACGGGATAACTGACGATGACCGAATAAAGCAGCAAGGCCGGAAGAGTGAACAGTGCGATGGCTTTCCTGTTCCTCAAATAGATCTTCATGATAGTTGTTCCCTGCCTTTACTTAGCAAGCGCCCGCGCCCGGAACCTGCGTTCCGGCGCGGGTCAGTTCGCTCTATTTGTTGATTTCCTTGATTACGCGTTCGATGTTGTCGTTGAATTGCTTGTCGGTAAAGCCTTTCACTACCAAGTTCTGCGTATTGTCGTCCAGTGCATTGTTGAGCTCCGTGCTTTGATTGAACTTAGCGTAGCCTTTAACGTTCGGAAGCACCTCGTCGATCAGTCGCTGCATCATTGCCGGTGGGGTAACGGAAACCACCTGGTCGATCTTCAAGGATACAATCGGGTTACCAAGCTTGAGGTATTGATACTCCGAATACTTGCGGGCGACGAACGCAGCCACTTTGATGGCTTCCTCTTTATGTTTGCTTGTAGGCGATACGGCAAAGCCGCCGGGCGCTGGCGCGCCGTTCATATAATATTTCATCTTCTCGTATGTCTGTTCATCCTTGGCCGGCCAGTACATCCAGTCGACGTCGGTGCCCATATTTTTGTCCGAACCGTAAATTTCCCATTGGCCATTAACAAACATCGCCGCCTTACCGGTATAGAACAATGCAGAAGCTTGGTCGTAATTGGTGTTCGTCGCATTGGCATCGAACAGTCCTGCTTCCTTAAGAGCCTCGAACTCCTTCGATGCGTTCTTAAATGCGTCCGGCAATTGCGTCAGACCTTGCTGTTCCAGTGCCGCGTAGCCGTCCGGCTGCTCGCGGGTGACCAAACCTTTGTAGAACGAGTTGGAAATCCATTTCTCTTTCGCAAATATCGCCATCGGGATAATTCCCTTAGCTTTGAATTTCTTGATCGCTTCGATCCACTCACCGTATGTCTTGATTGGCGCTTGTACGCCCGCTTCCGCGAACAGTTTCTTGCTGTAATAGAGCAGCTGGAAGTTCGTTCCGCCCGCCGTATAGGCGTAGATATGCCCATCAGGTGCTGCCAGCGAATTCTCGTAGCCCGGGTTGAAATCAGCCAGCAACTCTTTTGTTGCCCCAGCGTCGTCGAGCATTTCGATATTTTTGGATTCTGCAAAAGCTTTGATAATGCTAAAGTCGGCATCGAAAATATCTGGCATATTACCGGTCGCAGCATAGGTTTTCAGCTTCTGATTGTTATCCTGTTGCATGGGATCCAGTTCCAGCTCGACGTTTGGCATTGCCTTCTTCAATTCGGCTACCGCGTAGTCATAAGGCTTCTTGGTGTCGTCGTCGAAATATTTGGCATAGATACGGAGCTTGATCGGCTCGCTGTTAGCGCTATTTCCCTCTGCCGTACTGCTATCCGCGCCTGTCGCCGCGTTGCCTGATGCTTGGTTGTCGTTATTTCCGCTGCCGCATGCCGTGAGCGACAAGGCCAGCATCAGCGCCCCTGCGACTGCAAGTGTTTTTTTAGTCTTTCTCATACGGTCTCCCTACCTTCTCGTTAGTTGATGACCCGCCAGTTAATAGCGATCTCAGGTACATGTTCATTATAAAAGCGATTGAAACGTTAAAATACGCAACGAACGCGACCAATCAGCAAAAATCGAGACACTTGGTCGAGCTCCGCTCAAATAACGTAAAAAGCCGCACCAGGTGCGGCTTTCGGGTCATTTCACCAGTCTGTTTTCGTATTCTGAGGGCGTAAGTCCAAATTGCTTCTTGAAACACTTGCTGAAGTAATTAGGGTCGTTGAATCCGACTTGCTCCGCGATTCCATGCAGCTTAACCGCCCCCATCCCGATTAGCTCCTTCGCCCGCTTCATGCGCACGTAGGTGATGTAATCCGAAACCGATACTTTGCCTTCCCGTTTGAAGATCCGCCGTAAATAGCTGGAGTGGATGAACAATTGGGCGGCGACGCCTTCCACGGACAGCTCGGGGTCGGAATACTGCTCTTGAATGTAGGTTTTGGCGACATTGTACAGTTTAAGCGACTTAGATGACCGTTCGCTTGAGGTAGACGCCATGCCCATCTGGTATAACTGCATAATCCAGTCTTTCCCTTGCTGAACCGTCGCCAATCCCCGGATATGCCGGACTGGCGAGAAATTGGCACCATACACGTCTTCAATGGAGTTGCCGGATTCGATGACGTACGACAAACAAACCGAAATAAGACCAATCATAATTGTATAGGCGTTCTCGCTCGTCGCCCCTTCATTGTCCATGTAGCCAAACGTTGCTTCCAGCCGTTCCCTCACGCCGCCCTCGTCTTTGGCGCGCAAATGAAAGATCAGCGCCTCGTGCATGTCCACCGGGAAGAAATTGAACTTTTCCGTCCGGTTGCTCAATCTATCGTACCAAATGAACTTGCCCTGACCCGCGGTGAGCTTATTTTGTAGGCAAAGCAGCGCTTCGCGGTACGACTGGTGCAGCTGCTCATATTCGCGGCATGGGCTGCCGAAGCCGCTCGTCACGGTAAACTTGAAGTGCCGCTCGACCAGACGGGCGAGTCGCTCGAATGCATGACCGTCGTAATCGTTAAACTCCCGTTCGCTGCGGAAAGCAAGTATAGACACAATGCGCCCCTCGGAGTCGTGGAAAACATAATGCTCTCCATCGATGTGTACAAGATCGCCAAGCATGTTCGCTACGGTATGCTTCCATAGCATGATTTCTCGTGGATCGCTCCATTGCTCATAGAGGTTGTCAATCTCCGTCGCGATAACCCGAAATCGGAACGACGGCAACGGAAGCCGGCAGCGAATCATCGATGCTTCAATCTGAGCACGGTCCATGTCGAGGCCGGGACGAATCAATTTGTTGAGGAAGCTGTCACGCAGCAGTGGCGCGATGTCCTTGGACAGTTCGCTTTCCTCTCGTGCGCCTAGCACGAAACTTCTCGCTTTCTGCAGCGCCACGACGAACTCTTCATTGTCGAAGGGCTTGAGCAGGTAGTCTTTCACGCCAATGCGCATCGCTTTGCGCGCGTGCTCAAATTCGTTGTGTCCGGTCACCAAGATAATGAAAAGGTGAGGGTATTGCCGCTTCAGCTCTTCGGAGAGCTCCAGACCGTCCATGTATGGCATACTGATATCGATCAGCGCCAGATCCGGCCTGAATGTCTCCGCTTGTTCAAGCGCGATGACTCCATTGTTTGCCTCGCAGCAAATGACCAGACCTAGACTCTCCCAATCGATGCGCGATTTCATATGCTGCCTGAACAAAATTTCATCGTCCACTATCATCACTTTAAGCAATGCGATTCCTCCGTTCTCCGTCGGCAGGCAAGCAAACACTTACAGTCGTGCCAGCTCCCGGTTGACTCTTGATTGCAATGCCGTATTCATCTCCGAAATAGAGACGAATGCGTTCATGCACACTGAACAATCCGAAGGAAATTGGCTTCCCGATCTCGGATCCATGTTTCCCGATCCTACCCTGCACGTCTTCCGACATGCCGGCTCCGTCATCGGTAACGTGAATTATGATGCGGTTTCCTTCTATAGTACCGGCAACTCGGATATGCCCTTTGCTTCCCTTGAGCTTCAAGCCATGGTAAATGGCATTCTCGAGAATCGGCTGCAGCGTCAGTTTCGGAATATCGCACGTTAGGATTGCAGGGTCGATGTCCATGTCGTAGTCGAATACATCGGAATAACGCACGCTTTGAATCGCCAAATAGTCGCTGGCATTTTTGACTTCCTCGCTGATCGTAATGATTTCGCTGCCCTTGCTTAGTGCAACCCTATAGAAATCAGCCAGTGCTTTCGTCGTATCCCGCGCTTCATGCTGCAGGTTCATGTCATTCAGCACGTAAATCAAGTCCAGGGTATTGTACAGAAAGTGCGGCTTAATCTGGGAATGGATGAGCGCAAGCTCGATTTCCTTCTTCTTGATCTGATCCGCTTCGACCTGAAGCAGCAAATCCTTGATCCGTGTGATCATTGAATTGAACACGGATGCGAGCAGGCCGATCTCATCGGAGGTCTGAATTTGTGCGGCTGCGTTTAGATCCCCCTCCTTGACCTGGCGCATCGCCTTGGTTAATTTCAACAAGGGATTGACGATAATCTTCGAAAGCATCCCCGCCCCCAGCAGTGCGAATATGAGGCAAACCGCGCCGATAATAAGCGTCATGATGCCATTCTTCCGGATATCTTTAGTAATGAGATCCACCTGAACGATATTGACGAGCCGCCATCCCATCTTAGCGTCTACAACACTCGTGACGAGATTGCGGCCGGTATCCGTGTTCACGATGAGGGAAAACGAGCCTTTCGATAGCAAGAGGCTGCGCAGTCGCTCATCTCGGAGTGGCTTCAGCAATTCGGATTTGGTCAGCGACGATATCACCTGACCTTCACGGTCGACAATCATGAACTGCTTCTTGACGCCGTAAGCCGGATTCATCTTGGCGAAGATGTTCGAAATCGAACTCTCCTTGACGTTGACAATCAGCGTGCCGAACGGCCGGCCGGAATCCAGCTTCAATATTTTTTTGCCGATCGAAATGACCGGTTCTTGGGCATTCGTCACCAGGTAGTCCCGGCGCTGCATCGGAAACCAATTATTGACGCCATAACCCGGCATTGCGTTAATCCTTTTCAGCCAATCGCTTGTGGCAAATTTACTGTCACTTTCCTTCGTCGGGAAGTAAGACGTGAAAAGGCGGCCCTTGGAGTCTATGAAGGCCGCGGAATCGATATCGGGAAAATTCAGCTGGTTGATGCTGAATTGTGTCTGCATTTGATTGGAAAGCTGCTTTTCTTCAAACGGGCTCGTCGAGTTGGGTAAATCATCGTAGATATGATTAATGTCCGTCATCATAATGTTGGCACCGCTCTGGGCATTCTCGATCATGGTATCGATCCGGGTCAGAATCAGCGTCGATTCGTCAGACACGTTCTGCTTCGTCTTATCAATTAGAGAGTTCGTAAAGAGATTGCTGGTAAAGTACCCAAGTATGAATAACGGGACAAGAATAAGCGGGATGTATACCGCAATAATTTTTTGTCGGATTAGCAAGGTGCGGAAAGATCTTTTTGTCATCCGGCTTCAAGTCCCTTCTCCATGTCATTCGTCTAGCAAGATTCGAATACTCGTATGGAAATAGTGGGAAACGGCTTCAATACGCCGTCTCCCATCGATCGTTCTTATTTCCAAAGCGCCAATCTTGCCTGGTAATTGTCGTTGATGATTTTCTCGACGGACTCGCTTCCTGCCGCCTTCATGTCGGCCAGCATTTTGTCGAACGTGCTTGCCGCTTCCGCTTCCGTCTTGGCATTGATCGCCTTCGTCAGCGATTGGTTCATAATATCCGACAGCTTCTGTGCGGTTAGAATTTCAGGCGTGCCGCCCTGCGGACCAAGATTATCATAAGTATCCGTGTTCCAGCCGGAGTCGCCCAGGTTCTTTATCGCCATTTTGTCCACTTCGCCGCGATCGTAACGGGCCACCATGTCGTACACCGTACCGTCTTCGGCTTTGCCGCCCTTGATGAACCAGGTCCACTTGCGAACGCCTGACTCTTTAACGGTGTTGCCGAAATCGGCCTTAAATTTCTGAAGTACCTCCGGACGAGGCACATGCTTGCCGTCCTTCATGTCCCAGTCCACGCCTTCAATCCCCCACTGCAACAGGTATTGTCCCTGTTCGCTGGCAAGGTAATTGATGAACTTCATCGTTTCTTCCGGATGCTTGTTCGCCTTTGTGATGCCGATTGCATCCCAGCCGAGCGAGCTTAACGGACCGTACGTGGTCTTTGCCGGATCTACACCAGGCGCGACGACTTTGTACGCATAGTATTGCTTGTCCGCTCCGCCGTCCTTTTTGAGCGCTTCGTTAGCGGTACCGAGATCCCAATATGCGCCTAAAGTGGCGAAGATGTTGCCCGCCGCCATTTTCTCCAACCACGTTTCCCGTTTGTTGAGCGCCCATTCCGGATCGATCAATCCTTCGCGGAACAGCTTGTTCATATACAGAATCATATCACGATACTGGGGATCCTCGACATCGTATTGTAGTTTGCCGTCCACTTCATAATACGATTTCATGCCGAACATGCCTTTGAACGTTCCGAGAACCGCTCCCATATTAGAGCCGTCCATCGTCATTGCAGTGGTCTTCTTCCCGTTTACCTCAGGATACTTCGCTTTGAAATCTAGTAATGCACGCTCGAACTCGTCAGCCGTGAATGGCACGCCTCCCTCGGCTTTATCCGGTGCCAGCTCCTTAAGCATATCCATCTTCAAGTTGAAGCCGAATACCGGTTCGTTCTCGGCGAATCCGTACCAATTGGACAGGAAGTAATTTTTGCCGTCCGAGTACCTCGTCTTGTTCAGAGTGTCGCCGTACATTTGCGTGACGTCGGGTCCATATTGGCTGATTAAGTCGTCAAGCGAAATGAGCGCGCCTGATGCGATGTACTTGTTAAGGATATCGCTGCTTCGGTCGAACATGATGATATCCGGAAAATCCTCGGAGGCCAGCATCAGGTTCAGCTTCTCTGTCGGATTGCCTGTCGGTTGCTGGATCTCGACCGTTACGCCGGTCTTTTTCGTGATTTCGCGAGCGACCGGATCATCGAAATTTTCACCGGTATTTTTGTCAAAAAACGTGATTTTGAGCGGTTCCTTAGAGCTATCGGTATTTCCGCCGTTGTTGCTGGCTAGGTTTTCTTCGGTCTGCCCATTCGCGGCAGCCGCAGGTTCGTTCTTATCATTGCCGGTACTGCTGCAGCCCGCTATTAGCGCAGCGCTAACAATCGTGCTTGCGACAATCGTTCCTATTTTCTTGATCGATGCCATGGTTGGAGATCCCCCTTAATTAATGATAAAGTCCGAACGTCAACGCTACCTGAGACTTGTACCTTCCTACGAATATCACCTCCCCAAAAATGCGGCGGCTCAGCTTTTAACAGCGCCAAGCGTCAAGCCCTTGACGAAATACCGCTGCAAAAACGGATACACAAGGATGATCGGGATCGTCGCGACCATCGTTGCCGCCATACGGATCGTATCCGGTGATATAGCCGTCCGCTTAAAGGAATCTGCCAATTGGGTCCGGCTATTCGTGAATGAGCTCGTCTGGTATTGATTCAGGATTTTGACGAGTACCGCCTGCAGCGTCTTGAGCTGTGGCTTGTAGGTAAACACATAGGAATCGAACCAGGAATTCCAGTGGCCGATCGCGGAGAACAGTCCAATCGTCACGAGTACCGGCAGGCAGACCGGCAGCACGATCTTCCAGTAAATTTGCAGATCATTCGCCCCGTCCATTTTCGCCGATTCCTCTACTTCCGCCGGCAGATCCTGCATAAATGTGCGAACGATGATAACGAAAAACACGTTCATTAGATTCGGAATGATATAGACAGCGAAGCTATCGATCAGGTGCACGTTCTTCAAGATCATGTAGTACGGAATGAGCCCGCCGCCGAAATACATCGTGAATATGAAGAACAAACCGATCATGCGCCGTCCCACTAAGTCCTTCTTGCTAAGCGCATAGGCAAGCAAACTGATGACCATAACCGTCAGCGGAGTGCCAACCACCGTCCGAAGCAGCGTAACTTTAAGCCCGTTCAGGATTTCTCGATCCTGCAATATTTGCTTGTAACTTTCAAGAGTGAACTCCCTGGGCCAGAACGTGATGCCGCCCCGAACCGTATCGCTCGCACTGTTAAGTGATAGGGCTAAAATGTTCCAAAAGGGATAGAACGTAATCATGAACACGAATATCAAAATCAAATAGATACATGCCGTATAGATTCGCTCTCCCGCACCGCTGATTTTCTCCAAAGCCGGCCGCCTCCTGCTCTTCTTCTCTTAAGCGTTAGTACAATGATTGCTGATTGACCTTTCTAGACCATGCATTTACTAGTACGACTAATAGGAATGCAACGACCGATTTAAACAATCCGACCGCAGCCCCGTAGGAGAACATCCCATTCTGTAAACCGTAACGGTACGTATACGTATCAATAACGTCGGAATATTGCAGCACCGTCGTATTCTGAAGCAAATATTGCTGGTCAAAGCCCGCATTGAGCACGTTGCCGAGCGCGAGAATCAAGAGAATCGTAATCGTTGGCTTGAGTGCAGGCAGCGTGACGTTCATCATCTGCCGCCACCGGTTCGCGCCGTCTACTCTCGCGGCTTCGTAAAGCTCTGCGTTGATGCTCGTAATCGCGGCCAAATAAATAATGGCGTTAAAGCCCATCTCTTTCCAGGCATTCGAGAACGCGATGATCCACCAGAACATATGGCCATTCTGAAGGAACAGTACCGGCTCATCGATGATATGAAGGGCCATCAAAAGTTGATTGAGCGGGCCCTGGGAGGACAGCATCGTAACGATGATGTTGGCGGCAATGACCCAGGAAACGAAATGCGGCAAATACGATACGGTTTGCACAACCCGTTTAAACAAGCCTTGGCTAACCTCATTGATGACGAGTGCCAGTATAATCGGAGCAGGGAAACCAATCAGTAGGGAGAGCAAGCTCTGCGCCAGCGTATTTCTGAGAATGGGATAGAAATCCCCGTTATTCAGAAAATATTGAAACCACTTCAACCCGATAAATTCACTATGAAAAAACTGATAGAAAAAAGATCCGCCGCCCGGCGAGTAATTGATGAAGGCCATATATAAGCCGAACATAGGACCGTAAGCGAACACTAGCGTGCATATAAAGCCTGGGAGGATCATAAGAAACAACCATTTCTGCCTCTTCATCCTACTCCACGGCGACGTGCGCTTTTTCTTCGAAATTGCCCGCGCATCCGTAAGATTGCTCTGCTGCAACGTCACTTCCATAAAAACCTCCTCCTAGAGCGTCCTATAGTCATATTTGTAAGCGGTAACAATTTCTTATTATAAATATCCGCCATTGCTTTAAATACGTAGAAATCGAGACACATCAGAAAAATACGATACCTCCGGGCAAAAAAAAGAACGGCGAAAGCCACTAGGCTTCCACCGTTTTTTTTACTCTATTGTGTTAATAGTTCTACAAATTAGCCGGCAAACGGAGACAAACCTCTGTCCCGATATCGGTTTGACTTTCAATAGACAAGCCATAAGCTTTACCGTGTTGCATTTGTATTCTTCTGTTTACGTTCGCGAGACCGATGCTGCCGCCGATAGCCGATTGCTTCGACGAATCGCCGCCCTCCAAATGCTCGCGGATCAGTGCCAACCGTTCCGGTGAGATACCCGTCCCGTTATCGCGAACGGTAATACTCAGATCGTTCCCGTCCCTCTCGGCGGTGAGCGTGATTGTGCCTTGATAGCCTTTCGTATTCAAACCATGCTGGAAAGCGTTTTCTACAATTGGCTGCAAAATAAATCGGATCACTTGGCACGACCTCAGCTCTTCCGGGATATAAATAGACACCTGAACGCCTTCCCCATAACGAACATTCATGATTTTCAAGTAATTATCGATGTATGCCACTTCTTCGGAGAGTTTCATGGTCGGCGATCGATCCTTATAAATGGTACGAAGCATATTTCCAAGCGTTGTAATGCTGTCCACGATGCTGAGTTCATTCCGAACCAGTGCCACCCACTTGATTGTGTTCAAGGCATTGTATAAGAAATGGGGATTGATTTGGGATTGCAACGACTCCATCTCCAGCATCCGCTTCTCTTCCTCGATCGATTTGTTCTCTTTGATCAGCTCCTCGATGCTTAGCGACATTTTATTAAACCGTCTCCCTATAATGCCGAGTTCCGTGCTGGGCGTCTCGTTAAGAACAATACCGACGTTTCCCTTCTCCATCTCCCGCATCGCGTAGACCAAGTGATTAAACGGCCTCGTGATCCGATAGATCCAGTAGAAGGAAAGAAGAAGCGCTAGAAAGAGGCTCAATATAATAACTAAACCGATGAGCTGCCGCAAAGTCCGGATATTGCGAATGAATTCCGCTTTCGGCGTTTCGTTGATCAGCGTCCACCCCGTCTGTCCGATACGATAAAAAGTAACTTGTTTAGAACGGCCCTCGACTTGCGCCGAAAAGCTGCCGTTCGAGAGGGAATGGTCGATTCGAGCAGCCAAAGGCGCAATCGATCCGATCCGATCCAGGTCCGGATGGGATATGATGATGCCGGCGTCATCCATCACATACGATGCTTCATACTTGTTTGTGCCTTCACTGCCGCTAAAAAGGGATCCAAATTCGGATTGCCGAACGTTAACGACCAACACCGCGGATAGATCCACGCGTCCTAGAGCGGTGACATAACGAACGGCTGATAGGTAAGGCAATGGGACCTCTCCGGGTGAAATCCTTTCCTTCAAATTGAATAAAGAGGAGTCCGTCAACCCGTCCCACAAAAAACCAAACGATTTCTCTGTGATTTCTTGATAGAGTATGGACGAATAGAAAGGGCTGGATTCCCTAGCATCCTTCTCGTACCAACTTCTTGAGCCGGAATTGAAGACCGCCTCGCCGCTTCGGTTATACAAAGCAATGGAATGGACATAGGGATATGTGAGCAGAAAACGGTCCATCGACTTGAGGATCTCCTGCATATTGCCCAGCCTGGTGGCTTCATCCGATATATCGGGATTTCCGATAAACTCTTGAATCTCTTTGTTGATGGCAAACAAGCCCGCCATTTTTTCCAGCTGATCGCGAAAATTAACGATGCTGTTTTCGGACTGGCGAAATTGACGAGTGACCATCTCCTCGGATTGCTTATTCAGAATAGACAACACGCTATTATAGACGAGGGTGGAAATCAGACACACGATGATCAGGGTCATCGCCACAAATGACGCGATAAGCTGGGTCTTCAATTTGACATTGAAGCTGCGGTCGCTGAAAATGCTCAAGATTTTACTCATTCTCATACGCGCCAACCATACCGTTTAACACCCTTGTTTTCCTAAATTCCAAAGGGGAAACACCTGTCGTTTTTTTGAAAATGCGGCTGAAATACGCGCTGTCTGGGACGCCTACGATTTCGGCAATTTCATAGGTTTTGAGTGTCGTGCTGCGCAGCAATTCCTTTGCCTTCTCGATCCGGCAATCCGTCAGGTACTCGATGAGATTGCGCCCCATTTCTTTCTTGAAGAGAAGGCTAAAGTAATTCGGGCTGAGCCGAACGTGATCGGATATTTCTTTCAGCGAAATATCCTGGTCAAAATTGCGGTGAATGTACTGCACGGCGTCGGCCACTTCTTTGCTGACGGATTTGATCATGCTCTTTAATTTCGCGGTTTCCGCAAGATGGTTTTCCCAAACCTCGATCGAATCTCGAATCGAGTAGCAGGCTTCGATCCTTTCCTTTCCGGTCAAGCCCATGAGCGGCGTGGAATCTTCAGGGATGCTTAGATAGGAACATGTCCACTCCATCAACCCGATAAAAAGCAGTTTCCAGCTGCGTTCATCGTAAAGAGGCTGCTCCAGCCGCTTCTGCACTTCCTTCTTTAGATCGCCCGCAAACGGTTCGTCCAGACTTTCCCAGGCGATACAAACGGTACTGACCGCCTGTTTCCACTTCGCAAATGCAATTTCTTTGGGCCGATCGGATAACATCTGGATCGGAACTTCGGCGAAATATCGATCTGCCATGCAGGCATTGCATGTTTGATAAAGCCTCTTTAACCCACCTAAGCCTTGGTCGATCTCGCTCACGCATATATGAACCGAAACGTCGAAATACGTTTTTATCGCTCGGAGGACATTCTCGAACAAGCTGATCAGCGTGACCACAACGTCTTCATCCGTGGTCCGATCGTGGAAAGAAAGCACGACCAAATAGCGGTTGTCTTTGTCGTGAAACGCTTCCCCAGCACCGTGATTGGCCATGATTTCGTTCAGTACGTTCAAAATCGTAAAATGGATCAGTTCGCCGCGATCGTCATTGAACCGTTTTAACAGGCGTGCGTGCTGATTCGTCTCCATAATGGCTGTCACGACCTTGCCCTGCCCGATGCGTGAATTCAGTTGCTTCAGCAGAACCGTCATTTCGGACTCCGAATAAACGCCGTAAAACAAATAATCCTTCAGCAGCTTCTCTTTCAAAGTACCGATACTCATGTTGTTGTTTAATGTCCTAAAGGGGGAGTTTACCCTGTTCTTCAGTTCCTCATAAACGGAGCCCACGATGGATTCCATTTCGTCAAATGTCATCGTCAGCTTCAAGATATAACCGGAAACCTTGAAATTCGCCGCTTTACGTGCATATTCAAACTCCTCGATGCAGGATAGAATCAGGATTCTGGTATCCGCATCTTTCCTTCGCACCGCCGATATCAGTTCCATACCATCCATAACGGGCATTTTGAGATCCGTAATGATGAGATCCGGCTTCTCCTTCTCGTAGACTTCAAGGGCATCTTTGCCATTGGATACATCGGCGATCACTTCCATCTCGTATTTGCTCCACGGGAAGGAGTTTTTAAGACCAATGCGGACGAGCATTTCATCTTCTACGATCAATACTTTATACATGACAACACCTCGTTTCCTGAGGTCAACGACCGCCGCTCTAAACCATACTATAGCTTGCTCATTCCCGAAATTGCAATAGAAATACCGGACAGGCAGCTTGCTGCCCGTCCGGTATCTTGCAGGCCCCGTGTCGGCGAATGCCGACAGGAATTAGTTGCCCGAGATCAGCTGTTCATACTTTGCCATGCCGTCTTCAAAGGATTTCTTCCAGAACGAATCCGCTTCCGCAAAACCGGCTTTGTTTACAAGGTCCATAATGCGTTCCTTTTCTTTCTGGAAAGCCTCGTCATCCTTCGCCATGACGGCTTTCGGCGTTTCCTTGATCAGAATTTGCTCAATATTGGCTTCGATTTTGGCAAGTTCGTCATCGCCTTGGGCTTGAAGGGCAGGCAGTGCGGGAATGTATGCCGGACTCAAGCTTTTCGCTTTTCCTTGTTCGACAAGCTTGTTCCAAGCATCGCCCGGATATGCCCCGCCATAGTGAGCGCTATATTCCTCGTCAAGCGGGTTGAGCTTCGTTTTAAAGTACTTGTCGGTCAAACGGAGATCCAGGTAGGAGCCGTCTGTATCCAGAGCACTGCCTCCAAGTCCGGCAAACATCCCGTAAAGACTAACGCCGGTATTGGTTGCAAAGCTTGAGTCTTCATTTATCGCCTTAATTGTCGCATCCAGCAATTCGGGTTTGCCGTTCTCGATATCCCAATGCGTGCCCTGAATACCATCCAGCAGGAGCCGCGTGCCTTCCTGCGAAAAGAAATAATCGAGGAATTCGATGATTCTTTCCGGGTTTTTCGCGTTCTTCGAGATGACGATCCAAGGATCGTTCAGGCCGACGACCGATTGAAGACTGTACGCCTGCGACGTCGCTCCGTCAACTACTTGGGCCACGAAACCCTTGTCGTTTTGTCCCTTAGCTTTGAAGTACGCGTTGGCTCCATCCAACTCCCAGCCCATATGCATCGTCAAGAGCTGGCCGGCTTTCAGCTTGGCCTGATAATCGGTATATTTTTGCGTGAATGCTTCCTTGTCCAGGATGCCCGCGCGATAGGCCTTATTATAGAAGGATACCCCCCGCCAGAACGGACCGTCCGCTCCGTACCGATAGACGTACGAACCATCGGGTTTGGTCGTCGTGTTTTTGGTGGATTCCGTCCAGCCTTCCGCATAAATAAATGGCACATAGTAAGACCATAGACCCCAATCCGTCCAACCGGACAATCCGTATACTTTTTTTCCTTCGTCCGTTTTCGGATGCTTCTTCAGCTCGCTCGCAATCATGGGGATCAAATCGTCATACGACTTCAGTTCCGGGTAGCCCTCTTCTTTATAGTAGTCCCAGCGAGTAAACCAGCCGATCCAAGGAGAATAATTGCTGTAAGGCTTTGCTTCAGGGGTGATTGCAACAGGCAGAAAGTAGTAGTTGCCGTCCGCGTTGCCCAATCGCGCGTTAATGACATCCAGTGCGCTTTTGTACTTCGAGATGTTCGGTGCTTTGGCAAGGAATTCATTCAGCGGCATGGCGAGTTTGCCATCAAGCGCATCCTTGGCCCGATCCGGCGGCAACAGCATAATATCCGGAAGATCCCCGCCTGCGAGCATCACCTTGATTTTATCCTGATCCATGCTCGTAATATCCAAGGTTACACCCGTTTTGGCTTTGATGGCATCTGCCACCGGGTTGCTTTGAACCCCTGGGACGCCGTTGAACTGCTGATTCCAACTCATACGGAGCGTAATTGGTTCCTGCACGACCGGTGCTGCGTTTTCAGATGCGGCAGTCCCCTCCGTATTGGCAGCCGTTGAACTGCCGGCCTCGGTCGAACTACTGATCGGCTCGTTGTTGCCGCCGTTGCTGCATGCGCCAAGAACGAATGCAAAGCTCAGAACGATAGCAAGCCGTGAAATCGGATTTGCTTTTTTCTTTGTCATGTCCCTTGAACCCTCCCAGTTAATTGTAATCTATATACAGCCCAATATGGCGGTATAACGGACTCGATTTTTAACCTTTGATTGCGCCAAGCATGATTCCTTTGACAAAATAGCGCTGCATAAACGGATACACCAGTAGAATCGGAAACGTGACAATCATGGTGATACTCATTTTGATCGTCTCCGGGGTCATTTTAATGTCCTTCGCATTTCTAGTGATGCTGGAAGGATCCATATTCGTGAACGAGCTCGCCTGGCTCAAAAATTCGTACAGGGTCAGTTGAAGCGTTTTCAAATGTTGACTGTGTACAAGAAAGTAGTTATCCATCCATGTGTTCCATTGACCGACAGAAGCGAAAATCGCCACGGTTGCGACAATCGGCATACAAAGCGGAAATATTATCCTGGTAAACAAAGTGATATAGCCCGCACCGTCCATCATCGCCGATTCCTCCAGAGCGACTGGAAGCTGCTCGATGTAGGTCTTGATCAGAATAACGAAAAATCCAACTACGGCCGTAGGCAGCACATAGAGCAGGAAGCTGTTGTCCAATCGAAGCATCTTCATCGTGATATACCACGGAATCAAGCCCGCGTTAATGTAGAGGGTCACAACCAACAGCCGGTAGACAAGCTTGCGAAACTTCATTTTTTCTTTTGTCAGCAAGTAGGCAAAGAAGCTGGAACAGACCACGGTAAGCAGTGTACCGATGACAGTGCGAGAGATCGATACGATAAAAGCATCTTTTATATTAGGCAACGAGAGCATGTTCTGATAGGTATCCAACTTGAAGCCTGCCGGAATGAAGAAAATGCCCTGAACGACTTTGGCCGGATCGCTGACAGAATAAATCAGGACATAGTAAAAGGGATAGATACACAGGAGGACGAAGGCGGTCAATACGATGTAATTGACGGCGTCGAACAACCTGCTGCTGAGGCGCATCGAACTCATAGATAGACCTCCTTCCTAAATCATAGATTGACCGCGAACGCGTTTCGAAATGACATTCACTGTAAACAGAAGCACAACGCTGACAAGCGTTTTCAACATGCCGACCGCAGTCGCGAAAGGATAATCTCCGACTTTGATCCCCGAACGATACACATAGTAATCAAGCACTTCGATTTTGTCGGCAACGAGCGGATTGTAGAATACGAAATATTGATCGAAGGAACTGGACAGCATTGCACTTATATTTAACAACAGCAGTACCAGAAACGTCGGCATGACACCGGGAATGGTGATGTGCCAAATGGTCCGGAAACGGTTCGCCCCGTCAACCTTGGCAGCGTCATAAAGCTCGGAGTCGATGCCTGCGATAGCCGCAATGTAGATGATGGCGCTCCACCCTAGGCCCTTCCATATGGTAATCGCCGCTTGAAAATACCAGGTTGCGCCCGCATTGCCCATCGGATCGACAGCATGATCAATACCGAGCAGCATCAGTGCGGTATTGACAAGCCCTTCCGCCGAGAATATGGCATAAGAAAGCGCATAGACGAGAACCCAACTAATAAAATTCGGCAGCGTCGAGAACGTCTGGATGAATTTCTGGTAACGGACGGATCGCAGTTCGTTCAGCATAATGGCAAACACGATGGCTAGCGGAGAGAGCAGGATATTCAGGAAGTTCATCGCTAGCGTATTAACAAGTGCATTTTTCAAATCCGCAGAAAAATTGAATATCTCGCGAATGTGCTTCAGTCCCGAGAATGGTGTTTCGGACAAGGGTACGCCGGGTCTATAATCAAAGAACGCGTATACCCAACCGTACACCGGAAAAAAATTGAACAAAATCATCAGGACGATAAACGGTGTCGAGAGGAGAAATAAGTTCCATCCGTCCCTACTCTTCTTACCTTGTCCGGATTTCCACGCAGTACTTGAAATCATGGTAAAGCCCCTTTCTATGTGCTGCAAATCCATTATAGAAAAGCCTGAGCCTTATCTGAATTGACCTTTTTCCGTCTTCTTGGATATTTGTATCGAAGTCCGTTCCTCAATTGGAATACGGGAACATCTGTCTTCAACAGGTTTGGATAATCTTCAGATTAATGCGCTTTTTTTCTTATCCGGACGAAGGAGTAAATGACGATACCGGTCCTCCAATCCCGCTTTGGCAGCCTTCTCGTGTGGAAAGCTCGGAGAATCCGGCCCGATGTTGGTAATATTGGCGTAAATCGAAATGGTCTTAAACGTGTTTTTCACGCCTTCATGGTATAAAATCGGAATGACCACGTTATGGACGATGTTTTCCGCTATCTCCAGATGTGCCGAAGCCTCATCCATGTAGATGCCTCCGGGAGATCCGTGAATACGGATATAATGACCATACTTTTCATAGTGACCGAATGTAAGCCGCACGATGTCCTCGACACAAACATCCTCTTGGCTGCCGTTATCATGAACGTAATTGCCTTTGATGACCGAATCCGGCTGTGCTGAAAGCGTATATATCCCGCCACCGTCATGAAGCTTGCGAAGCACATGGTGAATGTGGTTGTACGCTACACGATTTCCCTTCATAACAGTCGGTTCTCGGAACTCCGGATATTGCTCGGGCGGAAAGTTGGCAAGCCGCTCGATTCCCGGATCGGCGTATCCCCATCCCCAGCCGAGTGAAATTCCGCTGTAAGCAACTTCAGTTATTTCATTATGCGCGATGACAATGTCAGCAACGTAGCCTGTGATGATGGCAACGCTTCCTTTAAAATCGGTTCCGATTTCATGAAAGTAGTTGTTTTCAATACGATTGTCCTGCACGATCTCCCGAAGATCTTCCGGATGCGCATCCGCAAACGAGAAATCTCCAATTTGAACGCCGCTGCCGGCAATTCGATAGAATTCATTGCCGACAAACGCATTGTTACGCGATCCGAACTCTATATCTACGGCACCGCTGCCCAATCGATGAAAATGGCAGTTTTCAAAACGGACATCTTCCGACGCATGCAGTACGATTGCCGAAGGCACTTTTACATAAGCCGAGTGAGCATTCCTATCATCTTGGCTATCCTTGAGCAAGTTGGACTGAACCTCCGGATGCCCCATCTGAACGGGCTGCAGGAAAGTCGTATGGCAAAACTCCAATCCGATAAACGATATTCCGCGAACAGGCGCTTCCAGCGTTCCTCTGATGTCAATCAGACGTTCGGTCAACGGCATCGTAATTTCCAGCTCGTGCACGTTCTCGTGCTCATGGGCGAAATAGTAAATTTCTTCCGCCGAACGGTCGTAGTACCATTCTCCCGGCGAATGCATTAACTCGTACACATTCTCGTAGTAGCTTGGCGCGCCAACCTGCACGCCTGCTTTAATCTGGCAATCGCGGAAGCAGGGCATTCGCATGCGGATAATCGCGCCTTCCTCTCCATCCGGCTCAACCGATTCGATCGGACAAATGCTGTGTGTCCAGCCGACATCGAACACGGCTTCGATGTCTTGCGGATTTCTCCAGGCGAGCGCTTCCTGGTTTGCCAAACGGTAGCCTTCATAGACGGATAGCTGGCCCTGGTAAGTCGTCACCGTCTCCTTCAGATTCCAGAAAGAAGTCAGACTGTCTTCCGCTTTGTCCCAGCCGTTTGTCTGCAATGCCCGGCTTCTTGGGCGGGGAGCCGGTTCGCCATTCACGTAAAGATGCCGGCTGTAAGGAAGTCCGTGAATAGACACTTTGTACAAATTACGCCCGAGCAAGTCGTCAACCGCCTCCCACCCTTCAAGCCTAATTCCACCGCTAATGACAACCGACTCTCCCGGATACGCTTGATAGACTGTTCTATGAATACTTGCTCCGGAATCTTTGGAGTCAAAATAGAGTGGTTTCGACAAGGTATAAATGCCTTCCCTGATCCAAACTGTGAAGTCGCCTTCCCTACTGTTCTCCATGCTTCCGGCAACTTGTTTGGCCCGTTCTATCGTACGATAAGGACGCTCAACCGTACCCGGGTTCCTATCGTCCCCTCTCGTAGAAACAAACCTTTCGTTCTGTGCCGCTCTCGTTTCCATCATGGAACACCTCGACTCCTTTTCTGCAATTTAGGGTTATTATAAAAAGGTAAGGTGCGAATAGGAATGGATTTAATTATGACTTTCAGTATCTTCCCTTCACCCCGAGATGTCGCCTATGCTAGGCGCAAATAAAAAACCGGTCAGCTGCTCAGCATGACCGGTTTCGGTTTGTTTATTTATAAATCGTGAAAGTCAAATCTCTGTTTCCTCCGCTTTCCGTGCCCCAAGTAACGCCTCCATCAACAGACAGCTTCTCCAGACCGTTCGAATACGGATTGCTGTCGCTATAGCCGAAGCCATATTTATTGTTTGTGGAAGCGTCGTCGAGCGTGCCCGGAGATCTAAGAATAATGCCATACGTTTTGGTCGTATCCAGACCCGTCAATTTCGGATAAATCGAGTAAGGTGTAAGGACGGCCTGGACGTTAAATGGCGGAAGTGCCGCCGTAAAGAGCTTCTGCGACGGATTGCCGCTTGCATTGAGCAAAACAATGTCCACGTACAGATTATCCTCGGGAAGTTTGTTGACATAGCTCTCGTACAGCCACATATCGATTTTCGGCAAACTGGACTGCGTAACCTTGAACGTCTGCATGCGTTGAACATTCGCGCGGATATCCGAATAAGTGGAGTAGGCTGAAGTACTATCATCTTGGTTAATTACATTGCCAGTATTTCCGGTGATATTGTAGGCTTCTATTTCGTTAATGGAAGGAATAAAGCGGGCATGCGTCGCGTATAGCCTGATCTTGGTTGTCGATACGGTCGGAAAATCGATCATCTTTACATCCCCAATAGTGAACCCGTTCGACAGGTTCTTGTATGCCGAACCGTCCCAATACTGAAGCCGGAAGGTATCGACTTGGAAGTTTTGGTTCCCGTAGCCGTATTCTTTGATAACGACGCGGTTTACGTTCGTAGCGGTACCGAAGTTCACTTCGACCCATTGATTGTTGTTTGAACTTCCGTCGGCGCTCCATCTCGTTCCCAAATTGCCGTCCGTTACTAGGGCAGCCCCGTAACCCCCAGGATACGTCGTCGATGCAGCAGCGGATTTTCCGATTGCCAGATTGGTAGGCGGTAATGGCAACGAAGACGTGTTGGTCGAGATTCTCAGAATGACGGACTCTCCCGGAGTCTGCGTGCGGGTGTAACTTCCACTGAAAGTTCCGAGTTTATTTCCGCTATACAACTCTGTAACTGTATAGGTAGCACTTGGACTCAGCCCGAGGTCGGAGAACGTAATCGTATTCGTCGCCGAATTGTTTAAATCCCAGTTAGAGAGCCCTACGATTTTATCTCCATTCGTAGCGGTTAAATAAATAGCGGCCGGAGAATGCTCGAGCTTATGATAGAAATTCGTCATCTTAACCGGTTTTGCCGCTTTCCCCATATTAACGACGTCTATAAGGGAGGTATTCAACAAGGTCGCCATTCGGTCCTCCGGAAGAAAAGGCGTGTTATCACCGACAAGGAGGTGACCTCCACCGAGTACGACCGCTGTTGATAACAGCCTGCTCTTACTGAAGGAATACTGATTAAAACCGCTCGTAAAACCAGCTGGCATGATCATGTCAGGGTCGTTGTATTGATACAGCGTGCCATTCGTCCACCATGAGGCGGCGGTATTGAAAGCTTGCCGTTCTATGCCCGAATAGAGCGTATTTTGTAGTCCGATGCTCGTATCGCACCCTGTTCTTCTACCATGCGCATATCCCGAAGGGAGCAACGGCGCAATCGATTCGTCTATATAGATGGGTCTGCCTGCGGCAAGCAGTTCGGTTTTCATCGCTTGCATGCCGATGCGATAAGCCTGCATACCATTTTTCGAGGAATCGTAAAAACTTCCATCAAACATCCCCACATCTAAGAAATCCAGCTTGGCGTAGTCGAATCCCGGATCCACGAAATATTCCTTCATAAGATACTTGAGATAGATTTGACCGGCGGGATGCGTTGCATCCACGATAGGCGTGTTGATATAAGAAATAATGGGGTTACCGCTGGCATCCTTGAGCGCGATATCTTGGAACGTGTAGGTCGGCGCATTTGGAACCGGAGCCGTCAGCGGATCCCAAATCGTAAACGGAGAAGTATAACTCCCCGCTTTCAACCCTTTGCTATGAACGTAACTCGCATAATTTGTTAAATCGGTCTTCGTTGTCGGCGTAGATGCCCCGCGATAACAGCAATCCAAGTTCAAGTAGGTATACCCTAGAGGCTGTAATACCCTTGCATAATAATCAACCGTAGCCTTCATCGCTTCAACGGTAGGATAATTCAAAAAGCCGTAATAAGTATTAAAGCCCTTCGGTACGCCTCCACTCCAAGTCATCATCGGTTCTCCGACAGCGTAAACGCTTCCAAACTTTTCTAAACCGTCTTGATAGTCATCATAGTACCCTAGAAAAAACTTATCCGAGGAAACCGACGTTCCGCTTTGTTTCCCCCCTGCGTTGTAGACAGAGAAGCCGGTTAACGGCCCATTCGCCGTGCTGGCTTGGTTCAAAGATTGCATGCTCTTCCATTTGAAAGTTGTCGCCGCTCCGGCGATAAAGCCGTGCTTGTTCGTGTTGTCAAACATCGCGGCTACCCAGTAGCTTTTGCCGTTAAATGCACTCCATGGAACAGGCGTGCCTTGCGCACGGTCATCTCCGTTTTCGCTGTTGCCAAAATCGTTGACCGGCGCAACGCCAAAGTCATAGTTATTCGTGTAAGGAGTCGTGTAAATCCTCTTGTCCGACCCGGAACCGATGTCCAAATTCGATGCGGCGATTGGTTCCAAGAAGTCAATGGTTTGAGAAGTGCTTTTCGTGACCTGCATGTCCGCAATGACGAACGGCTTATCTTCGTACAGAACAATATTCAGAATAATCGTGCTGCCTGCGGTCAACGCGTTCGTAATCGTAAGCTTCATACCGTTCGTCCCATAACCGTCCGTTCCGATCGTACTCCAAGCAGCCGTTCTTGTTCCGGCATCGTAAGAACTGATTCTTGTAGAATTGCCCGCTACGGTGTAATCGGAGTAAAAATCACTCATGATCGTTGTCGCACCGGCATTAAAATTCCCCTTGCCTATCGATAAATCGTAAGTAATCGTTATCGTTCCGTTCGTTGCCGTAACGACGCTGCCGCTTTGCGAAATGTTGACAGCTGCAGCAAACGTCTCCGAAGTACCGAATTGCAATATACCTAACAAAAGAAGAGACATTACGGCGATCATTTTCATTACGTTCCCGACCCTTTTACCGATCATTAGATTTCGCCTCCCATAATTGATAACGCTAAGAAACTTCGCGAAATTACATGGGAGATTTCTTATGTCTCCCGGACATTAACCCATCAACTCCTTTGATTTCTGCAGATTCGCGTCTGTGACATCTCGTCTCCGTCGTTGAATTCTCTTATCTTCTGGTCGAATTCACGGTAATTATAGAAAAAGATACTTAAAATAGGAATGGATTTAATTATGACTTTCAGTACTTTCTCTATCTCCTATTTGACTCTAACGGTTGTGACAGTGCTTATTTGGCATACATACACCCTTTTTATTTTCTAACGGTTGCCAGCGAGCTTAATTGAACGTTTTCCATTAGGAATCGACCAATTTGCTGCAAATAACGTCTGTCACAACCGTTAGACTTATAAAAAGGCTTATTTTCATGATATAGCCACGCTGATAACCGTTAAAGTTTGGTTCATGAAGCATAAACAAAAAGTTGATCCGTTTCACACGTCTTTTCTATGCTTAACTTTCATCAAACAAAAAAGCTGCCGAATTTGATCGGCAGCTTATCTCTATTTCTTCCTTAGAACATTATCTTGCAGCAGCTTCCTCTTCGAGCACTTTACCGCCTGCATCTCTCCAGTTTTCTACAAATTTGTCGAAATACTCGATCGGCTGCTTTCCTGTAATGATATCCACGTATGCCTCTGATCTGATTTTATCAAGCTCTGCTCCATATTTAGGCTGAGATGGGAGAGGTAGAATAACCTCATTCATAATACCATCACTTTGGAGTGTTCCGAGAGACATGCCCCAGGCATACTCGCGGTTGACTTTCCCAATGATAGATGGCATCCAGATCATTATTGAATGTTGCGCCTCCGCCTGATAGCCGGCTCTTCAAAAACAAGGAAAATCTAAGGAAGCATGACTTGCATTCTGCATGGAAGCGGCGTGTAACGTTAAGACAACAATTTGACCAATTTTTTACACAGATGGATCATCTGAAATAGTCTGGCCATACGGCGGCATGTAGTCCGTTTATTAATCCATCTTACCTCACCCGATACTCTTCAAAATACTTCGGAAGTATCGTCGTAGATGCGCCCGGCAGTTCAGGCAGCACATAGTGCCCTTCCTTCACAGTAGCTGGCTCTTCAAAGATATGGCGAATCCAAGGTATGTACTCTAACATGATTGCATTCTGCGTGGAAGCGACTAGGTGCTGATGAATCTGTCCCATATCGCCAACGTGAGGGCAGATTGGAATATCATAGGAAGCCGCGAGACCCGCTACCTGCAGCCATTCTGTAATTCCGCCCACGCGCGTTACGTCCACTTGGCAATACTCGATGGCACCTTGGTGAATATAATCACGGAAAGCATATTTATTGTAGACATGTTCGCCTAGCGCAATCGGCACGTTTAGTGCATCCGCGAGCTTCTTGTGACCCATGATATCATCCGGGTTCAGTGGCTCTTCTAGCCAGAACAGATCGAATTCTTCCAGCTTCTTGCCCCACGTCATTGCCGTATTGATGTTCCATTGCTGATTGACGTCGATCATGAAGATCACATCATCTCCGATTGCCTCTCGCACTGCTTTGCACCGGTCGTAGTCTTCACGCGGATCTGGCTTGCCAACCTTGATCTTCACACCCGTAAATCCTGATTCCACGATCTCCGTAACATCCTTCAGCAGCCGTTCCTTTGACCAGTTCAACCAGCCGCCATTCGTGTTATAAGCTTTAATTCGCTTGGACTTCGCTCCGCCAAGATATTGCCATAATGGCTTGTTTGATGCTTTCGACATGATATCCCACAAAGCCACATCCACCGCAGCCAACGCCATATGGGTTACGCCGGCTCTTCCGATCCAATGCATTTTGCCAAATCGCATGTCATCCCACAGTTCCTTTACCATAAACGGATCTTTACCTATGAGCAGCGGCGCATAGTACTTCTCAATCGTATCGACGATCATATCGTCGCCATGAGCGCATGTTCCGGTGTAACCATATCCTACGTATCCCTCATCGGTATAGATGCGCACGCCTGCTAAGCCCCAATGCGTAGCGACATTGATGGCATCTGTAATCGGTGGCGTGATCGGCACATGCAAAACAAAACTTTCAACTTTGGTAATTTTCATGTGTTCCATCTCCCAGTCGTGTGATATGAATGTAATTAGTAGCCTAGCGATGCTCCTCCATCGACGGGAAGCGCGACGCCCGTTACAAAACCTGATTGGTGGCTCGCCAAGAAGAGCGCCGACTGTGCGATCTCATCAGAGTTAGCTGGACGGCCAAATGCGTGCATGTCGTTAAGGGCTTGCACCGCGGCTTCCGGATTATCCTGCTGCCGAATCCATTGCTGCAATAATGGAGTAGACACGCCAGCCGGGCAAATGCAATTGACGCGTACGCCGTCATGCGCGTAATCCAATGCCAGAGATTTCGTCATCGCAATTACGCCGCCTTTCGTTGCGGCATAGACCGGATTCATCTTCTGCCCGACCAATCCGTTTAGGGAAGCCATGTTGACGATTGTTCCTCGCGTCTTCCGCAATTCTGGGATCGCGTGCTTAATCATGAGAAACACGCTTTTCAGGTTAACGCTAACAAGACGATCGAATTCTTCCTCTTGAACGTCCTCCAGGTACTTAGGCATAATAACAGCGGCGTTATTGACCAGCACATCCAATCGACCAAATTGCCGGATGGTCTCCTGGATGAGCGCTTGAACGTCCGCTTCTTTCGAAACGTCCGTCTTCACTGCAATTACGTCCATTCCGAATGAGCGCAGTTCGTCGGCGAGCCTTGTCCCATCGTTATCGTTCCAGTCGGCAATGACTACTTTCGCAAAATCTGCCGCAAACAATCTTACAATTGCTTCGCCGATTCCCGAGCCGCCACCGGTGACAATAACCGCTTTACCCGCTAAGCTCATTTTTTTGCCTCCCCTGTTGTTTGCTTATAGATGCGAATAAGTGCGCTGGCATAATCGCCAACCAGGTTCAGCTTAAGCCCGATTTCCTTTAAAGCCTTGCCGCTTACGGGTTCCGTCACGCCCTCGACTAAATAAATAGCCTGATCTTCCAAACCAGCCAAGCGAAGATTAGGCAGCGTATTTGCGAAAGAGTTCGAACGCAGGAAAGCGAATACGACTGCTTCATCCTTCGACTTGCTCACATACATCGTCGCGGATAGCTCATTGTCTCTCGGCGATAGCAGTCTGTACTGATCGCCATGTTGAACCGTTGGACGAATGTTCTTATACAGCTCGATCAGTTCGCGTGCTTCAGCTCGCTCCACATCGGACCATTTCAGCAAATTGTCACCAATCCCCAAGTTCCCCATCATGGCGCTATGGAACCTGTATTTCAGAGAAAGCTTTCTTTGATTCAAGGGATGGACTTCATCCGACACCCAAGCCTCCATGATTTTTGCGCAATAAGCGAATGAGAAGCCTTCCTGAATGCGAAGTCTGTCATAGGCATCCGTATTGTCGCTGGTCCACACTTGATCGAAGTACTGAATAATACCAAGATCGACTCTTCCTCCGCCGCCGGAACAAGATTGGAAGATCACATCAGGATGACATTCCTTTAATCTTCTCACGATCTCATATACGCCTAGGGCATGCCTCACCCAGATTTCACGCTGTTCGGAGACGGGCGCCTCGGGATATCCCGGTTCGCTGAAATTCCGATTCATGTCCCACTTGATAAATGTGATCGAATGCTTGCTTAATAGATCATCCATAAAACTATAAATATAGTCGCGGACATCTTCCCTCGCCAAATTCAAGACGAGTTGATTGCGGATTTCCGTCCGCTGCCGCGTCGGGAAATGGTACACCCAATCGGGATGCGCGCGATATAGATCGCTGTCCGGGTTCACCATCTCGGGTTCTACCCACAAGCCGAAATCCATCCCGAGCGCATTTACCTTATCGATTAAAGCGTTTAATCCTCGAGGAAACTTCTCCGGGTTCACATGCCAATCGCCTAATCCGGCTTTGTCATTCATGCGCTTTCCGAACCATCCATCATCGATGACGAATAACTCCACGCCGATGGAAGCGGCCTCATCTGCGAGCTTCGCCTGCAGTTCTTCGTCAAAGTCAAAATAAGTCGCATCCCACGAATTATAAAGAATCTTTCTAAGCTCGCTTCTTGCTGGGGCTGGTAGTAAGTGCTGCAGCTGCAGCCGGTGCATATTGCGGCTCGCTTCACCGAATCCGGAATTCGAGTAGCCGATAAAATAGCTCGGGGTTTTGAAGCTGCTCTGCGACTTCAAATCCCAGCTAAAATCGAAATCGTTCACGCCTGCGCTTATTTTAACGAGTCCGAAGTGATCCTTCTCCAGCGTAATTTTCCAATTCCCGCTAAACGCAAGCGCGCCGAAATACACTTCGCCGGACATTTCCGTCGCTTGTCCATCCGGGTCCAATGTATAGAAGGGATTGGCAAAGTGACTCGTCGTACCTCTTCTGCTTTCCAACACGACTTTCGTCGTTGGCAGCATCATCTGATCGAATTGCATCTCACCGACCCATTTACCGGTTAAGTAACCGAGCCGGTAATTCCGGTGTTTCGGTACGAACGTCGAACCGGAGAGAATCGCTTCTAACGTTATGCTGGTTTCGGCTTCATTCACGATCACCGCAGCTCGCTCGATAATGTCGAGATCCTCATAGAGCTTATAAGTTAATAGCACCGATAATGGATAGTGCCGATCCTTGAGCACGATCGTCAACGAATCTTCCGTCATACTCCATGATGTATAGTCGAGCACGGCATCCCTTACCTGATCGGCAAAGGTTGCTTTCAAGCACGGCTCCGTAAATTTAGCCTTGGACCACCCCATGAATTCCTCGGCGCCTAATTCACTCCCTAACGTATAGGGATATTTCGCCTCAATCTCAGCGCTTGGGTAATCGGAGAGGTATGGAAGCTTCTCGCCGAAATAAATGTAATTGATCGTCCCCGTATCGCATAGCCCTATCGCGTATGCCGCCGTTTTGGTTTCCATGACCCATATCGTTCTCTGCTCGTCAAAACGAATCATTGTTTTCCTCCTAAACCATTCGCTATCCTAACTCGGCGTAGTCCTGCAGCGTAACGACAGCCTCATGTGTACCGTGCAATTCGAAGAGAATCAATTCATTTTCACCTTTATGCAGGAGAGGAGCAGGCACATACAAGGTTTGTTGCGGACCTCTATCCCAGTAACGTCCCAAATTAAGGCCATTTACATAGGCCACGCCTTTCGTCCAACCTTCTAATTTGAGGAACGTGTCTCCTGCTTCTTCAACGTAAAACTTCCCTTTGTAGAACGTAGGTGTGGAAGGCTCTTCGCCCTGCTGAATCGAATGGAACTCAAGCTCCGACAATCGGTCCAGCGGAAGCGTATGAATGGTCCAATCATAGAGGAATTGCCGTTCCAGCCTAACGCCTTCCGTAATTCCCTTCTTATCCTTTAACATCCAGCCGTAATTAGTACGTCCCATGTTTTCAACAAGAATACTTAGCGTCGCTCCTTCCGGAGGAATCTCAAGCAGTATGTCGTTCTCCTTAATAGCTAACGTAATGTCATGCGTGTTTCTATCGATGACGCCTTGATAGCGCCCATCCAAGAATACAAGCGCGCGATCTCGCACATTCTGAATCGCTAACTTGCTCTTCTCCCGCGGACCCGTTACTCGGGTCGAGTATAGGATGAAGCCGTAATTTTGACCGAGGCTTTCCATCGTATCCGGGCAAGTCCGACGTACCGGAGAAGACAGCTGTGGAAGTGAATCAAATAATGACGCCTGCTCGGTGAGCTGCACGCTTCCATAATGTCGTTTCGGCTGCGAATCGGAGACCGCAACCTCCGGGATATCCACATACTTGGCGATAACATCACGAATCGCCCGGTACTTGTCCGTGATGTCACCTGACTCGTTCAGCAGCGCATTATAATCGTAGCTCGTAACTGTCGGTTCGTAGCTGCCGAAGTCGTTGGCGCCATTATAGAATCCGAAGTTCGTTCCGCCATGAAACATGTAGAAGTTGACGGAAGCCCCCGATCTCAAAATCCGGTCAAGCACGTCCGCTACGTCGTCGAAGCCACGGACATGATGTTCTTCACCCCAATGGTCGAACCAACCATTCCAGTATTCCATGCAGACGAGCGGCCCATTGGGCTGATACTGCTGCAGCTTATCGAATGCTTCCTCCGGTCGCGATCCGAAATTGACAGTCGCCAATACACCGGGAAGAGATCCGCCTTGAAGCATATGGTCTTCCGGACCGTCGGACGTGAATAAGAGGACATCAATACCTCTATCTATCATTCCTCTACGCAAATAATCCAAATAGATATGGTCATTGCCGTAACTTCCGTACTCGTTCTCGATTTGCATGGCAATTATTGGTCCGCCGTTGGTACACAGTAGTGGCTTTAACAACGGGATCAATTTGTCGTAGTAGTTGTCCACCTTCTCCAGGTACTTCTCGTCCATGCAGCGCAATCTCATCTCCGGAGAGGCAAGCAACCAAGCCGGGAACCCTCCGAATTCCCACTCCGCACATATGTACGGACTCGGACGAACGATGACGAACAAGTCCAACTTTGCCGCAATACCGATAAAGCGCACGATATCCGCAATACCCTCAAAACAAAATTGACCTTCCCTAGGCTCGTGTAAGTTCCAAGCAATATATGTCTCCACCGTATTGAAGCCGCACGCCTTGAGCTTTAACAGCCGATCTTCCCAGTACTCTGGAACGATTCGAAAATAATGCATGGCTCCGCTCAATATTCGGACTGGCTGACCGTTGTAATAAAACTGACTGCCCTCTGTTGTGAAATCGCTCATTGTCGCACCTCGTTATTCTGTATGACCTTGTTGCCTTGAATCTGAACGCCACTGCAAGCCGTTAAACGAACCGCCCCAGTCAAATCGACCGGTTTACGAGCAACATCCGTGAATGAGATTTTATTTTTCCGAAATGTCAGTCCACGTGTACACTTCGCATCGAGCAGAAGCGCATCAGAAGTTAAAATGGTATTTCCTTCGATCCGAATGTTCCGGTGAACAGGGGTATCGAGATCGACGTGTCTATTCTCAGGAGCAATATAAATAACGGGATGCTCTCTCCCCCCGCAATGGTTGAACGTGTTCTGTCTGATCGTGACATCCTCTACTCGGCCGGACTCGAACCAACTCTCCGCATCATCTGCAATCAGAATGGCGCTCATCGTTAGCCTATCGAATTGATTCTGCTCGATGACGACTTTACGGCGGGTTGTGACCAGGATGCCTCTCGTCGGAATTCGCGTAAACCGATTGTTTCGAATTTCCACTTCCGGCGTCCATGTCGTATTTTCGATAACATCCTCGGTTGCAAGATGCTCGGGGACTGGTTTATGAAGGGTCAATAGGATATCCCACGGGCTTATCTTTTTGACCGCAAGTACGGTATTGCTTTCGTATGCAGCAAGAGATTTGGCGTTAACGAATTCGATGTCGTCTCCCGGGTAAAAAGCATCAAAGCCATAGCTTTGACCGTGCATGAATCGGACAAGCACCTGATTGAAAGCAGGCTTGTCGACCACCTGCAAGTGAGTACCGTGAATGTTAATCGGGTCGTCGTGTGTGCCCTCGATATGGCTGTTCTCGATTCGTATAAGCCCTCGGCAGCCGGAAATATGAATACCATCGGCAAAAGCGGCCGCCGTTCGCCCCGAATCCTTACAAGGTGCAAGAGTTAATCCGTCAAACGTCAAGTTCTCGCTGAACTGACCAACTACGCCAAGCCCGTGGGTATAGTGAAGGTTCACGTTTCGCCAAGTTATGTTGCGGCTCCTATGGATGAATACACCTGCTTGATCGCGGATGCCGTCACGCATTTGATAGGTTAGGCCTACAGCTGTTTCCGGTATAAAGCCATGATCATAATGAAGCCTCAGCCGCCCGGGCTCGATCTCTTCGATATGAATGGCTGATGATATCGGATTAGGCACACGCCAAGTAGTATTGCTAGCCGATTCGAAGAGTTGTGTCGGACCTTCTTGATAGGACCAACCTTCTCCTATCCAGCGCAGCTGACCATCAACCAGCTCATACCACGAATCGCGATGAACGCTGACTTCGATAAATCCTGAAGCTATCGCCTCTACAGTCATTTCAGACATCGTCGGTCTTGCGAAGTCCGTCCGCAAGTTACGAATTTCGATGTTCTCACATTGCTCGAAGACAAACATCGTAAACTTACCGTGGAATCTGAACAACGCTCCATTTCCCTCAATAGTGACATCGTTCAGCCCTTGAAACAGCGCTCCGATCGTCTTTGTTACATCCGGATTCTCTTGCTCGCTGGCACTATTCGAAATACAGAACGGTACCTTTGCAGCATGTTCCGGATAGAAGTCATAGCAGCCTTCAGCACATTCCAGTACAACCGGAGCGTCTATGGCAGCAACAGCTTCAAGAGCACGCTGCATCGGAACAACCGTATCTTCCCCACTGTTGGGATTGGCTCCATAATCCGTTAGACGAACAACAATCATGTTCTATCGACCGCTTTCTTTAGCAGATATTGTTTTCCGGCTTCCGTATGAAAAGAAACCGTCCCGTCCTTGACTGTGTATGGGACTACGCGTTGCAGATCACCTTCTGCCTCAATCACTTCGCAGGTGTCTCCGATCCAAGGGTTCACGATTCTGCATGTTTTCCCTTTCTCGCTTACGATTCTCACATCGACGATTTCACCATCTGCCTGCTCGCTAGACACAAGAAACGCGCCGACGGCACGCAGATGCTCGAATCTAGCATTTCGATCAGCTGGCCACACAGGGAACAACCGGATAATCTGCTCATGGCTTTGCATAAGCATTTCGTTGATCGCCGTCGGTACTCCGCTGCAGCACTCGATGCCCCCGCCTCCGAAGAAAATGAACAAGTTAGGAAAGCTATGCTCCGAGCATTGCATCCGAAGCTCCCGCAAAATGACCTCGGGATCGTAACCAACCCTCGCGGCCGCCGCGAATATCGTCGGAAAGCCATTGTAATCGCTCCAGCGATTCATGGCTGTCAACGTATTGTGAGCGATTCCAAGCAAATCGGGCCCAGCTCCCAGTCCTAGCGCTCCGGCCGGAAAGATGTGCTGCACCTCCAACGAATTTGACGTCCCCCACTCTCTCCCCCGTTCCGTCAAACGAAACACGGTCTTCCCTTCTCGCTCAAAAGTCGGAAACTCGCTGATGCTCGAAGCAATATGTGACCAATGAGCTCGGCGATCCATATCCCTACCAAGCTCGACGCTCATCTCTACTAATCCTTTAAAAATAACCTTAATAAATCCAATGGATAGAATCGGATTCATATCGTGGAATCCGTCTGACCAACTGTCGTCCTCATGATCCGTCGTCCAAACATCAACCTCATTGATGCTGTCGTTGTATACGACATACCGATCATTCTCAAACTTCAAATAATCTTCCCAAAAGGCAGCGACCTGCAGCAAATAGGGATAGGCAATCCGCTCTGCGTATTCGAGATCATACGTATGATAGAACCGCATCAGCATATTAATTGCGCCATACGAGGCATTGCTCTTCTGTCCGCAGAACATGTGCCCGTCTTCGTAAGGGGTATCGCATAACGCCGTAGGAAGACCCTTCGGTCCAATACCAACATCGTAATAGACGCCACGGCAGCCCAAATATTGGGCTGCGTATTGCCTGCCGTTCTCTATGTATTCAAGAATCGGCGTATCATATGGTTCCGTTAGTTCGATATGATTAGAAGAATACGTTCCCCACCATGGCGCTTGATAGTTATAATTCAAATGATAATCCCCAGCCCAGGCAGGACTGTCAGTCGTGATCCAATTGCCGAACAGACCGGGAGGAAAAGCTTTATTCCGGCTGCAACTCGCCATAATGTACTGCGATCCGTACCAGAATCGTTCAAGCAGATCGTCATCAATCTCGATTGCGGATTTCGACCAAAACTGTCTCCACCATTGGTCGTGTTCCACCCGAACGGAAGCAATCGATTCCTTGCTAGACTTCTCTGCAGATCGAATAGCTTCGTTATGGCAATCTTCCGAATCATGGTTCGTACCCACCGCAACGACAATTATGGTCGGATGTTCCTCTTGGAGCATGAATGTATCACCAGTTCCTGACAAGACATTCATTGCCAAGCAGCCTTGCGTAGGCCAATCCAAGTCCTCTCCAGTGAATTGCCGTGATATCCAACTGACACTGCCGGTTCCGCCATTCTGTACGACGGATTCGTTCCCAGACTCCGAGCGCAATTTAATGCTGACTGATACAGGAGCTCCGAAACAGGACAGCTCAATGACCAATACGTTTCGCGAGGCTGCCACCCATGATCGCATGGCGACTTGAGATGAGCTGGTTTGAAAGTTTGAGTGAATCTCCGCCTCGTACAAACGCTGTTCGCTATAATAAGAACTGTCCTTCAATTCGGGAATATGTATATCGACGCCTCCAAGCAAACAGGGACTTCCGTTTGGAAACACGCGTTTCGCCTTCCAAAAATCGTTCTTAGAGATCCAAAATCGCTGCTGTTCCGGCTCGCCGCTCACGACGACGCCTACATCTCCGTTGCCGATGATAGGTCCATCAACAACTTTGGTAGACGGCACGTGCTGCGGAGGCTGGTTATAAACGCCCTTGTATCGTGAAACTTTATCTTCAGCTTTGAACCAACTATGCACTACTATCTGCTCCCCTCGCCACGCATTGCTCTCCTGTTGCTAGAGAAATAGCGATTTCTGCACCGATCAGACATTCCATTTCCGTCAGTATTCCATCTCGCTCAAGAGTAAGTTTTTCGGTATTAAAACGGTTCTCGAGCAAGAATACTCCACCACGCTCTGCCTGCAATCTCACGTAATCCAAACGGCCTCCGGTTGCTTTGGCTGAGATAACAATACCCATTTCACCTCTGAAGCGTTGAAACTCGGCCCCCTTCTCGAGCCACTCTTTTGGCACGGCCGCGAAAGGTCTTATAATTCCGCCGTTTGTCTGCAAGAGCATCTCTTGCAAGGCATCGGCAGCCGCCATATTTCCTTCCAGCGTAAAAGGACGATAATGAAACTGCGTCAATCCCGTTCTTCGGTAATCACCGTTAAGATGAAAGCCGTTCGGCGAACATAAATGCTCCCAAAATTGACGCAAATGATACCGTGCTGCCTCCCCGTTGCCCTGTCTTGTATAGAGAGCCGCCATCCAGGCGAACGAATAGCCTACCCACATCCCTTTGCCGAGCACTTCAAGATGAGCTATTGTATCATCGATGATTTTCTTCTCTGCCTCGGAGCGTCGATATTGGACGGTTTGTAAAGGATAAATGGACATCGCATGTGAGAAATGCCGATGACTTTCGAGCAGCCTTTCGTCCGGACTGAGCATGAATCCAGACTCATCGACGGCAAGCTCGGGTAGCGCCTCCGTGATTGCAGACCAACGTTCGAAATCTTCTGCCAACTCAAGAACCTCAGACATATGCGATAGTCGCTCAAAGAGGTAACGAAGCAAAGCCAAATCGTAATTACTGTTTGGAGTAAGCCAGGACTGTAAACTATCGTCGTGAATTTCCGGTGAACTCGAAATAGGCAGCCTCAGCATGCCATCCTCACCCTTTATCAGCAAGTCCAGCAGACAAAGCGCTGTTTCTTTGAAATATATGTACGCCTTTGTGGCAAGGAATTCCCGATCTCCGGTATACAGCCAGTAATGATCGAATGACTGACAGAGCCATATTTGATTGGTCGGACTGAGCGAGTACATTGGCCAGCCGCCGAGTGGTTTGCCGTCGAGAGTCATAACGGAAGGCAAATTGATGCCAGCAGATTCATAATACGATTGTGCGAATTCCTGTGCCGCTGGACGCAAATTCCATAGGAAGTCGAGAAAGCTCTCCCCTTCCTCCAGATGGTTCGCCTTTAAATAGTGCCAGTAGCTTAGTTCCGTATTCAGATCGTGGTGGTAGTCACCTTTCCACGGCGGTAATTTCCCTTCATCAGCCGTCCAAACGCCTTGAAGCGGCATAGGTGGAGCGCATTTCCGTGAACAGGATCCGAACAAATAATTAGTGACATACCATTGTTTCTCCATCTCGAAATCAGGCAATGTTAGCTCACTCCGCTGCCAATACCGCACCCACCATGCCGAATGGGATGGAAGAGCAGCATCGTATCCCGTACGTACGGCTTCGACTACCTTGGACTTTCCCTGTTCGAACCATTCCTCACCGTCGTGCTTGGCTGCTACGAAATAAACCCAATCCGTGATGAGTTCGGAAGTTATTCGTTCGGCCACAATGATGGCATATTCCAACTCATGGCTTGTTCGCTGAATGAACCAAGACAGATCGCCTTCCTTACCGAATTCCGCATTAGGATATCCTAGCAAAGCCAGAGATTCTTGAGATATGTTGGAAGACTGCGAATAAGCCGGTGCACTCAACTTTAATCGAATTAGGTTTGCCTGTTCCCCGCCGTGAAGTCGGATATAGCCAAGTCCGTTCTCAGCATGTAAGAACGTCTCGAGCCGATAAGATTCACCACCTGCGGTTTGCCAACTCACCTCCGCAATCGCTTCGCGAAGTTTTAGCCGGCTGGACATCGCATCCGCTGCTTTGCCGTGCAATTCAATTCGGCCGGCTGGCAGCTTCGTCGGGTTCGGATACTCAGAGAAGAAATCGCTGAATCTACGTGAGATTTGCTGCTGATCCCCTTTTCGTACCAGCTCGATTAGGTTCTGATACGAAAAATCCGCATCAAGCACTTCCGGAACCGGCCTTGTATCCCACAAGTCTCCCCGATCAAGGCTTAAGCAAAGTGGTGCTCCGTTTCCCCACACTAAGCATCCAGTCAATCCGCTTCCAAGTGGAAGCGCCTCGTCCCACCGATCGATTGGTTCATGAAAGAGGAGATCGTGCAGTTCCATAGGCATCTTATGAGTAACGTTGTATATGAACATTGAATCGCCCCCTTTATCCCCACGTTAACAAAACCCTAGATGCCCAACAACTATAAAAAAGGGATATTTATGCAAAATCTAGCTTAGCGCTGGCATGAATTATGGAGCATTTCTATAAATACGTGATAAAGTGCTTCAACCCATAATAGAAGAGCGCCTTTTCAGCGCTCCCTTATTATTTCTAACACATCAGTTGTCTTCAAATGCATCTAAATGCAGTTCCCACTTAGCCACTCTACTTTAATCGTATGGGCTCCACTTGCGAGTCCTGTCTTTTCAAAGAATGATTGCTGTAACAACCTTGTCGGGTTGTAAGTGTTTACCTGTGACTGCAAAACGCCATCGATATACACATTCGCATTTCCATTATTCTTCCCCTTTTTAAAGTTGGTTTTTGTTCATTCTGCATCCTATTAAATTGGAGATACCCTACTTTCATAGGGCATCTCCAAGCTTGTAAGAAACTTATTTACCCGACTTTGCCATTTCAGCAGTAACTTCCGTAATAGCCTCGGAAAGCCCCTTGCTTTCATAGCCCTTCACAATATCATGCCACATCTTAACCGGATCTTCTTTGCTAAGTATGACTTTCGTTAAGTCGTCGTTGAAGTTAACCGCGCTAAGCTTGTCTTTGCCTGGCGTAGACATTGTGAGGATTTGGAACTCTGTTGGAATTGCTTGTGCATTCGTCATCTGCCATGACATTTCGTTCTTGATGAAGTCCATCATATCTTGACCCATGTTGATTTTATTTGCTTCACTGTCATCGAATACGTTGGCATTCGCCCAAACCGCTAGTTGGCTAATAACATCAATCGAAGGATACATTCCTTTAATATCTGTGAATTTACTTGTTTTCTCATCCTTCGCACGAGTAATTGTTATCGCGTCGCCGGATTTCGTGTAATCCTTGCCTTCAATACCATAGTTGAAGAGTTCCTTGCTTTCGGGCGAGATCAGGTAATCGTAGATTCTTAGAATACGATCCATCTTCTTGTCATCTACATTAGCGTTGAACATACTTTCAGACCACCAAGTGAGCGTCGTGAAGCGGTATGTGCTTCCGTCTGCTGATGGCCACAAGTGCAGAGGTTTTACAGCATCAAAGAAGTTTTTACCCGGATTTGCTTTCTCCCACTCATTTTTAACCGCTAGATTAATGATGCCGGCAGCAAGCGCTCCTGCTTTGCCTGAATAAAATTTCTGATTCGCTTCGCCAGCTTTAGCGACAGCGAAGTCCTTATCCATGCCGCCTTCAGCATACAACTTACGTGCATCTGTTACGACGGTATCCATTTGCTTAGACGCATAGAATGGTATCCATTTGTCGTCTTCCTTCAACCAACCGTTGTTTCCAAGCTGTGGCAATAGCGGCATGAGAGCTGCTGTAAAGAAGTTCATATTATTGCTTACGAGACCAACCGTATCCTTCTTGCCGTTGCCATCCGGATCTTTTTCCTCGAACGCTTTCAGCATAGCTGCAAATTCATCGAACGTTTTCGGATCCTGGATCCCGAGTTTCTCCATCCAGTCTTTGCGTACGAAGATACCTCGATCCAGTGCCCACATATCGTTATTTGGATACGTCAAACGCGGAAACGCATACAATTTATCTTCTCTTGCAATACCTTGCTTAACATCCTCAAGCGTAGCTACTTTCTCGACATTCGGATATTGACTCAAATCGTCCGGAAGCGCGCGAATCAGCTTCTGGTTAATCCAGTCGCTATAACCAGCCGCGTTATAGCCGCTCGCTAGGTCATGGGTAATAATATCAGGCAATTGGCCGGAAGCCGCCCACACTTGGGATTTCTGCGCCCAGTTGTCCCAACCTACATCCATTGCTTGGAACGTAACGTTAAATTTCTTCTCAATTGATTGCAATACTTCATCGTGAGGTTGGAAAGCAGCTCCGATTCCCCACCAAGAAACCGTAATGTCCATATGATCTTTCAACGGATCCTCTACCGGAGCCTCGTTGGTTGCAGCGGCAGTATTATCGCTCGTTGCAGTATTGCTGTTAGTGCCCTCATTCGTTGTTGCAGTATTCTCATTGCTTTCATTTGAAGAATTCGACTTTGCGCCACAACCGGTGAGCAGTACGAGTAATGCAGTTAATGCAGCAGCTGATTTCATCGTTGTTCGTTTGTTCATACTGAAATTCCTTCCCCTCTATCTTTTTTTTATAATAAAAGCCGATGGCTTCTACTAACCTTTAACAGAACCGAGCATGACGCCCTTCGTGAAATATTTCTGCAGGAACGGATACAAGCACACGATCGGCAATACGCTGACGACCAATACGGCCATTTTGATCATTTCCGGCTGCAAGCTCTGATTCTGTGTCATAACCGAGCTTGCGTTTATACCATTTAGAAGCTGTTGGTAGTTCGTCAGTATTTCCCGAAGCAGCGCCTGCAAAGGAAGCTTATTGATATCTGTCATAAACAGGACACCGAGCCACCACTCATTCCAGCGATCTACAGCGTAAAATAATGCTATCGTAGCAATCATGGGCATTGAGATCGGAAGCGCGATTTTATACAGAATCTGAATGTCATTCGCTCCATCGATCTTGGCTGATTCCTCAAGCGCCGCAGGCAAAGTCCTGAAGAACGCAAGACAGATAATCAGATAGAAGGTGTTGACGGCTACAGGAAGCACCATGACGAACAAGTTATTGATAAGCCCCAGATCCTTCATCGTTAAGTAGAAGGGGATTAATCCGCCGTTGAAGAACATCGTAAAGATGATGCCTCCCATAACGAGCTTTTGCCCCGGAATCCCTCTCTTCGACAGCACATAGGCACCTGATAAAGTTGTGATCATATTAATAATTGTGCCTACGACCGTTACAAATAAAGTGACATTAAAGGATTTCAATATCCGGGAATCATGCAAAATATATTTATAGGCTGAGAGATCAAACGTCGTCGGTACTAGATAAACGACTTGCTTCGATATCGCTGCCGAGTCGCTGAACGACATCAGAATGACATTGTAGAAAGGGAATAGCGTGAGCAGCGTGAGCAGCATGAGAATGGTATGGATAATGACATCCACTACACTAAGCCTGCTTCGCTTCTTCGTAAGCTGCATCGCACCAACACTCTTATTCGCCATAGCGGCTTCCATTACACTAACCCCTCTCCGCCTAGTTTTCTCACCATGTAATTTGCTACGTATAGCATCGTGAAGTTAATAACTGCCTTGAATAACCCTACCGCCGTCGTAATTCCAAAGCTTGCCCCGGAATCGAAGGCCGTTCTGAAGATATAAGTATCGATAATGTCAGCCGTTTCATATACACCTGCATTGTACAGGTTGAATATTTGCTCGAAACCGCCATTCATCGTGTTGCCTACGGCGAGAATTAACAGAATCGCGGCTGTTCCGCGTATCGAAGGCCACGTTACGGCCATTAGCTTCTGAAACCGATTCGCTCCGTCAACATGAGCCGCTTCATACAGTTCAGGATTGATGCCGGCAATCGCCGCGATATAAATGATCGCGCTCCAGCCGATCTCCTTCCAAATACTTGAGATGAACAAGAGCGGTCTGAATGTACCCGGCTCAGTCAGCAGATTCACCTTCTCGAAGCCCAAGTATGTGATCATTTGATTCAGAACGCCTGAGTCTCCAAGCAAGTTCAGCATAATACCGCTAATGATGACCCAAGAGATGAAGTGGGGAAACGTATAGACCGTTTGATAAAACTTCTTCATCTTCTCCCTGGTTACCTCATTGATGAGCAGAGCAAGTATGATCGCGACAGGAAATTCAAACAGTAATCTTCCTCCGCTAATGATGATCGTATTGTTAAATGCCTTCCAGAAATCTTGCTGCTTCATTAACTCCTTGAAATTGCTTAGGCCAACCCAAGGGCTCTTCATGATTCCTTCCCCGATATGAAATTCCTTGAAGGCGAGAACGACGCCATACATCGGCAAATACTGAAAGAGCAGATAATAAAGAATGGTTGGCGTAAGGAGAAGATACAAGTATCTATTTTTATAAAATTTGTTCCCTACCATATTGTGCTGCGGCACCTCCGAAATCGTTTTCTGCAAGCGTTATCATATTTGTATTATCCGAGATTATGGCCTGTTCGAGTATGCACGCGCTCTATCGGTTTCCTATTCAAAAAACGCATACTTAACAAAAAGAAAACCCTCTCAAGAGGGTTTTCCTAAAAATACGCTATATTGATCTAAAAAAAGTCCATACAGCTTTAGCCCGTCTCGTGCTGTTTGTTTCGATATTGCGTTGGCGTCAAGCCGGTTGCCTTTTTGAAGGAACGCGTAAAATAAAAGTAATCATTGTAGCCCGCTTGTTCTGCAATTTCATAAACCGGTTTGTCGCTGCTGCCGAGCAGCTCGCAAGAATACGCAATGCGCAGCCCGGACAAATAAGCGGTCAACGTCTCTCCAACCTCTTTCTTAAATAACTGGCTGATGTAACTTGGATTCATATGAAATTGCTCCGACAAATCTTGAAGTGAAATATCAGCATGAAAATGCTGCCGTACATATTCCAAAATGGCATTCATCGTATGGTTTTTCGACTCTGCTGGCACTGCATTCACGTTCTTGATATGCTCAGAGGTCATCTGATTTAAATGCTCGAGCATGTCGTATACATGCTGGAAATGCTGCGTTAGCTGATCAAAGCTGTAAAGCATGCTCTCGGTCTTCCCTAGGTTGAAGAGAAACGAGATGGCCATATTGTAAACTTGGAATGCATGTTGGATTGACAGCACACCTGCCTGAAAGAGCGTTCCAAGCTCTTCAAACGCTTGTTTGACCTCATGATGATTCTTGTTGTTAATCGCTTCGCTTAGTTGCAGCATATTGGCGTTCAAGTTAGTCTGATCAAACGGTTGAAACGCATGGATTCTCCTGTCCGCCGCAATAAAAGATTGATAGGCCATCATATCTGCCTGCTCAATTGCCTGCCGGACTTCTGCAAGATCCATAATTATATCGCTAACGCCGATACACGATACCCCTTGTGGCATATCGCTGCTCCATCTCTTCTGATTATTTTTCGCTTGCTTGTATCTCATAATATAGGCCGCTTTGGATTTGCCTAATTTCAGTTGAATCACACCTTCTTGCGTCTCAAATAGATCGGCAGCGCCGATGGAGACAAACGCAACAAGCCCCTCCTTTTGCCAATCATGAATCCCTTTATTCGTTAACGCCGCCTGCAGCTGCAACCCCGGATCTTGAGCGTCCAATAGCTCGATAAACGGCGAAACGTTCTGAGTTGCTTCTTGACCAAGAATTTTCTTTATTCTCAGCAATACGCCAATGATTTCCGATTCATCATACGGTTTTAAGCAATAGGCGGCCGCACCGTGGCTCATCGCTTTCTGCGCATAAGCAAATTCGGCGTAACCACTTATAACAATGTAATGAATTGGAAGCAAGAGGGCTTTCCCCCTCTGGATCAATTCCAAGCCGCTCATTTCGGGCATGCGGATATCGGTAAACACAACATCAGGCCGATGAATCTTTATCAACTCAAGTGCATCGAATCCGTTATAAGCCTGACCGATGATTTCGAACCCATACTGACCCCACTCCACAAAATCCTTCAAACTTTCCACGACCCAGCTTTCATCATCAACAAGTAACACTTTATACATGCTGTTCCCCCTGTGCGGCAAGCGTTAACTGTATTCTGGTTCCGATGCCGAGCGTGCTATCTATTGTCATGCCGCAATCGTTCCCATCCATTAAGCGAATCCGGTTATTTACGTTGACCATACCGATGCTTTTTTGTTCGTCCTGCTCAACGCCTGAAAGCAGATTTCTAATTTCAGTTAATCGATTCGCATCAATTCCGACACCATTGTCCTCTACAATAATGATCAGCTGCCTCGTTTCATTCACGAATCCCTTTACAAGAAGCCTTCCTTTTTTCAAGGTAGGCTCAAATCCGTGAAAAACGGCATTTTCAATTAGAGGCTGAAGAATCATCTTTGGTACTACAACTTCAAGTGCATCTTCAGTAATTTCATATTCTACCGAGAATCGCTCCGCGAAACGTACTTGCTGGATTTGGATGTAGGAATTAATCATTTTCACTTCATCCCGAAGAGGTACCTTATTTGCCCCTTTGATGCTGTAACGGAAGATGCTTGATAAAGCTCGCGTCATTAATTTGATTTTGCTTTGCCCTTCAACAACGGCTATACCAGTGATTGCTTCGAGCGTATTGTACAAAAAGTGAGGGTTGATCTGGCTACGCAAAAACGCGAGCTCAGACTTCTTCTTCTCCAGCTCGATCCCATGCAATCTCGTATTCGTTTCCAGCAATGAACGGGTCAGATGATCGATCTCGTCGAGCATACTGTTTAACTCGGTTGCCATGACACTTATCTCCATGTAACCGTGCAACGATATGTTTCGTTTTAATGTGCTTAGATCGCCGCGTTTGACCATGGTCATAAACGAAATTAGCTTTTTCAAAGGGAGCAGGATGTTATTAATGATAACGGTAAAGGGAATCACGAGAATCAAGAGACAGATGCTCAAAATAATGAGTTCCAATCTGCGTATTTGGAGCAACTCGCTAAGCAGTTTATTCTTGGGAGCCATCGTCAGTATGCTGCCCTGAATCTCAGGTAGTTCTACAGACTGAACAACATACTGCCTATCTCTCCACGAGATGATTTCATTGTTAGCGTGCAGCATACTCGGGGTGATCTCGGGCAGTCCTTGTCCAGCTTTTACTTGCTGGTTACTTATAATGACGATTTGATGCCGGTCAAGTAAGTAGATTTCCGTTGCAGAGGACTCCGTTGACTCGTACTTCTTTTCTCCAACAAGCGCTTTTGGGTCGATAATAAAATACAGGGTCCCAATCGCCTTATTAAACATTTCTCCCGGCTTCATGTAGTAGACCGCGGTAGCGAAGATCATGCAGCTATTCGTACAATAGTTGATATTAAGACCCTTGGTTTCATCGTAATTGACCATGCCGATATAATAGGCATTCTCCTTCGGCGGAACGGTCGTCTTCAACCTCGAAACGATCTTCATCCCGCTGTTTATATCCAGCCATGTTCCGTTATTGCCCGCGACCACAATGTCCAAAATACCATCTTTCAACTCTTTTTGATTCGATAACCAACTATTCAGCTTCTGGTAAAGTTGAAATCTCTTTAATTCATTCTTTTCGACGAAGAAGGTTTGAACATCTTCGTTATACGAAATGTTCTGCATCAGCCTGAATATAACGTCCTTATTCGCGGTTACGTTCTTATTGATTTCTGAAACGGTTTGCTTCACGTATTCCTCATGATTTCTGGTAATCATCCCGGACATCATGGAGTAGGTAAAGAAAATAATGAACAAGATGACCGCAACAGTTGAACCCGCAAGAATCATTAACTGCGATCGAATAGATAACTTTCTCAAGTAAGCCATTCATGCTCAATCCAATCTTCTGAAATATTGAAAGCGATTGCATAATTAGGTTCGATAATGTGTTCTAATTATAGTGAGGATGAGGCTGAATGTATAATATCTATATCCATATATGATATAACTTGAAAGCTATCTATTAATAAACAATAAGACGGCAGTGCCGATAGGGTCTGCCGTCTTTAAATTTCGGACGCTCTGTAGCCTAACTGCAAGCGCTATTATAATTCATTATGCTGTATACCAATCCCGCCGAGTATGTACCTGTTCTATCTCCTACTCCTGCAAAAAACACATATTTAGAAATAAAAAACTCTCCGGGGGGAGAGTTCTCTAAAGATATTCTATATTCAGCTAAAAATAATCCATATGCAAGGATGGAGTACTTAGAGTAAGAGACCATTAACGAATCTTGAACTTCAGGGATGCAATCTCTAATAGTTCAATTTTATCTTTATTATCTAGCTCACGATATATCTGTAGCAATCGAGATTCCAGATCAGATAGGTCCTTATCTTCCGTTCGTTCATTTCCCGTAAGAAGCATTTCTAACGAACAATTGAACGTGTGATAAATGGAAACTACTGTGTCAATTGTTAATCCGGATTTTTGACAACATGAATGCCCAGCAAATTTTCGTGTAGATGAGTCAACCGTTTTTATGTAGTAAGATCTGCTAAACTAAAAAGTCCTGATATATCAAGGATTCTTGAATATCAGGACTGACTTTGTTGTGCCAAACAATGTTACAACTAGTGTCAAAGTGAATTACAACTCACATCATATGTGAGTTGTAATTCACTTTGGCACAAATTTCGTACTAAAAAGTAGTATTCTGTAAAATTTAAATGGCACAAGTTGTATGGACTTCTGGCACAAAGTAATAATTTCTGTAAGTATAAATGGCACAAATTATCTGCTTTTAAGCGGCATGTCCCTCTAGGGAGTATTGGTTGCTACAAAAGAGGATTTGTAATCTGCTGCCCGAGTAACACAACTTTTGGGGAGACGATATCAGATTACAATTATTTTTGTGTGATTCAAGCTAAAGTAAGTTGTGTGTAACACACTTAATGATTTTCATCTCTTCTTTAATAACCTGTGGTAAAATATTACTACTTAGAAAAGAGAGAGCGTGAAAATGTGTGGCGAATCTACGATAACCAACCGTATGAATTATTTGATCAGAATGATTTATTCGGAACTAAATTTAAGGCTGAGACTATAAGAAGAATACTTGATGAGAATATGGACTTTTTTGAGAAAAACAATACCATCGCATTATATGGGAATTGGGGTAGTGGAAAAACATCCGTAATGAAATATATTGGAGATAAGTTAACAAATTATCATGTGATATTTTTTGAGGCCTGGAAGTATGAAAATAATGTTAACTTATCATTATCTTTACTTGAGCTTTTAATTGACGAAATAGAAAAAATACCTAGGGTCATACAGAAAGAAGTCACAGAAGCTGTTAAAATGTCTGGAAAAGCTTTATTCACATTTGGTAAGCAAGTTCTGCTCAACACAGATCTTTCATTCCTAGGAGCTAAAATTGCTATAGGGAAAGCAACAGAACAGACCATTAGTGCTCTAGAAGCAGAAATAAGTAATCATTCGTATTACTCAGAGGTAAGAGCCTTTAATGCCAAATTTAATGTACTTATAAATTCGTATTTTGAAATAACGGGGAAGAAGTTGTTAATTTTTATTGATGACCTCGATCGTTGTGAACCAATGAACATACTTAATCTCCTGTCTTCAATAAAACACTTCTTTACTGAATCTTCACGAATATTATACTTTTGTGGAGTTGATAAGAATGCGGTTAGTAGAGCAATAAATAATAGGTATAATAATGCACTAACTTCAGAGGAGTATTTAGAAAAAATCTTTGATATTACATTTAATATGCCAGAGCAATATGATATATCTCTTGTTATTAAAGATTTTATTGAAAGAATGAGCAATTATCGGCCTGTTACGGAGTTTGAAGAACTTCAGGATACACTGAAGGAGTTTTTGTTATATATCGGATTTGTTAATCCAAGGAAAGTTAAGAAGGTATTTAATAGATATTTATTTTTATGTAACTTGGCTAAGAATCACAATAATGGTCTAGCCGACATACCGACTAATTTTTTATGTCATGAGATGATACAATTTATTTCTACGATTTATATAATTATCTTATATGAATTTTATAGAGATATATTTAATGAAATATTCGATATCGAGAAAAAAATTGGACTTTTAAGTAATAATTTCAGCTCGGTAAATTTTCACGTTCAATCCAACTCTTCCATGCCGTTCCCTAATTTCATTCACAATTCAATAAATTCTGTTCGATATCTCAAAATTAATTCGACTTTATTTGATGAATTTCTTCTACCAAATGATAGATCAAACTCATATTTTCTAATGTTTTTGATGCTGTTACCACTAGAATCTGTAAATATGCCAGCCTTCACTGATCAAAGTGTAGATTCAGTAAAATCGAGCTTAATTGGGTTCCTTAATGACTACAGAAAAACAGAGAAAAAAATACAATATTTGTTCGTTTCATTCATTAACAATATATTTATGGATTTTAATAAACAACACTTAAAGAAAGATACAGACTTTGTTTTATATGATGTATTTAGAATGACTGTAAAATATTTCTAGAACCTACCAGTTGCTTTAAATAGACTAAGGAGAAATAGTGTGATGTCAGAATTTAATGTGTACTTTACAAGACCCGGCCAGAAGTGTGAGATAAAAGATAGACTTCTGGTAGATATTAATAACGCAAAAGATAGAATTTATGTAGCTATGGCATATATAACAGATTCGGATATAATAAACAGCTTGAATCGTGTACCATTTAACGTGGAAAAAAAATTCGTATTAAATCACAATTCTCGGCCAGTTGAAGGAATTCCTGATTACGACCGTTCTATATTGGGAGGGCCAGTTCAAGATTCATCTGGCAATGTATTAACTCGTAAATCATCGTTAATGCATCATAAATTTTGGATAATTGACGATATACTGTGGTTAGGTTCATACAATTCGACTAATAGTGCTGCTGAAATACATTGGGAAAACTTGATAAGAATAAAAAATAATGAGGTGGTCATTGAATTCCTTAAAGAATTTAATAGAATGTTCATCACGGGGCGGGCTTTGAATGATCATGGTAATGATTATTTTTATCACGTCGAGGATCCAGAAGGTACGATTAATACGTACTGCAGAATATGCGAAGATTTAAGATATCCGGGAAATGAAGCAAGGTTTGATAACAGAGTGACTCATTTTTTCTCTCATTATAATTTGAGAATTAATCATAAAGAGATTCATCTGGGAACATTAGAACCAGGTTATGAGAAGGAACACACTATTGAATGCGCTTCTCAAAATGACTACCATTATGGCAGACAAAGAGAGAATTGTAATTATTGTAATAAGGTTTTTGATGTAAAGGCACTGGTCGCAACAAATTTCACATCTGCTAGAAGAGAACTAATAGACGATGAACTAGTCGATGTACCTTTTTATCGTAGTGAGCGACATTACTTCTGTTTTGAATGTATTATGGATGCTTTATCAAAGCATAAATCATACAGAGAATAATTAGTTAAGATACTTCAGGCTATTCGTATGTCTTCTCTTGAAGAGATTTCTAGAAAATGTAATTGGCATTATTAAAAAAGCCCGCCTATCGGTATTGGTATTATCCCCTTCAAGTAGACACTCAAAAAAACCTTCATGTTATTATGGAGGTTTTTTTGAGTGCCACTTGGAGGGGATACTTTTATGGCTAAAAAAGGACAAATATTTCAAACATATTCTGTAGAATTCAAACTGAAGGCGGTCCGAGCGTATGTGTTGAAGGTTCAGCGAGTTACAAAGTAACAGCCGAACGAGAAGGAATTCGAAGTTGTACCCAACTGAAAGTCTGGGTGAAGAAATGGCAAAATGGGGAGCCATTTGATGAGCGAAAAGGCAATGAGCTAAACCCTCTGATGGGACGACCTCGCACAATTTTTAACAGGTGGATTACTTAAAAAAGCGGTATCCAAATCTAATAAAGGAGATGCGCTAAACCAGCGAGAGAACTACGGAATAATGGAGGAAATGCGTCCTTTACACGGCATTACAAGCTTGTTAGCCATTGCGGGAATACCTCGGTCCAGTTATTACAAATGGCGAGCCATAAAGCAACAGCGCAAGGCCAGACAAGACAGCGATCAGGAGATTAAGGAACACATGATGGCCATTCATTTTGCGCATCCGGAATTTGGCTACCCTCGCATGACGACCGCTCTGTGGGAGTCAGAGTACAATATGAATCACAAGAAAGTATGGCGATTGATGAGGGAATTAACGATTCAATCGGTCATTCGAAAGAAGCGGAAGCCGTCCAATTACACGCCTTCTGTTGTCTTTCCCAATCGCTTAAACCGTCAATTCCATGCCACAGCGCCGCAACAAAAAATGGCGACAGACATTACTTATATTTCAGACGGAACGAACTTCCATTACTTGTCTGTTATTCAGGAACTGTTCAACAATGAAATTGTCGCCTGGCAGTTGTCCAACCGTACCGATGTGAAGCTCGTACTCGACACGGTCGAGCAATGGACAAGAAAAAGAGACGTGTATTGGAAGCCGTGCTCCATTCGGATCAAGGCTTCCAATACACGTCTCAAGCGTACAATACACGATTAGAGGCATTCGGTGTTAAAGGCAGCCACTCTCGCAAAGCAACCTGCCTGGATAACGCATGCATCGAATCCCTCTTTTCACATCTCAAAACAGAGAAGCTGTACCTCAAACAGTTTAATTCAGGAGCGGAAATTCAGCAAGCGGTGGAAGAGTACATTTTTCACTACAACTACCACCGCTTTCAAGCCAAACTAAAACAACGCGCACCGATTGAGTTTCGATGCGCGTTGGCTGCTTAGCTTTTTTCAGCTGTCTACTTGACAGGGGTATGACCATATAATATCGACATGGCGGTCTTTTACTTTATTATAGACTAAAAAGGAAGGCTCTTTTCTAGTTCCTCATCTTCTACTATTAAGTCATTCACAGCACGAAGCTTTGCACTATAAAATAAAAATTTGGTTTCCGATTCTAACAAATTCTGCAGTTCATACTCAACTCCATCAATCTTTTCTTGAATCTCGAATGATTCTTCATTTAACCAAAGTGTCGCTTCATTTGTAAGTTGAAATGAGTGATGGCTCATTGCCCTATTGCAAACTTGTTTTTGCGTTTCAAGCTGAGATAGTTCTTTCTCTAGTTTATTCTTCTTTTCCTGATAATCTTCGAGTTCTTTTTCGAATGTCATTTTTAACCTATGAAGTTCTTTTCGGCAGAGTAACAATTAGACCCCTCCTCAACTTGGATTCTAAAGAGTATTCGTTGACTCCGCTTCAAATTCCTTCAATTTCCATTTACAAACGGTCGCTCAATTAAAAGCCTCCCTCCAATCTCATTTCTATTAATCTAGTAATTATGTTCTTACAGCTACCAAAAAGACCCGAGGAAATATTCTCTCAGGTCTTTACTTGGTTAAAGCAATTAATTCTAAGTAAAGTGGCGCAAACTCTAAAACCTCAATTTTATCTTCATGTTCTAACTCTCTATATACAAGTAATAATTGATTTTCAAGTTCTATTAAGTCTTCATCTCCGGCATGTTCAGCTTGCGTTAACAGCATGCAATTAGCTAGTTGATCACGTTCTTTTGAGTAATAAGCTAGCACTATGCTCTGCGTAGTGGGTTTTGGCAAACAAAGTATCGCAATTCCTCTAACACTGTGGGTTGCTGTGACTGCTTAATAGTATAGAAATAATTTGCACCCACTTCCAATCCTGCTCGAAGAGTAATGTCTAGAACTAATAACGTGCTGCTTTCCTTTTCCGACCGTAGTCCCCTATTTATTTCATTTTCTGCAGAATCATGTTTATCTATATTTCTAGTTGGCAACTGCCCGAAACTAGCTCTATACCCATTCTGAGCGCATATGCAGTCTTATTCATAAATTCGATGAAGTTCTCTCTGTTTGCCATCGATCCATTGCCATATTGATGATGAAACGCTTTATGCAATTCCGCTTTAATAGGAAATCCTTCAATTTTCAGCAATTGCTCATCATACTCATCTGTTATCTTGATGAGCTCAACTGTAGTATATTCACCAATGGTCTGATAAATCGGTAAACCTAACTTCCTTAAGACCGAATCTCGTAGTTTATTGAAAGGTTCAGCATGATGGACATGAAGCTGGCTGCCTCGTTCTCCAGAGATGACACATGTATAGTTATAATGTTTAAGCCATTTTTGCTTCCATTCCTTTTCACGCTCTCGTAGGTAGGCGTTGATTTCAGTAGTGCCACCTTTCCAATTCAAGTTATCCTCTCCACGTCGGACGACTTGCCTGCCTTCTGAAAAATTAAGCTTTTGTGCTTTTGATATATTTTCACTTTTGCATTTTGCACATCCTCCATGGCCAATAAGGATATTGTCCACATTCGTAACATAATCTTCCTCCGGATGCTTTAGGCATTCGAATCGCATCATTTGATGAGCATTAATATATTCTTGGCCATTAATAAGACGAAAGCCAAATACAAGACATTTTTCGGCAACTTCTGCTTGTGAGGAGCGGTATCTTACGCTGAGCTCATCATTCGTGCAAAGCGGGCAGCCGGAATGCTTTACGTCTTCATAAGTTTTATACTGTACTTGATCCGAATGCTTTGGACATCTATATGCCATTTTCGTTTTAGCATCAATGTATGATTCGTCAAGTAAAACCAGTCCCTGTACTTCATATGCTTTTTTTGCGATTGGAAAAAACTCGATCCTTAGTTTTTCGGATTTCCTTTCGTTTGCACATTGTCGGCAACCTTTACCGCTTAACAGATTATGATAAAGAATTGGCTTTAGAATTGCACCTGGGTGCTTTAAGCAACGATACCGAAGTGGGATTTGTGTAGACGTAAATTCCTCTTCGGTCGTAAGTAGCTCATATTCTCTGCTTTCAAATATAGATTTGATCTCCGCATACGGCTTTCTTCTATTTCTTGCACGTGCAAGAGCAGCACAAGAACGGCAACCGTAGCCTGCTTTTAACTTGTTATACGTGATGCCTTGCTGTATTTCATCTGGATGAGTCAGGCATTGAAACGCAAGCTTATCAGTGGATTTACGATATTCTTCTTTAGTCGTTAGCAGCAGCAGACCTTTTTCTGCAAACCGCTTTCCTACATCCTCATATGCGATTGCTAAAGTCATATATCCACACTCCTATTGCCTTCGATACATCCATTATAATGATTCCTCAGATAAATTCAGAATAGGATTACCTGTCCAGATCTATATTCAAATCAAAAATGCTAAAATGAAATCAAAAAAAGAAGAGCTCTCCTCATTTGTATAGCTCTTCTTTAAGTATAGGTCCTTATATAGTTTCCAAGGTCTAATCGTTGCTTATGACCTCTAAAGCATCTGGTTCATCTGATCTTTTTACTGAACTAATTTGATTAAGTATGTGCAGTTTTCTTTGATGTTTTAATATTTCCCCCGATATCGTGCATTCTGATCTCCCCCACTCAACTTTGTCAGTGTTATTCCAGATTTTTGACAACGTGATTTTGCTGCAGTTTTATTTAGGGATTAATAAGTAACTTTTATGTAGTAGAACCTGACAAACTAAAAAGTCCTGATAAATCAAGGGTTCTTGATCATCAGGAGGTTTCTTGAATACCAGGACTGTCTTTGTTGTGCCAAATCTATGTTCCAAACCTATGCCAAACAATGTTACAACTAGTGTCAAAGTGAATTACAACCCACACCACATCTGTGAGTTACTCCGCATACCGCCGCTGCCGCAGTGCCTCATACAGCAGAATCGTACTCGCCATCGCCACATTAAGCGACTCCGAATGACCATGCATCGGGATGATGATGCTCGTATCCACTTGCCCCAGTGCATCCGCTGATAATCCTTGCGATTCGCTGCCCATCAGCAGCCAGGTTGGCCCGCTCCAGTTATAGCTGTAACAGGTAGCCGACGCTTGCAGGCTCGTCCCCACAAGGGAAATTCCGTGCTTCTTCGCTTCGGGAAGCAGCTCACTTAGATTACCTTCGATTACGGGAAGATGGAACAGCGAACCCATCGTAGAGCGTACCGTCTTCGGGTTGTAGAGATCGACGCAGCCTTGTCCCAGCACAACGGCATGAGCGCCTACCGCATCCGCGCTGCGGATTATAGTGCCCACATTGCCGGGATCACGCACGCCGTCCAGCACCACAACAAGCGAGTCCTGCTGATAGAGCTTAGACATATCCGCATAAGGCTTCGCAGCCACGCCAAACACAGGCGGAGGCGAATCCGTGCCCGTACATTTGGCCATAACAGCCGGAGTTGCTTCAATTAGCTCGCAATCTGTTTGACTCAGTAGCGTACGGAGCTCGCCCGGTACGCCGCGTTCCATATCGATCACGATGGTTTCCACATCGGCACCGGCTAGCAGCGCTTCCTGCACCAAATGGACTCCCTCGATAATGAAGCGACCAGAACGGTCTCGGTGCTTCTTCTCCAGCAAGGCAGCCATCGCTTTTACTTTCTCATTTTGCACTGAAGTAATGCTCATCATTCGTTTATTGTTCGTTTGCACGCTATTATCAGCCTTCCGCATAATCAAGCTCTAAATTAGATAAATGTTCCGTCTTCCCCACAATGACCAGCACATCGTCTTGTTTAATAACATCCTCCGCATAAGGAGAAATATTGAGCTCGCTCCCTGTCTTGATCGCGAGTACATTACATTTGTATTTGGCGCGAATATCAAGCTGCTTCAAGTTTTTGCCGACGGCAAAGGATGGCGTCTGGATCTCGACGATGCTGTAGTCCTTGGACAGCTCTATGTACTCCAAGATGTTGGGGGAGATTAAATGATGGGCGACCCGCATGCCCATATCCCGCTCCGGAAATACCACTCTGTCCGCTCCGATCTTAGTCAGCACCTTGCCGTGCAGCTCGCTCTGCGCCTTAACGATCAACTGCGGAACGCCAAACTCTTTCAAAATAAGCGTCGTAAGTATGCTCGCTTGAATGTCTGCACCGATAGCCACGACAACAACATCGAAGTTGCGTAATCCGAGTGCACGCAGCGCTTCCTCGTCCGTCGAATCTGCTGTAACGGCGTGCGTCACCCGATCGGATACATCTTGGACTCTTTGCTCATTCGAATCGATCGCCAGCACGTCAAAGCCAAGCTTAGACAGCGATTGAGCGACACTGGTACCAAATCGTCCCATACCAATTACCGCGTACTGCTTATTTGGCAAGACTTCCATCTCCCTTGAAGCAATTTGAGCTTATTATAGCACAATTTCCTTATATATCCGAACGTTCCGCCCCTTCCGCCGGCATGAAATGCAGGATGCAAGGAGATATTAAACCTCGAATCTGTATGTGATGGAGGGATCAGATTGAACAATCTTGATTTGCGGCAGGCAATCGTTCGTCGGGTACAAAATTTAACAGGGGAAGAACTGACCGACGTCATCGAAGGCTCCATCGGAAGTGATGAGAAAGCACTCCCTGGACTAGGAGTACTGTTCGAAATGATTTGGAAAAACAGCGACGAAAGTGAACGCAATAAAATGGTGCAGGTGCTCTACGACGAGCTTCATCCTGCGGCGGAAACTGCATCCCCGAGTCCTAGCTGATCACTACTCACACGTGCCTGATCGATCAAGCCACTTGCCCGAATATTTGCTGTAAATGATGCTCCATATGAGCCACGTAATCATCAATCAGCCACTCCAGGGTGACCGTAGTTCCACTTGGAAACTGACCCATACGTGCTAAGCTTAACTCGTTTAAACCTGAAATGACACGAAGGACGGATTGATTTAGGCTCACCCATAACGTAAGGACGTCTTCCGGGGGAGCATCTATATACCGCTGAGCCTTCACCCAATTCTCTTGGTCGTATGGAACGATGACCGGTATTGCTTCAGTATGCCCATCCATTTGAACGAATCGGCATAAATTATTGATGGATGAATCGCACAGATGTCCTAGCAGCTGCAGACGCGACCATTTTCCTTCTGAGATGGGCTCCATGATTTCTCGGTGATCGAGGGATTGGAATCGTTGTGGTACGGAATCCAGCATAGCTTTCATGCTGCTAATGGCATTCGAAATCATAATAAGCGACCCTCCTATAGATAGAAAAATGACATTCAAACCCTAACTCGGTTTGAATGTCTTTTTCGTTATCCCTTATACGACTGCTTTGCTTTCAAGCACTGGCATAGGCTCCGGACGGTCGCAGGTGCTCTCCATCACGTAGTGTTTGCCATCACGGGAAGCATCATGGAAGCCATGCATCGCTTCAAGTACATGATAAGCCATTGCCCCATTAGCACGATGCTGGCGCCCCTCGGCAATAGCGCGAGCCATGTCGGCCACGCCAATGCCGCGGTTATTGTCGGTGTTACCGTGCGAGAACGGAACTTCCTCCCACTCTTCTGTGCCATAACGGCGCAGCTTGATGGTACCGCCAAACGTGTTCGGATCTGGCACGAGCAGGGAGCCTGCGCTGCCATGAATCTCGATGTTCGGCAATGAAGTGCCTGCTTTAGAATCGAAGCTCGTAATGAGCGTTCCGACAGCGCCGCTTTGGAAATCGATAACGCCCGCAATATGTGTTGGCGTCTCTACTTTAATGATCTTGCCGTTCTTCTTCTCGCTCGTAATCGTACGCTCTGGGAAAGGAATGATTGCCGAGCCTGTCACGCGGCGAAACGGACCTAGCAGCGCGATATAGGCTGTCAGGTAGTAAGGTCCCATATCAAACATCGGTCCGCCGCCAGCTTCATAGAAGAACTCCGGATCCGGATGCCAACCCTCTGGCCCTTCACCAAGCATGAATCCGGTTACGGATATCGGCGTACCGATTGCTCCGTCATCAATTAACTTACGGCAAGTTTGAATGCCGCCGCCAAGGAATGTCTCCGGTGCACTCGCAACCCGCAAACCTTTCTCAGCTGCGAGGGCCAACACCTTCTTACCCTCTTCACGAGTAACGGCAAGCGGCTTCTCTACATAAACATGCTTACCCGCTTCAAGCGCTTGCAAGCAAACAGGCGCATGAGCTTTCGGAATCGTCAGGTTCACGACAATTTCGATTTCAGGATCTGCAAGCAGCTGCTCTACCGTATAAGCTTTAGCGAGACCAAATTCCTCAGCACGCAGCTTCGCGCGCTCCAAATCGATATCTGCTGCAGCAACAAGATCAATCTCAGGGTATTTCTTCAAATTCGTAAAATAGATTTGGCTGATATTGCCGCAGCCGATAATGCCGACTTTCAGTGGTCTCATGAATGAATGCTCCTTTATGTATCCTAATAAGAAGTGTGAAAATAATCAGCCCACCCGAACGAGCCGGGCAGGCTGCATGTCTTATTCCATATTATCGTTATTGAGACTGCGCTTCAAGTGCCGGCATCGGCTCAGGACGTGAGCACGTGCTCTCCATTACATAATGTTTTCCGTCGCGCGAAGCATCGTGTATGCCGTGCATCGCTTCTAGCACATGGTACGCCATCGTACCGTTAGCACGGTGCTCTCCGCCTTCGCGAATCGCGCGAGCCATATCCGCAACGCCAATCCCCCGATTGCTGTCGATGAGGCCATGGGTCAATTCGATCTCTTCCCATTCTCCGCCTGCACGGCGAAGCTTCACTTTGCCGCCGAAGCCGTTCGGATCCGGAACAAGCAGCGACCCTTTGCTGCCATGAATTTCGATGTTCGGCAGCGATGTGCCTCCTGGTACATCGAAGCTTGTCAGCAAAGTGCCGATCGCGCCACTCTCGAAGTCCAGAACGCCTGTAATATTCGTCGGCGTTTCCACTTGGATAAGCTTGCCGCGTTTCTTCTCGCTTGTGATCGTCCGCTCCGCATGCGTAATTCGTGCGGAACCGGTAACACGGCGAATTGGCCCAAGCAATGTGACGAATGCCGTTAAGTAGTACGGTCCCATATCGAACATCGGGCCGCCGCCGATTTCATAGTAGAACTCCGGATCCGGATGCCAGCTCTCGTGACCGCCGCAGAGCATGAAGCCTGTCGCGGATACCGGCGTACCAATTGCGCCTTCGTCAATCAGCTTACGGCAGGTTTGAATGCCTCCGCCAAGGAACGTCTCAGGAGCACTTGCAACACGCAGACCTTTCTTCTCCGCCAGCTCAAGCACTTGCTTGCCTTCTTCGCGAGTAACGACAATCGGCTTCTCGACATATACATGTTTGCCCGCTTCAAGCGCCTGCAAGCAGACAGAAGCATGTGCCTTTGGAATCGTTAAGTTAACGACGATTTCGATTTCCGGATCAGCGAGCAGCTGCTCTACCGTATAAGCTTTGCTTAAATTGAACTCAACGGCACGTGCTATCGCGCGCTCGATATCGATATCCGCTGCCGCGACAAGATCCACCTGAGGGTACCTCTTCAAATTTGTAAAATAAACATGGCTGATATTGCCGCAGCCGATAATACCGACTTTTACTGGTTTCATGAAACGTCATTCCTCCTATAAGTAGAAATCAGAATAATTATAAATGAAGTGCTTGCCTATCTTTCGCCTTCTTAGGCTTCCTGACTGCGTGCCGCCCACAGAAATCCGCGACGCATCAATTCAAGCGTTTGCGGCATGGCCACGATGTTGGCTTGATGCCCCAGTGAATTGTAGTACACGCGTCCTTCGCCCCATGTCTTCGTCCAAACGATCGGCATTTTCACATCGCCAAACGACGTCGTGGCATGTACCTCATTGGCTGGGTCCACATGCATGTAATACTTCTCCGTGCACACTTCAAAATCGCCGATGCCGCTTGTAAGCGGATTGTCCTCGCGAACCATATTGACATCGTAAATGACGCCGTCATTGCCCGGGTGAGCGACCCACTGACCGCCAACCATGAACTGGTAGTCAACATCGTTGCGGAAGGAATCACCCATGCCGCCGTGGCAGCCCGCGATGCCGCAGCCCGCACGTACAGTATCGAGCAGCGGACGAAGCTGTTCTTGCGTAATCGAACCCATTGTCCACACAGGAACGATTAGATCCAGCGATGCCATTAATTCCGCATCCTTGTAAGCGTCCAGCGTGTCCGAAACCGTTACTTCAAAGCCTTCTTTATTCAACAAGTCGGCAAAAATACCCGCTACTTCCTCCGGCTGATGACCATCCCAGCCGCCCCAAACGATCAATGCTTTTCTCATGCTTCCCATCCTCTGCTTCAATAGTTAGTCTAGTTCGTCCGTTATCTTAATTCCGAAATCGCGACCCAGCGGCGTTCGGCGATTGATTTATCGACAGCTTCCAAAACAGCCTGGCATTCTACGCCGTCTACAAAATTCGGAACAGGCTGACGATCTTCAGCCAGTGCCAGCATAAATTCGTGCATCTCATGCGTGAATGTGTGCTCGTAGCCAATTGTATGTCCAGCCGGCCACCATGCGTCACTGTAGGCATGCGCTGCATCTGTTGCAATGACGCGGCGGAAGCCTTGAACATCCGCAGCATCGTCCGTGAAGTACACTTCCAGTTCATTCACGCGCTCAAAATCAAACTTGATGCTGCCTTTGCTGCCGTTGATTTCAAACGAATTCGTACAACGATGACCCGGCGCGAAGCGCGTCGCTTCGATGCTGCCTAGTGCGCCATTGGCAAAACGCGCGAGGAACAAGGTCGCATCATCTACCGTTACCTGTCCGCGAGGCGCGTCTTTGTCGCCTTTGGCACTAAGCCCGGTCATAGCCGTTGGCAGCGGGCGCTCCTTCACGAACGTTTCGCTCATCCCGATCACTTCTTGGAATTCGCCGACAAGGAAACGCGCCATATCGATGACATGCGCACCGAGGTCACCATGCGAGCCGGAGCCGGCGATTTCCTTCTGCAGACGCCATACGAGCGGGAACTGCGGATCTACGATCCAATCCTGCAGGAAGAATCCGCGGAAATGATAGATTTCACCGATGCGACCATCGGAAACCAGCTTCTTCGCCAGCTGTACAGCCGGGGCAAATCGGTAGTTAAAGCCAACCATATGTTTCACGCCGGCTTTCTCCGCAGCATTCAGCATCTCGATTGAATCAGCCAAATTAAGAGCGAGCGGCTTTTCGCAGAAAATATGCTTGCCTGCTTCAGCAGCTGCAATCGCAATTTCCTTATGCGCGTCGCTCGGTGCATTGATGTCGATGATATCGATGTCATCGCGCGTAACAAGTTTACGCCAGTCCGTCTCAGCGTTTTCCCAGCCAAACTGCTCGCGAGCTTGTTCTAAGCCGACTGCATCCCGTCCACAAATAACAGCCATTTGCGGGCGAATCACTTTCGGGAAGAACATCGGAAGTGCTCTATAGGCATTGCTGTGGGCTTTGCCCATAAATTTGTAACCAATCATACCTACTCGAATTGTGCTCATCGTTTTGTTCCGCCTCTCATAGAATTAGGTTAGCAATACGGTGAAACTTCCTCAGTTATTAATCGTGAAACCGATAGGTTCTCCTATGTATCACGTTAGGTTGTCGTCGTTCTCGTTGTCTTGGAGGAAGCCCTTTCAATCAACTTTACAGGCAGCTTAACTTCAAACGGGGACGATGGTTCTGTCTCCGTCATCATGTCGAGCAGGCGGGATGCCGCCTCGCAGCCAACTTCATAGAACGGAACACGAATGGATGTAAGCGGCGGCTCTGTCATCCGCGAGACATCGGAATCGTCGCAGCCGACAAGCGCAACGTCCTCTCCTACGCGCACGCCGAGCTCCTTAAGTCCTTGCATGAGCCCGATCGCCATACGGTCGTTTGCGGCAATCACCGCATCAACAGAACCGCTGCGAATGAGCTCTGCTACCTTTGCAGCCTGCTGGTAGCCGCTCTTGCGGCTATAATTCCCGATCAGCACATGCTCGCCATGGAAAGGTACCTGCGCCTCAATAAGCGCCTGCTGGAAACCTTTCAACCGATCCAGACTGTTCGAGTATTCCGCGGGGCCATTCAGAAAACAGATCTTCCGAAAACCTTGCTGCAGCAAATGTCTGGCCGCATGGCGGCTTCCCATTCGCTGATCGGCATCCACCGTGTTGAAGGCCTCTCCCTCAAAGCGCTGATTAACGAGGCAGAACGGATGCAGCCCTTCCTTGAGCTCGGCAAGCGCTTCGCGTTCGGTCGGCACATCTTGAGCGCCTAATATGATGCACCCGTCAATCTTCTGCGTCCGAAACAGATTCGCATAGTCTCGCGGCTCGTCAGCTTCTCGAAACAAAAGCAGCAAATCATAGCCGCGCTGCTTGGCGGTAACCCCGATCCCGCTTAATACTTCGGAGAAGTAGTAAGTCGAGAAGAGATTCACCTTAGGCAATAACGGCAAAATAACGCCAAGATTGCCGCTTCTGCGCAGCGCAAACCGCTGTGCAAGCGCACTCGGCACATACCCCAGCTGCTTGGCAGCATCGACGACCCGTTTAGCCGTCTCATCTTTCACGGTCCCTGCACCGTTCAGCACACGCGATACGGTAGCTTCCGACACTCCCGCTAATTCAGCGACTTTTTTACGGATAAGTCCTTCCTCCCATCCAAGTTAATCATCTAATGTACACGCGTACATTTTCTCATGCAAGCGGTTACCTGTCAATCCTTTTTAAACCTAGCGGATGGAAACTTTTCTAGTTATTCCTTGCCCGATTCTTGTACGCTGCTTTATACTAATAAAGTAAATTTTTAAACATTTTTTTACAAAGGGGAACGCTATCGATGATTTATAATATCGCCCAGAAGAGTCAATTGGACGCCCGCGAGCTGCTGCTGCTTGATCAGGAAGTGAGAAACCAAGGCAAGAACATGCTTGTCGCTTATATTCTTTGGTTCTTCCTTGGCAGCTTTGGCGCTCATCGTTTCTACATGAAGAAGACAGGTTCTGCCATTGCACAGCTTATTCTAACGATCACGATTATCGGTTATATCGTATCTGCGATTTGGGTTTTAATTGATGCTTTCCTGCTGCACGGCATGGTGAAAGAAGAGAATCAACGTGTCGAGGGCCGAATTATTGATGAACTGCTTGGTCATAAGCACTTCAATAATGCGATGAACCGCTAAAGCAAAGGAGAATAAGAAGTGCATGCTTACCAAACGTGACCTGACCTTAAATGAGCTGCTTATTCTAAATTCTGAGCTGCGCAGTGCCGAGAAATCGCCTGCAGTTGCCTATCTGATGCTGCTCGGCGGTCATCTTGGGCTGCACCGCTTCTATTTGAAAAGGGTAGGCTCAGGTACTGCCCAGCTGCTCCTCTTCATTGCCGCGGTACTCTTCTATATCATCAGCACCGTTACTTCTGCCGTTTCCGCTGCATCTACCTACACCATTCTATCGATCGTTCCATGCGTCCTTTCAGGAATTGCCCTATTTATTTGGGTGATCGTGGATTTGTTCCTGCTGCCTGGTATGATTCGCTCCTACAATGATGGCATTAAGCAGGAAATTCTGGCCGCCATCGAGCACCACCGCCGAATGGAACAGCTTGCAGGACGTTCCATCCCGGATCTGATCGATTAACGCATCAAAAAGACCTCAACCCCGTCACAAGACGAACGGGATTGAGGTCTTCATTCATTAAGGAGCCATCTCCAAGAACTTGGAGGTCGGATTCTTATCCATAGCCGTACGCATCGCATATTCATTCTCGAACAGCGCTACGTAGTTGTCTTTCTTATCCTTCACCAGCGTGGAATTAATCCGGTACTTGGAAGGGTCAATCTTGTCATCGACAATCCAGCGGGCAAACTGGAACTGCATCCGGTGCAGCTGAATTTCGACGCCATATTCCGAACGCATCCGATGCTCGAACACCTCGAATTGCAGCTGACCGACAACGCCTAGAATGGTTTCGTCGAAGTTGCCTGTGGAATGGAACACTTGAATCGTTCCTTCTTCGGTCAACTGATCGATGCCTTTCTGGTACTGCTTATGCTTAAGCGCATTCTTCACCGTAACTTTCGCAAACAGCTCCGGCGAGAAGGTTGGCAGCTCGTCGAATACGATATCGCCGCCTTGTGACAAGGAATCGCCGATACGGAAGATGCCCGGATCGAACAACCCGATAATATCGCCCGGATACGCATTTTCTACGATATCCCGGTCCTGTGCCAGAAACTGCTGTGGCTGCGCAAGCTTAATATCCTTGCCATTGCGCACATGGCGAACACTCATGCCCCGTTCGAAACGGCCGGAGCAGATGCGTAGAAACGCGATCCGGTCGCGGTGAGCCGGGTTCATATTCGCTTGAATTTTGAAGACATAACCTGTAAATTTCTCGCTCATCGGATCGATAGGACCGCTCGTGCTCTGACGCGGTGTCGGCGATGGAGCCAGCTGCAGGAAGTTCTCCAGGAACGTCTGCACGCCGAAGTTGTTCACCGCACTTCCGAAGAAGAGCGGCGTCAATTCGCCTGCACGGACCTTCTCATAATCGAACTGATCCCCCGCTACATCAAGCAGCTCCAGGTCTCCAATCAATTGATCCGTCAAGAAGTCGCCGGCCATCTCGCGGATATGAGGATCGTTATAATCCTTCACCTTCACGACTTCAATCGTGGAATGGTCGTTGCCTTGGAACAGCTCAACTTGACTCTTCATCCGATCGTAGACGCCGCAGAGCTCGCGTCCCATGCCGATTGGCCAGTTCATCGGAACTGCCCGAATACCAAGCACGCGCTCAAGCTCTTCCATTAATTCAAATGGACTTTGGCCTTCACGATCGAGCTTGTTAATGAAAGTGAAGATTGGAATACCGCGCTTGCTGCATACTTGGAACAGCTTAATCGTCTGTGCCTCGACGCCTTTCGCGACGTCGATAAGCATAACGGCGCTGTCGGCTGCTGTCAGTGTACGGTACGTATCTTCACTGAAATCTTGGTGACCCGGTGTATCGAGAATGTTAACGCGATGACCGCTATAGTCGAACTGCATGACAGAAGACGTAACGGAGATACCCCGCTGCTTCTCGATTTCCATCCAGTCGCTCGTCGCATGGCGGCTTGCTTTACGCGCTTTAACCGTACCCGCTTCACGAATGGCGCCTCCGAATAGAAGGAGCTTCTCCGTTAGCGTCGTTTTACCCGCATCGGGGTGAGAAATGATGGCGAATGTACGCCTTTTCTCAACTTCTTGTTTAATCTCATCGGTCATTGTTTTACTCATGATAGTTCCCTTCGTCCTTTACATGCCGCCGATCAAGAAAGCGCGGGCAGGAGCCGCGTCCAGCCCTGTAAGCTTAAGCGGCGCAATGGCCATAAAATAGTTGCCGGGAGTGACATCCTTCAGACGCAATCCTTCAACAATAATAATATTATTGCGGAACAGAGAGCGGTGCGTCGGATAGTCCGGCTGTGCGCGCTCGATGCCAAGTGCATCCGTACCCAAACCACGGATACCGAGCTCAACTAAATAACGAGCGCCGTCTTCGCGCAGGAAGACAAAGTTGAAATCAAATGCTTCCGAGAACGAGTTGCGAGTCTTGAACAGAACCCACTCATTACGCTGCAGGTGAAGCGGCTCCAAATCTGCACGTGTGATGAATTCCTCACAATGCGTCAAATCGACAACGCGAGCATAGCCTATGAGCTGCTCCAGACCGATCGTTTCAATCGTCTCGCCATCTTTCAGCATATGCAGCGGGGCATCCACGTGCGTACCGCAGTGAACATCCATATCAAGACGGGATTCGTATACAGCCTGCCCGTTATCATGGTTAGACACATTCGTGATTGTGGGAATCTTCGTTTCTTTATTCTTGTACACTTGCATCGATGGATCGATCGTCATCGAAATATCGTAAATTTTAAACATGATTATAGTCTCCTATGTCGACCTTCATGAAATCATTTCGGTCCGCCAGAGATCCAAATTACGTTATCCTCAGCTTGACCGTTTACCGGCCACCAATGGAAGCCATCTTGTGCAAGGAGTTCGTCCGTGCGCGCAGGTCCCCATGAGCCTGCAGGATAGAGCTGCAAATCAGAGCTGTCTTCACGCCATGCATCTGCGATTCGATCCACGAAGGACCACGCCTGCGCAACCTCATCCCAGCGAGTGAAATAGGTTGATTCACCGCGAGCCGCATCATAGATTAGACGCTCGTAAGCTTCCGGCGTATTGATGCCGATCATGCAGCTTTGGCAGAACTCCATCGAAACCGGTTGAACGACATTGTCGACGCCTGGCTTTTTCGCATTGATTTTGATATAAATGCCTTCCATCGGGTTCACGCGGATGACAAGCAAGTTTGGCGCCAGATCGTGACGACGCGCGAACAGAATATTGTCCGGCACGTTCTTGAACTCAATCACAACCTCGGTTGTTTTGACCGGAAGTCGTTTGCCCGTACGAATATAGAACGGAACACCTGCCCAGCGGAAATTATCCAGGAACACGCGAGCTGCAAAATAGGTCTCGGTTGTCGACTCCGGATTGACGGAATCCTCTTGGCGGTAGCCGCTAAGCGGCTTGTCTTTCGCCGAACCTTCATCATATTGACCGCGAATGACATGCTGATGTACTTCGCTTGCCGATGCGAGTGGACGCAGTGAACGAAGTGCCTTGACCTTCTCATCGCGGATATCCTCCGGATGCAGCCTGCTTGGCGGCTCCATTGCAATCATCGCGAGCATTTGCATCATATGGTTCTGAACCATGTCACGCAGTGCGCCGGACTTATCGTAGTAACCGCCGCGCTCTTCCACGCCAACGGTTTCAGAAAGCGTAATTTGCACGTTAGCGATATGTTTATTGTTCCACAATGGTTCAAAAAATGCATTGGAGAAACGAAGCACTTCAATATTTTGTACCATTTCCTTGCCCAAGTAGTGATCGATCCGGTAGATCTCCTCTTCCTTGAACACTTGGCTAAGCTGACTGTTCAGCTTGCGCGCCGATTCGAGATCATAGCCGAACGGCTTCTCGATGACAAGACGATTCCAGCCGGTTGACTCCAGCAATCCGCCGTCACGCAGGTTGAAAGAAACGGGTCCGAACAAGTTCGGTGCCAGCGCCAAGTAGAACAATCGGTTGCCCGGAATTTTGAATTTCTCATCCAGCCCTTGCGACAAGCGGGCCAGCTCCCGGAATCCGTCTACATTATTAATGTCGAGGGACATATATACAAAATGCTCGGCGAACCGGTTCCATAGCTCGGCATCGTCCGATTTGTAACGCGAAAACTCGCTGATCGATTCGTACACATCAGCTCTGAACTGCTCATTCGTCCGCGGTCTGCGGGCAAGTCCTACTACGGCGAAATCCTCGGCCAGCTTGCCTTCTTTATATAAGCTGAATAGCGCAGGAAATAGTTTCCTACGCGCCAAATCTCCTGTGGCTCCAAACAAATAATAAACCGCACCCTCTGCGGCAACTGATTCATGTTTGCTCACTTCGGTCATTTCCCTCATTCTCTCTTATGTATTTTCATACAACGACTGGTAAGATCATGTTATGTAGTTTAGCATATTGAGGCAATAGATGCTATTCATGCAAAGATAAAAAAAACGAATCGGGTTCCAAACTTCTAGTTATTTGGCAGCGAATAATCCCCTGTAATTAAAGGCACTCCGACGATTAATTCACGGCTTTCCCCTGCTGATGCAGCCGATTCTGCCACCTGCAGATTCACTTTCGCGGAGCCGCTCTGTACATTGCTTTGCAGCGCCTCACTGAAATACGTAATGCTTTCCGTATGCCCATCGTTATACGATTCGATCTCCTTTGCAGCGGCGGCCACAACAATTCGCGCAGCACCGCCTTCACGAACCGGTACACCGCGAACCGTAAATCCGCCCTGTATATCAAGTCCCTCCGTCGCCTGCTCCACTTTGCTGATCAACTCTGAAATCGTGGCACGACTCGTGCCCGCGGCCGCGTCCAGCAGCAGGACAAGCTCAAACGGTTGATCGGCAGAATCTTCTTCCGAGCTTGGCTTGGTATGAATCCATAGCTTCATATGCCCCGCTTCATTAGATGCCATTACATCAACTGGCTCCGTCCCGTCCAGGCTTGTCGTCAAATTAAAGCCAAGCGATGCGGCTAAACGCTCCGCTCCCTTCCGATCGGAAGCACTGTCCCAACGGAACGTCCAATGTGCTTGCTCAACCCCGCCTGCATATTCACTGCCGCTCCACATCCACACTGCCTCAAAATCATGCCGGAGCCGCTCACCTTCAGTAATTGGAGCCTCTTTGTTGTTAGCTGCGTTCGCGCTCCACAGCCCTGCAGCCAGCAGCACGAGCAGGGCAGTCAGAATGCCCCACTTCGGGGTGCGCTTCGGACGTCGCAAGCTTGGGACGATATTGTCCTCGGAACGGGAAACGACCATATCATTTCACTCCTTGTTAGGTAAATAACCATACGCTTATGCCTGTAGGTGAATAGACTGTATCCAAGAACCCAGGGGGAGGTATCAACTATCGGTGGATCAAATTTACCCGCTCCATGAGGATCATATAAAAAACTTCTGCGGTATGGCCGTTTGTGCCGTTACACATGATGGTCAGCGACATGTCGGTATTCTTAGTCGGTGTCATGGCGGAAAGCTGATGTTTAATGAGAGCGCAAACGCTCAGCAGCATGTCAGTACGCAAGTACAGCCGACACAACAAGGTAAAGTGACGAATTCGAAGGTAAAAAGCAAGAAAGGAAGCAAAAAAGCGGTGACGGAGGCTAAGCCGAAGGAAGCAGCACAAACGCAGGCTTATTATCCGTACGATCCGTATTATGGTGATCCGTACTACGGGTATGGTTATTCGCCATTCGGAGGCGCGTTTGCCTTAGATTTGGCGTCCCTTGCATTCCTTTTTCTGCTCATATAACTATGGCAATCTAAAGCCCGAAGCCTGGTATGGTTTATGCTGCTAGGTACGGGCTTTTTGCCTGCAGACAGCTTGTCCGATTTTACGAAAATAACTTTCATGCAGGCCGGCTTTGATCATCGACAAATTGGAAATATTTATTTAAAATAAACGTATTAGACGTGATCGGAGGGCATTGATATGGTTATGCCGTATGCTATACCCGCTATATTCGGAACCGTACGAAGGACGCAGGAGCCCATCATTCCAGTAGAACGTTATGCGCTGTACCCAAATTTCAATGCATGGCCTTTCTCGCGTCAACCGCATAAGCCTGCCACTGGCTCCGGGAACCTGCTCAGTTCGATTGGCGGCTTTGGCTTGCCGAGACAGGCTCAAGATACATTAAAGGCTGCCGCAGGAAGCTCATCTGCGTGGCTGGCTCAAGGAAACAAGGTCAAAGCTGCTGTCGCGGACATGATGATGAAGGACAAGACTGCTTTTGGCAAACGGATTGTAACGGTATCCGATCACCTTGAGAATAGTAAAGTGACGGGAAATGCAGCTTTCGGTGCCGAACGTGCCCGGTACGACATTCAGGTTGCTTCTGTCGCACGTGTTCAGAAGAACAGCAGCTTTGACTTGACCAAGAATGCTCCCTCCATTATGGGTGCCGGTACACATACCTTCACCGTTACCATTGGGAACGAAACCAAAGCGTTATCTGCTTACATTAAACCAGGTGAAACGAATGAACATGCGCTATTCAAGCTTCGCGATACAATTAACAATGCCAAGCTAGGTGTGAACGCTTCCGTTCAAGAGGATCGGACAACCGGCACCGTGAAGCTCGAGGTTTCCTCTAATCAAACCGGCAAGGAGTCTTCCTTCGAAATCAAAGATCAGAATGGGGCTCTTATATCGGCCAGCGGTATTGGACGTACTTCTGTGAATGCTTCTGATGCGAGGTATCGGGTAAATGGTGAGCCTTTCATTGATTCGTCGTCGAATGACATTTCCCTGCAACAAGGTAAAGTAACAGTGTCGATCGCTAAGCTGGATGCACCTGCGGATTTCACTGTAATGGTGGAGCATGATGTAGATGCGGTTGCGAAGCAGCTCAGCAGTATTGTCGATGAGGTCAATACGCTTCAATCCATCTATGAAAACGCCTCCGGCTACTTAAACCCGATGCTTCGGAATCGGATCGAGGATGCCGTTCAAGGTTCAGGTGCTGATGTTGTCGGCTTATCCCGCGCTGCGGATGGCAGCTTGCAGCTGGATAAGGAGAAGCTCGAGACGGCGATGCAAACGCGCCCTAATGAGGTGCAACGGCTCTTAACGGGCAGAAGCAGCCTAACCTCGCGGCTGAAAGACGCACTTGATCGATTTACGGGGTTGCCGACAGAAGCATTGATAAGTTCGAAGGCCGGCGGTTTTCAATCTTTTACGCTGTACGGCGCTTCATCGAAGTCGTACTTGCAGCTCCCGCTTGGCGGACTGTATGTGAATTCGTTTATGTGACAAAAGTAAAACCCGCCAGTTGTGCAGCCGTCGTTGATGTCGGCTTCATGGTGGCGGGTTTTGGTTTTTTTAGAGGCGGAAGATATAAGTCTAAAAAGGCAATCGAGCCGTCTACCTAGAGTAGAATGATATCGACGATCGTGTCTACCGCCGTTCCTTCTGGGCTCGCCTTCAAGCGGATGAGTCCATCGGCTTCCGGGATGGAGGCCATCATGCTCGATTTGCCGAATGCCAGCGGGTCGGCGTAAAGTATCCCTTCGCGGGAGAAAAGCCGGGTGCGCACGAATCGCTCGTGTGGGCTGCCCTTGTCGAAAGAGGACGCAAGCTTTGCCGTCATCTGCTTCGGCAGTGACTCAATCATGCCGGCTCCTTGCAAGCGCTGGATCGCAGGCTTGGCGAACAGCTCAAAGCCTACGAAGCACGCGCCGGGATTGCCCGACAACGCTAGAAGTAGCTTGCCCTCGATGACCGCCGCCGAGGTCGGACTGCCCGGCCGCATGGCCACTTTGTTGAACAGCAATCGGCTGCTGTTTCGAAGCTTGGCTTCGACGGGTTGCGGCGAGTCCGGCGCAACGTGCGGTGCTGGCATCGGAGCTGTGCTCGCAAGCACGAGCGATGGAGCCGACAACTCATCGGAGGCTGACTCGGACTGCTGCGCTAACAGCGGAGCTGTGCCGGCAGGTACGGAAGAAGCTGGTGAATTCCCGGTAGCTGCCACGGTAAGTGGAACCACACTTGTAAGCTCGTGAGGCGGAGCTAGCGAATTAGCTGCGCCGTCGCTTAGCTCTAAACCGCGCAGCAGGCTCGCGATGACATCATAATCCCCAACCGACACGCCGCCGGTTGTGATGATGAGGTCACTCTGCGCCAGCGCTTCAGCAATTGCTCGAGCCGTTGCATCCGGCTCGTCTGGCACGCGGTTCAGCACCAGCGCTTCACCGCCGCATTGTTCCACCAATGCTGCGACCATGGCGCTGTTGCTGTCGCGAATGCAGCCCGGCGCGAGTGCCGCCTCAACCGGCAGCAGCTCTGCGCCGGTTGCCAGCACCGCGACGCGCGGGCGCGCATACACCGGCACGTTAGCGTAGCCAAACGTGCCGAGCAAAGCAACGTGGCCCGGCCGCAGCCGCGTGCCGGGCTCCGCAATAACGCTGCCGCAGCGGAATTCCTCGCCTCGGGGCGCGATGTTCTGCCCGGGCTCGGCGGCGCGTTTCACGTGCACCACCGGCAGCCCGTCAACAAGGGCGTCCGCCGTCTGCTCCAGCATGACGACGGCATCCGCCCCCAAGGGCACCGGTCCGCCCGTCATAATCCGGACGGCCGTCCCCGGTGCAACAGCCGCCGAGGCGAGCTCGCCAGCGGCGACTGAATCCACGACGCGCAGCGTCACCGGTGTACTCGGTGACGCCAACGCCGTATCCGCGCTGCGGACGGCAAAGCCGTCCAGTCCGGACCGCGCGAATGGCGGCCAGTCCGTCGTCGCCGTAACCGTCTCCGCCAGCCGCCGACCTGCGGCTTGCCGCAGCGGCACAAGCTCCTGCCGCCCCGGCACAGCCGCATCAAGCACGAGCCGCATTGCTTCCTCCACTTTGACTGCGCGTCTACGATAACGCGCCTCTCCCTGCGGCTGCTTCACGATATGCTTCTCCTCCACTCTTGATCTCTTTGAATTTTCTCTATCACTCTTTAACTTCCTAATCTCATTTGATCTACACTAATTAATCTATCTGGATTTATCCCGATCTATCTCGAACTATCTCGATCTATCCCGATCTGTCTCGATCTATCTCGATCTATCTCGATCTATCTCGGTCTCTCTCGATCTATATGGATCTTCCTTTATCCTTCTCGATTATTCTCAATATCTCACTTGCTATCTCTTGTCTCACCATTGTATCAGAATGAGGCAAACCCGCGATACCGCTTATGCTATACTCATATCAGCATACAATCTTCTGCAACTATCCATTTGCAACTGTCCATTTGCAACTATCCCTTCCGAAACAAGGAGTATCCGTCATGACATCCCATTCCGATACACTTCGCCGCTCCGCTCCATTCATCCTTCAAATCGTCGGCTACAAAAACAGCGGCAAAACCACCATGCTCACCGCGCTAACTAAGCGCTTAAAACAAGCAGGCTATACGATTGGCACCGCTAAGCATGACGCCCATGATTTCACGATGGATACACCGGGAACGGATACTTGGCGGCATCAAGAAGCCGGCGCCGATATCACAGCAATCAGCTCTTCTTCCCGCAGTGCCATCATCAGCGCGCGCCCCGAACCGCTTTCCGCTCTGCTTACACATATGCAGCATGTCGATATTGTGCTTGTCGAAGGCTTTAAGCAAGAGCATTATCCCAAGCTAATTCTTCTTCGCTCACCGGAGGACGAGTCCTTACTTTCACTGACGAATCCCATTATGACGGCAGTCTGGCCGCAGGCTAACGCACGCCAATCAACCACTATCCCACACTACGAAATAAATGACATCCCAGCCATTTATAATCATCTGCTCACTCTCCTATAATAAAAAAACTGCTCCGAAAGTCAGCTAACTGACTCTCGGAACAGCGCTTTATCCAACATCCCTCGAATAATGAAAAACCTCGGAAATTTCCCGCACAATTTCGCCATCATCATTTTTGATCAACAAATCCGCCATAAACTGCTGCCACCGAATGTTCGCCGGATGCATACTAAGCGCCTGCATGGCCTGCTGGAAATCAACTACCTCCATATAAGCAAACAGCTTACCGCCATCGATAAAAATACTATACGTTCGAATGCCCACTTCCCCGAATGCCTGAAGCAGCTCCGGATCGACATTCCGATGCCGCTCAATATATGCCTCACGATTGCGCTCATCAATTTGCAAAATAAAAGAAACTCGCTGCATCGCCGCTCACTCCTCCTAATTGTTTTTGCACAATGTCACATGACGAAGCTGCAGCAGCTCAGCCACCTTCTTGAATGGAGACGCCTGATTCCCTACTGCAATTGCGCAATGATGGGTAGGCGCTTCAGCAAACCATTTCTCCATATATTCATCCGGATGCACGTCAAATTTCACATGTGTCTGCGTATTGCCGATTTGCATGATCTCCCCGTTGGTCGCCTGGCCTTCACTCACAATCATCGCAAGCTTGCCATCCCCAGTCTGCGTCACATTCAGTGTTGTAATGGAGCCCCGCTTCACCTTCGCTTCAACGGAGACCCCCGTCCCCTTCTTCCCATGATACAGCCCCATCCCCCGCAAAATCGGCTTCTCGCTCGCAATCGCAATGTGAAACGGCCCATCATGTCCCAGCAAAATCGTTTCATCCACATAATCCACCACGACAATTTCGGAGAAGCTGCCGCCGGTTCCGAGAATATCGCATATTTTCATCCCGACAGCGGTTTTCATATCGCCTTCGCCTGAACATGGGATGCCTCGTGCTGTTAACAGAGAATGGCCAACGATAAAACCCGCCTGCAGCTTTTCATACTCATTCCCATCCTGCCCATGGTAGTAATACGTCAGTGCATCCAGATCATAAGCCCGCACCAGCTTCTCCTGCGCAACTGCCACCTTCGCAGACCATTCCAGCTGCTCCTTCGTTGGCTTCTTGGCAATGGGATCCGATGGGGAATCCCCGCTAATCTCGAACATTTCAACCACTTCTTCGAGCTTCGCTTCGATCTCCTCCGGCGTTACTTCCTTCAGATACCGATCGAGATCACACATCTCCAGCACCTCCACATGCAGTCCCAACTGCGCCTGGAGCATCGCAAAATCACTGTACATATCGAGCATACCGCTGTAGGTATTGCCGAGAAAACCAAACCGTGCATGACGCAGCGTCCGTACAACACCAGCCGCTTTAATCCATTCCTCAATCTCGCGCAGCGCCTTTACAGCCTCTGGACGTTCGTAAGTTACCTCATCCGTCAATGAAATCGCCGGTGTATAATCAAGCCCAAGTAAGCCATTAATGACGCGAAAACGGATGCCCGCTCGATTAAAAGCATTCGAGATTTCCGGAACCGGACAAGCGACGCAGTGTGCCAACCATTCGCCTGTCGTCGATTGCGCATAATTGATCCTTGCGGTCGGCTGCAAGTTCAGGACTATCACAGCCTTACTGCAAATTTGATGAATTGGCAGTACCGTCGAGCTTGTTGAATATGTAGCCACATGGCAGAAAACAAGATCTACGTTCTTCTCATTAAACCATTCCCCAGCCTGCCGCCCTTTGCCCTCTGAATCGACAAGTCCGAAATTATAAATTTCGCCATGCTGAGACATCTTCTTCTCCAAATGACTTCCATATTCGATAAGCCGCTCTCGAAGTCCGGGAAACTGCGGCCAGTACGCTTTCAGCCCGATCGAATATAAGCCGATGCGAGGCTTTTTTGCCGGTTTGATGGGTGTGAGCAAGGACATTGTCGTTTCCTCCAATGAATAAATAATAGATTTATACATTCATTGTAGTAGGTACACCAATAATTAACATCGCGCTATATTGCTTCTAAATAACAGAATATTGCTATCTTCCTCGAAGCGTCAGATAATGAAGTCAATAGACTGCTAAGAAGGAAGTGGCTCATGCCTCGGTACACGGAGAATGCCTCTCACAGTTGGACTCATAATTCCGTCCGTCTCATTACTTCTCCAAGCGTTGCAGCCCGTTCTGCGCTGATGTACGTGCAGGAAGCAGGTTATTTCTGGACGCATCCGCCTTATTTTACAGAAAGACAGCACCTGCCTTCCTATCTGCTTGTCTATACCGTCTCCGGAGAAGGGCGACTCGAGTATGGCGGGCAAACTTACAGCTTACAGGCCAATTCGCTGTTCTTCATCGACTGCATGGCACATCAGCATTATCGAACGGCCGTGAATGAACATTGGGAGTTCGCATGGGTTCATTTCTATGGCGGAGCCAGTAAGCATTACTATGAGCTGTATGCGCAGCAAGGTGATCCCCGATTGCAGTTGCAGCAGCAATCACCTCTTCTCGGACATGTCCAAACCCTAATCGATATCCATGAGAATAAAACCGTCCATACCGAGCTTCTAGCCTCTAAGCTTCTGACCGAATTAGCAACCGAGCTTGTTCTGTCCGCTCACGTCAGAGATTCCGACTCAAACAAAATGCCGCCATACATAGCCGATGCAGTACGGGAGATGGAACGTAGATATACAGAGCGATTGCGGATGGATGACATGGCGAAGACGCATGCCGTGAGCAAATACCATTTCACTCGTGAGTTCAAGAAACATATTGGGATGTCACCGAATGACTACCTCATCTCTCTTCGTATTGTGAAGGCCAAAGAGCTGCTCAAATATACCACGCAATCCATCGCAGCAATTGCGGATGAAATCGGCATCGACAATGTCAGCCATTTTATTAATCTCTTCAAGGCACGCGAGGGTCTGACTCCATTCGCCTTCCGTAAGAAATGGAGAACCTTATGACTTCACCACGCGATATCGCCAAAAAAAAGGCCGCTCCCTGAAATCCAGGAAACGGCCCTTTATCCAAACGTACTACTCCGCCAAACCATGCTTATGCGCATAAATAGCCGCCTGCGTCCGATCGTCCACACCAAGCTTCGCGAAAATATTCGTGACATGAAACTTCACCGTCTTAATCCCGATAAACAGCTCCTCGGCGATCTCTTGATTGGATAAGCCTTTCGCCACGCATTTCAGCACATCCATCTCACGGTCAGTCAGCTGCTCATGGAGCGCACGTACCGCTTCGGCTTTTGGCTGACGGAATCGGTTCATCATCTTCACAGCAACCTGCGACTCCAGCACGGACTGCCCCCTGGCCGCGGCACGAATCGCATCTGCGATTTCGTTCGCGCGGGATGTTTTGAGCAAATAGCTGAACGCACCTGCTTCGATAACCGGATACATTTTGCCATCATCTAAGTAACTGGTGAGCACAATTACTTTGCAGTCTGGATAGAGCTCCAGCAGCTTACGGGTCGTTTCGACGCCGTCCATGCCTTCCATAACCAAATCCATCAAGACGACATCCGGCCGGTATGCCTGCGCAAGGCGGATCCCTTCCATACCATTGCTGGCTTCCCCGACGACCTCAATGCCATCCTCTGTATTCAGCACAGCTGCAAGTCCAATTCGTACCATTTCGTGATCGTCCACGAGCAATACTTTAATAGGTTGTTCGATGCTGTCCATTCGTTCGATCGCTTCCATTCGGTAATATTCCTCCTCCATCATGCCCAGCCGCAGGCACCCATATGTCTATTAATACGCCATTTCCCGGTGAAGTTATTAATTTTAGCGAGCCACCGAGCACATTGACGCGCTCCTCCATCGTTAACAATCCGTAGGAAGTCTGCTTCTTCTCCTCCAGGTTAAAGCCGGTTCCGTCATCCTGCAGCGTCAACCGAACGTACGCTCCGGCATGCTGCAAATAGATATTGAGATGCTCTGCCTTGGAATGGCGCAGAGTATTGGAGAGTGCCTCCTGCGCGATACGGAACAAATGGTCCTCCGCTTCCGTGTCCAGCTTGATCGTAGGATCTGCCTCCAGCGTAATCGCCATCGGCACCTTCTGCTTCAGCTCATCAATTAAGCTGTGCAGAGCTTGACCCAGGTTTTTACCGTCCAAATGAATCGGCCGCAAATGAAGCAGCAATGCCCGCATTTCCGATTGCGCTACAGATGCCATCTCCTCGATTAGCTGTACCTGTCGTTTTGCACGTTCCCAGTCCTTCTCCATCGTCCGGCTTACAGCCGTTGCCGTCATGGAAATGGCGAACAGCTGTTGACTAACCGCATCGTGAAGCTCACGTGCAAGCCGCTGCCGCTCCTCAATGACAGCGGAGAACCGAACCTGCTCCGTCCAGGCTTCATCCTCTTCCGAGAAGGATTCAGGCGCCTGCGCCTCCCCTTCTTGGTCAGGCAGTGTTACCCGCTGGCGCTGGCGTTTGCGGAGTTGCTGCTCCGTAAGCCGCTTCATCGCCTCACGAAGTTTCACGCTTTGCAAGTAACTGTACGCGGTAGCCAGCACTAGAGAGAGGGCAATTACCGTAAGTCCGATCAGCGCTGCCTTACTTTGCAGTGCAAACAACTTCACATAACCGGTTCCTTGCAGAACCAATACAATTAAGCCGAGAATAACGAGTATCCACAATACGGTCTCAGCTGCATTCCTTCGCTTCTCCGTTTGCATGGCTGAAGGCGGTCCTTCATTCCGGTACACCGGAAACCTATCTTGTGCTGCCGGTGCTGTCATCGACCTCGAAGACCGGTCCTGCTCAGCCTCCGATTTCGGCCAAGACGCATCTTCCTTCACTCCGGTACCCCCTTCATCTATGTATAACCGCAGACAAGCCAGTAGTCGATGCCTGAATAGCGCACCGACCATGTATGGCTTGTTTGTAGCTTTTTACGATTATTGTGAATGCATTTGTTAGATTTACTCGCCTGAAGGCGGGTTTAGTTTGCTCTTGAGCGCTTGCAGCTGTTCTTCAATTTGAAGCTGCTTAGCCGGGTCTACAGAGCCTGCAGCAGCCGCTGGTGCATTGTAGGCGCCGTATGGAACGCGCATCACATCTGCTTCTGCTTCCAGCTGCATGATTTTCTCTTCCATTCGGCTAAACCCGCGCGATGCGTGGCCGCTCTCGATGGAATGTACAGACGATACTTGCGCCATTTGTTTCTTCGCCTTCGCCATTTGTGCACGGGCAGCGAGCTCATTGCGCTTGTTGCGAAGCTGGTAGTATTCATCTTTCATGCTGTGCAGCTGTGTCATGAGATCATCCGCTTGCGTTTTTGCGCTTGTGTGCATCTCTGTGTATTCGACTGTTTTCTGATCGAAGAAGATTTTCTCCTCAAGCAGCTTGCGTGCCAAATCCTCTTGACCCGCACGAAGTGCTGTCTCTGCCTTCGCCTCGCGGTCTGCACCGCTGCGGACGGCTTCATCAAGGCGCTGCTTCATGCGGCGCTCACTTGCCATTTGTTTAGCTACTGTGAGCTCAGCCGTATGGATCTCAGCCTCCATATCGCGTAAGTACTGATTGAGCATTACAACCGGATCTTCCATTTTATCAAGCAGTTCATGTAACGATGCCTTCGTCATATCTTTCATTCTTTTGAAAATACTCATGTTAAAACTCTCCCTTCTCATGTTTCGCTAATTTAGCACGAAGCTCTTCAATTTCTTTGCGCAATGCACGTTTTTCCAAATCTTCCATCATGGCATCTATATTAGAAGCCGACTGCGCCGGCGGCGACTGCCAATTTGTTCCGCCTGAACTTGGTGGCTGAGGCGGGGCGTTGTACGAGCCTTTGTAACCGAAACCATGATCCTGTCCAGTGTAATTGCTGCCTTGCGGTCCGTTATTCCAATTGCCGCCATTATAACCGCCCGGTCCATATCCGCCATAGTGGTATGGATCTTTGGGAACAACTAATCCAGCAAGAATATAGACAAGTATTAATGCACCGCTTGTAAAGACGGTCACCACGATCAGAAGAATCCGCAGCAGCGTCGCATCAACATTCAGCATTTCGGCTAAACCGCCGCATAAGCCAAACAGCTTCTTGTCGCGGCGCGAACGATACAGTTTCTTCATTAGGGCTTCCATCCTTCCTGTTGTAATTTACGTTTCAATTGCTCCATCTCACGCTCGATGACGTTCTGCAGCGTATGCCCCGCTTCGGTAATAAATTCTTGCCCTGCTTTGCGCAGATCACGTAAGCTGCGAGCTTCCAGCTCCATATCTGAAATCCGGTCTTCCAGCTTGCGGAACATGCCGCTCGGCTGTTGTCCTGCCGAACCATATGTGCTGCTGCCGGTATAACGCTCATTCATACGCTGCTGTAAGCGAAGGGACTCCATTCGTGCAGCAAAATACTCCCGCTTCTCATAGACGGTTTGGTATTCGCTGCGCAGCTCTCGCAGCTGCTCTTCCAAATCTCTCGTGCTTTGCAGCGCTTGCTCATACAGTTCACGGTACTGTGTCGCGCGTTCCTCACTGGACGCTTTCTCCATCAGTGCGATCCGTGCCACATGCTCCTCGCCAGCCTTCAGCGCGATGATTGCCTGCTGCTCACGTTTTTCTTTCAGCTGTTCGGCTTGCAGCCATTGTACCTTCAAATGATTGCTATGTCCGTTACATTGCTGATAGAGCTTCTCCGCTCCGATAATTTCTTCTCTTGTCGACCAGAGAAACTGATCGATCAGCTTTACGGGATCTTCGGCTTTCTCCAGACGCTCATTAAGCGTCGCCACCGTCATATCCCGCACTCTCCGCATGATACTCATCGTCCTTGCCTCCTTCGTCCACTGCTATAAGTAATCTTTTATGATTCATCGTTAGATCCTGTTTCTACGATTCTTGAATAAGGAGACGCCCCATACGATAAGTGCGACTGCGAGCAGTAGTGCGAACAGGCCTGCCAATTTGCCAATCAGCATAATAGCTCCGACTACGATCAGAATGCCGCCGATAATTTTGCTGTTATTGCGAATACCTACCACGCCAAGACCAATCAAGATGAATGGCATGATAAGACTAATAATCCATCCCAGATTAATTCCGATAAACTTCATGACCATCAATGCGCCGATCACGACCAGAATAGCACCCAATGCATTTTTTCCGTTCATTGTTTATGTCACCGCCTTTCATTATTAGTTGCTGTTGCTTCTCAATACGCTTTGCTTTGTTCATTTGTTTCGTTTCTTGCTTATGTACCTATTGTAGGTTGTTTGCATAGTTTCCAAAACGGACCCGCGACGGTTTTTATTACTGGACCTCAGGCGGGGAACGCGCCAACCTTAAGACTGAAAGACAAACAAGGTCTATCCCGCTGGTTAATGGATAGGCCTTGTCATTGTTAGATGTATGCTTGTTATTAGCCAATTGCAGCTAGCTATACATCGGACGGTATACATCTGTTCTCTGCATAATCTTAATCTTGACAGACCGCTTTCATCTTCTCGGAATAGCAGTGGCTGTATACAAGCCTGAAATAACAAAAAACCTGCAAGATCATAGATCCTACAGGTTGTCTTATTCAATATGGTGCCGGCGAGAGGACTCGAACCTCCACGGTTTCCCTCACGATTTTGAGTCGCGCGCGTCTGCCATTCCGCCACGCCGGCAAATTGATGGCGCGCCCTAAGAGATTCGAACTCCTGACCTTTTGATTCGTAGTCAAACGCTCTATCCAGCTGAGCTAAGGGCGCAAATTATTAAATTTTAAAAAATTGTGGAGGCGCCACCCAGACTCGAACTGGGGGTAAAGCTTTTGCAGAGCTCTGCCTTACCACTTGGCTATGGCGCCATAAAAGATGGAGCGGAAGACGGGAATCGAACCCGCGACCCTCGCCTTGGCAAGGCGATGCTCTACCGCTGAGCCACTTCCGCATAAAAATGGCTGGGGATCTAGGATTCGAACCTAGGGATGACGGAGTCAAAGTCCGTTGCCTTACCGCTTGGCTAATCCCCAACGCATAAAGTGTAATATGTAGTTGTTATGGGGCGACCGATGGGAATTGAACCCACGAATGCCGGATCCACAAACCGGTGCGTTAACCACTTCGCCACGACCGCCATACAACTATTTAATTGGCAGGGGCAGCAGGAATTGAACCCACACCAACGGTTTTGGAGACCGTTGTTCTACCCTTAAACTATGCCCCTAAAGAAAAGAAATGGTGGAGGATGATGGATTCGAACCACCGAACTCTGAGAGAGCAGATTTACAGTCTGCCGTGTTTAGCCACTTCACTAATCCTCCATGATGGTGCCGGCGATAGGAGTCGAACCCACGACCTACTGATTACAAGTCAGTTGCTCTAC
>NZ_JBXENT010000006.1:0-290874 GCF_059383735.1 Paenibacillus sp. N22P23
AGGTTCGAGGTGGAAGTGCAGTAATGCATGCAGCTGACGAATACTAATCGGTCGAGGGCTTATCCTACGAACATTCGCTCGGATGTTCAACTTCGGATCAAGATCAGCTAAACAAGACCTTCGCAAAGGTTCGTATCCAGTTTTCAGGGTGTGATTTTCACCTATATTGAATACACACCCACCTAGCAGTGGGTTTTTTATTGGCCTTTAGCTCAGCTGGTTAGAGCGCACCCCTGATAAGGGTGAGGTCGGTGGTTCGAGTCCACTAAGGCCAACCATTCCCTTTGGGGCCATAGCTCAGCTGGGAGAGCGCCTGCCTTGCAAGCAGGAGGTCAGCGGTTCGATCCCGCTTGGCTCCACCAAATTATGATTAACCTATTCCCTGATAGCTCAGTTGGTAGAGCACTCGACTGTTAATCGAGTTGTCACAGGTTCGAGTCCTGTTCGGGGAGCCATTCATCTGGAGAGCTGTCCGAGTGGTCGAAGGAGCACGATTGGAAATCGTGTAGGCGCTAACCGCGTCTCGAGAGTTCGAATCTCTCGCTCTCCGCCAGATAGGGCCCGTTGGTCAAGTGGTTAAGACACCTCCCTTTCACGGAGGTAACAGGGGTTCGAGTCCCCTACGGGTCACCATTCATTTCCCTGGAGGCTTAGCTCAGCTGGGAGAGCATCTGCCTTACAAGCAGAGGGTCGGCGGTTCGATCCCGTCAGCCTCCACCATATCTGTTTTACTTATATTATCGCGGGGTGGAGCAGCTCGGTAGCTCGTCGGGCTCATAACCCGAAGGCCGCAGGTTCAAATCCTGCCCCCGCAACCAAAACAATTCGGTTGATTACCGAGCACTAATAATGCGGAGCCGTGGTGTAGTGGCCCAACATGCCTGCCTGTCACGCAGGAGACCGCGGGTTCGAATCCCGTCGGCTCCGCCATTTAATTAAAAGTTCGGCTCGGTAGCTCAGTCGGTAGAGCAGAGGACTGAAAATCCTCGTGTCGGCGGTTCGATTCCGTCCCGAGCCACCATTTTTAAATTGTAATTTCATACGCCGGTGTAGCTCAGTTGGTAGAGCAACTGACTTGTAATCAGTAGGTCGTGGGTTCGACTCCTATCGCCGGCACCATCATGGAGGATTAGTGAAGTGGCTAAACACGGCAGACTGTAAATCTGCTCTCTTCGAGTTCGGTGGTTCGAATCCATCATCCTCCACCACATTTTTACATGGCGATCGTGGCGAAGTGGTTAACGCACCGGTTTGTGGATCCGGCATTCGTGGGTTCAATTCCCATCGGTCGCCCCATTTTTACTTAACAAAAGCTTCATGTTGGGGATTAGCCAAGCGGTAAGGCAACGGACTTTGACTCCGTCATTCCCTAGGTTCGAATCCTAGATCCCCAGCCATTTTGAGCCATTAGCTCAGTTGGTAGAGCACCTGACTTTTAATCAGGGTGTCGTAGGTTCGAGTCCTACATGGCTCACTTTATCTTGTTACGCGGTCATGGCGGAATTGGCAGACGCGCTAGATTCAGGTTCTAGTGTCAGCAATGACGTGGAGGTTCGAGTCCTCTTGACCGCATCACCCTGCGGAAGTGGCTCAGCGGTAGAGCATCGCCTTGCCAAGGCGAGGGTCGCGGGTTCGATTCCCGTCTTCCGCTCCATCATGGCGCCATAGCCAAGTGGTAAGGCAGAGCTCTGCAAAAGCTTCACCCCCAGTTCGAATCTGGGTGGCGCCTTGAATGTTTTGTTTTCGATCGCGGGATGTAGCTCAGCTTGGTAGAGCACCTGGTTTGGGACCAGGGGGTCGCATGTTCAAATCGTGTCATCCCGACCATTTTTTTTGCGGGTGTAGTTCAATGGTAGAACTTTAGCCTTCCAAGCTAATAGCGTGGGTTCGATTCCCATCACCCGCTTTTCTAAAGATAAAGAAGCCTTTTATCCCGACGGATAAAAGGCTTCTTTTGCATTCGATTGCAGATCGCACGTAATTTTCTATTTTGCATTCTCGTCCGGCTGATGAATTCCAATAATATTACCTTCGGTGTCGATATAGTACCCTTGCCACGCCATGCCAGGCAGTGCATATTTCGGTAACGCGATTGTGCCTCCATGCTCAAGAATTTTGGCCTCAGTCGCATCATAGTCCCCGATCCCCATTGTACAGGCAAAACCATTCACGGCTTGACCAGGTTGTGGAGAAGCACCATGGCGCTGCATCAAAGCACCGTTGATTCCCATTGCGTCAGCGTCGCCTGTCACGGCTCCAAAGTAGGGCATTCCGGCATAGCTGCTGTAATCCTCAAATGTCCAGCCGAATACCTCTCCATAAAATTTCTTAGCACGGTCCATGTCATCGACATGAATCTCGAAATGAATGACTCTTCCCATGATTACCTCCACGATTTAGACTTCATTACTTGATTCTTTTAATAGGGTTTCCTTTCCTACTTGATCCATAACAAATCACAAAATAAAAATAAAACCCGACCAAGAAAGGTCGGGTTCCAAACGCAGCTAGCTGCTATAGCTGCCATGCTTCTTCTTGTAATGCCCATGGCCATAATTGGAGTGATGCGGCGGGTAATGGCTGCCTTTCTTATAATCGCTGCTGCTGTGATGTTGATGGCCGTAATGACCGTGTGAACCGTGATGCTTGCGGCCGAGCAGGGAGCTGATGAGACGATTCAGAAGGTGTCGTATCATACGCATTGGACCTCCTATATGTTAATGAAGTGGAAGCGCTTTAGACTTGTAAAATAATACGCAGCGTTTCGAATCAGGTTTCGTTATAAATCGCCTATTTACGAACCGATTAGAAACCGAGCATCACCTTCAACCGTAAGTGAAGGAAAGGAGGGATGCGGATGTTTGGTGCAAGGTGGCGGGAACGTTGGATGAACTGGCTGGATTATCCGCTCCGGGGAGGCGCGGTTTGGGCGGGCAGGTATCGCATTGAGCAGTTCCTAGGGATGGGCAGCTACGGTCAAGCCTATCGGTGTACGGATCTGAGAAGCGGTGTAGTCGTGCTTATGAAGCGAGGTAAGCCGAGCAAGCGCAGCATGGCCCGTAAGATGCTAAAGCGGGAGAGCGACATCCTTCAAAGGCTCCATCATCCGCAAATTCCGAGGTGGTTGGATTATACCAAGCATGGCAGAGAAATGGTGCTCGTCATGGAGCTGGTTGATGGCTATAGTTTGGAGCATGCCGTAATGGTAGGCGAGAAAAAATACAGTCAGCATGAGGCTTTGCTCCTCGTTCGGCAATTGCTGCAGCCGCTGCGATATATGCATGAGACCGGGTATATTCATCGGGATGTGCGTATCCCGAATGTTCTGGTGAGCGGCGATCAGCTGGTTGTCATCGACGTCGGCTTAGCTTGCCGAATAGGCGAAGAGTCTGCATCTGACATAGGTGAGCCGAGCGGATTCGCGGACAGCTGGGGAGCGGTGAAGCACCGGATGCGTGTACCTGAACCGGCAAGCGATCTGTATGGTCTCGGTCATCTCTTCTTGTTTCTCATGTATGCAGGTTACATGCCGCATGAAGGACAGGAGGAGCGAGGCTGGGAGGAAGAACTGGAGCTTGATCCAGTGGTAAAAGACTTTGTGAAAGGACTGCTGGAGAACAGATGGCAGGCGGCGGAAGCGTGCGAGCAGGAGCTTGATCGAACATTGGAGGCGCTGGAAGGGCCGGCCTGTAGGGAGTAGATGGTTGGACAAAATTGCTTAATACTACCATTCCCTTCAATTGAGAGCCAGATTAAGGTACAATCTATATATATTGTTTGAATTGTAAAGGGGTTTAGGTATGGATTTTCAAAAAGAAATGCTGCAGCTGAACGTGAACAATGCGATTAAAGGTGCGGTTAAGACTAGCTTGAACGACATCCTTGGACAATTAACCAAGGATCGGTTGAATTTCATTGCTGCAAATTGCGCGCTAGCGGGGCGCTCCAAGCTGAAGAAGCAGGAGCTCGTAGATGCGCTTTGCGATCGAATTACGAGTATGACGCAAGTACAGACGGCTTTCCTTACAGCTGAGCCGCAGGAATGGGAGCTTGTGAACCGGCTTCTCGAAGTTCCGTACATTCAGGACAATGCGATTTATGCCGATGCTTACTTATTTTTGATGGATAAAGGGTTGGTATTCAGCTTCCTGGAAGGGGACGAGCTGTTCTTTGTTATGCCGGAGGAAGTCAAAGCCGCGTATAAGATGCTGGATCGAAAATCGTTCCAGAAAGAACGCAGCGTCAACCAACTGGTGCTGCGGTACTTGGAAGCTGCGGCGAACCTGTATGGGATCTGCCCGGTGCCCAAACTCATCGAGATTATCAACGACCAGAACGGCGTTAGCTTAACGGAGGAGAAGCTCCATGAAATTCGTTTATCCGTCTCAGATAAGGTGCTGACTTGGGATATTCAGCGTGGATTTCTATTTAACAATGACCTAGATGGAGAAGACTTGGACGATTATGAAGCGTTCTTGGAGAGCGTGAAGGATAAGCCGTACTACATTCCTCCCAAAGAAGAGCTCCTGCGTTATGCGGATATCGATTATTTCGAGAAGACGCCGCAGCTTGAGGCATTGAAGAACTACATCATGCAGGATCTAGGCAAAGTGGAGAAGTTGGCTGAAGCGCTCGCAGATGATATCCAGTTCGCATGTTCAATGGAAGAGCCGCTTGGCGTCATTATGGAAGAGTTTGATCAGCGCAAGATCCACTTGAACAAGAAGCAGCTTAAGGATGTTATGCCGCTAATTATTAATGTGCATAACAATACGAGAATGTGGTCCAATCGCGGGTTTACTCCGGATGAGCTAAGACCTAAGCCAGAGCAGAACACCAATGTGATCCAGTTCCCGACAGCATCCGAGAAAATCGGAAGAAACGAACCGTGCCCATGCGGCAGCGGGAAAAAACATAAAAAGTGCTGCCTGTAGGGTATGGAGATTCAACTCGAACAGCGAACCGTCGACGTTCATGTCGCATACGGGCCTGGTAAGAAGCTTTCTATCCAGATCGAGCCTTCCGGTTTCATTACTGTTAAGGCTCCAAACGGCACCAGCGACGAGATGATCATAAATGCAGTGAAGCAGCATGGACCGGCGATTAAGGTACAGCTTGATCGGATTGAGAAATCCCGTGAAGTGCTGACGATGAAGGAGTATCAGGAGGAGGGGAAGTTCCTCCATCTGGGCAAATTGTGTTTGTTGAGCGAATTAATTGATACAAAGGCAGAGAGCGAAGAAGAGCTCAGGCAACGATTGAAAAAGTTTTATTTTTCCAGCTGTAAAAAGGTTGTATTGGAACGCATTCCAATCTATCAGAAACAGCTGAAAGTCGCGCCGAAGTCGATCGAGATCGTAGAGTCCAGCACAAAGTGGGGAAGCTGCAGCTCGAAGAAACAACTCACGTTTAACTATCGTCTGGCCATGGCTCCGACCGAGGTCACCGATTACGTCATTGTTCATGAGCTGTGCCACCTATCGCATATGAATCATGATCGGTCGTTCTGGAGACTTGTAGGGAGTGTCATGCCGGACTACAAAGAGAAGGAAGCATACCTGGCGCGGTATGGGCAGGCTATGACGCTCTAGTGTTTGCACGCGTCTAGCCTCCAACAAAGAATGAACCACAATCCTATTCGAATGTGGTTCAGGCTGTCGATATAGTCTCGACGGCTATTTTTTTTATCTATGTAATTTATAACATCAACCGCGTTTATATGGTGACACACCCATCTTGAACTCCTCATCTTGATTCCGCGAAAATCTAACGAACCGTAGAGGGCTTATTGTGCCGAATTTCGGGGCTTCGAGAATCTAACGAACCGTAGAGGGCTTATTTGGGGATAAATGGCTCCCAACTACTCAAAAACTGTAAAATTGAACTCCTACGATTCGTTAGAATGTTTTTGGAGCCATGAATGGGCAAATAAGACCCGTACGATTCGTTAGAGCATCGAAAAACAAACAGGACGTACTCATTAGGATGGATGGCAAGATAGTCGCCAACCACCTGTCTAGCAGGCAGATCTTAATAAAATAACCTAGGCTCAATTTAGACAAGGCAGATCGCCTTATGTAAACCGAACCTAGGTTAATGCTGGATCATAGAATTCTCATAAGTGATAGTGAGGGGCTGGGGAGCCCTGCCTAATCGGTCCGTATGCTTACAGATTCCAAATGCGGTACAGAATAACTGCCGTTTCGGCGCGAGTGAGTGATTCGTGCGGCGCGATGTTGCCGTTCTTGCCGTTAACGATTCCGGATTTCACCAGAGCTGCAGCGCTGTCTTGTGCATAGTCGGAAATACTTGCAGCGTCAGCAAATGCGTCTAGAGCTCCCGATGTTTCGACCGACTTGCCGGCAGCTGCCAGTGCGCGTGTCGTCAGCACCATCATATCTTGACGGGAGATTGTGCGCTCTGGCTGGAAGGTATTGTTCGCAAAGCCGGTCGCGATTCCAAGTTCCTTCGCAATGACCAGCTCGTTGTAATAATAAGCGGATTGCTGGATATCGCTGAACATCGCTCCTTCTTTGCCTGTGCCAGGCAGTTCAAGTGCTCTTACGAGAAGAGCAATAAAGTCTGCTCGTTTGATGGAGGCTGCGGGTGAGAAGCTGTTCGCAGTTGTCCCTTTGATGATAGCATGCGATGCCATAACATCTACGGCTTGTTTGGCCCAAGGTACATGCTGCAGGTCCCCGAAGGTCTTAAACACGGAGCCTACCGCATAGGTGCTGAAGTGGGTCGTTTGGAAAACAACCGTTTGGCTTGCCTCATCATATCGACCGTTTGGAATCTGTGTCGCGTTGCCTTCACCATTGATGTACCAAATGACGATATGATCCGGATTGCTAAGCTCTTCCGCTGTAGGCGTATAAGGGATCGCAACCGATACCGGCGCATTAGGGTTGCTCCATGCCAAGACAGAGTTGCCAGCGACTAAATTCAGATCGATAACCGGACGGCTGCCGATCAACTCGCGGGTAGCGGCATCCAAGCTGTCTGTTGAAGCTTTGCCTACTCGGATGGATACTTGATCGGCCTTCTCTGTTACGTTGGACAGCATGTTGCTTGGAATTTGGATGGTTGCGTTCTCGGTCTTCACCGACAGAACGAAAGCATCTTGTCCTTTCAGACTTTGCGTCGGCAATTGTACTTCATACGATGCCGCGTTCGCTTGCTTCGGCAGCTTGATGACGATTTGTTTCTCGCCGTTTGCTGCCGGAGCGGCTTGCTCCAGCGCCTTTTTCAAATTGTCGCTGGAAACTGTACCGATGGCACGTCCGTTATCCGTCTCTATAGCGGGAATGATCGTAACGACGCCGTTCTGGTTCTGGACGCTGCCTGTTTGCAGGCTGACAGTGCCGCCACCGATTGGATTGGTCGCAGCAGTGGTAAGCGTAAGTTCGCCGTATACGGACGTGTCCATATAACCATTACCGGTTGTATCGTTCCATGCCGTAACGCTTTGGCGGGAGCCTTCTTTCGCGTCATTGATTTGTACGTCAAAACCGAGCTTCTTGTCGTTGACCGGCGTGACTGAAGTCAACGGGATTTTCACTTCAACTGTGTAGTTGGTTCCCGAAACCTTTGTTGCGGATTCGAACCCGTCTGCAAGGCTTAACGGATTAAACGATGTCTCGTTGTCAAAGTTTACTCTGTACTGACCGTCATCATCTTGATAGAACGATGTCTTGGCATTGTTTTGATCAAGGAAGATTTCGACGGAATCTTGTTCATACTTATTTACGCTTGTTTTGTCGAGCTGTGCGTCGCTAACCTGTACCAATACATAGAGATTGTGCTCATCCCAGAGCGCTTTGGCAACGCCGCTCGCTCCTTGCCAAGCCGTCTGATACCGGTTGATCGGTATTTCCGGGGCTTGGCTCCAACTCTCATCAACCGTTCCGTCGACTTCCGGTGTAGCGAATTTGGCTGTGGATTGGTTGGCTTCCGCCAAATCAGGCTGATGCTCTTCCATGAATACGGCCGGGTCGCTTACGCCGTAATAAGCCGGTTTGGCCTGGAGGTTCTTATCAAACAACAACGGGTTGGAAGCGGCTCTCCAGCTCGTATTGTCATCCATGCCCCAGAAGGTAACGCGTTTGATCGCTGCAGCATGCGCTTGGAAGATGTCAAACAGCTGCGCGTATAGATAACCTTGGGCATTGGCAAGCGGCTCGGAAAGCTGGTAGTTGCTTCCGGCCTGAATATCGAGCTCCGTAATGCTAATTTCTACGCCTAAAGAAATAAATTTCTCCAAGGACAGGTTCACATTGTCCGGATTCGTATTTACGCTGTAGTGCGCCTGCATACCGACACCATCGATCAAGAGTTTGCCAGGGTGTGTTTCCGCATATCTGTCGTTTATTTCTTTGACCATGTTGTAGATCGCTTGCGCTTTGTTCTGATTGTCTTCGTTATAATCATTGTAATAGAGCTTCATGTCCCAAGTTGGATGCGCGTCCAGCACTTCTCGTGCTGCTAAGAACGCCTGCTCGACATAGTCCGTTCCGATCGCGTTATTCCATGGCGTTTGGCGAAGTGACGCCTTCCAGTCCGCCGGATTAGACGGGTTATCGTTCATCGCTTCATTGACGACATCCCATGAAATGACCTTGCTGCCGAAATGCTCCATGACCGTTTGGATATGGGTCTTCAAATTAGTAAGCGCTTCTTCACGGCTCAGTGGAATCGTGTTGTTATCGCCATCCTTAGTCGTATTCAGCCATGCAGGCGATTGCTGATGCCATACCAGTACATGCCCGTGCATCTGAATCCCTTCAGCGAGCACTTTATCGACAAGTGCATCGGCCGCCGTAAAGGTGAAGGTGCCCTTCGTAGGCTGAAGCGCATCCGGCTTCATGGCGTTGCCGGCTGTAACGACGTTGAAATGCTGCTTCAGAAGCTCAAGTCTGACGCCTTCCAGATCCTCCGCGGAGATCGCGTTGCCGATCAGAAAATCGTCTTGGTAGGTATCTTTGATCGGAGCCAGATCTTTCTGAATGGAGATCGGGCCAGAGCCTGTGCTTTCAAAGCTGATATCGTCGATATAGTAGGAAGCTGTTTTGTTAGTGGAGCTTTCTACATAGATCGATAAGAACTCACTGCTTACATTGTTGTAACGGTAGGTACCTTCGTACTTCACCCAGCCGTCGCTTGCACTGATTGTTTTGCCTGCAAGCTGAACATAGTTGGCACTGCTTCCTTGACCAACCTGCGTGGAGAGCTGAAGCTGTGAGCTTGCAGGAGAGATCAGCTTCACCCAGGCTGTAATTTTGTACTCGGAGCCCTTATCTATATACTTCTCTACGCGCAATGTCGGTCCATGCCACGAATCTGTGCGTCCTTCCACTTTCAAAGCGTAAGAACCTTCTTCGGAATGATTAGCTTCATTGGTTACGGTTAGCGTTTCCGTACCTGCCCGGCCTACAAATCCGCCGGCTGTTTGATCCTCAAACGTAACGGTATTGAAATCCAAAGCCGGTGGCCTCGGTTCTTCTACCTCAGGCTCTTCCGGTGTTACTTGCTGGGTGATGAGGATATCGCCAACGTAGAACGGCACGGCTTTGCCGGTTTCATTCGATTGAACACGCAGGCTTGTATCTTTGCTCGTATCCACGGTAAACGCTTTCGTAAGTGTGAAAGCAGTACCGGCTGCTAAGTCAGCGCTTGCCAAGAAGCCGTAGCTGTTAACCGTCTGCAGATAGGCTTGCGAGCCGTCAGGCACAACGGTATCCGGGTCAACATAACCTTGCACGGTTACGGTATAGGCCTTACCGTTTTCGAGCCCGATATCGCTGAATTTGAAATCAACCGCGTCCCAAGTGTTTGCTCTGTTGCTTACGGATAGAGCTGCCCCGTCGGCGTTACCGTGAAACACTTTGCCGGTAACTGTCGTTAAGCTCGCGCCGCCGGATTGCGCAGCAGCCCCTTTGCCGCTTGCAAAAGCTTCGTGGTAGACCGTCTCCACATCTGTCGCTGGTTTCTCAGCGGTAATGAGGACGTCACCGACGTAGAATGGCACGGTTTTGCCGGTTTCGCTCGATTGAACACGCAGGCTTGTATCTTTGCTCGTATCCACCGTAAATTCTTTCGTCAGCGTGAAAGCCGCACCGGCGACTAAGTCAGCGCCAGCTAAGAAGCCGTAGCTGTTAACCGTTTGCAGATAGGCTTGCGAGCCGCCAGGTACATCAGTACCCGAGTCCACATAACCTTGCACGGTGACGGTGTAGGTTTTACCGTTTTCGAGCCCGATGTCGCTAAATTTAAAATCTGCCGCGTCCCAGGTGTTTGCTCTGTTGCTTACCGATAGAGCCGCCCCGTCGGCATTGCCGTCAAACACTTTGCCGGTTACTTGCGTCAAGCTCGCACCGCCGGATTGCGTGGCAGCCCCTCTGCCGCTAGCAAAGTCCTCGTGGTAAACTACGGTCGTCTCTGCAGCCGCGGCTTTCACAACCGGAGCCAGCAGGCCGGAAGGAATAAGCAAAGCTGCTGCCAGCAAAATCGAGAGTACTCGTTTGATTGTTCTAGTCATGTCTTGCATCCCCCTGCGAAGTATAGTGGTACATACAAATAAAGCGCTTACAACGGTAAGCTGATTCAACCTCCTTTCCATTCTTACCCTTGATTATAGCCTGTGTTAAAAACTTGTTTTACCAGAAGAAGTAAACAATATATTGTACTAATTAAATATTAGAGCCGATTTGATGTAGTATAGGAGATAATGGAAGACTTCGAAGGAGGAGCTTGTGGTGAGTATCTTATCGAGGTTCAGGGACGTGATGAAAGCCAACACGCATGGGTTGCTAGACCGTGGGGATGATCCGGAGAAGACTGTAAAGACATATATGCAGAGCTTACATAGTGATCTGGGCCAAGTGAAAGCGGAGACGGCGGCGGTGCTGCTGGGTGAGAGCAGAGCCAAGAGGGAGTTGGACGAATGCAGCGCCGAGGTCAAGAAGCTGCAGCGTTATGCGGAGAAGTCTGCGGAGTCCGGTGAGGATGAGAATGCGCTCAAATTCCTAGATCTCAAATCGAAGCAAGCGGAGAAATGCACAGAGCTGCAGGCTGCTTATGACCGGACTTCTGCGAAGGCAACGATGATGAAACATATGGAGGATAAGCTCGTGTCCGATTTGGCGCAGCTGGAAGTGCGGCATGCAGAGCTGAAAGGGAAGATGGCGGATGCAAAAGCGCAGCAGCAAGCTGGCGGCGATGCGAGCGCTGCCTTCAACGCCATGGAAGAGAAGGCGAACCAGGCCATAAACGAGGCGACGGCTCTCGCCGAACTTAGGGCCGGGGCACAGGAAGAGGATCTGGACGTGTTGATCGCTCAACTGGAGAAGGATGCGGCAGCGGGTTCGGCTGCTGCGACTGTAAAGACAACACCTGAAGAAGAGCTCGCAGCAATCAAGGAAAGATTAAAGTCGAGGTGAGCGAAGTGGCGGCGGTTATTGAGTATAAGTGTCCCAATTGCGGCAGCGGCATGGTGTTTGACGCGGGCTCAGGGACGTTATCTTGTCCAAGTTGCGGACGACAGGATGCTGTCGAACAAATTCCCGATCCGCTGAAGAAGCAGACGTTCACGGAAGACGAGGTGAAGGAGTATCACTGCAACAGCTGCGGATCTGTCATCGTGACCGAGCGGGAGACAAGCGCAACGACATGCAGCTTTTGCGGATCTGCCGTAGTGCTGAGCGATCGGCTGTCGGGTGATTTTGCCCCGGTGAAGGTGATTCCCTTTACGATTTCGAAGGAAGCTGCGATGAAGGCGTTCAAGAAATGGTGCAGGAACGGTTTGCTTACGCCCAAAGGGTTTATGACAGCGGATCGGATCGCGGGGATTACCGGGATGTACGTCCCCTTCTGGCTTTATGATTTGAACAACGGTATTGAGGTTCACGGTCAGGGAACTAGGGTTAGAATCTATACGCAAGGCGACTATAGGTATACGGAGACACAGCATTTTAACATCTATCGCAAAATCGAGCTGAACTATGTAAGACTGCCAATCGATGCATCGGAGAAAATGAATGATGAGCTGATGGATAAGCTGGAGCCGTTTCCCTATGACCAGTTGAAAGCTTTCAAGACACCTTATCTGGCAGGCTATATGGCGGAGAAATATAGCTATAATGATGAACAGTTATTCCCGCGGGCCAAGGAGAAAACGAGCTCGTACATCGATGCGTATATTTCTTCGACGGTACAAGGGTATTCGAGCGTGATGTACACCGACAAGCAAATTGACACAACAGTGAAACAGGCGGATTATGTGCTGCTTCCCGTATGGATGATTAGGTACAACTATAATCGGCGGGAGTACACGTTTGCGATGAACGGTCAGACGGGGAAAGTCGTGGGCAAACCTCCGATCAGTAAAGCGAAGGTAACCGCATGGTTTGCTGGGGTTTCTGCCGTTTCATTCGTGGGTTTAAAGGTCGTTTCCTGGATGCTGGGAGGCGGGTTCTTATGAGAAGACACGCTAAGATTCTAGCAGCTCTCATCTTGTTCGCGATTTGTTTGATGGCGTTAATGATACCCGTAATGCCTATAGCGGCGGCAACGACGGCGAGCAAGAAGCTGATTTTTGATCAGGCGCATCTGCTTAGTGAAAAAGAACAGGTTGAGCTGACCGCTTTGGCGACTAAATACGGAGCTGATCGAGAGACGGACATCATCATTCTTACATCCGATAATAAGGAGAACCGGGATGTCCAGCTGATGACAGAGGATTTCTATGATAATCAGGCACCGGGGTACGATAAGGCACACGGTAATGCTGTTATCTTGACCATGGACATGAACAATCGTCAGGTTTACTTGGCCGGCTTTGGTATAGCGGAAAACTATCTCGACAGCGGCAGGCTGGATAAGATACGCAACGCGATTTCCCCGGATTTAACGCGCGGTGAATATGCAGAAGCATTTAGCAGGTATATCACGCTATCGCACAAGTATATGGGGTTCAAACCCGGCGTGAATCCCGATAATATCTTGTTTACCATTTGGTTTCAGCTGGGAGCTGCTGTAGTCATTGGAGGTATTGTCGTCAGTGTGATGGTATACCGTTCAGGCGGCCGCATCACCGTTAATCGGGCAACGTATGAGGATTCCAGTACATCAGGCGTATTGGATCAGGCGGATCAGTATATGCGGACGACGGTTACCAAAAGCAGAATTCCGAAGAACAAAGGTCGCGGTTCAGGCGGCGGTGGCGGTGGCGGTGGTACGAGCAGCGGAGGTCACTCTCATAGCGGAAGCAGAGGTTCTTTTTAATAGCCAAACAAGCGGACTATAGAAGGGATGGGAATGGAATGGGGCTTTTCGGCAATCAATTCTCAAACGTTGTGGAATGGGAAGAATTCAGGGATGATATGATTTTCTGGAAGTGGAGCAACCGCGAGATTAAGAAGGGGAGCAAGCTCATTATTCGCGCCGGCCAGGATGCTGTTTTTCTGAATAACGGCAAGGTCGAAGGGATTTTCAAGGATGAAGGCTCATTCCAAATCGATTCGGACATCATCCCCTTCTTGTCTACGCTGAAAGGGTTTAAGTTCGGCTTCAACAGCGGCATGAGGGTAGAGGTTCTCTTCGTGAATACGAAGGAGTTTACCGTGAGATGGGGCACGCAGAATCCGGTACTGATTCCGACTCCGCAACTGCCGGGCGGGATGCCGATTCGCGCCAACGGCACGTTTATTTTCAAAGTAAGTGACTATATGGCGCTGATCGACAAGATCGCCGGGGTCAAACAAGATTATTTGGTCGAGGATGTCAAAATCCGAATGACTGCCGTGCTTGATCAACTGCTGATGAAGTGGATTAGCCGCGAAGGTAAGGATATGTTTAATCTGCAGGCGAACGCATCGGACATTGCGAAGGGCATTCGCGAGGATTTGGATATGCAAATGATGGACATCGGAATCGCGATCACGGGTTTCCACGTGATGAGCTTCAATTATCCGCAAGAAATTCAGGATATGATTACGAAGACGGCTTCGCATGAGATGATCGGCAATTTGCAGAAATATCAGCAGGTGAGCATGACAGATGGCATTTCATCAGGAAAAGTGCATGGCGGCGGTGCTGCTGCGGATATGGCCGGCATGATGATGGGCATGAATATGGCTAATGAGATGCTGAAAAATATGAATCAAAACCAGCATCAGCAGCCTGCGGAAGATAAAAGTCCGGAAACAGCGTCGGCTCCTTCATCCACGGCGGCAAACAAGAAGCCGAACTTCTGCCCCAATTGCGGGGCCAAGAATGAAGGAGCCAACTTCTGCCCGAATTGCGGTCAGAAGCTGGGTTAGGTATGGAGATTGACAGCATTCTTATTTCCGCAAGTTAATAGGGGGCTAAGTGGATGGCAGGTGCTCAGAGCATTCTAGAGTGGACCTTGGTATCGGAGTGTCCAATACCGCAAGATGTCAATGTGCTGCTTGTGGCAGGAGAAGTAGCGGTTACTGCTTACAAAACCTTCCGCGACACCGCTGTATTCACGAACAAAAGATTGATCGTAAGAGATGTACAAGGCATCACCGGCAAGAAGATCGAGATCTACTCCCTCCCTTATTCCTCGATTAATATGTGGTCCACAGAGAACGCCGGCGGGTTCCTCGACATCAATGCTGAGGTTGAGTTGTGGACACGGGCGGGCCATATTAAAGTGAAATTGCAAAAAGGTGTGGATATTCGCAAGTTTGATATGCTGATTGCTAATGCGCTTTTACGTGACTAATCCGTAAAGCATCGTGTTAGCGGTCATAGGAGGGAGCGCCGAATCTGGCGCTCTTTTTGTTCATGTTTACGCACAGTGTCCGTGATTACAGAAATAATAGAGATCAGAAAAAAGGGATTAGTTGGGGTTGCCCGAAATAAGTTCATAGATCCATACATCGATGCCATATATTCTACTTATAGCCATAAACCAAGTCCTAGGGGGTAATGGAATGGGGATGCTGATTATTGCTGTGTTGATGGGTGCGTGTGCTGCGGGTTTACTATTATTCCGTAGAAATACGATTCCTGTCTATCTTCATAATGCTCCCCCTTCGCAGCGGAAGCTGTCCGTCATTATCCCAGCTAGGAATGAAGAAGGCAATCTGCCGCATCTTCTGAGCTCTCTTCGAGCCCAAACCATAGAAGAAATTGAGATTATCGTCGTAGATGATCATTCCGAGGATCAGACAAGTGCGATTGCAGAGAGCTATGGAGTCAAAGTCATTGCGAGCCCTGCGCTGCCCTTGGGATGGACAGGTAAGAACTGGGCTGTCTGGAACGGTTACTTGCAGAGCACCGGCGAGCTGATTGCGTTTCTGGATGCCGATGTCCGGCTCGCACCGGATGCGCTGCAGGCGCTCATCGAGGCGAGAGAGCAGGTCGGTGGGACGATCTCGGTCGTACCGTATCACCAGGCAGAGAAGCTCTACGAGAAATTAGCCCTAATTCCCAACCTCCTGGGCTTGTTTGCGTTTACGTCACCTATGGAGCGGACGAATGCTACGAAGGGGTTATACGGGTCATGTATTCTCACAACAAGAACGCAATATGACAAGGTGCAAGGCCATGAGGGCATTAAAGGCGAGCTGCTGGATGACTTGAACCTGGGGGCTAAATTCATGGAAGCGGGAATCCCGGTCGTGAATTATATTGGGTACGATAAGGTATCCTTCAGGATGTATCCCGGTGGCATTCGCAGTGAAATTGAAGGCTTCAGCAAAGGGGCGGTGCTTAGTACAAGCAAGCTCAGTTTACGTACGACGCTGCTCGTGGCGGTTTGGCTGGTCGGTCTGATTATGGTGGAGGCAACTCCGTTCTTCCTAGGGACCTCCTGGGGAGTGCCGCTCGCGATCGGATACGTGCTCTACACCGTGCAAATTTATTTTTTTGTTCACTATACAGGTCGATTTGGCAAATGGCTGCCTGCCGTTCATTTCTTGAGCACTGTTTTTTTTCTGATGATCATGCTGTATTCCATCTACCAGGTCGTCTTCTTTGGACGAGTGGCTTGGAAAGGTCGGAGTATTGAAGTAGGGGCTCGGAGAAAATGATGCTGATCCTATGGACGGTCCTATCTTACCTTTCCGGATCGCTTATGTGTTCTTATTGGCTTGGCTTAATGGCGAAGCATAATTTAAAGGAGCAGGGCGATGGCAATCCCGGAGCGCTGAATTTGTGGAGGGCAGCTGGATATACGTACGGTTTGACGGGTATTGCCCTTGATTTTCTTAAAGGATTTATACTGATATTCTGGCTTGTACATACTAACGCTGTGACGGGCACGGGTATCATCTTTCCGTCCGCTGCGGCAATTATCGGTCATATCTTCTCGCCTTTTCTGCGCTTTAGGGGAGGCAAAGCGATCGCAGTAACATTCGGCGTCTGGAGCGGGCTTACGGGATTCGCCGCCTCGCTCGCTTATGCCATTATTCTGGCAGTGCTGCTATTGTCAGGTCGGTTACTCAACAGAGGAAAGCCATCCACCTCGGAAGCAGATGCATTTCAAGTTGTGCTCGGTATGTTGCTGCTTGTGCTACTCCTATTTCTTGCAAACTATTCCGGCGCAGTCCTTCTGTTCGGAATGATCAATTTCCTGTTGTTAGTCTATTCTCATCGAAGGGAGCTGCGCGTTATTGTACGCAAACGAACGGATTGATCGCACAGCTGCGCTTTTCCTTACATTTCCTGCATCTGGTTTAGGAATAAGTCCAATTTCATGGTATAATAAAATATTGGATGAAACAGAAACGTGAGGTTACCTTATATGCAGGGGTTTAACGACTGGAATTTAAAAGTGAAAGAAACATTTAATGCAACGAGCAATGAAGTTGTGTTAACGGTGACGGAAGCCGGCAAATCGCTAGGCCTCTCCAAGGATCATATGAAGATTTACGTAGAAAAACATAAACTAACCAAGGTTCCGATCATGCGAAGCGTTCATCGCTATTTGCTCCTCAAGAGCGAAATCGATGAAATTCTCGCGCAGAAATAGGATTGAACCGGTCACTATATAGGCTCCATGAAAAGGTTTCTTTCGCTAAATCGGCGATAGTGTGGTATAGTTTGGTTCACGTATAGTATATGAGACTTAATGTCACATACTGAAAAGGTGCGATGTTGCCTGATTCGGTGTGTGACTTTTTTTATAGTGGTTAGAGAAGGGGAGGACTTGCTAATGTATTTTTCACGGAAAAGACCCATTGAGGATTTGCCGAACGAAATGACAGCCATTTGGTCATGTACGAAGGAAGGTTGCAATGGTTGGATGAGGAACAGTTATTCGTTTGCGGAAGTTCCGACATGCGCGCAATGTAAGTCTCCGATGATTAACAGTATGAAAGATCTCCCTATATTGCATAATTCCAGCTCCGAATTGAAGACAGCCTTAAAGAACGTCACGCCGAAGGCGTAATGAAGAAAGCCGACCGCAGCTGGTCGGCTTTTTTGTCGTGGTTGAGATCGCCTGCATATCCACCAATTAACATTATTAAATGATCGCTGTATTTAGTAAAATACAAATAACATTAAATGAAAGTATACATAACATGAGCCTATAACGGTGTGGTGATAACGATGAATGGAACTTTACTCGCGAAAATTCTGGAACATATGAAGATAAAAAACTGGAATTATTCCGATTTGGCTTCACAGGCCGACATCCATATCAGCGAGGTTAGCCGGATTTTTAGCCAGAAGAAGGCACTTACACCTACGCAATTGGATAAAATCACAATGGCCATCGGATTGCCGCCCGGGAGCATGTACGCCCTTTATTTCGAAGAGTACTTCAGTGACAGCGAGCATGTGCATAAAAGCAGAAGCAGTCAATTTCTGTACAGCTGCATGCTGAACGGTCGGAATCTGGAAGCGGGTCTCATGATTGGCTGCATATTAGAGGAGAACTCCAAATATTTACGAAGCAAACAAATGCTCAATATTTTCTCGGTGGCGGAGCGTTTGTTTCATGAAAGTAAGGAGACGGAGGCGCTCTTTCTCTACGAATCGATCATTGAAAATTTCCCGGACCGATTCTCGAGTGAATTTGCGATTTGTTATTTCCGGCGGTTTTTCATTCTCATTACGACGGACCGGGCGCAGCACGCCTTATCGACATTACTGGAATATATTCATTATTTGCCCGTTGACGTTCGCAGAGACGCCTTCCTATGGATTACCGTCTTCTATTACAGGCGCGAAGACTGGAAAGAGGTCAAATATTATGCCGAGAAATTAGAGAGCATTGCTTCTTATGGCAACCATTTGGGCTATGCTTTGATGTACAAAGGGTTCTCGTTAACGAGGCTTGGAGGTACGCTGGATGAAGTGCTCGAGCAAATTGATCGCTACTCGGAAGTGAACAAGCCATTCAGCGAATTCGCGATCGGGAATCGGCATGCCGCCTACTTGGACTTCGGAATTCTGGATTACGCAGAAGAGTATCTGGCCTGGTTGGTTGAGCGTGATGATCTCTACGTAGGGCTGCCAAGATTGCTCAGGACCTATGTCGAGTTAGACAGGTTGGAGGATGCGAAGGCTCTCGTCCAGAGATACCAGCATATTATCGATGATATTTCCAAAGAGCGGGATACGTGGGTCAAGCAGAAGACCGTATTGGATTTTCAATTCGCTTATTCGACCTATCTGAGTAAGATCGGCTCCTTCGAAGAAGGAATCGACGTCCTGCTTGAGGTGACATCCGAGGCACGAAACATTAAGAATGACCGCTTATTTAATAAATGTCTGTATGCGTTCTGGGAGCTGCGAGGCCAAACAATCCCGGCACAGGACGAGAGATATCGCCAAATGCTATTATCCGATACGAATTAGATCGAGCTTAAATCCACAACCTCACGGGTTGTGGATTTTCTTTTGCCCACTTCCGAATTACCTATATACAAAATTACGTATATATATTATGTTTTATATATACATTATGGTTTTTATATACATATCATTGAGAGGATGTTCAAACCATGAATCCGATTCGTCCAGCCGCAGTACCTTTAGTAACGGTAGATCCTTATTTCAGCGTATGGTCAACAGCTGACCGTTTAACCGATGATTTCACCCGCCATTGGACGGGACAACGACATGCCATGACAGGGCTTATCCGAATTGACGGGATGCCTTACCGCTTTGCAGGTCGCGTTGAACCGAAGGCAGAGCGTTATTATTCCGAGCCTCCGGCACTTACGCAAACCAGCTTAAAGGTCACGCCGCTCAGCACGATCTATACATTTGAGGCAGCCGGTATCGCATTGACTATTCGATTCACGACTCCGCTGCTGCTGACTGATTTGGATGTGTTGTCGAGACCTGCTTCTTATGTGGCGTTTGAGGTTCGAGCGCTCGATGGACGTACGCATGAGGTAAGCGTTTATTTCGACGTAACCGGAGAGTGGTGCGTGGATCAGCCTTCACAGGCCATCGTTTCGGAATTCAAAGAGAACAATGAGTTGTTCGTGATGAAAATGAGTCATGAACAGCAAGCGTACATGAATCGGTCCGGTGACGATCATCGCATCGATTGGGGTCACTTCTATTTAACCGCACAGAAGTCGGAGCAAACGCGTGCTTATCTGCATTCAGCAAATTTGCGCAAACTCTTCGTGCGCAATGAGAAGTTAACGAATGAGCCGGCTGCAACGCCTCAGGTGGTTGCTAACGGAAATCCAGTTATGGCACTCGTCTATGATCTGGGCGAAGTTGGCACGTCGCCGGTATCCGAGCTGGCCGTATTGGCTTATGATGATGTGTACTCCGTTACTTATTTCGGCGATCAGCTGCAGGCTTACTGGAAAAGAAATGGCCAAAGCACAGACGAAATGATTGCGGCTGCTTTCGCTGAATACAACGCGTTAATCGAGCGCTGCGCGGCATTCGATCAGGAGATTGTGGCCGATGGAGTAAAGTCAGGCGGAGAGAAATATGGGGATCTTCTAGCGCTGTCTTATCGCCAGGCGATTGCGGCGCACAAGCTTGTGACGGATACGGATGGGGAGCTGCTGTTCCTGTCCAAAGAGTGTTACAGTAACGGCTGTATGGCAACTGTAGACGTGAGCTACCCTTCTGTTCCATTGTTCCTGCTCTACAATTCATCATTGGTTGAGGCGATGATCCGTCCGATCATGAAGTACACCCGAAGCGATTCGTGGCCGTTCGAATTCGCGCCGCATGATATCGGGCAGTATCCAATTGGTAACGGTCAGGTATATAGTGAGAACGCAAGAGAAGGGCAGATGCCTGTTGAGGAATGCGGCAACATGCTGGTCATGGCTGCAGCGGTTTGTTTGGCTGGCGGTAACCAAGACTATATTTTCAGCCAAATGGACGTTTTCACAGAGTGGGCGGAGTACTTGCTGGAGCATGGATTGGACCCGGAGAATCAGCTGTGCACGGATGATTTTGCCGGCCATCTAGCTCGGAATGCGAACTTATCTGTAAAAGCGATTATGGGCGTAGCGAGTTTCTCGATTCTGAAGAAGCTGCAGAACAAAACCGATGAGGCTGCTCGCTACCGGAACGCAGCCAAAGAAATGGCTGATCAGTGGGGAGCACTCGCTGATGACGGCGACCACACGAAACTGGCTTTCGGGCAAGAGGGCAGCTGGAGCTTGAAATATAATTTGATCTGGGATCAATTGTTCGGCACGGAATTGTTTGACAAAGCGATGATTCAGAAGGAAGTCGCTTGGTACTTGAAGCATAGCAACAAGTACGGTACGCCGCTGGACAGCCGCGCAACCTATACGAAGTCGGATTGGCTTGTATGGTCAGCGGCATTGGCTGACGAACAATCAACCTTCACCGCGTTGATCGAACCGATCTGGCAGATGCTGAACGACACGGCGGACCGCGTGATGTTCTCCGATTGGACCGACACGTTGTCGGCAAGAGCGCTGAATTTCCAGCATCGCAGTGTAGTAGGAGGCATCTCTATGAAGGTGCTGAAGGACAAAGGAATCATGAAGGCATAGTGCAGCCTATTAGTTAATAGGGATGATAAAACGACCTTTTGGGGTCGTTTTTTGTTGTTTTGTGGGATATTTTGGGGAGTTTTGGCGGAAAGATTGTGGTAAACTAGGATGTAAGCAATTACATAGGTCTGCAGGAGGAGTATACGTATCATGTTCTTAAGCATTAGAAGCCGGCTGGCAGTAAAGTTATCTGTTCTTATTTTGGCTACTCTCGTAATCCTGTCTACAAGCTTGATCTACTTGCAGGTCCAGAACACGAGGAAAGCAAGCGAAGAAGCAATCGGCAGTTTTGGCATGCACACAGCCGAGGCCTATGCGGGGCAATTCGATGTCAAGCAGTATGAACCCTATATGCAAGATGCTAAGGAGAACGATCTGTATTGGCAAATTCGTGACGCCATGAATGATTATCGCCAGCGGATAGGCGCTTTGTATGTATATACGATTCAAATTAACGACAAGGGCGAACCGATCATTCTGATCGATGGTCAGCCTAGAGACGATGATGATGCGTCCCCAATCGGCGAAGTTACCGATATGCCGAAGGATGCAATAGCTTTAGTGCTAGAGGGGAAATCAGCCAAATCCGGAATTATTCATAATCCCGATTACGGTACTTATATTTCGGCTTATTCGCCGCTTCGCAATGAATCCGGTACGGTCATTGGCGCCATTGGTATTGATACGGATATATCGGTATCCACGACCATTTATAAGGAAGTTCTGAAATCCAGCACACCGTTGTTTATCATCATGGGCATCGTGATCTTGCTTGTTTTTATACTCATCGCCGTGTTTCTATCCCGCGCGTTACGGCCTCTAAGGATTGTTGTGAAAGGGGCAGAAGCGATGGCCGGAGGAGACTTCGCTGCTGCGAAAGGTCATCTTGGGAGGACGCGAGTGAACTCGCCTGATGAGATCGGACAGGCCTTCGCGGCTATGAACAAAATGAGCGACAGACTTGGCGTTACGCTTGGCAACGTGGTTCGGGATATGCAGGTAACGACGCAGGACCTCATTCATTCCACGGATCAGTTTGGTTCAGAGGCGGGGCAACTGGTCGACTTGAACGAACAGCTTGAGCTATCCATTACGCTATTGGCGGATGGCGCGCAGCATCAGCGTATCGGAGCAGAGGAAAGCGCCAAATCGATGGAGGAAATTACGTACGCGATCCAGCGCGTATCCGAGGCGTCTTCCCAGGTTTCGAGCGCCTCTGTAGAAGCACTTGATTCCGCGGAGCAAGGCCGCAAATCCATTCATCAGTTACGAGAGCAAGTGGTCGCCATCTCCGATGTGGCGAAGCAGACGAATGATTCCGTCTTGGCGCTGAATGCGTTTATGCACGAAATGGAACCGGTGCTCGCCTCCATCTCGAGTATTGCGGATCAAACCAAGCTATTGGCACTGAATGCTTCCATCGAGGCGGCAAGAGCCGGCGAGCATGGTTCCGGTTTTGCCATTGTAGCCGGTGAGGTACGTAAGTTGGCGGAAGCATCCTCTCTGTCCGCTAGTCACATTACTTCGCTGCTTGGGCAAATTGCGCAGGAATCTGCTTATATTGGCAAACGAATGATGGAAGGCAGCGAAGAGATGACGAGGAGCACGGAGCTGTCTGGTCATGTGGAGAGGATGTTTGATCAGACGGTCGACCGCTTCAATCTGGTAAACAGTCAAATCCAGGAGATTTCCGCAGCTGCGCAAGAGGTGCTGGCCGGTTCGGAAGAGGTGGCTGCATCGGTAGAGCAAATCTCGCAGATTTCGAATACGGCAGCGGACAACACCGCTTTGGTGCAGAAGATGTCTGCCGACCAAATGGCAGCGGCCAAGCGAATTGCGGTTACGACAGATCTGCTGAAGCAGCGAAGCTCCGGTTTGGAAGAAGCGATTGAGAAGTTTACTCTATAAGAAATGAAGGCCACATCCGGGTGCGGATGTGGCCTTTCTTGTGGTGTCGAACGATGGGGAGGAAGATGCGAAAAAACTAGGCATTTTATCCTATTTTTTCCTACTAATATTTGGTGATTTATGGTATAACGCTAGTAGATAGATTTGCCAAGATGAGAGGGGCATTTGCCAACATGGAAGGGTTTGTTAAGATGAATCGCGTACGGAATTTTTCATTGAAATCATTGCTGTGTTTCGCGCTAATTGTGGTTCTGACCGCTGCAGGACTACAGAACTACTCCTATGCAGAAGAAACGACGACAGCTAGTAGTGCAGTTGAGCTTACGACAGGCCTGAACCATATTCCGGGTGTAAAAGGCTTCAAAACGATCATCAACCGGGCAGAACTGCCTGAACAAGCGCAATTATTTACGCATATCACCGTTCAATCCTCCAACGCGCCATTTGGTGTTCGTGAAATCGGCGTAGCCGAATTCGTGGGCCGTCCTGAGCCGTATTCTGCAAGCGGTTATAACAGCGGACTTCCAAGCGGCGGAACCTATTATGCGCTGACGATTCTGTACGATGATAACCGTAATCCGCTCGCATACAACGAGACCACAGTTAACGTTCTTAGTGAAGAGCAGACACAACCAACACAGCCAACACAGCCGACACAGCCAAGTCAGCCATCCAATCCGAATAACTATGGCAATGACATCGATCCGAACTACAACAGTGTCGGGGAGTCGCAGTTCTCGGATATCACCAATCAATATTGGGCGTTCAGCGCAATCGCGGATCTGAATACAAGAAACGTCATCAGCGGATATCCGGATGGTAAGTTTAGACCGGATAAAGTAGTAACGCGTGCTGAGTTTGCGAAAATCATGGTGCTGGCAGCGGGACTTACTCCTGCGAAAGTATCGAAAACAAGTTTCTCCGATCTAAAAGCAACGGATTGGGAAGCACCTTTCGTAGAGGCTGCCAAATCGTATTTGAGCGGTTATAAGCTGTCGAGCGGTAAGTTGGTATTTAAACCGGATGCACCGGCAACTCGTGAGGATGTTGCGGTAGCTATCGTGAAGCTGAAAGGGTACAACAAGACGAAGCTGCCTGATCGCACGATTATTCAAGCGATGTTTAAGGATTACAATTCGATTTCCTCTTATGCCAAAGACTATGTTGCACTGGCGATTGAGAACAACCTTGTTTCCGGTTTCCCGGATGAGACGTTCCGTGCGCAGCAGCCTGTAACGCGTGCACAAGCAGCGGCTATGCTCTGGAGAGCGTATCAGTATGGGGATGAGAACAAGGAAGAGAATGGCGATGACGAAGAAGTCGTCGATATCGTGGATGGCGAAGAAGCAGAGATCGTGGAGTTTCCATCTTAAAATAATGCGGTGTCCTCCTACGCGAGGACACCTTTCATTTCTTTATAAAGGGGCATAGATCATGAAAGGGTTATCCAAACTTCTGCTGTTGATCGTAGTGATTGCTTTGCTGATCCCGGCTTATTCCGCATCAGCGCAGGAAAGTCAGCTCCGTGACGTTCATATCTACAGAGCGCTATGGAAAGGCGATCCTAGAATCATTAAGCCGATCCAAGAGGTATCATTCGACTTTATCGTTTCCACACGAGAAAATATTCACGGTGAAGATATGGTATTTGTCGATAAAGCGGGAGCAGACTTTATACTCAAGGCGGAAGGTTATCCGGATGTGTCTGCAGAGCTTCGAGGTGGATTCGGAGATCATGCAGACTCGGGTTTCGAATTCCACATTAGTGATACTAGTCAATTGGTCGCTGGCGTTCCGTACCAGCTTATTGCACCATCCATCAGCACCGAGTATACATGGCATGTAGAGGCTGGTGTTACCGTGGTGAAAGGCGCATCGAGTACACCGGCTGATTCGACGCCTCCACCTACGGATAATCCGCTGGATTATGGCAATGATATTGACCCCAACTACGGCCAGCCCGTAGGCTCGACCTTCAAAGATGTCGCCAATAATTACTGGGCGCTTACTGCAATTGAAGACTTAGCGAAGCGCGGCGTATTGGGCGGTTATCCCGATGGAAAGTTTAGACCGGAGAAAATCGTGACAAGAGCAGAGTTTGCCAAAATCATGATGCTGGCCGCCGGCGTGAAGGCAAAGAAGGTGACCAAATCTACCTTTGCCGACCTGCAGCCCTCCGATTGGGAGACGCCTTTCGTTGAAGCATCGAAACAATACCTGAACGGGTATAAGCTCTCCAGCGGGAAATTGGTATTCAAACCAAATTCGCCTTCATTAAGAGAGGATATTGTGACTGCGCTGGTCAAACTGAAAGGCTACGACAAGACGCATCTGCCTGATCAAAGCATCATCCAAGCGATGTTCAAAGACTTTAATGGCATCTCCAAGTTCGCAAGAGACGCAGTGGCCATTGCGATCGAGACAGGCATTGCATCCGGCTTCCCGGATGAAACCTTCCGTCCGCAGCAGCCGGTTACTCGCGCACAGGCAGCGGCAATGTTATGGCGAGCTTATCAGTTCGGCAATGACAATAAGTCGGATGATACGGAAGACAAGGTGGAGCTAGACGATAGCGACAAGGCTGGCGATAGCGAAGCTGCGGAGCAACCAGAGAATGGCGCAGGCTACTCCGTTACGGTTCAAGTGGCAGACCTGAATGGGGAAGCTGTAAATACAGGTGTTTATTTGCGCGGCGAAGATCGCGATTATCCGGTCACGAGTGCCAATCGAGATACAGGTACGTATTCGTTCAATCAAATTCCGAACGGGTCCTACAAAATCATGTTCCACTATTCCGGCTATAAACTGCAGAATTCGAATAAGATCACAGTTAAAGGCTCGAATTTGAGCAAAATATCGCTCCAGTTATCCGTTCCTACTTACACGGTGAGCGGTACTGCATTAGATGGCGAGGGGAACCCGCTTGCTGATTTGCCCGTTAGACTTATCACGTCCAGCAATGACGGCAGTTACTGGCCGGGGACAGACTCGGATGGAGAGTTTAAGCTGACCGATATCGCTCCAGGCAGCTATACCCTTGTGATAGGGAATCCAAGTAATCCTGCAGCTGCGTTAGAGATTGTCGTGGATGGCGACCAGTCCGGCATTGTTGTACAAGCAGGCAATTAATTGGAACACCAACAGAAACCGACCTCTGCTATTGCTGCAGAGGCCGGTTTTATTTTAGCTAAGAGTCATTAGAGATAGAGACCTGCCGTATACAGATCGGTAATGTTGACTGCGATTTCTTCGACCGAGCTTTGGTGTTCGTCTCGAACGATTTCCCACAGGTACATTTCATTCGTATAGAACCAGCCGCGTGCGATAAGCAGGTGGTTAAGATCGGTTCGTGCCAGCCCATGCGACTGCGAGTAGGCGATATCGCTGGATATCCGCTGAATAAACTTCTCGCGAATGCCCTTCCACTTGTCGGAGATGACCGATGAGATGCCGATTGCTTGCTCGAAAACCTGCATCATATTACGCTCCGCCTCAGCCATCTTGAGAAAAGCCAGCGTTTGTTTGCGTATTGTGTGAACCGCTTCTTCTTTCGTTTCCGGAACGAAGGAAATGGCGGCAATTTCATAAAACTGCTCCATGACATTCTCCATTAACACGCTTAACAAATCTTCTTTTCCTTGAAAATGAACATAAGCTGTTCCATATCCGATCTTAGCGGCATGAATCATCTGCGAAATGGTCGCTTTCTGGAACCCTTCCTCCAGAAACACTTGCTTGGCGGCAACTAATATTTTCTGGCGAGTCAGCGCGGAGCGTAAGTGTCGTTTATCTGTGGTTTTCTCTATGGCCATCGTTCTCCCCCTCAGTCCCATACCCTTCTAGAATATAAGAAACGGATGGAAAATGAAAGGCTTGTCTAACATATTGACACGGTGTCATATTGGTTGATATGATCACCTCATCAAGCGATTATTTTGTGAAAACGAGGGAGCAGCTATGGGAACAAGTTCGTTTCAACCCACATTAGATTACGCTAAACAATTAGATACAGAAGATAGCCTTGCACGGTTTCGCGAAGAGTTCTACGTGAAGCCTGATTCGATTTATATGGATGGAAACTCCTTAGGGCTTCTATCGAAGAGAGCGGAGCGTACGCTGCTGGAATCGCTTGCGGATTGGAGAGAGCATGGGATAGACGGCTGGATGCAAGGCAATCACCCGTGGTTCACCTTATCGGAGAAGTTAGGCGAGATGATCGCGGAACTTGTCGGCGCTTCCCCGGAAGAAGTGATCGTTACGGGTTCTACAACGGTAAACCTGCATCAGCTGGTCGCTACGTTTTATGAGCCGCACGGGGAGCGCAGCAAGATTTTGGCGGATGAATTAACATTCCCTTCGGATATTTACGCCCTTCAGAGCCAGCTTCGCATACGCGGTTACGATCCGGATACGCATCTTATTCGAGTGAAAAGTCGTGATGGCCGGTTCTTGAATGAGGATGATATTATCGCGGCGATGACCGATGATATTGCTTTGATCGTACTGCCGACCGTTCTCTACCGCAGCGGACAGATACTAGATATGAAGCGTTTGACGGAGGAGGCCCATAAGCGCGGCATTCTCATCGGCTTTGATGGCTGTCATTCGGTTGGTGCCATTCCTCATTCGTTCAGCGAGTGGGATGTGGATTTTGCCTATTGGTGCAATTATAAACATCTTGGCGGCGGGCCTGGCAGCGTCGGTGGGCTCTACGTAAACCGGAAGCATTTCGGTAAGAACCCCGGTTTAGCAGGCTGGTTCGGCTCGAGAAAAGATAAACAATTCGATATGGAGCACACGTTAACGCCTGCGGAATCAGCAGGGGCTTATCAGATCGGAACGCCTCATGTGCTGAGTTTAGCGCCGTTAATTGGTGCGCTGGAGATCTTCGCGGAAGCGGGCATTGTGAATATTCGGCGGAAGTCGCTTCATATTAATCAATATTTAATCGACTTAATCGAACATGAGCTTGGCGAATTCGGATTCTATATCGGCAGTCCGCGTGATGATGTACGGCGTGGCGGTCATGTCAGCTTGGAGCATCCGGAAGCAGCGCGGGTCTGCAAGTCATTGAAACAAAACGGTATCATTCCGGATTTCCGGGCGCCTAATATTATTCGGCTTGCACCGGTTGCCCTGTATAACTCCTATGCCGAGGTATGGGAAGTCGTTCAGAAACTGAAGAAAATTATGGTCGACAAGGAATATGAGCAGTTTAAGAATGAACGCGAAGTCGTTGCCTAACGAACATTGAGAGGGGTCTTACACCATGAACAATCATGAACAGCAGCACGGCAGCGGGAAGCTGGAGAAGGATATTCAAACCGATTTCTCCAAATCGATGTCCTACGGGGATTATCTTCACCTTGATAAAATTCTGGAAAGTCAGCATAGATGCTCCGACCACCATGATGAAATGCTGTTTATTATCATTCACCAAGCGAGCGAGCTGTGGATGAAGCTTATCTTGCATGAGATGCAGGCTGCTACGCTGTCCATCCGCAATAACGAGCTTGAGCCGTCCTTCAAAATGCTGGCGCGCGTGTCCAGAATACAGCAGCAATTGATCCAGTCTTGGAGCGTGCTGTCGACGCTGACACCGGCTGAATATATGGGCTTCCGTGATGCGCTTGGTTCCTCTTCAGGATTCCAATCGCATCAGAACCGCTTGATCGAATTCGCAATGGGCAACAAGAATGTCCATACACTGTCCGTTTTCCAGCATCAGTCTGAGCTCTACACGCAGATGCAGCAGGCACTGCATGAGCCGGGCCTCTATGATGCGGCTATCGGAGCGCTCGCAGCGCGCGGCTTGCCGATTGATCAAGAGGCGCTGGATCGGGATTGGTCGCAAAGCTACCAGCCGAATGCCAGTGTGGAAGAGGCATGGCTGACCGTATATCGCGATGTCGATCAATACTGGGATCTCTATGAGCTGGCAGAGAAGCTCGTTGATATCGGAAGCCAACAGCAGTTCTGGCGGTTCAACCATATGACGACCGTGGAACGGATTATCGGCAATAAGATGGGAACCGGCGGTTCGTCCGGGGTTAATTACTTGAAGAGAGCGCTGGATCAGCAGTTCTTCCCTGAGCTGTGGAGCATGCGCACGAAGCTGTAAGGGGATGAACAATGGCATGAGCAACTGGATAGATATTTCACAGCCGCTGGATGAGAAAGTCGCCACTTGGCCGGGGGACACCCCCTTCTCCTACAAGGTGAGTTGGAGCAAAGAAGAGAGCGGCTCCGTCAATGTGGGCCAAATCAGTATGAGCATCCACACGGGGACGCATATTGATGCCCCGTTTCATTTTGACAATGAGGGTAAGAGGGTCAGCGATTTAGACCTTGATTTGTACATGGGGCAGGCGCGAGTCATTCATCTGCTGAACCCTGCATCGATCGGCGTTCGGGAGCTAGCCGGGATTGAGCTGGATGGGGTAAAGAGGCTGTTGATCCGCACGGATGCCTGGAAGGATAGGCATGTGTTTCCTCAGTCGATACCGCCAATTGAACCGGAACTGGCTGTGTATCTTGCAGGCTATGGCGTGCGGCTGATCGGTCTTGATTTGCCATCTGTTGATCCGCTCGACAGCAAAGAATTACCCGCTCATCATGAGCTCGCCGGACAGGGCATTCACATTCTGGAAGGACTTGTCCTAGATCATGTGGAACCGGGGGATTATGAGCTGATTGCTCTTCCATTACCTCTGACCGAGGCGGATGGAAGCCCGGTTCGTGCAGTGCTTCGGAAATGATCAATATAGTAAAGACCACATCCTGATCGGGATGTGGTCTTTTATTTTCATTATATAAGGCACATGACAGATACTAGCGTAAAGTGCAAATAACGACGAAGTAAGTGGAACTATATAGAAAGGTTTTTGTAAAATTATGGCGAAAGTAATATATACTAACTAGAATGGGAGATGTGCATTGTGAGGATAATGGATAAGGTAGTAAATCCTAAAAATATTCATTTAGCTTATCTGAGAGTTATTAACGGAGCTATGAATAAGGAACTTCTAATTGAAGCAGAACAAGAACTTTTTTATAGCTCGATGCCGAAAATATATGAGGGGATGCAATCCATCTTGCACTCTCCACAAGACTACGAGTTTTCAAAAGTTGAACAACTGCACAAGCCTAAATTTTCGCATGAGAGCCAGACATATGATAAAAGAACCTTGGTGAGAATTAACTTTTTTGACTCTGTAATTATACAATGCATTGTTAACATTTTAGGTGAACAATTAGAAAGTTTAATGCCTCAATGGAATTATGGCTATAAAGTTGTTAGTTGGAGTGACTCCCCATATCAATATCAGAGCTGGCGAACAGGCTATGCAAAGTTTGTAAAAACAGAATTGGAAGCAATTGAAAGTGATAAATTTCTTACTGTAATCGAAACAGATATAGAAAAGTTTTATCCATCCATTAATCATGAACTTTTATTGAGTGAACTAAAACCCTATTTTTCATCGTATATGGATTCCGTTACATTTATAACCTGGATTGAGAAAATACTTAATATATATTTTGAAAAAGACGGTGACGGTCTTAAAGTCGGATTACCTCAAGGCCCGCTACACTCACCGTTATTAGCTATGTTTTTTATCAAAGATTGCTTTAAACAAGTGAAAACCAAATACCCAAGTGCACTTTGCTTTGGCTACGTAGATGATCTTCGCATTTATTCAGAGCATCCTAAAGAAATAGCAGAGCAGATTTTTTTGATACTACAAGAATACTTGAAAAGAAAGAAGTTAGCATTGAATCAATCAAAGACTTTAATTGATCCAGTTACTAAGCATAAAGAGCAAGAAGCTAAGCTAATGAGTAAAGCTTCTAATCTGGGGAGAGCTATTCGAGACGAGGTTGTTATAACTTCTGACGGATTAATTCAAATGCGGCTAAACCTAGGAAGACTTTTCAAAGAGATAAGTGAGATATACTCAGAAAGTGAAAGCCATAAAAACAAGTTAAGCGAGAAATTAGGGAAATTTGTTGATTATAGATTAGTGAAGCTAATCAATTCAAATGATGGGTGGTACGAAGAATTAGAAAAAGCATTTTCAAGTGATGTATTAAGTGGGAATTTTTTGGCGATTTGGCACACATTATTTCTGAAAGCTGATACTGTAGCGATGAAGCGGGCATTTCTATTGAAATTACGAAATGTAGTTCAATCGGAAGTGGGCAATCAATTTAGCTATGTGAAGTTTTTAGTTTTTAAATATATGTTCAGATGGTCTCCAACCGAACTACGTTTGTCTAATGAGGATATTTCAAATGATTACATAGGCATTATTAATAGTAATATGGATACTTATTGCATTAAAGGAACACTATCTTCAGTACATAAAGATTGGATTAACATATTACCTTCATTTGAAGGCTTGCTCGTAGCTACGGAAGATATTGAATTACAATCACTTTGCTATAATTTAGGGTTAGTAAAGTCTATTCCATCCAAATATTCTAACAATCAATTACAATCTCGATTAATACAAAATAATAACAATGAGATTATCTTTGAAAGTCCAAAAGTTAAGCTAACAAAAGAGCCTCTTTATCTAGATGATGAAGATTTCAAATTGATTAAGTATAGGTTGTTAAAATATTCAAAGTCCAGATGGAGATTTACGGATCTAGATATATCGAACGCGAATTCGTTAAAGGAAGAGCCATTAGTAAATGAAAGGAAGAATAAAACCTTACTTAGAAATCTAATTATGTGGCTGAAGATTCAATTTATTGACGGAAAGAGAGTACCTGCAAGCGTTATGAATCCAGAATATATATGGGTAAATTCGAAAAATAGTAGTATATATTTACTAGGTAACCCAGCATGGAATTTTGATTACTTGTTTGATACATCCCCAACAACAATATGGAAAAAATCGTTTATTACCTTATTTGAAGCGCTATTTAATATTGATTTATCTGAAGGGCTGCGAATATTTAAAAGATCATGGAGTTCGTCCCAATCGCCATTACTATTTAATTGGCAGTATCGAATAATTAATTACCTTTTCTCAAGTGGATTCAATCTAATAACATTTATTAATCAAGTTGAAAAAGTATTATCTCATGAGGATAGCGGTGCTATCGTTGAATTTGAACAGATGAAATTGGATCATATTGTAAAGCATTATATTAATGAAGTAGATTATAGAGACAACCTGATTGTGATAGCAAGCTATGTTGAAGGAAGTTGGAAGAGTGGTTCAAAAGAATGTTACTTTTACACATTACATAACCATGAACATGCACGGTATTTAGTCTACAGACTTCATGAAATTTTTGAGAAGTCTGGATTCTCTGTATACCTCAATAGTAAGGAGGCATTTCGATTATTCGCGGCTTGCTTTTTACATGATTTAGGAATGTTATCAGAACCATCAAAGTTTAGACTACACAATAGTGATGAAGAAGATATACAGCACTTACAGAATGAGACACGTCGTATACTTGAAGTGGCGGCTGCAAGAAATCAGAGTTCTGACCCTGACTTAGATTTACATCAAATATATGAAATATTTAATCATGTTGAGCGTTTGAGGGAAAATATAGTCCGGAACGAACACCCCAATATTTCAGAAAAAGAATTAGTGGGTGATTATCCAGATTTACCACTAACTGTAGCAGAGAGAAGAGATATTGGAATAATTAGCGCAGCTCATGGTTGGAATAAAATAAGAGTAAATGAGATATCAGATAGTTTACACGATGGAAGACATCCAATTCACTTAAAATTGATTTCTCTACTGTTGCGAATAGCTGATCTAAGTGATGTTTCAAAAGAAAGAGTAAGGCGAGAGGTGCTTGAAAGAAACCGACATAGAATGTCAGACAATTCGCTTTTCCATTGGATAAAGCACTTGAGTGTTAATAATTTAACAATTGAACATAATGAGATGCTTGATGGTACTAATAAGGTGGTTTTAAAAATAAATCACGAATATCTCCCGACTGGAAATATCTTGACCGAGGTGTTAGAAAAGCGTTGTGGTAAAAACTGCAAAAGAAATGGAAGTAGTGACATGACAGATTTTTTGCAAAGGGGGGCATCCACTTTGGGGAGTGGGAGCTGCTACGATTATTTTAACAAATCAATGTGCGATGTTACTTGTGCCTTTATCAATGAATCCTATAAATGGTTTTACTCAGAGATTATCTTCATTAATGAGTATTTTAAGGAGAAGGAAATACCAGTGCAGTTAGATTTAGTTATCATGAAAACAGATGAAAGTTTAACTGATTTTAATTATGTTAGAAATAGAAATAAAATGGAATCTGCTCAGGAGTTTATGACATATTTTTTCAACAATATAAATTGATAAAATCTCAATGACCTCCTTCGAGGGAGGTCATTGAGATTTATGGTCAGACAAACTGCGTTTCTCAACCAGTAGAGGGGACATCTTCTTCCATACCTTAAGCATTAATTGCCGATCGGCTACGGATTGACCAGGCTCTGGCTGCTTCAACGTTTGAGGAATTGGGAGAATCCGATAGCTCATACCGCTTGACGTAGCTACTTTGGTCGCCCATGTTAGGACGTAGGTGACTTCCTTCACGCGCACCCTGCCGCTATCTTCTTTGACTACGGTTATTTGGGCAATGGCGCCGCATTTGGTGGCAGCGTTTTTGTACAGGCAGGTAGAGGCAAAATTGCCAAGCGAATAGATAGCGAAGCGGTCGTCCTTGGTGTGGAAGGCCGGCTGAAGGACATGCGGGTGGTGTCCGAGTATGATGTGTGCACCGCTTGCAAGCAGCAGGTTCACGAGCTCACGCGATTGGCCCAGGGGGACGTGACGGCACTCTTTGCCGATATGCGGGCAAACGATGACGACATCGACCTGCTCCGCAAGTCTGCGGATATGTGCAGCGACATTGTTATAGGTGCTGGGAGTAACGGTGTTTACCCGCCATGCCTCGCCGGCAGGCAGGGGAATGTTGTTGGTTCCTTTGGAATAGTTGGCAATGCCGACTTTCATGCCTTTCACTTCGACGATGATATGGTTGTCAGCTCCGGGATCGGAAGCGTAGGTGCCGGTATGGGCTAGGTCGTTATCATTAAGTATATTAATGGTGCGGATCAGCCCCTTCTTGCCGCGGTCCATGCAGTGGTTGTTGGCCGTCGTTAAGACGCCGAATCCTGCGGATTTAAGGGCTGGAGCGAGCTCATCCGGACAGTTGAACATGGAGAAACCTGTCGTGGTATTCGCTCTTGTATAGGCAGATTCTCTGCCGGCGAGCGGCGTTTCCAGATTGCCGATGACCAGATCCGCCTGCTTGAGGTAAGGGGCAACCTTCTGGAATAGGGGATCGAATGCATAACGGTCATCCCCTTGCTTTTTGGCAGACCGCAGAATCGGCCCAATCATCAAAATATCCCCGACAGCAGCGAGCTTAAATTCCATAGGCTTCGCGTCCCTTCCTCTGTTTGCAGCATCCTCATGGTCATGGTATGTAGGTTTTCACTCTAACGAACCACACAGGCCTTATTTGGGCGAAATGAGGCGGTTTGAAAATCTAACGAACCGTACAGGTCTTATTTGGTGAAAAGCTGTACTTTTCCGCTCGAATTCGCCTCAATAGCGGCTCCACGGTTCGTTAGAATAAATACTCGGCTATTTTCGCTTAAATAAGGCCCGTAGGGTTCGTTAGCGCGTATGAGCGGCAAGAGATAGTACGTTTAGTTGCCTGCGAGTACGGATGTGTTGCTCTAGGAGCAACACAAGAGCAGAAAAAACGCGCTGGCCGCGCATGTGTTGCTCTGGGAGCAACACATGCTCAAAGTGCGCCTATGCTTGTCGCCTATACGTTACTTCGCCAGCGCCTCAGCGCGATCCAACATCTCGCGCAAGGCTTCCGCAACCGTGCTATTCCGGTGCTGGGTGAGACTGCGGATTCGCGCCAGCGATTGTTTGTAAGCCTCCGTATCCTGAGGCTGATAGAATTGCTGCGCAGCAAGCCTTAAGGTTCCTCGCAGCAGCAGAGCAGATGCACGCGTTGATTTCTTGCGCATACCGTTTCGAAGGATGCGCAGCGTATTTTTATACTTAACAAGATCCTCCGATGGGGGCAAGAGAACGAATAGATTAAGGGCAGAGTCGCGTAAACCGTGACTGTCGAATAAGATGCGTACATTTTCCAAATTAACTTGATTGCCGCGGAAGGAGGTCGGATGCTCTTGATGGTAGCCAACGACTTCCCGGATGGGAATAAAGGTGATTTTCTTCTGATGCAGCCGGTAGCCGAGCTCCCAATCTTCCAGCCCGTACAGGACAAAACGCTCGTTAAACCCCTTGCTGCGGGTTAGAACAAGCCGTCTAACCGCTACGCAGCGCGTGACGAACTGCATCCATGGGGCAACATCCGTTGCGGCAAATTGAGCGATAACCTCGGCCGACATTCGCCTAGGAATGAGGACTTTCGACAAGGTGTTGGTCCGATGAAGGAGATCCTCAGGTGTAATTAACGGCATGACTTCAGCAGCGTTCTCGAACTCCGGCTTCCATACGCCGCTTGGGCCGATGGTGTTATGAAACATGAGCTGCTCCTCAGGTGAGAAGGCGGGGTGGTAGTGGGTGTATGCGTCGTCCAAGGAATAAGGCGTACCGGACAGAATGGCACGGGGATACTTGCGGTGATAGCGGCTAAACGTACGCAGAAAATGAGGCAGCACTAAGAAGTCAGCGTCGATGAAAATAACATAGCGGCCTTTCGCGTGACGCAGTCCTAAATTCCGGATCGCAGAGCGACCGCGCTGCTCGGGCTGAGCGACATGGATGAGTCGATAGGAGGCGGCGGCTTTGTAGCTCTCTACCATCTGCTGCGTACCGTCCGTTGAGCCGTCGTCAGCGACAATGACTTCCATCAGGCGCTTCGGATAGCTCTGTGTTTCTAAGGCAACAAGCGTAAGCTGCAGTTGCTGTATGCGGTTAAAGGTAGGAATTATGATGCTGTATCGGACGGTCACCATCATTCGCCTCCAGTTCCGAATTTGAAGTGCTACCACACTATATGCCTCCCATTTGACTTGGACTAGACCAACGTCATGCCAAGCCAAAAACCCACAGCCGCATCTAAACGGCTGTGGGTTTTTCAACACCATATATTGACTACCTACAGCTTAACCGGTGCTTCCAGTCTCGCCGATTCCAGTGCAGTAAGCGCGACTCTGGCTGATTTCAAGCCGTCTTCTCCGGTGATCGGCACGGCAGAGCCGCTGCGAATCGCGCTGATGAAGGCATCTACAAGACCGGCGTCCATATCGTCGCCCCAGTATAGCCATTGCGCCTTCGACTCCTTATTGCTGTACAGATCATTCTTCTGCGCAAAGGAATCGATGCTGATGACGCCTTTCGTGCCGATGATCTCCATCGTGACGTCGCCCCATGTCGGAAAGGAGCGAGAGCGGGACCAGCTCGGATCCAGCGAAGCGATGACCCCATTGCCGAAGCGGACATGTACCATTCCGGCATCTTCAACCTCAAGCTCCGGATGGAACAAAGTAGCTGCTTCTGCATATACGTCGACTACGTCGGATTGCACGAACCAGTGCATCAGGTCCATCACATGCACCGTATGGTCGAGCACAGCGCCGCCGCCGGAAGCGGAAGGCACGACGAACCAATCGCCCGGCATAGAGCCGCGGTTCGTCCCTTTAATGGCAACGATCTCCCCGATATCGCCGCGGTCGATGGATTTCTTCGCTTCTACGACAGCTGGGATGTATCGACATGGGAAGGCAGTCATGAGCTGAACGCCGTTAACCGCGCAAGCTTGGATCATAAGCTCCATCTCCTCTACGGAGATGCCTAGCGGTTTCTCGCACATGACATGTTTCTTGGCAGCAGCTGCGGCAAGCGTCAGATCAGCATGCTTCGCGTTCTCCGAGCAAATAATGACGGCATCAATGCCTGCGCCAAGAAGCTCCTGCAAGGATTCATAATGGCGAAAACCATACTGGGCTGCGACCGCGTTCGCGCGGTCTTGATTATCGTCCCAGAAGCCGGCGATGGTCACGTCGGAACGACGGAGCAGTTCACCGGTATAGCTGTGGGCATGACCATGGGCGAAGCTAAGCAGGCCAACCGAGATGGATTTAGTCGTCGTCATATTAGCGTGCCTCCCCAGCGGTCGATTGTAGACGGATCAATTGTCCGGTAGCGGCTGATTCCAGGGCAGCCCGTGCAACCTCGACCGCTTTCTTCGCATCTTCGGCCGTCACGATGGGTTCAGCTCCATCGCGGATACAGTCGATAAAATGAGCCAGCTCGATGAAATACGGATCACGATAGGAAGGGCTCTGCGGCACTTGAACCGATTTCTCGGCAATAGCTGCTTCTGTGCGTCGAATTTGCAGCGATTTGGAAGCGCTGCTGTCATATTGAAGAACACCTGAAGTTCCGGCGATATCTACGGCTGTTGTGAATGCACCCGGGTAACCCCAGTGGGACTCAAGATGAACGATAGCGGAATGATTGTGGAACCGCAGCGTAACGAGTGCATAATCAAGGGACGGCTGCGTCCGGTTTAGAGCATAAACAGATTTCACATCTCCGAAGAGGGAGCGCATGTAGTCGATATCGTGAATCATCAGATCCATGATAACGCCGCCGCTTGCTTCTTTATCCGCGTACCAAGGCGAGTGTTCGCCCGGATGGGCGCCGATCCGCTTCGCATTAGCAACGCCTACAGTACCGATGGCACCGGACTGGATGCGCTTGCTTAGGTCCGCATATTCAGGGAAGAAACGAACGACGTGACCGACAAACAGACGAACGCCTTGCGCGCGGCAAGCCGCAATCATCTCTTCAGCATCCTCAGGCGTTGGCGCGATCGGTTTCTCGCAGATGACATGTTTGCCTAAAGCAGCGACCTTTAGCACATATTCCTTGTGGAAGGGAGTAGGCAATGCAACCGAGACGACGTCAGCATCGACGGCATCCATCATTTCCTCGAACGAGGTATAGTAAGCCGTCCCAAGTGAAGAAGCGACGCGTTCTGCGCGTTCTGCATCAATATCGCACACAGCGGCGAGTATGACGCCAGGCATCCGACTGAATGCGGCGGCGTGTACGTATCCCATTGTACCGCAACCCAATACTACGACTTTCATGAACATGCGCTCCTTTGCAAAATAATGGTAGTCCCAGTTGGTTCAATGTCATTTTAGACGAAGTTCAGCCCATTGGATAGGGGGAATGGAACAGGGACGAGTGATCCGAGTGATCCCAGCAGCTCGGAGGGAGCAAATTGATTTATGAAATTGACTTCCTTGTGCAGTATTCCGAGGAGCGATGACCAGATTTTCACTCTAACGAACCACAGAGGTCTTATTTGAGCCAAATCGAGTAGTTTGAAAATCTAACGAATCGTACAGGCCTTATTTGGTGTAAAAATACCCCAAACCACACCAATGAGTACGAATAAGGCTTCTACGGTTCGTTAGAATATTTTCAGGGCTGTTTTCGCGCAAATAAGGCCTCCACGGTTCGTTAGCGCGATACGACTGCATCAAAGAGAATCGCAGCGGGCTGAAATCGGAATAACATACCCGTTTCTGCCACCCCACTCGCACAAGTATGCAGCAACCTAACCGCAGCAGTCGGCATCTTCGTCCAAGGGGAGGCGGAGGGAGAGCGGCGACTACCCGCCTCCGCGGAGCGCGACAAAAGGCCGTCTCAAGAAACGCATGCTGCGCGTTCATGAGACGGCTTTTCTCGGTGTAACCGGCGGAGCCTAGGCGTAATCGCCCGGCTGCGTCTTGCTCTTCATCGCGATGCCGAAGTCGGTGTAGATGCGCGTCTTCAAGTCGTTGCCCTTCGCTTCGGCGATATGATGGGCTAGAAGCTGAAATGGGATGATAAGCCACAGCGGCGCCGTGTATTCGTCGCACGCAAGAGATAGGCCGAGCGTTCGGTCATCTTTCGACTCGCCAAGCGAAAGGGTGTACGTGTACGGAGTCACGCGGCTCTCGTAATCGCGCAGCAGTCGAAGCCTTTCGTTCACCGCGCTGGCTCCCGTGTCTAGGAAGAAGATGCGGTGCTCCGGGTTGACCTCCAGATACGGTCCATGCATAAACGCCTCGAGCTCGATCCCCTGCGTTGGCACCCGCACCGTCTCCGAGAACTTCGTCTCGATCTCCTTAATGGTGCCGACGGCCGGCCCGTAGCCGATCGCGGTGAAGCGCGGGGCCGCCGCGAACGCTTCGCGATGCCGCTCGAAGAAGGCCTCGGACCGCTCAATAATAGCGGGAATCGAGGCGGCTGCTTCGTCTAAGCCGGAGCGAATCCCAGCCACTTCTTCAGCAGTCAGCTTGCCGGTAGTCTCGGCCAGATGCAGACCGGCAAGCATCAGCGTGAGCACGGTGGCGAGGAAACCTTTCGTCACGTAGCCGACTCGCTCTTTGCCGCAGCCGATATCGACCGTTAGATCCGCGACCTCGGAAATCGCGCTCGCCGTATCGCTTGCAAACGCGATGGTCGCGATTCCGCCGGCATCGCGGCGAATGCGCTGCAGCGCTTCGATGCTTGATGTGCTTTGTCCGCTCTGCGAGATACCGATGACCAAATCGGTATGCGGGCTTATGCGCTCATAATGGGCGAAGTGGAAGGGCTCCTTCACCTCGATGCGCACGTCGGCCCAGCGCTCTATCGCGAATTTGGCGCTAAGCGCCGCATTGTAGCTAGAGCCCGTCGCAAGCATCAGCCATTCACGCTTACCCGCGGCGTGCTGTGTGAAAGTGCGCACCTGTCCCGGGAAGGCCTCTAGAATCTGCCGAACCATCGCCTCTTCCTCAAGAATATAGGTCATCATCGTCGGTTTCATCGTGTACCCTCCCTAGTGGTAGCTGCGTATAGATCCGCCGCAAGCGACAGCCACTTCCCGGCATTACCTGTCCAGACTTCCTTGTAGGTGGCGTTGTTGAACTGCGGCCAGTAAGGAAGATCTTCGTTGCCGAACGTTTGGACGCCGACCGGAATTTCGCCGGTCATCTCACCGCTCAGCACCGAATACTGCTGTGCATACCGGTAGCCCTCACCATGCATGAGCGATTGGCCAAACGGATTAAGACCTGCAATCCACTGCAGCTGCCCTTCGGCAATGGCAAGCAGCTCGCTGTCATTCAAGTGCAGACCGGCGAGCGAAGCCGCTTTACCAGCGGACAACAAGATCGCATTGTTACCTCTGAACGAGAACCAGACTGGAAACCGGCGCAGGTAGAAGGAGTCGTTCAACTTCACGCCTTCTTTCAACTGCAGGCTGTAGTCCGACTTGGCGCGATCATCAATAAGCAAATGCTGATGGCCAAAGCTTAAGTCATCCTCGTGCTCATCAACATGATAAACGCCGCTCGCCAGCATCGGATAAGGCTGCGTATAGGCAGCCAGCTGCTTCACATAGTCGCCATATGCCGCAATCGAGGCCAGCCAGCTGCCGGCTTCAGGATGATGGGGCTGCGTTTCATGAATGGCTGTGAAGGCCCACAGATACAGATGCTCCCGCGCCTGATGATTGAAATGCTGAACAATCCGCTTGCCGGGACTGCGATAGAAGAAACCGCCCAAACGCGAGCCATCCTGCAGCAGGATGCCGTCCAGCTCTTGGGAGCGTTGAACGTAAGCGATGAATTCAGCTGCTTTCACCGCATAGAACTCATCTTGTGTCGCTTGATACAGCATCGATGCCGCCCAGGAAGCCGTTGCCATATATAAGCTTTCGGACGATTGGTACGTATGCTCCCAGAAGATTGGCTTCTCTTGGAACCCGACCTTCTCGAACTGAGCCAGCGCAAAATCAAAATCCTCCCGCGCGATCTGCAGCAAACGCGAAGACAACGCTGCATTCGGCAGCCTTCTGTGGATGTAAGCCTCAATACCGGCGCAGAAGTAGTTCTCGTAGGCCTGATTATGCACGCGAGCAGCCGCATCGTCCATCGTACCGATGCGACCGTCTGTCCAGCGAGTCATGCCGGCGCTTGTTGCTCGGTAGCCGTCTCCAAAGCGGGTTTTCAGCATGAAGTCGAGCCCCCATTCGCCTTCCTCCAGCAAACGGAGATAGAGATCCTCGTCGCACAGCTTTACTTGCTCCGCCATTTCAATAAGCGACCATGTAACCTCCGCAGTCTGAATGAGCTGCTGCGAAACGTCACCGGCATCATGCCAGCCGCCATTAAAGGCGAGCATCGTGCCTTCATGCTCCGCAATGATATCAGCGTGACAGCTGCCATGGATACCGGGGACGGGATACCCGCACCGCTCACAAAATATGAAATTGAGCACCTTCCAGAGAGACGGCTGCCACAAGAGAACCGAAGTGCCGATCATGAAGCTCTCGGTCACTAGCCCACCAGCTTCCAAGTAGTAGCGGCCTTCCTGACGAAAATCACTGAAATCGAGCAGGTCATAGCGGCCAACCGGCGTCTCGATTGCCTCAATCGGTCGACTGAAGACCGTCTCGCCTCGCGCTGCACATTTCAATTCGAATGTCCCTGCAGCAAGCTCAGCAGCGAAGGCAGTCTTCGGACTACCAACATTGTAGCCGGTGTGAGAAAACACGATCTCGCCTTTGCTTGGCATCCAGCCTTTAGAGATCGACTGTCCGGTCGTCTGCTCAAGCGTGATGCGCTTTACTTGAAGAGTTATCGTCTCACCGGTGGCCCGTTCCTTGCCGTTAATGAGATAGCCGATCGCCAGCTCCGTGATCACATCTCTTGGAAGCTCCCCGATATCGAGGTGAATCGTATTCCATTCATGGCTGCGCAGGTTAACGCCATGTACCCCTTCGCGGTCATAGATGTCGGGAATCGGAATGACGCCTTCATTCCGGAACTTGATCATGACATAGGCATTCGGCACACCATGGAAGTCCGGCTTAAGCTCCATGGTGATGCGGTTGAAGCTTTCCCAATTCTCCCGGTCAATGGCTCTCGCCATCCAGGACTGTCCGAAATTCGTGTAATCGCCATCGGCCGGAGCACCGGGCGGCCAATCGGGCATAACCGTTGGTGAGCCAAGCAGCAGCGGCTGATCTGCCGTTTGCTGCAGCGACCCGATTCCGCGGTGCACCCATTCTGCCATTCCATCTCCAACATCGATGCTGCCCAAATCGTAGAACGGCTTAGCGTCCATTACCACATGCCGCTGTTGTTCCCGTTCTAGTGAATGCTCCACATAGATTGGCAGAGGACGATGAATATAGCCCGATTGTTTAATGTCCCTCAAGAATGCCTCATTCATTGTGCTCCATCTCCTTTGTGGCGGGAATGATAGGCTTCATAGCCTGCAAGCGCGGCTCCCACAAGTCCTGCTTCTTGCGAAGGGAGCATCGTGGCAACAAGTCCGTTCGTCACGAAACGCATCGTTCTGGAGTTCAGATGAAGCCCGATCTGATCCCGAAAATAATCACTTCGTGCAACCCCGCCGCCGAGCACAATCGTTTCCGGATCGGTGACGCGCACCAAATTCATAATCGCAGCCGCAGCTGCGCAAGCTGCATCAGCAACGACTCGCTGTGCAAGCGGATCGCCGTTCTCTGCTTCTGAGACGATCAAGTGAGCAGGAATACGACTGCCAACCGTCTCAGGGATCGAGCTTGCGGGATAGGTTGACCGAAGCGCAAGCACTCGCTCATGCATGCCAAGGCCCGATGCTAGCCGCTCGACACAGCCTTTTCGACCGCAGCCGCAAACGACATCGCTGTCCATTGCCACCACCATATGCCCGACTTCACCGGCATTGAAGTGACTGCCTTCCATATAGTGCCCGTTTACGATAAACCTTGCCGCAATGCCTGTGCCGATATTGAAATAGATAAAATGATTGGAACGCGTACCCCAGCCAAACCGCCATTCCGCTTTCGCGGCGCAGGCCACATCGTTATCGATGCCGCAGGGCAGTCCAAATTCGGATTCCATATTCGCTGTTACTTCAGTCGGATCAGACTTGCCAGGCTCAATTTCAAGCCAGCGGCCATTACGGGAATCGACGCGTCCGACGACCCCGATGCCGAGAGCGACAACCTCATGGGCAATAAGCGGCTCGTTCGTTCGATAATCTTCAAGGGCTTGCAGGATACGTGTCATCGCTTCTGCTTGCGAGGACGTGTCACTGGAATAGGATTTCATATGCAAAATGGTGCCGTCAGGCGCGACCTCCCCGATTCGAATCGAGGTGCCGCCTAAATCCACTGCAAGAACGGAAACAGGAATGTTCATAGTCGTCAGAAGAGCTCCTTTCAATTTGGTAACGGTACCAAATGTGGCTGTAGAGGAATCGTTATGACCTGAGAGTAGCAAATCTGTCGGAGGTGGTCAACGGATACAATTACAGTATCCAAGGGGATAAAAATAGACGAACCCCTCACAGAGAGTAATTTGGTACCGATACCAAATCACAATTGAATTCGGCTATGATCTAGGATAGAATCAATCTAGCGAGAATCAAGTAGCGGAGGAACCACCTGTGAAAAGTAAGATTACCATTAAGGAAATCGCCCAGAAGAGCGGCGTCTCCGTCTCAACCGTTTCACGTGTACTCAATGACAGCCCTTCTGTCTCTCCGAAGAAGAGAGCAATCATTGAGAAAATCATAGAGGAATACAACTATACCCCGAGTGTGATTGCAAGAGGGATGGTTCATCGGCAGAAGCCCGGTAATATCGGGGTTATTCTACCGGACATTACAAATCCTTATTTTGCTTCCTTGTTCCAGCAGGTAGAGAGTTATGCGATGGAGCACGAGTATGCCACACTTCTGTTCAATACGATGTTTGTCCGTCAGCATCAGAAGCAAGAAACATCGAATCTGCGCTACTCGGAAGAGGATTATTTTCGCATGCTGCTGGAGAAGCAGGTCGATGGCGTCCTCATTCTGGGCGGCACGATCGATAAAGAAGAGATTCCGGATTCATTCATTCAAGCGCTCAATCAGTTGCACCGCCGACTGCCTGTCGTTATTGTTGGAGGCCGAATAGAAGGCTGTGAGTGTCTGTTCGTCGAACGCAGTTTGAAGCAGGGCGTAACTGCGATCGTTCATCACTTCATTGCACTTGGCCATGAACGTATCGGTTTTATAGGCGGAGAGCCAGGTATCCGCATCACAACAGCGCGTATAGAAGCCTTCACGCAGGTACTGCAATCACTTGGTAAGTCCGTTGACGAACGAAGGATCGTTACCTCGGATTACTACGCGCAGGATGGTTACACGGCGATGAATCATCTATTGGATGCTTGCGAGGCCAGTGGGGCACCGACGGCTGTTATTGCCATTAATGATATGGTCGCACTCGGCGCTATTCGCGCGATGAAGGACCGGGGTTTGCGTTGTCCGGAGCAAATCGCTATTGCCAGCTGCGATCAGTTCCTGCAAAGTGAGTACAGCATCCCGAGGCTGACAGCGATGAATCAGCACAACGAATATTTAGGCAAGATGGCGGTGCTTCAATTAATTAGCGCCATGAATGGTTCGGCTGAGGCCATTGCAATTCATCATACACCGGAGCTTATGATCCGTGAGTCGTGCGGGGCGGTGCCTGCTCAGCGTCTGTAATGATTTCTTGATTTCTAGTGAATTTTTCCATGCTCCATGCTATCATTAGTTCATAAGAACTATTAATAGCGAGGTTATGATATGGCTATAGAACTAAATGTAGGGCATTGTCCCAATTGTGGAAAAGTATATCAGAAGAATCTGCGTAACTTATGCGCAACATGTACTGCCGAGGAAGATGGACAGCTTACATCGATTGAGCAGGTTTTAAGACGCAACCGCCAGCTGAGCAACGAGCAAGTGGCCGAACAGACTTCTGTTTCCGTACAGCAGATTCGCTCGTATATCCGCAAGGGCAAACTTAAATTATTCGATTATCCGAACTTATCCGATGCCTGCGATCTTTGTTCAGAGCCTACCCGAAATGGGAAATTATGCGTGAAATGCGTCATGAAAATTAAAGATGACATTATGCAGGACCAGGAGAAAGCGAAGCAGAAGAAAGAGCATATCTTCTTAACGAAATTTAGAAGATGATTGGTTTGTGTAGACCTCCAGTCGACACAGCGCAAAACAGCCCGTCCCTATAAGCAGGGACGGGCTGTTCTATTTCAACAGATCGAGATAATAGTATTCCCAACTGATCGCACAACACTCGCTCGCATCGGACGCAAAAAAACCGACCTTGAATTAAGATCGGCTCCATAATCATTAGGAAATTTTCCGTCTCAAGAGATATTGTTTCCAGTGAAAGTACATGAAGCAGCCGAGGCAGAACCCGCTAAGCGCAAGCACAACGGCTGCAGTGAGCATGCCAAGAGCGACGTAGGCTATAACTAGGCTGCCGAGTGCATAGGCAATGAGTGTAACAACTAGGAATAGGATCGCGAGCAAATTGTTGAACCGGAGCAGCTCGCGGCTCTCCGTTCGGGCGCTGACAGGGAATAAAGGTGTAAACAGACGAGCAAACAAATTATAGTTGACCCCATAGGTGCGGCTAATCAATTGGACCACTAGAGGAATAGCCAAAATCCACAACTGTCCTGTACTTACACTAATAATAATGCTAAGCAAGATGCCAAGCTGATTGCCGCGAACACGGTGCAAAGGAACATCGTCTACGCATTCAAGCGTAGGGAGAAGCGGTTGTTTGCTCATCTCAAGGCCCTCCTTGCAGATCGGATTGATACACTTAGTATACATTAAATCCGACTTAACGGATAGGTTTTAATGGCTATTTTTCAAGTGATTTTTACAGGACAGGCCGTTATAATGAATCTATGTCAATTTTATTAGGAGGCCGTAACGACCTAATGAATGTGAAATCATTAGCTATTTGCTTATATGTGATGGTGCTCTACTGGCTCTCGCTGCATGTTTCGTTCCTGGATACATTGTTTTTCCCAACGATCGGCTCATTTAGCTTTCTGTTTCTCACACGCACTTATTCGATGTCGGAGCTCGGCAAGATCACCTTCGGCTCCGTTGTATCGGCAATTATAGGAACGATTCTGTTCTACCTTTATCCGAGCTCGCTCACACTGTTTGTGAATGCCGTTATCATCATTTGGCTGATTCGCAAGTTTAATTGGAATGCACCGCCGATTGCCGCCATTGCGCTGATCCCGTTCTTCTCTCATACTACGCATCTATGGGCAATTCCGATATCGGTATGCGCTGCACTGCTTGGATTAATGGCTGCCCTTGTTTTGGCAGAGGTCATGGAGCGCAAGTTCGGTCATCAATTATCGTCTTTGTTCAGAAACAAGCCTGCGGCAGTCGAATCCAGAGACATAGCAAGCTGACATGAATAGAACAAGTAAGAAAAGCCGGCCGCACCAGGTCGGCTCTTGTTTGTCGTAAAATTGACTCTCCCGTTAAGCGATAGGTACAATGAATGTAGCGAATACGGAAGCACAAGGCAAAGGGGTTTGGTCATGGATTCATCCATCGGTTTAGTACTGGAAGGCGGAGGCATGAGGGGCATCTACACGGCCGGCGTGCTGGACTATTTTACAGAACAGGATATGTACTTTCCCTATACCATCGGCGTTTCAGCCGGGGCTTGTATGGCAGCAAGTTACTTATCGAGGCAGCTGGGGCGTAATCGAGAGGTTAATGTTAATTATGTCACGGACCCGCGGTATATCTCATGGAAGAATTATTGGAGCAAAGGCGAGCTGTTCGGCATGGATTTCATATTCGATGAGCTTCCGAATGTCATTGTGCCGTTCGATTATCAAGCCTTTGAAGCCAGCAAAGAGCAGTTTGTCATCGGTACCACCGATTGCGACACCGGGGAAACGATCTTCTATAACCGGGAGGAACCCGGCTTTGATTTGCTCAAGATCATTCGGGCATCGAGCTCGCTTCCTTTTATCGCGCCGATTGTGGAATATAAGGGCCGCAACCTGTTGGATGGCGGGATTTCGGACCCCATTCCGCTTCGTAAAGCAGAAAGCGACGGCTTCAAGCGCAATGTAGTCGTGCTGACTCGGGACAGCGATTATCGCAAATCACGCAACCGCTTCGGCTGGCTCGTGCGACGTGCCTATAGGAAATACCCCGAGTTTGTCAAAATCATGCTTCGCCGGCATGAAATTTATAATGATACATTAGCTTATATTGATGAGCAGGAACGTAAAGGGAATCTGTTCGTCATTCGGCCGCAGCAGAAGTTGACGGTTGGGCGGATGGAGCGCGACCCGGATAAGCTGGACGCTCTTTATAAGGAAGGCTATGAAGATGCCAAGCGGTTAATGCCTGTTATGAAAGCATGGATGCAGGCATAAGCTGAAATGGGCGGAATTCGATTACGCATAATAGGACCTCCATCTCGATACGGGATTGGAGGTCTTTTGACATAGACAGGGTCATTTGGAGGTGGGATAATAACGAATGGTAAGCGGGAAGCAATAGGTGAAATGTGATAGGAGATAGTTCCTTTGATTAAAAATGATGCTGTACCTTCTTGGAAGAAGCTGAGTCTCTTTGCTCTGTCATGGCCAATATTAGTGGATTCGGTTCTGCGCATGATGCTGGGAACGGCCGATGTCTTTATGCTCAGCCGGATTTCGGATAAAGTGGCGGGCGCTGTCGGGTTTGCCAATGAAATTATTATGTTCTGTATTATGATGTTCGGGTTCGTCGCGATTGGAACGAGCGTGGCCGTTACGCAGTATTTGGGGGCGGGGCAGAAAGCAACGGCAAGCCGAATCTCCGCGCTTGCCATCATGATGAATTTGATGTTCGGCGTCGTCGTCAGCATCGTCGTTGTCTGTTTTAGCGAACCGGGGATGAGGCTGCTTCATCTCGACCCGTCGCAAATTGCGATAGCGAGCACCTATTTGAAGCTGATTGGCGGATTTATTTGGATCGAGGCGATTTCGTACGCGGTTTCGTCCATTATCCGTTCGAACGGGAATACGCGCGATGTTATGTATGTTACGCTTGGCGTGAATGTGATTCATGTCGTGGGCAACTACCTGCTGATCTTCGGGAACTTTGGATTCCCGGAATGGGGTGTGACCGGTGCGGCTGTGTCTACGATCGGCAGCCGAATTCTCGGCCTCGTCGTATTGTTCATGCTCTTATATCGCAAAACGCCAAGTCCAATAAGGCTCCGGGATTACATTTCCTTCGATAAGCAGTATATGAAGAAAATACTCGGTATCGGTTTGCCGTCTGCCGGTGAGCATCTGGCATGGCAGTCGCAGATGATGATGATTATGGGCTTTATCAATATCATTGGCCAACAAGCGCTCAGCGCACATGTGTATGTCTACAATATCAGCGCCTACTTCATGGCGTTGTCCATGGCGATTGGCATGGGGACGGAAATTATAGTCGGGCATATGGTTGGTGCCGGCGAGAAGAAGGCTGCGTACTTCCGGCTGCTGCGAAGCTTGCGGATCAGCATTCTGCTGACAGCCGTATTGGTCGGCATTGCGGCGCTGTTCCGCTATCAGCTGGTCGGGTTGTTCACGGATGATCCGAAGGTCATCGCTGTCGGGGCGAGTATCCTCCTCATATCGATTATTTTGGAGCCGGGGCGGGTATTCAACATTGTCGTCATCAACTCGCTTCGTGCGGCAGGGGATGCGCGGTTCCCGGTCTTGATGGGTGTCTGCTCCATGTGGGGGATTTGCGTTCCGTTGTCCTACTACCTAGGTATCCATCTGGGAATGGGCTTAATCGGCGTGTGGATTTCGTTCGCAGTGGATGAATGGGTGCGCGGTCTGCTGATGCTGGCCAGATGGAAGAGCGGGGTTTGGACGAAGAAGGCGATTGTGAGCCGGGAGCAGTCACACTCCCTTGAAGCATAACGCAGTAAGATCCACGACCGAATGCGGTTGTGGATTTTTTTATATTTCGATGCTGACAAACGGTAAGCGCTGTCCTATGATGGGAAATAGTCGGATGTAGAGGAGAGGTGCAGGATGACGAAGACCATTTCGAGCGGTGTCACACTAAACAATGGGGTTGTTATGCCTTGGCTTGGACTAGGCGTATGGCAGGGCAGACCGGAAGACGGCGCACATGTGGAACATGCGGTGCGTACGGCCATTGAAGCGGGTTATCGCAGCATCGATACGGCAGCGGCATACCGGAATGAACAAGGTGTCGGCAGAGCGGTCCGTGCGAGCGGCGTTCCAAGAGAAGAGATATTCGTCACGACTAAGGTGGATAATGCCAGTCAGGGATATGAATCTACGCTGAAGGCGTTCGATGATTCGCTGAGCGAGCTTGGGATGGATTACATCGACTTGTACTTAATCCACTGGCCTGTGAGTAAACACTTTCTGGAGACATGGCGTGCGATGGAGAAGGTTTATGCCGAGGGCAAAGTAAGAGCCATTGGTGTCAGTAATTTTCAGACGCGACATCTGGATGCGCTGCTTGCACAGTGCAGTGTAGTGCCTGTCGTCAATCAAGTGGAGTATCATCCGTGCCTGACGCAGAAGGAGCTGCAGGGATATTGCAGCAGCAAGGGGATTCAGCTTGTAGCCTGGAGCCCGCTTATGCTGGGTCGAGTGCTGGAAGAGCCGCTTGTTCAAGAACTCGCTGAGAAGTATGGCAGAACAGGCGCGCAGATCATACTGCGTTGGGATTTGCAGAACGGCGTGGTAACGATTCCGAAATCCGCGAAGACGGAGCGGATTTACGAGAATGCCGATATCTTCGGCTTCGAATTGTCGGCAGATGACATGGAGCGGCTGGATGCACTGAACCGCAATGAACGCTCCGGCATGGACCCGGATAAGTTCGAGGAGCTGTGGGGGCTGCGCTAACGCTAATAAAGAAAGGAGCCGGGAAGTCCGAATGAACGGACAGCTCAGCTCCTTTGTTTTGTTTATGGCAAGATATTGCCTGCCGCGCGGTAGATGGCGTACCATTCTTCACGTGTCAGGTGGACTTCGCTTGCTTTGATGCAATCGAGAATCCGTTCGATGTTCATCGTGCCTGTTACCGGCTGCATTTGTGCCGGGTGGCGAAGCAGCCAAGCGATAGCGATCGTGGTGTTGCTTACCTCGTATTTAGCTGCGATTTCGTCGATGGCTTTATTCAGCTCCGGGAATTTCTCGCTGCCGAGGAATACGCCTTCGAAGAAGCCGTATTGGAATGGCGACCATGGCTGAATCGTAATGTCGTTCAGGCGGCAGTAATCCAGAATGCTGCCGTCGCGGTTGATGGACGAATCGACCGTCATATTGACGTTGACGCCGTTTGAAATCATATTGGCATTCGTGATGCTGAGCTGCAGTTGGTTCGCAACAAGCGGCTGCTTCACAACTTTCTTGAGCAGTTGAATTTGCATCGGATTCTGGTTGGATACGCCGAAGTGGCGGACCTTTCCGGAACTCTCCAGTTTATCGAACGCTTCTGCTACTTCATGTGGCTCAACCAGTGCATCGGGACGGTGCAGCAGCAGAATATCGAGGTAGTCTGTTCTAAGACGTTTCAGGATCGCGTCTACAGAGTCAAGGATATGCTCTTTGGAGAAGTCGAACATACCGCTGCGAATACCGCATTTGGATTGCAGGATGATGTTCTCCCGCACGTCGTCGTTCATATGTATAGCATCCGCGAAGATTTCCTCGCACTTGCCGCCTCCGTAAATATCGGCATGATCAAAGAAGTTCGCTCCTGCTTCTAGTGAAGTTTGGACGAATCGTTCCGCCTCGGCTTTCTCCAGCCCATTAATACGCATACACCCTACAGCAAGAACAGGCACCTCAAGGGAGCTGCTTCCGAGCTTCATCGTTCTCATTCGTTTCATCCTCCTAATTGGGAATAGGTTTTAGTCCTATAGAAGATTGTGACACACAAGCAAGGCGGATTCAAGCGCAGCGCTTATTCCATGCGTGCTTTATACTCAGCCGGCGTGTAATCCGTATGTTTCTTGAAGGCTTTACAGAAATGCGCCGCATCGAAAAATCCGGTATCCATCGCGATATCGGTTATTTGCAGATGGGTGGTGCGGAGCAGCCGCTTGGCTTGCTCGATGCGAATTTTCATCAAATAACGCCCAAGCGGGATGCCGGTTGCTCCTTTGAAAATATGATTGAGGTACCGTTCGTTGAGCGAGTAGGTGGCCGCGATGTCAGCGAGCGAAATGGCGGAACCGTAATTCTCATTGAGCTCTTTGATGATTTCTCCAATCATTTGCTCATGCTTATTATGCTTCGGCCTCGTGCCGTGATAGATATGAACAGCTCGGTAAATTTTCACGAGAATATGGATAAACAGATGCTTCAGCAGATGCGGGGAACGCAGGCCGGAGCGCAGTTCCGTAATGAGCGCGACAAAATCATCCTCAAGTCCGGGCACCGCAAGCGGATGGTTATCACGGGCGATTGTCTTATAAATCTGGCGCAGCCGTGCGTTTAACGCGTCATCCTTGAACCAGAACGATAGGAAAATCACCTTGAAGCTGCCGTCATCACAGCTGCTCTTACGAATTGTATCCGGTAGAAAAAGCAGATCGCCTTGCTTCACTTCGACCTTCGCTTGATCCTGACGGATCAGATTACTGCCTTGTATATAGTAGTTCAGCTCGAAGCTGTGACCGACGCCATCCCAGCCGTGATTCCGCCACAAGCCGTAGGAATGTAAATCGAGGGAGGGCCACTCCGAGTCGATGAGTGCAATGAGTTCTTCGAGTCCGGTAAGGAGTTTATCGTTTGCTGCCAAAATTAATCACTCACTTTTTTCTGACTTTTTTACAATTTAGATTCCATTATACAATACGTCCTCCAATCTGCAACGTATAATCAGGACATAAATCGAAAACAAGGAGTGATTAAATATGTTGTTGAAATTGACTGAGCAAGAAAAACTGACTGGTGTGCCGGAGCAAGAAACAATCGAGGTAGCTACTGAACAAATTCGCAAAAACGGATATATCGGATTTGAGAGCGTATTGTCCAAGGAGCAAGTACAAGAGATTAAGGATGCATTCCTTCCGATCTTCAACGAATACATCGACAGATTCGGTTACAACACAGGTACGAACCGTGCACAGATGCATCTTCCTTTTTTACAACCATTCGTTAAGGACTACATGGTAGCAAACGCATTTGCATTACCTGTTATCAACGCTGTACTTGGCGAAGGCGTTCGTTGTACGTACCTGGCTTCAGATACAGCTTGCCCAGGTTCCGATTATCAAAACGTACACTCCGACGTGCCGCCGCTGTTCCCTACACTTGGTGTAGCACTGCCGGCATATAGCCTTGTTATGAATATCCCGCTTGTAGATGTTCATGAAGAGAACGGACCGCTTGAAGTATGGCCGGGCGGTACGCATCTGGACCCTGAGAGCACCAAACATACGTCCATCGACGGAGAAATGCTGCGCGCTGCAAAAACGATGTACTCGGAGAAAGTCTACATGCCTGCAGGATCGATCGTGATCCGTGACATTCGCATGTGGCACCGTGGTACGCCAAACCGTACGCAAGAGAACCGTACGAACATCGCATTGATCTACAACAACGATTGGTACGGTGCGGGTGGTTCGATTCACGTGCCACAAGAGGCGTATGACCAAGCATCCCCGGCAGTGAAAAGCCTATTCAGACACGAAAGAGTCGGAGCTTCTGTCAAAATGCCTTGGCAGTGGTAATCGTTGCTCCATAGCCTATAGATGACGAAAGAGACACCGAGAAATTCGGTGTCTCTTGTTGTTAAGCGATTAACTTTTCAGTCGGATTCCCAGAAGCTCTCGAAATACTGCTTCAATTCGGAAAACCCTTCTCTCCTGATGACGTAGAATCGTTGGGTGCCGGCGCGCCTTACAACAACAAGGCCTGCGTCCTCCAGTACTTTGAGATGCTGTGAAATAGCCGGTGCCGAAACGGAAAAATGCGATGCGATGGCGCTCGAGGTTAGTTCCTCGTCTCGGATGAAATGTAAAATATCTCTGCGTCTGGGTTCTGCTAAGGCATGTAGGATTGTATCGATCATAGCATTAATTTAGCATACGATTAATTAAGTGTACACTTAATTAATGAGAATTTTTGGAAAGGTAGTTAGTGTAGTTAGTAACTCGACGGCTGGCTGTGGCTGCCATCCCAGTCACAATGGGATGTGAAATATCTCTGCGCCAAGGCTCCGCTCAGGCATAAATGGTTGTTCGATCATGACATTAATTAAGCGTTCACTTAATTAAGCTACAGTTTAATTAAGCGAACGCTTAATTAACAAAGGTCTTATGGAAAGGTAGTTGTAGGGTGACCGTCTTGTTGTGGGAACTATCTGCTAATGGGCTTCCATGGGTTCGAGCGGCGAATGATCGTCAATATGCCCCAAAGCATCAGTAGTGCCGTAACCGGATGAATGGCAGCGATCATACGTGTATCTAAGTTGACGGAGATATATTGAAAGATGATGCACACGTACAATAAGGCTGATAATGTAGCGGTTCTCCAGCCCATGCGGCCGATGAGGGCGAATACGATCATCACAATCGGAACAAACTCGAAGTAGTGGATAAAGGACTTGTGCATCGACCAATCACCATTGTCGAAGACAGCGAGGCCGGCCAGAAACACTTGCGTAAACAATGAAATGCCGAACAGCCATGCTAATACATAAAAAATGATTTTGGATATACGGATCATGTCTGTTTAACCTCCTTAATTGGTTTGCGATATGACCGACGCTCGCCGCCCGGTTTCCATATCGATAAGATGTACATGACGACGAGCGACACGGTTTGCAGCACGATTCCGATCCAGAGCAGCGTATGATTGACGGTGAACCCTGATGTTTGCCATGCGTTCAATCCGGCATCTGCCGTCGGTTTGATCCCCTTCAACGTCCATTCATACAAACCGATAACCCCGATCCCGATGCACAACAGCGTAAGTACTTCTTTGGCGATGATCCAGTTGTAACGGAACAGTTTCCACGAAGTCATCACGGACAGCATGATGCCGGTGACAGTCACCCCAATGGTCGAAGCGCGGACGCTGCTCGAGGCAAGCAGATTCATGATGGAGTAGCAGGCGTGCAGCACCGTAGGATCGCTCGTCACAGATGCGGTCAACGCCAGAATGATAAACACAGCCTGTACGCCAAGCATGATTGCGGCAAAAATAATGTGCAGCAGCAGAAGGATTCTGCGTCCCTGCAAGGATAGCTTTTTCAATGTAACGCAGCCCCTCTAATGGTTATAGGTTGAATCTGTAGCCGACACCCCACACGGTCTCGACATAACGCGGTTTAGACGGATCACGCTCGAGCTTTTCCCGCAGCTTGCTGATATGAACGGTTACCGTTGCGTGATCGCCAAGCGCGTCCAGCCCCCAAATTCGCTCGAACAATTCCTCCTTGCGGAAGACACGATTCGGATTCGTGACGAGGAAGAGCAATAGATCGTACTCTTTGGCTGTGAAAACCACTTCCTCATCGTTGACGTACACGCGCCGAGATTGCCGATCGATGCGAATGTTATGCAGCTGCAGCTCATCCCTTTGCCATTCACCGCTGCCCACAAGCCGGTCGTACCGTGCCAAATGTGCTTTGACCCGTGCAACAAGCTCGCCAAGCCCGAATGGCTTTAGGATATAATCATCTGCCCCGAGCCCGAATCCGCGGATCTTATCCACTTCTTCTTTCTTCGCAGATACGATTAGAATGGGGATATTGCTCGCTTCACGAACGCGGCGGCACACGTCATAGCCATCCATTCGAGGCAGCATCAGGTCGAGCAGGATGAGGTCATACCCATCCCCTTTGAGCGCCATTTCGAGACCAAGATCGCCGCGATCCGCGATGTCTGCGGAGAAACCGCTTGCTTCCAGATAGTCTTTCTGCACTTCGGCAATGACAGGGTCATCCTCGATAATCAAGATTCGTTTGCGAGCTCGATTCATTGCGGATCCTCACTTTCTTCGGATGGAATTCGCGGTAGAGTAGGGAGGTGAAGCAGGATTGTCGTACCTTCGCCCTCTCGGCTACTGGCTGCAACCGAGCCGCCATGCTCCTCCATAATCTGCTTTACGATTGCAAGGCCGAGGCCGCTGCTGCCCGAGTCCGGACGACGCGACGATTCTGCCCGGTAGAACTGTTCGAACACATGTGGCAGAGCTTCTGCCGGAATGCCGGCGCCGTTGTCCGAGATGGCGATTGTGGCGATAGATGTTAAGGCGGAACTGGTGGAACTACTGGTTGAACCCGCCGAACCCGCGAGCGCTTCGGCGGTTAGCTCGATCGTCAGTACACGCGGTGTTTTGTCCATATGTTTAATGCTGTTGTTTACGACGTTAAAGATGGCCCGGTGCAGTTTCTCGCGGTCTGCTCGAATGAGCAGACCGCGAGAAACTGCACTCGTCGTTGCCGCGTTGTTGCGGAACTGGATCTCGGCACTACTAAGCCGAGGGTCAAGCTTCAGCTCAGCGACGGTAAGGCTCAAATATTCGGCGACGTCCAGCGTCTCAAACTGGAACGGCAGCTTCCCGATATCGAGCGTGGAGTAAAGTAGCAGCTCTTCAATCATGCGGTTCATATCGGTGGTTTTGCCGCCGATCATGTCCACGTATTTGCGCCGTTTCTCCTCCGTATCGGCAACCCCGCCGCGCAAGCAATCGACGCAGCCTTGGATGGCGGTGATCGGCGTCTTCAAATCATGGGAGATGTTCGCTAGCAGCTCCTTGCGGCTCTGCTCCAACTGCAGTTGCGCGTCAATAGACCCTTTCAAGCGAATGCGCATTTCCTCAAAGGCCGATCCAAGCTGTCCGATTTCATCCTGCCTCTGCAGATGAATGCCGTGATCCAACTGGCCCTCGCGAATTTGTCCTGCAGCATCCCGCAGTGCATGAAGCGGCTTAATAATGCTGCGGGAGACGAAGAACGTGAGAACGCCATTCGTCAGCACGAGTGCGACAAGCAGTCCGAGCAGCACGGTCGGGATGAATCGTTTGAAGAAGTTCGCGACAGGTTCCATATCGGATACGATGATGATCGAGCCGGGCTTGCCGTCAAGAGTGGTATAGGTGATTTGGTCAAGACTGTTTCCGCGGGGCGGTCCGGGGTGAGCGAAACGTCGATGGCTGCTGTCGTCGTTGCCTTGCAGCTCGGAAATGATTTCATCGGCTGAGAGTCCCGGCGATGCATAGGCCGGAGCTTCGGCTTTATCTACAAGGATGATCATGCCGGCATCTACCTTGGCCAGCTCCGACTCCGTCGAAGCGAGGAATGCGGGGTCGCTGAGCAGCTTCGGATCATGCTGGGCAACGAACCGAAGGCCGGAAGCGATCTCGCTGCGTCCGCTGAACAAGTCGCGGATTTCGGCAAACGGGACATGACTTTTTTCTTGTCCGGTTTGGGAAGTCATGTCCTGCTTGAAGACATTCGCCGCTAATGTGACCGTAATGCCAAGCAGTAGAACAGGTATGACAATCATCGCAATATATGAGAAAAGCAATTTCGTTCGGATGGACATGGCGTGGCAGCCCCCTTCCATTTCATTGTAGTATCTACCTGTAAATATTCCATAAACCAGTTCTAAAAAAAGTATAAACAATGCCTATACAGCGAACGGTGAGGTTCATGTTACCTGAGCCCGAGTAAAGGTAACACAGATTCTGATATACTGGAACGAGCAAAATAAGAAATAGGTGAATAAGCATGTTGGTCATAACACAGAGTGAAGTCAAAGAACTGCTTACGATGCAGGGGTGTATCCGCATTATGGAAGAAGTGCTGGCAGACCTGACAACTGGACAAGCGTTGCAATCCTTACGAAGCGTTGTTCCTGTGCGCGGGGGCAATTTAATGGGGCTGATGCCTGCGTACTTGAAGCGTGATGAGAAGGTTGGCGCCAAAATCATTACGGTATTCCCGGACAATCATGCGAAGCGATTGCCGTCGCATCAAGGGTTCGTATCGCTGTTCGATGCGGTTACGGGAGAGCTTGAAGCCATCGTGGACGGAAGGCAAATTACGGCCATTCGTACCGCGGCGGTCAGCGCTGCCGCGACGAAGCTGCTCGCTTGCGAAGACGCAGCGACGCTTGCGGTGATCGGGACTGGCGAGCAGGCACGCAGCCATATTGAAGCGATGCTGCTCGTGCGGCCGATCAAGCGCATCGCGATCTGGGGGCCGAATCCAGCGCATGCGGCGCAGCTTAGATTGGAGACCGAGGAGCGCTACGGAGCTCCCGTCGTCGTAGAAGTGATGCCAACTGCGGAGCAGGCCGTGGCAGAGGCCTATATTATTTGTACGGTTACAGCGTCAACGACCCCTGTCGTGCAAGGCGAATGGATCAGAGCAGGCACGCATGTTAATGCAGTAGGAGCTTGCAGAGCGAAGGACCGGGAGCTGGACTCCGAGCTCGTGCGGCGCGCGGAGCTGTTCGTGGATCGCAGGGAATCAGCCGTCAATGAAGCCGGCGATTACCTCATTCCGCTCGCGGAGGGCGTGATTACGGAGACGCATATTCGAGGCGAGCTTGGCGAACTGCTGACAGGCCGCATCGCGCAGGGGCGAAGCTCGGAACAGGCGATTACGTTGTTCAAAGCGCTTGGACTTGCGAGTGAGGATTTGGCGGCAGCCGGGTTTATTTTGAAAGAAGCGATTCGTTTACATAAAGGCACGCAAATTGACTTTTAGGAGAGGGAATGCAGCATGAATCAGCAACCAGAGGGACTCTACCCTTTCCCGTTATCGGCGGAAGAAGAAGAGCGGGCAAGACGGCTTCACGAGAGGATCATCATCATTGATCTGCTGTTCCAGGGGCCGCTGTCGCCTAAGGCGATACCGTCGCGTGTATCCGAGCAGCTTCGTGAGCAATGCGAGCCCTATCGGGATCAGCCGATGGAATACAGCATGATGCCAGCTAAACTCATTAAAGGCATGATTGCTCGCGGGGAGTTAGCCGAGTTCAAAGAGGAATGGTACCGCTCCGGCATTACAGCCGGTAATCGGGAACTCGATCTGTCGAGTCCGGAGAGCGTCGTCACGAGCATGGGCGAAGTGCAGCGTCAGTTCGATGCGGTGGAATGGCTGGATAAGGCGCTGACTGCCGGCGATATTCGCGAAGCGAAGCGCAGCGGACGGAAAGCCGGCATTGTGACTGCGCAGGAGAACGACGGCCTGGGCAAAAACCTTGATTTGCTTGATACGCTGCATCACTTCGGCCTTCGCATTCTGCAGCTGACCTACAATAATCAGAACTATGTGGCTTCCGGCTGCATGGAACCTACGGACGGGGGCGTGAGCAAGTTCGGCGCACGTTTCATTAGCCGTATGAATGAGCTTGGCGTTATCGTCGATACAAGTCACTGCGGCAAACAAACGACGCTTGATGCGTGCAGACTATCCGGCCAGCCGGTTATCGCTTCGCATACCGGAGCCGAAGCCATCTATGGCCATGCACGCTGCAAAAGCGATGAGGAAATAAAGGCGATTGCCGCAACAGGAGGCGTTATCGGCGTGTTCGCCATGCCTTGGTTCGTGCACGGCGATCCGAATGATACGACAATGGAACATGTGCTCGATCATATCGATTACATCGTGCGGCTTACCGGTGTGGATCATGTCGGCATCGGAACCGATTGGCCGATGAGCGATGTGGAATGGGCGCTTGTGTATTTCAAGGAGCATGTTGCGCCGATGCTTGGTTTTGCCAAAGGGGATGGACCTTCAACCGAGACGGTGAAGGGGTTGGAGAAGTACAGTTATTTTATCAACTTCACGCGGGGTTTAGTTGCAAGGGGTTATCGAGACGAAGACATTGCGAAGATTATGGGCGGCAATTGGCTGCGCGTATTTGAGCAGGTATGGGGATAGGGGCGAGGAGTATGAGCAGTATGCTGCAGGAGACCATGTTTAAGCTATATTGTGCAGGTGTGTATGAGGGACGGATTCGATTTACGACGGATAAAGTGATGCATGCCAAGGTAGATGCCAGGCGGCGGACGCAAATGCAGGAAAATGTACTGTCCGAGCAAGCGCCTTACATGCTGCCCCTGCAGCGTATCAAGCAGTTCCTCGATCAGTACGAGGGAACGGCTTGGAGCGGGGAAGAGGTTGAGCTGGCGAACGGAGATGTTTATCGCAAGCATATTCGCTATACCGCTAACGTGGATGGCCGTGAAGTCACTTCGCAAGTATGGGCAAGGCGGTTGGATACGGCGCTGGATGTGGTGACGGTGGATGGACGCGTCATCGGTTTCGCAGCACCGAACCGGTACGGGATGGAAGTTCTTGTCGCAGAAGGTTATGAAGCGCTGACTCCGCTTGTTGTCTATGACTCTCCGCAGCTGTCACAGGCTCAATATGGGATTCAGGAGCTGGGAACGGACTTAATCCCGATGCGTGACGGGGTTCGTCTGGCGACGGATGTTTATCTGCCTGAGGGCATCGAGCCGGGGACAAAGCTGCCGACCATTCTGGTCCGTACCTGCTATGATCGCCACATGAAGAAGGACCAGCTGAAACGCTGGGCGAACAAAGGCTACGCTGTCGTGAATCAGGATGTCCGCGGACGAGCGGATTCCGAAGGGGAGCTTGTGCCGTTCTACTATGAGCGGGATGACAGCTCTAACACCATCGATTGGATTATCGCGCAAGATTGGTCAGACGGTAACGTTGGGATGTGGGGAGCTTCATATCTCGGATATGTCGTTACGGCTGCTGCAACCAGCGGTCATCCAAACCTCAAGGCGGTCGTTAACGAGGTTAACGTAGGTTCGCCGTTCGTTGATACGGTACGTAAAGGCGGCACGGTCTGCTCGTGGCCGCTGCTGTGCTGGACGCTGGCGCAGTCGGTGGGGACGCGGACGGACTTTAATATCTTCGCGGGCATCACGGTAAACCCGGAGAAGGCTGTCGATGCGAGGCCGATTCGCGACATTCCGCAGCAAATGATCGGACGCGCATCCGGGCCATGGGATTTGTGGAGCGAGCATCCGGAGTACGATGATTTCTGGCGGAACTGCACCTACTCGGAGCGGGGCGACCAGGTGAAAGTGCCGATGTTCGTTATCTCCGGGTGGTACGATGGCGATAGTGCAGGTGTCTCGGAAACGTGGCGCATGCTGACAAAGCATGATGTACCGAACCGTAAGCTGTGGCTTGGACCGTGGGAGCATGGCCCAAACCGAGCGCGTGATCTCATGGGAGTAAGCTTCAGCAACGATGCTGTCGTGTATGATTATGACGTGAACGTGCTGCGCTGGTTCGATCGTTTCCTGAAGGGCATTCACAATGGGATCGATCAAGAGCCGAGAGCGACCTATTATGTGGTTGGAACCAATGAGTGGCGGACATCCGAGGATTGGACGCCTGCTGAGGCCAAGGTACGCAGCTTCTACCTAGGCAGCGGCGGCCGTGCGAATTCGAGTCTCGGTGATGGCGTGCTTGGAGCAGCGCCCGCGGCTCAGTCGGAGCCGGATTCGTATCTGTACAACCCGGATGAACCTGTGGCGGACAGCGGGGAACGGGAGCCGGAGAATATGCGCAAGCATGAGCTCCGCAGCGATATTCTCGTCTACACCGGCGAAACGTTGACGGAGGAGCTGACCGTTGCCGGCGAGCTATCCTGCGAATTGTACGCGGCAAGCACCGGTGTCGATACGGATTGGGTTGTGACGCTTAGTGATGTAGACGAGAAAGGGAATTCCATCCGGCTGTCCAACTATATCGTGAGAGCCAAGTATCGAAATGGCTTCGATGCCCCGGAGCTGCTGACGCCGGGCAAGGTAGAGAAGTACACCATCTTCCTGCAAAATATTGCCCATACGTTCCAAGCGGGTCATCGTATTCGTTTCACAATCACGTCATCAAGCAAGCTCGTCGCGTTTCCGAACACGAATACCGGCCTGAATCCATACGACGATCCGCAGCCGGTAATCGTGAAGCAAACGATTTATCATTCGGCGGAATATCCGAGCCGCGTGCTGCTGCCTGTATTATAAATCCAGTCCAAAAGACCGAATCTGCCATCTGGCGGTTTCGGTCTTTTTTAGTGCTTCAACCACAGTCATCCCGAGCTGTTGAGCGGTTAGGAGCGCATAATGACGGTTTAGGCCATTTTTCCTAACTTTTTTAAAATAAATATCGCATTTTGAAGGCGTTTTCACATTTTTGTGTAGAAATTTGTAAGGCTTCCATAGTATTTTTATACTAATAGATTAATTACGCATACCATCGGGTGTTCTAGAAACTAGGGGAATGGGGATCGATGTATGTTAAAAGAACAAATAAGATATTCTCGACTTGCGAATTTAACGAAATTAATTAATACGAAGCTCGAGCTGCGTGAAGTGTTGGAGCACGTGACAACGGCGATATCCGAGGAAATTGTACGCTGTAATTCGGTAGGTATCTATTTGCCTCAGGAGGACGGCACGTTCCGGGGTTATGTCGGCAAGCCGAGCGTCATTAACGGCTGGACCATCGATATGCATGTCATCGATACCGAGATGGACTTGCTTGCCAAAGAAGTCATTGAAACGAAAAAAACGATCTACATTCCCGACACCTCGAAGGATACACGTCCTGACCCGCGAGCTGTGCAAGGTTTTCAAATTAAATCCTTGCTTGTCCTCCCCATTTCATTCGAACAAGAGTTGTTTGGGCTTGTATTTTTATTCGATTATGGGATTCCGATGAACCTGACCGACTCCGAAATTCAAACGGTAGAAGCCTACGTGAATATGGCGGCCGTTGCCATTCAGAATGCCAAGAACTTAACGCATAAAGAAAACCTCATTTCCGAGAAGCAGCTTCTTCTTGACGTTACCCGCGATTTGGCGATGTGCTCGACGATGCAGGAGAGCTTAGACAGCTGCTTTTTCTACCTGGGCAAGGTACTCGACAATTATAATATAGGCGTTCATCTCTTGGACCCGATTACGGAGAGTCATATTCGACCGGCGAAGTTGAGCAAGAACAGCGACTGGACGGAAGAAGATTGGATCGAAGCCCATAGCAAAATCCGAATTGACGAGAGTAATGACCCGGTGATTCAAGAAGTCATCCGGACGAAGAAGGCTGTGCTGATTCCGGACGTCTTTGCGGATGATCGGCCTAACCATGATGTATGCCGCAACTTTGGCATGAAAGGGATGCTGGTACTGCCGATCGTCTCGATGGGTGAGGTACTCGGTGTTATTCCGGTCGTTAATTTGGAGGAAGGCAGCTTCATCTTCTCGGAAGCGACGATACAGCTAGGTCAGTCAATCGTAGATGCGACGGCGTCGACGTTATCAAACCTGCTCTACATGGAGAAGCAAGAAATTATTATCAAAGAAAGAACCTCTGAAGTCACGGTGAAAAATAATGAGCTTGAACGTGTTGTCACTGAGCTGCGGCAGCTTAGCCGAGAGAAGGAGCTGATCCTCAACTCGGCCGGCGAAGGCATCTTCGGATTGGATCTTGACCGCAGGATTACATTTTGCAATCCGGCCGGCATCGCCATGTTAGGCTACGATTCAAGCCATGAGCTAATCGGACAGGACTCCTTCACCATTGTGACAGGTCAAGATCCGCCGACCGGGATCGATGGCAATTGGAACCGGCATTATCAGGATGAGAAATTTTGCAGAAAAGACAGCTCTGTCTTTCCGGTTGAATATGTGATCTCCTCCATTAGGGAAGGCGACGAAATTGTAGGGGAAGTTGTTACCTTCAAAGATATTACGCAGCGAAAGCAGATGGAAGAAGAAATCAAATATCGCGCGTATTACGACAGCTTGACCGATTTGCCCAATCGGCTTCTGCTGAAGGACAGGCTGAATCAAGGGCTGACACAAGCTCAGATCAATAACGAGAAACTGGCTGTGCTTTACCTGGATTTGGATCGCTTCAAGTTTATTAACGATTCGATGGGACACAGCTATGGCGACCTCTTATTGCGGGATGTGGCGAAACGGCTTAGCGACTGCATGCCGAAGGGTGCGACGGTCTCGCGGCAGGGCGGCGATGAGTTCACCATTTTCTTACCCAATATTAAGAACGAGAACGAAGTGCTGAAGGTTGTCCAGTTGGTGGTTGATTCGTTCACCGATCCTTTTCAACTCCTGGACAATGAGATCTATATGAAGGCGAGCATCGGCATCAGTCTCTATCCGGATAATGGCGATACGAGCGAAACCTTAATCAAGAACGCGGATACGGCGATGTACAAATCAAAGGAAATTTCCGGCAATAGCTATCATTTCTTCAGTGAGGGCATGGACACAAGAACATTTGAACGCGTAAAACTGGAGAATGATCTGTATAAGGCGCTTGATCAGAATGAGCTTGAGATTTATTACCAGCCGCAAATCAACTATAAAACGAAACGGATCGTCGGCGTTGAGGCGTTGCTAAGATGGAATCATCCGAAGAGAGGCATTATTGCTCCGGATCAGTTCATTCCAATCGCCGAAGAGACGGCCTTAATCGTACCGATTGGCGAATGGGTGCTTAGAGAGGCATGCAGACAGTTAAAGGAGTGGCAGAACCTTGGATATCCGCTGTTTCGGATGTCGGTTAATTTGTCTGTTCGCCAATTTGAACAGAACAATTTGTTCGCGATGGTCAATAACGTACTTAGGGAAGTAGGCTTGTCACCAGAGCATCTGGAGCTGGAGCTTACCGAGAACTTGATTATCAAGAATCAGGAATTGACGCTGAAAACAATGAAGGAACTTAAGGGACTTGGCATAAAGATTGCCATCGACGATTTTGGAACGGGGTATTCGTCACTTGGCTATTTGAAGAGTTTGCCGATTGATACGCTGAAAATCGACAAATCGTTCATGCAGGACATCACCAATGACGATGATAATGCAGCCATAACGAACATTATCATAACGCTGGCACAGAACTTGAACTTAAGTGTTATCGCTGAAGGTGTTGAGACCGATCAGCACGTTCAATTTCTATTTGCCCGTGACTGCTATTTAATGCAAGGCTACTTTTTCAGTCGCCCCATGAAGGCGGAGGATATCGCAGATCAATTTCTACATATCTAATGTGATCGGGAGGCTGATAGTATGAGAGCAGCAGGGGCGGTATTGGCATTTTTACGGGAAAACGGGGTTAAGCATCTATTTGGGATTCCTGCCGGCTCCGTTAACGCGTTTTTCGATGAGCTATACGATATGCCGGAAATCGAGCCCGTTGTTACGAAGCATGAAGGTGCGGCTTCGTACATGGCCGCGGCATATGCCAAATATACCGGGCAGCTGAGCGTAGCGATTGGCTGCAGTGGACCCGGCGCAACGAATCTGGTGACAGGCGCTGCTAACGCGATGCGCGAGCATCTGCCCATACTATTTCTAACCGGGGCTGTTCCTGTAAGTACGATGGGATCGAATGCCTCACAAGAGCTCGATGTTGCTCCGGTATTTCGTCCGGTTACCAAATACAGTGTCTTGGTCACGGAAGCCAAAGATCTGCTTCGTGAAGTAGCCAGAGCCTGCCAAATCGCGATTTCAGGCGTGCCAGGCCCCGTCCATATCGCCATTCCGATAGACGTGCAGCACGCGGATATCGGCGACCCGATCATTCCGCCCCTGCTTCCCAGAAAACCGATGATCCCTGAGCTTCCTACGATAGAGCGTGCGGCAAAAGCGTTATGGAAGAGGCAAAAAGGCTGTATTTTTGTAGGACAAGGAGTAAGGGGCTCGGTGGATTCATTGATTGAGCTGGCCGAGCTGCTGTCTTGGCCGATCGTCACAACGCCTCAGGCCAAAGGTTACATTCCGGAGAATCATCCCTTGTATGTTGGTGTATTTGGATTCGCAGGCCATGAAGCGGCTTCGGCCTTAATTGCCGAGGATAACGGTGGATCATTATTAATTGTAGGCTCAAGCTTAGGCGAGACGGCTACGAACAACTATAATGCCAATCTGACTAAAGGCCGCTATACGGTGCAGCTGGATTTTGACCAGACCGTATTTAATCGAACCTACAGCATCGATTTGCCGATTCTGGGCGACATCCATTTGAGCTTGTTAATGTTGATCGAGGAGCTTAGAGCGCTGGGGGCCGCGAGTAAAGCGATGGATGCAGCTGTAATTATTGAGCAGCAACTGCCGCTTCTTGAAGCAGCTGATGACTATAATACAAGAAATGTACTGCTAAACATTCAAGAGTGCCTTCCTGCAGACACGCGCTACACGGTGGATATCGGGGAGTTCATGTCCTACGTGATCCATCATATGAAGGTGCTGGATTGGGATTCATATAATATCAATGTCCATTTTGGGGCGATGGGGACGGGGATTGCATCGGCGATCGGCTCCAAATTAGCGGAACCGGATCGTCCGGTGGCATGCATTACAGGAGACGGCTGTTTCTTCATGCATGGCATGGAAATCTTGACAGCCAAAGAATTGGGATTGCCGATCTTGTTTATTGTGGTTAACAATGCACGGCTCGGTATGGTTTATCACGGTCATTCCCTGCAATTTAAACGAACCCATCCCTCCTTCGAGCAAGAAGCAGTCAGCATTGCGGGAATGGCTGCTGCGATGGGGATACCAAGCTACCGCATTAACGGGATGGACGATATCCGTTCGGAGCTGATTGAGCCTTTAACGGCATTACAGGGGCCGGCAATTCTAGAGGTGGCCTTGAAAGACAACAGCACTCCCCCAATGGGGGATCGCGTTAAGTTTCTCTCGTCCTTTGGCAAGTAGCTGAGGCGTTAGAGGTGAGTGCAGACGGTTCGGATGACCGTCATAACCGCCATCATCGTTTGACCTTTGAAGGCATCTGGAACAGGTTCACCATGGGGGCTTGTGTACGAACAATTCCGAGATTCCGGATCACAGGTGAACCCCAAGAGGGTCAAGGCTTCTCGCAGCTCCTGCGGCAGCTCTGCAGAGCCGGCTTGCTCCGAGTAGTAGGCGGTGGGGTAAATGCTCACGCCTTTGTCATCGATTCCCGTATGAACGACGAACAAATCCCGTTCATGCTGGAGCATCCATTGCCCTTTGGAATAGAGGGAGATTCGGGCCTGCTCGAGCGCAGACAAGGCATCCAGATTGATTGCGAACGTTTCATTGATCATCCTACGCACCTCTGGGCCTGTTACTGAACCGGCAGCCTGCTGGAGGAACGCATCCAAGACGTCTCGCGGCAGTGGCGAAACCTGCAGGGAATCGAGACTAAAGTTAAAAATGCGATGGATGATTGCGATGAGCTCAGAGCTGTTGATTCCCTCAGTATTGTAGTCGTCAAGGAGCTTGTCCATTTGTGCGGCTTTCGTCATCTGTTATTCTAACCTCCGTTACTGTTGGAATAGTTCGATATAACTATTTCTTCGGCAGGAGACGGTTAGAATTAAAGGCCGCCTTGAAGGTGATTTATTTATGTGAAGAGCTTAGCCGATTATTCGGCAAGGCTTTTTTTGTTGTTGACGGCTGAAGGGAAAGATGATAAATTCATTTTATAAAATTAAATTGTATGCAATTAAATGATGAGGGAGAGATTAGACATGGAAACATTATATACAGCAATCGCAACAGCAGAAGGTGGACGGAATGGCAAAATCACTTCCTCCGACGGCGTGCTCGATCTGAATGTACGCATGCCGCGAGCATTGGGCGGTAATGGCGAAGAAGGTACAAATCCGGAGCAGCTGTTCGCAGCAGGCTACTCGGCTTGCTTTGACAGTGCACTGAACTTGGTGGCTCGTTCACAGAAGGTCCAGCATTCCGGGACGGACGTAACTGCACACGTGAGCATTGGCAAAGATGCGGATGGCGGATTCGAACTGGCCGTGCAGCTTCATGTCAATATCGATGGCGTGGAACAGCACGCGGCAGAAGAACTGGTTAAAGCAGCGAAGGGTGTATGTCCATACTCCAAAGCAACACAGGGGAATATTGAAACGAAGCTAGTTGTGAATGGCCAGCATGTAGGCTAATTCGCTTCGATTGTACTTGTGCCTTTCCCGAAAAAATGCTATAAAAAAGAGAGTGTTAGCACTCCGAAAGCAAGAGTGCTAATGAACTGACTGCGACATTTTTTGGGAGGGTATCGACTAATGATCAAGCAAGAGTTTAAGGCAGAGTCCAAGCGACTGCTCGAAATGATGATTAATTCCATCTATACGCAGCGAGAAATCTTCCTGCGGGAGCTGATCTCCAATGCGAGTGATGCCATCGATAAGATTTATTACAAGGCATTAACGGATGATAACCTGGTATTTAACCAGGCTGATTATTATGTGAAAGTGACTGCCGATAAAGAGGCGCGCATATTAACAATCACGGACACCGGTATCGGTATGACGCAAGAAGAGCTCGAAAGCAACCTTGGCGTTATCGCGAAGAGTGGCTCGCTCGCGTTCAAGAAAGATAATGAAAGCAAGGATGGCCATAACATTATCGGCCAGTTCGGCGTTGGTTTCTATGCAGCGTTCATGGTGGCGGACCGCGTGACGGTAACAAGCCGTGCGCTCGGCAGTGACGAAGCGTTCAAGTGGGAATCCGAAGGCGCTGATGGCTACACGATCGTGCCGAGCGAGAAGGCTGCTGTCGGCACGGAAATCGTGCTGCACATCAAGCAGAACACAGAAGACGACAACTATGACGAGTTCCTTGAGGAATACCGTCTCCGCACCGTTATTAAGAAGTACTCGGACTTCATTCGTTACCCGATCAAGATGGATGTGAAGGGACAGCGTCCGAAAGCGGGCAGCGAGGGCGAAGAAGAGGCTGAGCTGGAATCGTATGTGGAAGAGCAAACCGTGAACAGCATGGTGCCGATCTGGCGCAAGAATAAGAGCGAACTCACTGCAGCCGATTACGAACAGTTCTACAATGAGAAACGTTACGGTTTCGACAAGCCGCTGAAGCATATCCATATCAGTGCGGACGGCGCGGTCGTGTACCAAGCGATTCTGTACATTCCGGAGAACACGCCGTTTGATTACTACACGAAGGAATACGAGAAAGGGCTTGAGCTCTATTCCAACGGCGTTCTCATCATGAACAAATGCGCTGATCTGCTGCCGGACTACTTCAGCTTCGTCAAAGGGATGGTCGATTCCGAGGATCTGTCGCTGAACATCTCCCGCGAGATGCTGCAGCATGACCGTCAGCTGACACTCATCGCGAAGAACATCAAGAACAAGATCAAGAGCCAGCTGCAAAGCCTGCAGAAGGACGAGCGCGACAAGTACGAAACGTTCTACAAAGCATTCGGACGCCAGCTGAAATTCGGCGTTTACAGCGACTACGGCATGAACAAGGATACGTTGCAGGACCTGCTTCTGTTCCACTCCTCTAAGGAGAAGAAGCTGGTTTCGCTGGATGAATACGTATCGAGAATGCCTGAAGACCAGAAGTATATCTACTACGCAGCAGGTGATTCCATCGAGCGTATTGAGAAGCTTCCGGCGATCGAGGTTGTTTCGGACAAAGGTTATGAAATTCTCTACTTCACGGACGATATCGATGAGTTCGCGATCAAGTCGATCATGAGCTACAAAGAGAAGCAGTTCAAGTCCGTATCGAGCGGCGATCTTGGTATCGAGTCGGATGCAGATAAGGATCAGCAGGATGCAGAAGAGAGCGGCAGCAAAGAGCTGTTCGAGCAAATGCAAACGATCCTTAGCGGCAAAGTGATCAAGGTGAAAGCGTCCAAGCGCTTGAAGAGCCATCCGGTGTGCCTCTCCAGCGAAGGCGAAGTATCCATTGAGATGGAGAAAATCTTGAAGGCGATGCCGAACAACCAAGATGTGCAGGCGGAGAAAGTGCTTGAGATCAACGTCAATCACCCGGTATTCCAATCGCTGAAAGAAGCGGCTGACAAGGATGCGGAGAAGCTGAACCTTTATACACAGCTGCTTTACAACCAAGCGCTGCTGATCGAAGGCTTGCCGATCCAAGATCCGGTTGCTTTCACAAATGCGATTTGCAAAGTAATGGTGTAACTACTATACACATGCAAAAAGAGACCTCGCGGGGTCTCTTTTTTTTGACGGAATCAAGGTTTCTCTTGCTCGAGCTCGATTCTCACTGCGTTAGCTGATTCATCCCACGCGACATGAGCGCCAAGCGTTTCCGATAGGAGGCGAAGCGGTACGAACACGCTGTCGTTCACGAAGACGGGTTTCTCTGAAGCTGGTACGAGTTTGCCGTTAAGCCTCGTTTGTCCTGTGATGGAATTCAGAATAATCGTTGACGTGGAATTCTTCGCAATGACCGATCTAGTCGGCACATCCCAACGAATCTCGACCCCCATCTGCTGAAATACACCTCGAATCGGTACATAAGCGGAATTATGGAGCAGCAGCGGCGGCATGGTCAGCTCGGTTTCTTTGTCATTGAGGTAGACGGCAATGGGCTTTCTTACGAATTGAGGCGTATTGATTTCAACATCTAATACGCCAAGTCCGGTTTGTCCATATTCATTAGAGCCCCACGACATGAGATGGCCATCTTGTAAGCGTACGAGATGATTGCGACCGGATGATGCAATCGAAACGGCGCCTTCGATGCCAGGCACTTGGACAGCATGAGGAATGCCGTGGTGGTCCACTGTCCAGGTCCACACTGTTCCGTCGGCTTTAACGGCAGCGTCCATACTAATGGAGACGATATCTGTCAGCCCCGGTACTTGAAACGGCCTCAACGTCGGCCGTTCCGGCTGATACCAGGCTTGATTGGTCCACATCCATACCGTACCGTCGGAGCGCAGCGCTGTTCCATAGAATTGATCAATATCAATGGCGGTATATTCGCCGTCCCCCTTGAGCTTGGTAGGCTTGCGGATGACATCCGATTTACCGCCGCCGCCGTAAGCTTCCAGCCCCCAAACCCACACCTCTCCGCCATTGCCGAGCGCAGCTGACGTATACATTCCGGCTGCTACTGAGACGATGGATGGCAGATTTTCGACCTGTACGGGGGTTAAGGCATTCTGACGGGAATCACTGCCTAGCTGTCCTTTCTCGTTGCCGCCAAAGCCCCAGACGGTTCCATCACTTCGCAGAACAAGACTGTGGTTATCTCCGGCAGAGATCATGGTGACATCGGACAATCCTTTCACTTCGATGGGTGAAGTAGTAATCGCCGTCGTTTGTTTGCCGTTTCCAAGCTGTCCATGCTCGTTGCCCCCAACTGACCAAACAGAACCGTCGTCCTTCAGAAATAGCGTATGCCGATATCCTCCGGAAACCTTTTTCACATGGTCCATATGCAATTGCACCGGTGTATAGGCAGGAGTGGCAGCACCATTTCCGATCGATGCGGTGCCGCCTCCCCATGCCCATACATTGCCGCCCGACTGAACCGCATAGGCATTGTGCGCACCTGTGTCAATTTGCGTGATCGCGGAGAATAGCTTCTCATCGGCGTTCCCGTCAGCAGCATTCGCCATAGTAGGAATCAATATGGATATACCGAGCAATGTCCCTACGAATGCTCGTTTGGGTGATAGCCGGTTGTTCTTCCTTGTCATTGAAGCACACTCCTTCTGATAATGTTAACCCTTTGACGCAGCTAACGGGACAGAAGTTTCAACGGCTTTGAACAACAGGCATGAAAAAGCGACCTTCCCCCGGTAAAATACACCGAGAAAAGATCGCTGTTGTTCTTGCATCGGATTAACTTATTGCAGTGTATTCGAGGCACCGTAAGGGAACTGACTGGAATAACCGTTGAACTGCTGGTACGCTTCATCGAGCTTCGTCTGCTCTTCGGCTTCCAACTTGTAATGCCCTTTACGGAACATCAGCTCGAAGATTTCATGCTGACATTGATGCGTCTCATTCAGCACCGTCATAATATCCTGATGGAGCGCGGTGTGGCTGGCTTCATTGGCTGCGATGCTGAAGCTGTCACCTAAATATTTTTCCGTCGCCAGGATGTCGTTGATGCGGTCGCGGTCCGTTAACTCAGGACCTTTCACCTGCGGCTCGTAGGACGGTTTCGGATTTTGAATCATGTTCTTCTGATTCGGGCTCACGATCGGGGTGCCTCCTTTCTAATGTTGGGGAACGTTCTTCATTCCCTCAGTGTTGTTGTTCTGCAGATGCTTGAGCAGCAGCGTATAGTGGCGTTCATGCATGCGGCCCGCTTTATCAATGGCTTGGCTGATTTCGGGGTCCGAGCATTCTTTCGCAAAATGGCTGCATTTCTTCATGGCCAGAATGAGCCAGGACAACTGATCCTTCAAATAAGACGCATCTTTGGTTGTGACGACTTTGGGCGGTACCGGCATGACACCGGCCTGCTGCTGGGTGGATTGCGTTTGCTGCAAGTGAAATGACCTCCTTTACGTATTCCCGTTTAGCTTGCGCAATTCCGCCAAAATAACTCAGAACCGCAGTGATTCACTTTTATTGCCATGGTAACATGTAACGTTTTTAAGCTTCTCTTAAGATTCGGCTTCTATAGTATTGGGATGAAATGCGAAACGAGGAGCCGCGGTATTCATGCAGAGGTAGGGAGCTGCTGAGCCGTAACTTAACATACAGGCCATACATTAAAGGGGTGCAGTACAATGGATAACAACTTAGAAGCGACAACGAACATGCCCAAGAGGCAAACTTCACATAGTATGAAACGCACAAAGAAACGTTGGCAGCGAACGGTCAAACAGCTGTCGGTCTTACTGCTTGTTACCGTGCTGGCTGGCAGCGGATGGTTCTACCTGACGCCATCGGGCTCAGATGTTCGTTATATGATGGCGGATACGCTCATTACAAGTAAGCATCGTTACTTGGCGAAATATTTGATCGGACAAGCAGAGCTTGATAACCGTGTAGCGGCGTATAACGAGCAGTTCGATGCGATGGCGCAGGTGAAGGACAATCACAACGTAAACCTGGCTTCGCATCCGGAGGGCACCGTGAAGATCGAGCCGATTTCCCGCAAAGGTTTCAAAGGCTATTTGATGTATGTCCATGATCCGAAAATGATCCGTGTCGTCACGACCAGCATTGTTGGATCAGGCGAGCGAGTGGAGAGCATGGTGAAGCGGACAGGTGCAATTGCCGGCGTGAACGGCGGCGCATTCGATGATCCGAACTGGAATGGTAATGGGTTTAAACCGGCCGGAATTGTAATGTCCGGGGGGAAAGTGTTGTACAAAGGCGACGGCATGAATGCGAAAGTGAATGTCGTCGGTATCGACCGCGATGGTTTGATGGTGGCAGGTCGTTATTCCCCCAATCAGCTGCTAGCCATGGGGGTTTCGGATGCGGTCACGTTCCAGCCGAAGTTTATCGTGAACGGCAAAGGGCTTATTAAGAGCGAGGCAGACGGTTGGGGAATTGCGCCTCGTACTTGTATGGCACAGTTGAAGGATGGCACGATTGTATTCGTCGTGATCGACGGTCGTCAGCCGGGCTATTCGGTCGGCGCAACTTTGTATGATGTGCAGAAGATCCTGCTTGAGAAAGGTGCCGTAACGGCAGCGAATTTGGATGGCGGTTCATCCACGGTCTTGGTGAAGGATGACGAGGTCGTCAACAAACCTTCAAGTAAATATGGCGCGCGTTATTTGCCTACAGCGTTTCTCGTATTTGATCATCCTGAGGATGCCGATCTGCCGAATATTTGGAAGGGCATCGATATGAACAACTTCGACTCCTCGAAGAAACGTACGCAGCAGCAGGTCTCATAATTAATGCTTGCTGAATAAGCCTTCATGTTCACTTTCACAGTGGACATGGAGGCTTTTTAATATAGGGAGGGATCTTTGTTTGAAGGATAAATCCCAGTTTGGCCGCACATAGTATAAGGTGTTGATTGGATGAACAGGAGGAACGAATGTGGTTGTGGTATGGCGCTGTTCGGCGGTTCTGCTGTGCATTTGCATGTTATGCGGGTTTCAGCTGCCTAAGAAAGACCGTTATTTCTATGAAAGCCGAGGGGACATTATATGGGAGGTGCCGCTGGATGAGAAGAAGATTGCGCTGACCTTCGATGACGGTCCCTATCCGGAAATGACGAATGACATTCTTGATCTGCTAAAGCAGTACAATGCCAAAGCGACCTTCTTCGTACTGGGTTACCGTGTAAAAGAGTTTCCGGAGCTGATCAAACGTGAAATCGCAGAAGGGCATGAAGTTGCCAATCATACATATAGCCATGCCTTCTTGACTAAGGGAACCTCTCTCTCTACGATTCAGAAAGAAATCATGCAGACCGAGGATTCGCTGGTTGCGCTGACTGGTAAGAAGCCGCATCTATTCCGTCCGCCGGGTGGGTTCTATAGTGATCAGACGATCCAAGTTGCCCGGAAGCTTGGTTACACGACGGTGCTCTGGTCCTGGCATCAAGATACCGCCGATTGGCGCAGCCCGGGGGTGAACTATATTGTGCGCAAGGTGCTCAAGAATGCAAGGAACGGCGATATTGTCCTGCTTCATGACTACATCCCGGGCTCCATCCATACGGTGAAGGCGCTGCGTGTTATCCTTCCGGAGCTTGCGCGGCGAGGCTATAAGTTCGTGACGGTGTCGGAGCTTATTGAAGAGAAGACACATGCGTATCCCTAACACAAACGCAAACCATGCGTACCCATAACACAAACGCTAACCATGCGTACCCATAACACAAACGCTAACACAAACGCTTCGCTTACTCCCCCTAGCACAAACGTATCTTTGAGGTGGTGATCGGTTTTGGAAACCAAGACAGCAAGGGAAACTAGGTGTTTCAAAGTGTCACGGGTGTTCCCGACGGATGTAAACAATCATGATACGCTATTTGGCGGAAAGCTCATGTCGTATATCGACGACATCGCTTCGATTTCCGTTTCGAAGCTGTGCCGAGCCGCGGCGGTGACGGCTTCGACGGATTCCGTCGATTTCTTGCAGCCGATTCGCCCAACGGACTCGGTCTCGCTGGAATCGTTCATCACATGGACGGGCAAGAGCTCGATGGAGGTTTTCGTGAAGGTCATCCGCGAGGACCTAAGAAGCGGCGACCGCAAAATCGCCGCGACTGCCTTTCTTACTTTCGTGGCGCTCGACGAGAACAACCGTCCGACAGGCGTTCCGCAGATCGTACCCGAGACGGAAGAGGAGAAAAAGCTGCACGAAACCGCCGAGCATCGTGCCGAATTGCGGAAGCACCGCAGAGAGGAAAGTAAGAAGTTCGCCGATTTCTTGCTAACGAAATACCCGTGGGAGTAGCTACCGGAGGGGGCTCCCGTGAAAGACTAGGGCGGTGTGTTCGCTGAAGCGTGGCTCCCAGAGCCTACACATCCGCCGGAATGCGGCTGAATTGAACAAAGAGTAGCTCCCAGAGCCACACATCCGCCGAAACATGGCGGAATAGAGCAAAGAGTAACCCCCAGAGCAACACATCCCACCGAAACCTGGCGTAGTGGAGTGAACTTGGTGTAGTCGATTAAAAGATTAGCTCCTTGTGGGATCTTCATTTGCGAGTATCACCGATTATCGACTCAAGTAGCTCCCCGTGAGATCTACATGTGCGATTTCCACCCGGTTTTCGCACATGTAGCTCCCTGGGTGACCTTCTTTCGCGATTTTCATCGAATTTCTGCGCATGTAGCTCCCTGGGCACTCTTCTTAAGCAAACTGCATCGCCGAAACGCTATCTTCCTCCTCCTTACCACCGCCTAAACCTCCACTTCCCCTCGAAATTGAGTGAAACGTTTCGCAAATCCACCTCTTAATTCCATTTTCGCAGCCGATTTCTCCTGTAAAAACAGCCCTTGAACAAGCAATCTTAATTTTGGTCACTATCATATAAGAAATGATCCGTATAATTTGTGAAAGCGCTTCATGTATAGTAGGGATATAGAAATGAAGGAGGTAGACGGATGTCTGGAACACACGCGATCTTCGCAGGACAACTCGTTCATAAGCGAAGCGTTGAAGAAGCTTCCGGTCTTTTGAAACGTTTCTACTTAGTGGAGAAACAAGTCATGCGAACGCTCGGCGGCGCTTTGATTAAAGTGGCCAACTGGGAATTAAATAAAGATTTGCCTTACCATATGTGGCAAGATTCGCTGCGTGCAGACGCGCTGCGTACCCGCATCATGGAGCTCCGATACCCGCGCAGGGACGTTGAAGCCAACCATGATCCGAAGCTCGTCAAATTCCTATCGATGATCATCCGCGCTCAAGACGATGCAGAGCTTCTTGCAAGCGTTTACGATGTGGTCAAGCAAGAGCTTATGCAGCAATACCGGCTTTACATCGAGCAGGCCGATCCTGTCAACGATGCGCCGACACTGGAGTTTATGACACGCTTCCCGGAGCAGATTCAGCAGCAGATCGATTACGTTCATGACGTAAGAGATAACATCATGCCGCCGAGTGACGCATCGGAGTGGCGGAACGTTATTCGTTCCTATTTGACAGGAATCGGTGGCATTATTGGAAACGCTGTCACACCTGAAGAGGAAGCAGCGGCAGCCGAAGCCGAGCAGTGGATTATCAAAGAAAGAGCGGAATACGTCATGCCGCGTAAGGCAGCACGGGATCCGCGCTTCATTCCGGCACCAAGCTCGGTACCGCCGAAGAGAGCGGAATCGCCGATTGAAATTCAAGTGCTGACGGCTATCTACCACATCACGGAGATCTGGGCAGCGGAAGCACCGGGGCTGGCACTTTGGAAGTGGGATGACATGCCTTGGGAATTCTATCTCGACCTTGCTCGCTGGGCATACGATGAAACCAGACATGTCAAGATGGGCGAACAACGCCTGAAAGACTGGGGCTTTGAAATCGGCATCGACGTACCGGTCTACGAAGAAACATACGCTTCACAAGCGCAGAATGGCGGCGATGAGCTCGACCTGATGGCGCTGCTGCACCGCTTTGAAATGGATGGACCGGCCAATCGCGAGCAGGCGAAGCAGCAATTTGAGAGCTTCGGCGATCTGCAGACGTCGACTCACATCGATTATGACTGGGCAGATGAAGCGATCCATCTGAAATACGGCCACAAATGGCTGCTGCACCGCTTCGATAACGACTACGAGAAGATGCAGGATGTGATGGAAGTTACACTGGCCCGTTATTATCAGTACGTGGAGGATGTCCACAAGGTATGGGATTACGAGCCGTTCCAATCCCGCATCGCAGCGAAAATGATTGAGATCGAGAGGGCGTACAATGAGCAGCAATCGCGTAACCATTCAAGCAACGGGTGAAGCGTTTGAAGTAGGCAATCGTGAATTCATCCTAGATGCAGCGATTCGTCAACAAGCGCAAATCCCTTATTCCTGCCGTAACGGTACATGCCGAACTTGCATTAGTACGGTAATCGAAGGGAATGTTAAGCAGCATGATGTCGAGGATTGCCTGATCTCGCCAAGTGAGCTTGCCGCGAACCAACGATTGGTTTGTCTGTCTACTGCAACAGGTGAGGTTATCATAGAACCACTGCGCAAATTGCCTAGGAGGTGAGGGCCGGCTTCCAACGTTCATGAGGCGGAACCACTCAGCAATTGGCAGCAAATAGTGAAGTTTGAAAACAGCGAGTTTGTACCAATTACATCAAGTAAACAGGGGGATTTTTTAAATGAAAAAGAACTACTGGGTTAAGCTGGCATCTCTTTCACTGTGTCTTTCGTTATCGCTATCGCTCGCAGCTTGCGGCAACAACAATACCAATAATGGCGGTTCGTCGGAATCGAATGAAACCGCTGATCTCTCCAAACTGTTGGATCCGAACTCGGAGCCTAAAGATCCAGGTAAATATTCGCCTGCAATTGAAGTGACGACTGTTCATACGAACAACGGCATTCTGCAAAATATGCCCAAAGACATTACGATTGAAAACAACATTTACACAAAGACTTGGGAAGAGAAGCTTGGCATCAAGCTGAAATATAACTGGACTTCGCCTGACGCGCAAGCGGAAGAGAAGATGAACCTGATGATCGCAAGCGGCGACCTGCCCGACTTCTTCTACGTAACGCCGTCACAGTTCGAGAAGCTTGCGTCGACTGGCCAACTGGAAGATATTACGAAAGTCGTTCAAGACTATGCTTCCAAATATACAAAGCAGTATCTGACAGGCGACTACTTGGGATTGCTCGAAGGCGTAACGAAGAACGGCAAAATCTATGGTTTGCCTAACGGTATGACTTACCACGACCAAGGAAACATGCTTTGGATCCGCGAAGACAACTTGAAGAAAGCCGGCCTTGAGGCGCCTAAGACAGTTGCTGATCTGGACAAAGTGCTTGAAGCGTTCAAGAAAAACGACTATGACGGCACAGGCGGCGAGAAATATCCGATTCCACTTGCCGATGCGAATATGAACTCCGCAAACTGGGGTATCGGCAATGCATTCTTCAACATGTTCCATTCCTATCCGGACATTTGGGTGAAGAACAGCAAAGGTGAGCTTGAGCACGGTATGTTCGGTGAAGAATCGCGTGAAAACACTCGTGCTGCGCTTGTGAAGCTGCAAGAGTACTACAAGAAAGGGTACATTCACCCGGACTTCGCATCGCTTGACGATTCGAAATACAACGAGCAAATCGTGAACGCGCAATCGTTCGTAGCGTTCGGCGGACTGTGGGATGCTTGGTGGCCGCTTAACCTGGAACTTGAGAAGAACAAGGATGCGAAATGGGAGCCAGTAGGCATTCCATCCGTAGACGACAAGCCGGGCAAATCGTCCGTTACTGCGGCAACCGTACTTGGAGTCAATGTAGCGAAGAAGGGCGTTAAACACCCTGAGGCGCTTGTGACGATGGCGAACCTGTTCCATGACTTGAACAACAATCCGGAAACGATGCAGTTCGGTAAATACAACACAGATCCAAAAACGAACGCAGGTATTTTCCAGCTGTACTCGATGCCAATCTACAACCCATCGTTCAACTACCAAGCATTTATTGATATTAGCGATTCATTCAAAACAGGCTCAACGGATAAGCTGTCCGAAGCGTACAAGTTGTTCTATGATCAAGCCAAATCGTATGCAGACAAAAACGATGGTGCTGGATTCCCGTCCTACCTGTCCTACACAGATAAAGGCTCCCTTGCTGTTGTAGATCAGTACATCAAGGAAAAAAGATTCGCGATGAACGAATACACAGCTATGCCGACGCAAGAAATGCTCGATAATGCGCCAATCATCAAGAAAGCATGGGATGTTATGTTCCTGAACGTAGTGAAGGGTGCAGACATCAGTCAGTATGACGATTTCTTGAAGCAATACGATTCCATGTATGCTTCCGCTGTAAATCCTGTTGTAAACGATTGGTTTGAAGCAAAGAACAAAGAAAGCGTTCAAGAGTGGTTTGAGAAGAAATAAGGAACTAGGTTAGGGCATGCAGAGTTCGGATGGCAAGTACATCCGTACTCTGCATCTATTCTTAGCCTTAAATTTAGTCATCGTAAGGGGCGAACTTATGAACGCTTTCAAAATTCCGAAGAAACAGCTGGCGCTGTATCTCATGCTGATTCTACCCGTTGTAGTCGTATTTATTTATTCCTATCTCCCGATGTTCGGGGTTATCATGGCCTTCCAGAAATATGAGCCAACGCAAGGTTTCTTTGGCTCCAAGTGGGTCGGCTTGGATCATTTCAGACGTCTACTGCTAATACCTGACGTGAAGCAAGTTGTTGCCAACACGCTCTTTATTGCAACGATGAAAATTATCGTCGAAACATTTGCGGCCATTGCGGTTGCGATTCTTCTAAATGAAATTGTATCTAAAGTGTTCAAACGTACCGTGCAAACCATTGTTTATTTTCCTTACTTCCTGTCCTGGGTTATCCTCGGGGGCATCTTTCGCGACATGCTCTCTCGTGAAGGTTTAATTAATGTGATGCTTGGCAAAATGGGCTTTGACCCGATTATTTTCCTGGAGAAAGCTTCATGGTTTCCTTATATTCTTGTAGCTACTGAGACATGGCAAATAACCGGCTTCGGTACGATTGTGTATCTCGCAGCGATTACGACAATCGATCCGACGCTTTACGAAGCGGCTGTTATGGACGGCGCAAGCCGCTGGAGACAAACGCTGAATATTACACTTCCGGGTATGAAATCAACGATCGTTCTTATGGGTACATTAAGTCTTGGTTACATTCTCAATGCCGGCTTTGAACAGGTACTTATGCTTTACTCTTCGGCTGTCTACTCGACAGGCGATGTTATCGATACATGGGTCTATCGGATGGGGATTCAGCAGGCTCAATATTCGTTAGGTGCCGCGATCGGCTTGTTCCGTTCCGTTGTCAGCCTAATACTCATTGTTGCATCGTACTATCTGGCCCGCAAAATATCGGATCATCGCATTTTCTAAAGTCTGGAGGGGAATTCAATTATGGTAGATCGTTCGTTAGGCAGACGTATATTTTTGAATTTGAACGGCTTGCTGTTCATTCTGTTCTCACTTGCCTGTCTCATTCCTATGCTTCACGTACTTGCGATTTCATTCAGCAAGAGCAGCGCGGTAACGGCCGGCGAGGTTACGTTCTGGCCGGTACAGTTCTCGCTGAAGTCGTATGAATATATTTTGAGCAACTCCGAATTTTGGACGGCGATGTTCGTTTCCGTGAAACGTGTGTTTCTTGGTGTGGTGATCAGCATGTTCCTTACGATTCTGGCCGCTTATCCGCTTTCCAAGAGCCAAACGAACTTTAAGCATCAGTCGTTCTTTGCCTGGTATTTTGTCGTTACGATGCTGTTCTCGGGCGGTCTAATTCCAACCTTTATGATCGTGAAGAACACCCATCTGTACGGTACGATTTGGTCGCTCGTTATTCCGGGTGCGATCTCGGTATTCAACGTACTGCTCCTCTCCAACTTCTTCCGGAACATTCCGAAGGATATTGAAGAGTCAGCGTACATGGATGGCGCAGGACATTTCCGTATTCTCGGCACGTTATATCTCGCTTTGTCGATGCCGATTATTGCAACACTGATCGTCTTCTCGGCGGTTGGACATTGGAATGCGTGGTTTGACGGATTGATCTATTTGAAAAGCCAGAAGGACTATCCGCTGCAGTCTTACTTGCAGACGATTCTTGTGGAATCGAACAGCAGGCTGCTGACGAAGGCGCAGGCGCAGCTCATGAACAAGGTATCGAACCGTACGATCCAAGCGTCGCAGGTGTTTATCGCCTCGCTTCCGATTCTGATCGTCTATCCGTTCATGCAGAAGTATTTCGTATCCGGCATGATGGTCGGTGCGGTAAAAGAATAGGATTGCAGCTAAAAAGCCGACCCTTATGGGGTCGGCTTTTCATATTGTTTGTCTAAAGCGATGGTCACATGCATTAATGCTGCGTCGGATGCTGGGCTTCGCCGAATTGGCGAGGCGTCATGTTCGTATGTTTCTTAAATACCTTGAAGAAATGCCGCTGGCTTTCGAAGCCGGTCTGCATGGCCACCTCGCTAAGGGGCAAGGAAGGCCGCGAGATGAGCAGTTCCTTCGCTTTGATGACCCGGAGCTGCTGAATATAGGCGAGCACATTCATACCGGTTTCTTTCTTGAAGAGGAAGCTGACATAGTTGGGATGAAGCCCGACATGCTCCGCGACAGATGTGAGGGAGAGATCCCTCACGTAATTCGCCTCAATAAAGTCGAGAATCTGCCTGCTGGCTTCAGGCTTCTCCACATAGTCATGCTCAGCGCCTTCTGGGATGGTCTCCTGCTCTTCGGCCTCATGCTTCTCTTGCTCGGCTAGGGCCGCCTGACCAAGCCGGGTGAGCAGCTCTTCGAGCTGTTCATCATCGATGGGCTTGAGCAGGTAGTCGATGACCTGCAGGCGCAGCGCATCCCGTGCATAAGAGAAATCATCATAGCCGGATAAAATGATGAAACGGCTGCACAGCCCCTCGCTCTTAGCGGTTTGGATGAGCTCCAGCCCGTTCATCTCCGGCATGTTAATGTCGGTCATGACAAGATCAGCCCCATGCTGCCGGAGCGTCTCCAGTGCTTCCTCTGCGCTGGAGGCGCCTGTTATATCCGTGAAAGGCGTATGGAATTGTTTGACTTTGCGCAGCAATCCCCTTAAGATTGGCGCTTCATCTTCAACGATGAGGAGTTTCAACGGCATTTCCCTCCTTCGGCATGGATAATGTGATCGTAGTTCCGACTCCTAGCTCACTCTCTATCGTAAGCCCATAGGCGGGTCCAAAATGGCTGATCATTCGCTCATGGACGTTCATAACGCCGATTCCGCCTTGCTCCTGCTCAAGTTCTTGCAGACTCACGATTCCATTGAGTTTCTGACGAAGCATCTCAAGCCGCTCCGGCGGGATACCGGCTCCGTCATCTTGAATGCGTACAAATGCTAATGATCCTTCGCTATATAAGTGGATTCGCAGCGTGCCTGTATCGCGCTTCTTGGATATGCCGTGCACGATGGCATTCTCCACCAGCGGTTGAATGATAAATCGCGGACAGCCGATGCGCAGGAGGCTTTCATCTTCGACTTCAATTTCATATTGAAGCCGCTCCTCCATCCGAACCTTATAAATTTGCAGGTAGCTGCGAATGTGGGTGAGTTCATCGCGCAGCACGACGTGCTGGCTTTTGGACAGGCTGTAGCGGATCGATTGCCCGAGCGCATAAATCATTTTGGCTACGTCGGGGCTGTCGCTTTCCTCGGCCGCCATCCGAATGGCTTCTAGTCCATTATAGATAAAATGCGGGTTGATCTGGGCTTGCAGCGCCAGATAGGCCGCTTCCTTCTGCCTCAGCTGTGAAATGTCTACCTTGCTCATCAGCTCGTCGTTGCGATCAATCATTTTATTGTAGGAAGAGACGAGGAAGGCGATCTCGTCGCTGTCCTGTTCTTCTTTATATTTAGCCAGCAGGTTACCCCGCATATGCTTGCCGAGCTTCACGATGCGCTGTACGACGGTGGAGACGGTAAAGAAATAGGCGCAGGAGAGGATGAGCAGCAAAGCGCTAATCATCAGCAAGTAGAATTGTACGGAATTTTTCGTGTTCTGGAAGAGCTCGCTAGTCGGTGTCACGGTCAGGATCGTTGCGGATAGCCGCGGAACATAGAAGCTGTTCAGCAGCAGCTGCCCAAGCTCCGAATCCAAGTACTGCAAGGATTTTGACTGCTGCACGGACGCGTAGATCCGTGTCTTATCGGTGCCGAAAAGCGGCAGCTTGGCCGATAATGCGACAATTTCGGTATGGGTGATGCTCTTTCTCGGATTGCTGTCTTCGGCCATGTAATAGTGCAGCGGCGTACCTTTGACATCAGAGGAATGGAACATGCTGGACAAGAACGTATATTTCAACCTAATTTCCATAAGTCCAATCGCTTGGGTGAAGTCCTCATTGTACAGCTTCTTATAATAGATCATCTGCAGCGCTGAAGGCGTGGACATCTCTTGCAGCCAGTAGCCTTCTCCGACATTCAACTTGGAGGCTTGCGAAGGGATGCTGCCGTCACTGTCCACGATGCTTGTCCCCATGCTCCGCACTTTCGGGTCCGTCTTATAGATTCGGATTTGGTCGATGTAGAATGAGTTGCTTTTATAGAAGGAAAAAAGCGGAACGAGTTCTTTCAGATAAACATTGACCTGCTCAGACTCCGATTTGTACTTGCCGGATAGAAGGCCGCTCAGAACCTTGTTCGTTTGGAAAACATCATGAATCATCTCGATCTGATTCATATTCATTGTCAGGGATGAGCCAAACTGTTGGATGAAGTATTCGCGGTTATTAGCAAAATCCTTCAACGCATTATTATGAATCTGTTTATAGTACAGCATGCCGATACACACGGTGGGCAGCAGAATGATGACGATATAGCCGAGTATCATTTTCTTAACGATGCCAATTCGAAGTTTACGCAGTTTCAGCCCATTCACCTTCTTCTGATGTAAGCGTGATTGCTCCAATTATAATTCACTTGTCGTGTAATATACTACATGGCGTAGGCATTTAATATCATTCATTGTTCATGCTATGATGGAAGAGGAACTGCAAGCAACCGGGAGAGGGGCCACCTGCGAATGAACAAGTCGATGAAAGCCGTTTCTTTGGTTATGGCTGCATCCTTAGTATTGGCAGGCTGCGGAGGCGGTAACGCAAACAAAGCGGGGAATGCCGGCAGCAATGAGGCGAATCCCGAGCTTGTTGATTATTTTAAGCTTCCGGAGCCAGTGGAAATGAGCGTTATTAAAGCGGTTGGACCCGGCTTGAACATGAAGTCGGGTGAAACGATTGAAGATAATGAATATACGAGTTATGTATTTAACAAAACAAACATCAAGACCAAGGTGTTATGGGACGCAACCTCTACAGATTTTGATCAGAAAATGCAGCTGGCAATCGCAAACAATGAGATCCCGGACGCGATGATTGTAGATGAGAAGACCTTCCGTTCTATGGCTGCGGCAGATCAACTGGAGGATTTAACGACTGTCTACAAGCGGTATGCCTCGCCTCAGATGAAGGATTTCTACAAATCGACGGAAGACAAAGCGCTGGAGAAAGCGACCTATGACGGCAAGCTGATGGCGCTGCCGAGTGTGGCGATTCAGGCAGATGCACCTTCCATTCTGTGGCTGCGCCAAGACTGGCTGGATAAGGTGAATCTGAAAGCGCCGCAGACGATCGATGAGCTGAAGAACGTCCTACGGGCATTCATCGTGAAGGATCCGGACGGCAATGGACAAGCAGATACCATTGGACTAACGGGGAATAGTTTTCAACTGGCAACGGAGGGCGGCGGCATTCACGATTTCAAAGGTATCTTTAACGCCTTTAAGTCGTTCCCGATGATTTGGATCAAGGATGAGAACGGCGAGGTCGTATACGGCTCCACAACCTTTGGTACGAAGCAAGCGCTTAGCGCCATTCATGAAATGTATGCGGAAGGTTTAATCGATAAGGAGTTTGCGCTCCGCAAGAATCCGGACGAGCTCGTCTTGAACGGCAAGGCCGGTGCTTTCTTCGGCCCATGGTGGGTGCCTTGGGCACTTGTCGATGCGGTGAAGAAGAATCCTCAAGCGGATTGGAAACCTTTCATGATTCAAGATGCGAAAGGTCAATATAATATTGCGAGCGTGCCGGTAAGTAACGTTTTCCTCGTCGTAAGGAAAGGCTATGAGCATCCCGAAGCGGCTGTTGTGTATTCCAACATGCGTGTCCAAGCAGAGCGTACGCCGGATGAGCAGGCGATGAAGCTGGATCCGGGACATGGCCTGTGGCCGCTGCTGATGACAGTCGACTATGCCGACGCGGCAACGCGTAAGCATGATCTGCTGCTGGATGCTTTGGCCGGCAAGGTGAAGAAGGAAGAGATGGACGGCGAAATGCAGCTGGTATACGAGCAGAAGCTGCGCGATCAGAAGAACCCGAGAAAGAATGCAAATGATTGGGCTGCGCCTGCAGCATATTTAATGGGAGCGGGCATACTGAAACTACCGATGAATGTGACCGATCCGGTGTATTCGGCCATGACGAAGACGATGGAGACGCGCTGGGCTAACCTGCAGAAGATGGAGACCGAAACCTTCTACAAAATCGTCCTGGGAGATGAGCCGATAAACGCGTTTGACCAATTCGTGAAGGATTGGAATGAACAAGGCGGCGACAAAATCATTGAGGAAGTAAAGGAAGAGCTGAAGAAGTGAGCTGCTTCAGCTCGCGTCAACTAAGGCGAAGCGCAGAAGTAGCGGCGTTTTTCGGATTAACGATTGATAGAGCAACCGTTTTCGGGTTATAATGACGTATTCCGTGCCCGCGCACGAAGCTTGGGACTGGTTATAATTATACGCATAGGAGTGAACATTAATGGCAACGAGAATTTACCTGATTGGCGCAGGCTTCATCGCCCGCACACACGCAGAAGCGGCTTATAAATTTTATGGTGAAACACCAACGGATATCGAACTGAAGGTTGCGGATCCGAATCCGAAAGCACTGGCTAGCTTTGTTGAGCAATTCCCGCATGCAGTCACGTTCAGTGATATGAAGGACATGCTGGCAGAAGAAGCACAAGAGCATGATGTCGTGGTTGTATGTACGCCGCCATTCACGCATTTCGAGCTTTCCAGCTTTGCACTGAAATCGGGCCGACATGTACTTTGTGAGAAGCCTCTTGTTATGAACGCTGCTGAAGCAGACGAGCTTTCGCAGCTGGCGAAGGACCAAGGCAAGCTGTTTGGCGACTGCAGCGACCGTTTTATCGGTCTTCCGAAAACGGAGCAGGTGAAAGCGATTGTCGCTTCCGGCCAGCTGGGCGAAATCTACAAAGTAAGCTTCATTCACCGCGATCAGCGCGGAAGAGCAGGCGTCGAGTACCAACCGGAAAGCCGTTGGTTCTTGAACAAGAAGCTTTGCGGCGGCGGTATTCTGACAGACTGGGGTCCATACGACTTCACAGTACTCGCTGATATTCTTCAGCCATCGGCTGTAGATGTACTTGGCGGCTGGATCAGCAAGCCTGTAACAGGTGCAGATCCTGAGGACGTGGTTTACGACGTTGAACATAACTCCGGTGCCTTGATGCGCTACCACGCTGAAGGCCAAGACCGTCCGGTGCTTGTACAATACGAGCGTTCTTCCTGTACACATGGCGAAGCATACTCCCTTGTTGAGATTGAGGGTACGCTTGGCGCAGTGAAATGGTCGCCGTATTTCGGCGGCGATGCCGTTGTTCACCGCTTCGACGAGCAAGGCTCTGTAGTGGAGAAAGAAGCGCAAGTTCCGAATGACAATGCATACAGCTTTATGGATGCGCCGCTCTACTTCTTCGTAGAACGCGTACTTGGTCATGACTCGGCTGCGCTCTTGAATGAAGATGCAGTATTTAACTTCAAATGTATCCAAGCGGTATATGAGAGCGCGGCATCCGGCAACATTACATCCGTTAAACGCGGTTAGTTTGTGAAGGTATAGACGGTTTCCCCGAAAAGCGATCATTTCACGGCAGTTTGCCAGTAAATGGTCGCTTTTTTGCCCAATTTGCCCGCGCACAGCCTCTTGAAAATGAAGTATAATGGGTAAAATTATACTTAAACGAGTACTCCTGAAATAAGTATTGTAATTCCGAGTATTCCGATGTATGATTACGAATATCAAAAGAAACTCTTCATAGAGATACTTGGAGGATGAGAGAATGCGCAGCAAGAGAAGTTTACCCGTTGTGATTGTACTAGCCCTACTTACCCTGGTAATCAGTGCATGCTCCGGCGGCAATGGCAATTCGAACTCGAATACAGGTTCGAATAACGCTCCGGCCAATAATACACAATCCGGTGACAATGCGACTAACGCATCGCAGCCGAAGGATGGCGGCAGCCTCATTATTGCTGTAGCAGCTGATCCGACAATTCTTAACCCGAACTATGCAAGCGATCGTGTCAGCCTAACAATTGACCAAGCTCTATACGCACCATTGTTCCAAATTAATAACGGTAAGAAAACCTTCTATCTGGCAGACAGCTTGACACCATCTGCTGATAACCTAACTTATACATTGAAGCTGAAGAGCGGCCTAACTTGGCACGATGGCGAGAAGCTGACTGCTGATGACGTTGTCTTCACATTCAATAAAATATTGGAAGAGAAACAAAACAGCTTCCTGCGCGGCAACCTGATCATCGGTGGCAAGCCAATTGAAGCGGTTAAAGTGGATGATACTACAGTTGACTTCAAGCTTCCGAGCGTAAGCCCGGCATTCGAAGCTACATTGGTTCAAATCACGCCGATTCCGAAGCATATCTTCGAGAACGAAGCAGATATTGAGAAAAGCACGAAGAATGCAGCGCCAATCGGTTCCGGTGCATTCAAATTCAAAGAATACAAAACAGGCGAGTACCTGACGCTTGATCGTTTCGATAACTATTTTGGCGGCAAACCGCATCTGGATTCCATTACGTACCGTGTTGCTAAGGATACGAATGCAGCGAACCTTGCTCTGCAAAGCGGCGAGATCAACGTGAAATACTTGGATCCGCAAGACGTAGCGACAATTGATGCTACTGGCAATTTCGAAATTAAGCCTTATAGCGAAGGTCGTCTGTCTTACCTGAACTTCAATGCAAACAGCGATACTGGCATCCTGAAGAAGAAAGAAGTTCGTCAAGCACTGTCTTATGCGCTAAACCGTGAAGAGCTCATTCAAGCGGCTTACTCCTCTGCTGATTATGCAGAACAGGCTCATTCGATCCTGACGCCGGATACCCTTTACCAAACGAATGACGTTGCTTCATTTGACAATGATACAGCGAAAGCGAAAGAGCTGTTGAAAGCGGCAGGCGTTAAAGAAGGACAGAAGCTGCGTTTCATCGTGTCGAGCGGCAACAAAGTTCAAGAGTCGGTTTCCCTATACGTGCAACAGAAGCTTAAAGAAGTCGGTCTTAATGTAGAACTTCAAAATATGGATGCATCGGCTTTCGGCGATAAGGCTTACGATCCGAAGGCAGCTGATTTCGAATTCTTCGTTGGTGGTTACATTATGGGTTCTGACCCTGATGCATACAGCATTTTGTACGCAACCGGTGCTGACTATAACACCACACATTACGCCAACGCAGAAGTAGACGGCTTGTGGAAGCAAGGTGCTGCAGAAGGCGATACTGCGAAACGTGGCGAAGTGTACAAGAAGATCCAAGAAATCGTTGCGGATGATGCGGCTATCTTCCCAATCGGTTACACGAAAACAATCGTTGCGATGGATAAGCGCTATGGCGGTATTGACGAAGCGGTTCTGAAACCAGTTGTCATCTTCGAAGACCCGTCCAAACTATATTTGAAATAAGAACGTTCAAAAAATAAGCTGGATCGTTCCAGCTTATTTTTTGCTACTTGAAAGCAAGGAGAATCCAGCATGAGACAGCTCATTGCCAAACGATTATTGCAGACCATCCCGATGCTTTTCTTCGTCTCGGTTGTCTGCTTTGCTATGATAAAGATGGCTCCGGGCGATCCGGTGCTTTCATTTGTTACACCAGCCATGCATGCGGATGATATTGAACGGATTCGGCATAATATGGGGCTCGATCAGCCAGCGATCGTGCAATATTGGGAGTGGCTGAAGTCTTGCCTTACTGGCAACTTAGGCTACTCGCTTATTAATCATCAGTCGGTGACAGAGCAAATCGTAGATCGTCTGCCTGCAACAGCAGGGCTGATGGGTGCCGCGATTGGTCTGGCCGTGCTGCTTGCGATTCCGCTAGGGCTGTTGGCAGGGGCATACCGGAACAAATGGGTGGACAAGCTGATCAATTTCTTATCCTATATTGGTATTTCTGTGCCGCTGTTCTGGCTTGCCATTCTATTCATTTATTTCTTTGCGGTTAAGCTGCACTGGCTGCCCAGTATGGGGATGCGGACAATCGGTACGAACTCTGCTTGGGATGTGATTAAGCATGGGATTCTGCCTTGTCTCGTATTAGCCTTTGGATTCATGCCCGGTTATGTACGATATATCCGTTCGAGTACAATCGGACAATTGAAAGAAGACTATGTGCAAATTCAATATGCATTCGGTTCGAATCGAATGACGATTCTATATCGCCATGTCATGAAGCATGTTCTGCTGCCTGTTATTACGCTGCTTGGGCTGTCCATGGCCGATTTGGTGGCAGGCGCTATCGTCACGGAAACGATATTTTCCTGGCCGGGTATCGGATCACTGGGCATGACAGCCGCGAGGGGAATGGATTATCCCGTAATTATGGGCATAACGCTGTTCTCATCCGTAATGCTGATAATAGGGAATCTGGCCGCGGATCTGCTGTACGGCATTGCCGATCCGAGAATCAAACTGACGAGGTGACTTCATGAATCGCACCAAATGGCGCAATGTTAGAATCGAGCTATTGTCGAATAAATTTGGGATCGCGGCCGTCGTCATTTTGGCGGTGCTAACGATTGGCGCTATTCTGGCGTTTCTATCCTCGCAGGATCCTAATCAATTGAATGTACTGGAGCGGCTGAAGAAACCGAGCTCGGCCCACTGGTTCGGGACGGATGACTTCGGTCGTGATTATTTTACGAGGGCACTGTTCGGCGGTCGTGTATCGCTGATGGTTGGCTTCGCATCCATGATATTGGCAACGGGTATCGGTGTCACCATCGGGGTGATTAGCGGTTACTTCGGCGGCAAGCTGGATAATATCCTGATGCGGGGCGTAGAGGTCATCATGTCGATTCCTTCATTCCTTGTCTTGCTATTGCTCAGCATTTTCTTGAAACCGAATGTCGGCAGCATTATTCTAATTATTGCTTTGTTAATGTGGATGAATATAGCTCGGATTATTAGGGCGGAGACAATGACGGTGAAAGAGCGTGAATTCGTTCTGTATGCCAAAGCTTCCGGGCAGAGCGCCGTCGGTATTATTATTCGGCATATTCTGCCGAACTTGATGCCCGTCATTATCGTAGGCGCAACGAATACGATCGGGAATGCAATCATGATGGAGTCGTCCCTTAGCTTTCTCGGCTTTGGGGTGCAACCGCCTAGCGCGACATGGGGCAGCATGCTCAACAATGCACAGGGTTATATTGCTCAAGCGCCTTACTTGGCGGTGTTTCCAGGACTATTCATATTACTGACGGTTCTTAGCTTCAACGTGCTGGGCGATATTTTGCGCGTCGGATTTGAACCGAAGCTCACTCGGAGATAACCGGTGAACAGCAGGCACAAGGGAGTGAGTCATAGATGACAAATCGGTTACTGACCGCTACGGACCTTAAGGTTTCTTTCTTTACCCGCGAGGGGGAGAATCAAGCTGTCCGCGGCGTCAGCTTTCATATTGATGCAGGGGAAACCGTCGGCATCGTCGGCGAGTCCGGCAGCGGCAAAAGCGTGACAGCCAAGGCGCTGATGGGACTAATTCCGCCGCCGGGCAAGGTGCTTCAAGGGGATATTACGTTTGATGGGCAGTCCATCGCCGATTTGACGGAGAAAGAATGGCGCAAGCTGCGCGGCAATCGGATCGCGATGGTGTTCCAGGACCCGATGACGGCGCTCAATCCCGTGCAGCGTATTGGCGATCAGATGGCAGAGGTCATTCAGCGGCATCGCGGTTTGAAGCCAAAAGCCGCGCTAGCCGAAGCCATCGAAATGCTGCGTCAAGTCGGCATTACGGAGCCGGAGCGGCGCGTGCGCCAATACCCGCATGAATTCAGCGGCGGTATGCGTCAGCGGGTTATGATCGCGATGGCGCTATCTTGCCAGCCGGAGCTATTGATTGCCGATGAGCCGACGACGGCGCTCGACGTGACGATTCAAGCGCAAATTCTGGATTTGCTCAAGGAACTGAAGGAGCGCTCCAAGACGGCAGTCGCGCTCATTACACATGATTTGGGTGTAGTGGCGCAGGTGTGCAGCCGCGTTGTCGTCATGTACGGCGGCATGGTGATGGAGGAAGGACCGGTAGAGCAAATATTCTACAGTCCGCAGCATCCTTACACGCAAGGACTGCTTCGTTCCTTGCCGAAGCCTGACAAGGGCTCCAAGGAACGGCTGGTCCCGATCGACGGCACACCGCCGAATCTATTGGACCCGCCGCCGGGCTGCCCATTCATGGAGCGCTGTCCGCATGCCATGTCCAAGTGTGCAGAGCTGCCTCCGGTCACCGAGGTTTCGCCGGGGCACCGATCGCTGTGCTGGTTAACGGTTGATAAGGAGGGCGGCAACCATGAGTGAGCGACGCGATGATTTGCTAGTAGAAGTGCGAGGACTGAAGAAGCATTTCACGAAGAGTACAGATGTGTGGGGCAGACCGACCGAGGTACTGAAGGCCGTTGACGGCGTCAGCTTCGGCATCAAGCGCGGGGAAACATTCGGCCTTGTCGGCGAGTCCGGCAGCGGTAAGTCTACTGTCGGCCGATGCTTGCTTCGGCTGTATGACTATACGGCTGGCGAGGTTCACTTTGACGGTCATGAGCTGTCATCGCTTGGCGAGCGGCAGTTGAAGCCGTTCCGCCGCCGCATCCAGTCGATTTTTCAGGATCCGTATTCGTCGCTTAATCCCGGAATGAACGTGCTTGAGCTGATTGGGGAGCCTATGGATATTCACGGGCTGCATCGCGGTGCCGAACGTAAGGATGCCGTGGCTGGGCTGCTCGAAAGGGTTGGACTGAAGCGAGAGCATCTGCTTCGTTATCCGCACGAGTTCAGCGGCGGTCAGCGTCAACGGATTTCGATTGCCAGAGCCTTGTCTGTACGACCTGATTTTGTCGTATGTGACGAGCCGATCTCGGCACTCGACGTATCCGTTCAGGCGCAGGTCATTAACATGCTGGAAGATTTGCAGCAGGAGTTTGGATTAACGTACCTCTTCATTGCCCATGACTTGTCGATGGTGCGGCATATTTCGGATCGGATCGGCGTGATGTACGGCGGCCGGTTGGTCGAAGTGGCTTCAAGCGAGGAGCTGTACGAGAACCCGCTGCACCCTTATACGAAGGCGCTGCTTTCTTCGATCCCGGTACCGGACCCGCGTGCAGTAAACGAGCGAGTGATCTGGACGAAGGAAGCCGGGTCAGTCGTGCCGGATTTGCGGGAAGTAAGCCCAGGACATTTTGTGGCGCTGGATTAAATCGGATTGATGATAGATACAGCAGGGAGGAAATCATGATGGCAGCAGAAGGAACGGAACGGGTGAAATTATCCCAATGGGACGCGATGCTGATTGAATCGCTGCGTGTACTGGGCTGGTCGGACGAGGAGCTGATTCGTCGCACTCATCAAGGCGACCTGCCGAAGGATGACACCAGCATCTACGAGTTTAACTACGAAGAGCTGGCGGCTTTCGCTGCCAAAGAACCTGCAACGTTCGAAGCAGCGGTGCGCTCCGGGTATCAAATCAAGTACAATACCATTCGCGGCATCCGCAGCTGGATTGCCATTGCTTTCGCTCAGGAGCCTGAGCTGGTGCTGGAGGAAGGCCGCGAAGCGGTGAATGCGGCGTTGACGCCGGCTGAGAAGGCGCGTCTGTCGTCTGTATTGTCGCATGGCTGGACGATTCTCGGCGGTGATGGCGACGTTCAGCAAGAAACAGGTACAGTGGTATATCAGATCGTGCCGCAGCCGCAGGCTTAAGTTTATAAAGTAACTCCATGAAGAGCTGTCCCAAAAGTGCGATTTATGACTTTTGGGGCAGCTTTTTGTGCTTGGTGGTGGTGTGGAGGTAGAGTGATTGACTCTAACGAATCGTACAGGGCTTATTTCGGCCGAATGAGCGTGTGTGAAATTCTAACGAATCCTAGGGGCCTTATTTGGTATCAAAATGCCCCTTGAAGCTCGAATTTCCCTAAATAGCGTCTCCACGATTCGTTAGAATTTTTTAGGGGCTGTTTTCGCCTAAATAAGGCTCCTACGATTCGTTAGCGCGAATGGCCAGGACTAATGTTGCAAGGTTGGTAACATTGCACCCGTTAGCTGCTGCTTCAGTAGTCTGCCTCAAGTTAGTGCAGCACTGGGAGCAACACATAAGCGGAAATCGCGAACAAACTGCGCAAGAGTAGCACTGGGAGCAACACAAACGGGAAATCGCCAACTAACTGCGAATGAGTAGCTCAGGGAGCGACACAAACGCGGAAAACGCGTACTAACTGTGCAAGAGTAGCTCAGTGAGCTACTCTTACACTAAAAACACCATCTCAGCTTCAGAATTGTCATAGCAGACTTCTCCTCACAGAGGAGCATGGGGCAGCTCTGCCGGCCTTATGTACCGGTCGCGGAACACGGAAGGCGTTACGCCTTCGGCAAGTCGGAAGCGCTCGATGTAATAGCTCGGCTTGGAGAAGCCCGCCTCAAGGGCGATCTGCTTCACGGGCTTGGACGTTGTGATCAGCATTTGCTTCGATAGCTCAATCCGCTGCATGTTCAAATACGTTAAGGGTGGCATGCCTATCTGCATGTGGAAGGTCCGGCTGAAGTAGGCCGGGCTTATTCCGCATTGATCGGCCAGCTTCTGCAGCGGCAAATCCTTGGCGCAGTTCATGCGCATGAATTCCGCAGCTCGACGGATGGCATGCACCAAGCCGGGCTCGCTTGGCGCGTTCAAGTCAACGGAATGAAGCAGAATGTCGAGCAGGATCTCATACGATAAGGCAGCATATCGTGGTACGTAGGCCATGTCGTTCTTGCTTGCTGCGTCCCAAAGCTCTTCCATGAGCGCGATCAGCCGCGTATTGCCCTCAAACGAGAAGGCCCATACATCACCGATGCGCTTATCGCCGATCAAATCCCGAATCCCTTCACCGCTCAAGTAGATCCACCACACTTCCCACGGGTCATCCGCGTACGTTCCGAAATGCTGATATTGATCCTCCGCATAGACGAATCCCATGCCGGGCTTCAGTTCAACGGATCCGACACTCGTTCGGAGCCACCCGCTGCCTTTTACAACAAAATGAATATTGTAGAAGTTCTGCCCATAACGCATGCCGTTAACATAGTGGTTCGGCTCATCGAAGATATGCCCAACGCCAATCGGGTAGGCCGGGAAACGGTTGAAATCAGGTTTGGCTAAAAAGTGGGCATCGTACATCTCCATCAGCTCCGCAAAAAGTTGGTATTTAAATCGCAAAAAACAGGTATCCGATACGCGATATTAATAGTATATATTGAGTTTATGAAAGACGAAATAACAAAATCATCATACTTCATAAGTGAAAGGACGATAATGAGGCATGGAATATACGACATTCGGACGAACGGGATTGAAGGTATCCAAGCTTGGCCTTGGAGGAGCGCCGATCGGAGGCGATTTCAAGGATGTGAATGAAGCGGAAATCGAGCGCGTCATTCACGAGTCACTGGATTTGGGCATTAATTTCATCGACACGGCACCGTTATACGGAGGCGGCGTGTCCGAAGAACGATTCGGCCGGGCACTCACTGGCGGGAGACGCGAGAAGATTGTACTCGCCACGAAAGCGGCGCGCTTCGATAAGGATTACGATTATGCAGGCATCATCAATTCTGTAGAAGAAAGTTTAAAGCGCTTACAGACGGATTATATCGATCTGCTTCAGCTCCATGATGTGGAGAAGAAACCGTATGACGTCATTATCAACGAAGCGATTCCGGCGATGCTGAAGCTGCGGGAGGAAGGCAAAATTCGTTTCCTCGGCGTAACGACGCGCAACTTGGATTTGCTGAAGCGCTATATGGAGACCGATGCATTCGACTCCATTCAATTCTACGCGCGCTATATGCTGCTTGATTATTCCGCTGCCAAAGAAATCATCCCACTCGCCAAAGCGAAGAACATTGCGGTTATAAACGGCAGTGTCTTAGGCATGGGCTTGCTGGCAGATGCGCCTGCGAAGTTTCTTAATGAAGAGCTGATCGGCGAAGCGGCTAGGCGTATGGAGAGTTTAGCGTTCCTGCGACGTACGGAGCCCAAAGGGCTGGTTGAACCGGGAATGCGTTTTAGCCTGCAAAATCCGGATATTCATGTCACCTTGACCGGTACTGCCTCAAGCAGCTCACTGCGCGCCAACATCTCCTATTGTGACGGCCAGGGCTTGGCACCAGAGGATCACAGCCGAGTGATGAGTTTATTTGCCGACAGCCCGTCCTTATTTGTCTAATCGAGACCACTACTAATTAACCATCTAAAGGAGCGTTTACGACCATGACCTATATTGTGAAAAACACCCATACGATTAGCGATGAATTGCTGGAGGAATTGAAGCTTGTTAGTGTAAGCACCGCTTCCCATACCCTTGTAGAGATGGGGTACCGCAACGCCTATATGCAAGGCATTATGCCGCTGAGTTTCCCTGAAGGTCAGGAAAGTGCAGTAGGTCGCGCGGTGACCTTGCGTTTCGTCCCCCTTCGCGAGGACCTCGTGAAGCAGCAGTATGATACACTTCCGGAATCGCCTCACCGAGTTGCGCTTGAGTCGATTACGCCGAATGATGTGCTCGTTATCGATACCGGCAGCCATATGGAAACAGGCGTTGTCGGGGATATTTTTACACGTCGTCTGCGTTACCTCGGTGGTCAAGCTATTATCGTGGATGGCTGTATCCGCGATTTGCAGCGGGTTAAGGCGGTTAATTTTCCAGTGCTGGCCAGAGGCGTTCACGGCGGCGCGATTCCGCGTTCCCTGATGTCGGTTGGTTTCAATGAACCGATTCGCTGCGGCGGGGTGTCTGTTGTGCCGGGCGATATTATTTTGGTAGACCGTGACGGGGCCGTAGCTATTCCGCCGCAATGCGTAGAGGAAATCGTCAAGATTGCAAGAGCTCATGACGAGCTGGAAGAACGCTGGATTAAGATGAAGCTGGACGAAGGCGCCTCACTGCACACCCATTACCCGCCTAACGCAGAAGCGAAGATCGAGTTCGAGAACTGGAAGAAGGAGAACGGCTATGCTTAAACTGCATGCTAATCTTGCTTTCTATGAGCCGCCGAAGTGGGCGCTGCTGGAACGACAGCTCATCGATCTGATGAATGACGCGGTAGAGCCGTTGCTGGAACGCTATATTCGTCCAGACGGCACGATTCTGTGGCCAACCACGGATACACATACCGGCATCGACGCGTTAGACGATATGTATGAGAGCTTTTTCAATTGGCCATTGTTCTACATTCTGGGCGGTCATGAGAAGTTCAAGACGTTATCGAAAAAGGAATTCGACGCGATTACGGCGCAATTCGCGCGTTACGATTCCGGTACCGGCCACAAGATGGTCGAGAAGGAATATGAGCAAGGCTACGACTGGTTCCACCAAGGCGAAGGGTATACGATGTTCTACCATATGGGCCTGATGGACCCAAATGACCCGGTCATCAAGGAACGGGCGAAGCAGTTTGCCGGACTATTCCTAAACGAAGACCCGGAAGCCATCAACTATGACCCGGAGCACCGTATCATTCCTTATCCGCACTCCGGAAGCAAGGGCGCGACGGACCGCAATTTCAAGACTCATTTTAGCGGCTGGTATTATATCGATTGGATGAGGCATTACGGGCTTCATTTCCAAGATGTGCCGGGCGTGACAACGCTTGATGATCTGAAGCATGACGAAGGTGCAATGGCGATGGGCAAGGCGATTGTCGAACGTGCCTCGCGCGGCGATATCCCGCTGAATTTGCTCGCCACAAGTATGGTAACGAATGCGTATTTGCACACAGGCGATCCCAAGTACAAAACGTGGGTCAAGGAGTACGTTGATGCTTGGATCGACAGGGCAAAGCAGAATGGCGGTCTGATTCCGGATAATGTCGGCTTGAACGGGATTATCGGGGAGCATAACGGCGGCAAGTGGTATGGCGGCTGGTATGGCTGGACTTGGCCGCATGGCTGGGTAAGCATTGGTCAGGGCGTTGGCGTAGCTGCGCAGAATGCACTCCTGCTGGAACGCGATCCTGCCTATATGGAATTTCTGCGCTCGCAGCTGACCATCATGAACGATAAGGCAATTGTTGCGGAGGATGGCACCCGCTATCTGCCTAATAAATTCGGCGATCCGGGTTGGTACGAATACACGACCTCGAATATTATTCTGGATGATGACGGGAAGACGGTGACGTGGAAAGACCACGCGTTTGAATTTACGACCATTGAGCCGTTCTATCCGACGCATCTCTGGTACATGTCGATGGAAGAATCCGACCACACGCTGCTCAAGTCGCTTCGCAATTACGCGAAGCCGGATTACAATCAAATCCGCTATTTCCGGAACAAGGACCAAGCCGGACATGATTATTGCTGGGTTTCCTATTTGGAAGGGGAGTATCCGAGCTATCCGGAAGAGATATTGAACTACAATTTAACTCAAATCTACCAGCGTCTGAGCTTCATGCGGACAGACACGGAGGATCCGGCCGGTTACCGGGATGATTACTTGCAAATTCGCAATACAGTGACGCTGGAAGGCTTACTCCAGCTTACGCTCGGTGCGCCGTCTCCGCTGTATAACGGAGGTCTGCTGCAGGCGAGGCTCCGTTATTACGATGCGGATGCTCGTCGGCCGGGATTGCCTGCCGATGTAGCTGCGCTTGTCGAGAAGCTGGAAGCGGACCGGACAACTGTGAAGCTGGTTAATCTTCACCCAACGCAGTCCCGCACTGTCATCTTGCAAGCAGGCGCATTCGGCGAGCATCAATTCACGGATGTGGCGTACACGGTATTTGGTGCTGCTGCAAGCGATGGCAGCAAGCTTAGTGCGTCCACGACAATGGAGAAGCTGCCTAGCGGCTTATACAATCCGCAAGCGGCAACAGCTGCTGCGGCGGTCAATGACAAATGGCTGCAAGTAACCATCGAACCAGGCAGCCATACGACGCTTGAGCTCGGTATGGCCCGTTTCGTTAATGATCCTTCCTATCAGGAGCCTTGGAGTGAATAACATGACAAATGAGATCGAGCGGATCATATGGATTTCTGCCATTAAGCCGGGCATGGAAGAGGCTTTTCTGACCGAGTTGGCGGAAGCGGATGCTTCATTAAAGGGGCGGCTGAAGCAACAAGGGGTAGAGACATGCAGCGTGTTTCGCGAAGGGCGGTATCTCTTTACGTACTTGGAGCAGCTGCAAGGCGGGGCAAGTGACAGCGATCGTGTAGAGCGGGCTCGCTTATGGGCTGCGGACGAGAAGCTGTCAGCTTTGCTGGAAACCTGGCCGGTCATCGGCGGGACGAATTCGTATGAGCTGCGTATGAACGATATTTTTCACGATGATCTTCCGCAGTCAGACGTGCCTTGGCGGCATCCGGACTACCGGCCAACGCAGCGAGTGGGCAGTCTGTCCAGGCTGAAGCCGGATCAGTACGCCAGCTATGTATTCTTGCATTATCAGCTGCAGGAAGAGAAGCCGAGACTGTTTAACAAATATTATATTATCGGCAGTCTGGGCGAATATATCTTCTCTTATCAGGAGCTCCCCGCGATCGTGGAGGCGCCTCGAAAGGGACTGCTGTCAACGAAGGAGACGCCGCCTGATTGGGGCGTGGCAATGGAGCCGCATTTTGAGCCGTGGACGGATAAACCGGATGCGGAGCGGCTTTGGTGTGTGATGGAAGAGCTGTTCTATATGGGCCGAGAATAGGCAGCTGCATAATAAAAAAACCTTACCTAGCTTGGAGGTGCAAACCGCCAAGCTAGGTAAGGTTTTTCTTATCGCCGATTAAGCCGATTGCTTATCGAATAAGTTGAACATGCTGTTGTAGATGACCGCAGAGAATGCGGCGAGGACGGCCAGCAACGTAAACGTCCATGTGAAGCCAATCCAGCTGGTAAGCGGAATCGTGAGTGGCGAGAGTGTCCTTCCGAGCGTGTAACGCAAGCTGGCAGCGGCAAAATATTGCCCGCGCATCTCTTCCGGCGCAAGCCTTGCGATGAAAGCTTGCTGCGGTCCTGCAGACATCAGCTCAGCCAATGTGAAGATGGCAATCGCCAGCGTGAAGCCCCAGAAGCCGGACATGAGACCAAACATCTGAATGCCAACAGCATAAAGTAAGGCGCCGCCAATAAAGATATAGCGATCGCGGAATCCGACAATCCACTTGGTCACCATCACGGTGAAGATGGCGACGAGCAGTCCGTTCTCCGATACAATCAGGCCAAACAACTGTTGACCGGTGACTTCCAGATGCCAGTCCTTGAACGAGAAGATCGTTGCCTGCTGAATGGTTTCCTTCAAGAAGACAGGGAACAAGAGATCGAGCTGCATGAACGTTTGCGAGAGCAGAACGCCGGCTATGGTGAAGAGCAGGAAGACGCGGTCCGACGCGATAACCTTGTAGTCCCTCAGCTGTACAGCGACTGCGCGGTACCAAGGATCGCCGGCATTAGAGCGTTTGCGCTCGGCTAATTTCTCCGGCAGTGTTTCCTGCAAGCGGTAGTTCATGAAGAGCGCGAGCAACATACAGATAATGGATGCTATGACCAGGACCGAATAGGGATTGTCTTCATAGAGGAGTGACCCGAGCAGCGGTCCGACAACGACGGCCATGTTGGCTGCTGTGTAGAAGATGGCGAAGACACTCGCCTGATGTTTCTCCTCGATAACATCGGCAACCATCGCTTGGCTGGCTGGCCAGTACAAAGCGCCGAAGAAGCTCGCCATCGTGAAGCCGATGAACCCCAGAATCGGCATCGACAGCCCCGGAGATGCGGCAGCAGCGAAAAGTCCATAGCCGACAGCTTGTCCGTAAGCGGCAAAAACCATCATTCGCTTGCGTCCGAAACGGTCCGCGCAGTAGCCGCCGAGCAAATTCGCAAATACGGATAACAGCTGCGACAAAACGAGGAGGATGCCGGTCCAGCCTTTGCCGAACTCGCGGGTGAAATAGATGGAGAGGAACGGAAAGAACGTCCAGAAAATAACGTTAAAAGCAGCTTCTCCGCCTAGGCGGATTTTTAAATTTGAATCCCAATCTCTGATTTTCATGTTGTGCAAATCCCTCTGGTTCTAAGTGTTTAACCATCATACACCTTCTATTCATCTTGAAACAACAAGAAATGGCTGTCATAATTGAACGAACAGTACAAATAAGCAGAGGTGTCTATGTCCAGCGATACGTCTTATACGACCGAAGAAATAGCCAAACTGCTCAAAATATCCAAGCTCACCGTGTATGATCTAATCAAGAAAGGCGAGCTCCCTTCTTATCGGGTCGGGAAGCAGATCCGCGTAGATGCTTCCGCTCTTGACGTGTATAAGCATCGGGCAAAAGGAACCGCAGCCCCTGTTCAAGGAGCTTCGCAGCAGGGGATCAGGTCGTCGGCTTCGTCTCTCCCGTATGCACCGAGTGCAGCTTCAGAACGCTCGCTTGTCATTACCGGCCATGATATCAGCCTAGACATGCTGAGCAAGCACATCGAGAAGCAACTGCCCGGCTTCCGGCCGCTGCGTTCCTTCGTCGGCAGCATGGACAGTTTAATCTCCATGTACAAAGGTGAATCCGACATCGTAAGCACTCATTTGCTTGACGGTGACACAGGCACTTATAATTTGCCCTACATTCGAAAACTACTTGTCGGCAAGCCGGTTGTTGTCGTGCATCTGCTTGCGCGTATGGCCGGCTTCTATGTCAAACAGGGGAACCCGAAGCAGGTGAAGGCATGGGCGGATTTGAGTAAACCCGGACTGCGCATCGTCAATCGCGAGCAGGGCTCAGGTGCGCGAGTACTGCTGGATGAGCAGCTGAGGCTGCAGGGGATTTCGGCGCAGCAGCTTGACGGCTATCAAGATGAAGAGCACAGCCATCTGGCGATTGCCGGCAAAATCGCCGCAGGCGAAGCTGATGTCGGCGTTGGCACCCAGCAGGCAGCAAGCATAGTCGGAGGCGTCGATTTCGTGCCGCTCATTCAGGAGCGTTACGATCTGGTTATGCTCAAGCGATCGGATAACCTGAGGTGGATTGAGACGGTTGTGCAGATCCTGCAATCCGAATCTTATCAGAGCGAGCTGCGGAGCATGCGTGGCTACGATTTGCAGGAGACCGGCCGGGTTCTATTGGATACCTAAACAAACGAAGAACCCCTCGCTGCGTACGGAATGCGCACGCCGAGGGGTTTTGTTTGCTATGCCAAAAATCCCCTTCACCTCGCAGCGCGTGAAGGCGAGGGGATTCCCATATTAATGATCTTCTTTCGTTAATCGATTGACGACCAGGAGCATGATAAAGGAGAGCACCACCATGGAGCCGGCCCACGCCCATGCCATCCGCATGCTGCCTCCGTCCATCGCAACATAGATGGCGGTAGGGATCGTTTGCGTTCTGCCCGGAATATTTCCCGCGATCATAAGCGTTGCTCCGAATTCGCCGAGCCCGCGCGCGAAGCCCAGAATATAGCCGGTCGTCACGGAGCGAAAAGCAAGCGGAAGCGTAATGTAGCGAAAGACCTGCCACTCTGACGCTCCGTACACCCTTGCCGAATTTTCCAGTGAGCGGTCTATTCCCTCAAAGCCGGCTTTCATTGTACGATAAGCTAGCGGAAACGCGACAACTACAGCAGCGATGACTGCAGCTTCCCAAGTAAAGATAATCGGGCCGCCGAACAGCTTCTCATAGAGCTTGCCGGGCCAGCTTCGTCGTCCGAAGACAACGAGCAGGACGAAACCGATGACCGTTGGCGGCAGCACAAGCGGAAGCATCAGAATTGCATCGACGATGCTCTTGCCGAAGAATCGCGCACGGGCCATCCGCCCAGCGATGAGGACGGATAGCAGCAGCATGATGACGCTGGCGATCAGCGAGACTTGGATGGAAAGCGATATGGGTTCAAGAAAGGTTGGCCAATCCATGGTTCATCATCCTGACTTATGGCAGCATAAAGCCGTATTTGACGAATATAGCATCAGCCTTGCTGCCTTGTAAATACGTATAGAAATCAGCAGCTTCTTTCAGATGTTTCGTATCTTTCACGATACCGGCCGGGTAAAGAATCGGCTTATGAACACCTGGGATAATACGAAGAGCCACTTTTACTTTTTTCGAAGTGAGCGCATCGGTTTTGTAAACGAATCCGGCATCCACATTCCCAGTCTCAACGTAAGTCAGCACTTGACGAACATCTTTAGCGTAGACAAGTTTGGACTCCAAGGAATCCCATACTTTGCGAGTAGTTAATGTGTCTTTCGCATATTGACCGGCCGGAACGGATTCCGGTTGACCAATTGCAATGGTTTTAATGTCTTTATCCGTCAATTGCTTAACCGTATTGAAAGCTTTCTTGCTAGTGGTTGGCACGACCATGACAAGCTCATTCTTCAGCAGCAGCGAACTGCGTTCAATTAGCTTTGCATCACTTAATGCGTCCATTTGTTTCTGGCCAGCGGAGAGGAACAAATCAGCAGGTGCGCCTTGCTCGATTTGCTTCTGCAGCGTACCGGATGAACCCAGGTTAAACACCAAGTCAATTGTAGGATGGCTGGCTTCATAGCCTTTCTCAATTTCAGCAAGGCTGTCTTTCAAGCTTGCAGCAGCGGAAACAAGCAGCTCTGTTTTCTTCGAAGCAGCGATTGCAGGTTGTGCCGTTGCAGCAAGCAGAGCTACGGGCAGGGCGATGCTCAGCATCAATTTCGACATGCGTTTCAACATAAATAATAACACTCCATTTCATCGTCTATGAAGTCATCTATGTGATGTATCGTAACATAGTAGACTACTGATTTGAATCTCTATTTTATATTTAGAACTATTTAGTATGGTTTAGTTATAAGTGGTATGTGAGCTCATCTGAATGATCGGGAGAAGAGATCCTAGTGAATAGACATAAAAGTCGTAAGCTGCTTGTTATTGGTGTCGGTTTTATTTTTGCAATCATGTCGTTCACCGTTGGTGTGAACCAGCTTCTTACCTACAAGAAAGCGACTGTTGTTTTTGCCTCCGGTGAGGAGTCCGAGGTTCAAATTCCGGTGCTCTGCTATCATTCCATAACGGATCAGAAGACAGGGGAGTATGTGGTCAGTCCGGCTCACCTTGAGGAACAGATGCAGTGGCTGCACGAACAAGGCTATCGGAGCATCAACCTGAGTCAGTTTGATCTATTAATGAAAGGGGAAATGTTAAACGACGGACGAAATGTGCTGATCACGTTCGATGACGGCTATAAGGACAACTATACGAATGCGTATCCGATCTTGAACAAATATGGCTATGTGGCTGTGGAGTTTCTGGTCACTAACTGGGTTGGCGGGCCGGACTATATGAATTGGAGCGAGGTAGACAAGCTTAGCAGCGGCGGTTGGGATCTTATGTCGCATACGAGGACGCATCCGTATTTGCCTCTTCATACGACGAAGGGCCAGATTGATGAAATTGCCGGTTCTAAAGCGCTGCTTGAGAAGCACTTGTCCAAATCCGTTCCTGTCATTGCTTATCCGTATGGATTGCGCAGCTTTGAGACCGTGAAGATCGTCAAGGACAGCGGATATGATTACGCGTTTACGTTCGATGACGGCATGACGACCTCGTTGCAAAATCCCTATTTGCTGAAGCGATTGTTCATCTCAGGGGAGATGGATTTATCTGCGTTTAAGCAGAAGATGGAGCCGGGGGACCGCTGATAAATATAATGAAAAAGAACCTTCAACGCCACTGCTGCAGTGAGTTTGGAGGTTCTTTCTTTGCCATCTATTCGATTGGTTCGTTTGTGTATCCGTGAAAGAATTGTCCGCTCTCGAGTTGATTTACGAATTGCTGCAACCATTCGTAATAACGTACGGCATGCTTCAATTTATGGAGGTCTTGGAGACATAACATTCGCTCTTCCTCCGAGGTATCGAGCTCGAGGATCATCTCCGATAAGGAAGGGAACACTTCGTCAATAGCACCGCGCATGACATCAATTTCCCGTTGCAGCTTCGCTGCGAAGAATTGCTGGAACGCTTTGAAGAAATCCGCTTCAACTTCATAGAGGTCTTTACGATCAGCCTTCTCTTCCAGTTTGACCATCATCTTGGAATCGATTAATGCGCGAACGGCGTAGCTCATGTTGCTCTTGCTCATGTTCATGCTGGCCTGCATTTCTTCTTGCGTCATGGGCCGATCCTCGAAGAGCATAATGCCGTAGAGCTGGCCGAAGGAATAATTAACGCCGTACAAGTCCATGGTTTTGGCGATGGCATCGATGACCTTTATGCGAAACTGCTCGCGCGGCGACACCGGTTCTTTCAGTTTCCCCGAAGTTACTTTCTTCACGTTCTCCGCCTCCGACTCCGAATGGTACAAGGGTTCCGTGAAATTATACCAAACCGAAAGCGGAAACGAAATAACCACACTATTACTGTTCAAAAATTATTGAATTTAAGTTATAATATAACCAAATAAGTCTATTTCCAATTAAAATTAAATATTTATTGAACGAACTGCAGTTAAATAGTAGAGGGGACGACGACTTGAATCAATTGACAGCAGCAGGTGTCAGTTATCCGATTGATGCCATTTTATTTGATAAAGACGGCACGTTGATCGATTTTATCTTTACTTGGGGAAAATGGAGCGAGCATATGCTGGCAGCGTTCGCGGGCCAGCTCGAGGCTAACCAGTTGCCGCCGATGCAGCTCGATATCGCAACGCTATGGGGAACGTGCCACGCCTCGAATGGGGAAATCATCGATTACGATCGGAATGGTCCTCTTGCCATGGGCACGATTGATGATCTAGTTGCCGTGCTTGCATGGCAAGGTTATCTCGCAGGCATGTCATGGGCTGAGGCGAAGCTCGCCGTGCAGCAGTGCCGGCAATATGCGGATGAGCAGCTTAACGCGGCGCGTGCAGCTAAAGCACTTCCCGGCGTGATTCCATTCCTGGAACAATGCCGTGAACATGGCATTACACTCGCTGTCGTAACGGCGGATGAGACAGACGCTGCAGTCAAGCAGTTGGAGTGGCTGGGGCTCACGTCTTATTTTGCAGCAGTAATTGGTACGGATCAGGTGGAGCGGGGCAAGCCGTTCCCGGATATGGTAGAGCTGGCTTGTTCGAGGCTGTCGCTCTCTCCTTCGCGGGTAGCTGTCATAGGGGATACCAATGGCGATATGAAGATGGCCAAATTTGCCGGTGCGGCGGTTGCCATCGGTATTGCTGCCGACGCTAACGCTGATTCAGGAGCAAAGCTGCCGGGTGCAGACGCAGTTATCGTCTCGATGTCTGAATTGGCACTGCATAAGCAGCCATGATGAAAGGTGAGAACACCGTGGGTTGGATACTATTAGGGATAGCTATCTTCTTCGAGTTAACCGGTACGATATCGATGAAATTGTCAGCAAGTTTCACGAAGCTGATTCCTTCGATCATCATGTTTGTCTGTTATGCTGCGAGCTTCACTTTAATTAATTACGCGCTTGGTTATCTGCAGGTTAGCGTTGTATATGCGGTTTGGTCGGGCGTCGGCATAGTGCTGATTACGATTGCCAGTTATTTTATTTTCAACGAGAAACTGCCTCCGATCTCTTTCTTATGGATCGGTTTGATTCTCGTCGGTGTTATCGGTTTGCAGGTGAGTAGTAAGGGGCATTGAAACCGACTTAATAGGGGGATATTCGCATTCTATGGAAACGAAACTAAACCAAGAGCGGCAGGAGCGCCCTTTGCTCTCCTTCCAAGTCATTACGGACACGCATATTAACAATGATCCGGCGCATGAGCATAATCGCAATTTGGAGCGGGCCCTTGCGGATATTGCGGCACATGGTGAAGGAAGCTGCGGCATCATGCATGCAGGGGATTTGACGGATAACGGGTTTATCGAGGAGTATGAGGAGTTTTACCGGATTTGGAATGCGAGCAAAGAGGCGCTCCCGAAGCTATATGTGACGAGCGGTAATCATGATATTGGCGATGAGTGGCGGCACCACATGGAGCTGTTCTTAGCGCAAACCGGCATGACCGACATGTATCATGATCATTGGATTGACGGGTATCACTTTATCTTCCTCGGCACGGAGGAGGGGATCGGTCTGTACTGCACTTTATCGGAGGCGCAGCTTGCTTGGCTGGACGCGAAGCTGGGAGAAAAGGCTTCGCCTGATAAGCCGGTGTTTGTATTCCTGCATCAGCCGCTGAAGGATACTGTGGCAGGCTCGCTGGAAGCGCAGAACTGGTACGGCGTCACGCAGGACACAGAACTCAAAGCGGTGCTGGCGAAACATCGCCAAGCGATCATGTTCACCGGGCATACGCACTGGGAGCTGGATGCGCCGCATAATTTCTTCGACGGAGGCAGTCAGCTGCCGGCGATGTTTAATGCCGCTTCGACTGCGTATCTATGGACGGATGAGGATGAGCATAAGGATGGCAGTCAGGGCTATTATGTCGAAGTGTACGCCGATCGCGTACTCGTAAGAGGCAGAGACTTCGAACGCGGCGAATGGGTGCAAAGCGCGCAATTCCAAGTGAATTATCCGGTCTCATCTTAGTTGTTGCGGGGCACCTTAGCGGGTGCCCTATTTTGTTGTTGTCATTCCGCTGCTGTGGATGTATTATTTTACCAAGTTAATTGTCGGGAGGACGCTGCGAATGGCATTGTATAAGCAACGCTTGCAGACCGAAATCAGGAAACCCATTTCGATCGGGTATCAACTCTTTCTGCCTTCGGCGTATGACGAGCATGAGGAGAAGGAATGGCCGCTGATCGTATTTCTTCACGGCATTAATCGTCGCGGGGACGATCAGAGCGCACTTGATGGATATGGGCTGCCGGCGATTGCGGAGAGCCGAGGTATTTTCAAATTTGTCGTTGCAGCCCCGCAGTGCGGGACACATTCGTTCTGGCCTATCGAGCGGGATGGGGTGATGGCGATGATCGATCACCTCGTCGCTAACTGCCGAATCGACGAGCGGCGTATTTATTTAACCGGGTTTAGTATGGGCGGCAACGGTGTATGGGATCTGGCAGCTCGTTATCCGGAGCGGTTCGCGGCGGCGGCTCCGCTCTCCGGCTGGTATCAGCCCGAAGCGGCGGCCTTGCTGAAGGAGGTCCCAATCTGGGCGTTTCACGGCGAAGACGACGATGTTGTGCCGGTGAGCGGCACCCGCGATATGGTGAAGGCGCTTGAAGCGATCGGCGGTACGATCACCTTCACGTGCTACCCGGGGCTGAAGCATCCCATCATGAGTGAAACGTACCGGAATACGGAGCTGTATGCGTGGTTTTTGCAGCATGAACGTAGAGAGAACCCAGCCGATTAATTGCTGGGTTCTCCAATTTTATGTAAACGAATTACATAGTATGAAAATCGCCCACATGCTATATTAAGGAAGATTTTATATATCCTAGAAAATAGGGGTGGTGTGCTTGAATAAGAAGCTAATCCAAGGACTAATCTCTTTCTTGATTCTCACTCTCTTTACAGCTCAACCGCTGTTCGCAGCCGCCAAACCAACGAAGATTAAAGTGACTTTCGTTAGTGCTTCTTTAGTCGAGAATAATCATGTGGGCAATGAATGGTGGTCGGGCGGCACTGTAAATGGTAAGGAAGTCGGGGAAGGTCAATCGACAACACTGAGCTTGAAATCGACGGATGCCATTAAGTTAGTGGCTGGAGCGCAAGAACAGGATAAATATCCGGATAGTGGTGAAGCTACAACATCTATCAAAGTATCTTCCATTACCAAAACAATCACGAAGTCGCTGACAGTTTCCGTTGTTGAGAATCGTGGTCGCTACTCAGGGAATACGGCGAAATGGAAGTTTGTTTTTAAAATCGAGAAAGTTAAATAATCTTGGAACAAAAGAATCCAGGCCGGTGGCTGGGTTCTTTTGCGTGTAAGGGTATAGTCGGTTTGCAACCTTAAGTGTAGGGCGGCCGTCTGTTGAGGTAAAGGGGGAGGTCGTTTGACTAGAACCAATATCATATTGATTGCGCTGATCGCGCTGGCGTGTGCATTCTATGGAGGGTTCCTTCTCGGCTCGAATCAGAACAAGGCAGCAGAGCACACGGTTCAAGAAGCCATCGCTTCAAAATGGATCAAGGGGGAAAAACCTCCATTACCGAAGATCGTCATCGATGGGGAATCGATCCCTGTAAAACTGAGCGCCTACTCGTGGTGCGGCTCAGCCATTGGAGATTCGGTCTCTTGCACAAGTACGGACGCCTCCATTCCACAACTAGAACCCGTCGTCGTGAAAGGCGGTGCCCAGATTGAGCCAACCCCGCCGCAAGGGATTAAAGAATTCACTCTGACCAATACGAGCAAGGATTTCAACGGCGATCCCTACTACGTCCCTACCGCGAAAGGCGTGTACCTGTACCGCATCCACTGCGAATGGTTCCTGGACCAGGGGCAGGCTGATTTTTATTTCTCGGTTGAGGTGAAATAGATAGAAGAAGGCAACCCGTGATAGGTCTGCTTTATTGGTGGATACTGGGATTATTCGCTGCCATCACAGTGATTCCTCAGCAGACTTTCACTCTAACGAACCACAGAGGGCTTATTTGAGCCAAATGACCGCATTTGAAAATCTAACGAATCCTACAGGCGCTATTACGGGCTTTACTGCTCTATACTGCTCCAATTTCCCTAAATAAGGCCTCCACGGTTCGTTAGAATAATTTAGGAGCTTATTTTGCGGACATAAGGCCTCCACGGTTCGTTAGAGTTTTAGCGCGGCACATACATACAACTAACAAAAAAGCTTTCTCAAACACCGCCTAAAGCCAGCGGTACTTTTGAGAAAGCTTTATTTTCGAACCTGCTATCCGATCGTCCAATCCCGGCGCAGTGTGAACAAATCCTTCAGCGCATCGGTCGACAGCTCGGTGATCCAGCCCTCGGAGCTCGTAATGACGTTATCGCTGAGCTGCTGCTTGCTCTCCAGCATTTCGTCGATGCGTTCCTCCAGCGTGCCGAGCGAGATGAACTTATGCACCTGAACATCGCGCGTCTGGCCCATCCGGTAAGCCCGATCCGTGGCCTGGTTCTCTACCGCCGGGTTCCACCACCTGTCAAAATGGAACACATGGTTAGCCGCCGTCAAATTCAGTCCGACCCCCCCGGCCTTAATGGACAACACGAACACATTCGGCTGTTCCGCAGCCGGGAGCGACTGGGATTGAAACTGCTCAATCATCCGGTCGCGGCCTGTCTTGGACGTTCCGCCGTGCAGATAGAGCACCGGCTCCTGCAATTCCTGCCCCAGCACCCGCTGCAGCATCTGCCCCATCCCGATATACTGCGTGAAAATCAAACAGCGCTCGCCTTCCTCGCGGAGCTCTTTCACCATCGCGAGCAATCGTTCCAGCTTCGCCGAGCGGCCGATCAATGGCTCCGTCGCAAGCATCCCTTCCTCATCCGGCTCCGGAATCGGTTCCTTCGTGAGCAGCATCGGATGATCGCAAAGCTGCTTGAGCTGGGTAAGCGCAGCGAGAATGGCACCTTTGCGCTCGATTCCCTCAAGCGACTGCATCTTTTCCATCAATTGAGTAACCGACTGGTCATAGAGCGCACCTTGCTCCGCAGTGAGGTTAATGTAGGTTTTCATCTCATTTTTATCCGGCAAATCGAGCTGGATCGCCGGATCTTTCTTCTTGCGGCGAAGCATGAATGGCTTCACCAGTCTTTGCAAATCCTGCGTCCGTTCCTCATCGCGCGCCTTCTCAATGGCTTGGCTGAATTGTTCATTGAAGGTGCGCGAGCTTCCGAGATAACCGGGATTGATAAAATCATAAATCGACCATAGCTCGGACAGTCGATTCTCAATCGGTGTACCGGTCAGTGCAATACGGTGCCGGGCAGGGAAGCTGCGAACGGCCAAGGATTGTTTGGTTCCGGCGTTCTTAATGTTCTGTGCCTCATCGAGGCAGATGGTCGACCAATGAAAGCCGCTGATTGTATCCTGATCCAGCGATGCAGTAGCAAACGATGTGAGCACTAGATCTGCTTCCTTCGCCTCTGCGAGGAAAGCTTCACCGCTTTGCCGCTTGCTTCCGTAATGAAGCATGATGCGCAGCGAGGGAGCGAAACGCTGGAGCTCCTTCTGCCAGTTGCCGAGTACGGAAGTTGGACAAATAAGCAGAGAAGGCACTGTTTCGACACCATCACCGCCAAGTTCCTTCACATGCAGAAGATAGGTGATGAACTGAACGGTTTTACCAAGACCCATATCGTCCGCGAGGCAAGCTCCAAGACCGAAGCGGCGCAGGAAGGCAAGCCATGCAAAACCATCCCGCTGATAGCTGCGCAGCTCCGCCTGCAAACTATCAGGGACAGGGACCGAAGGCCATTCCGTCTGCTGAGTCAGCTGCGCCATAAGCTTCGTCAAATGCTCATTGAGCTCCACTTCAAGCTGAATACGTCCAGGATCTGTACCGCCACCGCTATCGCCAGCGCTCTCTGCTGAGGCACCATCCGAGCCATCCGCACCGTTCCCAAGCAAATGCAGCTGCATAATATCTTGAAAAGACAATCCGCTGCTGCGATCCACACTTGCCATCGCTTTGCGAATTTGTGCGAGAAGCACCGGATCCAGCGGCACCCAGCGGCCGCGGAAACGAACGAGCCGTTCACCGCGGGCAACAAGCTCCGCAAATTCCTCTTCAGTCAGATCGGTGTCCCCGATCGCGATCCGCCAGTCAAAATCTACGAGCGAATCAAGCCCGAACAACGAACCGCCGCCGCTTGTTCGATCGCCGCCTGCTCCGGAGCGAACCTTCGCCCGCAGTCGCGGCTTCCTGCGGCTGGCTGCTTCCCACCATGCGGGAAGCAGCACTTGCCAGCCCGCTGCGAGAAGCCGCTGGCTGCCCTCGGTCAAGAACTGCCATGCGGCATCATCGGTCATCGGGCAGTTCAGGACATCATCTTCTCCGCCGACAAGCCGCTCTGCAGGCAGGCTTGCCAGCAGATGCGTCAGCCATGCGGCCGAACGCTCGCGCACATGCGGCGACCATGAAGTCGGCCAAGAGCCTAGCGCTGAACCGTCCTTCGTCAGCCGCACCGGGACGAGAAGCGAGGGCTCGCGCTTATCTTGCAGCACTAGAGCGAGCTGCCAGTCTTCTTCGCCTTCATCCGGCTCAAGCAGCTGCAGCAGCGGTCGGAACGGCAAGGTATCTGCCTTCCAGCCGGAAGCGACAAGCCAGGCCTGTGCATCCATACCGGCTGTCGCCGATGCACGGTCCTTCGCGAAGAGCAGCGGGAAGTCGCGGCGCAAGTCGGCCGCTGTTTCTTCCGCTCCATAATAGCGGGCGTAGACTGCCGACGAGAATGCGGCGCGCAAGCCGGCGGAGAAAGCTTCATCCCCGCTTTCTTCATCTCCTACGCCTGCAACAGCCAGCAATCCATGCTGCTTAAACAGTTCGAGCGCCTCGGCATCCAGCTGTGCCTCGTCCCAGATCCACTGCAGCTTGCCGCTCTGGAAAGCTGCAAAGCTCGGCACATATTTTCGTTCCGTCAGACACGCGGCGAGAATAGGTGCCAGCGCCACCAGCGATGCCGCATCATTTTCCCAGTTCCACTCCATATGCTCCAGCAGCCGACGCTCGCCGAAGAAGGGAATGACCTGCTCCGAGGGGAGTACAACAAGCTCCATGTCCTGGACCTTCTCGATCTCCAGCTCCGTTCCGTAGAAGGAGGGCTCATGCCATGCGAACAGCCGATGCTTCACATATACGCCGGTTACGATGAAGCTCGGTACCGTGCCGTGAATGAGTGCATCGCCATGCGAAGTCAGGCTGACTTGAATCGAAATCGTCTCCGTGTACGTGCTCATGACAGCAGTCCTCCTTTCCGAAGCTCTTCTTGCAATGCGCGAAGGCGGCTGTGGCGTGCGGTAAAGGCGCTAATGAACAATTCCCAGCGCGCGTCCTGCTTCGTTTTCTTATATAGCTTGTTCAGACGTTTCAACAGCTTCACGGCAGCTTTATAGCTGTCTCTATTCTTCATCAGCACGTAGCGCTCAACAGCTTGATGGTAGAAAGGGAGCAGCAGCTCAGGCGCTTCTTTCTCGATTGGCTTCAGGACGCCAACCTTGAATTCAAGCGGCTCTTTGCCCGAGCTGATTTGATAATCCATCCACTGCTGCCATCTGCCATAGGACAGCAGCGCCTCCTCATAGAGACTGCGGGAATAGGGAAGCATGGCGCCAAGTGTCGCCCACATGCGCGGCTCCGCATCTTGAACATGCGTGAGCGCAGCCTCCCAATAGCCGCCATAGGAGTTGAAGTCATCGCTGCGGTAACGGCTAAGCATCGGACCGACCTGCTCCAGCCAGCTCACGAGCCTTGGCCATGCCTCAGCCTGAACGAGCGCTTCTAACAAAGGGTCCACTTGACCCGGCTGCAGGGATGCTCGTTTGCCTTCCGTTTTCAACAGCGCCCAAGCGTTCTCGTCTTGGTTCAGCTCGAAGAACATCAGACACTCCGCCAGCATCCAAGGCACGCGAGATAGATGCTGCCCATGCACGTCTTCAGCCTGTTGCAGCTCAAGCAATTCACCTTGCACCAGCTCCGTTTTGTCATCCAAGTTCGGCCGCATCCACTTCATCCAGAATACTTGATACAGCTTGGCAAAACAGTTTAAGCTTCGATCCTCCCTCAGCATATGCGTCCGCAAATAAGCCAGCGTTTCCTTCACACGCGGCCAATACTCTGACTCTGATGAAATCGGAAGCGGTTGGGCCAAACAGCGAAGCGCAGCTTCGAGCAGCTCATCCATCGCAAGCTGGGTATGATATCCCATGAAATGGCCGGAATGGCGCCAGTCTTCCTGAGCCGGCTTCACCAGCTTCTCCAGCACAAATAAGTAAGCATGCAGGTCAAAAAGCTGCTCAGGTATCAGTGAAAGAAGCGGCTTCATGTTTTGGATGCCCGTGAGCATTTCCTTAGCTTCCTGCAAGAAGCGAGGACTATGGTTAAAAGGGCCTAACGTTCTGCCAAACCGCGTATGCCACTCGGCAATGCTCAGGGTTGCGAGCTCATCCGCACTTAGTGTTGCGGGTCGAACTGCCGGCTGAGCCTTACCGCTGACTTTAGTGCCCTTAGCTGCGGCAGTGGCACTTGCAGTTGCCGTGGAGCGAGCATTCACAATGGCATTCACGGAACGTCCTTGCATGGCAGAGTAATAGAGCAAGACGGCGACAACATGCATACAGCGGCCGGTTTTTAAAGGACAAGAGCAAACACTGCTCGGAATATCATCCAGTTGCAGCGTTACATCGAACATGTCGGAGCCGTCTACTGCAGCCTCAACTAGTGCAGCTTCGGGCATCATGACCGAATGGACCCGATCCTGTTTATAATATTGAAAGCCTCGTTTGAGCGTGAGGTCGTCGAAATGCTTGCCCACCTGCAAGGTGAGCTCAGTCCACTCGGCATCATCGATGGAAAAAGGGAGTTTCATCGTCATAATTGGCGTCTCCTGCACGTGAATTCATAAACTGCAATCTATTATATCAGGTTTCGATTCACACATAGGCGAACAGAGGCAACATTCCGGCAAAAGAAAATATTCATAATTACAAACCCGAACAATCAAATCGTTTTTCCGCATATAGTTCGCTTTTCACCGCCAAATTACGCAATTTTTCATTGACAGCACCGACTAATACCATTAACCTAGTAAAGGATTTACCCAATTAAACAATGATCAATCGTTCGTATATCCTCAACAATATGGTTTGGGGGTTTCTACAAGGAGCCAAAGAATCCTAACTACGAGCATAGGGGTACGTGTATCTATAACCCTCCCTATGCTTGCAGGTTAGGTTTTTTTTATTTGGGGGAAGCTAGGTCAACAAGGTTTACAGGAGGCGCTGCAAGAGATGGACAAACTATTTAAGCTGCAAGAACGTGGTACTACCGTGTCAACGGAAGTCATGGCGGGGATCACGACATTTTTAACCATGGTTTATATCGTTATCGTAAATCCCGGTATTCTGAGCGAAGCGGGCATGGATTTCCATGGCGTATTCATCGCAACGGTGCTGGCCAGTATTGTCGCAACTTTGATAATGGGCGTATTCTCCAACTATCCCATCGTTATTGCTCCGGGGATGGGGTTAAACGCTTATTTTGCTTTCAGTGTCGTAGGTGGAAGCGGGATATCGTGGCAGGTTGCGCTTGGGGCTGTTTTTGTCGCGGGCATTCTCTTCGTACTGCTGTCGCTCACTTCGTTCCGCTACGCACTGCTGGATGCGATTCCGACAAGTCTGAAGCACGCTATCACGGCGGGGATCGGTTTGTTCATTACATTCATCGGCTTGCAAAATGCGAAGATCATCGTCGACTCCCCGGCAACGCTGCTGACACTGGGCGATCTCTCTGCGCCGATGACGCTGCTTACTATAGTAGGACTTGTTATTTCTCTTATTCTAATGGCCTACCGTGTACGAGGGTTTCTATTTATAGGCATGATTATAACAGCCATCATTGCGTTGATAACCGGGCAGATGCACTTCCCGGATGCTGTTGTTTCGATGCCGAGCGGACTGTCTGCAACGGCCTTTCAGCTTGATATTGGCAGTGTGTTTACGAAAGGGCTCTACTCGGTCATCTTCACCTTCCTTCTAATTACGCTGTTCGATACGACAGGCACCATGCTCGGTGTCGCGGAGCAGGCGAATCTCTTAAAGGACAATAAATTCCCGCGTTCCCAGGGGGCACTGCTGGCTGATGCGGCCGGCACTACAGTCGGTGCACTTCTCGGAACAAGTCCGACTTCTGCTTATATCGAGTCTAGTGCAGGCGTTGCAGTCGGCGGCCGCACAGGTCTTACGGCTGTCGTTGTTAGTGTGCTTCTAGCGGTAACGTTATTCTTCTCACCAGTCGTATCCGTACTTGCCGGCATCCCGGCGATTACGGCGCCTGCGCTTATTATAGTAGGCTTCTTGATGCTGAATGTGCTGCGTAAAATCGAGTGGAATGACATCGAAGAAGCTTTCCCCGCTTTCCTCATCGTCGTCCTTATGCCGCTAACATACAGCATTGCAACAGGGATCGGCGTCGGGTTTATCGTCTATCCGATTCTGAAGCTGGTACGCGGCAAACGGAAGGATGTGCACCCGATCTTCTATTTGTTTGCCGTGTTGTTCTTCATCCAGCTCGCATTTTTCAATCATTAAAAAAGTTTGAAAAGTATGAGTGAAACTTTTTTGGAATATCTCCTTACTCTAGAGAAAATCTAACATTTAATTGCTATACTGACGTTGCAGCAAACAAATGTAACCGCCACAGGGGATAGGAGTCAGTCATCATGAATAGAGTCGTGGGATTGGGAGAATGGGTTTGTTCAGGCAACCAAGTAGAGACTATCACAACCTTCTCCCTGTCCACCTGTGTGGCGGTTACAGCTTACTGCCCGGTTAAGAAAGTAGCGGGCTTAATTCATATTGTGCTTCCGCAGCCGTTCTCCGTGAAGGACGAGCTCAAACGGCCAGGCCATTTTGCCACAACAGGTGTTCCTTTGCTTATTCGCAAAATGGTAGAGCAGTTTGGTTGCCGCAAGCACAACCTGATTATCCAGCTGTTCGGAGGCGCACAGCCGAAGAAGCGGGACTACTTCCGAATCGGAAGCCGCAACTTGGAGCAAGTGCAGCTGATGCTGCAGCATCTGAATATAGAGCCAATTAACGCTGAAGTCGGCGGTCAAGTAAGCCGCACGCTCATTATGAGCGTGAAGACAGGCGAGATTAAACTCTCGACCTTACCGCTCAGTTCGTAAGAAGAGTACACAATCAGCGACAGATCACCTAGAGGAATTCCACCATTGTTGTCGAATGATGACTGATAAACCTATTAAGCAGGTGCGCAGACATGACGACTTGGACGACTACAACCACAATTATAGGAACAATTGCAGCGGCTCTCTTATGGGGCCGCTTCTGTTACGTTCGGATGCGCAGAGCGGATACGCAATTCATGGCGCTTCAATTGGAATATACGACCTTGCTGCGTGAGCAGCAGGGGATTACGTTTAAGCTTAAGAAGGTAGACGGTAAATATCGCTATACACTGGCTGACGGCCAGCTGTTCTATATGCTTGGACTAACGCAATCAGACATCGGCAAGACCATGGAAGAAGTCATGCCGGAGAACATGCATGATTATGTTAGAAGCATGTATGACCGCGCATGGGCTGGGGAACAGTTTCAATACGAATCCGGATTTAATGGCTACACGTATTTGAATAGTGTCATGCCGATTAAGGAAAACGGCGAAACGGTGGAAGTCATCATTGTTGGCAGCGACATTACCGAGCGGAAGAAGGCGGAGAAAGACATTCAAGAGAGCGAAGACCGCTATCGCCGCTTAGTGGATTTGTCGCCGGATGCCATTATGGTCATTATGGACAGGAAACTTGTACTCGCCAATCAGAAGGCGGTTGAATTTCTGGGCGACGGCAGCCTGGAGCAGTTAATGGAGCGTCCGCTTCAGGCTATGGTGCATCCGGATTATTTGCCAAGAGCGAGGAAGCATGTCGAACAAGTGCTTGAAAGTAAGGACGTCCTTCTTCCTTTCGAAAGTGTCTATTTGCGCGTCGATGGGGAGCCGATCGATGTGGAGGTGACGGCATCCTGGATGCAATATAACGGAGAGTCTGCCCTTATGGTTATCTTCCGAGACATTACGCAGCGTAAGCTTGCGGAGCAGCAGATGCAGGAAACGAATAAGCTGCTTTCTCAACTAGCCAATGTCGACGGACTGACGGGCATTGCCAACCGCCGACATTTTGACGATATGTTCGACAAGGAATGGGAGCTGGCCGTTCATGGAGCGCTTCCGCTGTCGGTTATCCTTTGCGACATCGACTATTTTAAAGCGTATAATGATAGCTACGGGCATCAAGAAGGTGATACCTGCCTGCGACGGGTGGCTGGTGTTCTAAGCAGCATATCGCTGCCTAACGGCGGGTTTGTCGCGCGGTACGGCGGTGAAGAGTTCATTGCACTGCTTCCGGAGACGAACATTGAGGATGCGGCTGCGTTCGGCATCATGCTCCGCGAACAAATGATGATGCTCGATATTCCGCACCGTGCTTCGCGCGTTAGCAGCTCGGTTACAATTAGTGTAGGTGTAGCGTCCTTAACCCCGACGATCTTGATCGACAGAGATATGCTCGTTCGTCATGCGGACACGGCACTCTATGAGGCTAAGCAGCAGGGGCGGAATCAAATGAAGGTCTATAGCAGCGAATCTTTGGTTAAAGAAGGTGTGTAGGTGGCCAAGCAGAAGTTTTATGTCGTTTGGGTAGGAAGAAAGCCGGGCGTATACAGCAATTGGGGCGAGTGTCAGGCGCAAACGAGCGGATTTGACGATGCCAAATTCAAGTCCTATGAAACAAAGGCTGCAGCCGACGAAGCCTATCAAGGCGGATGGAAGAAGCATTGGGGACAAGGCAGCAGCGCGGGGACAAGCTTCAAAGGCGCGCCTAAACGCAAGAGCGCCGGAGCAGCGGATGTGGGCAGCGAAGAGATTGATTACAACAGTATCTCGGTAGACGTAGGGACGAACGGGAATCCCGGACCTGTGGAATATAAAGGCGTGGATACGCAAACAGGCGAGGTGATCTTTGCTGTAGGCCCGATTTCCAAAGGAACGAATAACCTTGGAGAGTTTCTTGCCATTGTACATGGACTAGCTTATTTGAAGAAGCTTGGCAGCACGAAGACGGTATACAGCGATTCGATGAATGCGCTCAAATGGGTAAGGCAGAAAGAAGTATCCTCCACGCTTGTCAGGGATGCGTCAACGGCGGAAATTTGGGGCATGGTAGACCGCGCGGTCAAATGGCTGCAAACCAATTCGTATTCGAACAAAGTGCTCAAGTGGCAGACGAAGCAGTGGGGCGAAATTAAAGCGGATTACGGGCGCAAATAAGCATCCGTATTATGCAGAATACTCGTAAATGAACGGAGCACAGTTATGGCTTTTCAAGAGATTACCGAACAGGAATGGTTGGGGCAAACCAAAGCGGAGAACGAGCGGGAAGCGATCTACTTCTTCACGCCGCTCTGCGGGACATGCAAACTGGGGCTGCGTATGCTCGAAATCGTAGAAGCGGCTGGGGCTGCGACGCCGATTCGGACGATGAACATCAATTTCTCACCGACTCTGCGAGACGGATGGCGAATTACTAGTGTACCTTGCCTCGTACTTCTGGAGGGTGGAGAACCTGTCCGTTTCGAATACGCGATGAGGTCTGTCGACGACCTGTATCGACTGCTAAAGTAACGTTCCTTTCACACAGAAAGGAACGTTTTTTTTTGATTTTTTTTTGAGAATAAATAGAAATCTAACAGTTACTAAATAACTTTACTAACGACTGTGTGGTACATTAGTATCATAGTAGTGCAAAAGCACGATTTTTGGTGGAATTTGTCGAAAATCCCTCTTCATTGACATATAAAAGAAGCTGATTAGGAGGCGGAGCTTGTGAAGGCGAATTTCAAGCCCTTTCTATTTATATTACTATGCTCTACCTTGCTGGTTGCCGGAATCAGCTTCTTTTCCTATTCACAGTCCAAGTCGATTCTGAAAGAGAAGATGACGCTCTCCACGCAGCAGATGGTTATGCAGTCTGTTGATAAGTTGAACCTCACGTTACGAAACTACGAGGATTTGACCTATAACTTTATTACGGACAGTGTGATCTTAAGCAATTTGGCCGATTACAGCAGCAGCAGCAGCGGCAAGCTGAATCAATATTCCGCTGCGAATGCAATCAAAACTACCATTGCGGTACGTTTCTTCAGCAAAGGCGAAATTACAGCCGTCCACCTCTTGCCTCAGGATACTGATTTTAAGGCAATCACGACAATCCCCCCTGATATGCCTATCATCGACTACACGCATACAGATTGGTATAGAGCAGCCATAGCCGGAGGCAGGGTGGTATGGCATGAAACGAAGAGCGAGGGCTACATGTCCGGCTTGTCGTCGTTTGCTATTAGCCGCAGCCTGACACTGAGCTCGGGACAACGCTATATTCTTATGGTTGAGATCAGTACCCGAGTGTTGAATGACACGCTCTCGGAGAGGCAGCTGGGTGACAGCGGTGAAATTGTGCTTCTGGGTGGAGGCAATCATCTGCTGAGCGCAGCCAGCGGCGCCAGTGAGGGAGAGGTTTATAAGGTCCCTGCTCTGAACTGGGCTAATATTGATAAGGATGCATCCTTGTCTACGATCGATACCGCTACGATCAAGGTGAAAGGTACGCAGTATTTGATTGTGGTAGGCAAGCTGTCCTCCGCAGGCTGGAAGGTGGAAGCGGTGTTTCCGGTTTCGGATCTGGTGAAGGATACGAGGAAAATTCGCAATACAACGCTCGCAAGTGTGCTTACTATCGCGATCGTGACGTATTTGCTCAATTATTTGTACCAGCGCAGGCGAAGTGAAGCCAAGATCCGCTATATGGCGTATCATGACCATTTGACGGACTTAGCGAACCGCAAGCTGTTTAACGAGCTCTTGGAGAAGGAGATTGGCATTGCCAAGCAGCATGGACACCGTTTTGCCGTATTGTTTATCGACCTTGACCGACTTAAGATCATTAACGATACATTCGGACATGGCGCTGGTGACAAGCTGCTCGTCGATATTTCCGATAAGCTGAAACGGCATCTCGATAAAGCATTCACGATTGCGAGGTTTGGCGGGGATGAGTTTCTTGTATTGATGCCTCAAATCAGTGATTACGACGAGGTTGAAACGGTTATCTATGATATCGCAGCCCTTATTCAACAGCCGATCTATTATCAAGATAAAGAATTATTTGTTTCCGCCAGTATTGGCGTCAGTATCTATCCGCAGCACGGTGAAGACGGACAGTCGCTCATCAAGAACGCCGATATGGCGATGTACAGCGTCAAGGAAAGCGGACGAAGCAGCCACAGGTTCTACGATGCGGCGATGGAGAAGAAATCGTATGGAAATCTGTCGCTCGAGCGGGATTTGCGCAAGGCATTGGAGCGGGAGCAGCTGCTGCTGATGTATCAGCCGCAATACGAGCTCGCTACCGGACGAATCGCCGGCGTCGAGGCGCTTGTCAGATGGAAGCATCATGAGCATGGACTCATTTCGCCGGCTGAGTTTATCCCGATTGCCGAGGACTCCCGCCTCATAATTCCGATCGGGGAATGGATTTTGTATACGGCCTGCAAGCAGAATAAGGCATGGCAGGATGCCGGATTACCTGCGGTGCAGGTCTCTGTTAATCTATCCATTCATCAATTTCAGAACAACGGCATTATTGAAACGGTGTCGAGTGTGTTGCAGCAGACAGGTCTTGAACCACGGTATCTGGAACTTGAAATTACGGAATCCATTGCCATGCAGGATGTCGAGAAGGTCATACTTACGCTGCAAGGTCTCTCAGAGCTCGGTGTCAAAATATCCATCGATGATTTTGGAACGGGGTACTCTTCACTCAATTACTTGAAGAATTTCCCCATCCATCGACTCAAGGTGGACAAGTCCTTCTTGGACGATATGATCGAGAATCCGAAGGAACGGGCGATTGTCGGAGCCATCATCGTCATGTCCCACAGCTTGAATTTATGCGTGACTGCCGAAGGTGTCGAGACCATGGAGCAGGTGCAGCTGCTCAGCGAATTAAATTGCGACGATGTTCAGGGCTACATATTCAGCCGCCCTCTCTTGCCAGAAGATTGCGCGAAGCGTTTAGTCGAAAATGTCAGTTATGCAGGCAGGAGGCCATAACTATGGGAGTTTATCCTAGTAGAAAGCTGCGTCCGTTTGTTTACGCATTGATGATGATAACCATAATAATCGCAGGCTGCAGCAATAAGCACAATCCGAGTTCGGAAGATGTCAGTCCAATGAGCCTGCCTGTCCAGTCGGATTCCCCCGCAGAGAAGGTTACCCTCAAGATGATGGAAAGCCTAACGAACCCTCAGCGAACGAGCATCTTGAAAGAGCAGATCGCTCAATTTGAGGCGGAGAACCCCATGATTCATGTGGAGCTCATCTCGCCTCCATTTGACCAGGCGGACGAGACGATTCGAACGATGCTGGCTGCAAAACAAGATCTGGACGTTATCGAGGTTCGAGATGTTAATATTGCCTCTTATGTGAGTAAACAGTACATAGACCCCCTGGATACGTATGCTGCGGGCTGGAAGGATTTCTCGACTGTGGCAGAGATTCCGCTAGGTGTCGGCAGTGTGAAGGGGCAGCTTTATTTTCTGGCCAATGGGCTGTATGAACGGCAGCTTTATTATCGCAAGGATTGGTTCGACAGTCAGAATCTGACCCCGCCGGCAACGTGGCAGGAGCTGTATGAAACGGCAGTGAAGCTGACAGATCGCACCAAGAACCGCTATGGCTTCTCCTTCCGCGGTGCGAAGGGAGCCAATTCGATCTTTGATACGATGATTCGGACGTACAATGGCGATCAGATGAATTTGGATGACGGGGCATTCCGTAAAGACGGCACGAGTGCATATTCATCGCCTGAAGCGGAGCAGGCACTTACGTTATTTGAATTGCTCTATAAGAATGCCTCGCCCGAGGAGTCTCTGTATTTTGGCTTTGAGGAGCAGGTCAAGGCATTCACCTCGGGTCAGACTGCGATGCTGCTTCAGGATTCGGATGTCATTCAGACGCTTCAGGCTAAGATGGCGCATGGCACATGGGCTACAGCCCCGATGCCCACAGGACCGAACGGGAAAGCGTTAATTACAGTCGGCGCAGCAGGCTGGGGAATTCCCACACAGTCGCTGCATAAGAATGAGGCATGGAAGCTGATCGCCTACCTGTCGAGCCCGGAGCAGAACATCTCCTTTGGCAAGCGGTACGGATTGGTGCCGATTCATACGACTGCTGCATCTGATCCGTTTTTTATGACCGGTCCCTATAAACCTTTAATCGAAATGAACAACAATCCGGATAAGTATAGGTATTATCGATTGCCCATTCAGTATCCAAGTTATTTGGAATGGGAGAAACGCTCGACCAAAACAGAACAGCAGATGCTCCTCGGGGAAGCAACGGTACAGGAAACACTGACGGAGTGGGATGCCTTCTGGAAGGAACAGCAGGGGCTCATGCAGCGTTAATAAGAAGCAGGTCTGCCAATTGGGTGGGCTTGCTTTTTTTGTAAAAAAACGTTGACAGTTTGTCCTAAGCGGGAGTAGCATAGGTGCCATGTTACAAAAAGTAAACCGTTTTCATTCTATTGCGGGGAGTGTACAGCGACTTGTATAACTTTAATGGTTTGGATTTAGGCATTGGTAACCTAGCAAGACTGTCGAATGCGAAGACAAGGTCGATTAGTCCGGAGAACTTTACAGGTGAGCCAGGCAAGGGCGCTATGGCTGCTGAGGGTACAGGCGCAAACTGTGCACGTGATTTAGGCGTTGGCTGGAAAGTATCGCCATCGGTCGAAATCGCGGCGGGAGAAACATTAACGATGGGCGAAATTGCCGGCCCCGGGGCGATTCAACATATTTGGCTAACTTGCCATCCGGGTTCGTGGAAAAATATGATCTTCCGCATTTATTGGGACAATGAAGAGACGCCTTCCGTGGAAGTACCTGTCGGCGATTTCTTCTGCAATGGCTGGCAAGAGCGCTGCAACGTGAATTCCTTCCCGGTTGCGGTCAATCCGGCTGGGGGCATGAACAGCTACTGGCAAATGCCTTTCCGCGGCTCGGCACGACTTACGATGGAGAATACTTCGACAACGGATAAGCATGTCCTATACTATCAAATCGATTACACTCTGACGGAAGTGCCGGAGGATATGGCTTATTTCCATGCACAGTGGAGAAGAAGCAATCCGGTTGCTTATAAGGATGTTCATACATTAATTGACGGCGTTAAAGGTAAAGGCCATTACGTTGGTACGTACCTCGCTTGGCAGGTAAACAATACCGGCTGGTGGGGTGAAGGCGAAATCAAGTTCTTCATGGACGGGGACAGTGAGTTCCCGACCATCTGCGGAACAGGTACGGAGGATTATTTCGGCGGCGCTTGGAACTGGGAGCATCCGCAGGGACAATACGGCGTCTACTCTACGCCGTTCCTCGGAATGCACCAAGTGATTAAACCGGACGGGTTGTATCGCAGCCAACAGCGTTTCGGCATGTATCGCTGGCATATCCAGGATCCGATTCGCTTTGAGTCCGAGCTGCGCGTGACGATTCAAGATCTGGGCTGGCGTTCCGGCGGCCGCTACTTGCCGCAGCAGAGCGATATCGCTTCGACTACCTTCTGGTATCAAGCGGAACCGCATGCGCCATTCCCAACCTTACCGGGGAATGACGAGCGGGAAGTTATTTAATTCGTGTTTTTTAGGATGGAAGCCGGCTCAAGATGAGTCGGCTTCTTTTGTATGCTATGATAAACTCATCCTAAACATTGGAAAAGCAGGTGGTATCGCTATGCCTTCGCGTAAGTTCGCTGGTTTGTGGAAATGGATCGCAATAACAGCCGGCTATGCGGTCTTGATGGCTGTGTACGTCTGGTTTACATCGCCGAATAATGTACCGACCGGCTACGTCGGAACCGCTGCCGACCCGGCGACATTCTTCAGTGCGGAACAATTGAAGGACAGCGCGGTGTTAAACGCGATGCGCAATTGGATTTTCTTCATTAGCGGGCCATGGGAATGGCTGATTTATTTGTTTCTGCTCTTCGGCGGCTTAGCTCGTTATTGGCGGGATGCTTTGGAACGCACAGGTCTGCCGCTTGTTGTGCGTTTTCCGATCTTCGTGCTGCTTGTCGACGCAGCCTCATTCGTGCTGTATTTGCCGCTTCGCGTGCTCGGGTATAGCTTATCGAAGTCATATGGCATTACAACGCAGCACGTGCCGGGATGGATCCGGGATAAGCTGGTTGCCTTTGGTGTGGGGTATGTGACGCTGCTGGTAGTCTCTGCGGTCGCGTTCTGGATTCTCTCGCGAAAAGGCAGATGGTGGCTGAAGCTGTGGCTGATCTCGGTGCCGTTCACAGTGTTCATGATGTACGTGCAGCCGGTCGTCATTGATCCGCTGTACAATCATTTTACAGAGCTGTCTAATCCGCAGCTGGAAGAACGTATTCTAGAGCTCGCTGCCAAAGCAGATATACCGGCTGATCGCGTGTATGAGGCGGATATGTCCACCAAGACGAATGCGATCAACGCTTATGTGACAGGGATCGGTTCATCATTACGCATTGTACTCTGGGACACGACGCTCAAACAGCTGACGGAGCAGGAGATTCTGCTCATCATGGCGCATGAGATGGGGCACTATGTGATGCATCACTTAGAGTGGAGCGCGCTAGGCGCTGTCGGTTCATCCCTTGTCGTTATTATAGTCGGCGGTTGGGTGTATACATGGAGTATTCGCCGCTACGGAGAACGCTTCGGTATTCGCAGTCGCTCGGATATGACGGCTCTGCCGCTCTTGCTGCTTATTATCGCGGTGCTTTCCTTCGCGTCACTGCCGGTTAGCAATTTCGTTTCGCGTGGCGCGGAATCCGCAGCCGATGCGTATGCGATGGATTTGCTCGATAGTGCGGACGGCTCTATCTCGATGCAACAGAAGACTGCGGTCATTACGCTTAGTGATATTAACCCGCCGCTGCTCGTGCGTTGGTTCCGGGATACGCATCCAAGTGATCTGGAGCGGATTGCCGCGGCGATGAAATTCGAACGTGAGCATAAAGGGGAAGGGACGCATGAGTAATCCTTCTGAGAGAGGAGAAGTTTCGCTCTACTTGCTCAGCGGCCTAGCAACCGCTCCGCAATTCATGGAGAGCTTTCGCGCTGCGCTGCATGCTATACTGACTCGAGAAGGCTACGAGGTTACAGCATCTAAGCTGCTCTTTCCTTATGGGGATTGGAGCCGGAACGTTATCCCGCAGCTCTGGGAAATCGGGCGAGATATGAGGCTTAACCCGCGAGGTGCTGCTCGTTCCATCGGGGGGAAGCGGGCCTTCGAGGAAATTCAGGCCGGACGGCTTCGCCGCGGGCAGCATGGAGGCCGGACGATTCTAATCGGCCACAGCGGCGGTGGCGTAGCCGCCGTGCAAGCGGCGAAGCTTCTGCATGAACAAGAGGGCGGGCAGCCAAGCCCGGTTGTGATGATTGGCTCGCCCAGATGCCGCATTGCGCAGGAACTGCGGCAATCGGTGCTGTTTGTTCATGCCACCGCGGAGTCGGACACAGCTAGCGACCGAGCGGTTGATACGATTAGCCGGCTGGGCACATTCGGCGGCTGGGTTCAAGGTCGTCGGCGAGGTTTCCTGCCTGTATGGCAGCAGGATAAGCACGGTCCGGCAGGATCATGCGGCGTACCGATTATAGGCAAACATGCGGATTATTTTCGCGAGCACGCTCCTTACACGAATCGGATGGGCTTATCCAACCAATGGCTGACGCTGCAGGCCGTTTGGGGCTGGCTTAGCGGGGTCCTCTAGAACAATGTCTTGCTGTTCAGGGGAATTTTTGCTATTTTGCATAATAGACAAAACAATTCATGGTGACACAACGACTGGGAGGAACTAGGGAGCATGCTTATTGGAGCGGTTGAAGCCGGAGGCACGAAGTTTGTTTGCGGGATCGGTAATGAGAAAGGCGAAATTCTGGATCGGGTGAGCTTCCCGACTGAACAGCCGGAGAAGACGCTGGCGAACGTCATCGCGTATTTCCGTGAGAAAGAAGTAGAAGCAATCGGAGTCGGCTCGTTCGGTCCGATTAATATTGATCCGGCCAGCCCGTTATACGGGTATGTAACAACTACGCCAAAGCCGGGCTGGGGCAACTATCCGTTCCTGCCTGAGCTGCGTAAGGTGTTTGACGTTCCTTTTGGCTGGGATACAGATGTAAACGCGGCTGCACTGGGTGAAGCAACTTGGGGCGCGGCTGCCGGACTGGATAGCTGCCTTTATTACACGATCGGAACCGGAATCGGTGTGGGCGTCTATGCTGAAGGCAAGCTCGTGCATGGTCTGGTTCATCCGGAAGGCGGACATGTGCTGACGCGTCGTCATCCTGAGGATACGTATGAAGGCTTCTGCCCGTATCATGGCGATTGCTTGGAAGGCATGGCCGCAGGACCGGCGCTTGAGGGCAGATGGAAAGTGAAGGGCAGCGAGCTTGGGATCGATCATCCGGCTTGGGCGATGGAGGCTTTCTATATCGGACAGGCTGTGTCGAGTGCGATTCTGCTCATGTCGCCGAAGCGAATTATTCTAGGCGGCGGCGTTATGCATCAGGAGCATCTGTTCCCGATGATTCGTGAGGAGGTTCGCAAGAACCTGAACGGCTATGTCAGCACGGAAGCTTTGCTTGGCGGTATCGACGAGTACATCGTGCCACCGGGTCTTGGCGATAACGCGGGCTTGAGCGGTGCGTTGGCACTTGGTCTGCGTGCGTTTGGCGCGAAATAAGCATGTGAAAAAGCTGCCCCACAAGTCGATAAGTCGACTTGTGGGACAGCTTTTGTTTTGCTTCGGGGGAGATTGACGTCTCCGTTCGAGGACATCGCGCGTAGCACTACGGGGTGTTCCAGGTGCGAAAAGCATACTATTGCATTACTCGCTCAGCGAGCGTACATAGCGCAGTGCGCTGCTTGAAAGCTCTTCCCACTGATCCGCGTGGTCAGGCGGGACTTGGATCCAGCCTTTCATCGCCTTCCCGGGGGACGGCTCGAATGTCCCCGCGCCTTCCAAAGCTGCGGCGCCGTTGTCCGCGGGCAGCTTGAAGACCATGTTGCCACGATGGAACATGGCGAATGCTTTCTTGTTGATTTTCAAACATTTTGCACCGAACATGCTGCCCTTCACGACTTCATCGCTCAGAACCAGTTGGTCGCCGATCTCGTTGTACTTCTCCTCATAGTGAGACAAAATCCGTTCCTCCTATTCCTCGCGAACAAGCGGTTTGCCGCTGAAATTACGTACTTCGATCGCTAGCTGCGGCGGTGCTGTTATGCGATAACGAAGCTCCCCATTCTCGATTCGCCATTCTAGCTCAACAGGACCTTCCGGTGTCGGAAGCTTCCCGCTGCACGACTGCAGTGTCGTGTCCGTAAAGGCAATCGACAGCTTATTATGCTTGAGATCCAGCGACTCGATGCCGAGTGCATCCCGGTAGAGACTGCGTACGACATGAGAGGCAAAGCCGTGATTGCAGCTGGCAGTCGTCCGATTATGCTCCCAGAGCGTCCCGGTTTGCTCGGCCATTACTCCGAAGAAGGCTTTGATTTCCTCTAGCAGCTGTACGGACGCGCCTAATTGAGACAGCAGCTCCATGCGCAAATAGTAGCCGATAAACGCATTCGCGGGATGAATCTCACGAATATCGGCGATTGTCGGCTCATCCGCGCCACGGCTCGGGCTGAAATCGTGAACGAGGCTCGCATACCACTCGCGCTGCTCCTCGGCATCCGCAATCCCGAAGAAGGCGGCGTAGTACTGGCACACCTCAGTGCGGTTGTCGGTCATTTCGATTTCGCCGTCCGCATTCTCAATCGCCTGATCGACGAAGAACTGCCCATCAAACGAGAATTCTCGGATGATCTGTTTGAGTGCGGCCCCCTGCGCCAAATAGTCTTCATTACTATAAAGTCTTCCTGCTGCCTCTAACGCTCCGGCGTAGAGCATGTTGGAAGGGAAGTTAATGCCGCTAACAAAGCTGTTTGCCTTCGACCATTCGATGAACACCCAGCTCTCCAAATTCTCAAGCAGCCCAAACTCATTATGGAAGCCTTGAAAATATCGCAGAAGCGCATCCACTCGCGGCTCCAGCGAACGGATAAGCGCTTCATCTCCGCCGCGGAAACGGAATTCCTCCAGCTGGATGATGAACCACAGCGCCCAGTTGGGAATGAATTCACCGCTGTAATGATCTGCAGGATAACACATCGGCAGCATCCCCTCCGGCAGGTGAGCGAAGTGCTCCGGCTGCAAGAAATTCTCCAGGAAGTTGTGCTCGATGACGGAGCGTCCGGTCAGATCGGCTTCCACACGAGCGGTGAAGAAGCTGTCGCATAACCAGCCTGCTCGTTCGCGAGAAGGGCAGTCCATGAAAATATCTACGGCATTCTGGCGAAACGACTCCCGCGCTGCTTCGAAGATGGCATTCAGCGCCTCATCGGAGCTGCTGAACTCGGCGCGATCCGCATCGGGATTGGCATATTCTCGCAAGGAGCAGCCGGAGAGAAGGCAGTCGCCGTCGAGAACGATAATCTTCATATATTTCAGCGTATACGGCTCAATCGACTCGAAGGTATAAGCGCCAGGTTCACAGGTCAGATAGATGACGTTAGAGCATTCCAACCTCAAATGATCGACATCGCCGTTCGAGAGAATCTCATCGAATGTAATCGCAATTCGCGAAGCGCGCTCGCAAGAGAATTGGACGCCAATAAACCCGGTTAAATTGCGATCATATGCCAGAACTGTTGTATCGTGGGTGCCAAGCTGCTGCTGCTGTTTTCCTTCATACACAATAGCCTCGCTATCCCGCCAGCTCGTCACTAACTCACCGAGCTCATCGGTAGGCAGAAGTGCAAGTTCGCCGATTTCGAAGCCTTTGAGATTCGGGCCGATTTCGCTTAGCGCGCGGTCCCGCCAAGGGGCATCAACATCTGAGCGTTTCGCAACAGTACCGGTCGCAGCGATTGCAGACGGGGCTTTGACTGTAAAGTCTGGATAGCTGACCCGCCGCGGCAGCAGCTGCTTCTCTTCTGCAAGATGCCAAACCGCATGGGAAGCAGGGAACGCTTGGACGTTCGTGCGCCACTCATGGACATGCGCATCCAACCGGTATGCCTCGATAAAAGCACGCTGGAAGCTGTAGCGCTGTACTTTCTGCACACGTTCCGGCAGCACGAACACGTCGAACCCTTGGGCCGGATTACCAGTGGCTGCCTCGATACGTCCATCAATTTCAATTTCGGCTTGGACAAAAGAAGGCTGGTCAAGTGTATAGAAGCTGTTCACATTGTAGCCAGCTGCTTCGATGACGACGATGTTTACGCCTTCCTGCACGACATCCGGCGAGAGCTCCCATTCATCCACGCGGTAATAGTCATGCGGTCCTGCCGCAGGGCCATGCCCGCAGAAATGCCCGTTCACATAAATACGATAACGGGAGGAAGCCGTGACCCTCACGAGTCGGCGTACGGATCCGGGTGCAGCGCTCACCTGAAATGGAGCTCTGAAGCCGCCGGTAATATTCATTTCCTTCTCTAGCCCTTCCGGCCAAATAGGCCGTGCGAATTGAAACATATGGAATTCTACCTCCGGGAATGGTTTATCTGATTCGTACCGCCACAGCTGGACCTAATAATGAGTTCCGAGGGGATGACGATATTCTGAGCGCTGCGTTCTTTCTTGCGTGTGAGCAGTTTATAGAGGAGTCTCGCGCCTTCCTTGCCGATTTCATGCAGATCTGTTGTCACTGATGAGATGCTGTATTTCTCGGCAAGCTCGGAGTTCTCGAAGCTGATGAGTGCCAGGTCATCCGGGATGGAGATGCCATGCTCACTCGCGTATTCGTACACCCCGACAGCTTGCGTATCCCGACCGGATACGATGGCTGTCGGCGGCTCCTTTAAGCTAAGAAAAGCATCCGTAGCGTTGAAGCCGCTTCGTTCATGCTCATCACCGATAAACAGATACTCGTCGCGGTACCGAATTCCCGCCTCTTCTAGTGCGTCGCGGTAACCTTCAAGCCGGTCCTCGCACACGAGAAATTCGAGCGGTCCCGGACTGATGAAGGCGATTCGGGTATGTCCGAGAGCAAGCAAATGCTGCACATTGCGGTAGGCAATATCGTAATTATCGACGTCGACGGAGTTGACCTGGTTCTTCAGTCCGTTGCTGCCAATAATGACGACGGGAAAATGATGCTCGAGCAGCTCCTCGATGACGGAGGAATCGTGACTGGGCAGGCAGATCAGCACGCCGTCCATGGCACGCTCACGCATCAGCTTGATGAGCTTCGGCGTTTTGGCTTTATGGCCAAGGTTATCCCAGGAGATAAGCAGATTGTAATCTTTGTGATCCAGAATTTCGCCGATGCCTTGCAGCAGGTGGGGAAACACGCTATTGCCTGCAAAGGAGAAGAAATGTGAAGCAGGATGAGGCGTAAATAAACAGATATTGTTCGTTTTGCGAGTAACAAGGCCGCGGGCAGCAGAGTTGGGCTGATAGTTCAGCCGTTTGATCACTTCGAAGATGCGTTCCTTCGTTTCGGGTGCGACAGGAGCGGTACCATTAAAGGCGAAAGAAACCGTAGAAATCGATACTCCGGCTTCTCGCGCAATATCTTTGATCGTGACGCTGCGGTCTGATTTCTTCATCGCTCGCACCCTCTAAAAACGTTTTTATAGGGGTAACGTAGCATACGGAACTTAGAGCGTCAATAAATGGATTTGCTATGAGAAATGAGGGTGGAGCAGAGCGGAATGCGCTTTACATGGGGAGACATGGCTGCTGAAGGAGCTGTTCCGCGGCGTCCATTTCTCGCGGCGGCATAGCTAGTGATAGGTGCAGAGGCAAGCGCTGTCACCTAGTACGCTCTAACGAATCTCAGAGGTCTTATTTCAACCAAATGAGCGAGCTTGAAAATCTAACGAATCCTGAAAAGGGGCTATTTTCGGGCAAATAAGGCCTCTACGATTCGTTAGAGTGAGTGGCCTTTAGCACAAGTGCGACATGATTTCATAATTGCCAGGGTATACTCTGTACTGCATACTGGTAAAGAGTACCTGGGAAAGGGAGGAGATCGAGGTGGACCGAATCGCTCAAACCGTTCCATATGGCTACGAGCCGCCTAAGGAGCAGTTGAAAGGGACGATGATTGTGTACGATTCCTTCCAGCGGATGTCAAACGAAAGTCTATCATTTGTCGTGGAAACAGCGGTGAAGCTTCGTTTTGCCAAGCTGGTGCTGTACCCGCTGCATGAAGAGACGATCAGACGGATGACGAAGGAAAACGTACTTCCTTACTATAAAAGGCTGGATCGGCTGCATGACTGGAAGCGCGAGCTTGAGGCCGGGCATGAGGTTGGCCGCGGGTTAACCATTAGCATAGAGGGGCTGGAGGGCAAGCGGAAGAAGTATACGCCGATCGAGGCGGCACTGCGCCATCTGGCAGAGTCCTACCCCTCTCCTTATTTCTTGTATGTCACACCGGAGACGGCTAATTTGTTCGCCTCTTACTCTTCTTTCGAGGAGTGGATCGTGAAATTAAGACTGCTGCTTGCTTCTAAACCGTCGCAAGCGCTGCATCCCAAGCTGGAGCAGTATCGCCATCGTTGGGATATAGCAGGCGAATAACATGCAAACAAGCCCCGATCGGCACATGTGATCGAGGGCTTGTTTTGGCTTAGTCAGGGTTTAGTTGTGGGAGGGGCAGGCAGTTCGAAAAGGATGAGGATGAAGATTAGGCAGCTTTCGAAGGGGAAAGGGGCTTGTCCGTATTGCGATCTGCGATCATGCGAAGCTCTTGAAGCAGGACGTTCAGTTCGTTACGTAAATCAATTAGTTCTTTACTGCAGCGGGCTTGCAGCTTGTTTAGCTCTCTATCTGACAGCTGATTTTGTTTGACCTGATAAATCAGTTTGTTGGTCATGGTGTCACTTTCGCTTAACTTTGTGGTATAGATGATGGCATTCAAAGACGTGGACATGGTGCAGCTCCTTCGTGGTTTATTTGAACCCAGTATAGCAAGGAATGATTAGAGGAAGATGTGAGAATTGTAAAAGCTGTGTTAGCTTTTGGTCCAATGTCCTGCAACTGGTTGCTTCGTTCGCTCGTCATAGGTAGAGATAGAGAATGGGGCAAGTTGGGTAATCAACGAATATGAGGTGATGACGATGGGAAGAGGAACAAGATTGGCGATGCTGGCCATGGCCGTACTGCTGGGGACATCCTTACTGGTGCCGGGCTATAATGCTTCTGCAAAGGCGGTAACTGCACCGGCAGAGTCTGCTGCAGCCTGCAGAACCGACGACCACGGGCTTTCCTTAATGGCAATGAAGGACACAGACGCTCCGCACATGCAGGCAATCCAGTTCTTAGGCGCCAACATCGGACGCGCGGCCGGGAACGGCTTCATGATCGGGACATCAGACGGCGGCTGTCACTGGCAGGCGATCTATAACACAGGCAAGCTGAGCTTCAACCAGCTCGAGTTCTTGACCAATTCGGTCGGCTACGTGCTTGCGAAGACGAGTGCAACGAAGCAGAATACGCTGCTGAAGACGACAAATGGCGGATCCAGCTATACGTGGGTACCGACAGGGCAGTATGGTTTTGATCGGATTGATTTTCTGAGCGAAAAGGTCGGTTATGGATTTACGCGCGCCTTCACCTTCAAGACGACCAATGGCGGACAGACATGGACCAAGGTGACGACACCGCCCAATTCCCGCTATGTTCATTTCATAACGGAGGATAAGGGCTGGGTGATTACGGTGCTGGCAGCCGGTGGTTATGAGGTGAAGCGCACGATTGACGGCGGTCGCCACTGGACCGATTCACTCAAGGTAAAAGCGGCAGTCAATTACGGCGGAGCCATCTATGGAACGGACAGCGCGGATATTTGGGTGCTGCTGTATGGCGATTCCGGGATGTCCCAGACGTCGTACTCGCTGTTCCATACCACGGATGCAGGTGCGCACTGGAAGCAAGTGATCTCGCGTCCTACAGCGGGAGGCGGACCGGCGCCGGGGCCGGTTGCCCCCGAGGGTAAGCTTGTCGGACCAGCGGGAAGGCCGACAGATATGGCTGTCATCGGAAGCAAAGCGGCATTCCTTGTTGCCGGAAGCGGCGCGATGGATGAGCTGCAATTCGGCCGTTCACTCGATAATGGGAAGACATGGAGCAATTTGCCCGCGGCCGCGCCGGGATATGAAGGGAAGCTTTCGTTCGTGTCCTCGACGACTGGCTATCTGGCGGTAACGAGCCTCTCGAAGTCCGGTGTCTATCGGACCGTTGACGGCGGGAAGACATGGGCGAAACGATTTTCACTGCCAGAACCTCAATAATTGATGATATAATGGGAGCAAAAAAGGCGGTGAACGAGCGCGATGATTCACCACGAGGGCGTTCATCATGTCAGCTTGATCGTGACCGATATCGAGCGAGCTAAGGCATTTTATCGGGATGTAATCGGCTTGCAGGAAATTCAGCGGCCGGCGTTTGATTTTGAAGGGGCATGGTATGCCGTTGGCAGCGGCGGCCAGCAGCTGCACCTGCTCGTGCATGAAGGCGAGACGAAGCGCAGCGGGGGCATTGATACGCGGGATGGGCATTTTGCGATTCGCGTAGCTGACTTCGACGAAACGATCGATTGGCTGAATGAGTGCGGCATTCCGCATCGCCACAACCGCAACAGTATCACGGGCTTCTCCCAGATTTTCCTGCTCGATCCCGATCATAATGTGATTGAGCTGAATGCCGCACGGCAGGATGCATGAGCAAAAGTTAAGGCCGACTATCACGCGTAACGTCGATGACGTTCACGCATGGGAGTCGGCCTTTTTCTAGTTATGGTGTCTCTATCCTTCCACCATGAGCAGCTCCTGAATTTCCTCGGCGGTGAGGGCAGAGAGCGCCTCTTGACCAGGTTGAATGACCTCGTCGATGAGGTTTTTCTTGCGCTGCTGCAGCTCGTACATTTTGTCTTCGACCGTGCCTTCCGAGACAAGTCGGATGACTTGGACGACCTTCTTCTGTCCGATGCGATGAGCGCGGTCCGCGGCCTGCTGCTCTACGGCAGGGTTCCACCAGAGGTCATACAGAATGACGGTGTCTGCACCCGTGAGGTTAAGCCCCGTACCTCCGGCTTTAAGCGAGATGAGAAACAGATCCCGTTCGCCTTCGTTAAATCTGGTGCTCAGCTCAGCACGCTCCGAAGACGGAGTGCTGCCATCCAGGTAGAAATGGGGAATTTCGCGCCGATGCATTTCCAGCTTGATGATCTTCAGCATTTCAACAAACTGGGAGAACACGAGCAGCCGCTTGCCTGCTTCTCGGCATTCCTCGATCAGCTCAAGCAGCTGCTCCAGCTTGGCAGAGCTGCCCGAGTAGTCCTCGATGAAGAGGGCAGGGTGGCAGCATAACTGGCGCAGCCGAGTGAGGCCGGCCAAGATCCTGATCCGATTCTTATGCAGCGTATCTTTGTTCAGATGCTTCAGCGTCTCTTCGCGAAGCTTGGCGAGATAGGCTGCATACAGCTTCTTCTGCTCCGGCAGCAGCTTCGACACCTGCGTGGACTCGATCTTCTCCGGCAGCTCCTTCAAGACGTCGGTCTTTACGCGGCGCAGCAAGAACGGACGCGAACGCTTCGCGACTACTTCGCGCGGCAGATCGCCGAATGCGCGTCTTGCCGGGAAGAGCTCCGGGCACACGGCATCGAAAATCGACCATAGATCCTCCAGCCGATTCTCGACCGGCGTCCCCGTTAAAGCAAAGCGATGGCGGGCCTGCAGCAGCTTAACGCTTTGCGCTGTCTGGGTGGTGTAATTCTTGAAAGCTTGCGCCTCATCCAGAATCAAGGTGTGAAAGGACATTCCCGCATAAGCTTCGATGTCCCGCCTTAGCAGCGGATACGACGTAATCAAGACATCAGGCGTAGAGTCTCTCCGCAAAATAGCATCTCGTTCATGCTTCGTGCCGTCAACAATGGCTACGCGAAGATCCGGCGCGAATTTACGCAGCTCATTGCGCCAGTTGTAGGTGATGGAGGCGGGAGCGACGATAAGTGCCGGTATCCGTTCTTCCCGAATGACCGGTAGGAATGATTGTAGAAAAGCGATAGCCTGCACCGTCTTGCCAAGCCCCATATCGTCTGCAAGAATTCCGCCGAAGCCATAACGCGCCAGCGTTCGCATCCATTGGTAGCCATAGATCTGATAGTCACGCAGCACACCTGTCATCCCTTCCGGAATCTCGAAGTCCAGGTTGTCGGGATTTCGAAGGTTCTCTAGGAGCTGTCTGAGCGGCTTATCAAGCTTGACCGAGCTGCCTTGCCTCGGTGTATCCATCAGATGCAGGCCGCGGAAGAGCGGAATGGAAATGCCGGAATCACGCAGATCCTTCAGCGTAAAACGAGCTTCATTGATCATGCGGATAATTTCCTGCATCGCCTCCGTCTCAAGCGGCATTAGGGCACCGGTTGCCAGGCGGTGAAACTTTCTTTTCTCCTCGATCGATTTAAGCAGCTTGCGAATTTCGGCTTCGGGTATTCCCTCGATATCGAATTTGAAATCCAGCCAATTCGTCCGTTCATTGAACTGCACCTTCACAATCGGCGGCACACTTCCCGTATGGATGCGTGTGCGCACAGCCGAAGTGGCATGCACCGTTAGCAGCTTCTCCAGCTGAGGCACGACATGGTAGAGGAAATGATATTCACTTTCTTCATCACCTAAGAAGTAGCCGGCTTCCGTCTTGGCGAAGGAGGCCTCCTCCATGAGTGTGAGGATTTGGCGTTCCTGTTCCCCATCGCGCACCAGAATCGGCCCGTCTGTACGAACTTCGCTCTCCGATTCCAGCGGATTAATGATGAGATCGCCATAATGGAATTCAAGTGCAGCCAGGAGCCTGTCCCGAACACGGTCGAGGAACAGCTTGGCTTTAAGCGGCCGCTGCGTGATGCGGCGCGATACGTCTTCCGCGATATGGACACTGCCGAGCTTCAGCAGCTCCGGCACGACGCGTTCCATGAAGGGCTCGATTTGTTCCGGCAAAATCGGGATATATGGGAGCGCTGAGCGTTCTTGCAGCTGCTTCAGCTCGGCTAGCCTGCGGCAAGCAGCAGGCGGCAGTTCGATTAGGCTGCCTTCGGCGAGAACAAGTCCATAGGCTTCGATGACGGTCAGTTGGTCCAAGCCTTGTGCATGAATATGATAGCTGCCCCGCTCATCACTAAGCTGCTGAAGATCGAATGTCAGCGGAATCCGCTGATCCGAAATGAGGATAGCGGGATAAACGGTATTGTCTTGTTCGAGCATCGTCGATGGCGCACCTGTCAATGCAGCGAGAAGAGACTTCCAAGCGCCAGGCGGGATCGGAAGCATCCGCTGGCCGCTGAGCGGAGCCGCATGCACAGCATAGACGCTGGACGTTTCCTGGTACAGGCGTTCCTGCCGCAGCACCTCAATAAGCTGCTTTATGACCTCGAAATCTTGGGGCAGGAAGCTGTGCTGCAGTGGGTCGTAGATGAACGATTTGGATATCGCAAATGATTCGCTAAGCTCGATATGACGGAGAAAATCGCGTACTTGCTGTACGATGAACGGCCGCTTCGTTCCGACCTTCAGTTCGATGCCGAGCAGAATCTTGCCCCCGCTATAGGTGAACGGTTTACAGATGAAGGTTGCGGCAAGCGGCTCGCGGGTATCGAACCGAGTCTGGGCTCCGCTGATTGGTCTGCGAGCACCGGCAGGCGCGAACATCGAGAGCAGCTCGCGGGCAAGCTCGCCGTTCGTTGCGGCTGGCTCATCGGCGGTGACTAAGCCTGAGCCGGAGCCGGAGCCTGCTGCATGTCCACCCGGAGCTCGGCCGCTCTGCTGCGCATCGTATAAGAGCAATAGGACGGCGGCAATATGAGAACAATATTTGTCGTAGGAAGACAAGGAAGGACAGGTGCATTTGGCGGCGACATCGCCGTCGTCATCGATACGGATGCCAACCTCGAATGTCTCCTGCAGCTTGACTGTCGCCTCGCATCGTGCGGCGTCCGGATCGTAATAGGTAATCGCCACTTTCCGGCTTCGGAAGGCGGCTTCCCCTTTCTTATAAGAAAGCTGCCCGCACATGGAGAAGATAGCGGACTGCGTAAGATGGTAGCTCATGTGCGGTATGTTCCTTTCCCTACTCACCTTGCCCGGGGCAAGGGGTCTGCTAATGAAGCTCTATCAGCATCATAACCGTTTTGATAACGGCTGCACCAGTTTATTGCATCACAATAGTAAAAAGAGCTGAATCCCTGACGCTTGCTGTCAGCAGGAACTCAGCTCTTCTTGTGTTACGATTCTTCTTGCAGTTCGTCTTGCAGTTGTTCAAGCGCCCATTCCGCCCAGCTCAGATCAGACTGGATGGAGAACCGACCTCTTTGCATCAGGAGTCGCATGCCCCGTGAAGGAGCGGGTTCCTTGGTGGAATAGAATTCGATTTTACGATCCAGCCAGTGCAGGCGGTCGCGGCAGTAGTTGACGCGAAGCTCAAGCTGGCGCTTGCTATCAGCCAAATTGCCTTGATCCATGGCGAAGATTTTGAGCGTTAATTCATCACGTGTTACCGGTTCGTTCGCAGGCACAGACAGCCATGCGCGAAGCGCGTCCCGGCCTGTATCGGTTATCGAGTACACCTTCTTATCCGGCTTGTCCGTCTGGGTGACGAGCACATGCCGAACGTAGCCGTCGCCTTCCATTTGGGAAAGGAGCGGATAAATTTGACTGTGCTTGGCCGGCCAACAGGACTGGATTTTCAACATCAGATCGTAACCTGAATCAGGTGAATAGGCGAGAAAACTAAGGAGTCCGTAAGCAAGGGTATTCATAGGCAGTCCCTTTCCATACGTAAGTTTTGACATATCCCTGGGAGTGATATATGATTGTCATTGGCTTTGATTATATGTAAATACCGACATATATGCAACTAGCGCCGGTAGAGGTGCCAGTTGGGGAAAGATGGTCTGGTATTGAGGGGGAAAACAAGTTGACTGAACAGGAGCAGCAGGACAAAGTGAAGTTTTGGCCGATTATGACGGCGATCTTTGTCGGCTCTTTTTTGTGTGTGTTGGCGTCGAGTACGATTAATATCGCGCTGCCGATTTTGCAGGATCATTTCCATACGACGCTTAGCTCCATCCAATGGACGCTGACCGGATTTATGCTGGCAATGGGCACGTTAGCCCCGATTGTCGGTTATTTGGGAGAAAAATTCAGCTATAAGCGGCTTTATTTATTCGCACTTATTGGATTCGTTGTTGCTTCTATTCTGTGTGCCGCTTCATGGGACGAATATTCGCTTATCGCTTTCAGGGTTATGCAAGGTGCATTCAGCGGCTTGATCTTGCCGGCATCGATGGCTATTATCTATCAAGTCGTTCCGCGTGAGAAACAAGCGATGGCGATTGCGCTGTGGTCGCTCGCGGCGATGATGGCACCGGCGATCGGACCAACGTTCAGCGGCTGGCTGCTCGAGAATTTTGCTTGGCAGTGGCTGTTCTTGATGAACATTCCGATTGGCTTGATCTCGATTGTGTTGGTGTTTGCCTTTATTCCTTATTATCGTCTCAGCGTGCCGAAGAGTTTCGATGGCTTCGGATTCGTGACCGTCCTTGTCAGCAGTTCTTCGTTGCTGCTTGCGCTTGGTCAAGGTCACAACTGGGGCTGGGACTCGGCTCGCATTATTTCGCTTCTCATTGTAGGCGCCGTAACGCTGGTGCTGTTCATTTGGCAGGAATTGCGAACCGATACTCCGCTGCTTGATCTGCGCGTATTTAAGAATGGGCGTTATACGCTAAACTTAATTATCACGATCGTTCTGACGATCAGTTTGTACTCCGGTACATTCCTGACGCCAATCTTCCTGCAGCGCATTCAGCATGTATCCGCAATGGATACAGGATTGATCCTGCTTCCAGCCTCCTTGGCTATGGCGCTTATTATGCCTATTGTCGGCAAATTGTATGGGATGGTTGGACCACGCTGGTTGATGGCGATTGGGATTCCGCTGCTTGCGATCGGTACGCTGACGCTTAGCTGGCTGAGTATCGACGTTTCCCATTCCTACATCCTCTGGTGGATGACGGTACGGAACTTGGGTATCGCGATGGTTATGATGCCTGCCAGCAATGCGGCGATGGAGCAAATCCCGCGTCATCTGGTTGGTCATGCTTCTTCGATCTCCAACTGGACGCGTAACGTATTCGGGTCCTTCGCGATTGCGATCTTCACGACGCTGCTTGCCTCGCGTTCGGTTACGCACGGCACGAACTTAGCGATGGCCGGCGATACGAACGAGCTGCACATCGCCAATATGGCATTCACGATGAGTGTCAACGACGTGTATCTGCTCGCTACATTAATTGCTGCTGTTGCATTCCCGCTAGCGCTGTTCGTCGGCAAAGCGAAGCAGCAGAAGATTGCTGTAGTGGAAGAACCCCAATCGGCGTCCGCATAGCCCGTCAATTGAAAGTAAGCCTCTCCGTTGTCTGATGAGACGATGGGGAGGCTTTTTTGCGCTCACTGCTCTAACGAACCACAGAGGCCTTATTCGGCCCAAAATCGGGGTTTCTAAATTCTAACGAACCCAGGAGGTCTTATTTGGTGAAAATGAGCCCAAATAGACCCCAAATCCACTAAATAAGGCCCTGTGGGTTCGTTAGATTTTTTTGGCCGCTATTTGAGCGCAAATAAGACCTCCACAGTTCGTTAGAACAAAATGTGTGTAGTTTGCAGGTGCGCAGAGGTCATTTTTTGTGTGCAAAATATGGTATGGTGAGTAGAGTGAAATGAATGCTGCTTGCTGAATGTGGATTTCGGCGGGAAGATGAATTAGAAAGGGACGAGCAATATGCGATTCGTAGAGATGGATGAATGTTATCTGCCGCAGGTGCTGGAGATTTACAACCATTATGTTGAGCATACGACGGTTTCTTTTCATACGGTTGCCCTGACGCCAGATGAAATTCGGCCTAATGTGATGCCTGCCAACCCGCTGTATAGCACGTATGTTTGCGAAGAAGACGGCGAGATTATCGGTTACGGTCTGCTCACGCAGCATAAGAACAAGCAAGCCTATAATACGACGGCAGAGGTCACGATCTATTTGGCCCCGGAGCATCTCGGCAAGCGGATCGGTGCAGAGATGGTCGCTTTTCTAGAGACGAAAGCGCGCGAAAGCGAGTTTCATGTACTGGTTGCGACGGTGTGTACGGAGAATGAGCGAAGTATCCGCCTGTTTGAGCGCCTCGGTTACGAGCGGGCAGCTCTATTCAAGGAAGTTGGGCGTAAGTTTGGCAGATGGCTCGACATTGCGAGCTACCAGAAGATCCTGAGATAAGAAGCGGCAGCTCCCGCAGCTTCAACAATCCAAGCGAAGGAAGGATACAAGCCTATGAATAACCTAACCAAATTTCGAATCGCCAGACCGGCACATGATCTATTTGAAGCTTTTGCAGACCCTGCGAAGATCGGCAACTTCTGGTTCTCATCCAGCTCGGAGCGATGGGAGCAAGGCAAGAGCATTACACTGCTCTACAAAGAGTACAACGCTGAAGTGGGCATAACACTGCTCGAAGTTGAGGCCGATAAAAGGATCGTATTTCAATGGGCCGGCGAGGACCATATTGTCACGATTACGCTGGAAGAGCAGCCTGATGCGAGCACGATTATTACCGTTAACGAAGAGGGATTCCAAGAGAATGATCCCGAGCTGCTGCACAAAATCGTGGACAACAAAGAAGGCTGGGTGTTTGTGCTGTCGTGCTTGAAAGGCTACTTGGAGTTCGGCGTAACGCAGCTTCGGACAGGCATTGTTAAATAAATAGGCTAGGCAAAGGCAGTTCGGGCTAGGACAGAAGCAAGATGTCCACATCTGAGCTGCCTTTTGTCGTTCGCAGATTACCGATACCGAAGTCGAAACTCCTTCGGTCGCGCTCCCGTGTGCTTACTGAAGCAGCGGACGAAATACGGGAAGGTTTGGAAGCCGGTTTCTTCGGCGATTTTGCCGATGGGCTCGCCCGTGTGAATGAGCAGCTGTTTGGCCTGCTCGATGCGGTAGCGGGTGAGGTAGTCTTGCGGCGTGCAGCCGAATGCTTTCTTCATGCAGAGCGCGATGTAGTTGGCGTGAAAATGCAGCTGATCCGACAGCTCCTTATAGCTAAGCTGCTCCCGATAATTGCGGCGCAAGAAAGCGGCGGCTTCATCCGCCAGCGCAAGTTGCGGGTCCTTGGCGGCAGCGCTGCTGCCCTCCTCTTGCAGCTGGAGCAGCAGCTCGAGCAGAAGTGTTTGCTGGCGGAAACGGGCGGCTGCATGGAAATCGGCATGCAGCAGCAGCAGCTTTTCCAATCGTTCGTAAACGCCTTCCCGTGCATGCAGTTCGCCGAATCTCGGGACATGAAACACGAATGTCTCGATATGTGTATGCGGATCAGAGGCAGGCGGGAATAGATGCGGTTCGCGTTCCGCCACGACGCTCCAGCTGCCTAGCGTTTGAAAATGGAGCCAGTAGAAATGCGTCTCCTCGCGGCAGGGGATCACGGTCTTGTGCGAGCGGTCCGGACGCAGAATCGCAAACTGATTAGCCAGAACGGTGAGCGCAGCCCCATCCTCTTCCAGATAGAGAGCGCCGCGTGTTACCGCGAGCAAGTCGAATACGCCAATGCTTGCGCGGTCCGGGTGTTTGCCGCCTGCTGCATACGTATCTTCACCTGAGGTGATGTAGTGCGGCATAGGAGGAGAAGTGAATCGGAACATTGGCGTGCAGCTCCTTCCGGGAAGGTTTCCTTTTATCATAAGGGTTCATAAGGGTTTATGCCATATATGGCAATTTAGGCTTATGTTGTGATTGGATAAAAAGGGGTTGTCATCGGCTATCGGCTGCGGCTGCGTGAACATGCTATATTCGCTTCATAGCTATCTTGTATGAAGAAGGAGACGACTCGCATGGAGACGACGACAAATAAACTGATTGCCACTGCATTTCAAGCGTTACCGCTAGGGGCGATTAAGCCAGCAGGCTGGCTCCGCAATCAATTACGTATTCAGGCCGATGGATTAACCGGACATTTGGAAGAGCATTGGAGTGATGTCGGTTCGGCGAACGGCTGGATCGGAGGTCACGGCGAGAGCTGGGAGCGCGGGCCTTATTATTTGGACGGCCTGCTGCCGCTTGCTTATTTGCTGGAGGATGAGAAGCTGATTGCCAAAGCGCAGCGCTGGGTGGAATGGTCGCTCGCAAGCCAAGGGGAGGACGGCAACTTCGGTCCGCGCGGAACGATTCAATCGGTCAATAACGACATCAACAAGAAGCATGACTGGTGGCATTACATGATCATGCTCAAGGTGATGACGCAATATGCGGAAGTAACGGGGGATGAGCGCGTTGTTCCATTCTTGACCCGCTATTTCCGTTACGTTCACAGTCACATCGCATCCAACCCGCTTGAAGGGTGGGCGAAGGCTCGCGGGGCAGAGATGATGCTGTGCGTGCAATGGCTGTACAAAGTGACCGGAGAGGCGTTCCTGCTGGAGCTGGCAGCGACAGTGGCCGAGCAGACGCTCGATTGGACAGATGTATTCCATGACTTCCCCTACTGGCGCAAAGTGGAGGAGTGGGATTGGAGCACGCATGTCGTCAACGTGGCCATGGGTATCAAAACACCAGCCATCCGCTATGAGCTTAGCGGCGTGGAAGCCGAGCTTGCGGCCGTTCATCGCGGCATCGACAGCCTGATGACGTACCATGGTCAAGCGCATGGCATGTTCTCCGGCGACGAGTGGCTGTCCGGTACGAGCCCAAGTCAAGGCGTCGAGCTATGTGCCGTGGTCGAATATATGTATTCGATGGAGCATTTGACCCGCGTATTCGGCGAAGGACGGTTCGGCGATATTTTGGAAAAGGTGGCGTTCAACGCACTCCCTGCCGCAATCTCCAAGGACTGGACGTCGCATCAATACGATCAACAGGTGAATCAGATCGTATGCAATGTGGCTCCGCGGGCTTGGAGCAATGGCCCGGATGCGAACTTGTTTGGTTTGGAACCGCATTTCGGCTGCTGCACGTCGAATATGCATCAAGGCTGGCCTAAGTTTACGTCCCACCTGTGGATGGGGGACGGGAACGGCGGCTTGGCAGCTGTGTCGTATGCGCCTAGCGTAGTAAACGCTGCTGTTGGCAGTGGTGCGGCGGCTACCGTAACGGTGAGCGGTGAGTATCCGTTCCGGGATACGGTTAGCATGGCCGTGTCGCTGGATCGTCCGAGTGAAACCTTCGCCATTTCGCTGCGGATTCCGGCTTGGTGTGGTTCGCCTGCCTCGTCGGTTAATGGTGCTAACGTTTCGCTTAACATCGTTAACGGCTATGCGCGGATCGAGCGTGAGTGGAAGAACGGGGATGTGCTGACGCTTCGTTTGCCGATGGTTGTGACGACGACGTCCCGTAATTTGTACGCCATTAGCGTTGAACGCGGACCTCTTGTCTATGCTCTTCCGATTCAAGAGAATTGGCAGCTGCTGACGAAGCGGGCGAAGTTTCACGATTGGGAGGTTTACCCGGGCTCGCCTTGGAAATACGGTCTCTTAGCAGACAATGATTACGCGGTTAGCGAAAGTGAAGTGCCGTATCAGCCATTCGAGGCAGAGCACGCACCTGTTCGGTTGAGGGCAACCGGGCAGCTGGTGCGCGAGTGGAAAATGGAAGGCAACAACGCGGGGACGCCGCCGATCTATCCAAAGACCGAAGGTCAGGAGATGGCGGAATTGACGCTTGTCCCTTACGGCAGCGCGCGGCTGCGGATCGGCGAATTCCCGCTGATCGGAGAACGCGAGAAGGCATGGAAGAAAATCGGAGCGGTTGTGGGTTGAAAAAGCGGATGAACCAAGTGGGTGATTAGCCCGGTTCATCCGCTTTTATTTGTTCATTTAATCCGGACAAGCGCGTGCTGCAGGACGTTGTTGCCGGTTTGTGGCGTAAGCGGCTCTTGGCTGAGGCCGAATACGTTGAGTATGACGTTGCGATTATATGCGTTGCGACTGATACGGACCTCGTACTTGTACTGCACATTCGATACATCTGCGTATACGAAATTCGATGTGCCTGGGGCTAGGGACACGAAACATTTTGTCGTATTGCACGGTGTTAGCGTGAGTGCGACAGGAAGGCCGCTTGACCAGTCGAATACTTGGACGCTCATTCGTAAGGCATTTCCGTAGCCCAGGTTGACGAGGTCAACGAGGGCGAAGTTGGTACCGGGATTCCGCCGAAGGATCCCGGTCGAATAAACGGCTCTGCTGTAGCTGCCCCGGGCGTTTGCTGTGCTGCTGCTTTGAACCTTACGGCTGTTTTTGCCGACATTGTTTTGCAGCTTGCTGCTGGTTGCGGTAACTTTACCGCTCCGTAACTTGCGGTTTTTTGCGAAGACGTTGCTGTTCTTTCTCATCATCGACATTCTCGCATCCCCTACTCTCTCATTCATGCTGCTAGTCTGCATACTCCTCTTAATAGATGCCAAGCGAGGCAAAATGGTACGGGTTCCCGCCCCGAAATATAAGAAAGGTTATGCATGAAATGAATGGAAACGTCCACAATATAAGGGGCTAACCATCCAGACCATACAGGCCTCAGAGAAGGAGAAGAACAAAAGCACATGAGAAGACAATTGCTAAGTCTAACGCTCGTATGCGTGCTGCTTGGGCTAGGGGTGACTCCAATAAATGCCTCGGCGTCCAGGCAGGACCATCATGCCCACCAAATACGCTATACGCAGTCCATGGTAAACCTGAACAAAGAACTCCGAAAGCTGTGGGGGGACCATGTCTACTGGACAAAAACCTACATCGTGAGTGCGACCGAAGGGCTTGCGGATCGCAACAAGGTTTTGGAGCGATTGCTCCGAAATCAGCAGGATCTCGGCAATGCCTTTAAGCCGTACTACGGCGAGAAAGCAGGCAATCAACTGGCTGAGCTGCTGCGGGAGCATATTCTGATTGCCGGTCAAGTGCTTGAAGCCGCGAAAACCGGCAATCAGGCTGACTTGGAGAAGTATAATAAGGCATGGTACCGTAACGCTGATGATATTGCTAAGTTCCTAAGCGGCGCTAACCCCAATTGGACGCACAAAGAGATTAAGAGCATGATGGATCGACATTTGCAGCTGATTACGGTTGCAGTGACTGCGAGACTGAAGAAGGACTGGAATGGGGATATTCTTGCTTTCGATGAGGGATTGGCTCACATGTTGATGTTCGCGGATATTCTAACGAATGGGGTCATCAGCCAATTTCCGGAGAAGTTCAAATAACAAGCTTGATCCATCTAAGAGGCCGCAGCGTGTAATGGCGGCCTTTTTTTCGTGCTTCGAGCAGGGTTAAGCAAGAATCATCAAGAATACAGCAATGAACCAAGTTACAATGGGAACAGCAAAGGAAGAGGAGGTCATGTACTCGAATGAGAGAGGATTACCTGCTGCAGATTCAAACGACCATTGATTACGTGGAAGCACATGTGGCGGAGGAATTATCCTTATCGCGGCTGGCGCAGGTCGCGAGGCTGTCCGACTTTCATTTCCACCGGGTCTTTCTGTCCATGGCGGGAGATACCGTAATGGAATACGTGCGTAAGCGTCGTCTGGCGTTATCGGCTTGGCAGGTAGCTTATTCGGATACAAGGCTGCTCGACATTGCACTCGATTACGGCTTTCAGAATCATGAAACGTTCACCCGCGCCTTCAAGCGCATGTTCGAGATGACGCCGGCTGATTACCGCAAACATGGGATCAAGCCGCCCGCCTACTCGAAGCTGAATGTGCTGCAGCGCAAATACAATCCTTATTTGGGAGGCATTCGCATGGAGTATCGGATTGAAACCAAACCAGCGTACAAGGTCATTGGCTACGAGCTTCAAACATCCACGAACAACGGAGAGAACCATCGCCAGATTCCGGCATACTGGCAGGAGTATTTGAAGAATGGCTGGTCGGGCCGCATTCCGAACCGCGTTCATAAGGACAGCCCGATCGAGCTCGGCATCTGCCACAGCTTCGATATGGCGACCGGAAGCTTCAAGTATCTGATTGGCATGGAAGCAGAGCACTTCGACAATGTGCCGGAGGATCTTGTTTGCCGTGAGTTCGGTGCATCCGACTATGCGGTGTTTACGACACCGAAAGTGCCGACCGAGCAGCTCTCTAACTCGATCCAAAGCACATGGGGCGCGATCTTCAGCGAGTGGTTCCCGCATTCCGGTTATGAGCATTCCGGTGCTGCGGAGTTCGAGCTGTATGATTATCGCTGCCACCCGGACCAAGAGCTGGTCGAAATGGACATTTATGTCCCCGTGAAACGCAAGGGCGCGTAAGTGCTGACTCATAGATCTGCCAATAAAAGGTGCGGCCGATAATCGGCCGCACCTTTTATTATTGCTGCCGGCAAGCGATTTCTGCGTCGTACGAGGATGCAAGTTTCGTCGACTTCTCCTTTTTCAACGGAGAAGGGGCTTGAGAATATTGTGTAGTGCCCTGTTTGGGGTGGAAAAAGGTGAACTTCCCGAAAAAATCCCGTTGAGCACAGGAAGTGCCGCGTTTATCCTAAGTCTACATGATAGAGGTAAGGAGCGAGTATGTTGAGCCATTTTTCAATAGAAGGAGATGCGTTTGTGTATGAGGGCAAGCCTGTCCGCCTTCTGTCCGGCGCTATGCATTATTTCCGGATTGTACCTTCGTACTGGAAAGACCGTTTAATGAAGTTAAAAGCTTGCGGACTGAATACGGTGGAGACGTACATTCCCTGGAATGTGCATGAGCCGAATGAAGGGCAGTTCTGTTTCGACGGAATCGCCGATGTGTTCGCTTATATCGAGCTTGCGGGCAGCCTCGGCTTGCATGTCATTGTTCGTCCGAGTCCATATATTTGTGCAGAATGGGAATTTGGCGGATTGCCTGCATGGCTGTTAGCCGATTCCGATATGCAGCTGAGATGCAGCGATCCGGCTTATCTCGGCAAGGTTGATGCTTATTACGATGCCCTTATTCCTAAGCTGAAGCCGCTGCTCTGCACGAACGGCGGACCGATTATCGCGGTGCAGATCGAGAATGAATATGGCAGCTACGGCAATGACGCCAAGTACCTGGCGTATTTGCAGAAGGCTCTAATAAAGCGAGGTATCGATGTACCGCTATTTACCTCCGATGGACCAACGGACGCGCTGCTGCAGGGCGGATCCGTTCAAGGTGTGCTGTCGACGGTTAACTTTGGTTCCAATCCGACCTCTTCTTTCGATAAGCTGAAGGACTATCAACCGGACTCTCCGTTAATGTGCATGGAATATTGGAATGGGTGGTTTGACCATTGGGGCAAGCCGCATCATACCCGCGATGCGTCAGATGCGGCAGCAGTACTGGATGAAATGCTGGCAGCCGGCGCTTCCGTCAACTTCTACATGTTCCATGGCGGCACGAACTTCGGATTCTATAACGGCGCCAACTGCCAGGAACCCAATCTCTATGAGCCGACGATTACGAGCTATGACTACGATTCACCTCTGGATGAGACCGGGGTGCCAACGGCTAAGTATTATGCGGTGCGTGAAGTCATTGCCCGTTATGAGGATCTCGGTCCACTTGAGCTTCCTCCTGCCATACCTCGCCGAGCCTACGGGCAAGTCGAACTGACGGAGCAGGCGGCTTTATGGGAGCAGCTCGATGCGCTGTCGGCACCTGTCCCATCCGTTACCCCGGTTCCGATGGAGAAGGTCGGACAGAATTATGGTTTTATTTTGTATTCGACTCGGATTTCCGGACCGCGACCTTCAGAGCAGCTTTATTTGCAAGAAGTGCGCGACCGGGCAATGGTCTATGTTGACGGCGAGTTTAAAGGCGTAATCGAGCGGGCGCAGACACCGCAATCGCTTGCGATTGAAGTGCCGGCTGGAGGAGCGAGGCTTGACATTCTCGTTGAAAACATGGGCAGAATCAACTATGGTCCTTACCTCAAAGACCGCAAAGGAATCACGGAAGGGGTTCGACTTGGTTTCCAATTTCTCTTTGATTGGACGATTCGGCCGATTCCGCTGGAAGACTTGACGAAGCTGACTTTTGCCAATGACAGCTTGAATCCCGATGGGCCAAGGTTCTATAAAGGAACTTTCCACGTCTCGGAGGCCAATGCAGATACGTTCTTGGACATGCAGGGCTGGACGAAAGGCGTCGTCTTCATCAACAACTTTAATTTGGGACGTTACTGGAGCAAGGGGCCTCAGCAAACGTTGTATGTGCCTGCCCCACTGCTTCTCGAAGGCAGCAATGAAATCATCGTTTTCGAGCTGCATGGCGCTCCACAGCAAGTATCGACGGTCATGCTCACGGATACGCCGGTTTTAAATCATCAGCCGCAATAAATGATAAATACACACAAGAAGGTGAATCCATTGACCGTACAATTACAATCGAAATTGCCGCAATCGATCCAAGACATCCTAGCCATGGCGGAGACGGAGCTCGCCGGTCACCCGAAGCTGCTCCATATGTTCAAGCAATGCTTCCCGAATACATTGGAAACCACTACACGTCTTATGGAAGACGGTACATCGTTCGTATTTACCGGCGACATCCCGGCGATGTGGCTGCGTGATTCCAGTGCACAGGTCAGACCTTATATTCAGCTGGCCTCGGAAGATCCTGAACTTGGCCGCATCATTGAAGGACTGTTGAAGCGCCAATTCCAGTGCATCCTCATTGATCCGTACGCGAATGCCTTCAACGAAGAGGCCAATGACAATCGCTACGAGAACGATATTACGGAGCTGCCTGCACCGAGCCCGTGGGTATGGGAGCGTAAATACGAGATTGATTCCCTATGTTATCCGCTACAAATCAGCTACTTGTACTGGAAACAGACAGGCAGCACAGCTGCTTTCGACGACAATTTCAAGCAGGCAGCGGCACGTATTTTGCAGCTATGGCGCATTGAGCAGAAGCATGTGGAAGAGTCTCCGTACCGTTTCACCCGCCTATCCGGTCCGCCAAGCGATACGATCCACAACAACGGAATGGGCGCACCGGTTAGCTATACAGGCATGACATGGTCCGGCTTCCGGCCAAGCGATGATGCTTGCGCCTACGGGTATCTGGTTCCGGCTAATATGTTCGCGAGCGTTGTGCTGGGCTACCTGGCTGAAATCGCAAACGAAGTGCTAGGCGATGCGTCTCTGCGGAGCGAGGCGCTTGCGCTGCAGGGAGAGATCGACCTTGGCATTCGCGACTTCGGTATCTATAAGCATCCGGTTTACGGCGAAATGTATGCCTATGAAACCGATGGAGAGGGCAATTACACGCTGATGGACGATGCGAATGTGCCGAGTTTGCTATCTATTCCTTATCTGGGTTATGCGGCAAAGGATGATCCGATTTACTTGAACACGCGCCGCTTCATTCTAAGCAAGGACAACCCGTACTACTACGAGGGCAGCCGCGCGAAAGGGATCGGAAGCCCGCATACGCCGCCGCGTTATATCTGGCACATCAGTTTGGTTATGCAGGCTCTTACTTCAACGGACGATCAGGAAATCGCTGAACTGGTGAAGCTGCTGATCGCTACCGACGGAGAGACCGGCTTTATGCACGAAGGCTTTAGCGTGGATGACCCGACTCAATTTACGAGATCATGGTTTGCTTGGGCAAACACCTTGTTCGGCGAGCTGATTCTGAAGTTGATGAAAGAGAAGAAGATTGGGGCTATGCTCGCCTAAGCGAAGCATCGTTAACTATTAAGGAGGCTAAATACATGAGTGAGACCGTACATGAAGTGGAAAATGGCGTTCATAATTATAGCAGTGAATCCGAGTGGGTAAAACCAACGGACCCGGTAACCTTGGAACGTCTGGAATGGTTCCAGGATCAGAAGCTCGCCTTGATGATGCACTGGGGTCCCTATTCCCAGATCGGGATGGTGGAATCGTGGACACTTAGTGACGAAGACGGCGATTGGGCACGAAACGACGTCGATTGGACGAATGATTATGAAGAAATGAAACGCGAGTACTTCGCGCTGAATAAGACATTTAATCCGATTCGCTTCGAACCGGAGAAGTGGGCAGAAGTAGCTGCCGAAGGCGGCTTCAAATATTTGATCTTCACAACTAAGCATCACGATGGTTTCTGCATGTGGGATACGCATACGACTGACTATCGCATTACAGGCAAAGAGACTCCTTTCCATGCGCACCGTTACGCGGATATTTGCAAGAATGTATTCGATGCATTCCGTGATAAAGGACTTGCGATCGCGACGTATTTCTCCAAAGCGGACTGGAATACGCCGTATTACTGGGCACCGGGAATGGAGAGAGGCCGTCATATGTGGCGCGGACCTTCTTACAATCCGGCGGAGCATCCATCGATGTGGGAGAAATTCGTGCAGTTCACGCATGAGCAAATTATGGAGCTAATGACTCGCTATGGCCGAATCGATATCCTGTGGCTGGATGCCGGCTGGGTACGAGATGGCGGCAAGGTGAATCAAGATATTCGTCTGGGTGAAGTGGTTGAGCGTGCACGTCAGACATCGCAGCCATGGCTGCTGTCGGCTGACCGTACAGTTGGCGGCGCATATGAGAACTACGTCACACCGGAGCAAACGATCCCGGATCGTCCGCTGCATGTGCCGTGGGAGAGCTGTATCACAATCGGAACTTCTTTCTCGTTTGGTTTCGAGGACAAGTATAAATCCGCTCGTCAATTGGTTCATATCTTAATGGAAGTAGTCGCAAAAGGCGGCAACTTGGCGCTAAACGTTGGACCTCAGCCTGATGGTAGATTGCCTAAAGGCGCAGTGAAGAGCATGAAGGACCTCGGAGCATGGATGAAAGTGTACGGCGAAGCGGTCTACGGTACGCGGATTTGCGCGCCTTACTACACAAGCGATTGTGCATTTACGCGCAAAGGCGACACGGTTTACTGCACTTATCTGTATGCAAATGAGAATTCGCCGGTATCCGGACAAATCCGAATTCCGTATGCAGAAGCGATTACGGGCATCGAACTCGTGGATACAGGAGAATCCGTCTTCTACACACGGGATCAAGAATTCATTACCGTGCATCTGCCGGAGAGCCAGTTGACCGAAGCAGCTCCAATCGCGCATGTATTCCGCATAGCTACGAAGTAATTCGGGAGGGCTAAATCCAGCTAATTTGGCAAGGAGACCTAAATTAGTGTAGAATAAAGTGGATTTTTTAAACCGGCGACGCGGGAACATAAGATAAAGGGGGATGGACATGAACAGAAACTGGTTCCGGAAATTACTTTTATCCTATCTTCCCGTGTTTTTTGTCGTGGTAACCATACTATTTGTGGTCTTCTTCCAAACCCTTAACGAGCAGAATCGCAAAGAAGCGATCAAGGCGAATGATTTTCTTGCCCAGCAGGTTGTCCGGTTCACGGACAATTCACTCAAGACGCTTGATTATCGTATTTTACGGGACACTCTTTCGTCTACGGAACTGAGGAAGTTCTTTAATGCGAAGAGCGAAGATGTGTTCATCAATATGCAGGCAAACACGCTCATGGATGATTGGAAACTCAATTATTCAATCATCGATTCCGTCTATCTCATCCGGTTAAAGGATGATTTCGTTGCGGGTGACGGATCAGGCATCACCGCAGACTTTGTGGACAAGCCATTCATACAACCGTTTATTGAACAGAAGCTGCCTTCAGGCAAGTGGACAGGCAAGCGAAGCTATAAGCCGTATCCGGCCGAGAAAGCTAAGGATGTCATTACGCTTGTGCAGGATTATCCCCATTTCACGACGTTGAAGAAAGGCTACATCGTGGTGAATGTCAGCTTGTCCAAACTGAAAGCCTCTGTTACGCCGATGTACAACCCGAATCTTACTTTTGTTCGTATAAGCGATAAACAAGGAAACAGCCTTATGGATGATAGCGCAACAAGTCTTGAATCCAGGAGCGTGTTGTCTCGGTATGTTTCTCCTTATACGGGATGGGGTGTCGAGAGTGGACCGGCTGATTCCGGGTTGTCGCGGCTTGTGCTCAATTTCTATAGTATTTGGGTCATCATTGCCATAGTTGCGGTTCTCTTAGGCGTCATATGGGTCGTTCACGTAACAAGGCGTAACTATAAACCGATCAGTCAACTTGTTTCCCTTATTCGGACAAGTGCGTTAATCAAGCCGGAGGAGGACAAAGTTGGCAGCAATGAGTTCGGGTTTATCCAAGGCGCGCTAGAGCATCTTATGGAGGAAACGACGAAAACGAGGGAACAGAATAAAGAAACGGTTATTTTGAAGAAGAAGCATCGCTTTAATGAAGCCGTCGAAGGGCGAGTTCCCATTCGAGAGTCGGAATGGCAGGCCGATTTGCTTACGTATCATGTAAATCCGGCAGGCTCGCAGGCTTTCGTGCTTGTTTTTGAAATTGACCGTTATAAGCAGTTCATAGAGACGTATCATCATCAGGATCAATCCATTCTTAAATTTGTCGTAACGAGCGTTACCCAGGAAATGTCCGGACTTAGCAGTGCAAGCGTATGGGCGGAATGGATTACGGAAAGTAAGCTCGCTGCAATTGTATGGGTACCGGATGAAGCGGATGGGTCTGCACTAAGCGTACAAATCGGTGAGCAAATCGTAGAATGGGTGCAAAGCAATCTGAGCTTTACGATCACCATTGGCGTAGGTGCTAAGGCGGGCAGTCTTGAAGAAATCCGAAGCTCGTACGAGCTCGCGGGCAATTTGCTGCAATATAAGGCTGTGCTCGGAACGGGAAGATTGCTTCAACCATCGGAGCTCGATGCGTCAAAGTTTCGTGTTCACGATTATTTTGGCACGATTCATTCCCTATCCCAGGCGATTAGGCTTGCCGAGAGTGGATGGAAGAAGCATCTGGACGAACTGTTCGATCAAATTCAAGATTCCATCTCATCGCGGAAGGAAATCGAGAGCTTCCTGCAGTTTCTGCACCAACAGCTGAGCCGCGTATTTGTGGAGCTGTCCAAGGATTATCGCAATGTGTGGAAAGATGCAGGCGCTGAGCTGGTTGAACTAGGGAGAAACTGGGAGACTGTAGCGGAATTAGAGCAGGGCTGTACGAAAATCTTCGAATCAGCTACTGATCGATTGCAGGCGCTTAAGGATTCCCAGCGGACGCGGGCTGTAATCGGCGATATTCGGGCCTATATCGAAGAGCATTACGCCAATCCGGAGCTCTCGCTTGACCATCTTAGCGACAAGTTCAACCTTCATGCGAAGAACATCAGTAAGCTGTTTAAAGAAGAGTCGGGCGGGAATTTTGTAGACTTCTTAATCGGACTGCGGATGGATAAAGCCAAACAACTGCTACTCAGTACGGATAAATCGTTACAGGAGATTAGTGTGCAGGTCGGCTATTTTAATTACAACTCCTTCAACCGAGCGTTCAAGAACGTTGCGGGACTTTCACCGAGTGATTACCGCAAGCAGCAAAAATGATGGGCATTCTATAACCTTGGGTCATGCCGGCAGCATCGGCGGACACCAAGGTTTTTTTGCGGACTTTTATAGGATGGATATACAGCCAATGAAGCGCTTAACTCTGTGATGTATGGTAACGCCCACCCGAAAATCGGCGCTTTGCGGGGGCGAAAAAGTGCATGTGTAGAAAAATGAGGAGTACTCTTATTTCTTAACGCTGATATCAGCCAAATGCGCACGCCGCGAAAATAGTGGTATCGCGGAATCTTACGAATTGCTGGTGTTGTCCTCGGCAGGCTAGAATCGAGCTATCGAATACGACACTGAATTAAGGGGTAATGCGGATGGCGCAGACATGGAGCAATATGAAGCGGAGTTGGGAGCTATACCTGCTTGTACTTCTTCCGGTACTCTATCTTATCATCTTCAAATATATACCGATGTTTGGAGTAATTATCGCGTTTAAAGACTTTAATGTTATTAAAGGGATTCTGGGCAGCCCATGGGTTGGGTTTAAACACTTTGATAATCTGTTTAGCTCGCCAAACTTCCCTATATTAATTAAGAATACGCTAATCATCAGTTTCTACTCACTCTTGGCAGGTTTCCCGATTCCGATTCTGCTGGCACTGGCACTAAACGAAATTCGGACAGGCTTCTTTAAACGGTCCGTTCAAATGATCACTTACGCGCCTCACTTCATTTCGACGGTTATCATGGTATCGATTATCATCCTGATGCTTTCACCGCATGTTGGGGTAATTGACAGAGTCATGTCCTTCTTAGGATGGGAGTCCGTTAACTTCATGGGTGAGCCTGCATTGTTCAAGTCCATCTATGTCTGGTCCGGTGTGTGGCAGGAAATGGGTTATGCATCCATTATCTATATCGCAGCATTGGCCAGTGTCGATCCTTCGCTCTATGAAGCGGCACGTATGGATGGCGCTTCGAGATTCAAGAAAATCATTCATATCGATTTACCATCTCTGCTCCCGATCACGATTACGCTGCTCATTCTAAGTCTGGGCAACGTCATGGCGGTCGGCTTTGAGAAAATCTTCTTGATGCAAAATTCGCTGAACTTGAGTACTTCCGAGGTTATCTCGACTTATGTGTATAAGGTCGGTTTGCTTGGAGCGAACTTCAGCTTCTCCTCCGCGGTTGGATTATTCAATTCCGTCATTAACTTGATCCTGCTTGTCGGTGTAAACGCAGTAGCACGCAGAGTTTCTCAAAACAGCTTGTGGTAGAAAGGCGGCCGTCTATGTTTATCAAACAAAAAATCAGAGAACCTTTCGGCGACCGTGTCTTGCTGATAAGTCTGTATCTCTTGCTTGCAGCGATTACGCTGACTGTGCTTTATCCGCTGCTTTACATTTTCAGCTCATCCCTCAGCTCGCCGGATGCCGTTGTTTCAGGCAAAGTGTGGCTGTTCCCGGTCGACTTCTCCTTTAGAGCCTATAAGTCGATTTTCCAGAGCTCGCAGCTCATGACAGGTTATTATAACAGCTTTATTTATACGATTTTCGGGACGTTGATTAACGTTACCTTTACCGTACTCATGGCTTTCCCGCTGTCGCAGCGGACGATGCCGGGCCGCAAATACATCATGATTCTCATGATGGTGACGTTATTTTTCAGCGGCGGACTCATACCAACGTACTTGTTGGTGAAAAATTTACACATGCTGGATACACGCTGGGCATTATGGCTCCCTGGAGCGTTCTCCATTTTCCAAGTCATTATTGCAAGAACTTTCTTCCAATCTTCGATTCCATCGGAGCTGCAAGAGGCTTCCCAGATGGATGGTTGCCGAGACTTGCGTTACTTGTGGAGCATCGTATTGCCGTTGTCCAAACCGGTCTTGGCAGTTATGACGCTGATGTACGCAGTAGGACACTGGAATGCCTACTTTGATGCCCTGATCTACTTGAGATCGGAACATCTTTTCCCGCTTCAATATGTTCTTCGTAACATGCTGATTCTTAATGCAGCCGATCCTGCGATGCTGGCGAATACCGCACAGAGTCTTCGGGATAAGGGCTTCGAGCAAGTGCTTAAATATGCGCTGATCGTCGTAGCCTGCGTACCTGTTCTCATTATGTATCCTTTCGTACAGAAGCATTTCGTCAAAGGTGTTATGGTTGGTTCCTTAAAGGGCTAACTTCAACAATATAGTGTGAACTAATTGTGGAGGTGGGGCAACGACAACATCGATCAGTCAGAAGCGTGTCGGCAATCAGGGGGAACTGTTCGGGAAATTCGAGCAGCTGCAACGAAACTATTCATTCTAGGAGGAGTTCGTTTTGAAAAAGTCCATCTGGGTATCACTCATGATCGTATTGATCAGCAGTATCGTTCTTTCCGCATGTGGCAGCAATAATAAAGAGAATGCCGGTGCAAGCAATGAAACAACAGGTGACAACGCAGCTACTGAAGCGTCTGAACCTATCGATATCGGATTTTTTGCACCGCAAGGCAAAGCGCCGCTTGAGGACAATGAATACACGAAGCTCGTGGAAGAGAAATTCAACGTCAAAATCAAGTGGGATGTCGCTCCTACTGATGCACTCGTAGACCGTAGACAGCTGCTGCTTGCAAGCGGCGACTATCCGGAAGTGTTCCTGGAAGCGAAATTCACGACCGGCGACTTGATGACTTACGGCAAGCAAGGCGTGCTGATTCCGCTTAACGATCTCATTGACAAATATGCACCGAATTTGAAGGCGATGTTTGAGAAGAAGCCTTACCTGAAGGAAGCTATGACTGCGCCGGACGGCAACATCTATGGAATTGCGCGCTTGAATGAATGTTACCACTGTACACATGCGCAAAAGTTCTGGATGAACAAAGCATGGCTAGACAAGCTGGGACTTGGTGTTCCTACAACGACTGACGAGCTTTATACGGCTCTGAAAGCTTTCAAAACGCAAGATCCTAACGGCAATGGCAAGGCAGATGAAATTCCATTGACAGGTGCTCCAAACAAATCGGTTTGGAACGGTAACATCGACTCCTATCTGATGAATTCATTTATTTATAACGATAACGATAAGTATTTAACAGTAACAGATGGTAAAGTAGACTTTGCAGCGAACAAGCCGGAGTGGAAAGAAGGCTTGGCTTACATGCACAAGCTGTACAGCGAAGGTTTGATCGACAAAGCGTCATTCACACAGAATGATCAAGCAGTTGGTCAGCTCGGCCAACGCGAAGGCGATGAAATCGTAGGTTCCATCACTACTGCTCTTGTCAGCTACCTGGTTAAAGCTTATGAAGATACAGATGAGCGTCAAAAGCACTGGGTTATCGTACCACCGGTAAAAGGTCCGAGCGGTGTTCAACTTGCAGGCACGTCGCAAGGGATCGCCGAGTTCCCGATGGCGATTACGAATAAAGCGTCTGAAGCACAGCAAATCGCAGCAATCAAAATTATCGACTATGCGTATAGCGAAGAAGGCTCGCTGTTCAGCGAATATGGCGTCAAAGAAGGCATCGGCTGGAAGAAAGCTGAAGCAGGCGAGCTTAACATTACCGGCCAACCTGCGAAGTACAGCTTCTCCGGACTGCAGCCGCTAGACGAAAATGTTGTGCGCAATGACAGCTGGTCGCTTCTTGGACCTAAAGACTTGTCCAAGGAATTCCGCGATTTGTTCGCGACAGCTCAAGACCCGCTGACAGCTGCAGGTTACGAGAAACGCCTTGCAGACGCAACAGCAGCATATGATGCCTATGCACCGAAGGAAACTTACCCATCCGGCGCTTATGTGAAAGCAGAAGATACGGATACAATCGCTCAATTGGCGACTTCCATCAAGGATTATGTAAATTCGAACATGGCACAGTTCATCATTGGCGATAAGGATATTGAGAAAGATTGGGACAGCTACGTGAAAGGGTTCGATGGTCTGAACCTGCCGCAATACGTCCAAATTTATCAATCCGCGATTGAAAAGAAATAAATGAAAAGAACAAGGAAGTATTCCTTCGGGCGTACTTCCTTGTGCTTGTCTTGGGGGAGAAAGGGAGGAAGGTACTATGCGTTACAAAGACGCTTCGCTTACAGTCTCTGAACGGGCAAGTGACTTACTTGCACATATGACAGTCGAAGAGAAGATCGGTCAAATGACCCAGCCATTCGGGTGGAAAACGTATCATAAGAGGGCTGATGGCACGATCGAGCTGGATGCTGACTTTCAAGAACAGATTAAGAAGGGCGGCATCGGTTCACTCTATGGCACGCTTCGTGCTGACCCATGGACGGAAGTAACGCTGGAGAACGGACTCTCGCCAGAGGAAGGCGCTCGCGCTGTTAATGACATACAGCGTTATGCGATGGAACAGTCCAGACTCGGCATTCCGATTCTCTTCGGCGAAGAGTGCTCGCATGGACATATGGCGATTGGCGCTACAGTATTTCCGGTTCCGCTTCTAATCGGAAGCGCATGGAATGTGGAGTTGTACCGCGAGATGTGCCGCGCCGTAGCGCTGGAAACCCGCAGCCAAGGCGGAGCAGCTACGTATTCGCCGGTGCTCGACGTCGTACGGGATCCGCGCTGGGGCAGAACCGAGGAGTGCTTCGGGGAAGACCCGTTCATGATCGGGGAGCTGGCGGTTGCCGCTGTACAGGGACTGCAAGGGGAACGTCTTGATGGCGAAGGCAGCTTGATCGCGACGCTGAAACACTTTGTCGGCTATGGTGCTTCGGAAGGAGGACGAAATGCCGGCCCGGCTCATATGGGCAAACGGGAGCTGCATGAGGTCGACCTGCTTCCGTTTCGGAAAGGTGTCGAAGCCGGGGCGAAGTCGATTATGCCTGCTTATAACGAGATTGACGGTGTGCCATGCACATCGAATGCCGAACTGCTTGAGCAAGTGCTCCGCCAAGATTGGGGCTTTGACGGATTCGTCATTACCGACTGCGGAGCGATCAATATGCTTGCTTGGGGACATGATGTCGCCAAGGATGGCGAGGAAGCGTCGGCGATCTCGCTTAAGGCAGGCATCGATATGGAGATGTCGGGAGCGATGTTCGCAGGTCATCTTCACGGCGCGCTGCGTAACGGCTTAATTAAAGAAGCGGATCTCGATGTGGCAGTGCTTCGGATTCTAAAGGCCAAGTTCGAGCTGGGATTGTTCGATCGTACTTATGTCGATCCGGCAGCGGCTGCGCGGATTATCGGCTGCCCGGAACATGCCGAGCTTGCGCGCGAGGTTGCTCGTCAAGGCATTATTATGCTGAAGAACGACAATGCGGCGCTTCCGCTGTCCAAAGCAGCGAGTGGTAAAATTGCCGTGATCGGTCCCAATGCCGATCACATCTACAACCAGCTTGGCGACTATACGTCGCCGCAGCCACGCGAACAAATTGTCACGCTGCTTGACGGAATTAAGGCAGCGCTGGGCGAACAGGCGCAGGAGCGTGTGCTTTACGCGCCAGGCTGCAGAATTCAAGGCGATTCCACGGACGGCTTTGCTTCCGCTTTGGCCTGTGCGGAGCAAGCAGATGTCGTCGTACTGGCGCTTGGCGGCTCCAGTGCGCGGGACTTTGGCGAAGGCACAATCGATTTGCGCACAGGCGCATCCGTCGTATCGGAGCTTGCTTGGAGCGATATGGAATGCGGGGAAGGGATCGACCGCACCGGTCTTCATTTGATGGGCGTGCAGCTTACGCTGGCGCAGGAAATTCATAAATTAGGCAAGAGGCTTATTGTGGTCTATATTAACGGACGACCGATTGTGGAGCCATGGATCGACGAGCATGCCGATGCTATTCTTGAAGCTTGGTATCCGGGGCAAGAAGGGGGCGCTGCACTCGCAGACATTCTGTTCGGCGATGTCAATCCGTCCGGCAGACTGACGATATCTGTACCGAAACATGTAGGTCAACTTCCGGTCTACTATAACGGCAAAAGAAGCCGGGGCAAACGGTACTTGGAAATGGATGCAAAGCCGCGTTATCCGTTTGGTTTTGGACTGAGTTACACGACTTTCGAATATAGCGGACTTGCCGTATTCCCTGAGGTGATAGCACCGGACGGGAAGGCAGTCGTAACCGTAGATGTATCGAATACCGGGGATGTCTCAGGTGCTGAGGTCGTTCAGCTCTATATCTCCGATAAAGTAAGCTCGATTACTCGGCCGATAAAGGAGCTGAAAGGCTTCGAACGCGTTGTGCTTGAGCCGGGAGAAACAAAGACCGTCAGCTTCATCGTAGGCAAGGAGCATCTGCAAATGCTGGATGCGAACTTGAAGCCTTTTGTCGAAGCAGGCGAGTTCCTGATGATGATCGGAAGAAACGCAGAAGACGTAATCAGCACATCCTTGCATGTGCGAAGCGAGGTGTAGAGAATGTATCGCATTAATCGTTTTATTCGAAATCTGTCGGAGCGTCAGTGGGCAGAGGCGTCGACCCTGCTGGATTGGGAGATGCGAAAGGTCCGCTACGGCTTGCCGGGTGAATATGAGACGCTTCCGGGCGGAGAGTCAAGTATCTTGAAGGACACGCGTCTGGATGGGAAGCACGGGATTACTTATTTTCTGACGAAGCAAATCTCGATTCCTGCTCATTGGGAGGACGGAACGGCTGGTTTATCGATCAGTGGCGGCGGAGAAGGACTGCTTCGCGTAAACGGTGCGTCTTATCAGGGCTTGGACCGCAATCATGACTTCGTACCCCTCTACCTGAAAGGAGCGGGCCGTGAGCCGCTGCTTGAGATCGAATTGATGGATCCGATTCCGGAGCCGTTTGATCCGCTGAACAACCAAGCACCGGTTGTCGCGCCGATAACGAATTATGAAGTGAATCTAGTTCGCGTCAACAAACCTGTGCAGAGCTTGCTCTACAGTGTTCAAGCGGTTTACGAAACGATGCGTATGCTGCCGGAGCAGGACTACAACCGCCAGCAGATGATGGACACGCTGTATGTGACCATGAAAGAAGCGGAGCAATTACCAGAGGATAGCTGGCATAGCCCTGAGCTTGTTGCTGCGATTGAGAAGGGACTTCGTGACCGGATCGGTGAACAATTCCCGGCGAGTCCCTCACAGGGTAAGATGCATATGGTCGGTCAATCGCATATTGATATTGCTTGGCTGTGGCCTGTCCGGGAGACGGTGCGCAAAGCGAGCCGTACCTTCTCGACGATGACGTCGCTGATGGAGGAATACCCGGAGTTCATCTATTCCCAAAGCCAGCCGCTTCTGTATGCGTTTGTGAAAGAGCATGATCCTGCACTCTATGCCAAAATCAAACAAGCCGTAGCAGACGACCGTTGGGAGCTTGTTGGGGGCATGTGGGTCGAGCCGGATCTCAACATTCCAAGCGGGGAGTCGCTTGTTCGTCAAATGCTGTACGGACAGCTCTTCTACCGCGATGAGTTTAACAAGAGCTCGGCGATCGAATGGCTGCCGGATACGTTCGGCTATTGCGCTTCGCTTCCTCAACTGCTGAAGCTGGCAGGAGTCGATTACTTCATGACGACCAAGCTGAACTGGAACGATACGAACAAATTCCCGCATGAGCTGTTCCGCTGGGTCGGCATCGACGGAACGGCAATTGTCTCGTACTTGAACCATGGCATTAACGAGCATACAAGACCGAAAGACGTTGAGGAGCACTGGAGAGAGTATCGTCAGAAGGATAAGCTGAACGAGCTGATGCTGTTGTACGGACATGGAGATGGCGGCGGCGGCGTGACACGCGAAATGGTTGAATTCGCGAAACGCGGGTCGTTGATGCCAGGTCTTCCGACGAGCAGCTTCAGCACGGCAGCCGCATTCTTCGATTCTGTCGAAGAAGTCGCTCACACTTTGCCGGAGTGGCATGGTGATTTGTATCTGGAGCTGCATCGCGGCACCTTGACGACGCATGGTCGAAACAAGAGGAGCAACCGCAAAGCGGAGGTACTGTACCGCGAAGCGGAAATTTGGAGCTCGCTGGCTCGTGCATACACGGGCACTGTCGGCAATACGGATGCGCTTGCTGAGGGCTGGAAACTGATGATGCTTAACCAGTTCCACGACATTATCCCGGGTACAGCCATTACGGAAACGTATGAAACGTCAGCTGCGGAATACGAGCAAATTTTTGCGATCGGCAACCAAGGGCTCTCGCAAGCGATGCTTACAGTCGCTGGAGAAATTGGCGCGGTCGGCGAAGGAACGCCATACGCCGTGTTCAACAGTCTTGGTTGGGAGCGCGATGAAACCGTCGTGCTTGAGGTCGGCGCGCATCAAGTAGGCGTTAGCGCGTTTGATGACGGGGGCCGTCGTCTGCCATGCGATCGGGTAGAGCTTGAATGCGGCAAGTTCCAATTGTCGATTGCCGTCTCTGCTATCCCGGCCTTTGGCTATAAAACGATCTGGCTGCGGGAGCCAAAAGGTGCTGAAGCGAAGCTGCGTCAGGTGAGCTCTGTTAACGATGCTGGTTCCCTAGACGAGTGGGAAACCGCTCACTACAAGCTGGCATTCAATGAGCGCGGAGAGATCGTCCGCTGGCTCGACAAAGCGGCGAACCGTGAACTGCTGCCTAAGGGTGCGAAGGCCAATGAATTGCAGTTCTTCCACGACAGACCGCTGTACTGGGACGCGTGGGACATCGATCCTAAATTTGAGCAGTACAGAGCTGGCGAAGCAGAGCTGATTTCGAAGAAGCTCGTTCTTTCCGGTGAATCGCTCGATATCATTCGCTTCGAGTGGCGCTTGGGCGAATCGAGTATTACGCAGGATCTGATGCTGTACCATCATCAGAAACGTGTCGATTTCAAGACGCGCGTACAGTGGAATGAGAGCCATAAGTTGCTGAAGGTCGCATTCCCTGTGGACGTCTTGAGCACGAAGGCAACCTATGAAATTCCGTTTGGCGCCATGGAGCGTCCGACACATCGCAATACGAGCTGGGAGCAGGCGCAATTCGAGGTTTGCGGACATCGCTGGGCGGATTTGTCGGAAGGCGGCTACGGCGTCAGCCTGCTGAACGATTGCAAATACGGCTACGACGTGAAAGACGGCGTGCTGCGTCTATCCTTGCTTCGCGCTCCGAAATGGCCGGATAATACCGCGGATCAAGGCGAGCATGAATTTACGTATTCGTTGTTCCCGCATGAGCAGGATTGGCGTCAGGCTGAGGTTGTGCGCAGAGCGGCGGAATTGAACCATCCCGCGATTGCCCTTCGTCTTCCGGAAGGCAACGTATCGGCAAACTCCCTGCCGGCATCGTGTTCGATGCTGCAGCTGGACAGCCGTTCCGTCTTGCTGGATACCGTCAAGCCGGCAGAACGCGGCGAAGGAACGATTCTTCGTTTCTATGAATCGACGGGAAGCCGTGATCAAGTGAAAGTGCAGCTGCCGGCGGGTACGAAGCGGGCGAGCATCGTTAACCTGCTCGAGGATGAGCTGGAACCATGCAGCATTGGAGCGGATGGCGTACTTACTCTGTCGTTTAAACCATACGAGATTCAAACGGTTCGATTCGAATAATGAAGACTGTTAATCAAACCATGAAGAGCTGTCCCATATGTGGGACAGCTCTTCGGATTATAGAGAAACCCAGCGTTTTTTATAACGTTGGGTTTCTTTTTAATTGTCGGTTAATCTGAGGGCAATCTTCTTCATACCGAATAAACTTTAACGGTTGTCAGCGTGTCTATTTCATGAAATGAACGACTTTTAGAATTCTAACGGTTGTGAGCATCTTTATTCGCTATAAAATGGTTGATTTCTACCGGAACATGTCCAAATAAGCTCGATGGCAACCGTAAGAAAATAAAAATGGGCTATTTCGGCAATATAACCACTCTCACAACCGTTACAAGTTGGAAAATGGCTCTTATGCAGTTCCGACAACTACCGCTTGCGAATCTCGAAGAACTCGCATGCGGCGCGTTCGTGGTAAGCAACGTCGCTGACGCTGGATTGGCTGACGACGGTCGTATCGTCGAAGCGGATAATGATGCCGCCTGTGTCGACGATATGGTCGTCCTTATAGACCCGAAGCTTGAACTGGCGCTCCATCGCCTCGTTGAAATCGTCATCCGTCTGGAGACGGCGGTAAATGGCCATGACAAGGCCTCCTTCCTCAGGTTCCCGTACTAGAGCTTGCGCTCGAAATCATATTCCATGTCTCCGGCCATTGCGGCAGGCGTATCGCCCGTAACGCGGAAATCATGCGTGTACAGCAGCTCATAATCACCGAAATCGACTTGCTTATAGAACTCGAAGCAAGGGAACCCGTCATGGCTGCCCTTCACTTCGACTTGACCGGTTTCTTCGTGAACGGTCACTTGGAGCTCATAATCGACTGCCGGAGCAGCGGGTCGCAGCGGATTGGCGGCAGTTGCTTTCATGATGAAGGCAACCGATGAAGCTTCCCATGTTTCATCCGAGACCGTCACGCCATCGACAGAGGCTTTGCCTTGATTAAACTCGGCAATCCCGCCCGGTTTGGTCACTCGCAGCGTAGTAAGGCCGGTATTGGCAAACGTAAACAGCTTGCGTTTCACAAAATCAACGACAACCTCCTGCTCCACGCGAGATCTTCCTGTATTAACGGCATGAGGCGTAAATTCCCGTGCATCACCTGCATACTCATGGATCAGGCCGGTTTCGGGGTCGGTCATAGCTGGGAGCCATTGCAAGCCGCCGATAAATACACTTCCTCTTATTTTCACAATTGAAGCCATTGTTGAATTCTCCTCACCTTCAGCATTTGCTCCGCTTATTTTAGCATAGAAATGACCCTCACCTTGCAGCCTGTCCGAAAAATTCACATAACTTCCAGCATTCCGGGATACAGTAACTTCTGTATGGTTCCAACATGCAGCAGGCTACATGCGAGAAGAAAGTGGTGAACAACGAACATCATGTACAAACCAAACCGTCTTCGCCCACAAGCTTGGCTTTCTCTGTTGGCGTCGCTTGTCCTCATGCTTTCCGTTGCAGGAACGGCGATGGCCTCGGAGACAGTCGGCGCGCCAGGAGGCCCTTTCCATTTTGGATTTAAGAAGAGTGTTGGCGGTATGCTGCCTTCAATTAGAGAAGAGGGCTTTCAGCAGATACTGGAGCAGCACGGGGCAATCTTCCTTGGCGATACGAAACAAAGAGAGCTGTATCTCACGTTCGATAACGGCTACGAGAATGGCTACACGAGCCGCATCCTGGATGTGCTGAAGGAGAAGGGCGTCCCGGCCATCTTCTTCGTAACCGGTCATTACGTCAAGGACAAGCCGGAGCTGGTGAAGCGGATGGCTTCTGAGGGACATCTGATCGGCAATCACTCCTGGAGCCACCCGGATATGAGCGTTATTCCAAGCAGTCAAATCCAAACGGAGCTCGCTAAAGTGAAGACGGCCGTAGCAGAGCTGACCGGGCAGCAGGAGATGCAGTATCTTCGTCCGCCTAGGGGGATTTTCAACAGCCGGGTACTTGCCGTTAGCAAGGAGCAGGGATATACGAGTGTATTCTGGTCGGTCGCCTATAGAGATTGGGAGCCGAATGCCCAGCGCGGCTGGCGTTACGCCTACGATAACGTGATGAAGCAGCTTCATCCCGGAGCGGTGATTTTGCTGCACAGTGTATCGAAAGACAACACGGAAGCCCTCCCTCAAATCATCGATGCGGCGAGGCAGCTAGGCTACACCTTTAAGCCGCTCAATGAGCTGGAAACCAAGAGTTATTAACCGTATAAAGTAAGGGGAAGGCGAAGAGAGGTGCTGCGCAGGCACCTCTCTTTTATTTGTCGACAAAGAGAGGGAATTATCGAATTATGTCGAATATTGGATGGTAATACCAACGAGCACGACAGTAACAGTAGGAAGGGGAGTAGATATGATAAAAGATTTGGTTGTTAATGCGGCATTCATGACCATGATCACCTTCTTCTCCAGCAGGCTGTTTGCAACAAACAGAAAATATAGCAAGTGGAAAGAAATCCTCAAATTAGGCATTGTACAAGGCATTCTCGGCTGTATTCTCGTCTACTACGGTGTCCGCCTGAGCGATAGCATTGTCATCGATTTGCGTTATGTGCCGGTTTTGATGGCGACTTACTTCGGCGGGTTTTGGGCTGCCGCAATAGCGGGAGCATTAGTCATTATATACCGTTTGACGGTTTCACCGTTCGGGATTGGCGCCATCACGGCAATTGTGACGATGCTGGTTTATGTAGGCGGGGTTGGATTCATCATGCTGCGTGTCCGCAGCCTCTTCCGCCAGTGGGTGTATGCCACGCTGTTCAGCGGAATTGTTTTCCTGATCATCGGCACACAGATGATTCACATTCCGGTGAAGATTTTGCTCATCCTCAGCTTTACCAATACATTAGGTTGTTACGCGATGATTTATTTCCGGTCTTATATCATTCGTGCGAGCGAGCTGGAACAGAAGAATCTCCGCGCAGGCGAAGAACTGCATCGTCTGCTGCACCTCCAATCCGGTATGACGGCGAAGATCATCCGGGACAGCCGCGGCGACTACCGCTATTCCTTAATTGAAGGACAGCTGCTGCACAAACAAGGCTGGACGAATGTCGAGATAACGGGCAAACGGCTGAACGATTTAGAAGGACTGACCCAGGAACATTTAGAACAGGTTGCAAGCATCTACGATCGTGCGTTCGGAGGCGAGGAAGTCAGGTACGAGTCGGGTTTTAACGGGTTTCGAACGTTTAATATCGTGCAGCCGATCTATCAGGACGGACAAGTGACGGAGATCATTCTCTCCAGCACCGATATTACGAATTGGAAGCAAGCGGAGGATGAACTGCGCGAGAGCGAAGAGCGATACCGGACCATTGTCGAGAATTCCAACGACATCTTCATTGCGTTCAATGATGATGGGACGATTCTATCGGTAAACGCGAAGCTGGCCCAGATGTTGGATCTGGATATGGAGCGGATTGAGGGCAAGCGGCTCACTGATTTGGTACGCATCGGCAAAGAGGAAGAGTGGGAAAGGTATTTCCGTGAAGGAGTCGAAACGAAGGAGATGCTCCGGTTTGAGCTGGAGCTCTACTTCGAGGATCAGTCCCCGCGGAGTTTCTCCGTCACCATTCTGCCTATGACCGTGAAAGGGAAGACGCGGATCAAGGTTACCTTCCATGATCTGACCGATTGGAAGCTCAAACGCGAAGCCGATGGGGCCAACAAAGCGAAGAGCCAATTCCTGGCGCAGATGAGCCATGAGATTCGGACGCCGATCAATGCGATTCTGGGACTTAATTATTTGCTGCAGAAAACAGAACTCTCCGATAGACAGAAAGACTATGTCAACAAATCGATTTTATCGACGAGAAGCTTGCTTAATATTATCGACGATATCCTTGATTTCTCGAAGATCGAAGCGAATAAGATTGTGCTCGAGCAGATTGCTTTTGACTTGTACGAGGTTATCCATGATCTCTCCAATATTGTAGCGGTCAAAGCGTACGAGAAAGAGCTGAAGCTGCACTTCGCGATTGATCACCGTGTACCGCAAATGCTGAGCGGCGATCCGCTTCGCTTGAAACAGATTCTGCTTAACCTGGTTAACAATGCCGTGAAATTTACGCATCTAGGGGAAATTGCGGTCGCCATCGATTTCGTGGAACGAAGCGAACATGATGTTACGCTGCATTTTGCAGTGAGAGATACCGGCATCGGCATTAGCAGCGAGCAGCAGAAGAAGCTGTTCCATAACTTCACGCAGGCAGACATGTCGACGACGCGGCAGTATGGCGGCACGGGACTTGGACTTGTCATCAGTCAGCGATTCGTCGAGCTGATGAACGGCAAGCTCGAAGTCGAAAGCACGCCTGGCGTCGGCAGCTGCTTCTCCTTTATGGCGGAGTTTAGAAGTACGGATGCTCCGGTTATGCGACAAGGACTGGAGCTGGATATGAAGTTTCTGCGCGTGCTGCTCATATGCGATAACCCGGAGATGCAGCAGGTGCTGCGTAACCAGCTGGAGCAGTTTAAGTTTATTGTCAGCTTGGCTGCGTCGGAGCAAGAAGCGATCTATAACCTATCGATGCATAACCGGTATGACTTGATTATGGTGGATTGGAAACTGCAATCCGGTAATGCGGTGCAGCTTGCGGAACGAATCAAACGAGATCTGCCTGACAAGTCGCAAGCCATTGTGCTTACAAGCGCCTATCACGAGATGGAGCTGCAAAGGGGCGTACCGTCTCCGGCAATTGAGAAGGTGTTCTTCTATCCAATCAGTCAGTCGCATCTGTTCGATGAAGTGATTTCGCTGATGAAGCCGCAAGCAAATGTGAAACTGCTCGAGACGGAAGATGCGGAACGGGCAGAGAAGTATGCGGTGCTTCGCGGTGCTTCCGTGCTGCTTGTGGAGGATAACGCGATCAATCAGCTCGTTGCGATGGAACTGCTCAAGGGAATGGGGATGCTCATCGATGTCGTCGATAACGGCGAGGAAGCGGTGAACAGTGTGCGGGGCAAGCGATACGATGTTATTTTGATGGATTTGCAGATGCCGATTATGGACGGTTACGAGTCAACAAGACTCATTCGGCAGATCGAGCATGCGAAACAAACGCCGATTATCGCGATGACCGCGGATGCGATGAAAGGCGTGCAGGAAGAAGTGCTTGAAGCGGGCATGGACTATTATTTGACCAAGCCGTTTGATCCTGCATTGATTTACACGGTGCTGCTGCAATCTTTGCAGAAAACAGTCTAGTATTGGAGTGGGAACTGGGAATAATTCACCACTAAAGATGAGCTGCTGATGATATACTTTGATGTATAGTTGGTCATTTATGAGCGAGGTGAGTAAGGAATGAATGTAGCAAAACCAGCGAACACTTCCCGCTTAGAGCAGCCCTACTCGGAGCAGCAGATTGGCCTAACGGAGCTCACGCCATCCTACCGAGTGGATCTGCGCCCGCATCAAGATAAAGCGTATGAGAAATTTATCCGGGTGAATACGGTGAAGGATTGGTCTCAGCTGACCTGGGAGCGGGTTGGCAAGCCTTACGAGGTGCGGACGATGTCGGAAACCCGCAAGCAGTGGGAGCAGGAGCATGAGAAGGCGATGGATGCGAAGACGTCGTGGACCTATTTTAACAAAGCCTTTCACGAGTGGTTTGACAAGGACATCCCGAAGGAAATCAGCAGCGAACAGTCTGCGTTTATGAAGAGTCTCGCAACGTTCAAGCCGTCCGAAATTCGTGCTGCGCTTGGCGATGTGGCCCGCATTCATTTTTGGAATTATGTGCACCGTGTGCAAGACGGTGTATGGGACCCGCGCGGTAAACGATCCTTGTTTGAAGGGCTGAATGTAGTGCGTCCGCGCATTCTGTTTCTCGGTGCTGCGGAAGGCTATGAGGCGATGCAGCTTGCGGCGCTGTATCCGGGTGCCGAGGTTGTGCTGGTCGACTATGATGCCTATTGCAAAACCGTTCGTCACGGTGAGTTTCCCGATTCATATCCGTTTCTAGGCTCAAGCTCATCTACGGGCGGGGCGAAGGTGTACTATAAGACTGACTTCAATATCGAATACGTGGTCGATGACGTTCGTAATCTATCGTTTGGCAAGACGTTTGATATTGTGCTGTCGGTTGGACTACTGGAGCATTTCCCGGATGCCTACAAACCGGAAGTCGTGGATTGGCACCGCAGATTCCTCAAAGACGGCGGTTATGCGATCTTCACAACACCGCGCAACCAATGGAAGAGCAGATTGTTCTACGTCGTTATGGCTGATATTATGAATCACACGTATCGCGAGCTCATGACGGTGGAGCAGATGGGATTATATATTTACGAAAATGGCTTCGACATCATACGCCATGGCTATATCAAGGCGCACAATGCGGTAATTGCCCAGGTACGCTAGGGCGTATGCTTCTATGTTATGGATTGATGTAAGCACTTACATTCGGAGGCCGGATTGGTCCGGCTGACCGGGAGAGCAGGGATAGCATGACTTCGTTTGATCCATTGTTGAAGCGGCAGCAGACCTGGTTTCAAACAGGTGAAAGCCGAAGCTATTCGTTTCGCATTGCACAGCTTCAGAAGCTGAAGCGAGCTGTGGTAGAGCGCGAGGCTGCGATTATCGCAGCGCTCCACACGGATTTAAATAAGAGTGAGCATGAAGCGTATACGCTGGAGATCGGCCCCTTTTACACCGAGATCAACTTCGCGATTAAACATCTTAAGAAATGGATGAAGCCGAAGCGGGTCAAGACGCCGTCTACGCATCTTGGCAGCCGAGGTTACGTGATGCCGGAGCCGCTTGGTTCATCACTCATCATAGCCCCCTGGAATTATCCCTTCAATCTCACGTTAGTTCCGCTAATCGGCGCAATCGCCGCTGGTAATACAGCTGTGTTGAAACCATCCGAATTATCACTGGCAACGACGGACGTCATCGCTTCTATAATTGCAGACAGCTTCCAGCCCGACTATATTGCTGTCGTCCAAGGCGGGGTGGAGACAAGTCAGGCATTGCTGGAGCTGCCCTTTGATCATATTTTCTTTACCGGCGGCGTAGAAGTTGGCAAGTCGGTGATGGCTGCGGCAGCCAAGCATCTAACACCCGTCACCTTAGAGCTCGGCGGCAAGTCGCCGTGTATTGTGCATCACGATGCGTCTATTGCGCTTGCGGCCAGGCGGATTGCTTTCGGCAAGTTTCTCAATAGCGGGCAGACCTGCCTCGCGCCTGACTACTTGCTCGTGCATCACAGCGTGAAGGATGAGCTGCTTGCAGCTATTCATCAATCCGTGACCGCGTTCTACGGAGAGACACCTCTGGAGCATCCGGACTATGGCGCGATCGTCACTCGTCGCCACTATGATCGGCTTCGCGCCTTTCTTGCGGATGGCATGGCTGCCATCGGCGGAGGAACGGATGACGAGAAGCTGCGCATCGCACCGACCGTGCTTGAGGATGTTGCTTGGGACTCTCCCGTGATGCAGGAGGAAATCTTCGGGCCGATCCTGCCCGTATTCACCTATGATGACCCGCGTGAAGTGGTGGCCCTTGTGAATGCGCGGCCCAAACCGCTGGCGCTGTATATTTTCAGCAAGGATCAAGCGGTGCAGCAGTTGTTTACAGAAAACATCTCCTTCGGCGGCGGCTGTATCAACGATACGCTTCTGCATATCGGTACACCGTATTTGCCATTTGGCGGGGTAGGCCACAGCGGAACAGGCAGCTATCACGGCGAGCAGAGCTTCCGCACGTTCTCCCATATGAAGAGTGTGCTTAAGCAGACAACGTTGTTCGACTTTCCTTTCCGCTACCCATCTGCCAAGAATGGGCTCAAGTTTATTCGCATGCTAATGAAGCCTTAGGCGAAAGAGGATGTGCAGACGACTATGAAGGGTACCTATGCGTATTACAAAACGGTTTTTGAAGGCGTGCCGATGCCGTTTGCATTCGTGGATTTGGATATGCTGGACCGCAACATCGCGGCTATTGCGCAGGCAGCGGGAAGCAAGAAAGTGCGGATCGCGAGCAAATCGATCCGATGCCCGGAGGTGATGCGGCGAATACTGGCCAGCAGTCCGGTTTATCAAGGGATCATGTGCTACACCGCTGATGAAGCAGCGATGCTCATACGTGAAGGCTTTGATGACCTGCTGCTTGGCTACCCGCAGTGGCAGCCGGATCGGATTGCCGAACTGGTTCGGTCAATCGGAGAGGGTCGCTCGATTACCTTTATGGTCGACTGTGCCGAGCATGTGCTTCAGATTGAGCGGATTGCCGCAGAGCAGGGAGTCATCGTGCCGCTATGTCTGGATATCGACATGTCGGCGGATTATCCGGGGTTGCACTTTGGCGTCTGGCGTTCACCGTTATCGAAATGGGAGCAGGTGCGCCCCGTTGCGGAACTCATCGTCGCTTCGGCGTGGCTTAAGCTGGATGGCATTATGGGCTATGAGGCGCAGGTTGCCGGTATTGGCGACAACGTGCCCGGCAAGAAGCTGAAGAACAGCGTGATCCGCTGGCTGAAGAAGCGTTCGATCGCCGAGGTGGCGAAGCGGCGCCGCGAAGTCGCGGAAGGCCTCGAAGCGATGGGGGCGGCCCTTCGTTTCGTGAATGCCGGAGGCACCGGCAGTATGGACAGTTCACGGCTGGAAGCGTGCGTGACCGAGATTACGGCAGGCTCAGGATTCTATGCGCCTGGCTTGTTTGACGGGTACGCCGGGTTTCGCTATGAGCCCGCGGCGGGGTATGCGGTGGAGGTTGTGCGCCGTCCAAAGCCGGATATCGTGACTTGCATGGGCGGCGGTTATACGGCTTCCGGTGCGGTAGGCATCGAGAAGCAGGCACAGGTTTATTTGCCAATGGGGCTGGAGTTGTTTCCCCTTGAAGGGGCAGGCGAGGTACAGACACCGCTGCGCGTGCTTAAGAACGGGATTGTGCCTGCGATCGGCGATCCGGTCTTCTTTCGACATGCCAAAGCAGGCGAGCTGTGTGAGCGCTTCTTGCACCTGGTTGCTGTGTCGAATGGCCAACTTGTTGGTGAATATGCAACCTATCGCGGAATGGGGGTTTGTTTTCTATGAATGGACATGCGGCAATGCGCGTAGCATGGTCGAATTGGTCCGGCTCCGTGCAGGCAACTCCACTTGCGATCCTCTACCCCGATTCGATAGAGGCGGTCGTCGATATTGTGCGATCGTGCAGGCGAGAGGGGCGGAAGCTTCGGGTTGTCGGAACGGGACATTCGTTTACACCAATAGCAGCGTCCGGTGACGTGCTCGTCTCACTCGATCGGATGCAGGGCTTGGTTGAAGTCGATGCCGAAGCAGAGACGGCCACCGTCTGGGCCGGTACGAAGCTGAAGCTGCTCGGCGATCTGTTGTTTCAGCAAGGATTGGCACAGGAGAACCTCGGCGACATTGACGTCCAATCCATCGCAGGGGCAATAAGCACAGGCACGCATGGAACAGGCCGGCAATTCGGCAATATAGCGACACAGGTGATTGGGCTGACGGTTGTAACCGGGTGCGGCGAGGTTGTCGAATGCACGATGGATTCCCACCCGGAAACGTTTCGCGGGATGCAAGTATCACTAGGCGCACTCGGCGTATTGGTGCAGGTTAAGCTGAGACTTCGATTTGCATTCAAAATGCGCTACGAGAGCAAGCGGGCGAAGCTGACGGATTGCTTAACGCAGCTGCCAACGCTTGCTGACTCGCACCGTCATTTCGAGATGTACTGGTTCCCCTATGCGGAGTCGTGCCAGCTCAAAATCATGAATGAAACTTTCGATTCCGTCACGCCGCGGCGGGTAGGTGATTATATCAGCGATGTCGTGCTTGAGAATGGCGTATTCGGCTTGCTCTCCGGATTATGTCGACGGGTACCGAAGCTGTGCAGGTCTGTAAGCCGATTCTCTGCGGCGCAATTCCCTCTCTTCAGTAAGGTGGCATACAGCCATCGTCTGTTCGCCACGAAGCGGCTCGTTCGTTTCAATGAGATGGAATACAATTTGCCTGCGGAAGCCATGCCTGCTGTCATCGAGGAGATGCGTGCGGTTATGGCGCAAGAGCGGTTCGCGGTTCATTTTCCGATTGAATGCCGTTATGCCAAAGGTGATGAGATTTGGCTGAGCCCTGCCTATGGCCGGGATTCTGCTTATATTGCCGTACATATGTACAAAGGAATGCCATATGGGCCTTATTTTGCGGCGATGGAGAAGATCTTCCTGCGCTACGGGGGGCGGCCGCATTGGGGCAAGATGCACTCCCTTCGCGCGTCGCAGCTGCAGGAGTTGTACCCGATGTGGGAACCCTTCGTCCGTCTGCGTGAACAGTACGATCCGGATGGCGTTCTGCTGAATCCTTATTTGGAGAAGCTGTTTGGGGTTTCGGAGTTGTCGTTATGATGGGGAGGCACGGTTTGGATCAGAGGGAAGGGCAAGGGCACGGGCACGGGCACGGGGCTTCGCGCTGGTCCGTTATCGCTGCTTATGCGGGATTGGTGGCGGTCACTCAGCTGCTATGGGTAACCTTTACGCCTATCACAACGGACGTCTCTAAACTGTGGGGGGTATCTGTCGATGCCGTTGGGTGGCTTTCGCTCATTTTCCCGCTTGTCTATGTGCTGCTGTCTATTCCGTTTGGTTTCGCGTCGGATCGCAGTTTCCGCGGCGCGCTCACTTGGGGAGCGGGACTTACCGTAGCCGGCGCGCTAATCCGGGTCATGCCCGGATATGAGTATGCACTGATCGGGCAGTTCGTCATCGCTGTTGGTCAGCCGCTTGTGCTCAATGCGGTAAACAAAATGGCGGTGCTCTATGCGGCACCGCCAAAACGTCCAATTGCCATTGCAGCCGGCACCGCCAGCTTGTTTGTCGGCATCATGGTTTCCAATGTGACGGTGCCTTTTTTGCTGGAATGGGGCGGAATGCCTGCCGTGCTGTGGACGCAGGCGATTATTAGTGCAGCCGCTTGTTTGGCGTTGTTGATTACGCTTCGGAAGCCTCCGCTGTATGCAGGGGCGACAACGGATGTGGAGCCAGCGCCAGCGCTTCGCACCTTACGAACGCTGTGGTCGCAGAAGTGGGTCCGGTTGTTTAGCTTGCTCCTGTTTGCAGGCTTCGGTATTTTCATTACACTGGCGACATGGCTCGAAGTATTGGCGGATGCAATCGGTTACAACTCGGTGCAGGTCGGAACGGGCCTTGGGCTCATGACGGCGGCTGGTATTATCGGGGCGGCGGTGCTGCCGGACTTCGCAATGCGCGGCAATCGTGCACGAAACGTGCTCGTGCTGTCACTTGCGGTCAGTGCGGTCCTGCTTGTATTCCTTGCGGCAGGTATGCCTGCATGGTTATTTATGTCGCTGCTTGCACTAGCAGGCCTGCTGCTGCTGGCTGACTTGCCTATCGTGCTTTCGTTTGCCGAGGCTAAAGCGGAGCCGCGCACTGCTGGCGCGGTAACGGGGCTTCTGCTCTTGTTCGGCAATCTTGGCGGCATCGTGCTATCACTTCTCGTTCAACTGCTTCTGGATGAACGAGTTTTGGCCATCGGCGCGCTCGCGGTCGTGACGGTCATCATTGTCCCCTTTGCGCTTCGATTTCCTGGGCAATCAAAACCAGACAAATAAGGAGCGGAACAAGCCGCGCTTGCGCTCGGGTGATGGGACGGAAACAGGCGCTTCAAGCGCTGCTGCGGTTTCTGCGTATGGCGATATGCTCAATGGTGGGATAGGGATAGGCTGCTTGGCATATTCGATCGCTGCGCTCAGGTGATCAATCATTTTGCGCAGCTCCTCAAGTTCCGAGCGATGCTGCAAAATTTGCGCAGCGACGACCTCATCGGCCTTCTGTTCGAGCCTTCGCTCGACCTGAACCAAGCGGCAGTGAAGCTCGGAGTCATGCGTTTCGGATGCAGCAGCGACGTGCTCGTTGTAACCGAATGGCAGGGGGTGCGGACCTGAATAGTTCGTCTGTTCGTCTGCATGCAATTGGCGTTCCGGCTGCTGCTTGAGCTCAGGCTCGGGCTCGGGTAATACAATCATATCCATCGTGTCGCCGCGTTCGAGCGATTCTTTGATATAAGCGAGCATCGACAGGTCAACGGGCGAGAATACATAATGGCCGAATCGATCCTTTTGAAAATAATGAGGGAAGTGGGAAGCCCAGCGTTTGACCGTGGTTTGACTGACGTTCAACGACTCAGCTGCGTCCTTGCTTTTGACAAGTTCCATTCCTATCACTCCGTTCGGTGGAATGCATAGGTAATTCGCGGTCTCGGAACCACTCCCTGCAAGGGTGACAAAGGAAGTGCTGATTCGCTAAACAAAGTGGTTTTACGCGATCTCTCGCGTCTTCGCAGCGGGGGCTGTTCGTCATGTTTCCCGTTGATAATGCCCCTCTCGCGCCGAAAGCGAGGCCTCGAATATGGAGTTTGGAGAAATGAGCGAAAGAGGATCACGAGGAGATCTACATGTGCCCGATTTCGGAGAAATGTGCGAAAGAGGATCACTGGGAGATCTACATGAGCCCGATTTCGGCCAAATGAGCGAAAGAAGATCACTGGGAGATCTACATGGGCTCAATTTCGGAGAAATGTGCGAAAGAGGATCACTTGGTGGTCTACATGGGCGTAACTTAGTCGAAAACAAAAACGGAGAGCCTCGAATGCAAGGCTCCCAGAGTCCGAACATATTAACTGCGGGCTCCGTTGGGGACAATCCCCGACATCATCCACAACACGAGCTCCAATCCCAATCTAGCTAGTCATCGAGAGCCCTCTAAGCTCACTCCACGCCAGCCCATCAACCAAACCATCAACTCACCATTCGATCTACTTTATGCTACTCCCAAAACTGCTCACATCAATAAACGGCGTCGCCCCGCCGGTCACGCTTGGCAGCTTGCCGTCCCATTTGTCCACGGCCATTTCCTGCACCTCGATTTGCTTCAGCTGGATAAGCTCCGGCGTCACCTCTTGCTTCTTCAGCTTCAGCGACTCCGCTTCCGCTTGTGCCTGTGCGATCTTCTGCTTCGCCTCGATTTGAACCCGTTTGAGATCGTTCTCCGCTTTCAACGCCTGCTGCTGCGCGACCTGTTTTGCCTCAATGGACTGATTGAACGCATCGGAGAACTTGAAATTGACGATATTAATGTCATTCACGATTAGATTGTACTTGGCCAGCCGCGTGGTGAGATGCTCGCGAATTTCTCCTGCGACGACATCGCGCTTCGCGATTAAGTCTTCCGCCGGATAGCGGGCCGTCACTTCTTTTACAATTTCTTGAATAGCCGGATTTACGATCACATTGTCGAACGAGCCGCCGACGTTGTTCATCAGCTTATACGCGGCCGTCTTATCAACGGAATAGTTGACCGCCACATGGGTCGAGACAGGCTGCAGATCCATGGAGGACGCGCTCGTATCCGTCTCGGCTTTGGTTACCTGCACATTCACCTGAATGATGCTCTGCACGAATGGGATTTTCATATGAATGCCGGGCGACAGTATGTTATCATTCAATTTGCCGAACGTTTTGTACAAACCGACATTGCCGTACTGGACGGTCTGGAACCCGTTAAAGGCGACGATGACACCGACCACGATCAATAGGGCATACAGAATATAGAATATAGGGCTTCAAATTGACCTTCTTCGTATTCGGTTCCACAACATGCATAATGGCAACCCCTCCTAGTAAATAGGTATGCGTACTTAAGGGATACATACGGAGTTGGCGAACAAATGGTTCAACAAATGCAAGCGGGAAGAGGCGATGGGTAAAATGGAACATAAGGCGCAAGAAGCAGCAGAGTGGATGGTACAAGAGTTGAAGTCGGCAGGCATGCTGCGTCAGGAGCAGGCGGTCGCGCATATTAAGGCGCATTTCGGGGAGCAATTTATTTATGTCAATGAGAATGGCAACGAGTCCATCGACAAGGAAGTAAAGAAAGCATTCAAAAAGCTGCACGGCGGGCGCGCAGCTTGGGAACGAGACGGGTTTTTCTGGGGCTGGGTATAAAGGTGAAGCGAGCTTACACAAGCTAGACGGTGTAGTCGATTTTGCCATCGGCCCATATGACGAGCTGTTTGGATGCCGCGTCATATTCGACGAGGCCATGTGTAGAATAATACCAGGTCTTCTGATCAACAGCGCCCTCGGCGACGACAAAAATGTTCAGTTCGTCGTTATGCCGGCAAAGCGGTGCGCCAATGGATTCTTCCACAGCGTCAACACAGAGTTTCCAGCCTTCCCGGCCCTCTGCAGGTGCGATGGAGAACGTAAGCTCATGCTTCTTCGAATCGAGAAATAATCGGCCGCCAACGGTGTGGCGAATGTACAAATGATCCAATGGAATCCCTCCTTGACAATGCTAACTATAGCACACATACTTACATAAAGTAAGTGAGCAAAATTGAAATCATGAGGAGTGTTCTGGAGCATGATCACCTTATATCCGGCAGCATCGAGGCATTCTGGGGACTTGGGATGGCTACAGTTTAATTTTAGTTTTTCGTTTGCAGATTATTACGATCCAGACAATTTGAATTTTGGTCCGCTGCGCGTATTTAATGAGGATTATATTCAACCTAGTAAAGGATTCGGCACGCATCCACACCGGGATATGGAAATCGTTACGGTCGTGATGAAAGGCGAGCTGGCGCATGAGGACAATACGGGCGGCAAAGAGATTTTAAGACCCGGCGAGGTTCAGCGCATGACAGCGGGAACGGGCATTTTGCATTCTGAGGTCAATTCCTCAGACACCGAAACGGCTAACCTGCTGCAGATGTGGTTCCTCCCTGAAGCAAAGGGACTTACGCCATCGTACGAGCAGAAGTCGTTCGATCCTGCTGCGATGAAGAACGCACTGCTTCCTATAGTCTCGAAGAATCCTCAGAATGAGTCCATCACGTCGATTCATCAGGATCTTACCATTTACCTTTCACGACCGGAAGCGGGTAACAGCGTTTCGTTCAAGCAGGATTCCGCACGCAAAATCTTCCTGTTCGTTATGGAAGGCGAAGTGACATTAAACGGTGAGCACCATTTGGGCCGAAGCGATTCCGCGCGCATTACCGATCTTGAAGAGCTGGTCATTGCTAGTGAGAATGGCGGGCAATTCTTGCTCATCGATTTGCCATAAATCTGTCTGCTCCACGCATAACATGGGCAATAGCCGTTAACAATGAGAGTAAACCTGAAATCTAGCAATGGAGGGACTCTCGTGAACTATAAACCGGCCCAACTAGACTTGCAGTTATTGGCGCAACTGCAGCAATTTGAATCGGATTTGCGCAAGCAAACAGACAGCAATATCGTGTTAATTGCCTATCAAACTACCGGCGAGGAAGCGGATAACGGAGCGGCAGCAGGCGGGAAGTAAGCGACTGAAGCAAGAGAGGAGAGCACAGACCCACCTGGTCTGTGCTCTCCGTGTCTCCGTGAAAGTCTCGATAGGCTGAGTAGCTCCGAAGGGGCTTGCTGGGTTGGGCGGCTGAGTATCAGAAAGTACGAGATGTTCTAACGAACCGTACGGCGCTTATCTGCCCATTAATGGCTCCGCAAAAATTTGCGATGGGCGTATGTTTTTTCGAGCCAACGCTAACGGTTGTGAGAGTGGTTATTTGGCGTAAATTGACCCTTTTTATTTTCTAACGGTTGCCAGCGAGCTTATTTGAGTGTTTTCCACTGGGAATCGCCCCACTTGCTGCAAATAACGTCTGTCACAACCGTTAGAGTTTCAAACAGGCTAATTTCCATGAAATAGCCACGCTGGCAACCGTTAAACATGAAAGTGGCTGCCCTAGTCTTTCTCGAGTAGCCTGAGAGCAAAGAGCACGGACCACCTGGTCTGTGCTCTTTTTGTGTTGTTCTCCACTCCTTATCATAATGGGACTTTTTTCCTGCAATTTGTTCGTGACTTTTGGAGGACATTGGGTTTAGTTTGTCGAAAATTACTAAAAGATGTCACTAAATTGTTCGGGTAGGAGAGGCCGGTATGAAATTGATTTCGGGGAATGCGTTTGGTCAAACCTTTCGCAAATTTAGCGAAGATAAGGAAGAGTATACGAAAGTGCTCTTCCTCTTTATTTATTTGTTTGCGGTTTCATCGGCTTCGACGGTAGGCAGAACAGCGGCGGATGCACTGTTTCTGTCCCGTTTTGGCGCCTCACAGCTATCCTTTATGTATGTGCCGCAGTCGGCGGCGCTTCTGTTAATCGGACTGCTGTTCCAGCGATTCAGTCCGCGGTTTCGGATGGACCATCTGCTCAAGCTGCTCATTCCGTTCATTTCTGCACTGGTGCTGCTCTCGCGGCTTGGCGTGGGCCTGGATTTCAGTTGGGTTTATCCCGTTATCTACGTCGGCTATGATGTCTTCAACTTCCTGATGATTGTGTGTTTCTGGCAGTTTGCAGCTTCCATGCTGGATCAGCGGAAAGTGAAGCGGACCATCGGACTTGTCGGCAGCGGCGGTCTAATGGGCGGTATCATAAGCGGTTTCGGTCTGAAGCTTGTCGTACCTTTAGTGGGGACAGCGAACCTGATTTGCTTCTATGCCGCGCTTCAACTGCTTGCGCTTGTAGCGGTTGTCCGGTTGTTGAAACTCGCCGGGAAAGGGTCTGACCTATTCACCTCCGTTAAGCCACAGCGTAAGCAGGCTGGCGGCGGCGGTGCGAAGAAAAAGGAGAGCGGAGGCTTATTCCGCAACGTTCCCCATCTCAAATATATTGCGATTATGTCGGCGGCGCTGGTTATTACGCTGACGCTGATCGACTATCAGTTTAAGGTTATTTTGCGCGGTACGCTTCAGGATGAGGCACTGGCCGGATTTATGGGAAGCTTCTATGGATATTCAGGGTTGTTGGCTTTGTTTATTCAGCTCTTTGTTGCAGGTAAGCTGCTTACCCGATTTGGTGTAATGGCTGCGATACTGGTATTCCCGATCGCCTTGTTCACCGGAAGCCTCGGCGTACTAATGATGCCCGTGCTGGCCATGGTGGTCATTGTAAAAGGGAGCGACAAGGTGCTTGGCGATACGATCTATTCATCGGTCAGCCAGCTCGTCATGTTCCCGATTCCGCCGGAGTGGCGTAATTCGGCGAAGAGCTTCCTTGACGGTATCGTTCGTAACGGTGCCAAAGGGATCGCCGCTGTCAGCTTAATTCTGCTGTCTCAGCTGTTGACGACGCAGCAGTTTAGTTATGTGATTTTGACGCTGCTTTGCGTCTGTATCGTAGCAGCCGTGAAGGTGAAAGGGGCTTACCTGGAGGCGCTTCTGTCTACTTTGAAGACGAGGGGACATGACCTGCATGAGGGTCAGCTAGATCTGATGGACCCTGCCAGCTTGCGGGTGCTGACGGATACACTTGTGCAGTCCGATAAGGTGCAGGTGCTGTATGCGCTGAAGATTTTGCAGGATATTGATGGATTTGACCTTATGCCGCATCTGGAAGGATTGCTTCGTCACCCCTCGCAAGAGGTTTGCGTAGAGGCGCTTCGTTACATGGAACGGAAGCAGCCTGCAGGGCAAGAAGAATCGCTGCTGGCGCTCATTGGGGAAGGGCACAGCCGAGTTCGTGCTGCTGCGATTCTTGCTTTGGCGGCGTATGCGAAGGATGAGCATTTGGATGATATTACGGCGCGGCTTAGCGAAGAGGACATGGATGTGAAGTCGGCTGCCATTGCGGGTTTGATCAAATATTATGGCATCGAGGGAATGTTCCGCGCCGTGGGCACGTTGAAGGAACTCATGGAGAGCTCTCGTGAGGATGAGCGTACTTCAATGGCAATTCTATTCGGTCAGATCGGCATTCGGGAGTTCTACAAACCGCTGATTCCGCTGCTTCGGGATGAGGCACCGCAGGTTCGTAAATTCGCTGTGCAGTCCGCTGCTGTGCTGCAGGTGCCGGAGCTTGTTCCGCATATCGTGCCGATGCTTCAGCATAACGAGACAAGGGAGGCCGCGGTTGAAACGCTGGCTGCCTACGATGAGCGGGATATTCTCAAGCTGCTCGTCACGTATTTTGACGTGGATTCGGTATCCTTACATTTGCCGAAGGTGTTTGAGCGAATCGGTGGGCAGCAGGCGTTCGACTTGTTGTTCCAGCGGTACGAACCGGCTAATTTTGAAATGCGAGATAAGCTGCTGGAAGCGATGACCCGTATGCGCAAAGGCATACAGCAGGTGGATGCCAAGAGGTTTGAGGGGAATATCTTGCTTGAACTTGAGCTGTACGGACGTTTTACATCGTACCAAGGGGATCTGATCGCAGTTGAAGGGTATGAGGAAGTGGCGGAGGCGGTCGAACAGGTCCGTTCTGCGATGATTAAGCGGATATTCCTGCTGCTCGGATTTATTTATGAAGCCAAAACCATTCAAGCAGTATACGCCAACTGGACCGAAGGTGGCGCTCGCCAACAAGCGAATGCGGCAGAAATTATCGACCAGCTGGTGCAGGGGAACCTGCGGATGGAGCTGGCGAAGCTGATGTCGGCTTCCCGTACGGTGACGGCGAATGCCGTGAAGAACGAGACGACGCTCGAACTAGACTGGATGAACGAGCAGGGCGATGAATGGCTCTGCCAGGTTATTCAATTTGCTTCACGGAGCAAACGCGTGGTCGTGGATGCGGCGGCTTCAGGCCGTCAGAAAGTGGATGAGACCTGGCTTAGCGATCAGATGGAACGGATCGCGATATTGAAGAATGTCTCTCTGTTCCAGGGTTTATCTGCTCGTGAGCTGTCGATGATTGCGATGCGCATGGAGCGGGTGACCTACTCGAAGGGAGCTACCGTGTTTCAGGTGAACGATCCCGGTGATGCGCTCTATCTGATTCAAAGCGGACGAACCGGCATTTATCGCGGAGTTGACAAACTCAATGAGCGTGCACCCGGAGAATGCTTCGGACAAACGGCTTTATTGACGCGCCGATTACGCACGGCTACTGTCATGGCGGAGGAGGATCTTGTCTTGTGGAGGCTTGATTCTTCGAGCTTCTACGATGTGATCTTTGACCGTACCGGCATTGCGCTGGAAATGATGAAGCTGCTATCGAGGCGTCTTCGCTCGAAGCTCGCACAGAAATCGACGGTAAGTACGCGATCTACGGATGAGCAACAGGCGGAAGTCGCGGCTGCTTCAGCTGTCGATGCAGGAGGGGGCACGGAGTCCTCCCAAGAGGAGCACGGCATGGCGAATGATACGATTTTGCGTCGGGTGCTTATTTTGCAGAAAATCGATCTGTTTGCCCGTTTATCCCAAGAGGATGTCATCGCACTCGCGCAGCTGGTTGAGGAAGTGGAATATGCGGAAGGTGAATCAATCTGCCGGGTTGATGATTATGGCGATACGTTGTACGGTATTATAGAGGGAAGCGTTCGTGTACATAAGGGCAGCGAAATATTCGCGACGCTTGGCGAAGGCGAATGCTTCGGCGAAATGGCCGTCATCGACAGTGGACTGCGTTCGGCAGATTGTACAGCAGCAAGCCCTACGGTTCTGCTTCAATTGCACCGCGATCAAGTATTCACGCTGTGCTTCCAGAACATCGGCGTGCTGCGCAGCATGATGCAGGTGCTTGCGGACAGGCTTCGTGGGATGCTGTAAGCGAGAAGTTGAAGCTGAGTTTGCGATCTGGAGCTGGAGGTCGGCGTTTCGCGCCGTTTAAGGGTAAGAGGGAGTGAAGGTTTGAAGTGAAACGAATGATGCAATTGATGGTCTTACTATGTGGAGTAGCTGTACTGCTTGCGGCATGCGGCGGCAAGAGCGAAACACCGCTGACGTTTATCGACAAGGTCAGCTCGACCGATTTGAGCGCGGAGAAAAGCGGCGATGAGGTGAAGCTTGGCCTCACGGAGCAGGAGCTCGTTGCCAAGTTAGGCAAACCGCAGCGCACGCTTAATAACGGCCGAACATTTCTGTTCATGTACGAGGAATACCAGTACACCTCGCTCAGTAATGTCGTGCTTGCCTACTCGCTCGGACCTAAGGTCGCTACGGCAAAAGGCGTGAAGCTGGGCGATACCAAAGCGAGCGCTCTGAAGTTGTACGGAGAGAGCTATTATACGCGTGGTAATGCGATCGGCTACATCGATAAAGAGAAACGCTTGGCGCTGGAGTTCGAGTTAAAGGACGACCTGATCGCGGCGATCTCGGTGTCGGCACTTGCGATGTTTGAGTAGAAGAGAGACAGCTCCGGATTGTGGAGCTGTCTCTTTTTATTTGTTGTTGGGGTGGTAAGACAACAAAATTCGAACCTTTGCGTGGCGCCGAGAGTAGCAAAACCCCACTCTCAGCTTCCAAACCACACCGAAATACGACTGAGAGTCGGGAAATCCGTCTCTCAGCAGCCCAACTAACCCGTTCGAACCCTTGTGCGGCGCCGAAAGTCGGGAAATCCGTCTCTCAGTTCCAAAACCACGCCGAAATACACTTGAGAGTCGGGAAATCCGTCTCTCAGCAGCCCAACTAACCCGTTCGAACCCTTGCGTGGTGTCAAGAGTAGGGCCACTCTCAGTTCCAAAACCACACTGAGATACACTTGAGAGTCGGGAAACTCGTCTCTCAACAGCCAAACTATCCAGATTGAACCTTTTCGCGGCGCCGAGAGTGTCAAAACCCGATTCTTAACTCCAAAACCAGACCGCAATAAGATGAGATTCGGATTTTTTGAATTTTGAGAGCGGCATATCCTCTATCAGCTTCACTTTCGAATGTATACTGCTATCAATACACGAAAACCCAATAACCGTCCCCCGAAAACGCTTATTAAATCGCCGAAAGAGACATATCCGCTCTCGGTGCGGGATTCGGCCCGAAAGTGGCATTGATAGCGGATATACCGCAATCAATGCCAGTAAACCCAGTAACCGTCCCCCGAAACCGCTGATTCCATCGCCGAAAGCGGCATATTCGCTCTCGGTGCGGGATTCGGCCCGAAAGTGGTATCGATAGCAGATATGCCGCTATCGATACCAGTAAACCCAGTAACCGTCCCCCGAAACCGCTGATTCCATCGCTGAAAGCGGCCCCCCACACAAAAAACGCCGCCCCACAAACGGGGCGGCGGCTCAAAATCAGATCATGTCCACATAAAGTGGACCATACGTCTCTTCCTTGCCTCCGGCAAGCAGCTTCATCTCCAGCATGTCGCCATCGGCCAACGGACCAACTCCGGCCGGGGTGCCGGTGTAGATGACATCGCCGGCGCCAAGTCCCATGTTGGTGCCGATGAAGTCGATCAACTGCTGCAGCGAGAAGATCATGTCCTGCGGACAACCGGCCTGCACCGTTTCCTCATTCTTAAGCAGGCTGAAGGTTAATTGCGTGAAATCCTCCACGCCTGTGAACGGCGTGAACGGACTCAGCACCGCAGAGCCGACGAAGCCCTTCGCGAGCAGCCATGGATGGCGCTTCTCCTTCAGCTTCGACTGCACGTCGCGTGCCGTCAGATCGATCCCAAGCGCAATGCCGTCCACAAGCTCATCGACGCGCATACCCGGGCGATAGCTAGCTCCGATGCGCACGACGACTTCCAGCTCATAATGAATTTCGCCGATTGTGCCAGGCAATTCAAGCTTGCCCACAGCGGGATGAAGCGCATGTGTCGGCTTGGAGAAGATCATCGGCTCCTCCGGCACATCGTTGCCGAGCTCCTTTGCATGCAGGGCATAATTGCGTCCAACGCAATAAATATTACGGATTGATTCCATAGATAAACGTCCTTTCGCCCAACGTCAAGTGTAGGGTGCAATGTGGTTTTAACGCTGTAAACATCATAGCACGATTGTGGTGGTTTCTTTAAGCTTTGAAGTCGGCGCAGGTGCTTGATAACCATTTCTTAAGCTGTAACAGAGGTCGGTTTTCTTCATACAATCTTGAAAAAGCAAACCTCACTCCTTGATTTCGCGCATTGTTGCAGATGGCTCTGTGCATGATAATAAGCGTATATCAACCCGAGGGGGAATAGAGAACATGGCAAGCAAAACGATGAAAACAACTGCAATCGCATTGTCGGCAGCAGCATTGCTGCTTGGAGCAACTGCATGCGGTAACAAAGCCAATGACACAGCAGATAATACGAATACAGGTACAAATGCAGGCGGTAACAAAGGTGACGAGAAAGTAACCATCACGTTCCAGAACATCTACCCGGATCCGGAAACACCTTCCTACAAAATGCTTCACGCGATCGTGGATCAATACACGAAGGATCACCCGAACGTAACGATCGAACTCGATACGCTCAACACGGATCAACAGAAGCTGAAGCTTAAAACACAAGCGGCTTCCAAAGAAGTACCGGACATCACAATCGTGAATCCATCCGCACAAATGAAGCCTTTCGTAGATGCCGGCCTGTTCGCTCCATTGAACGACATGCTGGATCAGAACGGCCTGAAAGATACATTCCAAAAAGGTCTGCTTGACTACTACAGCTTCGACAACAACGTATACGCATTGCCTGACGGCAACAACATCGAAGTGGTTTACTACAACAAGGATCTGTTCGCACAAGCAGGCATCACTGAGCCTCCAACAACGTACGAGCAATTCATCGATGATGTAAAGAAATTGAAAGCGAAAAACATCACGCCAATCGCAATCGGTGAGAAAGATTCCTGGACAGGTTCGTTCTTGTTTATGAACGTACTGCTTCGTACAAACGGCGGCCCAGGCTTCCTGCAAGACGTGCAAGACGGCAAGAAAACATTCAACGATCCTGCATTCGTAGAAGCCGTTTCCAAAATGCAAGATCTGATCCAGGCTAAAGCCTTTAACGAAGGCGCAACATCCGTTGACTACAACACAGGCGGCAACCTATTCAAAACAGGTAAAGCAGCTATGATGATCATGGGTACTTGGGAAACTGGCGCAATCGATGCTTCCTCCGTTGGCGGCAAAGTCGGCGCATTCAAATTCCCTACAGTTGGCGGCAAAGGCGATCCAGACCAATTCATGCTTGCTCCGGGTTCCGCATTCGCAATCTCGGCTAACAGCAAACATCTGCAAGCTACAAAAGATTTCTTGAACTACTTCATGCTCAACATGCCTAAGAAACAGTTCGAGCTGAAAAACGCAGTAGGCAGCGGCCAAATCATCGAAGGCGACTTCAAAGCAGCTGGTTACTCCGACCTTGCAATTGGCGTACTTGATCTATTCAAAGGCGTTAAAGGCGGCGACCTGGCATTCGATAACACAATGAAACCGGCAATCGCTCAAATTCACCTTAGCAGCATTCAAAACATGTTCGTTCAAAAGGTTGACCCTGCAGCAGTAGCTCAGGAGCACCAAGCAGCATTTGACGCGAACAAATAAGCACCATTAAATAGCTAGTCGTTTGCGGGTGGAGGCATACTTAGCGGCTTCCATCCGTTTACGACTTTATTTTCAATCCATTACGATCAGGAGGCAACCCCAGTGAATGTTTTAAAAGTCCCGGCCCGTACAATTGCAGTTTTCGTCCTGCCGTGTCTGCTTCTCTATATCGGCCTCGTGTTCGTTCCGATCGTCGTTTCGGTTTACGACAGTTTGCTGGATTGGGACAGCATCAATAAGGCGAAATTTATCGGGCTCGATAACTTTAAAACGATCCTGACCGAAGATACAAACTTCTGGCCATCCGTTCGCCGCACGTTGATGTACTCGGTATTTTCCATGGCGGAAATTCCGATCTGTCTATTTATCGCAGCACTGATGAATCGTTACGTACGCAAAGCAAATACGCTCGTCTCGCTCTATTTTGTACCTGTTATTTTGTCAGTCGTTATCATTGGTCAACTTTGGAAAACCATCTACAACCCAACTGAAATGGGCGGTATGCTAAACGGCGTGCTGAACGCGGTTGGACTGGAAAGCTGGACACGCAGCTGGCTGACAGAGCCGAAAGTTGCGATGTACTGTTTGTATTTTGTATCGCTATGGCAATACTTCGGTTACCATCTGCTCATTCAGTACACAGGTGTGCAAAACATCTCCAGTGAAATTTATGAAGCAGCCAAAATCGACGGTGCGGAAGGCTTCAAATCCGACTGGTACATTACTTATCCAATGGCGATTCCGATCTTCAAAATCTCGATCATTCTTGCCTTTATCGGTTCCCTGCAAGCCTTTGACCTCGTTTGGGTCATGACTGGCGGCGGTCCTGCTCATGCAACAGATACCATTTCCATGCACATGTATAACATGTCGTTCCTGTCGCTCAAATATGGATACGGAAGCGCACTTGCTACAATTCTTGTCATGGTTTGCTTAATCTTTACGGTCGTCATCAATTTCGTCTTCAAAAAAGTCGAAGCGAAATACACCTAGAAGGGAGAACAAGAACATGGCAAGTTTTAAAAAAGGGCTCGTGTATCTGCTTCTCTCGATCCTTGTTGTCACGCAAATTTACCCATTGCTCTGGCTGGTCATGTACTCGCTCAAAACGAACGAGCAAATTCTCGGCGGTCACTTCTTTTCCCTGCCGACATCGCCGCAATGGGGTAACTATAAAGCCGCTTATACGAGCGGTCACTATCTGAAATACTTGAGCAACAGCATCATCGTAACCTCGATTACGCTGGTCTGCGTCATTGTGCTAAGCTCCATGGTCGCTTATGCGATTTCGCGGTTCAAATGGAAGTATGGACCGCTTGTCACGCTCGTCTTCTTGCTTGGGATGATGATCCCGATGCAAGCAACGCTGCTGCCGCTCATGGTTATTTTCAGCAACTTGGATATTCTGAATACACGGTTGTCGCTCATCCTGCCGTATATCGCCTTCTCGACGCCGATCGCCGTCTTTATCCTTAGCGGATTCATGCGAGGCATCCCAGCCGAGATCGAAGAGTCGGCCTTTATGGACGGAGCAAGCGTGTACCGGATCTTCCGCAGCATTATTCTGCCGATATCGGTACCACCGATTATGACGGTCGTTATCCTGACATTCATCACGATCTGGAACGAGTACATCATGGCAGCGACGTTTATATCTGCAGAGCGGTTGAAAACTCTTCCTTTCGGCATATATAATTTCGTTAGCCAGTACAACGCCAATTTTGGTGCAATCGGTGCATACCTTGTACTTGGCGCCTTGCCGGTCATGCTCGTTTACTTCATCCTTTCCGAGAAAATCACGAAGGGTATGGTAGCCGGAGCGGTGAAAGGGTAAGGAACCCCGTAGCTTAGGAGAGGCGGAAAAGGCCAGTGTCCCGCGGATTTCATTCGATTCAATACCGATTATTCGTGCTGTTCCTCATCAGTATGGCTGCAATCTTACTGATCGTCAGCATTCTGTACTATAACCGAACGACGGTGCAATTTCATGAGAAGGTCAGCGGCTTATCCAAGCAAAACGTATCGCAGACGGTAGGTTTGTTTGACCTTCTTCTGAAAGGCTATGACAGTCTGTCTAAGTCCGTCATCGGCAATAATGATTTGGCTCGCATTCTGAGCAATCCTGTAGTCGACAGCCCTGCTGTCGATTATTTTAATGAGCGGAATATTACGAACATTCTAGGCGCTGCCTTTCTATCACAAGAAGATATTATCGGGATTCATGTATTGACCGACAATGGGAAAGTGTATAACTATGGCAACTACGCGAATGTCATTGACCCCGATTATGCGAAGACCGATTGGTATAAGCAAATCAAAGCCTCAACCGGCAGCATGGTATGGCTGGGGGTGTATGAACGCTCGATCATCGATCAGGTGGAGAGTCGTTCCGTGTTTGCTTTTGGCCGGCCGATCTATGATTTAAACAATCATAAGCAGGTAGGGATCGAACTGTTCGAAACAAGTCCGAGAGCCATTATTGCGGCGATGGAGAATTTGAAGCTTGGCGCGCATAGCCAGGTTTTTTTGATGTCTAGCGAAGGGAAAGTCATCTCGACTACTTCAATCACATGGGATGAACCGTGGCTTGCGAGTCTGGAGCGACCGCATGATGGCATTCCGGTTGTTGTCGAGCAGGATGATCAGTTGATCGTATCCTCAAAGCTGCCTTATGCAGATTGGACGGTGCTCAGCGTGACGCCGGATAAGGATCTGAATGTGGAACTGGCGGAGACACAGCGGTTTCTGCTTCTAGTTGGCGCTGCGCTTGTTCTAGTTGCAACGCTTATTGCGACGATTTTCTCACGAACGATATCATCACCGCTTAAGCGGCTCATCTCCGAGATGAAGCAGGTTGAAATCGGGAATTTCCGCGGCTCGCTGAATGTGACCTCGTATCAAGAAATCAATATATTGGTCGTCTCCTTTAATCAGATGGTGAACCAGATCGCCGAGCTCATTGAACGGGTGAAGATTTCCTCTGTCAGTGAGAAGAATGCGGAGCTGAAGGCGCTGCAATCGCAGGTAAATCCCCATTTCCTCTATAACACGCTCGATATGATCTACTGGATGCTCGATGAGAAAGGCCATGACCGTCTTGGCGAGGTGGTGCTGTCTCTATCGCGCTTGTTCCGCTACAGCAGTCATTGGGATGAACGCGCAGTCAGCTTGCGGGAGGAAATCGAACAGACCGAGCATTATCTGACGATTATTGTGACACGGCTGGAAGGGCGCTTGACCGTGGATATTGATGTGGGTGAACCTTGGCTGAACATCCCATTGCCCAAAATGACACTGCAGCCCATTATCGAAAATGCGGTGAAATACGGCTTGGAGCCACTCGTTGACCGATGCGGTTTGCTGCGGGTCTACACCGAAGAAGACGAGCGTCAGCTGCGTATTATGGTGCAGGATAACGGTGCGGGGATGGATGAGGCCGCATTGGCGCGATTGAATGCATCGCTGCTCAACCCGGAAGAGGCGACTGTGCGTGAGGAGAACGAGGAAATCCGGCATGAAGGCGGCATCGGTCTAGTTAACCTTCAGCGGCGTATTCGGCATATGTATGGCGAAGCGTACGGTGTTGAACTAAAGAGTGTGCAGGACGAAGGGACAACGGCCATCATTACGGTGCCGCTTCTTCTGCCGCCGATCAAGGAAGGAGGGAACGCCCATGGCAGTGAATATTCTCATCGCGGATGATGAAGGCGTCATTCGTGAGGGGGTGAAACGGACGATTAAGCGGGCGTTTCCCGACTATTCCATTCATTTGGCGGCTTCAGCGGAGGATGCGGTGAAACTCATGGACATCCAGCCGATTGATATCGTGCTGACTGATATTTTGATGCCCGGCATCGATGGTCTGGAATTTATGAAAATGTCACGCCGCAAGTATCCCCATGTCAAATGGGTCGTCATCTCCGCGCATTCGGAATTCTCGTACGCCCAGAAGGCGGTGCGGCTCGGTGCGCGCGACTACCTGCTTAAGCCGATTGGCAAGACGCGTCTGGTGGAGCTGATGGCGCAGTTGGCGGATGAAGCGAAGCAGGAGTCCGCGATTTCAAAGGAAAGCGAGCTGCTGAGGACGAACCTGAAGTACTTGCGAGAAGCCGTCTTTCAGCGGCTGGCATCGGGGCTCGATATCGGCAATATGGACATTGGAGAGCTGATCGATCGGTACCCGAAATTCCGATTAATCATGGTGCGAATTGAAGAAGCGGTCAAGAACGTACAGCTGGAGCATTTTATTATCGAAAATGTCCTCTCAGAGCTGATTGATCGGCATGGGCAGGGGTTTGTCGTGAACTTCGATCGGCAGAGTCTGCTTGGTCTTGCCCAGCTGGAGGATGACCGGACTGAGGGAGAGTTACTGCAGGAGCTGCGCACGCATCTCAGCCACTATCTCAAGTTGCCTTTTCATATCACGTATTCCGATATTATTTGTGAGTTTACTCGCATCCCGGATGAGGTGAGACGACTGCGCCAATCGTCGGTAACGACGGCAGGCGATCGCCAAGAGGGCGGCGACAGGGCAATCGAGGTGGCTTTGCAATATTTGAAGGCGCATTACAACGAGGAGCTGTCGCTCGAGAAAGTGGCGTCTGTCGTGTTCTTGAACCCGATTTATTTCAGCCAATTATTCAAACAGAAGACAGGGCAAGGGTATAAAGACTACGTCATCAGTCTGCGCATCGAGCAGGCCAAGGAGCTGCTTCTTCAGCCAGGCCTTAAGCTGGCCGAGATTGCCGAGCGAATCGGCTACGCGGATGTGCGCCATTTCACGCAAGTCTTCCGCAGGAAGATGAACGTGACCCCGACGGAATACCGTCAGCAGCTGATGGCGGAGAGGTAAGTAGGTGTGTATATACAGCGAGGGCTGAGTGATCGTATGCGATCTCTCAGCCTTTTTTGCAACCCGATATTGCATTAATGCTCTTCATCCTCATCCACGGCAACCCCCAGCTGGCGGTTCTTCTCCTTGAAGCGTGAGTTATGCGAGGAGACATAGGCCGTCTTGTTAGCGGCAGGGTCGAGATAGGTTTTGACGCTGTTCGTCGCGTTTACAGCATCGGTGAATGTGCCTGCGATCAGATGGACCTTGCTGTCGTGCATGACAAAATCGCCTGCTGCGAAGACGCCAGGGAGGTTCGTCTCCATTTTGCTGCTGACATGGGCGTTCCATTCCCCCATCTCGACTCCCCAATCCCGAATCGCGCCGAAGTTGTACCGCAGCCCATGGTTGACGATGACCGCATCCACGTGAAGCTGCTCCACCTCACCGGTTTCGACATGAGAAATGCTCACGCGGTCGATGGCGCTTCCGCTGCTGCTATGCAGCGCTTGAACGGCGTATGGCGTCCGAACAGTTGCGGATGATTCCTTCATCTTCGTCACATTGCGCTCATGGCCGCCGAACTTATCTCGCCGATGCACGACGGTCAGGCTAGCCGCTATCGGCTCGATCATATTGGCCCAGTCGACCGCAGAGTCGCCGCCGCCGGAGATCAACACATGTTTGCCGCGGAACTCCTCAAGCGACTGAACGGTGTAATGCAGGTTCGTCACCTCGAAACGGTCCGCACCCTCGATCTCAAGCTTAGCCAGCTCCAGAATGCCGTAGCCGATCGCCAGCACGACCGAACGTGTCCAGTGTTTCTCTCCAGAAGCAGCAGTAAGCATAATCGTGTCATCTGCTTGCCGCTCGAGACCGATAATATGTTGACCGAGCACGACAGTCGGCTCGAATGTCATCGCTTGCGTCACCAACTGCTCGATCAACTTAGCGCCAAGCGTTGGGGTGAGACCGCCGACATCCCAAATCATCTTCTCCGGATAAATGAGAATGCGTCCGCCAAGCTCCTCACGTGCTTCGATCAGCTTCGTCTTCATCTCCCGCATCCCGCTATAGAAAGCCGAGTAAAGGCCGGCAGGCCCGCCCCCGATTATCGTAACATCGAATAATTCCAGGTGGTTGTTCATCGTTTGTTCCTACTTTCTTCTACTAATTTCCGTAATTATATACTTCTGTTTGATGGCTGATGAATAGGTGTTGACAAAGATAGCAAAGGCCATTAAAGTTTGAACTGTTCTGATACTGATAATCATTATCACAACAATTATCATACAACGAAAGTAGGAGAAAGAAAATGAACAAAATGTTAATTCCTGTTGTCGTCCTATTCATACTCGTACTAAGTGCCTGCGGAAACAACGGTGCCAATGAGAATTAAGAATGCGGCTGACACAACGAATACCACTGCAACAAACACCACGAATGCGGCAAACACAGAAGAAGCTTCCGGCACGATCACATACCAATCCCAAACCGGTCCAATTGAAGTACCCGCCCATCCCCAGCGCGTCATTTCATTAGCCGCTTACGCAGGTGACTTGATAGCGCTTGGCGTAAATCCAATCGGCGTAGATTCGTGGTCCAAAGCGAACCCGCGCTTCGATGCTCAACTGAAGGATGTGCCGGTAGTGACGGATGAGGATCTGGAAAAAATTCTAGAGCTCAAGCCTGACCTGATTATCGGCCTAGACAATGTGAAGAACCTAGACAAGCTGAACGAAATCGCGCCAACTGTTGTTTACACGTATGGCAAAGTAGACTACCTGACGCAGCACCTTGAGCTTGGCAAGCTGCTTAATAAAGAAAAAGAAGCGCAAACGTGGATTGATGATTTCAAGAAACGTGCCGCTGATGCCGGGGAGAAAATCAAAGCGAAGATCGGCGCGGAAACAACCATTTCGGTAATCGAGAGCTTCGACAAGCAGCTGTACGTTTACGGCGATCACTGGGGCCGCGGTACAGAAATTCTCTATCAAGCAATGGGTCTGAAGATGCCTGCGAAGGTCAAAGAAATGACAGACAAAGACGGTTATTACGCATTGTCTGCCGAAGTCATTCCTGATTACATGGGCGACTATGTCGTATTCAGCAAAAACGCCGAAGCGGATAATTCCTTCCAACAAACCGATACGTACAAGAACACGACGGCAGCGAAAAACAATCATGTCATCGAAGTGGATGCCAAAGAATTCTACTTCAACGATGCGCTGACGCTGGACTATCAACTGGATAAGCTGTCTAAAGCGATTTTAGGAGAATAACTTGAACAAGAGAGGAATTCATCTGAATTCCTCTTTCCCCATTCTAAGAAAAGAAGAAGAGAGAGCGCCAATGAGCCTAAAAAAACAACGTACCGCCACTTTTATACTCAAGCTGCTTGCCGGTGTAGTCGCGCTGATTGGCGTATTTACAGTCGCTATGCGCTTTGGGGCTGCTGATGTTACGATACATGACCTGTGGAAGGTGATTTTCACTCGTGAATCCGGCGATACCGTTACGATGATTCGTGAGCTCCGCCTGCCGCGTGAGGTTGCGGGGATGCTTGTGGGAGCTGCGCTTGCGGTATCAGGCTCTATTATGCAGGGACTGACAAGAAATCCGCTGGCCGATCCCGGCTTGCTCGGATTAACGGCAGGGTCCAGTGCCGCGCTTGCGCTGACCATCACCCTTTTTCCATCAGCCGGATATTTTCTCATCATGGTTGCTTGTTTTGTCGGGGCTGCCGGAGGAACGTTGTTTGTGCTAGGAATCAGCGCAATCAAGAAGGGGGGATTATCTCCACTTCGGATGGTACTGGCAGGAGCGGCCGTGTCGGCATTTCTGTATGCGGTGTCTGACGGCCTCGGCTTGATTTTCAAAATTTCTAAAGATGTGACGATGTGGACAGCCGGGGGATTGATTGGAACCACTTGGGGACAAATTCAAGCGATTTCACCTTTTATTCTCGTAGGCATCTTTATTGCGATCCTGCTGTCTAAGCAGCTGACCATTCTAAGTCTCAACGAAGAGGTTGCCGTGGGGTTAGGGGTTCGGACGGTGTACATTAAAATCATTCTTTATATCGTCATCACGATTCTGGCAGGCGCATCCGTTGCCTTGGTTGGCGACATGGCCTTTATCGGACTCATGATTCCTCATATTGTGCGTGCCATGTTCGGTACCGATTATAGGGCTGTTATTCCCATGTCGGCCATATGGGGAGCGATATTCATGCTGCTGGCCGATACGGTCGCTCGTACGATTAATGCTCCTTATGAAACGCCTGTGGTGGCGATTATTGCGATGCTCGGACTGCCGTTCTTCCTGTTCATCGTGCGTAAAGGAGTCAAATTACAATCATGATCAATGCTGCTCTAGTTAGAAAACAGCGGGTCACCGCCTGGGTGCTGCTGCTCCTTATTGTGACGACGATCGTGATCGGAATGGGTCTTGGTCCTGCTTCGTTGTCATTTGGCCGGCTGCTACCGACGATCTTCGGGGATGGGACGTTTAAGGAAAACTTCGTGTTGTTCGACATTCGGCTGCCGCGTATCGTCGTAACGCTGCTGGCAGGCATGGCGCTTGCCTTATCCGGTGCGATTCTGCAAGGCATTACACGCAATGATCTTGCGGACTCCGGCATTGTCGGCATCAATTCCGGAGCGGGCTTTGCCGTCGCGGTGTTTTTCTTATATGTACCGATTGAAGATCCGGGTTCATTTGTGTATATGCTGCCGCTCGTCGGGTTTATGGGCGCACTTGCCACGGCAACGCTCATTTATTTGTTCGCCTACAGCAGGAAAGAAGGGCTGCAGCCGGTCAAGCTGGTGCTGGTCGGAGTCGGCTTCTCGATGGCGCTATCCGGTGCGATGGTGGTCATCATTTCATCAGCTGAACGAATCAAGGTTGATTTCATCGCGAACTGGCTGGCAGGTAACATCTGGGGTACGGATTGGCCGTTTATCTGGGCGCTTCTCCCATGGTTGGCTATCCTGTTTCCGTACACGCTGTATAAGGCGAACGCATTAAATATTTTGTCCATTAATGAATCGTCGGCGATTGGCTCTGGCGTAGCCGTGAACCGCGAGCGCATTGTGCTGCTTGTGATATCCGTTGCCCTTGCAGCGGCGGCGGTTTCGGTTACGGGAGGAATTGCCTTTGTCGGACTGATGGCGCCTCATATCGCCAAATCACTGGTAGGGACGAGAGTGCAATTGTACGTGCCTGTCTCGATTCTAATGGGAGGCTGGCTGCTGCTGCTTGCAGACACAATCGGCCGCAACTTGGTCGATCAAGGCGTCCCGGCAGGGATTATGATTGCATTCATCGGCGGACCTTACTTCCTGTACTTGCTCCTTAAGAAATGACAAAAAGACCGAGCGGCGATGTTTCCATCGCTGCTCGGTCTTTCTCAATTTGAGACAGCTTTAATTCCAACTATAGCCAGGTTAAGATTGCGGGAAGAACTGCGGCAAATAATCTTTGTTCGCTTCCAGCATCTCGTCCAGCAGTTTGATTGCTACTTCAACATTCGGTACCAACGGATGGTGAACCATCGCTTGGAGCGCGACATCGCGGCTGCCGGTTACAGCTGCTTCAATGGTAAGCTGCTCATAGGTTTTAACGGCATGAATTAATCCTTTGACATGCAGAGGCACGTTCGTCAGTGGAAGCGGCAGCGGGCCGGTCTTCGTCACCAGACAGTTTACTTCGATCGAGGCGCTGTCCGGCAGGAAGTCGATCGTGCCATTGTTAGCGACATTAAGCGTTTGGATGTCGTTCTTGCCATTGTAGAGCGACTTCATAAGGTTAACCGCTGCTTCGGAATAATAAGCGCCGCCGCGCTGCTCCAGCTGCTTTGGTTTCTCGCTCAGATCCGGGTCTGCATACAGTTGGAACAGCTCGTCCTCTACACGTTTCACAACCGCTGCACGGTTGCCGTCACGTTTGAAGGATTCTTGCTGCTCGGCCAGCATCTCATCTGTCATATAGAAATATTTCAGATAATAAGAAGGAAGCGCGCCGAGTGAACGGAGGAAGTCCGAATTCCAGCCCTTCTGCGGGACGTTCTTGCCGGTGAAGCCTTCCGTATTGTTTAGCAGCTCAGGGAGCTTATCTACGCCGTTAACGTCTACGCGTGTCACCCAGTGAAGATGGTTCAAACCGACGAATTCCGTGTAGATGTTCTCCGGTGTTGTGTCATAGGTCGTAGTAAGCCATTTGGTCAAACCGATCGGTGCATTGCACAGGCCGACGCTGCGTACGTTGGAATGGGTGTGAATGGCCTCGGTTACGATACCCGCCGGGTTCGTAAAGTTGAGCAGCCAAGCGTTAGGTGCCAGTTCTTCGATATCCCGGCAGATGTCCAGCAGTACCGGAATGGTCCGCAGTGCTTTCATCATGCCGCCAGGACCGGTTGTTTCCTGACCGATGACGCCGTATTTGAGCGGAATGGACTCGTCTTTGCCGCGCGCTTCGAGCATGCCGACACGCATCTGCGTGCTGATGAAATCAGCGCCTTTGATCGCTGTGCGGCGGTCTGTCGTCAGATGCACCTCGATTGGAAGGCCGGAGCGTTCTACCATGCGTTTTGCTAAATTACCGACAATGTTTAGCTTATGAAGTCCTGCCTCAATATCGACGAGCCACAGTTCTCGTACCGGAAGCTCATGATGAAATCGAATAAATCCTTCTACCAGCTCAGGAGTATAGGAGGAACCTCCCCCAATAACTACAACTTTCAATCCGTCTGCCATTCTAGTCACATCCCATCTAATTAGTAAGTCGTTCGTTATAGGTTGATTTCATCGAATTCGCCAAGTGCCCGCATGCAGTCATAAACATCCTGCTCTATTGTTAAGCCATCTGCTTCCATCGCAGACCAGACAGCGCCAAAGACCGGGTCCACCGTCAAGGTGACGAGCGTGGCCGATGGTGCCACGGCTGCAACAAACTCTTCAATCGGACCGCGAATCCAACCGCGGTCGCCGCGTGTCAGCAGACTGCCTGCAAGCACGACATCGAAGGTTTCGCCGGTCATCCCTAGACGCCGTGCAACAGCAACTACAGACTTGCCAAGCTCTGTCCCTTGATGTTGAAGGATAGCGATTGCCGCTTCATCACCAAGCGCCGCTGCTTCAAATAGCAGCTTCGTTACATCGACCGGCACTTTCTTCTCATGATCAAGGAAATCGTTCAGCATCGTTTCGACATCGCTGTATCCCAGATAAGCGAGCACCAAGCCCGTCAAAGCAGTTGGCTTCTCGCGGCCATCCCAGGCGCGGATAACGGTGCGGAATGCCTCAATGTTCAAGGATGCGCCTCCACCGAAATCGCCATGCATATATTCGAAGCCGCCGCATTGGATATGGACGCCTTCCTTATTGCGACCGGCGCAGTTGGTGCCGGTACCGCAAATGACGGAGATGCCATAGGAGCGGTCCGTGCCCGCACGCAGGCCAATCATCGTATCGCAAGTGATCGAATAGCGGGGCAGGCCGATCGCGCTCACGATAGGATGCAGAATACGATAATCGGCTTCACGATCAGCACCTGCAAGGCCAAAATAAGCATGCTGTACATCTTCATGTTTGACGCCTGCCTGTGTGAGTGCATCGGAAACGGCTTCCGCCAAGTGGCGAGCGGCGCCTTCAGCATCCAGCTGATGATTGCCGTTTCCGCTTAGACCTTTGCCAAGCACGTTGCCGTGTTCGTCGGTGAGCAAGGCGTGCGTTTTGGTGCCGCCGCCGTCTATGCCTAAATAATAAGTCATTAATGTCACTCCTACTCTATCTCGCTTCAATCTCTTGTATTCTCTTCTTGCCATAAGTAAAGTTAAAGCGGTTAAACTTTTACCGAAAAAAATATAGGAGCGAATTGGAGCAGTAAACTGCTTCTTCGAAAGTTAAAGTGCTTTAACTTTCATCTCCTTACCTTATTGTAGAGGAGACCGATTTATTTTTCAACCTTAATTTCGATGTCCTTCATGTACAAGCTTTCGCAAAAAGCATATAATGAATCCAAAATTACCCTCGGGGAGTGTCTGAACGTGAGTGTCAGCTACAAGAACTGTCAAAGCTGCGGCATGCCCATTGCCAAAGGCGATAAGAACGGTACGGAGGCCAGTGGAGCGAAGAGCCTAAAGTATTGCATCCATTGTTATGTAGACGGCCAATTCACTTTACCTGATCTAACGGCGAACGGCATGAAGGAGCATGTGAAGGGGAAGCTCGCGAGCATGGGCTTTCCGAAGTTTACGACGGGGTTCTTTACGCGCGGCATCCATAAGCTGGAGCGCTGGAAGAGCTAAGCGAGTGCAGGAGCGGCTTTGGCGGAGGAGAGACAGACCTCGGGTCTTGTCTCTTTTTTGTTGTTTTTAGGGCTGTTTTTGCAACTGATTCGTATGAAGTGGTATGGTGTAAAGAAGCACTAGTAGGAGGAAGAACATGGCGAACGAATCTAAGAAAAATAAACATATTGCAAATATATCGCTGGGTATCATGGCTGCAGGTTTCGCAGCAACGTTACCTTTCAGCGGCAAGGGGCTTAGCTTGCTGCATGTCGGCTTCGAGGCCGGCGTCATCGGGGGGCTTGCGGACTGGTTTGCCGTTACGGCGCTATTTCGCCACCCGCTGAGAATTCCGATTCCGCACACGGCGCTGCTGCCGCGCAATCGCAAGAAGATGTCGGATGGCATCGTGAGGGTGCTGGAGGATCGGCTGCTTGCCAAAGAGAGCATGATCGAGAAGCTGCGGCAGATCGAGCTCGCGAAGCAGCTGCTGCCGGCTCTACGCCAGGCGGCTCATTCAGCGATACACAGCGAGCGCTTGCCTCATCTGCTCGAGGGAGCGCTGCGTACGATAGAGCTGGAGAAGCTTGTTCCAATTCTCTCGGGGGAAATTCGCACCGCGGTGGAGCGAATTGATCTGGAAGCGGCGCTTCGCGGCTTCTTGCGAAATGCCGTGGAGAATGGCGTAGACGAGCGTCTGCTCGATTTGCTGCTGGAGCGTGCGGAAGAATGGGCAAGCACGGAGGGGATGCGCCGCGAGCTGGGCAATGCGGCGATGCAGCTCGTGAAAGGGCTGAATCTGGGCGGTCTGATGCAGTTTGCGGTCAATGCGTTCATCGGCTATCTGGATGAGGATAAACTGGGCACGATGCTGCAATCTTTTATCCTAACGAAGATTCATGAGCTCAAAGTTCAAGGCACAGATCGGCGTGCTGTTATTATGAAGCATCTGCATCAAGGGCTGGAGATGTTGATTTCGCGTTTGTCCGAAACCGGACAGCTGAATGCGCTGCGCGATGAGCTGCTCGCTTCATTCGATCTGGATGGCGAGATGACGCGATTGTTCGAATCGCTGCGCGAGAAGGGAATAACGTTCCTCCATTCGGAGGATTTCGCTGCCAAGGTTTGGCCGATGCTGGAGAGCCTGCTTGATCGCTTGGAGGAGAACCACGGATTAGTCGAAGATGCCGAGCAGTGGCTGAAAGGGCAGGTTGCCGGACTCATTGAACGCAATCATACGAAGATCGGTTCATTCGTGAAGGAGAACCTCGATCGACTCGACAATGATCAGCTGGTGGAGTTAATAGAAGATAAAGTGGGTCAGGACCTGCAATGGATTCGGGTCAATGGTGCCGTTTGCGGTTTCTTGATCGGTCTATTATTGCGGTTAATTGAAATGGGCTTCGGTTATAACTAAATAAGAAGAAGCAGTCCGTTCTATTTCGCCTTATTTGTGAGAAACGGCAAATTAGTGAGGTAGAGTGAGGCTGCTTGCGATCGAATCGATTGTAAGCGTTATATTCGCGATAGTTGGCTGGAAATGAGAACGAAACCGTTTGCGGCCTTCCTTTACAAAAGACATGCGCAGGCGTAACATACGATTCATGCTTAATCTTCTGCAATAGCGCTGAATTTCTGAATAGAAATCGGGGGAACCACTCATCTGGGGTGAATCTTGAAGAACAGACCGTTTCGGTCAACGCTTTAAGTAGGGCGACTCTCACGCCCGAATCCGTCAGCTAACCTCGAAAGCGTACTAGAGAGGCAACGATTGTTCGTTCGTGCATATAGACACTTTAATTATAACTTGTGCCTAGAAGCCGCGAGAGGCGTTCCTCTGTGTTAAAGAGGCAATCCCTGCAGGCTTCTTTTTTGTGCTGTTTAGGAATGGACACAAAAAAGAATAAGTTTGCGAAGAATATGTAAGTTTATAGGTGTAGAAAGGAAGGCGAAGTTGTCATGGCTGGTTACCGCCGCAAAACCCCGGAAGAATTGCTCTTATCCATCTCCAAAATTCATCGCGGCCGTCTTAAAATTTATGTTGGTGCCGTGAGCGGCTCAGGCAAAACCTATCATATGCTGCGTGAAGGCCAAGCGCTGAAGCAGCAGGGCATTGAGGTTGTCGTCTGCGCCGTGTCGACGATGCGCCGGCCGGAAACGGTGGAGCAGCTTGCTGATTTGGAGCGGATCCCGAGCATTCATTGGTACAAGGGGGACGTGGAGAAGAAGGATCTTAACTTGGATGTCATTCTGGAACGGAATCCGGAGGTGCTGCTTGTTGACGGGCTGGCCCACGAGAACCGTCCGGATGCGAAATTCCCGACTCGTCTGGAGGACATTCAATTTCTTCTGAGTCACGGTATCAGTATCATCACAACCGTGAATGTATACGAACTCGAAGGGGTAACCGAGCTTGCACAGAAGCTGACAGGCATTACAGCGGAATGTACGGTGTCCGCGGATCTGCTGGAATTGGCGGATGAGGTAAGGCTTATCGATGCATCGCCGGAAACGATTCTGACACGCCTAAATGAAGGGCGTTTAAACAATATTAAAGATCCCGGGCTGCTCAAGCGCGGGAACCTCGGCAAGCTCAGAGAAATTGCGCTTCGACTGATGGCCGAAGGCGTGAACGAGTCGCTTGAGAAATACCGCGAGGAGCAGGGCTTCATCGGGCCGTCGGGCGCTACGGAACGGATTTTGGTTGCGGCGCAGTATCACTGGAATGGTTCGATCTATATTCGGCGCGGTCAGCAAATCGCCAAGCGGCTAAGCGGCGACCTGGAGGTTGTGGTCTTCGTCGATTCCAGCCAGGAGCCTACGAAGGAAAGAGATGATTTCAAACGTTCCATTCTGAAGCTGACTGAGAAGGTGGATGCCGGCTTCAGAGAAATTTCAGTGAATAACAGAAGGCAGATTCCGCGTGCGCTCATCAAATACGCGATGCTGATCAATGCGACCCGCATCGTCATGGGTCATTCCAAGCAGACGCGTGCACAGGAGATCGCACAAGGCTCAATCGCGGGCAGCGTGCTGAAACAGATGCGGAACATCGACGTTTTCTTCATGGCGGACAGAGCCGAGCATGAGGGAGAGCGAGTGCTGCCAACGAAACGGGCGACGCCGAAGATGACAGCGGAGCCATACCGGAGGCTAAGTGCGCAAGAGGTAGAGAAGAAGATCGAGCGGATTCGCCGCGGGAAATTCAAGGTCTATGTCGGCGCAGCACCCGGGGCAGGCAAGTCCTATATGATGCTTCGCGAGGGCAATGATTTGCTTCGCAAAGAAATCGACGTTGTAGTCGGTCTAATGGAGACTCATGATCGTGCGGAAACGCAGGATCAGGCCGGACGACTGGAGGTAGTGCCTCGTCTGTCCATTGACAGTGATGGCAAGGTTCACTCCGAGATGGATGTGGATGCGATTATTAAGCGCAATCCGGAGGTTGTGCTGATCGATGAACTGGCCCATATCAATGCACCGGGCAGCCGCAACAAGCGCCGGTATGAGGATGTACAGGAGATTTTGGATGCCGGCATATCCGTTATTGCTACCATGAATGTACACCATCTGGAAAGCTTGAAGGATGCTGTGGAGCAGATTACGGGGATCGCAGTGAATGAGACGGTACCGGACATGATGCTGCGGCTTGCCGAAGAGGTGGAGCTGATTGATGTGGCGCCGGACACGCTGCAGCAGCGAATGCGGGAAGGTCATATTTATAAAATGGACGACGTCGAAGACGCGCTCTGCGGCTTCTTCAAGACAGGTAACCTGATTGCGCTGCGCGAGCTTGCTTTGCGGGAAATCGCTGACGATGTCGATGAGCGTCTGGAATCGTGGGAACGCAACGGTTCGCTTCGCGGTCCATGGCGGCGCCATGAATCGATCTTCGTGGCGGTAACGGTGAACAAGAAAGCGGAGAGACTCATTCGCCGCGGCTTCCGAATAGCGCATAGGCTCAAAGCGGATTGGCATGTCCATTACGTGCAAACGGATGCGGTGCCGGGTGAAGAGGAGCGAATAGAAGAGCTGCAGGAGCTGACAGCGCGTCTTGGCGGCACGTTCGAGGTCGAGCGCAACGTCTCGCGTAACGATGTACCTGCTGCTCTGCTGGCGAAGGCAAACGTACTGAAAAGCACGCAGATGGTGCTCGGTCAATCCGGTCAAGGCTTCTGGAGCAAGCTGCGGCATAAATGCGTGGTCGACACCATTTTGCGTGAAGGACGGCACATGGATGTGCTTGTTGTAGCGGATTTTAATCCAAATATCGAAATTGGAGAAGAATAGATACTGGGGTTTAGGTACACATTTATTCACAAGCATGGATATCCATTAAACTTGGTAATATGTGAGATTACCTGACAATTTAAAAATTTAAATTGAAACAACCCTCTTTTCTTGGTAGAATCTTTAGTGTATTAAAGATAACTTGTAGGGGGAAGCAGAATGAAAAAATGGTATATTATAGCTATTCTTACACTAGTGACGGCAGTAATGCTCTCTGGTTGTGGTGCAAAGAGCAACAACAATAACTCAGGCAGCGAAGCAGGCAACAGCAGTGATGATACAACGTACATGTTTGCAACAGATGCGGCTTATGCTCCAATGGAATATATGGACAAAGACAAGATCACGGGCTTCGACATCGAATTCCTTGACGCTGTTATGAAAGAAGCCGGCCTGAAACATGAAGTGAAGAACACGGGCTGGGACGGGATGCTTATAGGCGTTGAGAAAGCTACTGAGTTTCAGGCAGGCATCTCGAGTATTTCGATCACCGATGAGCGTAAACAAACGTACGACTACTCCATGCCTTATTTCGAATCCATTAACGTCATCATGGTTAAAGAAGGCAGCGACATTAAGAGCGCGCTTGACTTGAAAGACAAGAAGGTTGCTGTTCAAACCGGTACTACTGCTGATATCCTGATGACGGAAATCATGGGCAACAGCAACACCGATTTGAAGAAGTTCGACAGCAATGCTGTTGCTTTGCTTGAGCTTGATCAAGGCGGCGCAGATGCAGTTGTTGCGGACATTGCGATCGTACGCGATTATATCAAGAATAACGCAGACAAGAAGTACGTAGAAATTTCGGATACGGTTAACTTCACGCCTGAATATTACGGCATTCTGTACCCTAAAGGCAGCGAGCTGAAGGCGAAGCTGGATCCGGCGATTAAGTCCGTCATCGAGAACGGTAAATATGCAGAATTGTACAAGAAATGGTTTGGCGAGGAGCCGAATACGGCGAATCTGTTGAAGTAAGAAAGCGCCTAGGGCATGCGTGATTGCGCATGCCCTTTTGTTCGCTTAGCCGATCATCGATGTAGAGAAGACGAAAGGGCGAATTGGGATGGATTTGAGATTTAGATTTGATATCATTTTGGATTATGCGCCGCTTCTGCTGAAAGGGACGCTGTATACGATCGGGATATCCTTATCGGGTATATTGATTGGTTCGATCTTGGGTTTAATCGTTAGCTTTGGCAAAATGTCGACCCGCTGGTTTTTTCGCTGGCCGATGCAGTCTTACATCAACTTCTTCCGCGGAACTCCGCTGCTTGTGCAAATCTATATTGTGCACTTCGGACTTGTTCCGCTCATCTACGGTAAAACGAATGCGATTGTTGCGGCCATAACCGCTTTATCCTTGAATGCTGCAGCCTACACGGCTGAAATATACAGGGCTGGTATTCAGTCCATCGACAAAGGTCAGACAGAAGCGGCCAAGTCGCTTGGCATGACCCATGCTCAAACCATGCGTTTCATCGTGCTGCCACAGGCGATTAAACGGATGATTCCGGCTTTCGGTAATGAATTTATCGTCCTTGTGAAGGACTCCTCTCTGGTTGCGCTGATCACAGCGCCTGAGATTATGTACTGGAGCAACGTCATGAAAGGGCAGTACATCCGTGTATGGGAGCCGTACCTGACAGCTGCGTTCATTTACTTCATTCTTACTTACTCATTAAGCAAGCTGCTCAATGCATTGGAAAGGAAAGTGTGATGCACATGAGTCCAATCATTCAAGTAACCGGGTTGTCCAAAGCGTTCGGCACGAATGTCGTACTCAAAGATATTAATGTCGATATCAATAGCCAAGAGGTTGTCGTTGTCATAGGCCCGTCCGGATCAGGCAAATCGACGTTTCTTCGTTGCCTTAACCTGTTGGAAGAGCCGACCGGCGGAAATATTGTTATTGAAGGCCAGTCGCTTATGGATAAGAAAACGAGCATCACAAACGTCCGTACCGAGGTGGGGATGGTGTTTCAGCAGTTTAATTTGTTCCCGCATCTGAAGGTGCTGGACAATATTACGATTGGCCCGGTTCAAATTCGCAAATGGCCGGTTCAGAAAGCGCGTGCCAAGGCATTGGAGCTTCTTGAGAAGGTAGGCTTGTCCGACAAAGCGAATGCGTATCCGGCTTCGCTGTCCGGCGGTCAATCACAGCGCGTCGCGATTGCACGTGCGCTTGCGATGGAGCCGAAGATCATGCTCTTCGACGAACCGACATCGGCGCTTGATCCTGAGATGGTAGGTGAAGTGCTTGCGGTTATGAAGCAGCTCGCGAAGGAAGGCATGACGATGGTTGTCGTCACGCATGAAATGGGCTTCGCCCGTGAAGTAGGCGATCGCGTCATCTTTATGGAGCAAGGTTACATTGTTGAACAGGGCACGCCGGCACAGATCTTCGAGCGTCCGCAGCAGGATCGGACAAAGGCGTTCTTGTCGAAGGTGCTGTAAGGAACTGACGAAATAGAAAAAGCACCAATCCGCTTAAGGATTGGTGCTTTTTAGGTTGCCCGAGAAAGTCTCGACAGCCAGTTGTTTGTCAATATCATTGAACAGAACTTTAACGGTTGTCAGCATGGCTATTTTATGAAAATAACCCTTTTTGAAATGCTAACGGTTGTGACAGACGTTATTTGCAATAAATTGGTCGATTCCTAGTGGAAAACGTTCAAATAAGCTCGCTGGCAACCGTTAGAAAATAATAAGGGTGAATATATGCCGAATAACCACTGTCACAACCGTTAAAGTTGGAATGCGGCGAAGCATGCACTCATCGCGGAGTACAGAACATAGACTGAAAAGCACCAATCCGTTTGAGGATTGGTGCTTTTTTACGCCCTACTTATTAGAACGCCCAGTTTCCGTTGCGGAAGATCGTTTCCGTAGTGCCGTCTACGCGCTCGCCTTCGATGTTCAGCTCTGCGGAGCCAATCATGAAGTCAACGTGGACAAGACTAGTGTTCAGACCGTTAGCGACTTGCTCCTCTTCGGACATCGTTTTGCCGCCTTCAATACAGAAGGCATAGGCTTTACCGATTGCCAAGTGACAGGAAGCATTCTCGTCAAACAGCGTGTTGTAGAATACGAGGTTCGTATCCGAGATCGGGGAACGATGCGGAACGAGCGCGACTTCGCCGAGGTAAGCGGCGCCTTCGTCTGTACCAACAAGGTTCTTAAGGACTTCAAGTCCTTCTTCGGCTTGAACGTCGATGATTTGACCGTCCTTGAACGTCAGCGAGAAGTCCTTGATCAGGTTGCCGCCGTAGCTAAGCGGCTTCGTGCTGGACACAGTACCATTCACGCCGCCTCTAAGCGGGGCAGTGAACACTTCCTCTGTCGGCATGTTCGCCACGAAGATATCGCCCTTTGCGTTCTCACTGCCTGCACTGATCCAGATGTGGCCTGGTGCCAGCTCGATTGTGAGATCGGTTCCCGGTGCTGTATAGTGCAGCTTGCGGAATTTCTTCTCGTTCAAGTGTGAAGCTTTCGTATCCAGCACTTCAATATGCGACTTCCATGCCGCGACCGGATCTTCTTCGTTCATGCGGGTTGCCGCGAAGATTGCATCCCAGAGTACATCCTCTTGGCGGCTTGGCTCGACATCCGGGAACACTTTAGCAGCCCAATCCGGGGACGGAACGGCAACGATGGACCAGCTGACTTTATCGGACATGGTATAACTTCTCCACGTCTTCAGCGCGATACCGGCCGCTTTATTAGCATTAGCGATCCGCTCAGGCTTCGTGCCTTTCAGCAGATCCGGGTTAGGTGCGATGATGCTGAGGAATGCCGCGTTATCTGCAGCCATCTGCTCCCAGCCTTTCGCACGCCATTCCGGATATTCCGTGAAGGCTTCGTCTGGAGCAAGCTCGTATTTCGTGCGAGTAATGACATCGTCATTCCATTCCACGTGTACGTTTTTGGCGCCGACTTCATAAGCTTTCTTCACGACAAGACGCACGAAAGGCGCGCACGAGATGGAGGTGGAAATAACTAAAGTTTGGCCAGGCTGTACATTGACGCCGACCTCTACAGCAAGCGCTGCGTAACGCTCGAGTTTCTCTTGAAAATTAGGCAATGGACTCACTCCTACAGGGCAGAATAGTTTTATTCTAACATATAAGGCTGTCATTTCCCTATTGGGGGAATTTCATCTCGAGCAGGCGGTGCGGACCGCTCAACTTTGCTTGCAGGGGCAGGCTGGATAGGGTGTATACTAGTAGGTACTAAGGAGGTGCGTCATGACACCATTTACACAAAGCGTTATAGCAGTCATCGCCAATATACCTGCAGGAACCGTCATGACGTACGGTCAAATTGCCGCCCAGGCCGGCAGCCCAAGAGGGGCCAGGCAGGTGGTGCGGATTCTTCATTCCATGAGCGAGAAGCATGGATTGCCATGGCACCGTGTCATTAACGGAAAAGGCGAGATCGCCATCGGCGATGGAGAAGGGCGCTACATGCAGCGTGTACTGCTGGAGGGCGAAGGCGTGTACGTGAGTCCCGCCGGCACAATTGATTTAGCGGAATACCGGTTCGAGCCGGAACCGAATTATTAAGGTAAAGAAAGAAGGATTTTAGGTTGCCCAGACTCATCTATGCTGCACTTCTGTTGTTAAGTCTCATTTGGGGCGGTTCATTTTATTTTATCAAACTATTGCTGCATGACTTTGGCCCGTGGTCGATCGCGTTTCTGCGTTCATCCTGCGGACTCGTCGTTGTGCTGCTCATTATGCTGATCTTCAAGAAGCCTTTCGCCTTCCGGAGCTTGCCATGGCCGGCGATGTTCATCATGGCCCTGATCAATACGGCGCTGCCTTGGACGCTGATCGGATTCAGCGAGCAGCATCTGACGAGCAGTATGGCTTCGATCTTGAATGCGATGACGCCGGTGTGGACGATCATTGTCGGTATTCTGTTCTTCCGAAGCAAGTCTCACTCCATGCAGTGGGTGGGCATTGGCGTAGCGACAATAGGCTTACTTATCCTGCTCGGCATTCGGCCAGGCGCGCTGCTAACGGTCAATGGCATCGGGTTGATCGGCATGCTGACCGCTACGTTCTGTTATGCCGTAGGCTCGCAATTATCCAAAAGGCTGTCCGTACGAGGCTGCTCGATGTACCAAATTACATACGGCACGCTGCTTAGCAGTGCGATCGTCAGCGGTACGCTCGCATTCTCAACAGAATCGATCACATGGCCTCACTTAACGGATATGAGCAATGTACCGCATATTATCGGGCTTGGGATTTTCGGCTCTGGTTTCGCTTATATCTTGTTCTACTATATGGTCGAGAAAGGCAGCGCAGAATTCGCCTCGATGGTCACGTATTTGGTGCCCTCCACCGCATTGATCTGGGGCTCGGTCCTACTGAATGAAGCGGTCAAGTGGAATATGCTCGCAGGACTTGTCATTATTCTCTTCGGCGTATTTCTAGCAAGCCGCAAGCCGAGACGAGAGGCTGTATTGAAGCCGAGAAGTGTTCAGTGAGTACGTTGTAACGATAGGTGAAAAATAGACCCGCCGACAGCTGTACTTTCATGCAGCTTGTAGGCGGGTTTACTTTTGGCCGTATAGCGAGGTCCAATTTTTGCAGCCAGGAGGATATATCCATTTTCCGGCAAATTACTATTAGGATACAGGGAGGGGAATCAGAGATGAAGTACTGCGGGATGTTTGATTCGGCGTGGATCCTTTCGACCGGATTTGATGCCATAAAGGTAGGGAACAATGCGATTATCCATACAGTGGCTGCACAAGGTGAGGTTAGTTGTGCTGAGCATATATTTCGTTTGGACGAAGGCCAGTTGAAGATTACGGAAGTATCGCATGCTGTTGATTTTGAACCTATAAGAGAGCTGGCATCGCAAGGGTTAGTTGATATTCGTAAAGTGCAGCTGCTCTATATACCGGACCACTCCTGTGAGCTTGACGAATTCGCGATCAGCTTCAACTTTATGCAGGATGTTCCGGAACTGTGGGAAGAGGCTAAGCGCAGCTTCCACTGGATTCCGAATATAAAAGCGAAGCCTGAGCATGTGTCCGGTCAGCATGTATTCCGTTCTCCTGCAGTGATCCTGACGGCGGGGCGTTATGGGGCCGCGCTGATTCCGGATTTGTGTGAGCTCAACAATTATCCGCAGTGGCATCGTTACTTGGATTTGCGTTTCTCGGATGAGCGGGATAATGGGGTGGCGAAAGCGCCGGTAATTGAATATGGAGTAAAATCCCTAATACCCACAGAGCATACCTATTATAAGCCGGATGGCCAACCCTTCAGCGTAACGGCGGAGGAAGGCATTAGGCTGTCGTTTTATGTGCTTGTTTTTGAAGACTGTACTCCTGTTCAAATTGTAGATAGCACGGCCTCATTGCTGTGGAATGCGAATGCGCCGGTCTATGAAGCAAATGTACTGCCGCAGACGGTAAGATATGAGAAATATGCCCAGTATGGTAACGGGATGGCGCTGCAGTATTTGTGGAGACAGGGACCAGCAGTAGAGAAGACGGGCGGCATAACGCTGACTACTTATCGAAGAGAAGACGGCGTGATGAGCGGGCGCGAATATCCGGATGATCTTTGGTTTCATTCGTGGTTCAATAACATGCGAACGGCCATGGAGCTAGCTGATTTCGGCATGAGGCTGAACCGGGAAGAATGGATGGACAAAGCGGCGCAAATTGCTAATTGCTTGGTTTCCGCTCCCCAGCAAGAAGGGATATTCGCTACGATTTATAGGCCGCATACGGGAGAATGGGCAGCTTCTAGTGGGCATGGAGGCGGGCAGCAGCTATACAGTGTGCCGGATTGTGCATGGTCCGCGATCTGGCTGCGGAACTATGTGTTGGAGTACGGTGCAGTCAGCGGGGCGGATGAGTTCCTCAGCGGCTGGAGAGGTTTTCTCTATGCACATCAGAGTGAAGAAGGCGGCTTCCCATGTTGGGTGAATAAAGCGGATCTGTCGGCAGATCCTCGGCTGAACAACAGTGCCTCGGGAGCACTTGCCGTATGGTTTCTGGTTGGGGAACTGCTGGCAGGCTCGGTGCCGGAGGAGGAGCAAGAGAAGACACGGCTTACGGCAATACGCGGTGCGGATTACTTGATCCAGCATGTCCTTCCGGAGCAGAAATTCGAAGACTTCGAGCTGTATTACTCCTGTTCGAGTAAATCGCTGGATTACTATGATCCTTTTACATGTATGTATGGTCAGAACACGCTAGCCATTCAATGGTGTGCGGAAGCATTCAGAGTCGTCTATTCCTTAACGGGAAAAGCGGAATACTTGGATGCAGGCAAGCTATGCGTTCACTTGTTGTCTCTCTATCAGCAGGTATGGAACCCGCCGTTTATTAGTCTCTATGCCTTTGGCGGCTTCGGCGTGATGAACACGGATGCGGAGTGGAATGATGCCAGACAAGCCCAGTTCGCCGAAACGCTCGCGAATTATTATGAGGTTACGGGCCGTTTTGACTTCTTGAGGCGGGCTGTTGCCGCGGCGAGAGCTTCTTTTGCGCTGATGGTGATGGATGAGAATGCGGAGGTTTGCCCTCATAATTATCAGGGGACGGCCGTTCAGTTTGAAATACACGGGAGCTCTGCCGAGAATTATGGCCATGGGGGCTTCGATGAACGCTCCTATCAAAGCGGTTTCCACTGGGGAACGGGCAGTGCCTTGGTGACGGCTGCTAGGCTGAAGAAACGATACGGGGATCTATATATCGATACAGCCAATAAACAAGCTATTGGGATTGATGGTCTGGTTGTGACCAGTGCAGCCTTTGGTTCGGATACGATCGTAATGAAGTTGGTGACCTTGTCGCCAAGTGAGAGCTTGGAGATTGTGGTACGAGGTTCGGCGGATCAGGCTGCAGCACCGATTGTTATTGAAGGGTACTCGGTTGAACAGACGGACAAGCTTGGTTGGTATGTTGCAGTACCGTTATCTCCTGATGGAATGGAGTGCCATGATGGTGCATTCCCGCAGCAAGAGGTACAATCAAGATAGTTTCTTTTGGCAAAAAGTAAAAAGGGGGCAATATCTTGTCTTTCGTGACACGGCTTCAGTGGTTCTTTAAACTCAGATGGATGCATTACACGCTGGCCATCAGCTTGATGACGGTGGTCAGCTTGTTAACGACGGTTCCGCCGAAAATGATCGGGAACACCATCGACCGAATTCGCGAGCATACGTTGACGGCTTCTCAGCTGAGCAGCACCGTGCTGCTGCTGGTTAGTCTCTCTTTGCTCTTATATGTGCTTGTTTATATTTGGATCACAACCTTGTTCGGCAACTCGGTGCTGATCGAGAAGCTGCTTCGCGGGCGATTTCTGGCGCATCTGACACGAATGACGCCGTCGTTCTTCCAGCGCAACAACACCGGCCAGCTGATGGCGCTTGCTACAAATGATATCCTTGCCATTGGCAACACGGCCGGGTATGGGGTTATGACGCTCGTGAATACGCTCGTTGGCGCATCGGTCGTCATCATTACGATGATTTCGCTGATCGATTACAAGCTTATGTTAGCCGCATTAATTCCGCTGCCGCTGCTGGCCGTCGTCATTAACAAGCTTGGTCAGCGGGTTCGGGTTCGCTTCATGGCGGCTCAGGATGCTTTTGGCAAAATGAACAATCATGCGCTGGAATCGATCTCGGGCATCCGCGTTGTTCGTTCCTACGTACAGGAGGAGCATGATCTGACTGCCTTTGATCGGGTGACGACCGAGGTGATGGATCGCAACCGTGAGGTATCCATTCTCAATGCGCTGTTTCAGCCGCTTATCTCGCTTATTGTAGGCGTCAGCTATTCCATCGGTATCGGCTATGGCAGCTATCTGGTGTTTCACGATGAGATCACGCTGGGACAGTTAATCTCCTTTAATATTTATTTAGGGATGTTAATTTGGCCAATGATCTCATTCGGCGAATTCATCAACGTCCTGCAGCGGGGGAGTGCTTCTGCGGATCGTTTGGATCAAGCGTTCAAGCAGGAGCCGGATTTGAAGGATGCGGCGTCGCCTGTTGCCGTGGCCGTTCCGACGAAGATTGAGATGAAAGGACTCACGTTTACGTATCCGACAGCAAATCAGCCCAGTCTGCGAGAGGTATCATTCGAGCTTGAGCGCGGGCAGACACTTGGCATCGTCGGCCGTACGGGAAGCGGGAAGAGCACGCTGCTGAAGCAGTTGCTCAGACAGTATCCCGTCGATTCGGAGAAGCTGTTTATCTCGGGAGTGCCAGTTGAGCGCATCGCGATCGACCAAGTGAAACGATGGATCGCTTATGTGCCGCAGGAGCATCTGCTGCTCTCGAAATCCATCAGCGACAATATCGCGCTTGGCAAGCCGCAGGCTTCGGAAGCCGAGATCGCGAAGGCCGTCGAGATGGCATCCTTCACCTCGGACATCGCCACGATGCCGGAAGGACTTGGCACGATTGTCGGCGAGAACGGCGTTATGCTCTCCGGCGGTCAGAAGCAGCGGCTTGCGATCGCGAGGGCGCTGCTCATCGATTCGGAGGTTCTGCTGCTGGATGATGCCCTGTCAGCGGTTGATGCCAGAACGGAAAGCCGCATCCTGCATCATATCCGCCTGGAGCGGGCCGGCAAAACGACCTTTATCGCGACACACCGCCTATCTGCCGTCAGCCATGCGGATTGGATTCTAGTGCTCGATGATGGGCGAATAGTTGAAGAAGGCACACATGAAGAGCTGATGCGTTTCGGCGGCTGGTACAGGCAGCAATGGGACCGCCAGCAGATGGAAGCGAGCTTGGAAGACTAGCGAGGATCGGCGTGATCAGCAGCCGAAGGGAGCTAGGTCTGTCGAAAAATGGCGGCCAGGGCCAGGACTGATCGCCAACAAATTAGCCCGCCAAGGGCATCCGAATTCAGGAGGTAGCTATGAATCCATCCACGACGAGAAGGCTTCTCGGCTATGCACTCGTCTACAAATACCGTATTCTTGCGGCGCTGTTCATCCTTTGCTGCGCGGTCGGCGCTGAGCTAGGCGGACCGTATATTACCAAGACCATCATCGATAAACATCTCTCGATCGATGAGCGAGACATTGGCGCTGTTCTTAGGCTGCTGGGCCTCTACATGGGGCTGCTGCTCACGGCAAGCGTATGTAACTTTACGCAGTCTTACCTGCTTCAAGCTACTGCGCTGCGCATTATTAAGAACATGCGGATCGACTTGATGCGCCATATCGGACGTATTCCGCTGAAGTATTTTGACAACACACCGATTGGACAGGTCGTCTCGCGTATCGCGAACGATACGGAGGCTGTACGCGATCTGTTCATGAGTTTCATGGCGACTTTCGTAGTCAGTCTTGTGCAGCTGACGGGGATTTACACGGCGCTGTTTATATTGGACGCCAAGCTCGCGTTGTACGCGCTGCTATTGCCGCCACTGTTCGTTGTTATTATGTACGTGCATTTGAAATACTCCAAAGGCTTCATCACGATCATGCGTGCCCGGCTTAGCGATATGAACGCGATGATCAATGAATCGATTGTCGTCATGCCGATCATTCAAGCGTTCCGCAGGGAGAAAGTAACGATTGAGGAGTTCGAAGTGCTGAACGAGGATCGTTATGTGAACCAAGTGAAGCAGTTCCGGGTGTTCTCCCTGTCCTCGCGAAATATCGTAGGTACCATCGGTAGTTTAGTTACCGCTTATGTGGTGTGGTATTTCGGAAGGGAGTCGCTGCAAACGGCTATTTCTTTCGGGGTGTTCTATGCCTTTATCGATTATATGGGCCGGGTTTTTCAGCCGATTATCGGGATATTCGATCAGCTGACCAATGCGCAGCGTGCTTTCGTATCGGCCGAGAAGGTGTTCGCAATTATGGACATCGAAGGCAAGGAAGTTGAAGATACCGCAGGCGTTAGCCGTCCAGAGGGCGTTGTGAAATTCGATAACGTGACGTTTGCTTATAAGGAAGGCGAGAATGTGCTGAGGGGCATCTCGTTTGAGGCGCGCAGGGGCGAGACGGTTGCGCTTGTCGGCCACACCGGCTCAGGCAAAAGCTCCATCATGAACTTGCTGCTCGGCTTCTATGAGCCGCAGGAAGGTGTCATCACTATCGATGGGCGCGATATTAGCAGCTTCTCGAAGCAAGCCTTGCGCAAGCATATGGGCATCGTGCTGCAGGATCCGTTCTTGTTCGCAGGCGATATCAAGTTTAACGTCAGCTTGTACAACAAGGAGATAAGCATCGACCGCGTGAAGAATGCGCTGCGTGAAGTCGGAGCTGCGCCTTTCATCGAGCAGCTGCCAGGCGGATATGATGAACTGGTCGTTGAAAGAGGGAGCACGCTGTCTTCCGGGCAGCGGCAGCTGATCTCGTTTGCTCGGGCGCTGGCGTTCGACCCTTCCATTCTGATCTTGGATGAGGCGACAGCAAGCATCGACAGTGAAACGGAAGGGTTGATCCAGCAGGCGTTGAAGGTCGTCAGTGAAGGGCGCACAACGCTTGTTATTGCGCACCGTCTCTCGACCATCCGCGAGGCGGATCAGATTCTCGTGCTGCATCGCGGCGAAATTGTAGAGCGAGGCAATCACCGCGAGCTGATGGCGCTACAGGGCCGATACTTCAAGATGTATCAGTTGCAAACAGGCGAGCAAGCTGCGTCGTCAACCACTGTTGCTCCGACCGGAACAACGGATGCCTCGGCTGCTGCGGCAGCGAGTAAGAGTTTGTAATAGAAGGGCTGTCTCAAAAGTGTGCATGGCGACTTTTGAGACGGTCCTTCTTTTTGTTAGGGGAAGCAGCATTCTTCCCGCGATCTCGTGCTGATGGTCGTTTCATCTGCCTCGGTTTCCATGTACAATAGGCGGTATATGGGAATGTTTCCCGGCAAAGGAGGTGGCGCGCGTTGAAAGAGATCGTACGGCCGGATGGGACGCTGGATGACCGTCGAATTTGGAGAAGAGATATTCTCTATACCGGCACGAACGGAAAGTGCGTGGAGCGCGTCTATGTATCGCCGGATGAAAGTTTTATTTTCAAACCGTTAACGAATGAGAGTCAGCTTGGGCAAGAGGCCTGGGTGTATGAACATATATTGAAGGGGATGTCTTTCCCGCCGATTTATCCGCAGCTTCTGGCGGTATCGGAGCTTGCGGCCGGCGAGAACAGCTGGCAGATATTCGAAGATCTCGGCATGTTGGAGCATCGGTTCGAAGCGGAAGCCGCGCTCGAACTCATCTCGGATGTGGCGTGGTGGCATGCTTTGCCTGTGGAACACTTGCAGCAGCAACCGCTGCTTGGGCCGAAGCCGTTCATCGAGGACATTGCGAAGCAGGTGATGGATCGCCGCCGCCGTGATGAGCTGCTGGATGCACTCTCGACAAGGTTCGAAGATGCAGAGTCAGTCCTCCAGCATCTGGAGTTGCTGATGCAATCGGTGCCTCTCACGGAGCAGTGGGAGATAAACGTGCTCTCCCATGGTGATCTGCACCTTGGCAATTATGCGAAGGTGAAGGGGGCTGTCCGTGTGCTCGATTGGGAGCATGCTCATCTGAACAGCCGCTATTGGGACTTGTACCACCTAATCGATTCCTCGCATCCCGTCTTCCCGAAGGCGATGAATGCGGAGCTTCGTGAGGCGTTGCTGGAGCGGTATTTACTTCATAGTGCGAGTCATGGCATGACACTGGACGGGGATTCTTTCAAGCTAGGCTATTATTTGTTCACGGCGCTGTTCTCGTTATGGATGGTACTGCTGATCGATGGTGATCTGCGGCGTCTCGCGGGAGTTGATGGCAAATGGTCAGTTAAACAGCTGCAGGAGCAGTTGAAGGAGACGCTGGACAACTTCGAACAATGTATCGACATGCTGGTCATTAAATCATAATTCCTCTGAAGGAGTGATTCTGGAATGACAAACAATAATCGCGCTCAGCGAATTGCCCTGGTGACCGGCGCAAGCGGCGGTATGGGAAGGGCAACGGCTGCGCTGCTTGCAGCAGAGCACGGCATGAAGGTATATTTGCTCGCTCGAAATCGGGAGAAGGGGCAGACGGCCGTTGACGATGTGAACCGTAAATCCGGCCGCGGCGATGCAGAGCTGCTGCTATGTGATCTGGCTTCCTTCGCAAGCATCCGAGAGGCTGCGGCGGAGCTGGCAAGCAGGACAAGCCATCTCGATGTGCTGGTCAACAATGCAGGCATTATTACGCTAAAACGGGAAGAAACGGCAGACGGGTTCGAGCGGCAGCTCGGCGTGAACCATCTGGGGCATTTTCTGCTTACGGGGCTGCTATTGCCGCTGCTTCGTCAAAGCGACGCGGCGCGGATCGTCAATGTATCCTCCGGTGCGCATAAGATTGGAACGATGGACTATTCGGATCCGGGTATGACCAAGAGTTTCGCCGTTTGGCGTGCTTACAGCCGATCGAAGATCGCGAATATCTGGTTTACGAAGGAGCTGGCACGCAGGTTAAGCGGAACCGGAATCCCGGTATATGCGCTGCATCCCGGAGCGGTATCGACCGATATCGGGGTGAACCGCAACACGGGGTTCGGCGTACTCGTTCATAAGCTGATGCGTCCGTTCTTCCTTACGGCGGAGCAGGGCTCTGCGACGGCAGTATTCTTAGCGAGTGCGACTGAGACTGAGATTGGCGGCAGCTCGGGCGATTATTTCTATAAGCAGAAGCCAAGTCAGGTTGCGAAGCGGGCAGCATCCGCAGATGAGGCCGGACAATTCTGGGCGTGGAGTGAGCAAGCGACGGGATTCACCTATTCAATCTAATAAAGGGGGAGGGCATGGAGATGGGGACGATTCAATATCCTTGGATGGCTGAGGGAGCGACGATTGGGGTTACAGCGCCTTCCTCCGGCGTGGATCCGGTGGCGCACGGACTGCTGGAGAAGGTTAGCGAGCGACTGGGAGCAAGAGGGTTCCGTATTCAGTATGGAGCTACAACCTATACGCAAAATAAAGCCAAATCCGCTCCGGCGGCAGTGCGTGCACAAGAGTTTAATGCGATGATCCAGGATGCCGGAATCGATTTGATCATCCCGCCTTGGGGCGGCGAATTACTAATTGAGATGGTGGATCAGGTGGACTTTGATCATCTGCCAAGCAAATGGGTGCTCGGATATTCCGATTTAAGCGTTCTGCTGCTTGCCATCACGCTCAAGACCGGAATGGCCACGGCGCATGGGACGAATTTGGTGGATCTCAGGGGGGAAGTGACTGATGAGACGACCGCCATGTGGCAGTCGGTACTCTCCACGAAAGCCGGCGAGTCGTGCGTGCAGCGGTCCTCGCTTCATTATCAGAAGGACTGGGTGAACGACAACCCGAACGTGTTTAATCTCACGGAACCAACCTATTGGCGCAAAGTGCTGCCAAGCGGTGAGATTGAAACACCTAGTGGTGAGATTAATGAGCGGTTCAGCGGTAAAACAGTAATGAAAGGAAGACTGCTCGCAGGCTGCATCGATGTCGTCCGGCATCTGATCGGTACGCCTTACGGTGATGTTCGGCAGTTCAGAGAACAATACATTCCCGGAGAGCCTATAGTGTGGGTGCTCGAGAATTGTGAACTAAACACAGCGGATGTACGCCGGTCGCTGGTCCAGATGAAGCTGGCGGGCTGGTTCGAGAACTGTTCCGGCATTCTGTTCGGGCGCAGCCCCGCTAACAGACCCGTCGAGAATTACACGATCGAGGATGTGTATACCGACTTGGCGAATGAGCTAGGGCTGCCGATTGTCATTGATGTCGATTGCGGACATGTTCCGCCGCAGATCACCTTGGTTAATGGAGCATATGCGGAAATTGAAGTGGAAGCGGGCAGAGGGACGGTTAAGCAATCTTTTGTATAGAAGGATGAGCAGTGGGGAAGCTACCGAACATTCGGTGTTAGGCAGCTTTCTTTTGGAAGGGGTAGGCAGTTATGTTTAAAGGGAAGAGAATGTATTATGTGCTCGGTGCAGTGCTTGTACTGCTTCTGCTTAATACATTCATGGGCACGCGAAACAGCTCAACCGTTGAGGAAGTGCTTAATAAGGGCCATAACAAGCAGGTGCAGGTGCTGTACCAGACGAAAATGGATCAGGATACCTTAGCTTTCTATTTGAGCGTACCGGCTGAACAGACGGTCAGTCCGGCCAAGGATCTTGCGGTAACGGATATGGGTTACGGTTTATTGAAGAAGAACATTTTTGGCAAGTGGGTAATCAAGCAGTCCGCGGAATATGGCAGCATCAAGGCTTACCTCGCGGATGATGGGTTTACCGGTGAAATCGCGCTGGTACCGACGATTCTCTATGGGGTTGTAACCGATGATCACATCCGGTCCATAAAGGTAACGTTTCAAGATGGCGATAAACAGATCCAAACGGATGCGACCCTCGTAGACACCAAACCAATCCGACTCTGGTACGCGCTCTCGGATGAGCGGATCGCAGATCGAGAACTTACAATAAAGGCTGTCGGGCAGGATGGCCAGTCCATATCGACGAAGAAGGTTTCTTTTTAAATAACTGATGGGAGGACGCGCTTTGCAAGGTTACAATGTGCTGATGATTTATAGCAAAGATAAGGAACGGCTGCTCATGTGTAAACGACTGAAGGAGCCGTATAAAGGATTAAACAATTTGGTCGGCGGCAAAATCGAAACCGGGGAATCTGGAGCGGAAGCCGCGTACCGCGAACTGGCCGAAGAAACCGGCATCTCTCCGGAAGATGTTACGTTGCATCATGTCATGGACTTCACCTATTACCTGCAGGACTGTTACGTGGAGGTTTACGCAGGCAAATTGAAGCGTGATGTCGAGGTGGCAGGGGATGAGAATGAGCTCTACTGGTCGGAGCTGCATCATGATTTCTTCGACATGTCGCTCTATGCCGGTGAAGGCAATATTGGACATATGATGGAACAGGTGAACATGAGCAAGGTTCTTGAGATGGATGAGACGTGAAATGAAACGCCCTTTACTAAGGCCAGGAAGACGGCCGAGTAAAGGGCGTTTTGGTTACAAGGATTTAGTTCGTCGAGCCTTCGAGCCCAGCGGCTTCAGCCACGATCTCATAAGACCGCAGACGCGCGTTATGGTCGTAAATCTGCGAAGTAACGATGAGCTCATCGACCATTGTCTCGCTCAGAATTTCACGCAGGCGTGCGGCGACAGTTGCTTTATTTCCTGCGATTGCATACTTGAATTTGGACTGCAGCGCATCTCGCTCATGCGACATCCACAGCTCATCCATGTTGTCGATCGGCGGCTTCAGCTTGCCCGGATTGCCGCGGATGAGGCTGAGGAATTGCTGCTGCTGCGAAGTCGCAAGGAAGCTTGCTTCCTCATCGGTGTCTGCGGCAACGATGTTGATGCCGATCATGACATAAGGCTTCGCAAGCGCTTCGGATGGGCGGAAGCTGCTGCGATAGAGATGGATGGCCGGCATCAAATATTCCGGTGCAAAATGGCTCGCGAACGAGAACGGCAGCCCAAGCTCGCCTGCCAGCTTCGCGCTGAAGCCGCTTGATCCGAGCAGCCAGATCGGCACATCCAAGCCTTCGCCGGGCGTAGCGCGGACAGGCCTTGCAGAATCTGCCGGCGGATGGAAGAAGGCGCGCAGCTCGGCAAGCAGCTCCGGGAAATCCTGCCCGCCCGTAGCCAGATCGCGACGGAGCGCGCGAGCCGTCGTCTGGTCTGAGCCCGGCGCTCGGCCAAGGCCAAGATCGATTCGGCCCGGGTACATCGACTCCAGCGTGCCGAATTGCTCGGCAATGACAAGCGGCGCATGATTCGGCAGCATAATGCCGCCGGACCCGACGCGAATGCGCTTCGTGCCGCCGGCCACGTAGCCGATGACGACGGAGGTAGCCGAGCTTGCGATGCCTGCCATGTTATGGTGCTCTGCGAGCCAGTAGCGGTTGTAGCCAAGCCGCTCGGCGAGACGCGCGAGCTCCAGCGTATTGCGGAAAGCATCCGCCGGTGTCCCGACATCGAGAACCGGCGCCAAGTCTAATACGGACAGCGGAACTTTTATAGAATCAGTCATCGTTGACATGACCTCCTGTGTGATCATAGTTTGTGCGAGGCAAAGCCCCATACGTTCTCTTCATTATGAAACACCCCCGTAATTATATCAAGCAGCTAACTATTAACAAGTAAATATACATATACAAGCCATAGAGGAAACAGGCGATTCGTGGAGAACTATGTAGGACACCAATCCTGATCCTTCCAAACGCGGTAGAGTGTTTCCTGTCATTTATTTATATAGAAGCAACCAATATGCGGGGGTGGCCTAGCTGCTGAACATCCTGAAACGTATCGCTTCTGTGTCTATTTTACCCAAGCTTGTCCTCACTTTCCTTGTGACACTTACCCCACTGTATATCATCAGCTGGAAAATGAACGAGACCGGCTCCTCCCACGTCCAGAAAGAAATCACAGACTCCCTTGTATCGCGGACTTCCTTGTATATGAACATGCTGGAATTCGACATCGACAGCGCCATTCGGCAGCTGCAGGAATATGTCAATGATGATGACTTGCTTAAGTTGTCCTCCTCCTCCGAGGTAATGTCTGAGATTGAGAAGATGCAGGCGCAGCTTCGGCTCAAGAGCCGGCTGGACGGGCTCCAGAAATCCAGTGAATTCGTCGCAAACGCGATCGCCTTCATACCCGCTATGAACCGGACGGTGTCCGCGAATGCCAACGTCATCGGAAATTTCGATGAAGCGCAGTTCATCGCGCTGAGCAAGTCGACGAATCGGTTTGAGTCTCCTTTTCTGCTGTGGAAGGATCGGCTCTTCATTAGTATTCCATATCCCGACCCTGCTATTTCGAGCCGCAGAAGTCCTGTCTTCCTTCTTGCCATTGAGATTTCGCGTCCTGAATTAAGTATGGTGCTGCAGGAGTTTACGAATGAAGGCGGTCATACGGCGCTGGTCGGCAACAAGCAGCCGTTTATCATTACCGGCGGATCGGACGCGGTGGATGAAGAGCTCATTCGTGATTTCCAGCATGAAGAAGAAGCGACAAAGGAAGGGAAGCTGCAGTCGGTGGAATGGAAGGACGAATCGTATATGGTTGTCTCCAATCATTCTTCTCGACTCGACATGACCTTGCTCATGTACGTGCCTGCTAGCAAAGTGAACGCATCACTGCAGGTGTATCGGTTCTGGTTCTATGTGCTGTCCGCGATGTCCGTCTTCTTAGTTTTGTTGTTCTCCTACAGCATTTATCTCATCATTCATCAGCCGCTGAAACGGCTTGTTCGCTCCTTCAGACGGATTGAGCAGGGGCAGTTCAACCTGGAGGTCCACTATCCGCTGCAGGATGAATTCGGCTATCTGTACGGACAATTTAATGGCATGGTGAAGCGGCTTGATGTACTTGTCCATGAAGTGTATGAGCAGCAATATCTTGCAAGACTAGCAGAGCTGCGCCATTTGCAGTCGCAAATCAACCCGCATTTTCTGTACAACAGCTACTTTATTCTGTACCGGATGGCACAGCAGCGGGACCATGATAATGTTATATATTTCACGAAGCATCTGGGGGAATATTTTCAATACATTACACGCGATGGTTCGGATGAAGTACCGCTGGCAAACGAAATTCATCATGCCCGAACGTATGCGGAGATCCAATCGATTCGTTTCTCCGAGCGGATTTTGGTGGAGTTTGAAGAAGTGCCTGAAGAGCTTCGCTCATTCCCGGTTCCTCGTCTCATCGTACAGCCGATTATCGAGAACGCCTATAACCATGGGCTCGAGCATAAACGAAGGAATGGTTTAATTACAGTTGCATTCAGCACGAAACCCGGGGCTATCGAGATTTCCATCACCGACAACGGGGAGAACATGGACGAGGAGAAGCTGCGCGAGCTGCAATTGAGCCTGCTCGACAAAGCACAGCCGACTGAGCATACCGGCCTGCTTAATGTCCATCGACGGATTATTATCAAGTACGGGGGCGGCGGGTTGACGCTCAGCTTGGGTGAGGAACGGGGCCTCAAAGTAACTATGACGATTCCTAGGGAGGCTGCTGCAGAGAATGAACCGCTTATTGATTGTGGATGACGAGAAGTTCACGGTAGACGGCCTATATGAGATGATCGAGGACACGCCTGACTTGGAGCTGGACATCTATCGAGCCTACTCTCCGGAGGAGGCATTGGAATGGCTGTCTAGAACGAAGATCGACATCGTGCTGAGCGACGTGCGTATGCCGGGCATGACCGGACTTGAGCTCCAGCAGCGGATTGTGGCACAGTGGCCGCGCTGCAAGGTTATTTTCCTAACCGGCATTCATAACCTGGAAACCGCGCAGCTTGCCATGCGGACAGGTTCTATTGACTATATTCTCAAAACCGAAGGCGACGAAGCAATTATACGCAGTATTCGCAAGGCGATTGATAGTCTGGCAGCGGAGTCGCAGAGTCATCAATTTATGCTGCAAGCAAAAGATCAAATGAGCCGCGCGCTGCCGCTGCTGCATCGGGATTGGCTGATGGCGGTGCTGGAGCCAAACGGAGCCCATCCGCTTGTGACGGGAGATAAGCTGCAGGAGCTGCAAATTCCGCTGCGCAGCGATGCTCCTGTCATCCCGCTCATTGGCCGCATAGACCGCTGGGGGGAAGGCAGTTATCACGATCGAGCATTAATGCTTTATGCCGTTCAAAATATTGCGGCTGAATATTATGCGCCGCTAACGGTATTTACCGCGAGCATCGACATGCACCACTTTGTCTGCCTTCTTCAGCCAACTGTTGAAACCGGCAAACATAGCGATACGTGGCAGGGCACGGTCAGCTTTGTGCAGGGCACAATGGAATCGATCCAGCAAACCTGTGACAGACTGCTGCGGCTGCCTGTCTCGCTTATTTGCGGCGCACAACCTGCAGAGTGGGAGCAGCTGCCGCGCGTATATGAGCAGATGAAGAAACGGTTGATCGTCGGACTCGGTACACGGGATCGGATGCTGTTGATCTTAGACCAGCGTGAAGAGGGGAACCTGTCACACGCTGCCCTTCCTCCGCTGCGGACACTGACGCTGCAGCTGGAGCGTTTGCTGGAGGACGGAACGGAGGAGGCGTTCGCAGATGCGATCAAGTACTATACCGCGCTGCCTACTCAGTATGCCGACTACGCCCTTGTCTATTATGCGATTGCCAATCTCCTGCTCAGTCAACTGACACAGGGAGGGGAAAGCCGAATCGGCAACGGAGAAGGTGAGGTCGCTATCATGGACACGCTGATGAACCTCTCTGCGCATCAGTCGCGGGAGGCCGCGCTGCGCTATCTGCTTCGAACCGCTTCCACGATCTATGCAAGTCGCAAATCCATCCAGCATGAACGGACGCACCAGCTTATTGCGAGACTGCATCAATATATCCGGGGCAATCTGGGCGGCGATCTTTCGCTTACGAGCTTATCGGAAATCGTCTACTTAAACCCCGCCTACCTGTCCGTTCTCTACAAACAGCAGACAGGCACGAACCTATCGGAATACATCGCAGATGTGCGCCTCGAGAAAGCCAAAGAGCTTCTCACGGCTACTCCTCTCAAAATCCATGAGATTGCAGACAAGGTAGGTTTCGAGACCTCGGGGTATTTTATCCGCTTCTTCAAGAAACGGATTCAATTGACACCGCAGGAATATCGGGCACGGGATTAGCTGTCTGAGCGATGAGCGGGGGCGGTTCGCTGTCCCTGTTTCCGCGATTACCTATACAGGAGACCACGAATCTATAGATTGTTCCATAGTGGAGCGAAGCGCCGTCATTCTATACTGAAGGAGAAGGAAGCTTGCAAAATAAAAGGGAGGCTAGGGGAATGCGAAAGCCATTCAAATGGACTGCGGTTCTGCTTATGACTTTTATTTTTGTTTTTGTAACCGCTTGCAGCTCGGGGAATAACAACAACAAGAATACTTCCAATTCCACAGGGAATGACAAAACCAATACATCGACGAACACGGCAGATACGAGCAACAGCACAAATACGAATACGAACGAGCCTGCACCAGCGGCAGAGCCTGATCCGTACTTCGGCAAGTATGATCCGCCAATCAACATTACGAGCGTGCGTATCATCAACGATACGTTCAAGTTCATGGAAGGTCAGACGATCGACAACAACATGTGGACGCAGCAGCTTGAAGAGAAACTGGGCATTACAGTGAAATACGACTGGGTTGTCAGCGGCGATCAGCCGGGCGGCCAAGGCGAGCAGAAGATGAACGTTTCCATCGCTTCCGGCGATTTGCCGGCATTCATTCCGGTTAACGCTAAGCAGCTTAAACAGCTGCAGGAAGCCGATGAGCTTGAAGATTTGACAGCTACTTATGAGAAATACGCTTCTCCTTTCCTGAAGGAAATTCTCAATCAAGACGGACCGGCAGCACTTTCCTCCGCTACGTTCGGCGGCAAACTGATGGCTATTCCGAATACCGGTTCCTCGATGGACGGCGCGGGCATGATCTGGATTCGCAAGGACTGGCTCGATAAGCTTGGCTTGCAGCCGCCGCAAACGATGGCTGACGTGCTTGCCATCTCGGATGCATTCACGAAGCAGGATCCAGACGGCGACGGAAAGCCAAACTCCTACGGCATCGCGATGAACAAAGACTTATACGGCGGATTCGCCGATATTACGGGTCTTATGAACAGTTACCACGCTTATCCGAAAACATGGATCAAAGACGCAAGCGGCAATATTGTCTACGGCAGCATTCAGCCTGAGATGAAGACTGCGCTTGGCGTTCTGCAAGAGCTGTACAAGAAAGGCCAAATTGACAAAGAGTTCGGTGTCAAAGACGGCGGTAAAGAAGCGGAATTAACGACTTCGAACAAAATCGGCATGCAGTTCGGCCAAATGTGGAACCCGCTGTGGCCGCTGGTCGATAACAAGAAAACAGACCCGAATGCACAGTGGCAGTCGTACCCGCTCGTCTCTGCAGACGATCAACCGGTTACGCCACAGGTCGGCTTCTCTGTCGGACAATATTTTGTCGTGAAGAAAGGCGCTGAACATCCGGAAGCGCTGCTGAAGATGATCAACCTATTCGTCGAAACAGGCTGGGGTGAAACAACAACGCCTGAGAACTATGCGAAATATTTTACAGGCGATGGCTTCGAGAAGTTCAAAAACATGCCATTCCAAGCATGGCCGGCTCGTAAGAACCTGGATATCTACCTCCATGTGACGGCTGCTCTGGACAGCAAAGATTCATCCGCCCTTAATCCGGAAGAGAAGGATAACCACGATAAGATCGCTTCTTGGCTGGATGGATCGAGCAAAGAACCGCTGAACTGGGCGTATGAGCGCATCTTCGGCAAGGAAGGCTCCTTCAAAGTCATTGATCAATATGTCAGCGGCAAAGCGCTCAAGCTGACGGAGTTCTATGGTGCTCCGACGCCTGCAATGGTTGAGAAAGAATCGAACCTGCAGAAGAGAGAGCTCGAGACGTTCACGAAGATCATTATGGGTGACTCGCTCGATACGTTCGATAAATTCGTCGAAGAGTGGAAGAAGCTTGGCGGCGATGAAATCACGCAAGAAGTGAATGATTGGGCGAAGAACAAGTAAGTTCGCGTTGATGCAGGCGGGGGGAGCGACGTCTTCCCCCGTCTTTCTACTAAACAGGGCAGGGAGGGAACGCTTTGTTGCGGAAAAATTGGAGCGGAACGCTTCCGTTGCACTTGATGATCTTGCCGGGTCTCATCCTTATACTGATTTATAGCTACGGTCCAATGTTAGGGTTTGTCATTGCCTTCGAGAAGTTCAAGCCCGCTATAGGCGTGTTTGATTCCAAATGGGTTGGCTTGGATAACTTCCGTTATGTGATGGAAATGCCGGAATCCAGGCAGATTGTATGGAATACGATCTTAATCGCCATTATGAAAATTATTGCTGGTCTGATCGCGCCTATCGTAACCGCGCTGCTTCTGAACGAGGTACGTAAAGAGGTGTTCAAACGCGGCATACAGACGGTCGTTTATTTGCCTCACTTTCTATCGTGGATCATTCTCGGAGGCATTCTGATCGATATTTTGTCGCCAACGAGCGGGATTGTCAATCAAGTGCTGGGATGGGTTGGCATTGAGCCGATTTATTTTCTGGGGGATAATAACTGGTTTCGGTATGTACTGGTTATCACGGACACTTGGAAGGAGTTTGGTTTCAATACCATCGTTTATTTAGCGGCATTAACGAGCATTAATCCGACACTCTATGAAGCGGCTATCGTCGATGGAGCAGGCAGATGGAAACAGACGCAGCATGTGACGCTGCCGGGGATGATGCCGATTATTATCTTGTTAATGACCTTAAGCTTAGGAAATGTGCTGAACGCCGGGTTTGACCAGGTGTTTAATTTATATAGCCCGCAGGTGTACGAGACAGGGGATATCATTGATACGTTCGTCTATCGAATCGGTCTGATCGATGCGCAGTATGGGGTTGCAACAGCGGTAGGTATATTTAGATCCGTTGTCTCGCTTTTCAGCATATCATTGTCCTACTATTTGGCTTATCGATTCGCCAATTATCGTATTTTCTGATGAGAGGAGAGGGCGGGAGTGCTGGAGTATTACACGGTTAGTCGCAGATTGTTTCTATCCTTTAACTACGTCTTTCTTGCCTGTCTCGGGCTGCTCTGTATTTTGCCGATCATACACGTCCTTGCCATATCGTTCAGTTCAAGCGCGGCTGCTCAGGCAGGTTATGTGAAGCTTTGGCCGGTGCAGTTCTCACTGAGCTCCTATGAATATGTCCTGCACAAACCGGCGTTCTTCAAATCCATTCTCGTTACCTTGAAGCGGGTTGCCCTTGGCATTCCGGTCAACATGCTGCTTACCGTGCTGATTGCGTATCCGCTTGCTAAGGAAGCGAAGAAATTTCCGATGCGGACGTTCTATGCCTGGGTATTCGTCATTACGATTCTATTCAGCGGCGGCTTGATTCCGCTCTATATGACGATCAAATACACCGGCATTATGGATAGTATCTGGGCGATGGTGCTGCCAGGCGCAGTACCCGTGTTTAACGTCATTCTGCTGCTGAACTTCTTCCGCGGGCTGCCGAAGGAGCTGGAGGAAGCAGCGTTTATGGATGGTGCCGGACATTGGACGACGCTGTGGCGGATCTACCTTCCGTTGTCGCTGCCGGCGCTGGCGACGATTACCTTATTCGCAACGGTTAACCATTGGAATTCCTGGTTCGACGGTCTGATCTTCATGAACTCGCCGGATCACTACCCGCTGCAGAGTTATCTGCAGACGGTGGTCATCAACCGGGATTTAACGCTGATGTCCTCGGCGGACATGAAGTCGCTCACCGAAGTGAACGACCGGACCGCGAAGGCGGCGCAGATCTTCCTCGGCGCGCTGCCGATCTTGATGGTATATCCGTTTCTGCAGCGGTTTTTCATGAAGGGGATTGTGCTTGGTAGTGTGAAGGAGTAGGTGTGGGTGAATGCGGGGCTGCCGATCTTATGTGTCGGTGGCCTTTTGCTGTGAGTAAAAGGGAGTGCGGCGCTGAATTGAAAGGTTCACGATTCCGCCTCTGAGTAGGCTGAGAGCTCGAAAATCGAACTCTCAGCGCTGAAAGTACCTCAGTTTCACCGACTACTGTAGGCTGAGAGCTCGAAAATCGAACTCTCATCGTCCAAATGGTCGCTACATTGCGCCGAGAGTTCGAAAAACCGACTCTCAGCCCTGAAAGTATCTCAGTTTCGCTGGCAATGTAGGCCGAGAGTTCGAAAATCGAACTCTCATCGTCCGAATGGTCACTAAATTGCGCTGAGAGTTCTAAAATGCGACTCTCAGCCCTGAAAGTACCTCAGTTTCACCACCTGCCGTAGGCTGAGAGCTCGAAAATCGAACTCTCAGCGTCAACACCGTCTGTAAAATGCATCGAGAGTTCGAAAATCGACCACTCGACTGCATAACCGCCGCAACAATCAGAGCTAACATCCAAATACTCGACACCAAGCTTCGAAAGCACTACGGTTTCTCCGCCCTCGCCCGCCACTCATGCCAAAAGTCGAATCCACCATGCGGCGCGTAATGAAGGAATTAGTGCCTGAGATAGCTAATTATATCCATAAGTGAAGTAACAGTTAACCTCAAGGGGAGATGGGCGATATACCTTCATTCTTTTCGCGGAATATGACGGAGCATTTCATCGCGTACTCCTACTCGCACATAATGGTGCTCGCGATTATGCTAGTGCTGGCTCTTCTTATGTTCGGGTTTAAATCGAAAATCAGGCAGCACACTTCTGCCAGAACGATCATCCGTTACGTTATTCTCCTAGGTCTGATTGTTCCTCAGGCTATCCTCTATTATTGGTATGCGGATCAAGGGCTTTGGGATGTCCAATATACGCTGCCGCTAGAGCTGTGCAGTATTTCGCAAGGGCTTGCGATGATCATGTTATTCACGCGAAGCCGCCTCTTGTACCAAATCGTGTTTTTCGCCGGAATTGGCGGTGCGCTGCAGGCTATGCTGACGCCGGATTTGAATTATCCGTTCCCGCATTTCCGTTTCTTTCATTTCTTCATTGTACATATCGCGATTATTCTAGCGCCGCTGTATCTGACTTGGATCGAAAACTTCCGTCCCACCTGGAAATCGATCGGAATCACAATGATTTTTCTAAATATCCTCCTCGTCGTTGTGGGAGGGACAGATTTCCTGTTGGATGCCAACTATATGTTCCTCAGGCACAAGCCCGAAGGCGCTTCTTTACTTGATCTATTAGGACCGTATCCTTATTATTTGGCCGTGGAGGAGCTCATTGCGCTGCTCATATTCACGCTAATGTATCTGCCGTTTGTTCGCTGGAGCAGGAAGTAACCTGGCACCAACAAAACCCCGCGGCTGTCGGGTGGACGCAAACAAGAAATGGTTAAGCCTGAAGCTGCACAATGGGCTGTAATTGCCATAGATTCGCGCTAACGAATCCTGAAGGTCTTATTTGCACGAAATTAGCGAGTGCATAAATCTAACAAATCGTAGAGACACTATTGTGGCAAAATGGACCGAATTTGGGCCTGTTGACCCCGATTAGCTTCTGTAGGATTCGTTAGAATTTTATATGCTATTATTTTATTGAAATAAGACCACTAGGATTCGTTAGCGTGCACGAACATTCACACACCAAGCCTGCTGGGGATGCGATGTTTGGCATCCTATCTCGATTGGACCATGCATAATAGGGGATGAAGGTCGCTTTAAATCAGGGGCTACCCATTTTTCGCAAGTGTTTTGTAAGCGTTTTTTCAATTCTAATAATTGGCTTATACAATTCTAATATTTATCTGAAACTCTACTGCTATGATCGGGTTAAGCATTCATAGAGGGAGAGGATTAGATGACAACAATCAGTAAAGAAGTACAGTCGCTTGTTAATCAACTTCATCTTTCGGACAATGAACTAGTAGAGAAATTTCAATTTACGCAATTTGGCCAGAAATTATCGCTCGAAGAATCGAAACGGTTTATTGCGTTTCTTAAACAAGAAATATTGGTTGCCGCCATCTAATCGCTGTCCTATATAGCATATAACCAGACTCCCTGATAAGTAGATTATTATCTACTGGCGGGGGGTTCTTTTTGTTCCTTTTACACTTCGATAAGGTCGATATATCATTTCATCTTGGCAAATCGCATATATCATGATATATTGGTATAAAATATGCTCGGAACGAGCCGCTGCCGAGGCGGTGGAGCAATTGTGATCTCATGGAGGTTCAACTATGTCTAACGAATCCGCATCCAAACCCATGTATGAGAAGATATTCGAAGCGCTTCGCGATCAAATCATAGAACGGAAGTACGAGGTTGGCGATCGGGTGCCTTCGGAGAAGGAACTTGGCGATGAGCACGGCGTCAGCCGCATCACGAGCAAGAAGGCGCTTGAACTGCTGGCGAGCGAAGGTTATATTATTCGCCAGCCAGGACGCGGCTCCTTCGTTGCGGAGTCGCAGGAGAAAGCGGCTGTTAAGCCGGCAAACGGCGCTGCTCACCAACAGCAGCTTCCGCGCAATACAAGCGGAAAGCTGCTTATCGGGCTTGTCATTACGGACTTTGCCGACAGCTATGGAACTGGGCTCATCTATGGAATGGAAGAAGCATCCCGCGAGAACAACAGCTATTTGGTGCTGCGTCGTTCCTTCGGCATCCCTTCTTATGAAGAAGATGCCATTCAAGGCTTGCTGGAGCTTGGTGTAGACGGGCTTATTATTTTTCCGGCGCAAGGGGAATATTTCAATGCGGAAATATTGAAGCTTGCCATTATGAAGTTTCCATTCGTGCTCATTGACCGCCATTTGAAAGGCATATCTGCCGGTTCCATCAGCACCGACAATGTGAAGGCGGCCATTAAAGGAACGAATTATCTGTTCGAGCTCGGCCACAAATCCATTGCATTCTTGACGCCTCCCCCTATGGACACCACGGCAATTGAGGATCGGATCGAGGGCTTCATTCAAGCGCATGCGGAGAAGGGCGTTATGGTTGACCGCGAGCTATGGATCGATGACATTACGTCGTCTTTACCGCAGGGCAATGCAGAAGAAAACCGCATCCGGGATATTGAGAAAATCATTGCTCACTTGCGCAAATACCCGCAAATTACAGCCATCTTCGCAACCGAGTATAACATTGCGCAGCTTGCTCTTCGCGCAGCAGGTGAGATGGGGCTATCCGTACCTGGTGATATTTCGGTCATTTGCTTCGACAGCCCTGAGATTAATGGCGGATACCCGCTGACCCATCTGCAGCAGAATCAGTTCGGGATGGGGAAAACGGCCTACGAGAATGTGCTTAAGCTGCGCGAAGGCCACACGCCTCCTAATCGAACGCTGCTGGAGGCCACGCTGATTCTCGGCGATTCGACCGGCCCGATGCGAGCGCGATAATAGGCTAGATAATAGAGATAGCAAGTCCATGAACGGTAATGCCGTTCGTGGACTTTTTTCGTTATAGGAGAGGTAACCGGTGCCGCTCATGGCTCGATTGGGCTTAGGCAAACAAGGGAGTCTCACGGTTGGTGGTCTAATCTACTAATATACCAATTAAATTATATAGTATAACAATAATAATTAAATGTTATACATTTATATATTGACATACTATATGCATGCCAATATAATGAAAAATGTAAGCGGTTTATAAATGGAATATCAACCACGGTTTAGAGGGTTGAAGCCTTGATCGGCAATAACAAGCACATAAAGGGAGGCAGTTATAGTGAAAAAGTGGATCTCTTTAGCAGCACTTGCAACGGTAGTTGTCGGAGCGGCATCCGGATGCGGAAGCAATGGCAACGACAATACGGCAGCCAATAACAGCGCATCAACAAACAACAGCTCAAACTCAGCTTCATCGGAACCGGTTGAACTTACATTTTGGGGCGATTGGGGCGGCGAAGGTCAGAAGCAGTTTGAAACGATGGTGGATGCCTTCAACAAATCGCAAGACAAAATCCGCGTGAAGTACGTGCTGCAGCAAGATATGATTACGAAATTCCTAACTGCCGCCACCTCAGGCGGGTCGCCGGACATCCTGTTCTGGGATAGATGGAGAACTTCACTTTATGCACCGAAGAACGTGCTTCACCCTGTTGATGAGTTTATGGCGAAGGATGGCCTTAGCAAGGATGATTTCTACGGCGAAGCCCTTAAAGAGCTCTCATTCCAAGATAAATTATATGGACTGCCTCTCACTGTAGATGCACGTGCACTCTTCTATAACAAGAAGCTGCTTACCGACGCAGGCGTCAATCAGCCGCCGACAACATGGGATGAGCTGGAGCAGGCGGCCATCAAGACGACCAAGTGGAACGGCAATAAGCTGGAAGTAGCCGGCTTCTCGCTCGGCGACAACGGATTGTTCAACATGTACCTGCAGCAAGCAGGCAGTCAGATGATGAGCGAAGACGGTACGAAGACAAACTTCAATAACGATCAAGGTAAAGCGGTTTTGGAATATTGGGATCGCCTTCTAAACACGGATAAAGTATACAAGGTCGGCTTCGAGCAAGGGCTTGGCGAAGGCACGGATGCATTCGTAACCGGCAAACTGGCGATGCAATACACAGGTCCATGGATGCTGAGCACGTATAAGAAATACGGCAAAGATCTCGATTTCGGCATTGTACCTCCTCCTACAGGACCTAACGGCGACAAAGGCAGCGTAATGGGCGGCTTTGGTCTCGTTATCCCTGAAGGTTCTAAGCACCAAGCAGAAGCATGGGAATTCATTAAATGGTGGACAGCAAACAAAGACAACGCGCTTCTATGGGCCAAAACAAGCCTTAACATTCCGGGTTACAAGCCGGCCCTCGAAGATCCATTCTTCAAGGATGATCCGTTCTGGAAGCCGTTCCTCGATACGCTTGAATTCGCGAAGATCCGTCCGGCGCACCCAGGTTACTCCGTTATGGAAGGCGATGCGCTGATCCCGAATCTGCAGCTGTTCCAACAATCGAAGCAAAGCCTTGAGGATACACTCAAGAAAGCGCAGCAGCGCGGCGATCAACTGTTGACGGATAATGCTGTTGTGAAATAAGAACGTTCATAGGTGATGCGAGAAGGGAGGGGAGATACCTCCCTTCTCTGTACCTTAAGCTGTCATTACGCGCTGCAAGCGGAAGGAGGAACCGACAACCATGGCTTCCATAGGCAAATTGAATCGGCATCAAGCGAGAACGGCATACCTCTTCATCACCCCGACGATGCTGCTGTTTCTGGCATTTACGGTCATTCCGGTCGTAATGGCTCTCTATTTAAGCTTTACAAACTACGATGTCGTCAGCCGGATGGACTTTGTCGGCGTCGACAATTATAAGCGGCTGGTGGACGATGTGCTGTTCTGGCAGACGTTCAAGAATGTGTGCTATTACGCCGTTATTTTTATCCCATTAAATATTATGATTTCCTTACTGCTCGCGCTGCTTCTGAACTTCAAACGGCTTGGCGTGAAGCTGTTTCGCACGATGAACTATTTGCCAACCTTAACATCCGCTGTAGCTGCGGCTACGGTTTGGATTTGGCTGCTCCACCCGGAGTTCGGTCTGGTCAACAACATTCTCAGCTACTTCGGCATCCTTGGGCCGGCTTGGCTTGCTCAGACTGAAACGGCGATGTTCTCTATTATTATGGTCACGTTGTGGCAGAGTGTCGGCTCCAATATGGTCATCTATATCGCCGGTTTGCAGGGTGTACCGGACTATTTGTATGAATCCGCGAAACTCGACGGCGCAACGGCGTTCGACCGCTTTCGTTATATCACATGGCCGCAGCTGCGTCCGACGACGTTCCTCGTCAGCACCATGTCCATCATTGGGGCGCTGCAGCTGTTCGATCAAGCATTCGTGCTTACGCAAGGCGGTCCGGGCAACGTGACGAAAACACCGGTCTACCTCATCTATCAACAGGGCTTCAATCAATTGCAAATGGGCTATGCCTCCGCGCAAGCTTTCATACTGGCTATTGCCATTCTTATCTTCTCGTTCATCAATATGCGTGTTAACAAATCCGAAGAGTCGATCGTGTAAGGAGGGGCGCAAGCATGGCACAGCAGCAAGTAATCAAACGCCTGGCCCCGAATCAAGGGACGGGCACAATGAGCTCCCATTCCGTTCGCAAGGCGGTAGGGACGGTGTTGTTCTACATCGTGACCATTACGATATCTGTCATGATGTTTCTGCCTTTCTTCTGGAGTCTCATCACGTCGTTTAAACCGAGCGACGAGATCTTCTCCATGCCGATCAAGTGGATTCCATCCACTCTTACGCTGGAACATTACAGGAGCGCGTTTACGACCGTTCCGTTCGGATTGTATTTCTGGAACTCGTTTCTGCTGGCCGCTGCCGGGGTACTGGCGAACTTGTTCTTCGGTTCCATCAGCGGCTACGCTTTTGCGAAGCTGAACTTTAAGCTAAGCAAGCCGCTCTTCCGCGTCTTGCTGGCAGCGATGATGATTCCGGGCATCGTGACGATGATTCCGAGCTTCTATGTGCTGAAGCATTTCCCGCTCATTGGCGGAAATGACCTGCTTGGAGCAGGGGGCAACGGGTTTCTGAACTCGTTCTGGGGCATTATTTTGCCGGGGGCTTCGGGGTCGTTTGCCGTATTCTTCATGCGGCAGTTCTTCCTCACATTGCCTTCCGACATGATGGAGATGGCCCGGATCGAAGGGTGTAAGGAGTTTCGGATCTTCTGGAACATCTACCTGCCCTTAACGAAGCCTGCGCTCGCGACATTGTCGATCTTCACGTTCCAAGCCGGTTGGAACAGCTTCTTGTGGCCGATGATCATTCTGAATGATCCGGAGAAAGCGACAGTGCAGATGGGGCTTCAAGCGTTCTCCTACAACCATCAAACCGATTTCGGGCCAATGATGGCCGGTGCACTCATTGCCGTGCTGCCGATTCTGGTGCTGTTCTTGCTGCTGCAGAAATATTTTGTCCAAGGGATTGCCTTTAGCGGCGTTAAAGGTTAGGTGGGTGAAACAAGTGAAACGCAGGAGAAGCACTCTAATCGTAGTCGCGGCAGCGATCCTCATCATAGCCGGTCTTGCATCTTGGCGATTCGGCTTAGGAACCGTTCTCACGGGAGGCAGCTCCTCTTCCATCTGGAGCGAGCGGGCGGACTTGGCTCAACATGAGCTGGAGCAGTCATTTTGGGATGAGAAGCGGGGCTTGTTCAACAATGCAGCACCGTGTATTGCGCAGCTGTGTACAGATCCGTTCAATTATTGGTGGCTCGCGCATGCGGTAGACGTTCTGGTGGACGGGTATGAACGAACAGGGGACGCAAAGTATGCCGAGCAGCTTGGCAAGTTGTATCAGGGAATCCTTGACCGCAATGCAGGTTTATTCATTAACGATTATTACGACGACATGGAATGGATGGCGCTCGCTTGGCTGCGGGCTTTCGATGCGACAGAGGACGATCGATACAAGCAAGCGGCGCTCGCGTTGTGGCAGGAAATTCAAACCGGCTGGAATGATGAAGCGGGCGGCGGGATTGCTTGGCGCAAGGAGCAGTTGGATTACAAGAACACGCCTGCCAATGCACCTGCGGTTATTTTGGCGGCACGTATTTACCAACATACACAAGACGAGGCTGATCTGGCCTGGGCGAAGAAATTGTACGACTGGCAGAAGAAGACGCTTGTCGATCCAGCCAGCGGTCTCGTCTGGGATGGCATTAACCGTCAAGGCGACGGCGCCATCGATAAGGATTGGAAATTCACTTACGGCCAAGGCGTCTATATCGGCGCAGGGGTGGAGTTATATCGCATAACGAAGGAGCAGTCGTATTTAGACGATGCACTGAAGACGGCGGGCAACTTGAAGCAGGACTTCCTATCGCCGGCAACCGGGATGCTGCCTTCTGAAGGTGATGGGGATGGCGGGTTGTTCAAAGGCGTGCTCGTCCGTTACATCGGCGAGTTGATCAAGCTGGACCCTTCCAAGAAGGAACTGAGCGAGATGCTGCTCACGAATGCGGACAGCTTATGGGAATACGGCAAAGGAAAAGACAAAGCGCTGTTCAGCAACTCATGGGCGCAAACGCCGGACACGGTCGTTCAGCTGAGTACACAGCTTAGCGCGGTCATGCTGCTGGAGCAGGCGGCGCGGGTGGAGAAACAATAACTTCGGAATATCAGGAGAGTGGCGGCCATGACATGGGAAAATCGTGCGGAAGAGGCGCAGCAGGCGCTGTCAGAATTATTTTGGAACCCTGCTATTCGGTTGTTCGATATCGAAATCCCTTGCCCTGGCGGGGCTTGTAATACAATCTTCCATTACTGGTGGATGGCGCATGCGGTAGATGCGCTGGTAGACGGCTATGAGCGGACGAAGGAAGCGAAATATGCACTTCTGCTGGAGGAAATATATGAAGGTCTGCTAACGCGTAATGGCGGCGCATTCCCTAATGAGCTGTACGACGACATGGAGTGGATGGCGATCGCTTGGCTGCGTGCATATGAGGCGCTTGGCGTGGAGAAGTATAAGGCGGCGGCGCTGCTGCTGTGGGAAGATATTCAGACGGGTTGGAACGACCATATGGGCGGCGGAATCGCATGGCAGAAATCGCAGCTGGATTACAAGAACACGCCTGCGAATGGGCCGGCTGCGGTACTTGCGGCACGCTTATATAAGCAGTTTGGACGCGCAGAGGATTTGGAATGGGCCGAGAAGATTTACAGCTGGCTGAAACGCAGTCTCGTGAACCCGGACAATGGTTTCGTGTGGGATGGGATGAATCGCGAAGGCAACGGTGCGATCGATAAGGAATGGAAGTTTACGTACTGCCAGGGAGTGTTCATAGGTGCAGCTGTGGAGCTGTTCCGGATAACGGGAGAGCAAGCGTACCTTGAAGATGCGATGCGAACTGCATCTGCTGCTGAGAAGGAGTTGACTGAGCCGGGGAGCGGTCTGCTTCCGGATGAACAAGATGGAGATGGCGGACTTTTCAAAGGCATACTGGTACGCTATTTAGGCGAGCTTGCGAAGGAGGCTCCTTCATCGTTTGGCGCTGCCTTGCCGCTGCTAGTGCGAAATGCTGCGTCGCTCTGGGCGCATGGCCGTGATGAGAACCGCTGCGTATTCAATACGGACTGGAGCTCGAAGCCTGTGGAGCGAGTTACGCTGAGCACGCAGCTCAGCGGGATTATGCTCTTGGAGCAGTTGGCTGCATTGGAGCGAATGGGCGGCCGTGAGGCTGTGTTCAATAAGGCGATATAGTTAGCTCGCGTGCTGGGCACACTCTATGAATTTGTCATAGAGCGCTTTATACAAATTTCCGCTGTGCTAGGATACGAAATCCAGTATAATGGATTTCAAAGACTTGCATGGGAGTGTGCGAATGAATTATTCCGGGAGTTTGCCTGTTTTGAATGCCATGGAACCGATTGTGGCGTCTGTGTTGGAGGAGCATTATGTGAAGACAGGTATCCTCAAGTGCGGCTGTGACCGATGCAAGCTTGATATTTTGCTCTTAACACTCAATCATCTTCCTACTCATTACACCTCTTCTCAAGAAGGAGAGGCCTATATTAAGGCTCACTATTTGAACCCGCAGCAGCAGTCGGACGTATTGCGTGAGATCACGGAAGCTGTCAAAGTGATCGAGTTAAAACCGAAACATAAATGAGGTTGAAGCCATCCGTTCGTTATGAGCGGGTGGCTTTCTGTTTGTAAAGGCGGCGGTCCCCTTTTGCGAAGCGGCTGCAATTTGTGGCAAGATAGAGTCATACGGCTATAGAAGGAGTGGAAGCTATGCGTCAAGTGCTGATATTGGGCGGTACGCGTTTTTTTGGCAAGAAACTGGTGGAACGTCTGTTGAATGCGGGAGATCAGGTTACGATCGTAACGAGGGGAGCGCAGGAGCACCCATTCGGTGATCATGTGCAGCATCTGCTGGTCGATCGGACGAATGCGGAAGCGCTGGAGTCTGCAATCGGAGAGTCTCGTTATGATGTCGTTTATGACAACATCTGCTATAAGCCGCAGGAAGCGGAAGAGGCGGTTAAGCTGTTCGCCGGTCGCACAGGCAAATATGTCGTGACCTCGACGCTCAGCGTATATCCGTTCGGGGAGCCGCGCAAGTCGGAGGCGTTCTTTGATTCGTTGACGTACCCGATTCCGCAGCCCTATCCTTCGGAAATCAACTATGGGGAAGGCAAACGATTAGTAGAAGCAGTCTTCTTCCAAAAGGCCGCTTTCCCCGTTGCAGCAGTCCGTTTCCCGATTGTGCTCGGAGACGATGATTACACAAGACGGCTGCACTTTCATGTGGAGCATGTGCAGCAGGGGCTGCCACTTGGCATTCCGAATGCCGATGCCGTGATGTCTTTCATCGATGCGGATGAAGCGGCTTCGTTCTTGGACTGGCTTGGTCGCAACGAGGAGACAGGTCCGTTCAATGCATGCTCTCGCGGGGAGATTTCGCCGGGCGGCATCGTAGCCTGGATTGAGAAGGCGACGGGTAAGCAGGCATACGTGGCGCTGGAAACCGATGAGCAGCACAGCTCGCCGTTTGGCGTGCCGGAGCCGTGGTACATGGATACGGCCAAAGCTGAAGCAGCCGGCTACACGTTCCGCGAGCTTAACGATTGGATGCCGCCGCTGATTGAGCGTATTGCACAAGAAAAGAAGTAACGTAAATTATAGCTGCTGAGTGTCGCAGGATTGCGATGTTCGGCAGCTTTTCTATTTTGTGCAGGAGGCTGCAATTCATATTAATTGGTAAAACCGTCCATACTACTTCGGGAAACGAGGGAATAGATGGAGGGTATATGAAAAAGAGTCGAGTTACACATACAGGCCGAGCAGCTAGGAGCGGGCTGTTAGCTGCGCTGCTCGCGATTGTTATTGGTGCCTTGCTTATCGGGATGAACGGGACTGTCGTTCGCGCGGAGCCGTCGCCGGGCAAGCCGCTGAAGGCTGCATTTGTACGCGGTGGTGCGCTGTGGGTAAAGGAAGACAGCAAGGAGAAACAGCTCACGCAAGCGGAACATGTTCAGTCGCCGGAGTGGTCATTTGACGGGAAATGGCTGGCTTATTCGGCCGGTGAACAATCCAAGGAGCTGTGGATGCTGGATACGTCGACCGGTACGAAGCATTTGGTCTCCGCTGGCAGCGACGGTAACTTTCAGTGGTCGCCGAATCGACTGCTGCTCGCCTTTGCGCATGAGCAGCGGCTCTATGTCGTTGACCAGCAGGAGGCTGCCAAACCGCTTGAAGTGACGCAGTCGATTGGGAAGATCAGCAACTATGCTTGGCTGCCTGATGGAGACGGGGTTGTGGCATCCACGCAGGCGGAGCTGCTGCCGGACGGCTGGACGCCTGTGCGAGTCATGAAGATTGCGCTGCAGCCGCATCTCAATGGAGCGGGCTCCGTTCAGGCGGATCAGCTGTACGTGCTGCCAACACAGCTGAATGAATTGCCTGTAGTGGGAACAAGCGTGTTCAAGTGGTCGGCCAGCGGCAAATGGATGGCTTTTCTCGCTACGCCTACCGCTTCCCTCTCGGCAGACAGCAACACGTTGTGCGTACTATCTGCTGACGGTACGGTATTCAAGCCAGTGGATCAGATGGTGAACCATGCGAATTGGGTGCAATGGTCGCCTCAAGGCGACGTATTGGCTTACATCGGTGGGATTGGTAGAGAAGCTACATCGGGTAAACAGCTGCGTGTGACGGGAGTTCCGGATCTTAAGCCGAGGAATGATTTGACGCCGGCAGGCTTTGTCGATCAAGACTTTACATGGCGAAGTCCGGTGGATATCGTGGTCTCACGAGCCAAAGCGAGCGAAGGAGCGGGCGGTTCGCAGCAGCGGACATTCCCTTTCTTAGTGAACGTGAATTTGGATGGGGAACGGCAGAAACGAATCACGAAGAGCGCGGAAGGGTATGGGGATTTCGGACCGGTATCGCTTATGACTGGCGGACTTGGCTGGGTGAGATCGAATCGCAGCATGGCGAATGTGCTCGTTGCGCCTCCCGGTCAACGTGAGAAGAAGGCCGTGCAATGGATCGAGAACATCGATATCGGTGGGAATTTCTATGAACAGTGGGCTTGGGATTCGGTGCTGCGGTTTTTTGGGAGATAGTTAGGTGTCAGACTTTAAAATATACTTTTAATACAAGGAACATCTGTAATAGGGTGTTCTTTTTTTTTGGCTAGGAGGTTCCTTTCATATGGTACACTTATGAAAGAATGATTTCCTAGCGAAGGCAGTGAGAACATATTGGAAAGTTATTATATGTTGGTACAGTTACTGTTCGAAGTAAGAAATCTGATTAATTCTCCATTTACTGATGTTACTTGGTCGAATTTTAATACTGTAGAAGAGGTATTGGCCGCACTGGATACATACATTACTAAGCTTAACCGGCGTGATAAATCAGTCATTTTTGAACTTGAACTTCTTTTTGCGCAAACGGGGGCAATACAAGAAATATCAATAAGTAGTGGCTGGGGCAATAAATATATTGAAATATCAAATCGCTTTGATAGTCTTGTGAGAACTAAGTGAAAGCAATTTTATCATCTAAATATTGGAGTGATGAAATGAAAATCAAGGTGGATATATCAACGAGTAAGTTTGATGATATTTTTGATACCGTTGATTTTTATGACGGAAAGACTTTATTTTTTTGATATCACAACAAAATTGCAAAAGAATCTTGAAATACCTGTTTGGGGAGCAAGTCTTACTCCCAAATTTGAACGGTCTAAATATCTTTCACTAGAAAATGAAACACGACTCAAAGAGATTGTTGAGAGAAGTGAGTATGTAGGGGTTCAAATTCAGGGTTTTGGAAAACTAGTGCTAGAAGATGTTATAGCTGGCAACATATCGGTTTCACCGTATGATACATCTGTGAACGGAAACTACTCTTTTTATAAGGATGGACAAGGAAAGATATTGTCTTTTAATAGAGAATGGAATTTGGAATTAGTTGATTCAGAGTGTTATGAATATTATTTTGACTCGAATGTTGCTTTTCCTTATGGACATTGTGATTTGAAGTTATATGCAAAAGGAAAGGTACTATTTGAATTTGAAACTGATGATTGCGTTCATTATCACGATTATTTGTTGAATCCAAACAGGCAAGAAACCTTTTATGGCTTTGTGAAAAATAAAGAGTTGTCTACTAATACTTTTGACGATTTTGAGATATGAAGGGATGGTAAAGTCATGATCGTGAATGAGCAAATTAAAGCTTCCGAGGTTTTGTTAACGGGATTAAATGGCGAGTCGCTGGGGGTTGTTTCACGAGAGGAAGCACTGGCGCTTGCGAGAGAGCATAAGGTTGACTTGGTCTGCACGTCTCTGATGAGCAGCCCTCCGCCTTGCACGTTGATTAGTCGCGGCGCAGCCAAGGAGTCCGCATCCGCAGCGAAGCGTGAGGAGCGAAAGAAGGATCAGCCGCTGAAGGCGAAGGAAATTCGGTTGACGCCGCATATCGAGGAGCATGATTACGACACGAAGCTGCGCCAGTGCGAGAAGCTGTTAGCTTCCGGCAATGCCGTTGATCTTGTCGTTCGTATCCAAGGGAAGGAAGGTCCTAAAGCGAAGGAGCTGCTCGAGCAGCTGTTGAAGGATCTTTCCGGAAGCGGGAAGAAGGAAACAGGGATTCAGCTGAGTGGTAAGCAGGCTGCGGTACGCGTACTGCCGCTGTAAACAAAAGAGGGCGTCCGTTCTGACGACGGATGTTTTTTGTCTGTGCTTCATGAACAAACTTTAACGGTTGTCAGCGTGGCTATATGATGAAAATAAACCTTTTTGAAATGCTAACGGTTGTGACAGACGTTATATGCAGTAATTTGTTCGATTCCTAGTGGAAAACGTTCAAATAAGCTCGCTGGCAACCGCTAGAATATTAAAGGGGTAAATTTAAGCCAAATAACCACTGTCACAACCGTTAGAGTTGGAAGGTGACAAAGCACGCACTCATCGTGGAAGAAATTGGTGGGTTTCTGAAAACAAAGAGAGGCATCCGTTCTGACGATGGGTGCCTCTCTTTGTTTGTTGCAAGGGATGTTCAACCGAACGAGAAAAAGGCCTGTGCCAGGCGGAGAAGCACCTTACTTGGGGCGAATAATCTCCAACTAGAACGAATGCCCGTCTGAATGGTTGGAATAACGCTGCTCATCATCATTATCCGCACCGTCAAAGGCATGTTGGACGTTGTCGACGATTTCTTCGACCGCATGGCTGATCATGTCCAGCGGGCTGGTGTCTTGGTGGTCATGCGGCGTATTAATACCTGCCGCCGTATTAGAGGTTGCGTTGAACATTTCATCATAATCTTGGTTCTGATCTCGGTTACGCATTGCATTGGGCCACCTTTGCTTGGAGTATACCTGTCACGAATCACTCCTATTGTGCCCAGCAATGCCAGGTTACAACCAAGAGAAGCAGCAAGTCCCAGCAAGCAGCTAATCTTACCGAAGCGCTATATCATGGAACCGGTTATGAACCGTTTCCCGCATGAACCTTTTGATCAACGTAATGGCTTCTTGCTCTTGGCCTTGTGCTTCCCGGAGGAGAGCAACAAGGCGTTCGGCGTCATAAGCCCCGTCACCGCCAGCGGCTCCAACGCCATCACCATCACCATCACCATCACCATCACTGCAAAAGTCGCCATCACCGTTACTCTTGCTCCCGCTGAATATACCGTTTAATACCTCCAACAGCTTTTCGAAAAGCTTCCGCACCTGTTCGTAGCTGGCTGCGATTGGCTGACATCCGGGCCAAATGAGTCCAAGCGCGTCCATATACACGGCAAGATCCTGCTTGGCTGCAGCATAAGTGCGAACCACGGCTATCGCTTCTGCCAGATCGTATTCACCGTGCTCCAGCACCTCGATCAGTGCGGCATAAGCTTGCTCACCGCAGGCATATTCGCTTGCGGGAAGCAGCGCATCATGCGATTCCCAGTAGTGGATCGCTTGCATCAACGACTCTCGGTACACCTCATGCGGATCAAGCACGATGTGACTTTCGTTGATCTGATAGTACCAGTAGGGGGAGTTGCCAAGGCCGAAATCCGCATAAGGCAGCTGACTCAACTCCCCATTTTCCTCTGAGCCATCCGTGTATAGAAGGAGCTGCGCAGCATCGTCGTATCCAGCAGCGATGACAAAGGCATCCTTCCAGAAGATCGCTCCTGAGCCGCGGTCAATTGCCCCTTTAATAGCACGAAGCGCATGCTTCTGATATAAAGGGAATGTAGGATGAAAGTTAAATCCAGCATGCTGAGAGCTGGTCATGCCGATGAAATCGGCAGCGAGAAAATGCTCCGCCAACCAGTTATAAGCGGTAGTGGATGGGGCCGCCAGCCTGCGATGGACAGTGAACCGAAATCCCATCGAGGTCATGCCGGCCAGCATGGACTTGGATTGCGAGAACAAGCCGCGATGCACGAGAACGGCATGCAGCGCATCGATATAGGAATCCGATTGCGGGCTCAACTGTAAACCAACCAGTCGTTTCGGCGCCATGAGCAGCGTCGCCTCCTCTCTATTATCGCGGCGAGGCAACGCCCCACCTGCGAATGGTTGATCGATTCAAATCCGGGTACCGCTCCGAGATGGAGCGGAATATGGTAATGGCTTGTTCCTCCAGCTGCTCTGCTTGATGCAGCATGTCGCATAGCGAATCACGACTTGCAGGGTCCACCTGTCTACCATTGACACCATTCTCATTGATACATGTCTTCATGCGAGGCAGCAGACGCAACAGTTCCTTGTACGCTGCCGAAGCCTCCTCCAGACCGCGAAACTTCCCCGAAACATCCCTCAGATAAGAGGCGATTTCTCCACGTGTATACCAATAATCATCCAAAATATATACGGCTCCACCTTCATCATAATCCCCGCTTAGCAAACCATTTCGAAGGAAGGTGTAGGCGAGCTTTCCGGATGCAATATCGGTATTCGGTAATGTTTTGTATGGCGTATCCCAGTCGTGAATGGCAAGTCGTAACGATTCCAGCACCATATCCGGAAGCGGGATTTCTACGCGTTCACCGAAAACCTGACAATACCAGAAACCGGTGAAGTTTAAACCGAGGTTATCGTACAGCACGATGCTATACTCGGAGGAGTGTCCATTTTGCACATAGAATACGGCATCCTCGTCGTCATAGCCATAGATAACGCCAAACTCCGGAATCCAGTAAATAACGCCGATGCCGTCATCTAATGATTGTTTGACCCATTGTATGGCATCCTGTTGGTAATAAGAGAAAGTGGGGTGGCGGGTGCGGCCCGCATCCCAAACCGTATAAAGGCCGAGATTTCGGATGGCCGGTTCATGCTCGTCGCCCCATTGCCCATAGGCGGAAACCGATAGCGGCAGGAGCCGCTCATGCACCGTGAATTTGAAGGCCATGCCGGTGAGGCCGGCAAGCCTATATTTAGGGCCGTCAAACAATCGCGCCGCTGATAATATCGCATGCAGGCTGTCGATATACGACTTGGATTGCCGCTTCATCCGGATGTCTTCAAGCATTACTCGCGTCATGTTTTCGCTTCTCCTCCTTCTCCCAAACGATCTAATGTACGTCTGCATAGCGCATCCAGCTGTTCCCGAAGCCATCTTGGCGCAAGCAGTGCTTCCCAAGAGGAGACTAGCAAGTGATGCAGAAACGACTCGATTTCATGAAATTCGATCGTATATACGGTCTGATCAGGAGAGGCGGAGCGGATGCGATATCCGTGCCAGGAATCCGAGGTGACAGGCTGGGCAAGCTTCACTTGGGCAGTATAAGGCTTGCGCTGCGGCGATCCCGCCGCAGTAGAACCGGCGCCCCATTCCAACATTTCCGCGTCAATGGGCTCGAACCGCGTTGAAGTCACATCTGAACTTGCAATGCTATCCAGCCGCAGCATGCGCTGCTTGTCATCTTTTTCGCAATAGGCAATCACATAATCGCAATTGTATTGACTCATCAGCTTAAGTGGCCGTATGGACAACTGCAGCAGTCCTGTTTCATCCCGATAAGTAATTCGAACTACAAAATGCTGCGCGATCGCATAGGAGATCCGTTCAAAGGTGTGAATAAGCTGCGGATTGGTTTCAAAAATAGGTAATCGGCGCCGAAACTCTTCGGTCTCCGCATCCTCCTCCGAGAAGCGTTCGAGCAAATGCGCGACGCGGTTGACGGCTGCCGCATTATCGTAATTGTACTGGCGGTAGCGATAGGCCAAATATTTTAACACCTTCTTCTCCTCGTCGGTCATATAGAGCAAGGGAAGCGCGTATGTTTTATTCTCGTAGCAATATCCGCGGTATTTAGCTACATAAAGCAAGGGGGCTGAGAGCGAGTAGGTCAAATATTCGATATCGCGCTGCGCCTGGCGCTTCGAAATTTCGAATTGCTGAGCCAGCTGTGTGCTGCTCGGGTACTTGCCTACTCTAATCTGACTATCGAACCACCTGATTCGGTGCATGTTGCTCAAGTCGTACCACCCCTTTCCGAAAGAACGAATGCTGCTGTATGTATTACATCATCCGGAGCCTTCGACTGACAAGTAAAGTTTGTGTCCAAAAAAGTGCCCGCCTCCTGTTCGGAGAACGGGCAGCTCGCTAACCGGTAATGCGGTCTACGGATTCCTGTGATGAATGGATGCATTGTTTGCACACTTTTACGGAAGTTCCGTCTGATTTAGCCCGAGGATAGAGCAGTTTGATGCGTGTTCTGCTGCAGACCGGACAAGTGCCGCGGCCGCGAGATGGAAGGTTCCACAGCGCACGCCCGCGTTTTGTTTTTGCCATTGGTAATGACCCTCTTTCGAAAACTGAAGTGAATACAAGATTAAGTATAAAATAGCTGATGCGACATAAAATGTCGTATCAGTAAGCGATTGCAGCTGCTTATGAATGTGAACATCTCGTGTGTAAGTTTTGTCTTGCGTGGCTGCTGTGGTATAATCACAGCAAATATTACCGTTTCCCGGAGGCGATTATGCTCAGTTTTGACCAGAAGCTTTCGATTTTGGAGTCCTTTCCTGAGCTCAAGCGGAAGGACGTGTCACTAGGCCGTGTTAATTATCAGTATGATGAAAGTTTGTACGATAAGAAAAATGTGGCGTTCCACCTGCACCCGAATGGGAATGGGTACGTGTATGCCGGACATTTGCGTGGCTATGATACGGATGAGAAGGGGTTTGTGAATATCCGCGGCTATGAAGCCGATGCTTTCCGTCAATTGGTAGAGGAGTCAATCCGCTCGCTATCCTACCGTGCACCGGAACCGACATCGAAGAGCGCCAAGGCTGCTGCTGCCCCGCGCGGCGAGGTACATGCCTCGACTTGGTTCGGACCCGAGAAGCAGTCGCTTATACTGAAGCATGAGGATGATCTGTGGTACGTGTACGCCGGACCGAACCTCGAAATGGTGCTCGAAACCTATGAAGAGGCTGAACAATATTTGCAGGAGGAAGGCTTCTTCCTGTTATAAACCGCAACTAAGAAACCGTCAGACGGGCAAGCCCGTTCGCTGGCGGTTTTTTCTTTTTCTATTTACATCGGTCGATTGGATCGTCTACGATCATGCTAGTGAGAATGGGGGAGTGGTCAAAATGACGATACGCGCAATTGTGTTTGATTTCGACGGAACGCTGGTGGATACCGAATCATGTGCCTACGATGCGTTTTGCCGGATTTATGGGGAGCATGACCAAGTGCTGCCGCTGGAGAAATGGGCGCTATGCGTGGGGACGGTGGGCGGACCGTTCGATCCGTATGATGATCTGCAGGAGTTGGCGGGGAAGAAGCTTGATCGGACTGCGCTGAAGCAGCGGTTTGAGGTACTGCATGACGAATTCCTGCTCGAAGCGACGCTTCGTCCCGGCGTGTTGGCAATTCTGGAGGAAGCGAAGCAGCTTGGGCTGCGAATCGGTCTTGCTTCCAGCTCCGATCGGGCATGGATTGACAGACATCTGAGAGAGCAAGGAATTGCCGGTTATTTCGAGGCGATCTATTCACGTGATGATGTCGAGCGCGTTAAGCCGGATCCCGCACTTTACCAATTGGCCGTTGAAGCGCTTGGCTTTCAAGCGTCTGAGACTGTTGCGGTGGAGGATTCGCTTAATGGGCTTAAGGCGGCCAAGGCTGCGGGCTTGAAGGCGATTGCGGTTCCGAATCCGATCACCTCGCATATGGATTTATCTCAGGCAGATGTGCTGATTGCCGGTTTCGAGGAGCAGACATTGGCGGAGTTGCTCGCGCGATTGTAATTTAGTGGGTAATGGTGCGTTAGCACAATAGCTGTGGTCGGGTTTATTTCGTTACATGCAATTACTCAAAAAGGAACCTGTTCCCAATTAGGGAATAGGTTCCTTTTTTTGGTCAGACTTAACGATTATTCCGTTGGCAGCTTTTTACGCAGCTGCTCCATTTGCTCATTGATGAGAGCATCTTTAGCCGGCGTGGCTGCGGCTGTATTGGCAGGTGCACCATACGTGTCGCTGTAGCCTGCGCTGTAGGGTTGGCGGGACATCGCTACATGAGCTTCCCATTGTGCGATTTTCTCTTCGATGCGCTGGAAGCCGCGCGAAGCGGATCCGCCTTCGAGGCTGGCGCGGCCAACGCTGAAGCTCGGCATGCCGGTGCGTGATTTCGCCGCCGTTTGTTGAATCCGTGCAAGCAGCTCTTCACGTTTCTTAAGCAGCAGCGGGAGCTCGGCGCGTGCTTTCTCAAGGCGCTGTGTCAGCTCAGCAATGGTAAGCTTCGCTTTCTCGATCCACTGCGAATATTCCTGCACCTTCTCGGTGTAATGCAGCTTAGCGGTTAATGCCTCGCGTGCCGTTGCTTCATTGCCTGCTCTCATGGCATCCAGTGCTTTGGTTTCGCTGTGTTCTGCCATTACAGCTGCTTCGTTCGCTTGTTGTGCCAGTCCTTTAATCATCGCTTCTTGCTTGAACAATTCTTGCTGAGCGCTTGCGATCTCATCTTGCATGCTGCGTACATATTGGTTGAGCATCATCGCTGGATCTTCCAGTTTATCGAGCAATTCGTTAGCAGCTGCTTGTGTAATATTGAAAATTCGGTTTAACAATCCCATTGTTGAACATCTCCTAGTTTTAGTTGTAGTTGTTGTTGCCTAGCTTAATGACCGACGGTGCATACTGCGTGTTGCATTAGACGTGGAAGTGGAAACGGCTGTCCGGAGATAGGACCTCGAAAGGCGCTTTTGGTACAATCAGACTTGCGATAATGTAAGCGAGCAGCGTTGTGCCAAGGCTGAACACGCCGGATACGATCAGGACAAGTCGGATGATGGTCGGATCGATGCCGAGCCAATCCCCGAGGCCGCCGGATAGACCCGTTAATTTGCGGTTTAGAGTGGAACGGTAAAGCTTCTTCATGTTTGAAACATCTCCTTTAGGTTTGTGGTGGTTGATGTACTGCCGTTTATAGTGAAGTTATGTTCTGGCGTATTGTGATGACGTCTCACTGATATCCTTAGTTTAAAATAGTGCGGCCTTCCTCGAAACGGTCTGGCGGCTGTTCTTGATGCTGGCCTTAAGGCGGGGGACACCTCCGACCTTAGGCGGCTATGAACGACAAATAAGCACCCTGCATCTGGTTCGGCTTGCTGCCGAAACCATAAGAGCGGAGTGCTTATTATCCGTGTTAGGTCGCCTAGGCGACGATGATTATGCTAAGGCAGCAGTTTAATGACATTAAAGTTATCCTCGATTAACAACCAATTCTGCGGGAAGCTAAGACCAAGCTTCCAATAACTAATACCGCGCAGCTTGAGCTGTTTAAGTAGATTAAATTTCGCTTGAATGGAGCGGGCATCCTCAAACCATACCTTATGCTCCTTGCCATTCGCGTCCCAATAAGAGAAGTGCGGCGCCTGAGCGGTATAGTCGTATAAGATCTGGGCGTTGTATTGCCTGGCGAGGGCTATGGCCGCTTGCGGACTAATGGCTCGTGCATAGGCACCGCCAGGCACGTAGGGCAGTGTCCAGTCATAGCCGTACAAGTTTTGCCCCATGACGATTTTCTCTGCCGGCATTTCTGTCAGTGCATATTCCAGCACGGTTCGAACCGGCCCGATCGGAGAGACGGGCATTGGCGGTCCGCCGCTGTAGCCCCACTCGTAGGTCATGATGATGACAAAGTCAGCGATCTGCCCATGCGCCTTGTAATCATGCCCGGAATACCATGCACCTTGTTGGGTTGCGCTTGTTTTGGGAGCGAGAGCAGTGGACATGGTCAGTCCTGCAGCATGGATCGGGACGACGGCTTTTCGCAGAAACCGGTTGTAGGCTTCCCTGTCCTCCGGGCGAAGATGCTCCAGATCGAAGTGGATGTCCTTGTAATTCAGCCGCTTCGCTGTCTGCAGAATGTTGGCAATCAGTTTATCCTGCAGTGCCGGATCATTCAGAATAAGCTGGCCGAGCTCTGCGCTGAACTGATCGCCTTCCAAATTGGTGATCGTCATCATCATCGCTGTTCGGTAACGCCGCGCGATGGATTCGAGATCGCCGAGCGGAGGAAGGGCCAGCGTACCGTCACGTTGGATGCGGAAGCTCGACGGTGCCAGATACGTGAGATGCGGAGCTGCGCTTCTGGCTGCTTCCGTTAAAGCAGGCGAGACTGTTGTCCCCCGCGGGTCAATGTAGGCATTGACAACCGCACTGCGCTTCGGAATTGGCGGGATATAGAGGCGATGGCCGACCTGCAGGGCACTATTGATCCCTATGTTGTTGACGGAAGCTAATGTGGCCGCTGTAGTGCCAAATTTGGCGGCGATTGTCGTTAGTGTATCCCCCGGAAGCACCCAATAATATTGCCCGACAATCGGAATGACGAGTGCCTGTCCGATGACCAAGGTATCGGTTGGCGAGATTTCATTGGCGGAAGTAATATCTGTAACGGGTATCCCGTACGCCTGTGACAGTCGGTAAAGCGTCTGTCCCGCCTGCACGACATGAATTTGCATTGTTTCCCCCTCCTCATGTGCCGCTTAGCACGCAATTGCATTCAGAAGCCGAACTCGCCTCTTACATGCTATTCCGTTCTATTGCCGCTCATGTCAGGGCCGATTGCGTTATTTGGTCGGAATTTCTGCGTTCGTTGCACGGATGATTTCGGAAATGCGCATTTCAAAAGCGCTGACACGCTGCTTCTGCTCAACAATGGTGCGCGAGATCGATACGAGCGTGGTCAACGATTGGAGCGTACCTTCATAGGAGTTTACTTTGATCGTCTCGTTTAACGTTTTGACGACGGGTGAGATGTTCTTCTTCGTGCCGGCAATGACCGATTGGACCGACGTAATCTGGCTGCGCAGCGGATCTGCTTCGGCGAGTTTAGTACGCAGATGCTTGATCGTGGCAGAAGTGGCAGCCTTCGCGGACTTAAGAATCTCTTCCTTTAAGCGAATTTCAGTGCGGGCAAGCTGGGTAGAAGGCTTCAATAGATCTGCCTGAATCTGCAATAACGCAGCCAACTGCTTCAACTTAAGGAATTTGGCGTCTTTGATTTGCGTATTTAATGACGCGTACATAGCGAACAGCGGTTTATATCGTTCTTTGGTTTGGGTCACGTCCTGTGTAAGCTTGCTGATCTTAGCGGCATCAACCTGGTTGATGCGCGCGCGGATAGCGGTAAGTGCATTGCCGTTGTAGTAATGGAGGGAAGCAATTGCTGTATCGAGTGCATCTTCTTTCTGCTGAAGAGCAGTCAAGTACTGAGATTGGACGGTGAGCTTCTCTTTCATGGCATAACTGGCAGCGGTTACTTGCTTCGAGAGCTTGCTTTGGGCAGAATCGGTCAGCTTCACGGATGACGCGGAGATGGGGGCGGGCATGGAGATCCATAGTGCGAGCAGTGTAAGTAGTACGGCTGAAATCGGCTTTCTCATCATAGAATGTAACATAGTGATAAGCTCCTCCTTGGACGGGTTCCCCTGATAAACGCAAAAACACCCGCAAGAAAGGCATGATAGGCCTTTGCTTACGGGTGCTTCCAACGTAAGAGAACTTATTTTGTTTATTTTGTAAAATGTATCCTATTCATTGGAAAAAGTCAACCATTCATTAAGACGATGATTGCTGGATTTTACTGGTTTAAGTTATAATGAAATAATAGATTCCAAGCCTGTAGATTTCGCCCTGGTACACCCGAACGGATAGGACCAATCCAAGAGTTCAGGAGGCTGTGACGATGAGTGAACAGAAGGATCGTGAGCTGATTTTCGTATTTACGGGACCGGATGGCTCCGGACGCAAAACAGTAGCTGACAGCGTAGGCACGACACTAGGTATTACCAAGGTAATCTCGTATGCGACACGCAGACCACGTCCGGGTGAAGTGAACGGTCAGGATTATCACTTCATCACCCCTGAGCTGTACGATCAATTCGATGCCGACGGCGATTTTATTGAAAGCGTTACCGTCAATGGGAATCGCTACGGTTTGCGGGGCAAAGACATTGCGTACAGCATGAAGAAGGGCGGCAGCATCTATCTGATTTTGAATCATGAAGGTGCTCATGCGCTGAAGGATATGTATGGTGATCGCGTAGTGCGGCTGTTCATCTATGCAGATCGGCGTACCGTTCAGGAAAGGCAAACGCAAGAAGGAATAGACCCCGATATTATAAAATCTAATTTGGAACAATATGAAACGGCAATCGGCTACCAATCCAGGTGCGAGCATGCCTTCGAGAATTATGATCTCGCGCATACTGTATTTGAAATTTCCAATACGCTCGAGAGTTATCTGGAGCGGAATTTGGAAGAGCGTGACTAACACTATGAACGATGTATAAGCTCGTCCCTTCATGGAAGGGGCGAGCTTTGTTGTTGCTGTTGACGCGGCGCATCGCCTTAGCCCATCCGGGAGCGATAAGTCGTCGGTGCCGTATCCGTAAGCTTCTTGAATAGGCGGGAGAAATAGAACATATCCGAATAGCCTAGAAGCGAGGCGATTTCCATGACGGTTTTGTCTGTGTTGAGGAGCAGCTTCTTGGCTTCCGCTACTTTGAGCCGATGAACAAATTCGCCGAGCGGGTAACCCGTATAGTCGTGAACGATCCGTCTTAAGGTCGGAATCGAGATATGATGTCTTGCCGCGAGTGCCGTGCTGTCGAGCGGCTGATAGACGGTGCTGGACAAGTCGTCCAGCAGGCTGTGCACGAACAAGGCGCGACTGCTCGTCTGCGTCTGATTAAAGCGCAGCGACATGTCGAAGAGCAGCGATTCCAGGGCAAGTGCGGCCCGATCTTGGTTGGCGGGAACGGCGCTGTCCATGAGCTGGAAGATAAGCTCGATTTTGCTTAGGAAGCTCTCGTCGGTTCCGACGGACTTCACGAGCTCCGGATGCTCGTACCAATTTGCAAGCCACTCTTCCACACGCTCGCCCTCGAGAGCAAAATAATACTCGTCCCAATAGCCATCCGTCTCCGGTCCGTATTGAAACACCGCGCCGGGGTACAAGCAGAATAGCGATCCTGCCTCGACGATTTGACGATCCTCCGAGTCGGTTTGGTAGTATCCTCGGCCTGCTCCAATATATACGAATGACCATTGATCAAATTCGGCTTTTTCCCTTTGAGAGGTACGTCCGGGCAAATGGCCGGCATTCGTGATCATCAACGATTTCACGCGCAGCTTCTTCACATCAACCATGCAGTCGAACAAGCGCATTGGAAGCGGACTGATCATATTGTCCATGTAGGTTGGCATGGTGTGCATTCTCCCATCCTTCATCACAAGGTAAACTCATTATAACGAAAACGATTACAGAAGGGAAAGGTTGATCAAATCATGACAACAGCGGAAAAAAAGTTAAATATAGGCGTTATTGGTGCAGGTTCTATTTCGGGTGCGCATTTAGGGGCTTACGCTTCCAATAGCGATGCTGTCCTTGTAGCGATTTGCGATAAGAACGAAGCGCGCGCTCAAGCGGCTGCAGACAAGTATGGTGCTTCCAAGATTTACACGGATTATCATGAGCTGCTTGCTGATCCCGGCATCGATGCTGTAAGTATCTGTACTTGGAATAACACACATGCAGAAATTACGATTGCAGCGCTGGAAGCCGGCAAGCATGTCTTGTGCGAGAAGCCGCTGTGCAAGACAGTTGCAGAGGCAGAGCGTGTACAAGCGGCGGTTGAGGCTACGGGCAAATTGCTGCAAGTTGGTTTTGTACGTCGTTATGCTTCAAGCATTGAAGTGCTGAAACGTTTTATCGATGCCGGCGATCTGGGTGAAATTTACTATGCGAAAGCAACATGCCTGCGCAGACTTGGCAATCCGGGCGGCTGGTTCTCCGATATTGAACGCTCCGGCGGCGGTCCATTGATCGATCTTGGCGTTCATATTATTGATATCTGCTGGTACCTCATGGGCAAACCGAAGGTGAAGTCGGTCAGCGGCAATACGTACCGTAAGCTTGGCAACCGTTCGCATATTAAGAATCTGGGCTTCTATAAAGCAGCAGATTATGATGCAGAGAAGAATGATGTAGAAGATTTGGCGAATGCGGTTATCCGTTTCGAGAACGGCGCTTCCTTGATGGTCGATGTCAGCTTCACGCTGCATGCACAGAAGGATGAGCTGTCTGTGAAGCTGTTTGGCGAGCAAGGCGGAGCAGAAGTGGAGCCGGCTCTTATTATTATGGGTGAGAAACACGACACGATCGTGAATTTGACGCCGCAGGTCGATCACACTACCTTTGATTTCAACGATGCATTCGGCAGAGAAATCGGACACTTCGTCAACAGCTGCCTTGGCCGTACAGAGACGCTGAGCCCTGTTCAAGATGGTGTGGAAGTGACGCGCATGCTGTGCGCTATTTATGAGTCGGCGGCAAAAGGAATCGAAATTCATTTTTAAACAGAAGGGTTGATAACATACGATGACGATTCATCTATCCAATAAAATAGGCGTTATTGTGGACAGCTTCGGTATTGGCGTCCGTGAAGGATTGTTGAAGGCAAAAGAGGTCGGCGCAGAAGGCGTGCAAATCTATGCGGTTTCCGGCGAGATGGACCCTGCTAATATGGATACGAATGCAAGACGCGAAATGCGTTCGCTTATCGACGGACTAGGGCTGGATATCTCCGCACTATGCGGCGATTTGGGTGGACATGGTTTCCAGGATGCAGCGGCTAATGCGGAGAAGGTTGAGCAGTCCAAGCGTATCCTCGATCTGGCCGTCGAGCTCGGTACTAACATCGTGACGACGCATATCGGTATCGTGCCGGATGATAAGAACGGTGCGATCTATGCGGCAATGCAGCAGGCATGCGAGGAGCTTGGCCAATACGCGAAGAGCTTGAATGCTTATTTTGCCATTGAGACAGGTCCGGAACCGGCTGCGCATCTGAAGAGCTTCCTAGATACACTTAGCACGAACGGCGTTTCGGTCAACTTCGACCCAGCCAATATGGTCATGGTGACAGGCGATGATCCGGTACAAGGCGTTATTACGCTGAAGGATTACATCGTGCATACCCATGTGAAGGATGGCCGAAGACTGCGTGTCGTTGATCCGCGCCAAGTATATGGTTTCCTCGGTTATCAGAAAATGACGCATGAGCATATTGCAGAGATGGCTTCCGGCGGATTGGATTTTGAAGAGGTTCCGCTTGGTGAGGGAACCGTTGATTTTGACGCTTATTTTGCTGCATTGCAATCCATTGGTTACACAGGTTACTTGACGATCGAACGTGAGGTTGGCGCGAAGCCGGAACTGGATATTCGCAGAGCGGTGGAATTTATTAAACAGTACCGCTAGGGTGCTGATTGGAGGATGTTTTAGGATGAAAATCGCGATTAGTGTATGGAGCTGCCATAAATATTTGTACGACGGATCTTGGCAAAATGCGGATTTTATCGATTACGCTGCTTCGGTAGGCGCGCAAGGAGTAGAATTGCTAAGCGTGTTCTGGAATATGGAGCGCGACGTGCCTGCGGTTCACGAAGCTTTGGCTCGTACGGGCATTAAGCTGGCGTGCTTCGGGGCTTGCAACGATTTCGTGAAAACGACGGCTGAAGAGCGTGAGGTGCAGCTGCAGGATATCATCTTGGCTGTTGATATGGCAGTCGAGTTCGGCGCAGAGGTAGTTCGCGTGTTTGCGGGCGATCGCAAGGAAGGTATTAGCTACGAGCAGGCGAAAGGCTGGATCGTGGAAGGATTGACGCAAGGGGCGGCTTATGCAGAGAGCAAGGGCGTTGTGCTCTGCTTGGAGAACCATGGTATCTTCGCAGGTAAGTCGGAGCAGGTCCAGGATATCATCACATTGGTCGGTTCGCCGGCACTGCGCAGCACCTTCGACATGGGCAATTTCTTGCTCGTAGACGATGTGCCTGCACAAGCTTTCGAAGCGCTGCATCCGTTGATTCGTCACGTGCATGCGAAGGACTTCGCACGTGTGGGCGAAGATCAGAAGGAAGGCGTACTCCGCGCGCTTAGCGGGCAGCCGTTCGTCGGCACTGTGCCGACAGAAGGCGACGTAGGTGTTGCCTCGATCGTCGGTAAGCTGGCTGGCGTAGGCTACGACGGCTGGATGAGCGTCGAGTACGAGGGTCTAGAAGAGCAGAAGAGCGGAACAGCCAGAGCGGTTGAACAGCTAGGGCTGGCGGTTGCCGCGGCTGCAGCTGCGAAGTAAGTGAAGTGCTCCGGATTGCCATGCATGATTGTTGCGTGGTGGTCCGGAGTTTTTTTGTTGGTTGGGGATTGCGGGGGCCACGGGGTCCCGCGGGCTCGGCAACCCGACCATCCGACCAACGCCACCAACCTCACCGACCACCTATCACAGCACCACTTTCTCGCTTCGATAGCGGATATGTCTCTCTCGTCATTCAAACTAACCGATCCCGGACTGTGAAAGCGGCTATTCCGCTCTCGTCGTCCAAACTAACCGTTTCCGGGCTGCGATAGCGGCTATTCCGCTCTCGCAGCCCATAAAACCACGAAACTCCAATTACAACAACCCTTTTTAGCTTCGATAGCGGATATGTCTCTCTCGTCATTCAAACTAACCGTTTCCAGGCTGTGATAGCGGTTATTCCGCTCTCGTCCTCCAATTTGCCCACTGTTCGGAGCCGAGAAGCGGTAAACCCTACTTTCAGCACTAAACCGGCATGAAAAAGCAGATGAGAGTAGGGAAATCCGACTCTCAGCGTGTAGAATCTCCGCCAAGCCCCCCCGACTGGAAGCTGAGAAGCGGAAAACCTGACTCTCAACACGAAATCAGCGTGAAAAAACAGCTGAGAGTAGGGGAATCCGACTCTCAGCAATTAGTACCTCTACCAAGCCCACTAGTAGGGAGTTCTGGAATGGAAAACCTGACTCTCGGCTAGAAAACGGCGTTAATAGAAACTGCGTGTAGGGAAAGAGTAGCTCCAGGAGCAACACAACGGTAGGAGTGTGGCAGAGCTGGTGCAAGAGTAGTAGCTGAGAGTAGCTCGGCTACTGTTCCGCCGCAGTGACATCAATGATCGCAGCGTAGCTGCAATCGCCATCCGACCATTTTCCGCCTGCGACGAAAATATATCGGCCGGGTTCGGACGGGAGGATGATCTTGCCGTCTTGTTTCGTTAATGGCGTGAAATTCTGATTAACCCAAAGACCGCCCCATGTTTCCGTAGGCTCCGGTCCACTATGAAAAGAAATCGTTACTGTCGACCCGGATTTAACGGTGTAAACTTTCGAATCGCGCACCAGCATGTCGGGAGCTGGAGCGTCCGCGATTGCATTTTTCCATTGGTACGAGCCTTTAATGAGTGGAATCTCCACTTCATCGACGACGACGAAGGCATTCGGCGGTTCAGTCGAGTTCTCTTCCGAATCCGATGTACCCTGTGAGCAACCCATACTAAACATAGACACCAGCAGCATCCAAACGACCACCAAGCCCCACTTGTTATTCATCACATTCACCTCTACCCATTTGACGCTCTATCCTCCCTTATTGTTGCCAATCAGCCCCATGTCAGCACAAATTAAAAAAGCCGCAACCTCCGCACAGCTTAACTTCGCTGCGGGTGGTTACGGCACTACACAATTAACTTAATTAATAAGCTTTGCTTCCCGAAGCAGGCTGTAAATAACGCTTGCAGCGGTTTCGCGAGTGACAGAAACAGTTGGCTGGAAATGAGCCTCGCCATTCAGGTCGATGCCCTTCATCAGGCCGCTGTTGGTCACGAGTTCAATACTTTCCGATGCATACGATGCAATATCAGCTTCATCGTGATACGCCGAATGCGGTGGAAGTGCTGGAGCAGGTACTTGTAATAGCTTCAGCGACCGAGCCAAGATGACCGATAGATCCTGTCTGCTTATTGGAGCGTTCGGATTGAAATGCCCTCGACCGTCTCCTGTAACAAGTCCAGCTTCAACGGCTGCGGCTACACCATTTGCATACCAAGCATCTTGCGACACATCGGTAAAGGTAATCTTCGCATCAGGCGATTGCAGACCGAGCGCCCGAGCGAGCATAACGGCAAATTCGGCACGCGTCACTTGCTGCTTTGGTGCGAAGGTTGTAGGCGTCGTGCCATTGAGCAGGAACGTATCCGCAAGTGCCTGAATGGCCGATTGGGCCCATGAGAACTTAATATCTGTAAATGCAGTGGTCCGGTAGGCCGCAGCATAAGTGGAGAGACCAGGGCGGCTTACTACAATCGTAACGGTGCCGTCTGCATGAGTTTCAGAGGCGGCCGGAGCAGGGAAGAAACTGCCAATCTCTTCGAACAATACGCCGAGTCTATCGACAGTACTGCTGCCGGTCACGGTAAAGCTGCGTTTAATCATCGTCGTAATCGGCACCGATAGCGGTGTTGCTCCTTTATCCGTTACGGTATCCACTTCAAAGGAAACCGGCGTTCCGACAATAACAGCGCCAGGGTACTCCGTCTTGAAGGCATCTGCATCTGTTCCATCTGCTGCGATCGTCACGCGAACGGATGCATCAGCAGGCAGACCCGCGAACAGGGATACAGGCAGTGAAATCGACGACGTTCCCGTTGTCAAAATAACCGTGCTTCCTGCAGCAGCATCAGCCAACAGCTTCGCTTGTGCAGGTGTCAGCTCCAGCACCGCCTGCTGCTTCTCATCGACGTTCACTTTCAAGACGAGTGCAGCAGGTGAAGGGGAGGCTTCTTTTAACGCTTTCTTCAGCTCATCTTCCGAAACGCTTACTTTCACGGATGCTCCCGTTTGAGTTGTCGAAGTGTTGAGGTAGGAAGCATGCTGCCCTTGCTCCAGCAGTTTCGTAATTGTCGGACTATCATTAGCGATAGTTGGGGTACTAGGAATGAACACGCTACCGTAGTAGGTTGGCGAAAGTTCGACGGATACCTTCTTACTGGTGTTAACTTCAGGCATGATTTCGGAGGCAATCGTGACGGTAAGATCTACTTTCGTATTGGAGCTAGGCAGCGCTTTAAGCACGCCTGCATCGTCAATAAGTGTAGCATCACTGCTCTGCGTAACATGGTAGGTAATGCCTTCGGTTTCTGGAAACTTCAGTACCGCTTGATTAAGGACGGTCTGGTTGGAGATCGTAGCTGTAAAAGCATTCTCTGCCGATTGAACGAGAGCTCCGTAGGAGTGAACGGCGAAGGTTGTAACGGTAGAGTAGGCATAACCGAAACCATCGTCATCTACAAGCGGCAACCCATCGTCACCGAGCACCAAGGCGGCGATCTCTAAGCGATAAGTACCGTCAGCAAGCTCACCATAAACCGGTTCACCTTCTTCATCGAAGGTCATCAAATAGGTCGTTGTTAAATCCGAAATGTCATAGATATCCATTGGGTATGGAGCATATTTGCCAGCCTCATCGGGTTTGGTGGTTTTTATCGCTAAATATCCGATGAATTGTTCATCTAAATTGTAAACTCCGATATAGAATCCGTAGGTATCATCAGTTCGTAAGTCAAAGCTAAGCTTCATCGTCTCTGGCACACCATTAATTCCCTCGAATGGAGGCGAGATCACTTTAGGAGAAAGCTCAACATCCTGAACGCCATACCCGTTATCAGGTGTTTGTTCCCCCACATGTACGGCAAAAGGCAGGTGCAGTGAAGGCAGCCCCTCGCTCTCAAGCAGTACTTCGCCTTCGTAAATCCCCTCGGCTGCATCTGCATGAGGTGCAAGCGAGAGAGCAAATGGAGTAGAAGCGTGAGCAGCGGCTGTTACAATTCCGCCCGCCAGTCCGGTTAGCTGAACATCAAGCGCGCTCGGATCAGGCGTATCGAGATACGAGAACACTTCGTGCATCTTAACCGAGGCGTGATAGGATACGGCTGCACCTGAGCTGTTCTTGAGCTGCAACTGTTCCGTTGCGGCAGCTTCACCGGCATGCATTAAACCGAAGTTCGCAGAGTCGCCGTAGTTCGTCACTTGGATCGGCTGCAGGTTCTTGTCATAGATCGTAAGCTCGTCAATTGTCTGCAGCAAGGCAGGCGTATCAATCGCATTCGCGACATTAACGCGTCCCGCACCTTGCGTATATACGTCATATTGAACGCCATCCTGATCGTAGAGCGTGTCTGCCGTATTGGCTAATGCGGCACGCACGTCGAAAGGACTCCAATCCGGGTGCTCCTGCAGAAGCAACAGCGAGAGACCCGCGACATGCGGCGTGGCCATGCTTGTACCGGAGATGCGATTGTAGGCTTCCTCATAGGAAGCTTCCGGCTCATACTTGGCATATTTCGGCCATGTAGACATAATGCTGTAGCCCGGTGCGGCAAAATCCGGTTTTATCCCGAACACGCCATCCGAGTTCGGACCTCTGGAGCTGAAGTCGACGATATGGTCGCCTCCGGCAACCGAGCTTTCGAAGCCGCTGAATGTCAGTTTAAGCGGCGTAACTCCGTTGTCTGCGACAATGGCGCGGGCAAGTGCGCGGCCCTCAGCCCCGGACATGTCGTAGGTTGGGATGAAATCGAAGCTGTCCCCAAGGAAGCCGTTCTCTCCGATAAAGCCATCTCGATCTTGTAAGGATTCTGAGAGGTCAGGTGTAGTGGCATCGGTTCCCTTAGCGTTGCCATTGAAAATAACGGCAGCTTTGGCGCCGTGGCTCTTGGCAATCGCGATTTTATCCACGAATGCGAGAGTGCCTCGGGAAATCACAACTACTTTGCCGGTTACATCCACGTCCTCATAATCAGCATCATCACCAAGGCCAACATACACCGCATCAAGCGGCTCCGTACCTAGGGCCTCTTCGAAATTCTCTTCACCCGTTCGCCAGCCCATGGCATGAAGCTCATAGGATGTACTGCTCAGCGAACTTACGGCATCCGCCCCAAAGCGGCTTCCGGGACTGTCCGCAGCACCTACAGAGATACCGAGCTGCGAGGAGGCGGGTGTTCCCATCGTGTAATAGCCAGGGCCAGCGTTACCGTTGGCGACAACAACAACGATACCAGCCAGTACGGCATTATTAACGGCGATGGCATCCGGCGAGTTCGGATCGATGTCGCCAGCAGCCCCTAGAGACATGTTGATGACATCCATGCCGTCCTTAACAGCGTGCTCAATGCCGTCGATGACAGTCGCTGTTGTACCTGTGGCATTACCTTCAGCATCGCCGGATAGTACCTTATAGACATACAGATCAGATTCATAAGCGATACCCTTCTGCACAATACTCGAAGTTGTATTGGCGGCTCTGCCGACAATCGTACCGGACACATGCGTTCCATGCTCTGTAGCAGATGAACCGTGATCCTCGTAAGGATCATCGTCCCCGTTGGCGGAGTCATAACCACCTTTATAGGCTCCGGCTAAATCCGGATGTAAATAGTCAACACCGGTGTCAATGACGCCGACTTTAAGTCCTTTACCGGTAAGTTCTCTTGCCCAAGCAGCATCAGCACCGATTTGATGGATCGGGTTGATGTCATAAGGCGTTGCTTCTTCAGCAGCCTCTGGCTCCATCACCGGAATGCTCGTATACGTACGGTTCTCGTAAATGGAAAGCACGCCCGGCAGCTTGGCTAGCTGTGGAATTTGATTAGCAGGCACGGATACTTCGAGACCGTTCAAAACCGTATTGAAGCGGTAGTTAACCTTGAGATTGATGCCTTTACTAAGCGCAGTGTTGATAAAACCGGTTTGCTCGGCGCGAAGCGAGCTCTCCGACGATTCGGCTGCAAGCGAGCTGATACCTGACTTTGCAGCGAAGAGACCTGCAGCCACAGGCTGGCTGCTAAGCTGAATGATGACGCGAGTAATAGCGGATGAAGCGGTAAGCAAATGAGGGGAGATAAAAGCAGGCTTGCGGCTGGTTGACTTCGATGTGAGGGTGGCGGGCAGGACAGCTGACTGATTGGCAAAGTGGATGAGATCAGGAGTGATGGATGAAGGCGTGACGGTTTGTGCAGATGCGACTTGTTGTAAGAGTAGAGTGGCGAGAAGTGTTGAGCATAAGCTGACTGAGGTCGTTTTGATCAGTCGTTTAAGTGACAAATAGCGTCTCTCCTTCGCAATCTAAATATACAAAATGTATCGTATAAAATTCTAGCACGACTCTAGCAGGATGCCTATTCAATTTTTCCTAAATTGTAGTAGATTAGGAGAGTGAACTAAATACACTTATGAACGGGGTTTGTTGAGCTTGCAAAGAGAAGCGCTGGGCAGCTATATATCGAACCTGCACATGCATATATCGGAGGCGGCATTCTTTACTTGCACCTCAAGCTGGTATCATATGGACGTTCTATCCGATTTCAATCGACTCTATTATTTTCTGGGCGATGGGGGACATGTTCGAATTGGCGATGAGGAGCTGTATCCGAAGCGCGGACAGCTTGTCATTCTGCCGGCCGGAACGATGCTGTCGGTGCGTACACTGGAAGATCGGGTATTCAGCAAATTCTTTTGCCATTTCAATGCGAAAATCGGGGATCAGGAGCTCTTTCAACTGCTGGAGGCACCAAGTTGCGTCGATGTTCCGGATCAGGCGGCGACATCGGAGCGGATCAGCGAGCTCGTGCGCCACTACAGGGAGAATGGGCTGACCTCCATGCTTCGGGCAAAGCTGCTGCTGCAGGATCTGCTGTGCGAGTTTCTGGAGCAGGGAGGGGAAGCGCGTCTGCGGCAATCGGAGGCCGGCGGATCACTGGATAAAGTCAGCCAGGTATTGGCTTATTTGGATCATCATTTGGCAGATGAAGTGAGGCTGGATCAGCTGGCGGAGCTTGTCCATTTTCATCCGAATTACTTCATACGCGTGTTTAAATCGGTTACCGGCTGCTCCCCGATTCAGTATTTGAACCAGCGGCGGATGGAGAAAGCGAAGCAGTGGATGCAGTCGACGGACATGTCCGTCTCCGAAGCGGCGGAGCGGATTGGCAGCTCGTTATATCAATTCTCTAAGATGTTCAAGCAGCACACCGGTGTCAGCCCCAGCGATTACCGCAAAGTGATGCGTGAACAGACGCCGGAGTAACCGTAGAAAAGCCCTCTGCTATCGCCGTTATCGGGTGGATAGAGAGGGTTTCATTCTTATTACCGCTTATCGTTTCCAAGTATCGAACGAGGATCTTGGCCTCATGAATAGTCGGTCACTTCGCTGCCAACCTGATTCCAAGCCGTACCAAACGGACGATACGACGAAGCGGACTTCGAGAGCGGCCGGTGGCGCTTCGGCAGGCGATAAGTCGCGGGTTCACATCGTACCTGTTCCTTACGCTCGCCGCATACCATAAGGCCCGTGTCGTTGAACAAATTGTCAGCCAACTGATAGGCATCGTCGGCCCGGTACGATATCACGATGCCTCTGCGCTCCTTGCCGGACAGATTCACAGGGGAGCCGTGCAGCGTCAGGCAATGATGGATGCTGATGCCTCCCGCCTTCGGCGTGATCTGCACAGTCCGATCCGATGCTTGCTCCCAATACTGAGGCTCTTGGCAGGCAGCGGTAAAATAACCATCTTCCGAGTGATCCAGCAGCCCAAGCCTGTGGCTCCCTTTGACCATTTGCATGCACCCGTTCTCCGGTGTTGCATCGTCAAGCATGATCATGACCGAGAGCAGATCCGTGTTTGTATGCGGGTAGAAGGCAAAATCCTGATGCCATGGGAATTCGCCAAGTCCCTTGGCAGGCGGCTTCGTGGCTAGTTTCGAATGCTGAATTTGGATGTCCGGCCCGAGCAGCGGGATGATTTTGGATACAATTGCAGGATGTCTGGCCAAATCCAGCAGCGCGGGATGCATCGTCGTCAAGCCGAGCAGATGAACCGTTTCTTGTTTGTACATCGCACTCGAGCGGTGGGATACGACTTCATCGCTTGCACAAATCGTCCGGTAGAGCTCGACCTCTTCCGCCGTAAGCGCATCGTCGAACAGGAGAAACCCATCCTCCCAATACTGCCGCACCTCATCTTCAGTAAGACCGTTATGCCATGTACTCATGTCCGCTGCACTCCTTCTCAATACTACTAAGTGGATGTATAATGAGCTTCGAATACAATAAATGTAAACGATAAACGTGGGTCGCAGCGATAATCAAACGGTTCTTTTATAGCACGAATCGGTTATTTGGGAAGGCGGGCCGGACATGCATTGTAAATTTGATTTTTTGTTCTATTCCACACATAAGCAGGGAACATACGTAGACCTGCATAAGCATAACTGCTATGAGCTCGTTTATTATGTAAGCGGCTCAGGCATGATGAATTTAAACGGTGAATGGTACCCCTACAGCGCCAATACGATTACGTTAACAAGACCGGACCATCTGCATGATGAGCGGCACGATACGGAGACGGAAGTCGTTTTTATCGGATTCACGTATGATGATTACCCGGTTCCGCTTGCCAACGGCATTTATATCGATGATGAGCACAAGACACTACAAACGCTGCTGCTGCAGATGAAACATGAAATGCTGGAGAAGAAACCGTTGTTCAGCGTCAAACTGGATGTCCTCACGCAACTTGTCATTATCGAATTGGAGCGTACGGGCAAAAGAGTGTCTGCACTACCGGACAGCGAGAAGCTGCTGCATGCCAGGCTGTTCATCGACGAGAATTACAGCCAGAAGCTGAATATGCCGCAATTGGCGCAAATCTCAGGGTACAGCTACGATTATTTCCGGCACCTGTTCAAGCGCAGCACAGGGCTATCGCCGGTGCAATATTTGATACAGAGAAGGGTCAATCAAGCGAAGCTTGCGCTCGCCAATACCGACAAGAAGCTGGCTGCGATTGCGATGGATTGCGGTTTCTCCACAACGTCGCAATTCAGCAGACTTTTCAAGGAACTAACGGGTGAGCAGCCTGCCTTATACAGGAGACGAACGAAGAGTCTTGTTCTGCAATAATCGATGCCATGCTAAAAAGCCCTCTCTTTCGCCGGTCAGCGGAAACAGAGGGCTTCGTTATGGATTGAGAGACAGCTCAGCTCGACGCCAGCTGGCAACTGCCAGCTGCTAGCTGCTAGATGCCCATCCGAGTTAACGCACCCTCGAAGGACACATCGACATTGTCGTCGCCGGTCACATAACGCCACAGTTTGGCGCGCTGCATATGATCGAGGCGGTCTTCGTTGCCCTGCCAGCGCTGATAGCCCTGCTGGATAATGCGGGAGACTTCCGGATCGCGATAGCCTTCGAGATTGAAGAGGCCGCGCTGCTTCTGGCCCGGACGGAGGCGGAGTTTGAAGACGTAGCGCGTCTTGTCCGTATAGTTCGGCTGCGCGCAGTGCCACATGCCGTGATGGAGAATGGCGAGCGTTCCGGCTTTGCCTGCGAGCTGCCGTTGACCGATAATATTTTTGTACCGAGCGAGACTGAAGGTGTTGATCTTGCGCAAATGGGAACCCGGCAGAATAAGTGTCGGCCCCATCTCCGGCGGAGCATCGTGGGAGAAGTAGAACAGCTGAATATCGAAGGCATGCGGCCGGACATCAATGATGGAATCGCCGTGCCAATCCTGCGCGACGGGATAGTTAGCAGGGACGATATGTTGAAAGGAGTGGTCGTACACGGGCTCGAGACCGACCAAGCTCTGAATGATTCCTTGTACCTCGGGCAATTCGAATACACTGCGGATATGCTCGGATTCATTCCAAAACTTATGGCCCTGGCTGTGCTGAATTTGCTCCTTATAAACCAGTTCGTTCAGGTGCCCGGGGATGAAGGCATCCAGCAACAGAAATCCGTCGGTAACGAATTTTGCCATTTGCGCAGCAGTGAGCAGATGCTTCGGATCTGCCGGCGTCATATTCAAGCTACTCATGCAGGGGTACCTTCCTCTCAAGTACATATTCGTAAGGCAAATGGCCGGTGTCATGCTCCTGGCCTGCGAGATAGTGCGGGAGTGTTGGGACTTGGATCACATTCCAACCATCTCGCATGGCATGAAGAACCGATTTGTAAGGCGGCTCGTTGGAGTCGCCGGTATTCATAGGCAGTGCATCCTCAGGCGCTGCGCCGTCGTACAAGGACCAGGCGATGGTAGGGGATTTTAAATCCGGTGACGTCAAATGCAGGAACAATAACTGCTGTCTCATGGAATCCAAAACGTGATGCCTCCTTCAATAGAATCATGTTGACCGTGCGTATCTGATTTCATTGTATGGATCTGAAAGTGCGATGAGGATATGCAGAATTAAGAACGATTTGTGCAATATTAATAATCGTTGCAAAAGATGCTTTTCAAACGCCGATAAATTGTTTACAATAATATTGTATAAAATACAAATGAGGTGACGTGGCATGAACGTATATGACTTTAAGGTGCAAACGGTCAGAGGCGAGGAGAAATCGTTGTCTGATTACCGCGGCCAAGTGCTGCTAATCGTAAATACAGCGACCAAATGCGGGTTGGCGCCTCAGTTCAAAGAGCTTCAGCGACTGCACGAAACCTATAAGGATACGGGACTTACGGTGCTGGGTTTCCCGTGCAACCAGTTCCAGAATCAAGAGCCGGTGAAGAACAGTGACATGGAAGAGACCTGCCAAATCAATTTTGGCGTAACGTTCCCGCTGCTTGGCAAAATCGATGTGAACGGGCAAGACGCCGACCCGTTATATAAGTATCTGAAGAAGGAAGCATCCGGGTTGTTCGGTTCGGGGATCAAGTGGAATTTCACGAAATTCCTAGTTGATGCGGAAGGACGCGTCGTGAAGCGTTACTCGCCAACGACCAAACCGCTGAAGTTTGAGGCGCATATCAAGAAGCTGCTGGAGCAGGCGAAGACGAAGACTCCGGTACATTAATATAGCTAAACGAAAAGCGAGGGGCGCATTAGCGCTCCTCGCTTTCGCTTTGTTCATCTGCGATCCGTTGACCATGCGTATATACATTCATTTCATTGCCTCGGATAAATCCGACGCATGTAATGCCGAGATCCTCCGCAAGCTTGAGCGCAAGGTCAGTCGGCGCTGACTTCGAGAGCAGAATGCCGACGCCGATTTTGGCCGCCTTCAGTACGACCTCGGAAGAGAGTCGTCCGCTGAAGGCGATTATTTTATCTGTGATCGCAACCCGCTGCTGAAGCGAATAGCCGAACAGCTTATCGAGCGCATTGTGGCGGCCGATGTCAGTCCGAACGGCAAGCAGCTCCGTTGCGGTGCAAAGTGCTGCATTGTGTACACCGCCGGTCAGCTTGAACTCGCCGGAGCTATTTTGTAATAGTCGAATAAGTGCGCTGCACTGTGCCGGCGTGATGGTCATGCGGCTCATGGAGGTGCGTGCTGTTCGGGCATCGTTGTGAAAATAAAACTGGCGGCTCTTCCCGCAGCATGAGCCGATGAAACGTTTGGAAACTTCCTCTTTACTGGTCGATTGCTTATTATAGAGCTCGACGTAGACAAAGCCGCGTTCCTCGTCGATTCGAAGCGATTCGATCTCAGCCGCCTGCCTGATGACCCCTTCAGAGGCCAAGAAGCCGATGATCATTTCCTCCAGATCGGTCGGTGAACAGACAATGGTGGCGAATTCCTCGCCATCAAGCCGAACCGTCAGCGGATACTCCGTCGCGATATCGTCCTCCTGCAGGGAGGCTGCGCCGTTGTTGTACTTGCGTATGCGCCATTTGGCCGTGATGCTCGGCAGCATTTCTCATTCCTCCCCATTGTACAAACTTCGAAGGCGTTGTTATTCCTCGTCCGTTATTTCCTGGTCGAGCTCCGCGATGCGTTTCTCCACATATCTTGTATCCTTAAGCGCATGATACGTTTCCGCTCGTTCCAGCACGACTGCTGTATTGTACTCCGGAATGCCGGCATAAGGTTCATATACTTTCTTCGGCAGCAGCGCATTGCACTCCGGCCAGTAGAGCTCCAGATTGCCGGCTGCAATGTCGGCGAACTTCGCCCTGCCATGGAAATTGCCGCTGTTGTTGTAGAGCACGACAGCTTCGCCTTCCGTTATGCCATGCTTCGCTGCGTCGCTCTTGCTTAGCAGGACATCGTACCGATCGGCAGCATTGAAGGGATCCCTATTGCTGTAAATCATGGAATTGAACTGCTTGCCGCGGCGCGACGTGATATAGAAATGCCCCTCCGGCTTGCGCAGCTCCGGCAGTTCCACCGGGATGAGCCGTCCGCGTCCGTCCTTCGTCGGGCAGATGCCATCCTCGCAAAGCCAGGCGCCGCCCCACTGGAACACGTCACCTTTGTTCTTCAGATGCTGGACACCTTCGTAATTCGGTGAGGCTTTGGCGATTTCACCGCGCAGGGCATGCGCGTCCTTGAATTGCACGATTGCGGCGCGCTCCGGGTACACGCGTGCGGCTAAATCGCAGTAGATCTGCCACTCTGTGCGTGCTTCCTCGATGCGAGGGCCGGCAATCTCCGGCGAGAAATAAACCATCCGTTCCGTCGAGGTGGAGGTACCGCCGCCGGGCTGCTCATAGCGCGTCATCGCGGGAAGGACGATAACAGCTTCCTTCGCGTCAGCGAGTGTCGAGGTATTCAGTACGATATCCTGATGAACGCGAATCTCGACGGCCTCCAGACATTGACGGACAAAATCCGGCTCCGGCATCGTTTCCAGAAAGTTGCCCCCGGATGTATAGAACAGCTTCAGCTTACGTTCGTGATCATCCGGCAGCAGCGCGTTCTCCAGCGTGACACCGACGATGTCGCCCTGCCATGTTGGCAGCTTAAAGCCCCATACTTCCTCGATGCGAGGGATGTCTTCCCCTTTGAATTCGCCGCCCGGCAAGCTGAAGGGGTCGGCGCCCATCTCGCCGGAGCCCTGTACGCCGCTGTGTCCGCGGATTGGCATCAGGCCGCAGAATTCGCGGCCGAGAAAACCGCGCAGGAGCGCAAGATTAGCCACCTGCGAAATGTTGTCCGTGCCGAAGCGGTGCTGCGTGAGCCCCATGCTCCAGACGAATACGCCGGACTTCGAGGCTGCCAGCAGCTCGGCGAATTCGGCCATACGTTCCCTAGAGATGCCGGAGGAACGCTCTAGCTGCGCCCAGTCCTGGCTCTTGACATGCAGCCGCAGTTCCTCGTAGCCGCTGACATGTTCGCGGACGAATTTACGGTCGATGGCAGAGCCGGGCTTCTCCATTTCCATAGCGAACCAGTGCTTCATCACCCCGTGCATGAAGGCGATATCGCCGCCAATGTTCACTTGATAGAAGTCGTCTGCGAGCTTGGTGCCAAACAGCGCAGATTCCGCAATAGAGGGAACCCAGTACCCGTCCATGGCCGGCTCGCGGTAAGGGTTAATGACGATAATCTTCGTGCCTTTGCGTTTGGCTGCGTACATATATTTGGTCGATACCGGCTGATTGTTCGCGGCAACGCTGCCCCAGAAGACAAGCACATCGGTGCCGATCCAATCCTTGTAGTTGCAGCTTGAGGCACCAATGCCGACAGAACGCTTAAGCGCCGTCTTGGAAGGGGAGTGGCAGATACGCGAGGCGTTGTCGATGTTGTTCGTCCCGAGGAAGCGGGCGACTTTGGCTGCAGCATAATAGGACTCGTTTGTAATGCCGCGAGCCGTTAAGTAGAATGCCAATTGCTTCGGATCAATCCCGCGGATTCGCTCCGCGATCAGATCGAGCGCGGCATCCCAGGACAAGCGGCTGAACTTGCGCTCGCCCCTGCGACGGATGAGCGGATAGGGCAGGCGGCCTAGCTTGCGCAGCTCCGTACTGTCCATTTTGCGCAGCTCGTCGATATCGGCATGCAGCACATTAGGCTTGATCGCCGGCATGGTGTTGAGCCGCAGCAGGTTGAGTCTGGTCGTGCAGACATGCGGACCGGCGAGCGTCTGATCGTAGAGACCGGAAACGCCGAGCGCGCAGCCGTCGCAAACGCCTTGTGTCAAGATCCGCATGGCATACGGCAGATTATCTCGGTTATCAGCCATGACTTTGATTGTATCGCGAATATGCTTCGGCTTTACTTTGCCGAGCCCGAAGGGGACTTTGCTCACCCACAGCTTCGGATCGGGTTTGCCGGGGAGCTTGATTGGCCCCGTATGTTTGGTTTTGCCCATTAGGGATGGCCTCCTTCTTAAAATGGTGGGGCGACGTGCCTGTTCCATGGAATGACATAAAAAAACCGCGCAGAGCCCGACATTTTCTTTTCCAAGAAAAATCGTCTCTTCGCGGTTAGTCTCTTGCAGGTTCGCTGCTAAGCGCCAACACGTATCGTTAACGGCTGCTGCCGAATTTGCGCTCAATGTCTTGATCGAACACAAACACCGACATGCCGAAATCTTTATCAATATCGATATCTACATATAACTCCAGAAATCGTGCACCTAGCAGCTTCTCCATCTCTGTGGGAGGGTGGTTGCGGTAGATGTCCTTTACCCACTGCGTCCGCGCTTCGCGCAGCATCTGTTTGCCGTCGCTCGCTGACGCGATAAACTTCTCGATCGGCGACAGATTGCCATCCATCTCGCAAATCGCCCAGTGCTTACAGAAGGTCGTCGAGATGCGGCTGGGGCCTTTGCCCATATGCCGTTTGCGGAACGCTTTGACCAAATTGCTAAATTCCGCTTCCGTTTGATTCATGTTAACCCCTCTTTTATCCGCAAAATCGGTGGCAGGATCGCTGCTCCGTACCGAGCGGAACAAGGTGAAACGGCTGTCGCTGCCCTTTGGCGGTGCAGCTCGTTGTAATCCGGTGAATGCTAATCGAAAGCCTGCTATCATCTTAGCAAGAAAGCGCACTCATGGCAATGATATGTGGCATAACATGCGTTTCCGCAGCAGTTATGGTACGCTTTTCATACAAAGATAGCACCAAGGGGGAAATTCATTCATGAATACACTGTCATACGGACTGCTCGGCATGCTGGTGCGTAAGCCATGCACAGGGTATGAGCTGTCCAAGCTGCTTAAATTGTTTTGGCAGGCTAAGCACAGTCAAATCTACCCGCTGCTCGCCATGCTGGAGCAGGAGAAGCTCGTGACTTGCGAGTTAATTGGGCAGACGGGTAAACCGGATAAGAAACTATACACTATCACTGAGGATGGGGCTTCAGCGCTGCGCAGCTGGATTGATGACGCTCCGGCAGGGGAAAGTATTGAGCGCGATGAGTTCCTGCTCAAGGTCTATGCGATCGGGTTGGTGGAACCAGCTATTGCGCTGCGTTTGTTTCAAGAACGGACAGCGGCGCTCATGGAGCGCTTGCAGCGGGTGGAGGCGGAACTTGAGATCATGGAGGCTGACCCTGCGATTGTAACGGACATTGCGTCCAAGCAGTTCGGCCGTTACCTGCTGTACCGTCGCAAGGTAGGCCTATTGAAGGAAGAGTTGTCCTGGATCGATTGGGCGCTTCCTCTTATTGCTGTGAACGTGAAAGTGTGAATGTAGTGACAAAGTAAGACCTTATTTCACAATATTGTCCAATTTTTGTCTAGAAATGTCGAATGTGTGAGGATATAATTTCCAGTGACACCTATTTTGGGAGGAGCTGGATGGTTTGCGGTTCATATCTACTAAACGTTTCGTTTCATTCGTACTATCGGTTTTGATTGTATGTTCCATGATGAACACGGCTGTTTTCGCAGCAGCGAAGGACGTAGAAGGCCACTGGGCCAAAGAAGAAATTCAAGAGCTTACTGAGCAAGGCACGATTCATGGGTATGGGGATGGAACGTTCCGTCCGAATGCACCGATTACACGCAGTGAATGGGTAAATCTAATCAATCATGCTTTCAAAATAGTCAAGCAATCGGCAGCGAAGTTCAGTGATGTGGCTGCTGAAACCTGGTACGCGAAGGAAATAAGCGCGGCAGCAGGCGCAGGCTATATTGCTGGTTTCGCGGATGGCACGTTTAAACCACAGCAGCCGGTGAGCCGTGAAGAAGCAGCGGTAATGCTGTCAAGACTGCTCGTACTGAACAATTCGGCAGCCGCGGATCGTTACGCAGACCGCAAAGAAATGGCCGCATGGAGTGCAGGAGCAATTGGCGCCGTAGGCGATCAAGGCATTATGCAAGGCAGCGGCGGAAAGTTCCGTCCCGCAGATACGCTGACACGAGCGGAAGCGGTTGTTCTGTTAAACCGTTTAATGAAGAAAGAAAGCATCGTATTTAAACAAGCGGGCACATATGGTCCTGCTGCAGAGAAGCTATCGGTTGTACCGAAGAACCTGCTCATTGATGCGCCGGGCGTTACCCTTCAGAACGTTGAAGTAAACGGCGATCTGGTTCTTGGTGCAGGGATTGGCGAAGGCGATGTATTCCTGAAGAACGTCAAAGTAAACGGCAAAACGATCGTTCAAGGCGGCGGCGAGCATAGTGTTCACTTTGAGAATACCATTATGCTGACTGTTATCGTGGACAAGAAGGATGGCACCATCCGCATCGTTGTCGAGGGAACTGCTCAAATTACCGAGTTTGTGGTTCAATCTCCTGCACGTGTTGAAGCGGAGAAGGACTCCAAGATTGACACGTTGACGCTGTCGGACAAGCTTCCTGCCGATTCGCAAATCAATTTGGTAGGTTCCTTTGAGACCGTCAATGTCTTGGCGAAGCATATCGCAATTGAAATTCCATCTGGTTCTGTCGGCGAGTTGAATGTCGACGAGAATGCCGATGCAAGCACGATTAAGTTGAGCAAAGAGGCGCAAATTCTGTCGCTCGTCATGAATGCGGCGACTACGATAACGGGCGAAGGAGCGGTTGCTTCCGCCGTTATTAATGCTGAAGGCGTCAAAATGGATCAAAAGCCGGCTGAAATCAAGCTTGGCAGCGATGTGAAAGAGGACGTTAAGGTGAATGTCGGCGGCAAGGACCAGTCCGTGCCGACAGGTAATCCTACAGTGCCGACACCACCTCCGGTTGTGACTCGTCCAACAGATTCGACAGCGCCAACCGTTAGCGGTGTTGCGGATCACATTACTTCGGGTGAGAAGATTTCGGCTACCAGCAATGAGAGCGGCGATATCTATTTCATGAAGGATTTTGTACCGGCTAATAAGAATGATTTGGATTTGGCCGCTCGCGATGGGCTTGGTCAGAAGGCAACTGTAACCGCGGGTCAGAAGGTGGATTTTGCTACAACGGATTATCTGGGCGGCACTTATTATGTTGTTGCAATTGACGCGGCAGGTAATGTGTCGAACCGTCATTATATTTATATTATGGATTCAGAGGACAGCCCGCTGAACTTAACCAATCTCTATACAGGAGATCGCAATACCTATATTGGTGTGGTATTTAACCGTTTGATTGTGAACAATGGCGCGGATTTGGCAGCATTGAAGGCCGCGATTACGTTCTCCGTCGATGGTGGGAAAACGTTCAGCGCACTAGCGGCAGACGATGTCATCACAATCAATAAGAACATCATCGACATTGATCTTGCTGTACCTTTTACCGGTAAGGAAAATGTGGTGAAGGTAGCGGCAGCGGCTCTCAAAGATTCCGAGGGTATCGTGCTGAATCGTGAAATCAAGTCTTGGACTTTTGCAGCCGGACCGCTCTTTACCGTGATGCCGCAAAAGTCGATTCATGTGGGCGAAGCGCTTCACTTCAAAGTGGATTCAGCGACTACGGTTTATCTGACGCAGAGAAGTTTTGGTGGTGGCACCGAATACGACTATACGCAGCAGGTTGTTCTTGGGAAAGGAGCTAAGCTTATCGTAACCGGAGAGATGGTCGGTCAAGAGCTTGCGCTTGAGACGGAAGGACTGGCTCCGGGCATTTACAACATGAATGTTTGGGGAGGCGACTACGCGTCAGTTGAGATCGATGTAACCCCTCGTCCTACGTATGATATGCTCACCATTCATAATGAAATCGGCGACGAGGATAGCGTAACCGTAACCGGGCTTTCAGCAGGCAGCGTAGTGAAACTGTATAACGGATATGGGGAAACGACCGCATTTGCAACGAGCGAGCCTGTAGCTGCGGGACAAAGCTCAGTCACGTTTGAATTGGCGTTGATCCCAGGCGGCGGCGAGCTTTATTTCAGCGTAACTCAAGCGGGGTATGCAGAGAGTGATAAAGGAAGCAGACGCTATGACGAAGAGCCTGCGGACCCTACAGCGCCGCTGCATATCACGAAGATTTTTCCGCAAACCAATAATGCTGCCATTGGCATTGAAATGAATCGAGCGATCTTCCCGAATATTGTGAATCTAGTTTCGGGCATTTCGATCTCGCATAATAACGGTGCAACTTACAGTCCGCTTGGTGAAGCAGATACCGTAGGAATCGCAGAGGGTAAAACGTTGGTTATTACACTTGCGACTCCGTTTGCAGGGGATCAGAATGTGATCAAAATCGCTTCCGGAACGTTGAAAGATTCAGAAGGCAGCGTGCAGACCGGTGATTTCGAAACAAGACCTTTCGCCGCTGTGCCGATGTTTACGATGAAGCCGGCTTATGCGGTTGAAGCAGGGGACGAGCTTCAATTCAAGGTCGATCATGCGGGGACGGTTCTACTCATTCCATCCAACCGCGGTGGTTCGCTGGATGAGTTGAAACGAATCGCGATTGATGTACTTGAGGTAGCAGCTGCTCAGGTAGGTCAGCTTCTGACAATGGATACAACAGGTGCAGTGCCGGGTAACTACACACTCCTATTCTGGGGCGGGGAAGCTTACCAAGTTGGTATCTCCGTAACACCATTGCTAGGTTATAGCGATGCTGTTGTAGCTCGCGTTGCGGATGGTCCAGATACGGTAACGGTCACGAATCTGGCTGCAGGAAGCACAATCAAAGTATATAATTCAGGCAACCTGACTAAGCTGCTGGGCCAAGGTACAGTCCAAGAGGGCTCAAGTGCGATTACACTTGAGATCGGCGAGCTGGTCGGGGACAGCGGATTCGTTTATGTTAGCGTGACGAAGCCTGGTTATGCGGAGAGTGCAGCAAGAGGCGTTGAGTATCATTAAGTTGATGTGTAGGCAATAGTGGAGAGCCCCCGGCTTTGGGAAGTCGGGGGCTTTTTTCGTGCGGTTATGGCGTGTTCGAGCGAGGTGGGTATCGGCGAGAGGGAGGCGCCGTGAGGGCTGTAAGCGAATATGCCGCTCTCGGCCCTTGATCCAAACCCAACAATCGAAACCCGTGTGAGAAGCTGAGAGTAGGAAAACTCGACTCTCAGCGCCGAAATCACCATGAAAAAAGACTGAGAGTAGGAAAACTCGACTCTCAGCCGCCAACCCAATCAAACTGAACCGGCGGCTCCCCGACCTTCTCCGTTATGTAAGCCGCGAAAGCCGACGAAATCGCCGGTTAGAGGCATTTCTGCCTCCAATATCACTAACCAATCACCGTAAGTTCCTTAGGGAACGTCGTCAGCACCTCGACGCCGCTGTCCGTGACGAGGACGTCGTCCTCGATGCGGACGCCGCCGACGTTCGGCACGTAGATGCCCGGCTCGATCGTGAAGACCATGCCGCTGCGCAGCACGTCTTGGTTCTGCCCATGCACGGACGGATATTCGTGCACGTCCATGCCAAGGCCGTGGCCGAGCCGATGCATGAAGTACGGCCCGTAACCGGCTGACTCAATATGCTCGCGTGCCGCGCGGTCGAGACTCGCAAGCGTAGCGCCCGGGCGAGTGGCCTCGATCCCCAGCAGATTCGCCGTCAGCACCGTATTATAAATCTTCGTTTGCTCTTCCGTAATATCGCCAACCGCGAACGTACGCGTAATATCCGATGCATACCCATCCGCATAGACGCCTAGATCAAATAACAGTAACTCACCCGAGCGCACCACGCGCGAACCCGGAACACCGTGCGGCATTGCGGATTTCTCGCCGGCCAGCACCATTGTCGCGAAGGAAGGACCGCTCGCGCCGAGCTTCTTCATCTGGTATTCCAGCTCGGCTACGAGCTCGATTTCGCTGACGCCCGGCTTTACTTGCGCGATGCCTGCACGCAGCACGTCCTCGATAATACGGACGGCATGCTTCATGCGCACGACTTCATCCGGCGTCTTGATAACGCGCATTTCGCGCAGCGGCTCGTCGATATCGGCGTAGACGGATGCGCCAACCGCGCGGCTGATCGCCTCGAACCGACTAACGGTCATGTAGTCCTTCTCCAGCCCAAGCGACTGAACGCCTGCGGGCATAAGCTTATTTAACACCTCATACGGATTGTCGGTGTCTGTATGCGTATGGATGCTTGTCACAGAGGAGGCGGCCTGCGCTGCTTCAAGATCCAGAGCCGGCACGATCAGCAGCGGCTCTGCCTGACGAGGAATCAACAGTCCGAGAAACCGCTCATGCGGGTCGGTTGCAAAACCGGTCAAATAATAGACATGTTTCGGCATGGTGATGAGTACAGCGTCAATAGCATGCTGCTCCATGTAGGCAACCAGCTGCTCAATACGATTATTCATAGCGTTAATCGTCCTTTCTTCTATTAAGGATAGTAAATGATCGCATCATACCGCACGATGTCTTCACCGGGGTTACGGTACAAATGCGGCTGATCCGCCGCGTAGCGAACAGCGCTGCCTGCGCCTACGGTATGGGAAGTGTTCTGAATCTCGATGATGAGTGTCCCTGTAGAGACAAGAATATATTCTTCCACGCCGGGGCTGTGGGCCTCGGATGCATGCGTGCATCCGGCATCCATTTCGACGGAATAGACCTCGAACTTCTTCGTAGGCTCGAACGGAAACATCGGATAGACGCGATAGTGTCCGTCTGCTTCGAGCAGCGGCTCCAAGTCTTCCTTTGTAATCACCGCAACCTCAGAAGGCGGCTCCTCAATTAACGTGGTAAAAGAAAGCCGAAGCCCATTGGCAATCTTCCATATAATCGAGATGGTCGGGCTCGTCTCGCCGCGTTCAATCTGACCGAGCATCGCTTTGCTGACGCCGGTCAGCTCGGCAACCTTGTCCAAGCTGAAGCCTCTCGTTTGACGGATCATTTTCAAATTCCGCCCTAGTTTAATATGAATCTGTTCCATAAATGCCTCCCGCTTCGCTCTCCTATTTAGCCTATTGTAGCCCAAGCGCGGATAAAAGTCGAAAATGATTCGTGCGCTATAACATACAAAACTATTGTGCGTCATAACATACATATGTATAATATAAGCAAATGGATGTTTAAACCAATTGAGATGGGGATACCGACTATGTCCAGTTCATCATTGACCGCTTTTTTGCAGCGGAACTTGGAAGAAATGAAGAAGAACGGCTTATTTAACGAGATTCATGTCCTGCAAGGCGGCAACGGCCCGCTTATTCATATTAACAACCGAGAGCTGATCAATCTTTCCTCCAACAACTACTTAGGTTTGGCAGGCGATGAACGGCTCATTCAAGCGGCAGAAATGGCCCTTCGCAAATACGGTGTTGGCGCCGGTGCTGTACGTACGATAAACGGAACGATGGAGATTCACCAAGAGTTAGAGACGAAATTAGCGCGTTTCAAGCAAACGGAGGCCGCTATAGCATACCAATCCGGTTTCAACTGTAATATGGCAGCGATTTCGGCGGTTATGGAGGCAGGCGACGCCATTCTCTCTGATGAACTGAACCACGCTTCCATTATTGACGGCTGCCGTTTGACCAAAGCGAAGGTCATTCGGTTTAAGCACTCCGATATGGAAGATCTGGAGAAGCAAGCGAAGGCAGCAAGAGAATCCGGTCAATATAACAAAATAATGGTCATTACAGACGGCGTGTTCTCGATGGACGGCGACATTGCGAAGTTGCCGGAAATCGTAGAGATTGCGGAGCGGTATGACCTCATTACCTATGTGGATGATGCGCATGGTTCAGGCGTGCTGGGCAAAGGAGCAGGTACGGTCAAGCATTTCGGCTTGTCGGATCGGGTTGATTTTCAAATCGGTACGTTGTCCAAAGCGATCGGGGTCGTTGGCGGTTATGTGGCCGGCAAACGCGAGCTGATTGAGTGGCTGAAAGTAAGAAGCCGTCCGTTCTTATTCTCAACGGCAACGCCGCCTGCAATTGCAGCCGCATGTAGCGCAGCACTGGATATTCTGTCTGACAGCGCAGAATTGCAGGAGAAGCTGTGGAGCAATGCCGCGTACTTCCGTAATGGCCTGCAACAGCTCGGCTTCGATACCGGTCATACCGAAACCCCGATCATTCCATGTATTATCGGAGACGAAGTGAAGACGCAGCAGTTCAGCAAAGCGCTGTTTGAAGCAGGGGTATACGCCAAAGCGATCGTGTTCCCGACCGTTGCGAAGGGAGCGGGCCGCGTCCGCAATATGCCAACGGCTGCGCATACGACAGAAATGCTCGACCAAGCGCTCGCAATCTATGAGAATATGAAGAAGCAAATCGGCGTGTAGCGATAGTTCATCATGATTCGGAGGCGGAACTGATAATGAAGACGATACTTGTAACCGGTTCATCGGGCCAAATCGGCAGTGAGCTTGTCGCCGCGCTTCGCGCCCGCTATGGAGAAGATCATGTCATTGCGACCGATATTAAACCAAGCAGTGCGGCCGCAGCAGCTGGACCTTTTGAATTGCTCGACGTAAACAATCGCCAATCCTTCTATGATATTGCATCCAACTATAAAGTCGACACCGTGATCCACCTGGCAGCACTTCTGTCAGCAACAGCAGAGGCGAACCCGCTGTTCGCCTGGGAGCTGAACATGGGCGGTCTATTGAATGCGCTTGAGGTAGCCAGAGAGCTGAATTGCCAGTTCTTCACGCCTAGCTCGATCGGCGTGTTTGGCCCTGATTCACCGAAGGATCTCACACCGCAAGTTACCATTCAGCGTCCGATCACGATGTATGGCATTAACAAAGTAGCAGGCGAGCTGCTGTGCGACTACTATTATCGGAAATTCGGCGTCGATACGCGGGGATTGCGGTTCCCTGGCTTGATCTCATACCTTACGCCGCCAGGCGGCGGTACAACCGATTACGCAGTAGCGATGTTCTTCGAAGCTATCCGCTGCGGCGAGTACACTTCTTATATTAATAAGGGAACCTTCATGGATATGATGTACATGCCGGATGCGATCAGTTCCATCATTCAACTGATGGAAGCAGATCCCGCTAAACTGATCCACCGTAACGCCTATAATGTTTCTGCGATGAGTTTTGATCCTGAACTGCTCGCTGCCGAAATTCGGAAGCAGCTGCCGTCATTCAAGCTTACGTATCAGATCGATCCCGTAAGAGAGGGAATCGCCCAGAGTTGGCCGAACTCGCTCGATACATCCGCAGCGCAGAACGAGTGGGGCTTCCAGCCGCGCTACACGCTGGAAACGATGGCGCAAGATATGCTGTTCCAAATTGCCGCCCAGAACTTCGGACAAAGTAGTGGTTCACCCCTAAGCAGCATCATGAGAGTTTCCTAAACGAATGTGCCAATATGAAAAACGTTCCTGCGCCGTAAATCTGCGGCGTAGGAACGTTTTTTATTTCACTGAAACCGGATATCGCAAAATCGTCTTAAGCGATTCCGCTGCCGTCTTCCTGAAGTCGGATAAGTAAATCTCATGATGCTTCCCGCTGATCGCGAGTCTTTGCTGCTCTATGTACGCGTACATGATCGCAAGTGTTTCCGGCTCTGTACTGAAAGGACCGACATGCAGCATCTGCACGCATGTCCCTTCCGTGAGCTGACCGAAGCTGACGCTGCCCACCGGCCTATTCGGCTTCTTCTTGATCGCTGCCTGCAGCCCCTCTTCAGCAATTGCCGCCGTTACATAATCCGGCTGGCGGATGAGCAGCGTCCACTGCCACTGCTCGCGCGGCGTTTCGAGCGGATCGAGACTCATGTCTTCGACCCACCATTGCCCCTCCAGCTTAGCGACCGTAAAGTCTTGCTCCGCCTGCTTGCACAACGCTTTAATGCTATATGCCGCTGTATAGATGGACTCGGTCGCTGCTGCAAAAGCTTCGCTTTCGGGGGCACCGGTACCGGTAATTTGCAAGTAGGGCAGGGCGGGCAGTACAATCAGCTCCGGTTTCTTGCGGGCGCCATAATAGGTTTTGTCTGTTTTCGTCAAATCGAGTTTACTCAAATTACTTTCCTCCCACATGCTTCAGAGTCTCCTTAGTATACGTCAATTGACTGACAAAGGTAGTCAGTCAATTGGAATTATTTAGTGTAAGCGGAACGTAATATAGCTGTAAGTGAACGTGTGGTAGTATACATCTTGTTCCATACATAGGTCTTATTTTCCAAAAAAATCAAATCGCGAGGTGAGCCAGTAGTGAAATTGCTTGTTCTCATCCACGTCATGTCAGCCATCATTGGGGTAGGCCCAACATTCTTTATTCATACGTTATTTGGCAAGAAAGACAGTGTAGGCGAATTGCGCAGTGCGTTCAAGCTCGGCAGTAAACTGGAGCTGTTTCCGAAGATTGGAGGCTCGCTCGCCGTCATCACAGGCCTCATTCTCGTATTTGCAGACGGATGGGAGTTCGTCAGCTTCTGGATTCTAGGCTCGCTTGCACTCTATATTGCGATTCAAGTACTGGTGATCGGCTTTGCCGCACCGGTGACGAAGAAGCTAGGTGTGGAGATCGAGAATTCGAAGTCGCTGAGCGCGGACCAAGCGGTTCCTGACAATCAGGTTCGTTTGCTGAACAAAGCCAATAAGCTTTATTACGGAGCTACTGCTATGGGGACGCTGCTCTTTATTTTCATGGTGCTGAAGCCTTTTTATTAAACGATAAGAAATAGTAGTGCCGTTAAGAGGACGACGAAAGCCGTTTCACCTTAAGCCGTTCTAATCGGTGCTCCAATCGCGGAGCGCCGATTATTTTTGTTATTGTATTTCAAGCACAAATCCGTCAAACTGTTGGCAATGGAAACTTACGGGAATGGGGCTCAATTCACGAATGAAGCAAGATCGCAAATGGATATATTACCTGGGCTTGGTGCTGGTTTCGGCGATCTGGGGGGCTAATTTCGGCGTATCGCGCAGTGCGATGGAAACCTTTGACCCGATTCTGTTCGCCTTCCTGCGCTTCTCCATCTCCACGCCGTTCTTCTTTCTCCTGCTTTACCTCAAGGAAGGGAGTGTTCGGGTCCCGATTAAGGCGGCTTTGCAGCTCGTGGCTATCGGTTTGGTCGGCGTGACGGCACTTGAGATCGCGGTTATGTACTCGATCAAATATACGACGCTCGCTAATGCTTCGCTGCTTAATGTGGCACCATGGCCGATTTTTGCAGCGCTGCTTGGACCTTTGTTTATGAAAGAGAAGGTGACGTCTCGTCTGATCGTTGGCGGTGTGGCGGCTATGGCGGGTGTTTGTCTCGTTATTCTAGGCGGAGCGGAGGGCTTCGATCTCTCCTCGGATAACATGGTCGGCAATATGCTCGCACTTGGCGTTAGCGTCATCGGTGCCTTGTTTAACCTCGCCTGTATGCCGCTGATGAAGACGTATTCGGCGCTGCGGGTCAGCACCTGGTACATCACCTTCGGCATGCTGTTCATGTTCCCGTTCACGTTAGGTTCGTGGGGCAAGGTAGAATGGAGTGCGTTAACATCAAGCTCCTATGAAGCTATCGCATATAACGTCCTGATTTGCACGATATTCTCGTTCGTGGTGTGGAATGCGAGCATGTTCAAAATCGGCGCAACACGGGCGAACTTCTTCCGTTATGTCGTGCCGGCGTCGGCGGTTACGGCAGGGTATTTCTTCTTCAACGAGCAGATTAGCGGCTGGCAGCTGGGCGGTACGGTATTCATGGTTGCGGGGCTTGTGTGGATTAGCTTGGAGAAGAAGGGGAATGCAGCCTCGATCGGTTAAAATAGCCCCTAAAAATTGGACGACCCCCGCTTCATCTCGAAGCGAGGGTCTTTTTGTTTGAAGAGACGTACAACGCGCCAAATGCGGCGTCATTCGTTCCTTCTTGTATGTTCACTATGTGCAGGCGTCGTAACTTGCGCCGCAAAATATGATAAGCGTAACCGCTAATGTCTTCCTACTTTCAATTAAAAAACGTGCACGAAAGCAACGAAAGCCCTAACCTCTCTAACGTCCTTGCGGTTCCTCGACCGCGCCAGTGTGAATCCGTGTTCCTTAAAGCAGCCGTGAATAAAAGGAATTTGAATGTGTGGTGATCTGAAGGGTAATCACAACGAATACGAGGAAAAAACCAGAGGTTACACTTGATACAATTCTTGATTATACACACAACTAGGCTGGAAATCAAGTCCCATTCATTTCTTTTCTTTGGAAACTGCAGCGATATGACATTTGTCATGCGAAACAGATTACATTCATGCATGTCGGAGACGCACCTGATTCGGTACACTAAGGACATAAGAGAAAGCGAAATGAGGAGTGAATGAAGATGAAAGCTGCAATACAGCTAACCGGTGTCAGCAAGGTGTACAAAGAGAAAACAGCCGTGAGCGATTTGACGTTATCGATCGCGGAGGGAACCGTTGTGGCACTGCTCGGTCCGAACGGCGCGGGCAAAACAACAACCGTATCCATGATACTTGGCATGTACAAACCAACGAAAGGCACAGTGAAGCTGCTTGGCGGCGATCCTCGCGATCAGCAGGTGCGCGACCGAATCGGTGCGATGCTGCAGGATGTCAGCGTAATTGATGGACTGAAGGTGGGCGAGAGCATTGAATTGTTCCGCAGCTACTATAAGAAGCCGCTGCCGCTCGATTACTTATTGAAGGTATCGAATCTGACGGAAGAGAAAAACAAATTTGCAACCGCGCTGTCAGGCGGGCAGCAGAGAAGGCTTGGATTTGCACTGGCGCTTGCCGGCGACCCGGATGTGATTTTTCTTGATGAACCGACTGTAGGGATGGATGTGACCTCGCGCCAGCTGTTCTGGGATACGGTCAAAGCCATGGCAGGAAAGGGCAAAACGATCGTATTGACGACGCATTATTTGGACGAAGCCGATAGTGTTGCTGACCGCATTATCGTCATTAATAACGGCAAACTGATTGCCGATGGCACGCCAAGCGAGATTAAAGCCGAAACGACAGGACGTGTGATCTCATTCGTAGCAGGCGATAGCGTAACGACCGAATCGCTGCTTGCGCTGCCGGATGTGACGGATGTGGAATGGAGCGGCCGCAGGGTGAAGCTGTACAGCTCCGACACGGATCGACTTATTATAGCGTTAGTTGAGAAACGATTTGATATGCGCGACATCGAAATTCAAACCGGCGGGCTGGAGGATGCGTTCCAAGCGCTCGTACAGCAGTCGAATTAGTCAAATAACACCTGAGCGATCAGGATAAACTAGTGGGAGTGACTAACAATGAATGGAACCATGATTAGGGCGACACTCGCCCAGTGTAAAGCGGAGCTGCTGCGAACGGTCCGCAATAAACGGTTTTTTATTTTCTCGATCGTCATGCCGATTATCTTCTACTTCCTCTTCTCCAACATCGTTGGCGACAATAAGGTTGTCGGAGGCGTAGACTGGTCCGCTTATTATCTCATGTCGATGACGTGCTATGGCATTATCGGGGCCAGCTTCTCGACCTACAGCATCCGTTTAGCGCGTGAACGCTCGCAAGGCTGGATTCGCATGCTGCGCATTACGCCTTTGCCTTCATGGGCTTATATCGTATCGAAAATCGCATCCCAAGCCATTATCAATCTCTTCATCGTTGTCATGATGTTTCTCATAGGCGGTATCACTAAACAAATCGACTTGCCTGTTTCGACCTGGATTGCAAGCGGTGCATGGATTTGGCTTGGCGGGTTGTCCTTTATGACGCTTGGCACGCTGTTCGGCTCGATGCGCAACCCCGATGCCGTACAGGTATTGAGCACGGTAGCTTATATGGGACTATCCGTTGTAGGCGGTCTATGGATGCCGTATGAAACGATGTCTTCCACGATGCAGAAGGTAGCTGAGGTAACACCAACGTACCGACTCGGGCAAGGGGCTTGGAATATTATCGCCGGCCAATCGTTGGACTGGACGGGAATCGGCATTCTCGCGATTTACGTAGTGGTCCTGATGGTGGTATCATCTTGGATAATGAAAAAGCAGGAAGCGGTGTAATTGCATGTGGAACGTGATGCGGCGGCCTCAAGTAGGTCCGCCTGTGTTATTTGCAATGATATGGTTAGTCTATCTTGTGTTCCCGCTTTATCATTTATTCAACCAACCGCCTGCTAGGGTTGCGATGGGATTGACGGCAGTCCTTGTGTTTATCGCGATTTATATTTATAGCTACAGCTACGAGCGGGGACGCCTCTTATGCATATTTGGGATGCTGATCATTGTAGGTCTGTTCAGTTTCAGCAATGTAGGATCACTATATATGGCTTTCTATCCGGCACCGATTATCGGAATGTTAACAAGTCGGAAGCAGATAGCCGTTGCGATCGGCGGCCTTGAGTTACTGTTTGGATCGGCAATCTGGTACTGGAAGCTGTATAACGATACGGATGCACTGCTGCAGTTTCTTCCGGCTATGATTGTCATGCTTGTTATCCCATTTACTTTAATATTTGGTCGAAGATCGAGGGAGCTGCGGCAAAAGCTGAACCTCGCAAACGAAGAAATATCTCGATTGTCTAAGAACGAGGAGCGCCAGCGTATTTCGCGGGATTTGCATGATACGCTTGGTCACACGCTTTCGCTCATTACGCTGAAGAGTGAGCTTGCGGAGAAGCTGATTCTCAAGCAGCCGGAGCGGGCTGTGCAGGAAGTGCGTGATATTCAGGCGACCTCCCGTGCCGCGCTGCGTCAGGTGCGGGAGCTGGTGTCGGGGATGAGCGCGGTGAAGCTGCGCGACGAGGTGGATCAGGCGAAGCGGATATTGGCAGCTGCCGGTATCGTGCTGGAGCGCGGAGAGAGCGATTTTGAACGAGAGCTGCCCTCGCCTCTGATTGATAATATTCTTGGCATGTGTCTGCGGGAATCGGTGACGAATATCGTCAAGCACAGTCGCGCGCGAGTATGTACGGTTCGACTTGCTTGGGAGCCGGGAAAATTGCGGCTGACCGTCTCGGACGATGGAATCGGGGTAAGCAAGAGCACGGAGGCTGCTGAATCGAGGTCTGTGGATTCGGCTGATGGATTTGGCGGGAATGGATTACGAGGGATGCGGGAGCGACTAAAACTAATCGATGGCGACCTTGCCCTGGAGTCGGTAGGAAGAGGCACGTTGCTGACGTTTACTGTACCGCTGGTTGAGAAGTCGGGAAGCAAAGGAGGAGGATGAGCGGTGAAAATTGTTGTAGCGGAGGACCAAGGCATGCTTCGCGGGGCGTTGAGCGCTTTGCTGGATTTGGAGGATGACATCGAAGTTATTGGTCAAGCGGAGAATGGCAAACAAGCGCTGGATATGATCCGCGAGCTGTCTCCGGATCTATGCGTTATGGACATCGAGATGCCGGAGTTGAGCGGCCTTGATGTAGCGGAGAAACTGAAGGAGCTGGGTCACCCGTGCCGGGTAGTTATCTTGACGACTTTCTCCCGCTCGGGGTATTTTCAGCGTGCGATGAAGGCCGGAGCGCGGGGGTTTCTGCTCAAGGATTCCCCGATCGCCGAGCTTGGCGCAGCGCTTCGCACCGTCTCGCAGGGAGGCCGCGCGGTTAGCCCGGAGCTGGCGCTTTCGTTCTGGGAGACGGAGAATCCGCTCACGGAACGGGAGCAGGGAGTGCTGAGGCTTGCGGCTGCAGGGCTGACTGCCGGCGACATCGCGGGACAGTTATTCCTCTCGGCCGGCACAGTCCGAAATTACTTGTCCGAAGCGATCCAGAAGCTGGAGGCGAAGAACCGCATCGACGCGATCGGCATCGCGGAGAAGAACGGGTGGATCTGACAAGCGCTCTACCCGAATAATCCCTATCAAACCAGGTGCAATCATATGGAAGCGGCGACGATGGTTCGCCGCTTCTTTGAATTGTAGGTTCCAGTGTCAATGTCAATGTCACTCTATTAAAGTTATCATTATTCATGGAAAATCATATGGGGACTAGGCTTATTTTCTTTCTAGGCTTCGCTTGTGTCATGCTCCGCCTTCGCCACGGTAAAGTAGAACTCCACGCCGTTGCCGTGGTTGCGCACGCCGAACGTGCTGTCGTGCAGCAGCAATATATGCTTCACGATGGCAAGCCCGATGCCGGTCCCGCCGAGCTCGCGGCTACGAGACATATCCGTGCGGTAAAACTGCTCCCAGATGCGCTTGAGTTCAGCTTCCGGGATCACTTCGCCCTCATTCCAAAGGCAGAGCATCCAGCGGTCCGGCTCCTCGACAATCCGAAGCTCGATCGAACCGCCTTGAGCCGTATGACGAATGGCATTGCTCATCAGGTTTGCGAGCACCTGCTCCAGCCTGAAACGGTCGCCGAATGCCGCCATCTCGGTGGACTCCTCCGGCAGCAGCGCCGTCAAAGCGATCGCCTTGCGCTCCAGCGGCTCCGCGTGTCGCTGCAGGAAAGCATTCGCGCATGCGCGAAGATCGAAGCTGCCGATTACGAGCCTGTACTTGCCGGATTCCAGCTGCGCGAGATCCAGCATATCGTTGACGAGCCCGGACATCCGCTTCGTCTCGTCCATAATGACACCGAGGTACAGCTCGCGCTTCTCAGCGCCTCCAATCCCATCGCGCAAACCTTCCGCATAGCCGCTGATCAGACTGATCGGCGTCTTCAGCTCATGCGATACCCCCGCAACGAACTCGCGCCGCATCGCTTCAAGCTCTTTCTCCTTCTCGAACTCTTCTTTGAGCTGGATATTCGCCGCCTTCAGTTCACCAAGCGCGTGCTGCAAATTATCGGACAGAAAATCAAACGTCTGCGACAAACTGCCAATCTCATCATTGCGCTTAATGCCGCTTTTCACAGAGAAATCCAGCTTGGAGAGCCGCAGTGCCACCTGGTTCAGCCTCCGCAAGGGCTTCGTAATCATGCCGGAGTAGAGGAAGGACAGGAGCAGGATGAGCACAACCGCAAGTCCGTAGAAATACATATAGAAATCTTTGAACACATAACTCGCATCGCTGACCGGCTGCAGCGAGGAAACCGCGAACAGCACCTGCTTCGCGCCATCGGCCGAAGGCAGCGCCGCAGCCGCGATGAGCTGATTGTTGCCGAGCTTCGCCGGACCGAAGCCCAAGGCGCGATACACGACGGTTTCGCCGCCGCTGAACACCTTGTTCACCTGCGCTGGATCCTGCAGCCATTGCGCGACGCCTGTCATCAGATTGTCGACCTGCTCCTGCGAGACCGGATTTTGAATCATGCGCAGCACTTCGCCCCCCAGCTGATCAATGCTGATAAAGATGCGCTTCTGCTTCTGGCCGGCCCCGATGGCTATTGCCTTGATGCCTTGATCATCGAATTCGAATTTCGCGGTTAATGCGAAGTAGCGGGTCTCAAACGGTGAAAAATAAAGCGGCAGCCCGCTGCCCGCGGTCGTCGTCTCGCCCTGCAGTTCTCCCGGCAGCGGCAGCGGCATCGTGAATCCCCCGATAAACCGCTGGAAGTTCCCGCCTTCAGCACCTTCGCTTGACGAAGGTGCTGGTGAAGTCGCTCTGGCGACGTCGTCAACACCTGCCTGCACCGCCTCCGACCCGGGTGCGATATGAACGACTGCGCCGCGCTCGCCTGTCTGCAGTTCCGGATTAGCCGAACCATCCGTCCCCGATTCCGGTACGGGCCGTGACTTCCCGGACTCCGTCCCAGTCGGGGCAGCTTCAGGCGGCGTATCGCCAACCGCGATATACTTGTCCCGCAGCGCCGTAAAATCCTGTTTGATCGCTTTGATTTTCTGCTTCTCATAATAGCTCTCGAAGAACGTTAACTGCAGCACCATCATGAGTGTGGTGAAGGCAATAAACACAATGGCTGTGACAGTGAACAGCTTAAACGCGACACTTCGCCCGCGCTTCATCGCTTCACCTTGAACTGATAGCCGTTGCCTCGTACGGTACAGATCAGCTCCGCTTTGCCGCCAAGCTTCTGCCGCAGTCGCTTAATATGGGTGTCGACGGTCCGCGCATCGCCGAAATAATCGAAACCCCATACATGATTGAGCAGCATGTCCCGCGTTAGCACGATGTTCTTATTCCGATACATATATAGCAGCAAATCGTATTCCTTCGGCGACAGCGTAAGCTCTTCACCCTCGACCTTTACTTCGTGCGACGCCTCGTTAATCGTCAGCCCGTCCAGTGTGATCAGGCCACCACCTTCTTGACCGTCGGCAGCAGAAGCAGCGGCCGCAGCCAGCAGCTCCGCTCGCTTGAGCAGCACCTTCACCTTCGCGGTCAGCTCCTTTGGGCTGAATGGCTTCGTCATGTAATCGTCCGCGCCAAGATCGTAGCCAAGCAGCTTGTCGTCTTCGGCAGAACGGGCCGTCAGCATAATAATCATCACGTCGGACCGTTCACGAATGGAACGGCAGACACTGTAGCCGTCCAGCTTCGGCATCATAATGTCCAAGATGACAAGTGCGATCGGCTCTGCGGCGAACCGGAGCAGCGCTTCCTCGCCGTTGGCCGCCTCGATAACCGTAATATTTTCCCCATGCAAGTAGTCGACAATAAGCTGCCGCATTAGGGGCTCATCCTCGACAAGTAGTACATTTCCGCTCACGATACCGTTTCCTCCTTCATTGTCACACAGCTGTCACATCGCGCTCGTACAGTTACAAGTGAGAAGAAACGGTTCACGCCGTTCTTTAGCTCAGGCACGTTGCAGAAAAGGATCCCTAAATCGATTTTCTGTTCACCTGAAGCAAATTCATTCGCTCCCACTATCGTATAGGAGGTTGTTATGAAATTCAATCGCTTGCTGCAGCGAGATAGCAGTGCGGCGGTCGTGTTCCTCGCGCCGAGTCTGATCGGCTTCGGGCTATTCTTCCTGATTCCGTTCGCGGCAGGATGCTACTATTCGCTGGTAGACAGTCCGGTGAACGGCAGCTTCGTCGGTCTCTCCAATTACGTGGAGCTGCTGCAGAGCAGCTCGTTTCGCAAGGCGGCATCCAACACCGCGTTATTCACAGCTGTGAGTGTCCCTCTGTTGATGACGCTGTCGCTTCTGCTGGCGTTATTGCTCATGCGCGAGGTATTTGCCCGAAACTGGCTGCGTACGTTCTATGTCATGCCGCTCGTCGTTCCGGTCGCTTCGATCGTGATGCTGTGGCAGATTTTGTTCGACGGCAACGGTTTTCTGAATGCCTATTTGCACGAGCATGGGCTGGCAACGAAGGACTGGATGGGCTCGGGAACGGCAAGGGCCGTTGTCCTGCTGGTCTTTCTGTGGAAGAACGTGGGCTATAACATGGTGCTCTATCTGGCAGGTCTGCAAAATATTCCGGAGGATTACTACGAAGCAGCGTCAGTGGAAGGCGCTGGATGGTGGTGGAAGCTGCGAAACATTACGCTCGTATACTTAACGCCAACGGTCTTCTTCGTCTTCATCATGTCGGTTATCGGCTCGTTCAAAGTGTTTCGCGAGACGTATCTGATCGCGGGGGAGTATCCCGATGAGAGCATCTACATGCTGCAGCACTACATGAACAATATGTTCCTATCCCTGGATTATCAGAAATTGACCTCGGCCGCTTATATTATGGCAATTGTGATTACAGTGTTTGTTGCGGTGGTGTTCAGGCTGGAGCGGGCGCTGAGGAGGCGGATGGAATGAGGGAAAAGCCGCGAATTATCGCCAAAATCATACTGACCTTCATGCTTGCCCTAATCGCCGCATGTATGTTATTTCCACTTGTATTTACAATCAGCAATTCCTTCATGTCGGAGGATGAAATTACAGCCGCTTATGGCGTTTTGTCTCCGAGCTCAGACGGAGATTCCGGCGGCTCAGCCGAATCGAAGGCGGATCAGTTCGCTGTGCTCAAGCTGATTCCGGATCAGGTGACGCTTGAACAGTACGGAGAAGCGCTCTTCCGAAAACCGCAGTTTCTGGCTATGTTCTGGAATGCGGTCGTGATGACGGTGCCGATTATTGCGGGCCAGACCTTTGTTGCGGCACTGGCGGCTTACGCGCTTGGCAAGCTGCAGTTTGTGGGAAGGGACAAGCTGTTCTTCCTGTATCTCATTACGATGCTGATGCCATTCCAAGTAACGCTCGTGCCGAACTACATTATGGCCGACCGGCTTGGGCTGCTGAATAACTTCGGCGCTATTATTTGGCCCGGCATCTTCGCGGCATTCGGCGTTTTCTTATTGCGGCAGTTCATGCTGCAAATTCCGACGGCTTACGTGGAAGCAGGCAAAATGGATGGCGCAGGCCATCTGCAGCTGTTCTTCCGCATCGTGCTGCCGATGTGCAGGCCGGGACTTGCCGCGCTTGTGATTCTGCTCTTCATCGACAATTGGAACATGGTCGAGCAGCCGCTCATCATGCTGACCGATGCGGTGAAGCAGCCGCTGTCGGTCTATCTGTCCCGGGTTCGGGAAGGGGAGCAGGGTATTGCTTTTGCTGCTTCCGCGCTTTACATGGCGCCGATGCTGTTCATTTTTCTCTATAGCGAGAATGATCTGATTGCCGGCATTCAGCTGTCCGGGCTGAAGGGGTAGGCCGTGTTAGGCTAGGCGGCAAGCACAAATTACACAACAGTTTAGGAGTGAAGAGGATGTCCACGATGCTGGACGATAACCGCCTGAAGCGGCGCAAACGGCTCATGGGTACTGTGCTTATCCTTTTCTTCGGCGCGCTCGCCGTGCTCACGTTCTTCTCGAATACGATTGCAGGCATGGCGCTGCCGAAGGTAACGGTGACGAAGCCTGATTTCGGGCAGCTGGAACGTACGATTTCCGGTGAAGGCGAGCTGGAGGCGGAGAAATCGGAGGAGCTGTACGCCGAAGGCGACGGCGATGTGACGAAGATTCATGTGGAGGAAGGCGATGCCGTCAAGAAGGGGCAAACGCTGATCTCCTATGATACGACGGATGCCAAGCGGAATCTCTCCGATGAAGAGACGCGTTATGCGCAGGCGAAGCTGCGTATGGAGAAGCAGAAGGAGCAAATCATCGACGCGCTGAGGCAAGGCAACGATGCAGAGGTTCGCGATCTTAAACGCGACATACAAATTTCGCAGTACGATCTGGACATTCAGCGGCGGAAGCTGGAGACGATGCGCGAGGACATTACGAACAGCAGCGACGTTCGCGCGCCGTTCGACGGTATCGTCACTGAGCTGAAGGCGACGGAGGGGCTGCCTTCCTCGCGGGGACAGGCCGTCGCAGTGCTGGCGGATGTGAGCCAGGGGCTCATCTTCAGCTTTACCGACGATGCTGACGATGCCGATAAGCTGCGCATCGGTGAAACGGTATCGATGTCCGCTTATATCGGCGACAAGCGGAAGGTAGTCAAGGGAACGATCGACGATATCGAGGATGCTGAAGATAGCGGCGCGCTCGGGGGCGGAGGTTCAAGCGATTCCGGGGAAGAGGACCGCAAGAAAATAACGGTTAAAGTCACCGGTCAGGAGCTGCAGCTTGGCAATCAAGTGAAGCTCTCCGTGAAGAAGACCGGCCGGGTTGGCGGCATCATTCTAGCCAGCGATACGGTGCAGCAAGGCGGTGAAGGGTACTACGTTTGGGTTGTGAAGGAGAAGAAAGGGCCTCTCGGCAGCATCTACACGGCGGTGAAGGCCGCGGTCACGATCGGTGATTCGGACGAAACGAATACCGAGATTGTGGACGGCATTATGCCGGATGAGCGGGTCATTGAAGAGATGAGCGAGCCGTTAAGTGAGGACCAGCGAGTCCGTTTGAAATAATTTTATTTTATGATCCCAGGGAGAGTGTATTCAGAATGAAGAAGAAAGCGAAGTCTGCAATTACAACCGGTTGTGTCAGTCTGGCGCTGATGACGGCGATAACAGCTTGTTCAAGTGGAAGCGGCAATGACGGGAATGCCAATGCGGAGCAGACCCCGGCGAAAACGAAGGATGGCAAAACGGTTGTTACGGTATCCGTTCTGGAGAACGACCGTTTCTTGCAAACTGCGGAAGCGAATTTCGAGAAGGCGCATCCGGATATCGATATCCAAATCAGCGCTGCGATCGCAACGCCGGAAATGGGGAAGAAGGTGGTCCGAAGAGCAGGCGGCGGTCAGGACGAGAACGCGGCGGACCGCGAGAAGTTCCTGAGCACGGTCAATACGGAACTGATGTCAGGCAAAGGCGCGGACATTATCGCCGTGCAGGATCTGCCGTTCAATAAGTACGCGGAGAAAGGGCTGCTCGCAGATCTTCGATCGTTGATGAAGGACGATAAAGAGTTTAACCTGCAGGATTATTACGAAGGCGTTATGGATGCAGTAACGAGCGGTGGCAAGCAGGCAGCGATGCCGATTCGATTCTCGCTCGATATAATGCTCGCCAATATGGCGGAGCTGGCAGGTGCGGGCGTTACGATCGACGATAACAAATGGACCTGGAAGGATTTTGCGGATATCGCCCGGAAGGTTTCCAAGGACGAGGATGGCGACGGCAAGCCGGACAAGTATACGATGAACGGTATGTCGAAGGAGCAGATGCTGAAGCTGATGGTGGAATCGAGTTATGAGCACTATGTTGATACGGAGGGGAAGAAAGCGTCCTTTGACCAGGGGGATTTTGCGGCGATGCTGGAGAATTTGAAAGGGCTGTATGACGATGGCTTGGTCAGTGATGCAATGCCGGGCCCTGGGCAGCAGTCGTTCGGACATATGAATCTAATGATGCCGATGGATTTGGTTATGCTTCCGACAATGATGTTCCAGGGAGAGGGACAGGTATTCCAGACGCCGTCCGGCGGCGAAGCGAAAGGCATGACTTATGAGAGCGATCTGATGCTTGCGCTGAATGAGAAATCAGGTGCGAAGCAGGAAGCATGGGCGTTCTTGAAGTTTTTGCTCTCCGCGGAGGCTCAGAGCAACCCGGGTATTATGGGCTTCTCCGTTCGCAAAGACATGACAGCAAAGCAGGTTGAAGAGTCGATGAAGATGCTCGAGAGCGGCAATATCAAGATGGCTACGCCGGACGGGGAGATTACGCCGCCGACAGTAACGGATGAAGATATCAAGTCGATTGTCGATACAATTCCGCGCATTAAGCGATTCAGCGGGGATGACAGCGCCATTATGTCGATGGTGAAGGAAGAATCGACAGCATTTTTCGAGGGACGCAAGTCGGCTGATGAAGCGGCGAAACAGCTGCAGAACCGGGCAACGATTTATTTGAACGAATAGCGTGTGGAGAAACACCTTCAGGAAGCGGCTGCGGCTGCTTGTCGAAGGTGTTTCTGTGCGTCCGCGCGGTAATACCGCGCGAAAAAGCAGCTGAGAGTAGGACAAGCCGCATCTTAGTGACCCGCCTGACGGGGAATTGGCTGCGCGCGAGCCTGAGAGTCGGGAAATCCGACTCTCAGCGGCAAAACCGCGCGAAAAAGCAGCTGAGAGTAGGAAAACCCGACTCTCAGCATCCCGCCTGACGGGGAATTGGCTGCGCGCGAGCCTGAGAGTCGGGAAATCCGACTCTCAGCGGCAAAACCGCGCGAAAAAGCAGCTGAGAGTAGGAAAACCCGACTCTCAGC
>NZ_JBXENT010000007.1:0-237581 GCF_059383735.1 Paenibacillus sp. N22P23
AACTCGCACACCGCACAACTCGCACACCGCACAACTCGCACACCGCACAACTCGCACACCGCACAACTCGCACACCGCACAACTCGCACACCGCACAACTCGCACACCGCACAACTCGCACACCGCACAACTCGCACACCGCACAACTCGCACACCGCACAACTCGCACACCGCACAACTCGCACACCGCACAACTCGCACACCGCACAACTCGCACACCGCAACTCACACGCTTCGAAAATCTAACGAACCGTAGAGGCGTTATTTGGCCGAACTTAGGGGCTTCGAGAATCTAACGAACCGTAGAGGCGTTATTTCGGGATATTCGGCTCCAATCCACTCCAAAACCGTCAAATAGTGTCCCTACGGTTCGTTAGAATTTTTTCGATGCCAATAATGGGCAAATAAGCGCCGTACGGTTCGTTAGAGCATTCAGGCAAACCGCCTGAGCGAAGTTTAGCGGATGCCAAAGCGCTCCGCGGACTTCGCTATTGTCGTTTTCGCGGAAATATCTGCCAGAACATAAAAAAGATCGCCAATCACCTGTCCAAGCAGGCAGGTTAAGGCGATCTTGGTTGGTTTATATGGCCCGCCGACAGCGGGTCTTCGCTGATAGGAAAAGCGTGAAATTAAGCTTGTTTGGAAGCTTCGATTTCGATCGTGAATTTCACTTCGTCGCCGATTAGAACGCCGCCTGTTTCAAGCGCTGCGTTGTACGTGAGGCCGTACTCGCTGCGTTTGAGCGTGCCTTTACCGCTGAAGCCGACTTTCTCGTTGCCCCATGGATCTTTGCCGCTGCCTTCGTAAGCAACGATGAAAGATTCTGTGCGAGTCACGCCGTGCAAGCTGAGATCGCCAGTAACGTTATATTCGCCATCATCTGTTTTGCTGATCGATGTCGATTTGAAGGATAGTGCCGGGAATTGCTCGATATCGAAGAAATCGCCTGTGCGAAGGTGGTTATCACGATCGGCGTTGCGCGTGTCGATGCTGCTAAGCGCGACATTAAATTGGATGTTTGCAGTTGTAAGATCTGTTGGATCCGCTTCGATTACCGCATCGAATTCGTGAAAGGTACCTTTAACTTTAGCAATCATCATATGTCTGATTGTGAAATCAACACTGCTGTGGCTTGCATCAACGATCCATTTGGACAAAGACATGAATTAACCTCCTAAATTTACTTACAATTAATAATAAGCTAAATATTATATAGTAAGTTTAATCGGGAAAGAAGGTCTTTGTCAATACGGATGTCAGAAAAATCCTGCTGGATTAATGTGGCTCCGGATAAGGGAACAAATCGGCGATACGGGTCGTTTGTCCGTTTTCTGTCGCGAATACAACATGCTCCCGGCGCAGCCCGCGCGGACTATCCAGACCGCATGCTGCAGACAGCGAGTACAAGCCTTCCCGAAGCTGCAAAATATAATTCATGACCCGCCACTGCTTCTCCTCGGGCGCAAGTGCAGCTTGATACTTCGCATCGGTTGTCGTAATGCCGGTCGGGCATTTGCCGGTATGACATTGCATCGCCATGATGCAGCCGTTCGCCATCATGAAGCCGCGCGCCGAATTGACGCAGTCTGCTCCAAGCGCGAGGGCGATCGCTACTTTGTCCGGTGTGATCAGCTTGCCGGAGGCGAAGATGCGAATGCGTTCGCGAACGCCGAATTTGCGGGCCGTGTCGTCGAGTATGATGAGTGCCGCATAGAGCGGGAGCCCCATGCCGTCAGCCATCGCCTTAAATGTAGCGCCAGATCCGCCTTCGGAGCCGTCAACCGTAATGAAGTCGGGGTAGATGCCCAGCTCCAGCATCGCCGCGAATAAGGGCTCCAGCCGTTTCGGGTCGCCGACGACGATTTTGATGCCGACGGGTTTGCCGCCGGCTTCTTGCAAGGAACTGATGAAACGAAGCGCTTCTTCCGGGCTCGTCAGAAGCTCGAACCGATTGGGAGAATTGACGGTTTTGCCAACAGGAACATGCCTTGCTGCCGCTACAGCTTCGGTTACTTTGGAGCCCTCGAGGTGTCCGCCGCGGATCTTGGCTCCTTGATGAAACTTAAGCTCGAACGCTTTAATGTTCGGATTCTCCGCTTTGCGCTTGAATGCTTCGATCGAGAATTTGCCCTGCTCGTCACGGAAACCAAACATGCCTGGGCCAATTTGGGAGACGACGTCTGCGCCGGTTGCGAGATGAACATCTGCAACGCCGCCTTCGCCTGTATTGATCCACGAACCGCCGGCCATTGCTGCGCCGCTGCCGGTAGATTGGATATAGTTCTCGCCAACAGCGCCGAAGGAAGTGGCTGACGCGCCGAACATGCCTTTGAGCCGCCATGGCTGAGGGCGATCTTGCCCGACAATAATGACATCATCGTCAGCGAGGAGCCAGCGCTTCACGCTCTCGTCGACGGTTTTTTCTTTGCGCGTAAACAGGCCTTCATCGGTAATGACGTATTTTCTGCCGGGTACGAGCTCGAGATTGTCGACCTTAAGCTCGCTCGTCAGCTTCGGAAACATCGCATTGGACAAGTAGAAGCCCGGCTTCTCATAGTCGCGGCGGCCGCCGAAGGAGATGAGATCTGTGCGGTATTTGGCCGCATACACGATGCCGACGAAATCGGCCCGCGAGAACGGTCTTCCTTCCGTATCGTTGTCGAACCAATATTGCCGGAACTCCGGACCCAGCTTCTCCAGCAAATAGCGGACCCAGCCGAGAAACGGATGCGATCGAATAATGGAATGCTTGGGCCGCTTGGAGAGGATGTACATATAGCTGAAGAACGCGAGCAGCGGCAGTGCGACCAGCAAGAATACGGCGGTAATTAGAATCGTGGATATCATCTCGGACTCCCCCAGTTGTCAAATTAGCAGGCGATAATTCCCATTTCAGTATACCATGCGCTTCCATTTTTTAGTCGCGGATGTACGCTGCGAACCCGGTAGAATGACAAAACCTCCACTCCCACCTGGGTAGGTAGGAATGGAGGTTTGTATCAAGTGACAGTATTAGGCTAGCTTACATCTTGACGCTTGCGGCTGCTGAATTGACTTTCGTACAGATCGGCGTAGAAACCGCCTGCGGCGAGCAGGCCTTCGTGGGTGCCTTGCTCGATCACCGTGCCGTGGTTCATGACGAGAATGAGATCGGCATCACGAATCGTTGAGAGACGGTGAGCGATGACGAAGCTGGTCCGCCCTTGCATCAATTCATTCATCGCATGCTGAATATGAATCTCTGTCCGCGTATCGACGCTGCTTGTCGCCTCATCGAGAATGAGGATCGCAGGGTCGGCAAGAATGGCGCGGGCAATGGTGAGCAATTGCTTCTGACCTTGAGAAATATTCGAAGCTTCTTCATTCAGAATCGTATCGTAGCCGTCAGGCAGCGTACGAATGAAGTGATCGGCATAGGCGGCTCTAGCGGCTGCAACCACTTCGTCTTCCGAAGCGCCGATGCGTCCATAAGCGATATTGTCGCGAATCGTTCCGTTGAACAACCACGTATCCTGGAGCACCATACCGAACAAGCCTCGTAGATCGCCGCGGCGAAGCTGCGTTAGGTTTACACCGTCAATGGTAATGCTGCCGCTATTCAGTTCATAGAACCGCATCAGCAGGTTGATCAGCGTTGTTTTGCCGGCGCCGGTTGGGCCGACGATGGCAATCGTTTGACCTGCGCGGATATGGATATCCATGTCCTCGATGAGCGCCGTGTCATCCTTATAGCGGAACTGCACATGGTTGAAGCTCACGTCGCCCTTTGGCTTCATCGCTTTACCGACGACTGCAGCAGCTTGGCTGCTTACAATCGCAACCGGAGCTGCCGCTTCCAGTACTTCTTCTTCCTCATCCATCAACTCGAAAATCCGCTCTGCAGAGGCAATCGTGGACTGAATGATATTGGCGATTTGGGCGGTTTGCGTAATCGGCATCGCGAATTGGCGCGAGTAGGAGATGAATGCCTGCACGTCACCGATTGTAATCGACTTATGCAGAACCAGAATGCCGCCCGCAACGCTGACCAGCACGTATCCGATATTGCCGATGAAGCCCATAATAGGCATAATCATCCCGGAGACGAATTGCGCACGCCAGCCGGATTGATACAGTTCCTCATTGACCGCATTAAACTTGGCAACGGATTTGCGTTCATGACCGAACGCTTTCACGATATTGTGGCCCGTGTACATTTCCTCAACGTGGCCGTTCAGCTCGCCGAGCGCTTTCTGTTGTCCTTTAAAATAGAGCTGCGATCGCTTCGCAATCATCTTGATGGCGATGAAGCTAAGCGGTAGCGTCACAACCGTAATGAGCGTCATGAGCGGGCTGATCGTCAGCATCATGACGACAACGCCGATGAGCGTCACTAAGGCGGTAATGAACTGCGTCAAGCTTTGCTGCAGCGTTCCGCTGATATTGTCGACATCGTTGACAGCGCGGCTCAGGATCTCCCCGTGTGTACGGGAATCGAAGAACTTCAAGGGCAATCGTGCCAGCTTCTCGTTCACGTCCTTGCGAAGGTCGTATACAGTCTTCTGCGCAACGCTTGCCATGACATACTGTTGAATGAAGCCGAATAGAGCACTAATCACATATAAGACCGCAAGTACAACAAGGATTTGCCAAATATAATGAAAGTCAATTTCCGCTCCGGGTACTCCATTAATCTTGCCCATAAGTCCTTCGAACAGCTTGGTTGTTGCTTTACCCATGATCTTAGGTCCGAGAATCGAGAAGACTGTACTGAGCACCGCTGTCAGCAGCACGATAAGCAGTGCCGTCTTATGAGGCCTCAGATAACCGGTCAGTCTGCGTAAAGTGCCTTTAAAGTCCTTCGCCTTCTGAACCGGCATTCCCATCATGCCGCCAGGGCCGGCGCGTCCTGGGCCGAAACCGAAATTGCCTGGACCCGGTCCGCTTGGAGCGCCTGGCCGCTGACCGCCCGGGCCGCCAGGGCCGCCAGGACCGCCGCCTGCAGGACCTTTCTGTAGTTCACTCATGCGATTTCCTCCTCTGACAGCTGTGACGTGACGATTTCGCGATAGACGGTGGACGACTGCAGCAGCTCGCGATGTGTGCCGATCGCTGAAATTTGGCCGTCATCGAGCACGATTATGCGGTCGGCATCCATGACGGTGCTGACCCGCTGGGCGACGATCAAGACTGTCGCATCAGTCGTTTCGCTGCGCAGCGCCTCACGCAGCTTGGCATCGGTTTTGAAGTCGAGCGCGGAGAAGCTGTCGTCGAACAAATAGACCGAAGGCCTGCGTACTAGTGCGCGAGCAATGGATAACCGCTGCTTCTGGCCGCCGGATACGTTGGAACCGCCTTGCGCGATCGGGGAGCCAAAGCCTTCCTTCATCTCGGAGATGAAGTCGCTGGCTTGCGCTACGACGGCTGCATGACGAATATCCTCGTCGGTCGCATCTTCTTTGCCAAAGCGGATGTTCTCTGCAATGGAACCCGTGAAGAGCACCGCCTTTTGCGGTACCAGACCGATCATGGCGCGCAACGTCTCCTGGGACATGTTGCGAACATCGATGCCGCCGATCGTGATGCTGCCGCTGGTAGCATCATAGAAGCGCGGGATGAGATTGATGAGCGTAGACTTGCCGGAGCCAGTTCCGCCGATAATGGCGGTGACTTCACCGCGGCCTGCTCGGAATGAAATATTGGAGAGCGCCGGCATTTCGGCACCCGGATAGTGAAAGGATACATCGTTGAAAGCAAGCTCGCCGTTTGCTGCAACTGATCGAGCCGAAGAAGCTGCTTGTGGGTCTGTAATATCCGGAACCATGTTCAGTACCTCGTTGATCCGAGTCGCCGAAGCAGAGGCGCGCGGAATCATAACGAACATCATGGAGGCAAAGATCAGCGCGAACATAATTTGCCACGCGTATTGAATGAAGGCCATCAAGTCACCGACCTCCATGTGGCCGCTGTCGATGCGAAGTCCGCCATACCAGACGATAGCTAAGCTCGCAAAATTCAAAACCAGCATCATCGCAGGCATAAGCGAGGCCATGATCCGGTTTACTTTGATCGACGTATCGGTCAGATCGCCATTGGCATCATTGAAACGGCCTTGCTCGTGGTTGATGCGGTTAAACGAACGGATAACACGGATACCGGTTAGATTCTCACGTAGGACAAGGTTGAGCTTGTCGATCTTCTTCTGCATGGCCTTGAATAGCGGGACACCGCGGCTAACGATAAGTAAGATAATGAGTGCGAGAATCGGTACAATCGCAATAATAATGAGTGAGAGATTGACGTCCTTGTAAAGGGCCATGATGATCCCGCCGAAGCACATCATCGGGGCCATGACCATCACCCGCATCATCATCATCAGGACTTGCTGGACTTGGGTAATGTCGTTGGTCGTCCGTGTAATGAGAGAAGCGGTGCCGATTTGGTCAAATTCATGCAACGAATATTTCTCTACATGCCCGAAAACACGACTGCGCAGGTCACGGCCGAAGCCGCCTGCTGCTTTAGCGGACAAGTAGCTGGCACCGATCGAGCAGATACCGCCGCCTAGTGCGATGAGCAGCATGAGGCCGCCGATCCGCCAGATGTACGGGTTATCGCCTTGGACGACGCCTTTGTCGACGATGTCAGCGAGCAGCGTTGGGAGGTACAAATCCGATAACGATTGAAGGAATACGAACAATAGTACAAAAATAACAGGGATGCGGTAAGGCCGCAGCATACGAAGCAGTTTCATCATAAACGCTTATTCACCCTCTTTGGAATTGGTTGGTTTGCTTGGGTTGTCCTTGCACCATACGGAATATTCCTCCGGTCGCTCGCCATGATAGAAGGCGAAGACATCATCGAGCAATTCTACCAGCAGCGCTGCACGATCCTCGCCCAGATGTTCGATCAGTCCGTTCATCCGGGCATGCATGGCGGCTCGTGCAAGACCGGTCAGCCTGGCGCCTTCCTCCGTCAGCTTAATCCGTACCACTCTGCGGTCGCTCGGGTCCGTGTTACGTTCAAGCAGACCTCTTGCCGTGAGCACATTGACTGTCTGCGTGATCGTAGGCGAGGCGACGTTCATCAGACTGCTGAGTTCCGATGCCTTCAGTCCGGCGGGATTGGAGCGCATGGCTCCTCCGATGGTAAACAGCGTCATCGTCTCGCTGGGCGTGCAGTTCTCGATCGGATTTCGGTTCTTAAACGGAATATTCTTGAGCTGTCGGAATGCGCGGATAAGCTGGTGGACAGTGTTGCGGTCGTGCTCGTGATCACCTTGCATAGGAAGTGCTCCTTTTTTGCATCATGCATTTATTTTAGTTAGCTAACCTAAGTATATTTATTTCGCCAATGGAATGTCAAGATTGCTATTTATAAACACTCTGAAAATTGTGTATGATAGTAGGATAAGATTTTAGGTAGGAAAGGTTGGTCGCAATGGAGAACAAGACATCATCCTCTAACTTTATTAAAAATATCGTGGCAGAAGATTTGAAAGCCGGTAAAGTCAGCGAGGTTATCACCCGCTTTCCGCCGGAGCCGAACGGTTACCTGCATATTGGCCATGCCAAATCGATCTGTCTGAATTTTGAGCTTGCCGATGAATACGGCGGGAAAACGAATCTGCGTTTTGACGATACGAATCCGGTAAAAGAAGATACGGAATATGTAGAATCGATCCAAGAGGACGTGACTTGGCTCGGCTTTGAGTGGGACGACCTGCGTTTTGCTTCGGATTATTTTGAGGAGCTGTACCAACGTGCAGTGCTTCTAATCAAGAAAGGCAAAGCGTTCGTCTGCGACCTGACGGCCGAGCAAATGCGCGAAATGCGCGGATCGCTTACCGAGCCTGGTAAGAACAGCCCCTTCCGTGACCGCAGCGTGGAAGAAAACTTGGATCTGTTCGCTCGTATGCGTGCAGGTGAGTTCAAGGACGGCGAACGGATTTTGCGTGCCAAAATCGACATGAGCTCGCCGAACATCAACCTGCGCGACCCTGCGCTGTACCGCATTGCGCATGCTCACCACCACCGGACCGGCGATGCTTGGTGCATCTATCCGATGTATGACTACGCTCATCCAATCAGCGACGCGATTGAGGGTGTAACTCACTCGATCTGTACGCTGGAGTTCGAAGATCACCGCCCGTTGTACGATTGGACGATTATCGAATGCGAGATGGAATCGCAGCCGCGTCAATATGAGTTTGCCCGCTTGAACGTGACGAATACGATTATGAGCAAACGTTACCTCAAAATGCTCGTCGATCAGGGTGTCGTCGAAAGCTGGGACGATCCTCGCATGCCGACGATCAGCGGTCTGCGCCGCCGCGGCTTCACGGCTGAATCGCTGCGTGCGTTCTGCCGCGAAATCGGCGTAGCGCGTGCTTACAGCGTAGTAGACGAGCGGATGCTGGAGTTCTTCATCCGTGAGGATTTGAAGCTGAAGGCGCCGCGTACGATGGCCGTGCTTGCACCGCTGAAGGTGGTCATCACCAATTACCCGGAAGGGCAAGTGGAGATGCTTGACGCGGAAAATAATGCAGAGAACGAAGAGATGGGCAGCCGCCAAATCCCGTTCTCGCGTGAAATTTATATCGAGCAGGACGACTTCATGGAGAACCCGCCGAACAAATATTTCCGGTTGTTCCCCGGCAACGAAGTCCGCTTGAAGCATGCTTACTTCATCACATGCCAAGAAGTGGTGAAGGACGAAGCCGGCAACGTAGTGGAGCTTCGCTGCACGTATGATCCGGAAACGAAGAGCGGATCAGGCTTCACCGGCCGTAAAGTGAAAGGCACCATCCACTGGGTGGAAGCTTCCCAAGCGGTACCGGCGGAATTCCGCCTGTTCGAGCCGTTGCTCCTCGATAACCCGGAGGATGAAGGCAAAGACTTCCTAGAGCGCATCAACCCGAACTCCCTCGACGTGCTGCAAGGCTTCGTCGAGCCGAACATGAAGGAAGCGCGCGGACAAGACAAGTTCCAATTCTTCCGCCACGGCTACTTCAACGTAGATCCGAAGCATACCAGCGAATCGAAGGTTGTCTTCAACCGCATCGTGTCGCTGAAAAGCTCGTTTGATCCAAAGGCTTAAATTAAAAGGGGCTGGCTCGCAAGTCATGGTTCATGACTTGTGGAGCCAGCCCGTTTATTTTTTTTGGTTTTCGTAGTTGGCTGCTGTTAGCGGAATAGCCGCCCCACCAAAAAAAGCACCGCCAGCAGCGGTGCCCCAATCTTTAACCCTTCCGCGCCAGCTCATTCGCGCGGATTTCCTCCATAAACTGCGGCCACCACTCGGCCTGCTCAGACCAGTCGGCCGTTTTGACGTTCGCTTGACCCCATGCCTTCATCGCCTGGTCGCCGCTCTCTGTCATTGCCGCCAAGCTGCCGTAATCCGGAACGAGCCACTTGCGTCCGATTTGGGCATGAAGCACCTCGTCTGCCCAGTCGTAATCTTGGATCAGGAGCGAAATCGGGTTGTTGGTGTCCTTCGCAATTTCCCACTCTTTCTGTTTGCCCGTATGTTTGGGCATGAGGCTTTGTTCAATCCGCCACAATATGAGGTGGGCCTCCTGCGGACTAAATTCGGTATTAAGAATCACCGAGGATCCCATATGAATCGGGTACTTGTAGAACGGAACACCGCCGTAGTAAAGACCGATTTCCCCAAGCATCGCATGACGGGTTTCATCCCACAGCTGGCGGCTTAGATCCGTGTAGTATTCCCACGGCTTGCCTTCTGTTTTATACAGAATCGGGCCCATCCACTCTGGTACATCCATCTCGCGAAGCCGCTTGTAGATCAGTGAATACGCGCGTTCTTCCGGCGAGCAGTTCTCATCCCAGAAGTAAGAATCGATCTTGGCAGAGGTATTGTAAGGATCACTAAACCGCTCATCTCTTCGCGGCATCGGGTCCATCTCATAGCGTTGACCGTCCGAACGCGGTACTGCTTCACAAACCACAGTATCGACATTCCCCGACACGCCGCCTGCCGCAAGCAAGAACGCACGTAAATGGGCTTCCCACTGCTCGGCGATTCTCGCCTGTTCGGGAGTATCGATTAACGCCGTCAGGGCCGCTTCTCCCCAGGCGATCATCTCCTCTTCATCTTGCAGCATGCCTCGTAGCAGGCGATACGTCGGATGTTCCGTCATTTTATTCATATTCGCAATATAGTGGGACAGCGCTTTCACGATTTCCGGTCGAATGACCCGGTAGATCCCCGTGAGCAGCTCCACCGTATTCTCGGCACGGATTGCTTCGTCAAGCCAGATACGCAGATGTTCATCCGGATCGTGATCAAGATGCAGGGGAGGTTCGCGCATTTCAGAAACCCGTTTGCGAATAGCGGCACTGTGCTCGGCATCGAGCCACAGATGATAGCCAAACGCACATTTAACTTCCCATTCAGGAACAGCTGCCAGATGCGCGGACAAGATTTGATTGAGGTTCTTGGCAATAAAGTTGAAACGCTTCAGTAGATTTACGCTTTGGTCGACGGTAAATCCGGGCTTGCAGGCCTCTTCGTAGGAACATATTCCGGCAAGAGGAGGTATACCTTTATTGTCAATAACGACTCTGTTCAATGCGCGACACTCCCTTATGAAAGTTGTACTTACGTACGATTATATAAGTTCTAAGGGGGAAATTCTTGGTCTAAACAATCTCGTTTTTTTGTCAAAATCAACTGTTCAACTCTTCCGCACTCAGACCGCTCTTCGCTCTGAAAGCTATAGGAGGCACACCTTCCGCCACCTTGAAGGCACGGCTGAATGCATGGATGCTGCCGAATCCCAAGTGATCGGAAATATGCTGGATGGAGAGATTCGTATAACGCAGCAATTGTTTGGCTTGATCAATTCGGATTTGGCGATGGTATTGGATCGGCGTCGTCAAATAGTGCTTCTTGAAGGTGCGCAGCATATAGTACCTGCTGATTTTAAACCGTTCAGACAGCTCTTCCAGCGTAATCTCGCTGTCCCATTTGGAGTGAAGATGCCGGCGGATGGCTTGCATATCCGTACCGGGGCGTTTCATGCCGAGGTCATGCTGCCTGATCAAATAAGTGATCAGGGAGAGAAGCAATCCTTTACAAGAGGTTTCATAAAGCGGCAATCGCATTTGAAACTCCTCGATTAATTCCAGCAGCATCGATTCAAACCGCTTCGGTTGACGAAGCCGAATATGGTTCGGTAACGCGAGCGGTCCCTCAGACATCCAGTCCGGCCGAAACCATGCCAGCTGTTCCTTCGACATGTGGCTGGGCATCTGGAAGGACACCGACAGATCAGGGCTGTCCGGCATCTCGATCAGGTCGAAATGAACATGAGGCTGGCTTATGGCCGCATCGCCAAGCGCCTGGATGGAATGTCGCTGCCGCGGTTTGAACAGGAAGATATCGCCGGGAATTCCCTCGTACGCTACATCCTCCACCGTTACAAGCAAACGCCCCTCCTGCAAATAAAGAAGCTCGTAATCCCAAATTTGCCGAGAGGGAATGGACCAATGCGAGGGGACGGCGCTTGCCATAGCTATGCGAACATAAGGACTGAGCCTCGTGATGATATCATGTTCTTGCATCTGCGTGCCTCCCTGGCTGCGATCTGTCAGAAGAGCAATTGCTGTTAAAAAGTCACATGGTCCTGATAAATATTTCTCCGAAGCGGTTCGTTATAATCAAGCTATCATGAAGCTAGTGAGAGGAGACGAATATGTTAAACCATATCAGTAAGATTCAACCTGGCATTAAAACGAAACGGATTTCGAGTTACGACCGCAGTGGAGGGAATGCCGACTTTATTTCGATTCCCGCGGGAGAAACGGCGGATCTTGCTGTCATTGCCGGCGCTGGCATCGTAAAGCATATTTGGATCACGGTCAATGCACCGGACAAGTTCATCCGCCGCAATGCCGTCATTCGGATGTACTGGGATGGCGAAACCGAGCCGAGCGTAGAATCTCCGATGGGCGATTTCTTCGGACAAGGGTTTGGCGAAGAGTACAATTTTGCATCGCTTCCGCTTGCTGCGGCACCTGCGAATGGCAAAGCGTTTAACTGTTATTTCCCGATGCCTTTCGGCGACGGGGCAAGAATTACGATCGAGAACCAATCGACTGAGCCCATTACGAACTTCTATTATTATATTGATTTCGAGCTGCACCCAGAGATTCCTGCCTCGGAAGGGCGCTTCCACGCTTGGTGGAACCGCGAAATCACAGGCGTTCATCCGCAAGAAGGAGAGACGGAGTGGGGGGTTATCGGACCACAGGGGCTGAATACAACAACGGAGCATAATTATGTTTTCGCGGATATCGTCGGCAGCGGACAGTTTGTCGGCATCAATTACTACGTGGATAACCCAGGCCCAATGTGGTACGGCGAGGGTGATGACATGTGGCTGATCGACGGCGAGGATTGGCCGGGCTCCCTGCATGGAACGGGGACCGAGGACTTCTTCAACAGCTCCTGGTGCCCGAACGAAGTGTATGCGCATCCGTACTTCGGCTACGCTAAAGTGCCAAACAAACTGGGCTGGATGGGCCGCACACACTGCTACCGCTTCTTCCTGGAGGATCCGATAAGATTCGAGAAGTCGTTACAGGCGAGCATCGAGCACGGACACGACAACAGCTTGACGCTCGATCTATCGACAGTTGCATACTGGTATCAAAGCGAGCCGCATAACCCATTCCCGACGCTTCCAGCGAAGGAAGAGCGGGGCAATATGCCGGAAATCGGCGTCAGAGAAGTACACGAGTGGCGGCATGCATGGCGTAACGCGAATGGCAGCAAGCCTACTTTGTGGGGAAATGAAAAATAAACCATTTTAACAAACAGAAGAAGCCTGATTCGATAACCTCGAACTAGGCTTCTTTTTGCATATACAAATCGATGGGAAGAAACTTCCCATCAATTTGTACGAATTTCGCAAAATCCATTTTGCAGCAACTCTCCTTATAATGAGACCAACAAACAGCATTGACTGGAAGAAAGGGAGAGTATCATGAGAAGTAAATGGATGAAACGAACAGCTATCATGACAATTAGCACGACGGTTCTCCTTAGCGGAATGACGATCGGAAGCGGTCATTCAATGGCACAGACGAATACATCGCAATCGCTGGAAGAAGTGCTGGCAGGGATGACATCTTTGCAGCGCCAAGCCTTGCATCAGCTGGAGGCTACGGATGAGAGCGGTCTTCAGCTAGATCCTTCCGTCAACTTAAATAGCCCAGCGCCTGCTTCGGTTATCGTAGAGTTTAAGGCGGAGCCGGCACAAAGCGCAGTTCTAAAGCAGGCGCTTAACGGTAAAACGTTGTCCGTGAATGACGCGAATGAAAATGCAGCAGCAGCGCAAGCAACATTCCAGAAAGATTTGAAAACCATCTATAAAGAAGAGCTAAGCTCTGATGCTAGTTTTTATAAGATTACGAGAGTCTATAAGAACTCTATCAATGGCGTTGCGATGCAGCTTCCGGCGAATCAAGTCCAGCAATTGCTTCAATCGAGCGCGGTTAAAGCAGTGTGGAGCAATAACGAAGTCCATGTTGAACCGCCGGTGAAGCAAGAAGCAGTTGCAGGAGATCAAGCGGTCGCGACGCAATATACATTCCCAGGCATTGATAAATTGCATGCCGAAGGCTTTACGGGGAAGGGAATTAAGGTAGGGGTTATCGATACAGGGGTTGATTACAATCATCCTGATCTAACCGATGCTTACAAAGGTTATCGTGCGCAAGCGGGTGTAGATCCGAAGCGTGTCAATCCCAGCACAGTAAAAGGTTGGGACTTTGTAGACAATGATGCCGATCCGATGGAAACCACGTACGAGGATTGGCAGAAATCCGGTAGTGGCGAGTACAACGGCGGTTCTCCTTACTATACGGAGCATGGTACGCACGTATCCGGTATCATAGCAGGTCGAGGTAAGAATTCGGGAGAGCTCAAAGTGACCGGCGTAGCGCCTGACGCAGATCTTTATGTATACCGCGTATTAGGTCCATTTGGCTCGGGTTCGACAGATGCCATTCTGGGCGGTGTTGATAAGGCGATTTACGATGGAATGGATGTTATCAATCTATCACTTGGAGCAAACACGAACAATCCGCTCGAGCTTGAGAGTATTGCATTAAATAATGCCGTACTGGCAGGTGTAACTGTAGCGGTATCTGCGGGCAACTCCGGAAATGGCATGTATACACTAGGTTCACCTGGTGCATCTGCACTAGCCATTACAGTGGGTGCAAGCGATGTTTCGGAGAAGATTGCAACTGCTACAGGCACGCTGCATGTTAGTGCGGCTGATGCAACAGCAGCTGCAACAACGGATTTGCGACTGCTTGGCAAAGGCTACGGAGACAAGCTGGAAGAGCTGCGCGGCTTGAGTCTGCCTATCGTTGCGATTCCTAAATTAGGTGAAGCTGCTGACTACAAAGATTTAGATGTAGCTGGCAAAATTGCATATGTAAATAGAGGCGAGATCGCTCTCGATATCAAAATCAAAGAAGCGGCAAAGCACGGCGCGAAAGCGGTATTGCTTGCTAATAACACCAATGCAGGCGGAGAAACCTTTATTACGTCTTACTTAGGTGAGTCTTATGGTCTTATTCCGACCTTCTCATTACCGAAAGCTTCGGCAGATGTAATGTCGCCTAAGCTTGGATTGCTCTCCACGTTCTCCGTTGATACGTTGAGTGAAACGGTAACTCCGGGCAGCACACTGGCAGGCTTTAGCTCACGTGGTCCCGCACGGATTACCTACGATATTAAGCCGGAAGTAACGGCTCCAGGCGTATCAACGTTCTCCTCGGTGCCGCCTTATATGCACGGAGCAGATCAAATCGGCAATTATGCGTATGCCTATGAGCATTTATCAGGAACATCGATGGCTTCGCCAAACGTAGCAGGAGTAGCGGCATTGCTGCTGCAAGCAAACCCTGATCTTACGCCGGCGCAAGTGAAAGAGACTTTAATGAATACAGCGGATCCGCTCAATGACAACTACAGCGTCTTTGAAGTGGGTGCCGGAGTCGTCGATCCTTATGAGGCGGTTCATGCGCAGTCACGTGTCGAAGTGCTGGATCGCACAGATGCAACAGGCTCTAAACAATACGTAACGAATCAAACAGGCGCGATGGCTTTTGGTTCACATGTACCTGGCGGAGCGGCTGTATCGGATCAACGTACTCTCTATATCTATAACAATAGCAAAACAGCAAAAACCTTCAACGTAGCAGTTACATTCCAAAAGGACCGCCGAGGTTCACTTGATGCGGCTGCGAATAATGTGACCATTACGACGGATTCCGCCGTAACCGTAGGTGCGTCTTCCAAGAAACGCACAGACGTGTCCATTGCGATTCCGGCATCAGCGGCACTTGGTACTTATGAAGGTTATGTCACGTATACGAATGCAGAAGATGCGAATGAGATGTACCAAGTGCCATTTGCCATTCGTACCATCGTAGAGGGCATCGATTCCTTCTCGCTTAGCCCGAAAGCTTTTACAAGACCCTCTGATTCTGGTTACCAAAGTCAGGTGCTTTATACTAATGGCTATCTGAAATTAAAATCGCATATGCGCATGATCGACATCATTCTGACGGACAAGGATAACAAAGAGGTCGGTTATATCGGTACGTTCGATGGCTTGAAGATGAATGAGAATACGAACATGTCGATTACCTCCATTTTCTCGGGCTACTATTATCCATTTACAGGCCGACTCGATCATCCGATTGCGTATAATCCGGTACTTGCGAAGCCGGGCATGTATCGTCTGAAGCTCATCGCTACCAATGATGAGGGTCGAACGTTTACAACCAGCGCAGCTGTTTATTTCGAAAATGTAGCTCCTACATTTAATGTACAAGTGAACAATTTGACCAATGTGCCAAACGTACATGGCGCGGCTTCGGAGCAAGACGTGTATGAATATGATCCCGCTACGGACACGCAAATCAAGATTACCGGCTCTATCTCGGATAAAGGAACGGAAGAGATGATTGCAAATCCAGCAGATTTCCCTGGTGTGACCAAGAGAGAGAAATAACTTCGTCTATTACAGGGATCCATTATGCACGTCGACGCTTCTCGGTGCTTGTAAGGCAAAAGCAATCGTACCTGACGTCAACGGCAATTTCTCCGTAAATATCAATATCGATACAACTAAGCCGATGGCGCTTGAATTCTATGGATGGGATGCAGCGTCCAACAAAACATTCAATGTCGGAAGAAACTTGTACATTGTGAAGAAAGGCGAGACCTACGCGTATATGCAGCCTGAGCAGCGTGCCAAAAACATGGGCGAAGCCTTGCATAGTACGTTATCGTTGAACAATGCCAGCGATGTAAAAGGCGCAGAGTTTAAATTCTACTACAATTCTAAAATTAGCAATCTTCTGCAGTTAGAAGATATTGTCCTAAATCCCGCTTACAGTGATTATTTTGACGTGAAATTGGATCAGCATCCTAATATGGAAGGTTCATACAATTATGAAGCGACAATTACGTTAACGCGTAAAGAGGGCGTAGAAGGAACATTGTCCGGCAATCTTTCCTTGGCGGATGTTGCATTCAATCTGTCCTATGATACGGCTGTACAGCCTGTAATGGACCAAGGGTATTTGTACTCCGTTACTTATACAGATAGTACAGATATGATCAAGCCTGTATTATTCATGGGGAATTCGATTAGCTATAAGATTCGCACCTATTCTTTGTTGATCGGATCGATGGCTGCGGAGGCGCTGTTCAATGGTTACGGAACATTGGGCGCTTATCCGAAGGACTTGGATTACTCGCAAATCGGTGCTGGGGTAAAGGTTACAAGCTCGGATGGTACGGTGTATCCGGTTGGCAGCTATTTCAATTCAAGCTTTGAAGTTCCGAATCTGCCATTAACAGATGATACTTATGCGTATGAGTTGGATATTCCGGGCCACTTTACGATTCACAGTCAATTCTCAATTGGATTCCGTGACGATGCGGGAAATATCACGACCCAAAAGCTTGATCTTCCTTACAATCCTGCGATTGCCGGGGATGTGAACAAGGATGATGTCATTGATATTATGGACGCACTCTATATCGAACAAATGTGGGGCACGAACGACCGTGCAGCAGATATCAATTACGATGGTACGGTAGACGTATACGATCTGATTTATGTGCTTCGTAACTATTTAAGCCAGAATCCGACTGTAGACTTCACGCCGAATCCAAGGCAGAAGTACCAAGGCATTGAGATCGACAACATTATTGATAAAATCGATGCAAGACTGTCGGCTGAAGCGACATTTGCGGAGATTCCGGATGCCGATGCCATTACGAGCGCAACGAAAGCAGCAGTTAAAGCAGCTGTAGCTGAAGCTAAAACGGCAGTAACGGACGCAATTGATGCAGGTTGGACAGCGGAAGAGGTTGTAGGCTTTACAGGCTATAACAAGATTGCTGCTGCAGAAACGAAAATTGCTGCAATAGAAGGCGAAGAAGCAGCGGCGGCAGACGCAGCTGCAGCAGCAGCCGCAGTGAAGGAAAATGCGAAAGTTCTGGCAGAAGCGAAGCTAAGCAATATCCCGGCTGCCACTGCCATTACAAGTGCAACCAAAGTAGCTGCCAAAACAGCAGTGGCTGAAGCGAACGCAGCGATTACAGCTGCAGTGAATGCGGGTTGGACGGAAGAGGAAGTAACTGGCTTTAATGGCTACAACAAGATCAATGAAGCGGTGCTCAAGCTTACCGAAGTTGATGCAGCCGAAGCCGCATCGAAGGAAGACGCAAAAGCATTGGCAGAAGCGAAACTAGCGAATATTCCGGCTGCTACTGCCATTACCAGCGCGACCAAAGCAACTGCCAAAACAGCAGTAGATGCAGCAAGAGTGGCGATAGAGGCTGCTAAGAACATGGGTTGGACGCAAGAGGAAGTTGCCGGCTTTAACGGCTACAACAAAGTCAATGAAGCGGTGCTCAAGCTGGCTGAGGTAGACGCAGCCGACGCGGCAGCAGCTGCAGAAGCAGCGCGGGCAGCGGAAGCGGCAAGAGCGGCTGAAGCGCAAGCCAAGGAGGAAGCAGCAGCCAAAGCGAAGGCAGAAGCAGAGGCGAAAGCGAAAGCCGAAGCAGAGGCGAAAGCTAAGGCAGAGGCAGCAGCTAAAGCCAAAGCAGAAGCAGAAGCGAAAGCCAAGGCAGAAGCGGCAGCCAAAGCGAAAGCAGCGGCAGAGGCGAAAGCTAAAGCGAGAGACGCAGCGATCATTAAACAAGCGGAAGCTGCCCAAGCTAAAGTCGATAAGCAGCTGAAGAATGTGAAGGAAGCGCAGCAGTTGCTAGTGAAGGCTGGTAAAGCTGCAGCGGCGATTAAAGCGGATAAGAACGGTAACGTGGATGCGGCTAAGGTTGCTGCAGTAATGGGGCAATACGAAGCGATCATCACCGAGTTTAACCGTGCCGGCAAAGCGAACCTAGCTTCACCTGCGATTTTGGAATTTGTGAAAGTCATGAATAACAAGGTGAGCAAAGATGTTATTGCGAATTTCGTGAAGGAATCTGTTACTTCATCCAAGCAACTTGCGAACCTTATCAGTGCTCTGAAGAAAAGCAAAATTGACACAACCGAGATCGAAAAAATTTACAAAAACATGCTTAAGGTAGAAGCGAGTAAGAAAGCTTCTTCCAAGAAGTAAGTCGAGCAAGGGCCGAAGCGGAGTGAGAAACTCTGTCTTCGGTCCTTTTTTAATAAGAGCATGCTCGGGTATTCGCTGGTATACTAAGGGCAACTATTTCGTAATCGGAGGGGAACAGCATGTCGTTATCGCTATCGAAGGTGACGGGCATCATTCTGGCAGGCGGACGAAGCTCGCGGATGGGGTCCGATAAAGCGCTGCTGCCCGTTGGGATTAAGGGTGATGTGCTCCTGAGAGTGGTCGCCGAGCAAATGCTGGTTCTAGGTATGCCGCAAGTGATTGTTTCCGTTGGAGACAGTGAGCGGGAAGGTGTGTATAGATCGCAGCTGGAGGGTTTGCTGAGTCAAGTTGAATTCGTGCGCGACACTTACTCGAATTGTGGCCCGCTGGCTGGACTACACGCTGCGTTATCTGCTATTCAAGAGCCGGGCTATGGTTTCGTTATGGCATGTGATATGCCCGTATTGTCTGATTCGCTGCTGTTACGGATGCTGCAGGCAGCAAGCGAGGAGACTGTTTCGCTGTCGGAGGTGAACATGCAGCAAGTCGTTCGAACAACGAATCAGCCGTTCCATGCGCTCTATCATACGAACGTGGCGAAGGAATTGCAGCAGCGGCTGGAGCGGCGTGAGCTTCGCCTCATGTCGCTGCTTAATGCGCTGCATACAGTTGAGGTGCAGCCGCTCCCTAGTGAAGAGGAGGCTTTTGTGAATTTAAATACACCTGAGTTGTACGCCGACTATGTGCGCTCGAAAGGTAGTTTATAGCTGTAACTGTCACTTAAATCCCAACTGCTTTCAGTGTGTGTTGCCCTAAGGGCAACACACACTGAAAGCGCCATCGTGCTACGTCGAAAGGCAACATATTCACGTAAAAAAAGCACCCGCAGAGGTACTCTTTTTCACGACTATCCGTTGATATGCATTTCCATTTCCAAATATTCATTGGAGCTGTATGCTCCGACCACGGACTCGACCAATTGGCGCAAGGCTTCGACGGACGGTGCCTCCCAGAAGGTAATGCTTCTGGAATGGTCTGGGACTCGGGATTGAACGCGAAGCTTAAATCCTGCAGGCAATCCGGCCGTATCGGCTTTACCGGCGGCGGCGAAGAATTTCGCCGGATCGGAAATCGTATGTATGACGGCAATGATCAATGGACATTCCCCCTATTGGTTGGTTATCGAATCGATATATCATATTCGAGCCAATAGGGAATATTCGGAACCGGCAATCATGCGACAAACTAGCGCACAATTGCCGGCCGCTTACGGTGCTTCTCGCTCAAGCCGAACGGCGCACAGCTTGAATTCAGGCATGCGGCTGATGGGGTGCAGCGCATCATTGGTTAGCTTATTGATGGAATAGTCCCCGCCCCAGTGGAACGGAACGAACACCGTTGTAGGGTGGATATCCTGTATCACCTTTACATCAATGACCATCGTACCGCGCCGCGTAGTGAGGCGGAGGCGATCACCGGGACGCAGCAGCAGTTTCTCAGCTGCCGAAGGGTGGATTTCCGCGACGGGAACCGGTGCTTTCTTCATTAAGGCAGCAGTGCGCCGTGTTTGTGTGCCGCTTAGGTAATGGTTGGCGAGCCTGCCTGTCGTCAAAATATAGGGATACTCGGGGCTCGTCGTTTCGGCGGGCCTCTTCGGCGTAATCCCGTGCAGCTTGGCGCGTCCGTTCGGATGGTAGTAGACGCCGTTCTCGAACATGCGAGGCGTTCCGGGGTGCTCCGGAGAAGGGCAAGGCCAGAACAGGCCCTTCTTCTCCTTGATCCGCGCGTAGGACATGCCGCTGTAGTCTGCTTTCCCTCCCGCAGTGGCACGGCTCAGCTCGTCGAACACCGCTTCCGGCGATTCGTATTGAAAATAAGCGCCGCGTCCAAGGCGCTTGGCAAGCGCAGCAATCAGCTTGTAATCCTCCATTACTTCCCCCGGTGTCTTCAGCGCGCGAGGCCGATGAAACACGCGGCCTTCGAGATTCGTCATGGTGCCCTCGGCCTCCAGGAAGGTCGAACCTGGCAGCAGCCAGTGCGCGTAAGCGGCAGTCTCTGTCTCGAAGAGATCGATAACAACGAGCAGCTCCAGCTTCTTCAATGCTTCTTCTACTCGGGTGTTGTTCGGACTCGATACAAGCGGATTGGAACCAAGCACAATCATCGCCTTGATTTCACCCTCAAGAATGCGATCGAACAGTTCATAGGCCGACACGCCTTTGCCCGGCAGTTCCTCGGGTTCGATTCCCCAAACCGACGCCACATGCCGCCTTGCTTCGGGGTCGTCTATCATGCGGTAGCCCGGCAGTTGGTCGGCTTTCTGACCATGCTCGCGGCCGCCTTGGCCGTTGGCTTGACCGGTGACCGGTCCGAATCCGCAGCCGGGCCGCCCCATTTTGCCCGTTAACAGACAGAGATTGATATAGTTCAGCGTGTGCTCCACGCCGTTAATTTGCTGTTCCAATCCACGTGCAGTGAGGACGACGCCTGTCTCTGCACGGGCAAACCCGCGCGCGATGGTGCGGATAACTTCCTTAGGAATACCGGTGTACACCGATACGGTATCGGGCGAGAAATCCCGTACGGATTCCCGCACTTCTTCAATGCCGGTTGTATGAGCGTCCACGTAGGCTTGGTCATACAGATTCTCGCTGAGGATGACATGCAGAAGGCCGTTAACGAAGACGGAGTCGAACCCCGGCTGTAAGTTCACATGAATATCAGCTAATTTGGATGTCATCGTGGGGCGTGGATCAATCGTCACGATAATAGCCCCGCGTTTCTTCGCCGCCATTAAATACGGAACCATCGTCGGCTGACATTCCGCAATATTGGTTCCTGCCAAAATAATATAGTTCGCCATCGTGAGATCATCCAGTGGGACATTCATGCCTCTATCGATGCCGAAAGCGCGCATTTGCGCGGCCGCAGCTGAGGACATACAGTAGCGCCCGTTGTAATCCACATATTTGGACCGCAAGGCGACACGCGTGAACTTGCCGAGCAGATAACAGACTTCGTTGGTGAGCGAGCCGCCGCCGAATACGGATACGGCGTCATAGCCGTGCTCTTCTTGAATGGACAAGATGGAGGAGGCAATGCCATCAAGCGCATCATTCCAGCTGACTTGTTGCCAGGTCGAACCCGGCAGAGCGGAGTCGATTCGGCGCTGCGGCGTAAGGAGACGCTCATCGTGGACGGTATGGCCTAAGGCGTTCAGCCCTTTCTGGCATAAGCGCCCCGTTGCCACCGGGAAATCAGGACTGGGCTTAATTTCGAAGCCTGCCGCATCGTCCGGAAGCAGCTCCATTCCGCACTGCATGCTGCAGAAACAGCAGTGGGAGCTAATTCGAGTCGCATCTGGATCAGCTGCTACAGGTAGTGTGCGCATGAGGTTTCCTCCATTTCCGCTTGCGTATGAGTAAGGCGTGCAGACGGAACGACCTTGTTCCGTCTGCCCCGGATGATGCGCGCTGCCTTCTGCCCGTCATGGGATTCGGTCAACTGAAAGTGCGGGAATCACTCGGGCTGAGCAGTCCGCCTATCGAATGCATTTAAGAGGTGGCCGTGTTCTGGATGCCTGCCGAATCGAGTCGGGCTTTACCGCCGCTGCCGATCCAGGTTTTCTTCCATGCGCCTTGCACGAGGAAGATCAGGACGATACAGATCAGTGCCACGCCGCTAAGAATAAGGAAGCCCGGTGTATAGGAGCCGGAAGAGAGCTTCAGATTGCCGAGAATCTTCGGGAGAAAATAACCGCCAAGTCCCCCTGCGGCGCCGACAATGCCGGTGACGATCCCGATCTCGTTCTGGAAGCGCTGCGGCACAAGCTGAAACACGGAACCATTGCCCATACCGAGGGCCATCATCCCAATGAACAGCAGGACAATCATCGCCGGAAGCGGCGGCAGCGTGGAGATGCAGGCCATCATAATGGCAACGACTGCGTATAAGGCAATCAACATACGCAGGCCGCCGATTCGGTCAGCAAGCCAGCCGCCAACCGGACGGAAGAAGCTGCCTGCGATGACGCAGATTGTTGCGAAGTCAGCTGCTCGTACGGGGCTCAGTCCGTACTGAGTATTGAAGAAAATCGTCAAATAGTTGGACATCCCAACGAAGCCGCCGAATGTGACGGCATACAGCATACAGAACATCCATGTATCCCGCTGCTTCAGCACCGAGCCGTAATCGGATAGCTTGCGCGGCGAAGGCTGATTCGGGCTGTCCTTGGCGAGCAAGGTGAAAACAATGAATACAATCGCAATCGGAATGAGTGCCATGCCGAATACGACATGCCAGCTGCCATAATGCTGAGCGATCCGATTGGCGAACAACGTGGTGAATACCGTTCCGCTGTTGCCTGCACCGGCGATTCCCATCGCGAGGCCTTGATATTTCGGCGGATACCAGCGGCTTGCGAGCGGCAGTGCGGCAGCGAAGGAAGCGCCGGCAACGCCAAGCAGCAGCGCGACGATATACAGCTCACCCAGGGAGTCGACGAACTTCCAGCCCCAGACTAGTGGGATCATCGTAAGCGCAATGCCAATTTGCCCTGTGCGCTTCGGCCCGATGACGTCGGTGAAATAACCAAGCACAAGGCGAAGAATGGAACCGCCGAGTATTGGCAATGCGACCAGGTTCGCTTTCTGAGCGGCATCCATCTGATAGTCGCTCATAATAATGACAGCCAGCGGCCCTAGCAGAACCCACACCATGAAGCTCATGTCAAAATACAAAAATGCGCTCAACAAGGACGGGCTGTGTCCGCTTTTTAAGAATCCATCGCGATTCATCATTGTTCGTAGCTCCTCTCCATCGTTCATTCTGATCTCTTTTTGTGAACTTCTCCTGCTGCTTGTCAAACGAGAAATGAGGGTTGCCCGCTTGCAGACAGTCAGTTGTAAGCGTTTCAAACACAATAAAAGGCCGCATCGCAGTGAAATAACTGCAATACGGCCTCTTTGCCATCGGCTCCACGTCGGTGTGGCAGCCAAATTATCGTTCGATTCACGTCATTGTGATCTTAGTTGCAATTATAGGGGGCATGCGAGGGATGTGTCAATATAGCTAACATACAAAATTTTCGATGAACAGCGTGACGGAGGTGCGATATCGAGGGATGTTGCATTGATAGCGGAGAAGGTTGGCTTGGAGGAGGGAGGTTGTGAATGACCGGCAGTTGAAGCCCCTCCAAAGCGTTGCTGTACGATTGCATGGGGAGCGATGCTGGGGGTTAGCCGTGGATCAGTTGATATACTTTTACGATGGAAGATGCAATATCTCCGATCCGTTTGCGTTCATTCATGGCCTGTTTTCGCAGAAAATCATAGGCTTCTGCCTCAGAAATACCTTTGATTTCACAGAGTACAGCCTTCGCTTGATCGATCCACTTCCGCTCATCGATCCGCTGCAGCAGCTGCTCTCGTTCCTCGGCCCATCGTTTGCGCTGTTGGAATACGCGTTGTCCCCACTTTAATGCGACTCCCATTTCCAAAGTGTTCATGGAGCTGAAGAGGACGCCGTCAAGCGTAAAGCCAAACTCAAGCTCGCTGGGAACTGCGTTCTCGGAACAGAGCCAAAGCGTCGGGAGCCTTCTCATACCTGCTATCGTGGATTGCCAGTCCTGCATTCGTTCTAAGGGGACATGCATGACCACGGCATCCGCGACGCTAATGAGGCTCTTTACCTCATCTCTGCTGGCTGCACGGTGCAAGGTTCGGCAGTTTTGCTGCAAGCTATGCATCGAAACGGGAGGTCTTCCTTCCTCAAGATAAAGGATTGATCGCATCATCGGTCACCTCGGTTAGGCACAGCAAAAGTACAGCTTTGGAGCCCTGCCTGCAAATTTGTAATAAAATATAACATACCCTCCCTCAGAATGTCGACGTACAATTCGGATTTTTATCCTAAAATTTAGGCGAGTGACCAATTGCGGCACTTTACGTCCTATTTTATGTTAGATATATTGACATGTGTGATTTTGCGACCTATACTTAAGCCATGATCTTTACGACGGCACAATGGCGTGCCCTCTTAAATCCGGCAATGGAGCCTGTTCTTTCGTCAATTGCGACGAGGGGATGGGCTTTTTATGTTTTCGGAAGCGGCCGGGGCTGCAGCGCAATAAGGGTCGTACCTCGTGCGACGCACTAACTTTTAGGAGAGATAGCCATGAGAAAAAAACTAGTCATGATCGGAAACGGAATGGCCGGCGTGTCATTTGTCGAGCAGCTGTTGAAGCTGAATCCGCACCGTTATGAAATCTCGATTATTGGGGCGGAGCCGCACCCCAACTATAACCGCATTATGCTCTCTTCGGTGCTCGCAGGGGATGCCAGCATGAAGGATATTATTTTGAACGATTGGGATTGGTACCGTGATAACGGCATTGCGCTGCATACCGGCCAACAAGTCACTTCGGTGGATACTGAAGTACAGACGGTTACGACCGATCAAGGGCTGACAGTCGCGTACGATGAGCTGGTTTTTGCTACGGGATCATTGCCGTTCATGCTTCCAATACCGGGTGCGGATAAGGAAGGCGTCATCGCATTCCGCGATATTAAAGATTGTGAAACGATGATCGATACATCGAAAAAGTACCGGAAGGCGATTGTTATCGGCGGCGGCTTGCTCGGTATTGAGGCAGCTCGCGGATTGGTCAATCTCGGCATGCAGGTAAGCGTCGTTCATATATTCGGCTACCTCATGGAACGGCAGCTTGATGCAACGGCTTCGCGTCTCCTACAAGCGGAATTGGAACGGCAGGGGATGAAGTTTCTGCTGGAGAAGCAGTCCGATTTCATTACGGGCGAGGATCGGGTAACAGGTCTGACGTTCAAGGATGGAGCGCATGAGGAAGCGGATCTCATCGTCATGGCAGCCGGGATTAGGCCGAACGTGCAGCTGGCAAAGAGTGCCGGCGTAGAAGTGAATCGCGGTATTGTCGTCAACGATTATCTCCAAGGGAGTATAGCTAACATACACGCAGTAGGTGAGTGTGCCGAGCATCGCGGGACGGTCTACGGTCTAGTGGCGCCGCTCTACGAGCAAGGGGCGATTCTCGCCAAGAAATTGGCGGGGGTCGAAAGCGACGGCTATCAAGGATCGGTGCTGTCAACCAAGCTGAAGGTGTCGGGGGTGAACGTGTTCTCGGCCGGGCGATTTGCGGATGAACCGGGTACGAAGGCGCTTCGCGTACAGGATGATTTGGACGGTATTTATAAGAAGGTCGTGTTTGAGAATGGGAAGGTCGTCGGCGCTGTGTTGTTCGGCGATACGAGCGACAGTTCAAGGCTTTTCTCGGTTATTCGCAGTGGCAAAGACTTCACGGGAAGCGAGAAAGAGGTGCTGTTCGGGCCGTCCGGCGGTAGCGGAGGTGGTAAGTCGGTGAGCACGGCGGATCTCGTAACTGCGATGAGCGGGGACGAAATCGTTTGCGGCTGCAATGGCGTTACCAAGGATACGTTGGTGGAGGCGATCACGGAGAAGGGCTGTGTCAGCGTAGGCGAGCTAAAGGCGTGCACCAAAGCTTCCGGCGGCTGCGGCGGCTGCAAACCGCTCGTGGAAGCTATTCTGACAACCACACTCGGCGCAGATCAAGTTGCCGCAGTGAAAGAAGGCATTTGCGGATGTACGACGCTCTCGCGCGACGAAGTGGTCAATGCGATTCAGCAAATGCACCTGACGACTACGAAGGAAGTTATGCATGTATTGGAGTGGAATAATCCGGAGGGCTGCTCCAAATGCCGGCCGGCACTCAATTATTACCTCGGCATGGCATTCCCGGACGAACATGAGGATGAGCTGGAATCCCGTTTCGTGAATGAACGCAACCATGCGAATATTCAGAAGGATGGTACGTTCTCCGTTGTTCCCCGCATTTATGGAGGCGTGACGACGCCGGAGGATTTGAAGCGAATTGCGACGGTTGCCGAGAAATATCAAGTTCCGCTAGTGAAAATAACCGGGGGTCAGCGGATTGACCTGCTGGGCGTGAAGAAAGAAGACTTGCCGGGCATGTGGAAAGATCTCGATATGCCTTCCGGTTATGCGTACGGCAAGGCGCTGCGTACCGTGAAAACCTGTGTAGGCAATACGTTCTGTCGGTTCGGAACACAGGATGCCATCAAGATGGGCGTCGACCTGGAGAAGAAGTTCGAGCGGCTCAACACCCCGCATAAAGTGAAGCTCGCTGTCTCGGGCTGTCCGCGTAACTGCGCAGAGGCGACCATTAAGGATCTTGGCGTTGTCGCGATTGACGGCGGATGGGAGATATACGTGGCCGGCAATGGAGGTACTCGCGTTCGTGCGGCAGATTTGCTGACAAAGGTGAAGACGGAAGAAGAAGTGCTGGCATGGACGGGTGCTTACTTGCAGTATTACCGGGAAACCGCCAACTATATGGAGCGGACGAGTGAGTGGTCGATTCGCATCGGTCTGGATACCATAAAGACCGCTCTGGAGAAACCGGAGGATCGCGATGCCCTGAATGCGCGCATCGACAAAACGCTTGATCTCATGAAGGATCCTTGGCAGCAAATTATAGAAAGTGACGATCTGCGCAGCGCATTCGATGCGCTGACAGCCCCGATGAATCCGGAAGCTGCAGCGGCAGATGCAACGGTAAAGCCATAACTAGAGACAGCGCTGCGGCTTCATGCGGCATCAGCTGAGGGAGCGGATGAGAAGATGAACGAAATGATCATTGGACACATTTCAGAATTTCCTGAACGGACCGGACGCGTCGTTCGGCTGGGCGATATAGAATTGGCACTGTTTAAGCTGACAGATGGGACGGTCAAAGCCATTGAGAATTTATGCCCGCATAAGAACGGCAAGCTCTCCGAGGGGATTGTGTGCGACCACCATGTCTATTGTCCGCTGCATGATTGGAAGATTAATTTACATGATGGGTTAGTGCAAGCCCCGGATGAGGGTTGTGTGAATACGTACAGCACCTTGGTCGATGGATCGGGTAACGTGATTTTGCTCGTTCAGGATGGGGCTGGCGCAAGGAAAGTTTCGTAAAACTGCTGCCTTGATGCGGGTTGAAATCGATAGGACTGGGAGGCGGCGGCAATGGCACGATTAGAAGGTAAAAGGATCGCAGTGACGGGACCGCGCAAAGCGGATGAGCTCAGCAAAATGATTGCCAAATTCGGTGGAACCTCGGTGCTTCGTCCTGCGCAGGGAACGGTGTTTCTCGACGATTCCGGGATCGAGGAGCAGCTTAGTTCGCTCATCGCGCGGCCGGCCGATTGGCTTGTGCTGACGACTGGCGTTGGGACGGAGGCGCTCATGCAAATCGCGGAGCGGCTCGGTTTGGCGGAGCAGTTTGTTCACGTGCTGGGCGAAATGCGAGTTGCCGCCCGCGGCTATAAGACGGTGAATGCACTGCGTAAACTGGGCATCACGCCGGAGGTTCGCGATGATGATGGCACGACAGCGGGATTACTTCGCTTAATGGGTGCTCATGATCTATATGGTCGGACCGTCGCGCTGCAGCTTTATGGCGACCCCGCCCCGCGTCTGATTGGCGAGCTTGCCAGCCGCGGCGCGCTCTGCCAGGAGCTGCTTCCCTATCGGCATATTCCGCCGCAAGGTGATATCGTGGAGACGTTGATTGATGAAATCATCAGGGGCGACGTGGATGCCGTGACACTCACGAGCACCGTTCAGGTGCGTTATGTGATGGGCTGCGCGGCGAAGCTCGGCAAGCTGGAGGCGGTTCACGCTGCCTTCGCGGAGCGTGTGCTGGCCGTTGCCGTTGGTAAAGTGACGGCAGAAGCGCTGCAGGAGGAAGGCGTGGAGCGTGTGCTGTTCCCGGAAGAAGAGCGCATGGGCAGCATGGTTGTCGCGATGAGCAAATATTATGGCGGCGGGCAGCTGACGGAGAATGAGGCAGCGGTTGGCGAGGTGTCGGGAGACTGTGCGGGCGCAGCAACGGGATCGGGTGTGAGTGTAGATGAGCGTACGGGCCTGAGCTCGAACTCTGACCCAAGTGTTAGCACATGTAAAGCGAGTGCATGATGTCCAATCGGACTGCAACTGATTCGCCGGTGAGACAGCATAATGGCAGCAAGACATAGCTGGGATAGGGAGAGTGGGCGCATGGGCGGCGATTATGGGAAGGTGTACTTAACGGGAGCGGGTCCCGGCGACCCGAAACTGATTACGGTTCGTGGGCTGGAAAGCATTCGAGAAGCTGATGTCATTGTTTATGACAGACTCGTGTCAGATGAACTGGTTAGGGAGGCTAGGCCTGATGCGGAGCTGATCTATGTCGGCAAAGCTTCTGGCCGGCACACACTGAAGCAAGAGGAGATCAATGCGCTTCTTGCTGAGCATGCGATGCGGGGCTTGACCGTCACTCGGCTGAAAGGCGGCGATCCCTTCGTGTTCGGTCGCGGCGGTGAAGAGGCCGCCCACCTGGCTGAGCGCGGGATTGCCTTCGAAATCGTGCCCGGCATCTCCTCCTGCATCGCCGCGCCTGCTTACGCCGGCATTCCGGTTACACAACGGAAGCTCGCTGCTTCCTTTGCGGTCATTACCGGTCATGAATGTACCGACAAGGACAGCGCCTGTGTCGATTGGGCTTGGGCAGCCGGCGCGGAAACACTCGTCGTGCTGATGGGGCTGGCGCAGCTTCCATACATCGTGGAGCAGCTGCTCGGCAATCGTAAACTTCCGAGCACGCCGATTGCGCTCGTGCAAAGCGGGACCTGCACGGAGCAGCGGACCGTTGTAGGGACGCTTCGAACGATTGTCTCGCAGCCGGAAGTCGCGGAACTGGCCAGCCCGGTCGCCATCGTCATAGGCCCGGTCGTCACTATGAGGGACAAGCTGAAGTGGCAGGCGGTGGAGGCTGTTTTAAGTTGAGGTCACCTATATCCGGATCAACCCGATCCATGAGTCGTTATCTTCGCGCGAGCCAGCGCATAGATAACGACTTTTATTTTCATCCATACATCACCCATATCCTGTATGATTGACCATATGCTGCAACCAATCTCGATGCAGCCTCGTCTATAAGGGCAACAATGAGAGTCGGAGTGAGGATGAATGAAGCAGGGTTTTGGCAGGAGGATACATGCAAGGAGAGCGGTGCTTCTACTATTGAGTTCTCTAATGCTTCTGACAGGTTGTTCATTTCAATTGCCGGGCACCAAGATAGGCGGCACAGATGGAAGGGAATGCGGCAATAAGACGGGAGTCATCGACTATATCCCAGCGCTGCGATTGAATGGCATAACCTATATGTCGATGGGGAACCGTGATGAGGTGAACCTTGTGCAGCAAGGCAAGAAAGTCGGTCAAATCGGATATATGCTGTCGGATCATGCCTGCGTGGACTATGTGATGCAGGACGGGGACGCTACGCTGCTTGAGATCGGGACTGAGGTATTCGAAGTTAAAGGCTACAAGCAGAGCTACCGGCTCCTAGCGGATGGCCAGCTTTATCAAGTCTCGGAGAATAAAGCTGCGGTTACAATCGGAGAGCTGTATGATATTGCCGGCCGAATCAAGAACGTTCGATTCGTAAGCGGAAATGATGGTTCACCGCTTAAAGACTTCACGCCGGAAGCGGTCGCTGAGTTCGCGGAGGAGTATGTGAAGCTGAAGGTTATAGACCGCATGGCGCTTGCCAAACAGACGAAGAATTTAAGTGGCGGGAGCTACAGCTTGCGCGTTATTTTGGAAGACGGTTCGTCGTTTGGGATGAGTTATTGGATCAAGTTCGGCGTGCTGAGCCCTGGCGCATATGCGACAGAAAGGTTGAAGCAGTTGGTTGAAGAGCAGCGCGAGCTGATCTATAAGAGTTAATAGTCGGGCGGCGGATGGCTTGATCATCGGTCGTCTTTTTTGTTGCTTGCCTTGCTAAGGTAGCGAGGCGGATTTGGTATAATGGGAACATATAAAGGAGGCTGCTGCCAGTGAAAGGGAGTATGGTTTCGGCAACGTACTGCGAGGAGCTTGAGTCGTTGCTTCGCAGTCATGCAAGTGAGGAAGTCGCCGGTCCGATGACGGCATATATGCGTAATCTGTTTCCGTTTCTGGGCATACGAACACCGGAGCGGGCTGCGGTGACGAAGCAGTTTATGAAGGAGCACGGCGTACCATCGGGTGCGGAGCTGGAACAAATTGCCCGCAAGCTGTGGTCGCTGCCGGAGCGGGAATTTCATTATACGGCGATGATGCTGCTTGAGAAACGGAAGAAGGATCTGATGATTACCCAAGTAGAGTTCATGGAACACCTCATTACGACGCATTCGTGGTGGGATACGGTCGATTTGATCGCGGGTCATCTTGTTGGCACGATGTTCACGCGGTACCCGGAGCTGGTGCCCGTCTATACGGAGAAATGGATTGCATCGGACAACCTGTGGCTGCGCCGAACCGCGATTTTGTTCCAGCTTGGCTATAAAGGCCGAACCGACGCGGAGCTTCTCTTCTTACTCATACGTCGAACGGCCCATGAGGAGGAATTCTTCATCCGCAAAGCAATCGGCTGGGCGCTGCGCGAATTTGCGAAGACAGATGCGGCTGCGGTGCAGCAGTTCGTAGCGGACACGGCGTTATCGCCGCTAAGTGTACGTGAAGCGCTCAAACATGTCGGTGCAAAAGCATAGACGGAAGCCGGGCAAACTGACGATTGACGATGTCGCGCTTCCGTGATATTCTTAATTCCAACAAAGTAGGTAGGAATTATAGGAATAAGGTGGTGCCGACCATGAATCATCCGATATCAATCCGCAGCGGCGACATAGAATTGTCCGGCGTGCTGCAGTATCCCGTAGTAGATCGCGAAGAGAAGAGAGCTGCCAAATACCCGCTTATCATCATTTGCCACGGTTTTATCGGCAATCGTATGGGTACGGATCGTTTGTTCGTTGAGGCGGCGGAACGGCTGACTCGCAGCGGTTACCTTGTGCTGCGCTTCGATTACGGCGGCTGCGGCGAGAGCACCGGCGATTACGGCAGCGGTGGTTTGGATGAGCTGATCGGGCAGACCAGAACGGTCATCGATTACGCGCTCAGCCTTGATATGGTTGATGCGGAGCGGCTCATTCTTGTGGGCCACAGCCTGGGCGGTGCGGTAGCGGTGCTTACGGCGGCTCGCGATTCGCGCGTGAAGTCATTGGTCATGTGGGCGCCGGTCGCCCACCCGTTCATGGATATCCGCAACATTATCGGAACCAAAGCCATTCAAGAGATCGACACCGTTGGCACGACCGATTATATGCATTATCTGTTTACGAAGCGGTTCACCGATTCGCTTGCGCAATTTCAGCCGCTGACAGAGCTGCGCGGCTACAATGGAGATGTGCTGATCGTGCATGGCACGGCTGACACGGTAATCCCTGTTGACTACTGCTTCCTGTATCAGAAAATGTTCTGGCTGCGCAAAGAGGGCAATTGCGATAAAGAGGTTATTTTGCAGGGCGACCATACGTTCTCCTCGAAAGCTTCGCGCGATGAGCTGTTTGACGTATCGCTGCGCTGGATTGATGCCATTGGCAAGCGCCGCGGTGATTGGAGCTTGTGGACGATCTAATCGAAATCGTGTTGTTAGGCCGCTTTTCCTCTCTGTTTGAGGGAGGGCGGCTTTTTGGGTTGTTCGGCGTGGGTGGTGAGGACGTGAATTGTTGCGATTGATGCAACAATCCAAACCGAATACCGTGCACGCTGGAGGCTGAGAGCTCGGAAACCGAACTCTTAGCAGCAAAAACACTCGATACGGAAGCTGGGAGTTCCAGTATCGAACGCTCAGCAACCAAACTAACCCAATTCCGTGTACGCTGGAGGCCGAGAGTTCGGAAACCGAACTCTCAGCAGCAAAAACACTCCATATGGAAGCCGAGAGTTCCAGAATCGAACGCTCAGCTGCCAAACTAACCGAATACCGTGCACGCTGGCCTTGCGAGAATGAAAGAATCTTAATTCCAGCTCTGCAACATTTGGCGGTTCTTATTACGTTCTAATGGTTACAATTGCAATTAGAACGCTATGAGGAACGGGTGAACGGACAGATGAGAAAACTTGCTATAGGAGTAATCGCTTTATCGATCGGACTATTAGGTGGTTGTGCGCATCGAGGGGAGACAAGTGAGAAACCGCCTGTCGTCGTTTCTCCTCCTGCCTCGGAGCAGCCGGCCCCGGATGAACCGCCGACGCAGACACCGGAAACGCCCGAAACACCGGAAGTACCAGAAACACCAGCAGCACCGGAGACGCCAGAGCCGCCGCCAGTAGATGCCATTACGCAGCAGATCGAGAAGATGTCGCTTGATGAGAAGCTTGGGGCGATGATTATTGCCGGAGTGGACGGCACGACAGGCAGCCAAGCGGCGAAACGGATGATCGCGAATCAACACGTAGGCGGTGTTATTTTCTACGGAAATAATGTTTCGACGCCTAAAGGGGTTGTCGCCTATGTGAATCAGCTGAAGGCGTGGAACAAGGACAATGCTTCACCGCTCATGATCTCCGTCGATGAAGAAGGGGGTCGGGTGAGCCGGCTTCCCGGACTTGTAAAGCTGCCAACCGGCAAGGCGATCGGAGACACCGGTAACAGCGCGTACGCTGCTAAGATCGGAAGCATCCTTGGGGAAGCGAGCAAGACGATGGGCTTTAACGTGGATTTTGCTCCGGTACTGGACATTAACAGCAACCCGAAGAATCCGGTCATCGGCGACCGTTCCTATGGTTCGACGCCTAAGCTAGTGACGAAGATGGGCATCGCCGTTATGGAAGCCATCGAGGCAGAGGGTGTTATTCCGGTTGTGAAACATTTTCCGGGGCATGGCGATACGTCAGTGGACTCGCATCTGGAGCTGCCGGTTGTAAACAAAAGCGAAGCTGCACTCAAAGCCTTCGAGTGGGTACCTTTCCAAGAGGCCATCAATAAAGGGGTGGATGCGGTTATGATCGCACATATTCTCTACCCTAAAGTGGACGGCAAGGTGCCTGCCTCCTTATCCAAGCGGGTTATTACGGATGAGCTTCGCGGCGAACTCGGTTACGAAGGGGTCGTCATGACGGACGATCTGACGATGGGGGCAATCGCGAAGAATTATGGCATGGGTGAAGCGGCGGTCATGTCGGTCAAGGCGGGCAGTGATATTTTGTTGGTGGCCCATGAGTATAAGAACGTGGATGCGATACTTGCGGCGCTGAAAAAGAGCGTGAATCGCGGTGACATCACCATGGAGCGGTTGGATGAAAGTGTGAAACGGATTCTGCAGCTGAAACAGAAATATGAGCTGACAGACGCGAAGACGCCGCCCGCACCGAATCTGAATGCGCTTAATGCTGCCATTCAAAAAGCAGAGGCTGTTTATTCACGATAAGTTTGAAGCAGACATAATAAAAAGGCATCTTCCGGCTGGTCAGCGGAGGATGCCTTTTGTTATGTTTTCTTGCCGCTCGAATTAATCGATGATTCTCGCACGATCAGTCGATGCGGAATGATGATGTGATTCTGCAGCAGCGGCTCATCATGCACGATGCGCAGCAGGGACTGTGAAGCGGTGTAGCCGAGCTGATAAGTACCTATATCAATGGAGCTGATCGGTGTAGAAGCGAGCTCAGACAGCGGAATGTTGTTAAAGCTGACGATACAGATATCCTGCGGAACGCTGTAGCCAAGCTCTGTCAGTCCACGCAGCACGCCAAAGGCGAGCAAATCGTCGAAGATGACAAGCGCGGTTGGCCGATCCGGCAAGCTCATGAAGAAAGACATCGCCCGGTATCCGCTTTGCTGCAGCAGATCACCTTCCAACACCCATTCTTGCTGGAACGGCAGGTTTGCTTCCTTGAGCGCTTTCTTATAACCGAAGAGCCGATCCTGCGAAACGACGAGATTCGGCGGACCGCTGATGAAGCCGATTCGCTTATGGCCCTGTGCTATGAAGTGGCTGGCAGCATCATAGGCCGCTTGAATATTGTTGTTATCAATCGACAGCACATCCGGAAACTCGTCGCTTCGCCCGATAAGCACAAAGGGGAAGTTCTGCTGTTTCAGAAATCCGATGATCGGATCAGAGGTGCGGGAGGACAACAGCAAAATACCATCAACGCGGCGACCCATAACTAGGCGTGAGATGGCTTCAAGCTCATTAGAATCGGAGGTAACCGTCGTCATCAGCATGTCATAGCCGGCTCTTGTCGCCTGCGTAACGATGCCTCGAATCAACTCGCCGAAGAAGAAGTTCAGAAACAGCTCTTCTGCGGGGCGCGGCAAGACGATGCCAATCGTTTGGGTTGTTTTCGACACCAGACTCTTCGCCATCATGTTCGGGTGATAGCCGAGCTGATCCATAATCTCTTTGACTTTACGGGATGTTTCCCGGCTGATTCGCGGATGGTTCGAGACGACCCTCGACACCGTGGAAGGCGAGACGCCGGCGATTTTTGCAATATCTTTAATCGTGACTGACATAAAATCCCCCAATTGCGCAAACGTATGCACGTTTCATTGTTTATGTGAGCCGATGCTATATCTGTTCATTACCTAGAGTATATCATTGAAAAGTTTTTCATGCACAAATTTAATTTTCTGAGATAGGAGGAGAAAAACAGAGGAAATGGAAGAACGGTCCGTAATAATTTGTGCAAATGAACTGTGCAAACGTTTTCCCAACGCGTAGGCCGTAGTGTATAGTAAGGGCGTCGGTAAAACGCTTTCTTTCACAAAAAGAAGGTGGTTACAGCCTCGATTTTCCATTTTCATCGCCATCTGTACAAACGTTTGCACAAATGCAGGGGATCGTGTACAATGCAAGAGCCGCATTTTTAAGGACCACTTGCAAGCTCGGTTATTGCATCATCCCAAAGCAATCGCGCTATTCGTAATAGGATGTCGATAATTGGTTACGCTAGGTTTATGCTCCGGCGATTCCGCTTTAATAACGAGAGGGGTTAAATAGAATGAAAAAGACAGTATCCTTGCTTCTGGTTCTAACACTTGCTGCTACAATGACAGCTTGCGGCTCGAAGAACAACACAGAGAACAACACAGGTGAGACGAACACAGGCACAGTAAACAACGGCACTGGCAACAACACGGCTGAAGATGCAGAACTAGTACCGGAAGATGGCGCTACTTTGCTTGTATGGGAATCGAAAGAAGAACGTCCTTTCGTTGAGAAAATGATGAAAGAATTTAAAGAAAAATACGGCGTTGAAGTAAAAATGGAAGAGCTTGGCGCTGGCGACCAAGTAGCGAAGCTGACGACTGACGGTCCTGCCGGAATCGGTGCAGACGTTGTTTTGTTCCCGCACGATAACCTGGGTAAAGCAGTAGCTGCCGGTCTTGTTCTTCCGAATGATGTTTACGAAGAAGAAGCGAAATCGGAGAACAGCGATGTTGCGGTTCAAGCGGTTTCGTATGACGGCGTTCTATACGGCTTCCCGCGTGCAGTTGAAACGTATGCGATGTTCTATAACAAAGATCTGATCGCAACGCCTCCAACTACGTTCGATGAAGTGAAAGAATTCGCGAAAACGTTCAATGACGGCAAAAAGAATAAATATGCATTCATGTGGGATATCGGAAACTTCTACTTCAGCTATCCGTTCCTAGCTACAACAGGCGGCTTCGTATATGGCAACAACGGCCAAGACAAAGCTGAAATCGGCCTTAACAATGCTGGTGCAGTAGAAGGCGCAACTTACTTCGCATCGCTGAAGAAAGATGTATTGCCGCTAAAATCCGGTGATGTCACGTACGACATCAAAAAAGGTCTGTTCACAGGCGGTACGCTAGCGATGAACATCGACGGCCCATGGGCAATCGGCGATATCAAGAAATCCGGCATCAACTTCGGTGCAGCGCCAATCCCTAGCATCAACGGTAAACAATCCGTATCGTTCTCCGGCGTTAAAGCTTGGTACGTAAACTCGTATTCGAAATACCCGAACGCAGCGAAATTGTTCGCACGTTTTGCTTCCACGAAAGAAGCGCAACTGGATGACTTCACTTTGACTGGCGCGATTCCTGCAAACAAGGAAGCTACAGAAGATCCGAAGATCCAAGGCGATGAAATTGTAAAAGCATTCGTTGAGCAGTTCAAAAACTCGCAGCCAATGCCTTCGATCCCTGAAATGGGCAACGTGTGGACACCAATCGGCGCGGCGCTTTCCGACATCTGGAACGCTGGCAAGGATCCGAAAGCAACACTTGATAATGCTGTGAAGCAAATCGAAGATGCTAATGCAGCTGTAGCTAAGTAATAAGCCACAGTCGCAGACGCGGCAACAGCCAACTGGCTGCGAATAAACAACCATACAATGCCGTCACCCGCCCTTTCTTATAAGGGGCGGGTGACGTAACTTTATTTGGATAAGGGAAAGGAGCTGGAGGTGGATGCAGCGGCATCAAAAAACAGCAACTATTTTATCTGTTCTCGCAATGGGTCTTGGTCAACTGTACAATCGTCAGTTCGTGAAGGGCATTCTTCTGCTTTGTGTTGAAATTATGGGCGGTTACTATTTCATTCAGAGGCTTCCTCATGCAATCTGGGGTCTAGTTACACTTGGTGATACTCCGACAAAGCTTGTTAAAATCGGCAAACGCTATAAGAACGTGGTCGGTGACCACTCCGTCAACCTGCTAATCGGCGGGCTTGTTATTCTGATTTTATTCAGCTTATTTGTTGTCATCTATGTGATGAACGTCAGGGATGCGAACCGAACCGGCAAGCTGCGGGATGAAGGCGTAACACCGGCATCGTTCAAAGAATCAGTCAGCTATGTAACCGACAAACGGTTCCCACAGCTTCTGCTCACGCTGCCTGCTATCTCCGTGCTGTTCTTAACGATCATGCCGATTATTATGGCGATCCTGCTGGCATTCACCAACTACTCCGCACCGGAGCATATTCCGCCTGCGAAGCTTGTCGATTGGGTTGGGTTCCAGACGTTTATCGATTTGCTCCAATTAAAGACGTGGAGCCATACGTTCTATGGGGTCTTCGTGTGGACGGTCATTTGGGCGGTTATCGCAACCGTGACGACGTACTTCGGCGGTTTGTTCGTCGCGCTGATGATCAATCAGCAAGGTATTCGTTTTAAAGGCATGTGGCGTTCGATCTTCATTATTCCTTACGCAATTCCGCAGCTCATCTCGCTGCTAGTCATGCGAAACTTGTTTAATGGCCAATTCGGGCCGATCAATCAGTATCTCGGCTATTTCGGTATTGGCAAGCTTCCTTGGCTGACCGATCCGTTCTGGGCGAAGGTTACCGTCATTCTCGTCAACATGTGGGTCGGGATTCCGGTCTCCATGGTCCTTATTCTTGGCGTACTTACTGCAATTCCCAGAGATATGTACGAGGCTGCAGAGGTGGATGGTGCTACAGCATTCCAGAAGCTTCGCGTGATCACGTTGCCATTCGTGTTTTTCGCTACAACACCCATTCTCATTACGCAGTTTGCCGGTAATATCAACAACTTCAACGTCATCTTCCTGCTGACCAATGGCGATCCGGTTAAAGGTGACTACCAGTATGCAGGCAGCACCGACTTGCTCGTTACGTGGTTGTACAAGTTGACGCTTAATAACAACAAGTACAATTTTGCATCGGCGATCGGAATTATCATCTTCGTGATTGTCGCTTCGCTCTCGATTTGGAGCTACCGTCGTTCACGGTCGTTTAAAGAGGAGGATATGATCCAATGAGTATGAAATCGAGGAACGTCTTCCGTTTGTCTTTGACCTATATCATTCTGACGATAATTGCGATTTGTGCGATTTATCCGGCTGTATGGGTGCTGTTCTCGGCTCTGCGTCCAGGCAGCTCGCTGTTTAGCGAACAGTTCTTCCCGAGTCATCCGACGCTCATCCATTTCAAAGAGCTGTTCACTTCACCGAGCTTCAGCTTTGGCCGCTGGTATTGGAACACGCTGAAGATCGCAACACTATCGATGCTGCTTTCAACATTGCTGACTACGCTAAGCATGTATGCCTTGTCGCGTTTCCGCTTCAAGGGTCGTAAAACCTTGCTCACTACGATGCTCGTCCTTGGCATGTTCCCGGGTTTCATGAGCATGGTCGCGATCTATATCCTGCTGCTGCAGTTGGATTTGCTTGATACGCACGCGGCATTAATTCTCGTTTATTCCTCGGGCTCCGTGCTCGGCGGTTTCATTGTAAAGGGGTTCTACGACACCATTCCGCGGAGCTTGGATGAAGCGGCACGGATTGACGGCGCGAGCCATTTGACGATTTTCTGGCGCATTATGCTGCCGCTGTCTCGTCCAATGCTTACGTACATCGGACTAACGACGTTTACGGGAGCATGGGTAGACTTTATCTTCGCAAGACTTGTGCTGCGTTCCAAGGAAAATTGGACGCTTGCGGTTGGCATGTGGGACATGGTGGCTAACTTCCAGAACAGTAACTTCACGATGTTCGCGGCAGGCGCTGTCATGATTGCGATTCCGATTATGATTCTGTTCGCATTCTTGCAGAAGTTCCTTGTGGAAGGGCTCACTGCAGGAGCATCCAAGGGGTGATGATCATCCGTACTTTCATAAGAAACAAATCCGCGGCGGCCACATTGGCCGCCGCTCTGCTAATCAGCGTATTGGCAGGATGTTCCTCTGCGGATCAGCATGAGGAAGAGAAGAAGGCTGGGAAAGAAGCGGTTGCGGCACAGATCGATGAGCAGCCGGGAACGGTTTACTATGAAATCTTTGTTCGTTCTTATTCGGATTCCAATGGCGACGGTATTGGCGATCTGAACGGTGTGACGGAGAAGCTGAGTTACTTGAAGGAGCTGGGCATTGGCGGGATTTGGTTGATGCCGATCAATCCGTCACCTAGCTATCACGGCTACGATGTGACCGATTATTATGGGATCAACAAGGATTACGGCACGCTGGATGACCTGAAGAAGTTGACGGATGCCGCGCATAAGCTTGGGATCAAGGTCATTATGGATCTGGTGGTCAATCATACGAGCAATGAGCATCCTTGGTTCAAATCCGCAATGGCTGATCCGAAGAGCCCGTATCGGAATTGGTATCATATCGAAGAAGCGGATGCCCAGGTGCAGGCAGATGGCGCTGTCGGCGGTAATCCGTGGCATCCTTTCGGGAGTTTGAAGTACCTAGGCGACTTCTGGGAAGGGATGCCCGATCTGAACTTTGACGAACCTGCGGTACGCAGCGAGATGATCAAGGTCGGCAACTACTGGCTGAAGCAAGGCTTGGATGGGTTCCGGATGGATGCGGCGAAGCATATTTATGGCGACTTCGCATCCACGATCAACACCGATGCCGTTAAAGCGAGCAACCAGAAGTGGTGGCAAGAATTCCGTAAGGGTATCCTTGGTATGAAGAAGGATGCTTATATCATAGGCGAAGTCTGGGATTCCTCCGTTATTATCGCACCGTATCTGGATCAAGCGCTCGATTCGGCCTTTAACTTTGATTTGGCGAAGAAGCTGCTATCCGGCGCAGATCGGGAGCAGAATCCCGACATCGCGTTTAGTCTTGGCCGCATCTACGAGATGTACAACAAGTCATCGAATGGCGCGTTCGTGGATGCGCCGTTTCTGACCAATCACGACCAGAATCGGACGATGAGTGAGCTTGGCGGCAATGTGGATCATGCCAAGATGGCGGCGTCCCTTCTGCTCACGCTACCGGGCAATCCGTTCATTTACTACGGCGAGGAACTGGGCATGAAGGGGATGAAGCCCGACGAAGCGATTCGCGAGCCGATGCCCTGGTATGCATCAGGCGCAGCAGGCGGTAAAGGGCAGACGACCTGGGAGGCTTCTCGCTACAACACGACGCCGAATACGGTTTCGGTTGAAGCGCAGCAGGCGGATCCGGACTCCCTGCTCTCGCATTACAAGAAGCTGATTGCTTGGCGTAATGAACTGCCCGCGCTGCGGGACGGCACGATCGTAGAGAAGAATACGGACAGCCCGGCCGTTGCCGCGTATTACAGAGTAACGAACGATCAGAAGGTTCTCGTCGCGCACAATATGTCGGGGACGGAGCAGATCATTGATCTGACCGCAGGCGGAGCCGCAGCGAAGGATGAGTTTAAAGAAATCGCGCGCTCCAGCAAGGAAGGCGCCAAACTAGGCGAAGGCAAGCTGAAACTGCCGCCATACAGTACGGTGATTTTACAATAGATAAGGGCTGCCCATCAGGGTCATCGCAGGATGACGTTGGGCAGCTTTTTTGTTTTGTGCGGCATTGTGAGTAAGTTGTGGATTCTGTGGATAATATGTGCGTAAGCTTGGGGATAACCCGAAATGGTCGCATGACTGGCCTAGTTGAGCGAACGCGATTGTGTGAAGACGTTTGGCGAGTTGGGTTGTAATATGTGCGGGTCAGTACGGTGCGATAGCTTCAGCCTTCCCAAGGAGCCTTTCACGGTAACGCCCTAGGGCCCTTTTTCAGCCCATTGCTCGATTTGAAATCCTAATAAATCCCCGAGGAAAGCTCTAACGAATCGTACAGCGCTTATTTGCCTCAGAATTGGCCTCCATAAATTCTAACGAATCGTAGAGACGCTATTTATAGGTTTGTGGGCGGAATGGGAGCAATACTGCCACAATAAGACCTGTGCGATTCGTTAGATTCCTAGAGGCGGGAAATCCGACCGGATAAGACCTGTACGATTCGTTAGCTTTTCATCGACAGTCTCCCGCGGTTCGTTAGCTTAGAATTGCGGTTAGCTTCGCGAATATAAGGCCTTCAGGGTTCGTAAGTACATAGTACACCGCAGCGAAAGCTCCCTTGGTTGTCCCTGAAATAGTAATTTCATGCCCGGAGCCTCCCCTCCACCGCCCCACCGCAAGAACTGCTAGGACGTGAGAGGGGATGAAAAACAAATATTAAATTATTCAATTTAAACCTTGTAAAATTGAATATATTTATTTAATATAATTCAATATACGAGTTAAATGTTTAACAATACACTCAAGGAGGAATTGCTCTGAAATACCCACCGCCGCAGCAATGTCCCGTGTGCGAGAATAAGCTGACGATCCAAGAGCTTCATTGTGATCATTGCCACACCACGATTAAAGGCAGCTTCGAATCGACCAGATTGGCCTCCCTTAACGACGAACAGTTGAAATTCGTGGAGGTGTTCTTGAAGGTTCGGGGGAACATCCGGGAGATGGAGAAGGAGCTCAGCATTTCGTATCCAACTGTTCGGAACCGGCTTGATCACATCGTGGAAGCGCTTGGTTACCAGACCTCACCGGCGGCAGAGTCCCCTGTCGCCACGGAGGATTCACAGCGCAAGCAGGTTCTAACGAAGCTCGATGAAGGCACGATAACGGTTGAAGAAGCGTTGAAGCTTATCCAAGCCAGTAAAAAATAAAGGAGCGATTGCGACATGCGTGAAGAACGGACGATGATTACGAGAATGATCGAGGAACGGAAAATTACCGCTGAGGAAGGCTTGGCACTGCTTGAAGCGCTTGAACGAGGCGAGAGTAAGCCTGCCGTAGAGACCGTCGTAGAGACCGTCGCTCCTGCTTCGTATAAAGAAGATCTCGGACATGTAACTCATGGAGGACAAGGGGAGGCTTACTGGGAAAGCAAGCATCACTCGTTTCCAACGGAGTATGTGGAATTTGCGACAGATAACGCCTCCATTGAATACCGGACATGGGATCACAGTTTCACGCAGGTGAATGTGGCGGCGAAGATGGATAAACCCAAGAGCAGCTTCGATTTGCACAGTTGGCTGCAAGAGGCCGTTACGCAAAGCTCCGATGATGAACGCTATCGATTCAGTTTGAAGATGGATGATGTGAATGACCAGCAAATCGATGTCGCCGTAACCATTCGTGTTCCACAAGGACAAGCCTACGAGTTATTCCACATGTCTGCGACGAACGGACTCATTGATGTCCAGCAATTTGCCGCGGAGACGGCTGCATTCACATCGACGAACGGAAAAATCAAGATTGAAGGCATACAGGTTGAACAGGTGAATGTAACAACGGTTAACGGCTTCATTCGTGTAGGCGGATTATTGGCAGAATCGGCTAAGCTTACGACAACGAACGGTGATATTACGGCGACAGGCCAACTAGAGAAGCTGGAATGCCGCACGACGAACGGTTCCGTCCATACAGACGGCGTTATAGCCGAGACGATAGAGGTACACACGCAGAACGGCAACATCAAAGCGAACTGTCAGTTCGAGGAATTGGCATGCAAATCGCAAAATGGGAAGATTGAGATTCTGGTAGCGAATGCGACTTCAGAAAGCAGCATTGCCGCTAAAACACATAATGGCAACATTAGGATTCAGTTCCCGGCTCATTCGACCGGTGTTTACGGCGAATTAAACGTCAAGCATGGTCGCGCGGCCTGCCGCTTGAATGGCCAACAGCTGGTCGACAAGAAACAGGGCGATGATGCCGACTCCTGCCAAACATTCCGACAAGGGGAAGAGGAACTAACCTATGTGGAGGCTTCCTCCCATAACGGATCGATCCATGTGAGCGACGAATGATTGTGGAGACACAAGCACCTAATCGCAAGAAAACACTCATTCGCAACCTGAAGTGGACCTTGACCACGCTGTGGCAGCATGATAAAGCAGCGGTCCTCTTCATGGCGGTGGCCGCAATTGCTGAGGCGGTCGTACCGATGATTGTCGTCCTCATTCCTAAATTAGTGCTGGATGCGATCACGCAAAGCAGCGATTTGAAAGCACTTTATACCGTCATTATCGGTCTTGGGTTGCTGTTGTTTGCGGCCCAAGCAATCGCGACATGGTCCTCACACCAGGTATGGCCCCGCTTCTCCGTATTCCGCATGCAGCTGATTCGGTTATCGGGCAAGAAGTTCATGGAGATGAACCAAGAAGATATCGAGAATTCGAAGGTGCTGGATTTCAGCCAGAAAGCGGACAATGCGGTGCAAGGCGACGGGAACGGGATCGAGGGCTTGCTTCACAGCGTGACCGAGATCCTGAATCGAGCGCTTGTCGTCATCGGCTGTTCTGCCATCCTGCTCAACTTGAATGTCGTCGTGATCCTTGTGCTGGGCATCATTATTTCAATCAACTTCTACGTTAATTTACGCAACCGCTTTGTAGAGAAAAGCATCCTGGATTCGCTGTCTACGATATTCAGGCAGACTGATTACATCATGGCGGCGACGAAAAACTTCAAATTCGGCAAAGATATCCGTTTGTTCGGTTTGCGCAAATGGTTGTCGGATAAGTTTTGGAGTGTTGTAAGCGTTGACATCGCGAAGAGCTGGCTGCTTCGCAAACGTTATATCATCATCGATGCGGTGTACAACGTTGGAATCGTCGTGCAGGAGGCTGTACTTTACGCCTGGTTGATCTATAAAGTGCTGTATGCGGATTTGTCGATTGCCGACTTTACAATGTACGCGGCTGCCGTTCGGGCATTTTCTTCAAATTTCGGTCAGCTGCTGGAACGATTCGCTGAATATTTGCAGCAAAATATGCGTGTCGATGATTATTTGGCGTTTATCGAGCTGCCGATTCGGGACAACGGGTTGGAGAGGAAGGCACTCACACCTGACCGGGATGCCTCCTATACCATAGAATTTCAGAATGTGTCATTCAAGTATTCCGGGCGGGACGATTATGCGCTTCGAAACGTTTCAATCGTATTGAAGCCTAAAGAACGACTGGCGATTATCGGGCTGAACGGTGCCGGTAAAACCACCTTCATTAAACTGTTGACTCGGATCTATGAGCCGACGGAAGGGCGAATTTTGCTAAACGGTACCGACATTCGCCATTTTGATAAGAAAACGTACTACCAAATGTTTTCTGTCGTGTTTCAGGAGATTATGATGTTTGCTTTCTCCGTCAAAGAGAATGTCGCGGTGCAAGAGCTTGGTGTGCTGGACGCGGGCAAGGTCGAGCGGGCCGTTCAAGGCGCCGGGCTAGGCGATAAAATCGCAAATTTGCCGAAGGGCTACGATACCTATGTGCAGAAGGTGCTGGATGAAGCGGGAATTGAATTTTCCGGCGGCCAGAATCAGAAGATTGCTCTTGCAAGAGCGCTCTATAAAGATGCGCCGATTGTCGTGCTCGATGAACCAACCTCCGCGCTTGATGCTCTGGCGGAGTATGAGGTCTATCAGAGCTTCGATCAGATGATTGGCGATAAGACCGCGATTTATATTTCGCATCGACTCTCCAGTACGCGGTTTTGCACGAACATCGCGGTGTTCAATGATGGCCGAATTGAAGAATACGGCACGCATCAAGCGCTCATTTCGCAGGGCGGCATCTATAAGAAGATGTTCGATATGCAGGCCGTATACTACAGCAATGAGGTGAAGGTCGTTGGATAATCAGAGTCACGTGGGCATGGTACGAACGCTGAAATATTTCTATCTCTTCACATGGCGTCATAACAAACGTTATCCGCTATATCTGGTACTGAGTATTTTGCTCAAAGCGATTGTACCGTTCCCGAACATACTATTTCCCAAATACATCATCGATGAGCTCATCGGCGGCAAAAGCGTCGAGAAACTCATGCTCTATACGGCGCTGCTAATCGGAAGCAATCTTGTAATCTCCTCGCTGTTGTCGGTGTGCAATCATCTGCTGCAGTTCATTAATATGCGGACGAACAAACTGCTCGACTTTGTCATCATTAATAAAGCGATGGAGATGGACTACGAGCATGTTGAGAATGCAGCGATACTGAATATGTCGGAGAGGGCGACGTCTTCGATGAAGTGGGGCACGTGGGGCATGTACGGTGTCACCTCCAAGACGGTTGACATTATCGCAGGCATCATTACCCTTGTAGGCCTCGGCTATGTCTTCTCCTCTGTGGAGTGGTGGATTTCCGCGCTAATTCTCTTGTTTGTGGCAGCTAACTGGTACTTTGGCGCCAAATTGTCCAAGGCCAATCACAGCTTCTGGGGCAAAATGTCGGGCTATAACCGGATGTTTGATTACTTTCAGAGTCTTCTGAAGGATTTCAAATTCGGCAAAGATATCAGGCTGTACAATGCTTCCGGTTTAATCTTGAGCAGGCAGCAGGAAAGCATTCAGTTCAACCGCCGTTTATCCGGCGAGTGGACACAGTTGAATGTGAAATACAACATGCTGTTCAACTTGTTCAATGTGCTGCAGCAGATGGTGCTGTATGGGTATTTTGCGGTGAAAGTGTTTGCGGGTGCGATTACGGTCGGCAGCTTCACCATGTACATTGCGGCAGCCTCTGCGCTGAAGGACAGCATCGAGAATGTTTTTGGAGAGACGCTGCGGCTGCGGGAGCAGTCCAAGTATTTGGCCGAGTTCGTTCGGTTTGCGGAGCTTGAGGATGTGAAACCTCGGGGGCAGGGTGCGCTGCCGGCTGAGCGGGATTTTGTCATCGAGTTTCGGAACGTGTCGTTCAAGTATCCGGGGAGCCCGGAGATGATCTTGAAGGATTTCTCGATAACCATACCGTTTGGACAAAAGCTGTCTGTTGTCGGGATGAATGGCGCCGGTAAAACGACATTTATTAAGCTGCTGACGCGGCTGTATGATCCGACCGAAGGGCAGATTCTGCTTAACGGGGTGGATATTCGGACGATTGAGCTGGCTGAATACGAGAAGCTGTTTTCCGTGGTGTTCCAGGACTTTGCGATTTTCGCTTTCAGCATGAAGGAGAACATCCAGATGACGATGGGCGATCAAGCTGAGAAGCTGCATGAGGTCATCAATAAAGCCGGTTTATCTAGCGTTGTGGAGACACTGGAGAAGGGTGTCGATACGGCGGTTTATAAATATTTTGACGAGGATGGCGTGGAATTCTCCGGCGGGGAAACGCAGAAAATTGCGCTCGCACGCTCGCTGTATAAGGATGCCCCGGTCGTCGTGCTGGATGAGCCGACAGCGGCGCTAGATCCGATCGCCGAATATGAAATTTACAATCGCTTCAATGAGATTATATCAGGCAAAACGGCCGTGTACATTTCGCATCGACTGTCCAGCTGCAGGTTCTGTGATGTCATTGCCGTCTTCCATCAAGGGCGGCTCATCCAATATGGCAGTCATGACGAATTGATGCTGGAGCAGAGTGGCAAGTATGCGGAGATGTTCAATGCGCAGGCGCAGTATTATGTAGACGAAAGGACTTCGCAGGCGGGATAATCGGTCGACACTGCATATTTCCTATCCGTGCAATAAACACTAACCTGAGGTTTATTGTCAGAAGCGGGAAGGGCGGCATGGCATGATAGATGAGAAAATCGTTGGTATTCTGGATGATCGCATTGATACGATCAAAGGCAAGAACGGTACATTGATCTTAGTTGGGCCTATTCAGCTGCCGGTTAATTTGGAGGGGGAAACGTACACCTTCCAGTGGTATTGCTGGCTTCCGTGCAGGGATCTGGTCCATACAGAGGGCGGCTGCAAGGACAAGGAACGAACCGAGTTTCTGATCGAGCAGTTGTCCGCGTCCAATCTGGCGGAGAAGCAGCAATCGAGCGCGCTCGTGTACGGCGACTTTGCGGAAGGCCCGGATGCGCTCATCCGTATGCATAGCATCTGTCATACGGGGGATATATTTGGGAGCAAGCGCTGCGATTGCGGGTATCAGCTGCATCAGTCGATGAAGATGATCACCTCGCACGGTACCGGCGCTCTGTTCTATTTGGCCAATCATGAAGGCCGGGGAATCGGGCTGTTCAGTAAGGCGATGGCTTATCTTCTGCAGGAGAAAGGCTACGACACGGTCGAAGCGAACCTGGAGCTCGGGTTTATGGATGATACGCGCAGTTATGAGGAGACGCTGCTCGTTCTCGCCCATCTGCGCAGCAAGCCGGTGACGCTCATCACGAACAATCCGAAGAAGCTCGCAGCGCTTAAGGCATCCGGCATGAACGTGGAGGATCGGGTCCCGCTCTGGGGCGATATTTCGGAGTTCAACCGCAAGTATCTGGAGACCAAAGTGAACCGCTCCGGGCACTTTGCGGAGGAACTGCCCATCCCTTGACGGGGTAGGGGGAAGGCCGAAGGTCGACTTGCGGAGAAACTGAGGAACTGACGATCCCGTACCGGGGTAGGAAAGGCCGACTCTTCATCATGGATGATGAAGGGTTGGTCTTTTTTGCTTTCAGCCCTGGTTAGAAAGTGACGACTCGAGCACCAGAGTAGCACCCAGAGCAACGCATTGGTGGTAATAAGGTGGATTAGTAAGAAAAGTAGACTCTCCGCTCCAAAACCGCAAAAAAGAGCCGAGAGTTCAAAAAAGCAACTCTCAGCTCTAAACTCAGCCTCGCCTGCCGGATTCGGCCTGCAAAACAAACTAACCCATTAGCTTATACACAACAAACCCGAAGCTACCCAGCGCGATGGAGAGCTGCTTACCCGTCGACGACTCTACCGTCGAACCGCGGAACACATCCTGCCACTTCCCGCTTGCAGCCGGCACAGCGAGGCTGCAAGCCTTCGCTCCCGCGTTCATCCCAATGATGAATTGCTCGTCACCGCTGCGGCGAGCGTAGACAACCGCAGAATCATCCTCCTCAGCATGCAGGAAGGTAATATCCATGGAGCGCAGAGCGGCATGCTGCTTACGAAGCGCGATCAGCGTTTGATAGAACTTCAGCAGGTCACTATTCTGCTCCTCCTCTTCCCACACCATGCACTGACGGCAGTCGGGATCGCCTGCGCCTGACATGCCCACTTCATCACCGTAATAGATGCACGGCGTACCTGGGTAGGTCATTTGGAACAATGCAGCCAGCTTCATTCGGCTCTCATCGCCATCGCACAGCGTGAGCAGGCGCGGCGTGTCGTGGCTATCCAGCAGGTTGAACGCAACCTCGGTCGCTTGCTGCGGATAATTCGCCAACTGCGTGCCGATGGCGTTCGCGAAGCTGCGTCCGTCAAGTTTGCCATAAGCGGCATAATCGAGCACGGCGTTGGTGAACGGATAGTTCATGACCGCGTCGAATTGATCGCCTTCCAGCCACATCATCGAGTCATGCCAAATCTCGCCGAGAATGTAAGCATCCGGGTTAACGTCCTTGACCGTCTTGCGGAAGTCGCGCCAGAAATGATGATCGACCTCATTAGCGACATCAAGCCGCCAACCATCGATGCCGATTTCCTCCACCCAGTAGCGGGCTACGTCCAACAGGTACTTTTTGACGTCCGGATTCTCGGTATTCAGTTTCGGCATGATCGGTTCAAAAGCGAACGTGTCATAAGTAGGGATACCATCCTCGATGCGAAGCGGCCATTCACGCACATGGAACCAGCCTGCGTACTTCGACTCCGCACCTTTCTCCTGCACATCAAGGAATGGCGGGAAGGTAGCGCCGGCATGGTTGAATACCGCATCAAGCAGCACGCGCATGCCGCGTTTGTGGCAGATGTCCACGAGCTCTTTCATAAGCTCATTGGTGCCGAAATGCGGATCGACCTTCAAATAATCCTGTGTATCATATTTGTGATTCGTCGTCGCTTCGAATACAGGAGTGAAATAAATCGCATTTACGCCCAGGTTCTCTAAATAATCCAGGTGATCAATGACCCCCTGAATATCACCGCCGAAGAAGTTCTTCGGAGTCGGCTTTCCGCCCCATGGCTCTACATTGTCAGGATCGAGCGATGGGTCACCGTTTGCAAAACGTTCCGGGAAGATCTGATAGAAAACCGCTTCCTTCACCCAAGCCGGCGGCTGGAAAACGTCAATTGGATTGATGAACGGGTAGTCGTAGAATGTGAGGCAATCGGGCGGCAGCTCACTCACAAAACCACTTTCGGTCAGCCACAGCGTCTTCGGGCCTTTCTCCAATTGAAACGCATAGCGCAGCCGGCGAAACGGCGGTTCCACGGCAACCTCCCAGTAGTCGAACATGGCATCCGTAGCAAAAACGCGCATAGGCACGATTTGCATCGTTTTGTCCCATGCATATTTGTCGCCTACAACGGCTTGAACGGCATCCATGTCGCCTTTCTGCGTGCGGATACGCAGATGCAGCGTGGAACGGTCGTATGCGTAGGACCAGTTTTGCTTCGGACGATGATAAATGGCTTCGAGCATCATAATAAGGTTCACTCTCCTAAAATAGATCTAAGCCAATGCAAAAAAGGTACAACCTCGTCATTCATAACGAGGTTGTACCTTTGCGGTAGCATGGCCTTTTAATTACGTCTATTATACCACACCAGCGGTCCATTATTCACGCCAGAAATTCATCTGTGCAGAGGTGGTTCCTCATCAGGAGTGGATGCGGCACGAGGGAGATGGGAGAAAGATGCCAACGCCGCTCATTCGCTTTTCGCCCAAAGTTTGGATGGAACCTGTTCGACACTTGACACCTACGGCCAAAGGGGCTATTATCACTTGAGGCTAACTAACGTTCGTTAGGCAATAATGCGGACCATGCAAGGGGAGAACTAATGATGACGGCAAACCGATTGAAGCAAGCTGCATTGACGTTGTTTGCGGATTCTGGCTATGAGGGCGTGTCTTTATCCGAAATCGCCAAGTCAGTGGGGATTAAGACGCCGTCGATCTATGCTCATTTTGACTCCAAGGAGCAGTTGTTTATCGAGCTGCTGGAGGACGCGATTCGGGAGGAGCGGGAGAAACTTCTGCTGCTGCTTCAAGGGATGGAGGCTCATCCGCCAATAGAGCGGCTGTACGCCGTGTACTTGTTTTACACCGATCTGGATCAAATTACGAAGGGGCAATCCTTCCTGAAGCGAACGATGCTTGTTCCGCCACGACATTTGGAGTCGCGGCTTCGTCAATATTTTACGACGTACGAAGAGGAAGTAACGGTTCATGTACTGGCTCTGCTTCGGGGCAGTTCATATGAGGGAACTCTCGGCGAGGAAGAGGCTGAGCGGCTGCTTGCATTGTTTTATGCGCTAATTGACGGCTTGCTTGTGGAACATAAATTGTACGATTCGGCGCTGTATCGGAAGAGGCAGGAACGGCTTTGGAGCTGGCTGCAGGAGGCGTTGAAGCCGGAAACGGCAAAGTGAGGGGGATGAGTCGAGATGGCATGGCTGTATTTGCTGCTGGCCGGACTGCTTGAGGTGGGCTGGGCTTATGGCATGCAGGCTTCAGATGGGTTTACGGAATGGCTGCCTAGCTTGATAACCATTGTGCTGTTGATTATAAGCTTTATGTTGTTTGCACGGGCGATGCGGAGTATTGAAATCGGAACGGCTTACGCGATATTTACGGGTATTGGAACCGTGGGTACCGTTATCGTGGGCATTGTCCGAGGAGAACCGGCAGATCTGCTCAAATTACTGTTTATCGCAATGCTTATCGGAGGCATTGTAGGGCTCAAAGTCATCGCAAGTAAAGATGATAAGAAAGAACCTCAAGCGGATATTACCGCTTCAGAGGGAACGGAGTAAGGGAGGTGGCTGCAAGTGGCCTGGTTGTTCTTGCTCATATCTGGGCTGGGTGAAGTAGGCGGCGTGACGGGCATGAAGCTGTCGAATGGGTTTAAAAACTGGAAGGGAACGCTGCTCGCGTTAGCATCCGGGATGGTCAGTTTTTATTTCCTGTCGCGATCGCTGCAGGATGTCCCGATCAGTACCGCCTACGGCGTTTGGACGGGAATCGGCTCTGTCGGCAGTGTTGTACTTGGGATGCTGGTGTTCGGTGAATCAAAGGATAAACGGAAATTGCTCTTCATCGCTATGATCATAATTAGTGTTGCGGGATTACGAATTACAGGCGGCGGTCATTAATGGACGGCCGCTTTATTTTGATCAAATAACCGGATCACTTCTTCGCTTTCAACCCAATCTTCTGCGCTCCCAGCTTCACATGGGCGTTCTTCATATATTGCTCCCACACGAAACCGCTCCGGTAATTCTCCAGCATCAGCAGTGTGATGCCTTTGTCGATCCCGATAACGTCAGCGTCATACCAAGCCGGCGTATGCTCCAAATTAAACGCGTCCTTAAAGCCGTACGTTCCCCAAAGTTCAGGCAGCGTCTTATAGTAGCGAAGCGCTTCCAGCGACTGCTCCGGCGTAAACACAATCGAGCCGGCCGCCCCCGCAGGCGGTACCGTACCGTCTACGAGATGCTGGTCATTGCTGGTGCCGGAAGGCGCTGCGCCGAATCGACCCTCATAGCCGTTTGGACTATCGGAAGCGGTGAAGCCCCAAGCTTGACGACCTAGTGATGGATACAGGGAAGATTGATCAATGGCGTATTGCAGATTGGTTTGCGAAGCAACGACTGAATTAAGCCACCAATCAACGCCTTCATTGTCCGCTAAGCCCCGGAAATCAAACCAAGCGTGGCTGAATTGATGCGTAAACAGCGACCCAAACCAGGAATGGATGAAAGGCTGCTCATCTCCGTATGCTTTCACATCTCGCGTGAAGCTGTAAAACATGCCAGGGTCGGTTGGGTGCGTCGGTGAACCGGAGGCGAGCACATAGAGAGACAGCTGCTCCGCATAGAAATCCCAAGCGCCGGCAAATCCGCTCTCCGGCGAGTAGCCCATATAGAACTGGTTCGTATCCGGGTTGCGGTACCAGTCCCACTCGACTCGCTGATACAGCTCTTCTGCTTTCTTTGCAACCTCGCCTTGAAAATATTCCCCAGCCACGATCGCGCCGTTTAGTGCCAGCGCTGTATCAATAATGGACACCTCGCTCGTACCCGACCGCGAAGCATCGCTCATGTTCAGAAAATGATAGAAGAACCCATGCTCCTGCGCAGCATGCTTCAATAATGTATCCAGCGTTCCTTCTGCCCGCTCCGCTGCTTCATCCTTGGTAATCCAGCCGCGCTCGGCGCCAATTGCGATTGCCGTTAGGCCAAAACCTACGGATGCAACGCTGCTCATGTTCGGATTGCTAGGTGCCCGGTCCCGAATAAGGCCATAACCCGGGCTTTGCTTATCGGTATTGGCTTCCAGCCAGAAGAACTCGAAGCTTGAGCGGCTTTCCTGCTCCAGCAAAGGATCTTCTTGCTTGGCTGCCTTCTTCGGCTTCGGCGGTTCAGCGTTCGGGTTCCATGCGTACCAAATTCCGAGCGTGGCGCCAAGCAAAACGATCATTGAAACGACAATCATCCAGATCCGCACGGACGCTTGTTGGTGTTGGTTTTTCCCCACCTGCGTAAAACCCCTCAGTCAGCAATTTTCTTTCGATATTCCCCTATAACGCAGCAAGCCCCGCCGCTCACTGGAGGAGCCGCGGGGCAAGCCTATTATTATACGCCCGTGTTCACGCCACCCATTAGGCCAAGCAGCTCCTCAGCGGGATAAGCGCCGGATAGCGCATAGCGGTTATTAAAGACGAAGAAAGGAACACCGGTAACACCGATTTGCTGCGCGCGCTTCTGGTCAGCGTCTACCGACTCGCCGCCCTCGCCGCTCTCAAGCCTAGCCTGCAGATCCGGCGTGAAGACGCCAAGCCGTTCCGCAATCGCAAGAATGACACCCATCTGCGCCACGTCCAAGCCTTCTTCGAAATAGGAGCGGAACAGTTCTTCCACGGCCTCTGCCTTACGCTCCTCAGGCATGATAGCAACGAAACGATGCGCAAGACGCGTGTTCGGCATCCGGGTTACCCGGTCGAAGTTGAATGTGACGCCAACAGCCGCTCCTGCTTGTGTGACTTGTTGTGTGGCCCGTTTCATGGATTCGGGTCCGCCCATTTTCTTAGCCATTACATCATCGAACGGTTTACCCTCTTCGGGCAGCCCAGGATCAAGCTGATACGCGTGATAGGTGACAGTGACCGGTTCATCGTTCTTCTCCGACCAAAGCGCGAGCGCACGGTATAGATTTTGCTTGCCGATGCGGCACCAAGGGCAGACCACATCCGAGTACAGGTCAATATGCATATGGAAACGACAACCTTTCGAATAGTTTGTCAGGTCTTCTCTTCATTTATTGTTGTTACATCACCATGCTAATGTAGTTTTGCATATCAAGCAAGGGTAGATACGGCGCACGGTGCATTTTCGAATAGTTGCTTTGTTATTTATGAGGGCAGTAAACTGATTGGTATAGAGAACTTCGGGTAATAAGGAGGGACGGTATGATTGAAATCGGACTATGCGGGTGGGGCGATCATTCGGAGCTGTACCGGGAAGCGGGCAAGGAAAAGAATAAGCTGCCGGCCTATGCCCACTGGTTCCGGGTCGTCGAGGTGGACAGCACCTTCTATGCCATTCAGTCCCCGCAGGTGATGGAAAAATGGGCGGCTGAAACGCCGGATCACTTCCGCTTCGTGATTAAAGCGTATCAAGGGATGACAGGTCATGCGCGCGGAGGAAAAGGGCATCATCCCTACGAAAGCGAGGCGGCGATGTTTCAAGCGTTTCGGGAAGCAATCGAACCGATCCGCGCCGCTGGCAAGCTGCTTGCCGTGCTGTTTCAATACCCGCCGTGGTTTACCTGCAACCGGCCTAACGTCGATACGCTGCGGACGGCTAAGTCGAGGATGGGCGATATCCCTTGTGCGCTGGAATTTCGTAACCAGAGCTGGTTTACAAGCGAAATGAGCGAGAAAACCATTGCTTTTACGCGCCGAGAAGGCTGGATTCATACGGTATGCGATGAGCCGCAAGCCGGTGAAGGCTCCATTCCGATCGTAGAAGCGGCTACGGATGAACAATTCACCATCGTACGGCTTCATGGGCGCAACACGGATGGATGGGTGTCCGCTGGACAACCTAACTGGCGAGATGTTCGTTATTTGTATCGTTATAATGAAACGGAGCTGTCGGAGTGGGTAGAGCGATTGAGGCGTTTGGAGCAATTAACCGGCACGGTATGCGTGCTGTTCAATAACAACTCCGGCGGGGATGCGGCGGACAATGCTTTACAGCTCATGGCGATGCTGCATCAACTGCCGCCTCGCGGCTCGTTCAAGCTGGCGCCGCCGAAGGAAACCGCACAGCAGCTGGAGCTTTTTGAATAGACGCATGCTCATCATCGCAAAATAGGAGTACAACCGCCGTTGACACTTTCAACTGTAACTGATATGATTACAGTACAAAGCGGGGTGCCGTTAAGCATGAACAGCGAATTCACCATTGCCGTACACAGTTTGGTTTACCTGGCGTATTTGCCTGAACGCATGGCCCCAAGCGAAGCCATTGCCGATAATGTCTCGACCAATCCTGCTAGAATCCGCAAGGTGATGAGCTGTTTGAAGCGAGGCGGTTATGTCGATACAAGGGAAGGCGCAGGCGGCGGATACCGGCTTACACTGGATCCGGCCATCGTCAACCTAGCCGACATTTACCGGCTGATGGCGCAAGGCTCCGTTATTCCGAGCTGGTGCTCGGGCGATCCAGAGATGGATTGCGTAGTCGGCTCCAACATGCGTGAAGTCATGGATGGGATCTTTTGCAGAGCGGAGAAGCAGCTGGAGAGTTATTTTGGCGGCATTACGATCTCCGATGTGCTGGGTCAAATTAAGGAATGCGAGCAGTGTTGAACAAGGTGTGACGGGGTTTCCCTTCCCATAAGCTTGTGAACTTATTGTAGAGAGGATGATTGAATATGGCAGTAGCATTGACGAAAGACACATTCAACAAAAGCATCGAGAGCGGCGTAACGCTCGTTGATTTCTGGGCACCATGGTGCGGACCTTGCAAAATGCAGCTTCCAATCGTAGAAGAGCTTTCCGGCGAGCTTGCTGGTACAGCTACAATCGCTAAAATCAACGTGGACGAGGAGCCAGAATTGGCATCCCAATTCGGCGTGATGTCGATCCCAACCCTGATTCTGTTCAAAGACGGTCAACCGGTTGATAAAATGGTTGGTCTCCAATCCAAAGACGCCCTGAAAAACAAAATTCAAGGCCAAATCTAAGCATTGCTTTACGAGCCCTCGCGCCAATATGGTGTGGGGGCTTCGTTGTTTCGATATACGAAATCCGCAGCCTATGCAACAATAAGCATACATATATAATTACATATCTATTAACGAGATTTTTTAACGCTTAAATACGTCTCTATAAGTAATGAGTAAAACGTCAGGGGGCAGGGTCTATGCAGAAATGGCTCGCGCAGCTTCGTAAAGGCTACGGCAAGAAGTTGGCTAAGCTTCATTCCATAAACGGTTGGATTGTCGTGATTCTGACGCTAACAGGACTGGTGTTGTTCCAAGGACTTTGGCGCGGCATTCTGGGTGAAGGCCGAGTCATCATCCGATATGTGCATATCGTGGTCGGAATCGCGTCACTGCTGCCGGTCGTATTCTATTTGGCACTGGCTGCGAAGCATTGGAAACAGTTGAAGGGCAAGTCGTGGCAGAAGGCTAACGTCATTATTGTATTGGGGCTGTTGGTCGGCTGGCTGCTGTCCGGTGTGCTTTTGTGGCAATTCAAGGCGGTTGGTCCGGCATGGTCCAGTAGTGCTCTCACCATTCACGATCTGCTGACATGGGTTGGACTTCCCTATATCATCTACCACTCCATAACAAGGCTGAAATGGCTCAAGGAGCCGCATCGCCGTACGATCAAGACGGGACAGCAAGGAGAAGGCGTTCATCCGGCGGCTAGACCAGAGGCGGTCATGTCGAGGCGTTCGTTTATTCGGGTTACGGTAGGAGCGGGTATCGCCATTGCGATCGGACCTTCTTTTCTAAAATGGCTTGGCAACCAGGCGTCGCCCGGCGCTAATCTGGATGAGATCATAGAGGCTGATGCCAATTCGCTCATTCCTGCACCGAAACCGCTTCCCGCCTCTTCGCCGCCGATCGGCGGGGGTAGCCGCGGCTCGTTCCGCATTTATACGGTGACGCCGATCCCGGAGTTCGACAATAGCACCTTTACTTTCATTGTAGACGGTCTTGTGGAGAAGCGGCTGCAGTGGAACTGGGAGCAGTTTGTGGCGCTGAAGCGGGAAGTCCAAGTGAGTGATTTCCACTGCGTGACCGGCTGGTCGGTCCTCGGCAATACGTGGGAAGGCATTAAGTTGAAGGATTTCTTGAAGATGGCAGGCGTGAAGCCTGCGGCTAGGACGGTAAAACTGTACTCCGGAGACGGCGTGTATACGGATTCCCTTACTCTTGAGCAGGCTGATATGGATGATGTTCTGGTAGCGGTGCTGCACGATGGGAAGCCGATTCCAAGTGATCTCGGAGGCCCGGTCCGGTTGGTTGTTCCGAAGATGTATGCCTATAAGTCGGTCAAATGGCTGAATCGCATTGAGCTCATTGAAGGGGATCATACCGGATACTGGGAAGAACGCGGCTACGATACGGATGCGTGGGTATAGGGAATGGTGAGCGCGGCATTTTATTATAAAAATAGGTTTGACATTCACGTTACGTAAAGGTGTAAAGTGGGGTTGTCGGGAGGTGATGAAGGTGGAATATACCGTTCAGAAACTGGGCGGGCTCGCGGGAATCAGTACGAGGACCTTGCGGTTCTATGACGAAGTAGGCATTCTTAAGCCGGCAAGAATGAACTCTTCGGGCTACCGAATTTACGGTCAGGCGGAGGTCGACAGACTGCAGCAGATCTTATTTTATCGGGAGCTTGGCGTCAGCTTGGATCGCATTAAAGAGCTTCTGACTGATCCGTCCTTCGATGGCACCGCAGCCTTGGTCCAGCACCGGGAACAGCTTCTCGATAGAAGACGGCAGCTCGATGCGCTGATCGCAAACGTGGATCAAACCATCGCTGCGGCTGAAGGGAGAATCTCTATGAGCGATAAGCAGAAATTTGAAGGATTCAAGCAGCGTCTAATTGACGAGAATGAGCAGAAATACGGCAAGGAAGTGCGCGAGAAATACGGCGATGATGCCGTAAACCAGTCGAACGCGAAGGTTAAGGGCATGTCACAGGAAGACCATGAGCGGGTCACTCGTCTGGCGGAGGAAATCAAGGAAACGCTGGCCGAGGCTTTCAAGCAGGGGGATCCGGCAGGCGAGCTCGCACAGAAGGCGGCGGATTTGCACCGTCAATGGCTGAGCTTCTATTGGGCGCAGTATAGCAAGGAAGCCCACGCGAACCTGTCGCAAATGTACGTAGATGATGAGCGGTTCAAAGCGTATTACGACGTGAATCAACCGGGAACAGCCGAGTTTCTGCGCGATGCGATTCATATCTATACAGGTGCAGGCAATCCGTAAGGAAAAAGGTGTCCACTAGGTCCGTGTTGGCCTGGTGGACACCTTTTGCATGTGTGTAGGACGAGATGGGACGTATACGTGCGATGCTTAGCTACTTATCGGTTTTCTTCTTTACGCTGCTGTAGTTGGTGACGGACTTGGCATCTTCGAGCGTGTCGTTGACGAAGGCCATATCCTGATTCTTAGCATGCATCTTGGTCGTGCCTTTGTAATTGCCTTTATGGGTTTGATTTTCCATGCCGGTTCACCTCCGAAGGATGGTCGCACATAAAGTAGTATGTTCGGAAGTTGGGGGTGGCATGCGGAGTGGGGTGGTTGAAGGATTATAACTTTTTAGTTATAATATAACTAATCCGTTAAAACGGAATATGGAGGAAATTGAATATAGAGGTGTCCGATGTATCAGATCCGATTGTACACAGACATCCATGATCGTTCTCCTTTTCAAGATTCGCTCGCAGAACTCGACAAAGCAGCTGTATCGGACAAACATGCTAGAGGACTTCGTAAGAAAATCAATTATTGTATTGAAATTTTACGTATCGGTGGTACTAGAGCCGGAGAAAAGTTCACGAAGCAAATTGAAGAGAAGCTTTGGGAGTTGCGCATTGATGATCACAGAGCGTTTTTCTTTTTATGGAATGGCAATCATTTTGTTCTCTTACATATGTTTCGTAAAGAGACAAAGAAAACGCCGCCTGCCGAAATAGAAAAAGCGAAGCGAGCGATGAAGGACTGGATCAAGCGACATGGTAGCTGAGGGAGAATACCACTCCCTCCCCCAAGTGGGGTACTTGGATAAGTTGCGTTAAGGACACTATACAAAAATTGGAGGTATTAAGAATGACAAGTCAAAAGGATTATAGGTATAAGAACAGATTTAGATACAATAAAATTAGAAATAATATGTATTGAACCTTTAGTCAATAATTCAAATCTAACTTAAGAATTGAGGCACGAATTCATGATAAATTGGGACGATGTCAAACACAGTTCGTCGATCCCAGATGCTGAACTCGAAGCTGTAGCTTTTACAGCACAACTTGTAGCAAAAATAATACTCAGAAGAAAGCAACTGGGATGGACACAAGGACAGTTGGCTAAAGCAGCTGGCTTGAAGCAATCTTTTGTTTCAAGAGTAGAAAGTGCGAAGACGATTCCACGTATCGACACCATCCAGACTTTAGCCAAAGTTCTAGGAATGAAACTTGATCTTGTAATGGATGAGCAGGCAGCAACTATAGCGTAACACACCACGTGATACGGGGGCCGTTAAGGAATAACGGCCCTTGTATTATTAATATGATGATTTTGGATAAGGGAATAAGGGCGAATCTTGCTTTTTTATTTCCCCCCCTTCATGTATAATGTCATGAGATTGTTTAATACGGAACAGGGGTGTCTTCATAAATGGCTTTGAAAGCTGGAATCGTCGGTTTGCCAAACGTAGGTAAATCCACTTTATTTAATGCAATAACGCAAGCGGGCGCGGAATCCGCGAACTATCCGTTCTGTACGATCGACCCGAACGTGGGCGTCGTTGAAGTACCGGATGAGCGTCTTGATAAATTGACGGAGCTTGTTGTACCGAACAAAACCGTTCCGACTGCTTTTGAATTCATCGATATTGCAGGTATTGTAAAAGGCGCGAGCAAAGGCGAAGGCCTCGGCAACAAGTTTCTTGCGCACATCCGCGAAGTGGATGCGATCGTACACGTCGTTCGCTGCTTCCAAGATGACAACATCACGCATGTATCCGGCAAAGTAGATCCAATCGGAGATATCAACACCATCAATCTGGAGTTGATTTTGGCGGATATCGACTCCGTTGATCGCAAAATCGAACGTTCCCGCAAAAACCTCAAAGGCGGCGACAAGAAGGTCGTGCAAGAGGTTGAAACACTGGAGCGTATTAAAGAAGCGTTGTACAACGATCAACCAGCGCGCAGTCTTGACCTCTCTGAAGATGAGAAGGCGATTGTACGCGATCTTCACCTGCTCACGATGAAACCGATCTTATACGCAGCCAACGTTAGCGAAGGCGAAGCGGCAAACTCCGATGGCAACGAGTATGTGGAATTGGTACGTGAATTCGCGAAAGCAGAAGGCGCAGAAGTGGTGCCAATCAGCGCGAAGGTAGAATCCGAAATCGCTGAGCTTGAAGGCGAAGACAAAGAAATGTTCCTAGAGGAACTTGGTCTCACGGAATCCGGCCTTAACCGTTTGATTCGCGCAGCTTACAAGCTGCTTGGTCTGTACACGTACTTTACGGCAGGCGTGCAAGAAGTGCGTGCATGGACGATTCGTAAAGGCATGAAGGCGCCGCAAGCAGCCGGCGTTATTCATACGGATTTTGAACGCGGCTTTATCCGTGCGGAAGTGGTTTCTTATGACGACCTGATGGCGGCAGGCTCCATGAATGCTGCGAAGGAAAAAGGTCAGCTTCGCCTTGAAGGCAAAGAATACGTGGTGCAAGACGGCGACGTTATGCATTTCCGCTTCAACGTGTAGCGATTGAATGGTTGGTTTTAGGGCCCGAAATTCTCGGGTCCTTTTGCTATGTCTTGCGGCGCTTGTACTAAAGTCGGCAAATTCTCCAAAATTGTCACGTTTATGGTTTGTAGTGCGTTATGTTATACTAAAGGAACAATCAATTGGATTTATTCTAAAGTAGAGGTGAATGACAGTGTTGGACCGTTTACAGGCACTCGCTGACCGGTATGATAAATTGAGCGAGCTGTTGTGCGATCCGGATGTGGCTAGCGATCCGAAGAAGCTGCGCGACTACTCGAAGGAGCAGTCGGACTTGCAAGCTCCTTATGAGGCATATACGGAATACAAGCAAGTTTCCGAGCAGCTTAGTGAAGCAAAAGTAATGCAGAATGAGAAGCTTGATGATGAAATGCGTGAAATGGTGAAGATGGAAATCGATGAACTAAGCACGCGCCAGACTGAGCTTGAAGAACATATTCATGTTCTCCTGCTGCCTAAAGACCCGAATGACGACAAGAACGTTATCGTTGAGATCCGCGGCGCTGCCGGCGGCGACGAAGCGGCTTTGTTCGCATCGGATTTGTACCGGATGTACATGAAATTCGCGGATACTCAAGGCTGGCGCGTGGAGCTGCTGGAGTTCAGCGAGAGTGATCTTGGCGGCTTCAAAGAGGTTATCTTCATGGTAACTGGCAAAGGCGCCTACAGTAAGCTGAAATTCGAGAGCGGCGCGCACCGCGTTCAGCGGATTCCGGTAACGGAGTCCGGCGGCCGAATTCACACATCGACATCAACCGTGGCCGTTATGCCGGAGGTTGAAGAGGTCGAGATTGAAATTCTGGACAAAGATATTCGGGTTGATACGTTCTGCTCCAGCGGTGCAGGCGGTCAGTCCGTTAATACAACGAAATCAGCGGTTCGCGTGCTTCACGTTCCGACGGGCATTATGGCTCAGTGTCAGGATGGTAAGTCGCAGAACGAGAACAAAGCGAAGGCGCTTCAAGTTCTTCGTGCACGGATTTCGGATATCAAGCGCCAAGAAGAAGAAGCCAAGTATGCCGGCGAACGCAAAAGCAAAGTCGGTACAGGCGACCGCAGCGAGCGGATTCGGACATACAACTACCCGCAAAGCCGGGTTACGGATCACCGTATCGGCCTTACGCTGCACAAGCTTGATTCCGTATTGAACGGCGATATGGAAGAAATCATCAATGCGCTGACATTGACCGCTCAGACGGAACTGATGGAACGCGAGAATTTGGCGTAATAGCGTGATTTATAAAGCGTTATAAGAGCATAAGAGCGATATAAGAGCGATTAATAGCTGGAAATGACGGGAGCGGCCTAGGCTGCTCCCGTTTGTGTAGCGTGGGAGTAAAGTGAGATGTGAATGAGCAAGTGAAGTGCCTCAGTAACCGCAAGTCATAGTTCCAGTCAAAAGGAGGGCTTAATGTGGAAAGTGGTCTAACTGGAGGGGGTAGCGGAAGCGGGGTGCAGCCAACGATTGGAGAGGTTTGTGTCCGTGCGACGAGCATGTTGGAAGCGCGTGGCATCAGCGAGCCTCGCAACAATGCGGAGCTGTTGCTGCTGCATGTGCTCGGAATGGAGCGGGCCGCGCTGATCCGCGATTGGCGTGACCCTTTTCCGCAGCAGCATGCGGCTGAATGGGAAGCGCTGCTTGCCCGCAAAGCTGCTGGCGAGCCTGTGCAGTATTTGATCGGCGAGCAATGGTTCTACGGATTGCCTTATCAGGTCACGCCTGCGGTGCTCATCCCGCGACCGGAGACGGAGCTGTTAGTTGAGGCCGTGCTGGAAGCAGCGGATAAGTTGTGGCCGGAGGCTGCGGGTGCGTTAGTGGAGAGCCAGGGAGCGGCGAATGATGAAGGTGAGTCAAGCAGGGTGCCGACGATTGTAGATGTCGGCACAGGCAGTGGCGCCATTGGCGTGACGCTGGCAACGCTGCGTCCGCTGTGGCGCGTCTGCGCGTCCGATCTGTCGCCGGACGCGCTGGCGGTCGCCCGCACGAATGCGGCGCGCCAAGGTGCAGCGGCGCGCATGACGTTCGTGCAGGGCGACCTGCTCGGGCCGTTCGCGCAGCCGCGGCCCGAGGAGCACACCGATGCGCCCGGCAGCGTAGCCGGCCTGCGCATCGACGTGCTGGTCTCGAACCCGCCATATATTCCGGCGGGGGATATTGCCGGCTTGCAGCCGGAAGTGCGCGATCACGAGCCGCGCCTCGCACTTGATGGCGGCGATGACGGGCTGACGCCATATCGGCGCATGGCGGAGCAGCTCGCGCAGCTGTCTTCGCTGCCGCGCATCGTCGGCTTTGAGCTTGGCATGGGCCAAGCCGAAGCGGTTGCCGACCTTCTTCGCGGCATCGGCGCTTGGCGCGAAGTGCGCATCATCGACGACTATGCCGGCATTGGTCGCCATGTGCTAGCAGTGGAATAAAGAAGAAAAAGGGCACCGCCAGTCGGTGCCCTTTCACGTTATCGTTTCAAATTCCCCTCATGCTCCACATACACGCTGACGTCGATCCGGTTTAACGAACTCTCCTCCAACTTGACGTTGCGCCAGTTCGGATCTTTTTTCTGAAACAGCTTATTCTTGAAGTTATACAGATCAACCCCAAGCTTCAATCCCTCGTTGTAGCTCATCCGAATTTCTTGAGCGATTTGACGCTGCGCCTCTTGAGAAATCGTTTCTTCACTTGCTTGTTGATCTTTGAGCTCGATATTATTTCCCGTCGCCTTCACTTTGATATTAAATACAGGCTTTCCATTCCGGTACTCGACGGACAGCTTCTGACTGATCTGATCAATCGATAAGATGGCCGACTTCGTATCGGCAGGCGTGCGCTTCGTTTGATTGTCCATCCACCTCAATCCCATGGCCTGCTTCTTCGCCAGCTCTCCTTTGAAGGATTTATCGTAGATGGCAAACACGCCGTTCATTTTCAACTTGGGCTCGGGCTTCTCTTCGCTCTGCCAAGCGGTTTTGTCGAGGGCCAGAATTGGGATCAGCGTTGTCTTCCCCGGCTCATTGAGGTTGACCTGGTACTCTAGCGCAATTAATGGCCTAATGATAGACCGCTGGTCGAAGTTATCCTCCGGCTCAATCATGATGGTCATGAGCGGGGACTGATTAAAGAAGGATTGCGTCTTGAAGACCTCTTCAATCGGCTCCTTTGTTCCAAATACCCATGGCGTGTAACGAAGCTCCCGGTAACGTTTCAGCGTGTCAAAGTAATCGGTACCTCCGGCGCGAAGCGCGCTTGCCGTAAACAGGTAGCACCTCACGTTACTCCAATAAATTCTTCGCTGCGAAGTTTCAACCGTTGATGCAAGTGCGGCGGCCAAGGTTTTCCCGGTGGATCGGCCGACGTACATTTTAGGTCCGCTCCCCGTGCCGCTCTCCGTTTTGGCGACATAGCTAAAGCCTACGATTTGTACGTACGTCACGAACTGATTGTTCTTGTAGTCGACGCCGACCGCAATGGGATAGATCAGATTTTCCATCGTTTTAAAATCCCAGCATCCGCTTAGGAGCAGCAGGCATGAGAGCGTGCCGATTAGTTGAGCTGTTTTTGCGCGCATCCTCATTCTCCTTGCTTAGTCTCATCGGCTGGAAGCAGCGTAGTTGGCCGTTTTTTCTTTGATTTGAAGGGGCGATTGGCCAGTGCAACGAGCGCGGATTTGAAATTGAACTCATCGAGCGGCGCCCAATAGGATAGTCCGAATGAGGTGAGTGTGCACGTATAGGCGATGGTAGATAGGACGCCAATGAAGAATCCGTAGATGCCTAGACAAGAAGACAATAGCAGAATATAGATGCGTATTAGGGTGACAGTTCCGGTCAGCGACTGGTTCACCAGCGAGAAGGAAGCTACGGCCGTGACCGCGATGACCATGAGGAGCGCTGGCGAGGCCAAACCGGACCGAATGGCGGCATCACCGATGATGAGTCCGCCGACGACCGTTACCGTTTGTCCAACCGCTTTGGGCAGACGCACGCCGGCCTCGCGAAAAAGCTCAAATAACCCCATCATTAGCAGCGCTTCGAGTGGCGCAGAGAACGGAATGCCTGCGCGACCGACGGAGATCGTCGTCAGTAAAAAGAAGGGCACTTGATCGATGTTGAAGCAGGTAATGGCGATGTAGAAGCCGGGCAGCACCATGGCAATGAAGAGTCCGATGAGCCGGAGAATGCGCTGCATGAACGTGTAGGGGTACGGAAAATGAACGTCCTCGGGTGATTTTAACTGTTCGGTAAGGCTGGCCGGCCCGATGACAGCAATAGGGAACCCGTCGGCCAGAATGACGAATCGGCCGGTAAGCAGCGCCTCGACGGCAAAATCAGGTCTGCCGATATAATCGACCAGCGGAAAGATGGAATCGCTGGAGTCGCTCAGAAATTCCTCCAGCTGCGCGCTGCCCACGATGGAATCGACATCGATGCTGCGGATTCTCGTTCGCGCTTCCTCCACAAACGGTGGATGGATCACATCGTAGATATAGAGCAACCCAAGCCCCGTTCTGCCACGTTTGCCAATCGTAAAATGCTCGTAGCGGAGCGAGGTGGTTTTCAGCCGCTTCCGAATCAGCGCGACGTTCGTTGAAAGCTCTTCCGTAAATCCATCCCGCGGTCCGCGAATCGAGGCTTCGCTTGCGGATTCCTCCGGCGTTCGGCTGGGCGGGCTGGCAATGTTGGCTTCGTAGGCAGCTGTGCCGCTTTCCTGAAAGAACAAGATGACGACTGAGCCTGAGAATACCGAGCTCACCAGCTGCTCCAGTGCTTCCTCCTCGCCGAAACAATGCACCTCGTCGTTCTCGATCATATCCGCCAAGCGGGGGAGTACATATTGAACCAGCTGTTTATGATCCGCCATGCCTTCGCAGTACACCGTTGCCAAGCTGCCGTGCTTCTCGAATTTGACATCGTGGCAGTTGTTGAATAACGTGCGTACATCCGCTTCTTGCGCATGACTAATATTCATGAGATCACTCGTTTCTTTGTCAGGATATGGGCGATTGCGGTCCAGCAAAGAATGGAGACCACAGAGAAGGGGTAGAAATAACGGCGCATGAGATTAAATAGGCCTTCCTCGATATGCAGCTCCATGAAGATGAACAGAATCACGGCAAGCGTTAGGATTGCAATCTTCTTGTGCAGTTCCTTCGAAGCAAACAGGTATCCGACGAACCAGAACATCAAGGCAACATCAATCGCAGTCATGCTCGTCCATTGAAACAGCGCCAGAAAGTCGACATGTTCGATAAAATCACTAACCCGGACAAGCCGCCACTGCATATAGTTCGGATACCGCTGCTTTGCGGCCTCTTCTGCGCCGAATGTCGTCAATATCGAAACAATGGCGTTCAAGAGGAGGACGGAAATGTATGCGACCGAGATCACGACGTGCTTCCGCTTCAAACGCCCCTCCATTTGAGGGATGATCAACAGCAAGAGAAAGGCTTCCATGCCGCACCGGAAAGGGTATAGCGCGCCGTGCAGCAACGGTTTCCAGCCGATCGTAAAGAAGGGGAGCAACAAGTCAAAGTGTCTGAATCTGATGGTGAATATCGCTTGCATGACATACAGCATTACAATCATTGGCGTCAGAATGGCCATCATGATGGCAATCGGCTTCAGACCTTTTATGCCCAAATAGACGCAAACCAGAAGGAGAGGCAGCGTAATCGCCCAGACCGGCGTTGCGGGGAGGATCATCGTGTCGATCCAGATAAAGTAATTGCGAAGGATAATGAACATTTCATAGACTAAGTAGAGGATCATCCATCCCTTCACGGCGCTGGATGCCCATGGACCGTATTTCCGTTTCAGTGTTTCAAGGAACGATTGTCCCTGCTGCTGCTTGCGCATAATTCGGTAAAGCCATAGGTAATAACACCAATAAGCGACGATTCCGATGATGCAGCTGATGGCGGCGTCGCGCTGGCCGACTTGGACCAAATAAGAGTAAGCGGTTATTTGCGCAAGGATGACGATGGAATTAATGGCTAACAGACAAGCCTGAGCGCTGCTGATTTTGGGATTGGAAAATTGCGACATAGGATTCACCTCATGTGCTATATTTTCCAGTAAATACATAAATATGCGTGGGAGCCGACTTGAACCTGTGCTGGTTATCTACGAAACTTTTAAAGTGGACTGATAGGTTTAGAGAATCGCCGCTACGGACATACTGGGGATATATCGTTCCGGAACGCAAGCCGATGCACCGACGGGTGCCACAAAGGAGCTTGTCGTTATGATTCGCACTTATTCCCGTTTTCCTTATCGTCCGATTTATGGGTATGTCCTTCTTATTGCAGCAATATTGCTTATGAGCTGGGAAAGTCAACGTGCCGATGCGGCTATTGCCGGCGGCAGCATTCCATCCGAATCTATTCGTCTTCGCATTCTAGCAAACTCCGATAATGCTTCCGATCAAGCGGTAAAACGCGAGATTCGTGATGCCATCGTGGCAGAAATGAACAACTGGGTGGCTGGACCGCAATCGATTGAAGAAGCACGCAGCACCATCCGCAATCATATGGGCGACATCGAAGGCATTATTGCTGCCAAACTCAGTTCGCGTGGTTTTTACTATGGATTCAAAGCGGAACTCGGCATCGTGCCGTTTCCAACTAAAATATATGGCACACAAGTGTATCCTGCCGGTAATTACGAAGCGCTTCGCATCACCCTCGGCGCAGGTGCCGGACAAAACTGGTGGTGCGTGCTGTTTCCGCCGCTCTGCTTCGTGGATGCGGTAAGCGGGGAAGCGTCAACTCCGGCGGTGGCAGCAACGGCGACTGTGAGTGCAAAAGCAGACAACGATGCCCAAGTAACTTCAGCTGCGGCAGATGCTCCTGCAACAGATAAGGCAACGGATGGGAACGTTCAAGCAGGTGAAGCCAAGCAGCCGGAAGTGAAGTTTTTTCTGTGGGAAATCATCAAGTCGATCATGAGCTTTTTCCGCAGCCTTTTCAGCTAATCACGCAATAAGCTCAGTCGCTCACTTCGCGATTGGGCTTTTCTTGTATAGGAATGGCTGTTTGGATAGCGCTAGGCGGCGTATGGTATAATGGGGCAAAACAAAGCAGAAGCTGGGGATACGACATTGACCATCCATCTACGAACAACATTATTGTGGGAAGTGGACAGCCACCACCCGCGTGAAGGTGAACTTGACGAGGCAGCGGCTTTGCTGCGAAAAGGCGGTACCGTTGCTTTTCCAACAGAAACGGTCTATGGACTAGGTGCGGATGCGAGGAGCACGGCGGCGGTTGAACGGATTTTTGAGGCAAAAGGGCGTCCGTCCGATAATCCGTTAATCGTTCATATCGCGGATCGCAAGCAGCTGGAAGAACTGACGATTCCGCTGGAAGGGGAGTCATTCATGCTCGCCGAGAGGCTTATGGATCGTTTCTGGCCGGGTCCGCTGACGATCGTACTGCCGGTGAAGCTGGGTGCTGTTTCGCCGCGGGTCACAGCGGGACTTGCTACAGTTGCGGTGCGGATGCCTGCTCACCCTGTGGCTCTGCAGCTTATTGCTGCTTCAGGCTGTCCACTGGCGGCACCTAGTGCGAATCGCTCCGGCCGTCCCAGTCCGACACTGGCCTCTCATGTGCGAGATGACCTTAACGGCCTGATCGACGGCATTGTCGATGGCGGCGCTGCTGGAGTAGGCCTTGAATCGACTGTCGTGGAGATTGACGGCGATCTGGTGCGCATTTTGCGTCCCGGCGGCGTAACGGCCGAAGCACTGCGCGAGGTTGCGTCGCGGGTCGATTACGATGCCGTGGCTGCGCCCGGCGCCGGCATAGACGCCGCCGCTGCGCTATCGGCGGCGGTGGAGGCTCCCGCAGCGGAAACGCAGGGGCCGCGCTCGCCCGGCATGAAATATGCGCATTACGCCCCACAGGGGCTGATGCACTTGGTCAAGGGCGACGCTGACGCCGTTTCCGCTTATATTGCGGCGGAAGTCGGCGCAGCGAAGGCTCGCGGCGAGCGCACAGGCGTGCTCGCCTTTGCCGAGCATGCTGCTCGGTACGACGCCGACTGCGTGCTCGTCGTCGGCAGCCTGGCGCAGCTGGAAACGGCTGCGCACGGCCTCTACAATGCGCTGCGCGAATTTGACAACCGCGGCGTAGAGCGCATTTGGGCCGAAACCTGCTCGGAGCAGGGGATCGGCCACGCGCTCATGAATCGCTTATCCAAAGCGGCCGGCCACGCGGTGGTCCACGTCTAGCGACCGCGATTGCTGCGCGCCAAGCGCCGCCATGGCTCTAGCTCACGGCGCCGTCGTGCGCCAAGTGGTATGGCCCTAGCTCGCGGCACCACCGTGCGCCAAGCGCCGCCATGGCCTAGCTCACATCATGCTCCGCGCGCCAAGCGCCGCCATGGCTCTAGCTCGCGGCAAGCCCCGAGCACCAAGCGCCGCCATGGCCTAGCTCGCATCATGCCCCGCGCACCAGCGCCGCCAAGGCTATAGCCCACGGCATGCCTCATGTTCGCGCCAGCTCTTAACCCGCGAACCTCGCCACTTCCCAGGTCATCTTTCCAATCTTGTCCGCATACACTTTGGAGAGGTTGTGGACAAGGAGAGGATGAAATGGTTGAGGCGGGCATGCATGCCGGACAATTGCTGACGCTGATGATTATTGCTATGGCACTGGGGATGGATGCTTTTTCGCTGGGTGTCGGTATCGGGCTCAAAGGCATTCGGATGATGGATATATTAAAGCTAAGCGCGATCATTGCGCTTTTTCACACGATTATGCCCCTCATGGGCATTTTCACGGGCAAATATGTCAGTACGCTGCTTGGCGGCGTTGCGACGACAGCCGCCGGTGCGCTATTGCTGCTGCTAGGCGGGCATATGATCTATAGCTCGCTGCGCGGCGATGCAGTGGAGTCAATCGATTACCGCAGCTCATGGGGGATGCTGCTGTTCGCGCTTGGCGTGAGTATCGATTCCTTTTCCGTCGGGATCTCGCTTGGCATGTTCGAGACGGACATGCTGCTGACGGTGCTGCTCTTCGGCGTTGCCGGCGGCGTGATGTCCGTATTTGGGCTGCTGCTCGGTCGTAAAGTAGGCACTAGTCTCGGCGGATACGGGGAAGCGTGCGGCGGAGTGATTTTATTTACATTCGGTTTGTTGTTCCTGTTCTGATAGAACGGCATCTCATTGCTGAACTCATTCAGGTCTGTCGATTTCACGCACGCACGCTAACGAACCCTAGGGGCCTTATTTCAACAAAATGAAGGGGTTTGAAATTCTAACGAACCTTACAGGCCTTATTCGTTGTCAAAAGGCCATATTTCGTTCCATTTCTCTATAATAGCGTCCCTACGGTTCGTTAGATTTTATAAATGGCTTTCTTCACGCCAATAAGGCCCTCAGGGTTCGTTAGCGCGAAACCACGGAAATATAATGCCTCAGACATAGCAATTTTTGGTATTTCCCAAACCCACACCAACAAAGAGGAGTGTAATCAATCGTGAAACGGATTCTATTCGTGTGCACCGGCAATACTTGCCGTTCACCAATGGCTGAAGCGCTGCTTCGAGCGATGTCCCAGCAAAGGGGCATGCAGCTCGATATTCGATCCGCAGGCGTGTCCACGATCGATGGACTGCCTGTTTCGAATCATGCCCGAACGGCGCTGTCCAAACGCGATATCGCGCATGATGGTACCTCGAAGGCGCTGGAAGGCGGCTCGATTGCGTGGGCTGATCTTATTTTGACCATGACCGCAAGCCATAAGAAGCAGCTGCTGCAGCATTTTCCGGCCGCTGTGGACAAGACGCATACGCTGCTCGAGTTTGCGAACACGGACCCCGGAGTGCTGGCGGACATCGCCGAGCTGGAAGGGCTGTATTCGAGCTGGCAGATCAAGCAGGCGCTGGGTCAGCCGCTGACAGCACAGGAGCGGTCCAGGCTGCTTCAATTGGAGCAGCAGATACCGAGTTTCGATGTGGATGATCCATTCGGCGGCTCGCTGGCGGTTTATGAACAGAGTGCGTCCCAGATCGAAGCTGCGCTTAACCGACTCCTTGATCGGCTGAAAGGATGAATACGGCCCTTGGCCAAGCGAGAATCTAAGAAAGCCTTTTCTTTGCTTTCCTTCGATTTTCGGGGGAAGAAACTATCTGCGCTGCCATAGGATGGCAGGCGCCGTTTCTTCCGAGACCGATTGATTTTGAGGCCATAATCCGTTATGATAAAAGCAACTAAAGACGGTTTCCGATGTAACTGGCGACGAAAGTGGGTTAAACCACGGTGGAGCATCGGATCATACGGCCGGTCGCCTGGGCAAAGAGCAGCGTGCGTAAGCATGCTTGCTCTTTTTTCGTCTTTTTCGGCGAAATCAGGTATACTAATGCCATTGTGAATCGACAAGATCCGCCACGAGCGGACACACTTGGGAGGAAAATGGATATGAAAATCGCCATCGGCGCAGACCACGCGGGCTACCGCTTGAAAGATGAGCTAGTGCCGTTTATCAAATCGCTTGGTCACGACATTGAGGATGTAGGCTGCGATTGCGACCAATCCGTGGACTACCCGGATTATGCGCTTCCTGTCGCTGAGCTTGTTGCACAAGGCAAGGCAGAACGCGGCATTCTCATTTGCGGTACGGGAATCGGCATGTCCATCGCGGCTAATAAAGTCAAAGGCATTCGCTGCGCGCTTGTGCACGATATGTTCTCGGCCAAAGCAACCCGTGAGCACAACGACACCAACGTACTGGCAATGGGCGAACGCGTCATCGGTCCGGGTGTAGCCCAAGAGATTATCCGTATTTGGCTCGAGACACCGTTCTCCAATGGCGAGCGTCATATCGGCCGCGTGAGCAAAGTGATGAAGCTTGAAGCGCAATACGCCGATGCGGCGAAATCCGAGTAAGGGGCGTATCCAGCGATGAGCGACAACGACCACGGAATAAGCAACATGGATTCGGCACAGCTGACCAAGGATGTAGAAACCGTAGTCCGCGAGCTTGCAGCTGCGTCCGGCATTCGCCAAGGACAGCTGCTTGTGATCGGCGTGTCGACCAGCGAGGTGCTCGGCCAGCGGATTGGTACATCAGGCACATTAGAGACGGCAGCCGCGATCTATGCGGGGGTCGAGAAAGTGCGTCAGGAATTGCAGTTTTATCCGGTTTATCAGTGCTGTGAGCATTTAAATCGGGCACTTGTCATGGAACGGGAAGCCGTGGAGCGATATGGCTTGGACCTCGTTTCGGCGATCCCCGTGCGCAAAGCCGGCGGTTCGATGGCAGCCTACGCGTTTCAAACGCTGCAGGATGCTGTACTGACCGAAACGGTTCAGGCACATGCGGGCATCGATATCGGTGACACCTTCATCGGCATGCATTTGAAACGTGTTGCGGTACCGGTGCGACCAACGATTCGAGCAATCGGATCTGCGCATTTAACGATGGCTTATACTCGTCCAAAGCTTATTGGCGGGGAACGAGCGGTTTACACGCGGGAAGCGGCAGGCCCGGCATCAACTGCCGGCACATGCGACTAATATACTTAATTTTTTGAGGAGGACTCATCAACATGGAAAACCTACGTAAACAAGATCCCGAAATTTTGAAAGCCCTTGGTCTGGAGCTTCAACGTCAACGCGACAACATCGAGCTAATCGCATCCGAGAATATCGTTTCTGAAGCGGTATTGGAAGCAATGGGCACTGTGCTGACGAACAAATACGCAGAAGGCTACCCGGGCAAACGTTACTACGGCGGCTGTGAGCATGTGGATATCGCGGAAGATATCGCACGCAACCGTGCCAAAGAATTGTTCGGTGCTGAGCACGCGAACGTGCAGCCGCACTCCGGCGCACAAGCAAACATGGCTGTTTACCTGGCAGCGCTAAACCCTGGCGACACGGTTCTTGGTATGAACCTGGCGCATGGCGGTCACTTGACGCACGGCAGCCCGGTTAACGCATCCGGTCTTCTGTACAACTTCGTGGCATACGGCGTTAACGAGAACACCTTTACAATCGACTATGCAGAAGTGCGCAAACTGGCGTTCAAACACCGTCCGCGCATGATCGTTGCAGGCGCATCGGCTTACCCGCGCATCATCGATTTTGAAGAGCTTGGCCGTATCGCTAATGACGTAGGCGCATTGCTCTTCGTTGACATGGCACACATCGCAGGTCTTGTAGCTGCCGGCTTGCACCCAAGCCCGGTTCCGCATGCTCACTTTGTAACTACAACTACGCACAAAACGCTTCGCGGACCTCGCGGCGGTATGATCCTTTGCCGCAAAGCATGGGCGCAAGCGATTGATAAAGCGGTATTCCCAGGTTCCCAAGGCGGACCTCTGATGCACATTATCGCTGCTAAAGCCGTTGCTTTCGGCGAAGCGCTTCAGCCTTCGTTCAAAGAATACGGCAAGAACGTGATCGACAACGCTAAGGCGCTTGCTGAGGGTCTTATTGAGAAAGGCATCAACATCGTATCCGGCGGTACGGACAACCACTTGATGCTGATCGACCTTCGCAACCTGAACATCACAGGTAAAGATGCGGAGCACGTACTGGATTCCGTTCAAATCACAGTAAACAAAAACGCGATTCCGTTCGATCCAACGAGTCCGTTCATCACAAGCGGTATCCGTATCGGTACGCCTGCAGCAACTTCGCGCGGCATGGGAGTAGACGCAATGGCTACAATCGCAGAAGTGATCGCAATGACGCTCAAGAATCCGAAGGATGAGTCCGTTCTTGAAAAAGCACGCGGTATGGTGAGCGACCTGATGTCGCAATACCCGCTTTACCCGGGCATGACTTACTAATATCGGCTTGGCAAATCACAAAAGGTGGCAAAGGGTTCATCCCTATGCCGCCTTTTTTTCGTTCCGCAGCATGCTGCGGAACCGGAATCTATAGTCAGGCACACGGACTCTCAACTCTAACGAACCGTAGAGGTCTTATTTCACCCAAATCACGCCATTTAAAATTCTAACGAACCCTACAGGCGCTATTTCGCCCAAATCACGCTCCGAGCCCCCAATTTCGGCAAAATAAGCTCCCTGTGGTTCGTTAGAATTTTTGAGGAGCCCATTTCCACAAAATAAGACCAGTACGGTTCGTTAGCGAGTAATTATAGCAACAAGCCGACCCGCTGCCGACAGAACCATCCACCGAAGTCCCATTTCTGCTACCTTACCGCTTTACCCACCTCTCTACTCTGCGCTGCCCGCAGTCCCACGGCGTACACTCCCGCCTGTCACAGCCCGCTTTCCCGCGGCTCTCCGTCTCAACTGTCGCAGCCTGCAGTCCCACGGCTCACCGTCCCATCTACCTTTGCCTGATCTCCCGGAATTGCACCTTCACCCAAGCGAATCACTCATCCAGTCACGTAACACTTGTCGATAAATTTATGTTGCAATCGCTTTCTTTCAAGATATATAGTGGTGGTACGAGTCAATCCGAAACGTTTCGGAGGGGCGATAAATTGGATGAAAACGAAGGAGTCGAACGGAACATGAAACTTGGAATCATTGCAGATTATCGTGCTGAAAGCTTCGATTACGCGGCCAATCTCGGCTTGGCCTTTTTAGAATTTTGCGTCAATGTGGACATTCCGGCTTCCACCTTCACGACCCTCGTGCCAGAGCTGAAAGCGGCAAGTGAGCGGACAGGCGTTGCAGTCGCTTCCATCGGACGTTGGGGTCCTGATCGCATCAATAAGGATGGCAGCATCAACGAAGAGGAATTGCAGGCAGCGCAGGCGCTTATCGATGCGTGCCAAGAACTTGGTTGTCCGGTATTTGTGGGCGGCTGCAACTACATCGAAGAGCTCTCCTATTACGATAACATCACGGCGGCGATTAACTATTTCTCCGTACTGATTGAATATGGCAAAGCGCGCGGCATCACCATTGCGACGTACAACTGCCACTGGAACAATTACATCGTGGACGAAGCAGCTTGGAAGCTCATTCACGGCCATTTGCCAGAGCTTGGCATCAAGTATGACCCTTCGCATGCCCGTTACGCAGGACAAGATTACTTGAAAGAAATCGTGGACTGGGGCTCGCGTATCAAGCACATCCACATCAAGGGTTCGGTCATCATTGACGGCAAACGTTTCGACGATCCTCCGGCTGGCATGGATCAAACGGATTGGGGGACGTTCATGGCCATTCTTTATGGCGTTGGCTACCAAGGCGGACTGAGCATCGAGCCGCATTCCCACACGTGGTCAGGTGAGCTTGGAGACAAAGGCGTTCAGTACACAATCGACTATTTTAACCGCCTGCTGCTTCGCGGTTAATCCATATTAGTAGCTGTACCGCAGTAAGCGGTGCAGCTTTTTTAATGCCTTATTATCCGCATTATTTTCCTTGATTTAGCGAAAAGGCATCAGCACAGCAGCTTCGGCATGATATGATGACCATATATCCCTAACAAAGGCGGTGTGCCTCAGCATATGAGTATATTCGGGTTTGTTTTCATAATTTTTATCGTGTTTATTGTGATCAAGCTCTTCCAATCCAGAGGGACGCAGTCACGATCGAGCGGCTCCAATACGGCCCGCAACCGCCGGGCAGCCGTACCAATGCGCAAACCTCCGGAATATCTCGGCGTACCCGAGCAGCATCCTGCACGTTCCGCTGCCGAACGGCTCGAAGCCGCACTTTCGCCGGACTTCGAGGCACGCATTAAGGACCGCGTGCTGAAGCGTACCCCGAGCATGCGCGAGGGCGAGTGGCAGTGGCAGTGGTTTGAGCTGAAGCGTTATTTTCTCATGTGCGGCGTGCTTCGGAACGTTCCGATGTACAGTGTGCGCGTAGATGAGGTGTGGCATGAGATGTTGATGTTCACCCGGGAGTATGAGCAGTTCTGTAAGCAGTTTTGCGGAGGGACGATCCATCATGCTCCTCATGGTTCTGATGCGAAGCCTGCATCCGGAGAACGTGCCTGGTTCGATTGGATCTACGGAGAGCTGTTTCTGCCTGTGCCGGTAAGCGGTCAGCTGTGGGGCGCCTTTTATCGGACTCCGCTGCCGCAGGAGCTGATGTACGAGCTGGAAACGAACAATCCTTCAGTGCTTCGCAGCAAACGTTTCAATGAGAAGGCAGCAGCCCAGTTTGAAGATTTGAATGCAACCATCGATTACTTAATCGAGCGGGGGAATAAGCTCGCTTCGGCTAAAGAGCAGCCGGTTCATAACCGTGTCGCAGACTCTTCCGACATGATGGCGACAGGAGTGCTCTCGGGGATGTTTTTCTACTCTTCATTTGGGCCGCTCGACAACTTTCATAATCAGATGGATGAGGATCAAACCGAAGAACAGCGTAATGCAAATAGCGACAGTAGTAGTGGGATTACTCCGATTTGCAGCGGCGATGATGGGGGCTCCTCTGACTTTAATGACGGTGGCAATGGTGATTCCGGTAACGGAGGATCCGATGGCGGCGGCAGCTCTTGCTCCGGCGGCGGCGATTCGGGAGGCGGTTCATCCTGTGGAAGCAGCTGTGGCGGCAGCAGCTGAGACTGAGATCATGTTCACGTAATTAATGCTTCTTTCGGGTATACTTTGCATGTGTTTCTTGCGTTGCGTGACCCACATAGCACATTGATGCGTCGAATGTTATAATAGTCAGTTGAAGAAGCATTTCAGGAGGATGAATAGAACTATGGGCAATCTCATAATATGCGACCATCCGCTTATCCAGCATAAGCTGACCTTTATTCGCGACAAGGATACGAAGACTAAGGACTTCCGCGAGCTGGTTGATGAAGTCGCTACGATGATGGCGTATGAAATTACGAGAGATCTACCGCTTGAGACGACTACAGTCACGACGCCTGTCATTGAAGCGACGAGCAAAATCGTTTCCGGGCGCATGGTTGGCCTTATTCCAATCTTACGCGCAGGGCTCGGTATGGTGGAAGGGATGCTCAAGCTGATTCCTTCGGCTAAAGTCGGTCACATTGGACTGTTTCGCAATCCGGAAACGCTCGAGCCGGTTGAGTATTACGTCAATCTGCCGTCTGATGCTGCAGAGCGTCAATTAATTGTCATTGATCCCATGCTCGCTACAGGCGGATCGGCAAACGCGGCTATTCAAGCGCTGAAAACCCGCGGCTGTACGCAAATTAAGTTAATGTGCCTCATCGCAGCACCTGAGGGTGTAGATGCTGTGCGCAAGGCCCATCCGGAAGTCGATATTTTCTTAGCTTCGCTCGACAGCCATCTTAACGATCACGGCTATATCGTACCAGGTCTGGGCGACGCCGGTGACCGCATGTTTGGCACCAAATAAATCTTATCGGAGCAATATTTGCTACGCACTAAATTTAGGAGTGACATACGTTGGCTAAAATAAAGGTTATGACGATTTTCGGCACAAGGCCGGAAGCGGTTAAGATGGCGCCATTGGTACTGGAGCTGCAGAAGCATCCAGAGGAAATTGAATCCGTTGTCTGCGTGACAGCGCAGCATCGCCAAATGCTCGATCAAGTGCTCGATTTCTTCAAAATCAAGCCAGAGTACGATCTCAACGTGATGAAGGATCGGCAGACGTTGACGGAAACGACCGTCAAAGTACTTGAAGGTCTTGAACCCATTCTTCGCGAGTCTAAGCCGGATATTGTACTCGTGCATGGCGATACACAGACTTGTTTCTTGGCCAGCTATGCATCCTTTGTACAGCAAATTCAGGTTGGGCATGTGGAAGCAGGTCTGCGTACGTGGAATAAGATGTCTCCTTATCCGGAAGAGATGAACCGTCAACTGGCTGGTGTACTCTCGGATGTGCATTTCGCGCCGACGGACAGAGCGGCAGACAATCTACGTAAAGAGAACAAATCGGAGTCTACGATCTACATAACCGGCAACACGGCTACAGACGTATTCCAATACACCGTAGATAAATCCTTCACGCATCCCGTTATCGAATGGGCAGCGGGTAAGCGCATGATTCTGATGACTGCTCATCGCCGTGAAGCGCTGGGCGAGCCTCATCGTAATATTTTCCGTGCGGTAAAAAGGATTGCAGATGAATTCGAAGATGTTGTCGTTGTTTATGCGGTGCATCTAAATCCTGCTGTCCGAGAGCCGGCTAATGAGATTCTTGGCAATCATCCGCGTATTAAGCTGATTGAGCCGCTCGATGTGTTCGAATTCCATAATTTCTATCCGCATACGTACATGATCATGACCGATTCCGGCGGCCTGCAGGAAGAAGCGCCGTCCTTCGGCGTCCCAACCTTGGTACTTCGTGATACGACAGAGCGTCCTGAAGGTATTGATGCAGGCACGCTGGAGCTGGTAGGCACTGACGAAGAGGTTGTTTACGAGCGTGCTCATGCGCTGCTTTCCGACGCGAAGCTGTATGAGAAAATGAGTCAAGCAGCCAATCCTTATGGTGATGGGCAAGCGTCTGTACGTATTGTTCAGGCGATCCTGCATCATTTTGGAAAAACGGACAATCGTCCGGCGCCGTTCACACAACGTTCATAGGTTACATCGATAGGATAGCATTCCGAGCAACGCAACAGCATACAGTGCTACTGTACGGTTTGAATACCCGAAAACCCCAGGTAAATCAAGGGTTTTCGGGTACCCGTTCACTAAATGTTTGAATTTATATCAATTGACAAAAGGGAACCAGCTTGGCTAAAATAAATAAGAGTTTTGGAGTGATTCTAGATGACGAATCCGTCCCATAACGACAACAAACGTAACACGGATAACAGCAGCTTAGGAGATAATCCTTGGCGCGCCATGGGTCTGATCGGATCCGTTGGCGGTACAATCGGTGCCTGTCTTGGACTGGGCTACTGGATTGGACTCAAGGTTGATCAAGCGCAAGACACCGGGTATAGCTCCATTGTTGGCATGGCTGTTGGTTTTGTCATCGCGGTCTTCATCACCATCATTCTGATCAAGGCGTTTACAGGGGGCAAAGCGAAATAATGGATGATTTGTCCGGCCACCTTCGAACGGTTAAGCGTATTACGTTCTTTTTTTTGTCTCTATGTTTTATTGGATGGGCCCTTCTTCCGGAATATAAACCGTTCTTCGGCGGCATTGTTCTCGGAACTGCGGCAAGTCTTGCAAACGCCTTCCATCTTTCTTGGAAAGTACAGCGAGTCGGCGCTCTATCGGTTGCGGGGATCCAGAAACGCCATAATCTTGGTTTTCTGACTCGCGCATGTATTGCCCTGTTAGCGGTTGTAATTGCAACCAAGTACTTTTCGTTTAGCCTCTATGGAACAGTAGCTGGATTATTTGTTGCTCAATTGGTAACACTCATATTGGGATTTAAAGCCAAGAGAGATCCAGCCGTACGGCAATCCACCGATGAAAGGGGTGAAAACAACTAATGGATCATATTTTTCCTGAAGTAAATCTGGGTGGCATTCGATTTGATTTGGCTGCCATTATCATGATAGTTATCACCAGCATTATCGTATTTATTATTGCTAAGCTGGCGGTTCGTAACGCTTCGGTGACCAACCCGACTAAGATGCAAAACTTCTTGGAGTGGGTTATCGAATTCGTACAGAACATTATCGGTACTACGATGGACCTGAAGAAAGGCCGTCCGTACTTGACGCTGGGTATTGCTATGATCATGTACCTGTTTGTTGCCAACTTGCTGGGTCTTCCGTTCGGTATCATTACCGAGGCACATCACGGAGCAACATTCTTCGGCATGGACCTTAACTTGCATGGTGAAGAGGAAGCACATCTCGCATGGTGGAAATCACCAACTGCTGATGTCGCGGTTTCAGGCGCACTAATGGCTATCGTAATCGTGCTCACGCACATCGAGGGTCTGCGTCGCAACCGTAAGCATTACCTCAAGCATTACTTCGAGCCTTACGCAGCATTCTTCCCGCTTAACGTAATCAAAGAGGTCGCTAAGCCGCTATCGCTTTCGCTTCGTCTTTACGGTAACATTTTCGCGGGTGAGGTTATGATTGGTGTCATCATGGGCATGGGATGGTTTGGTATCCCGGCACTGATTGTATGGCAAGGATTCAGTGTTTTCGTAGGCGCAATTCAGTCGTTCGTATTCGTTATGCTAACGATGGTTTACATGTCGCAAGCGATCGTTCACGAAGAGCATCATTAAGACAGTAACAAACCTGCTACTGGCAGGAAACAATAAAACTATATGTAAACATTTTAAGGAGGATTTCTCTAATGGGAGCTTTGGCATTAGTTGCAGCAGCAATTGTATTCGGTCTTGGAGCACTGGGTGCAGGTATTGGTAACGGTTTGATCGTAGGTCGTACAGTTGAGGGTATTTCCCGTCAACCAGAACTTCGTGGTACTCTTCAAACTACAATGTTCATCGGGGTAGCGCTTGTAGAGGCACTTCCAGTTATTTCCCTAGTACTAGCTTTCATCTTCTTGGGCAAAGCGTAAGATTACTAATGCATTATGGCGGGGAGTGCAATCAGCCTCCGCGCCTTCCTTTTGCCTGCTTCAATTAGAGCCGGCTAATCTACGGAAAGGAGTGACGTACGTTGGATATCGTATGGTCCAATTTTTTCATCCAACTGGTTGCTTTCGGAATTCTTTACTGGCTGCTTAGCCGTTACGCTTTCGGTCCGCTATTCTCCATCATGGAACAGCGCAAGCAGTTCGTGAAAGAACAGCTTGAGAGCGCGGAGAACAGCCGCAAACAAGCCGAAGCACAGTATGAAGAGCAGAAGCAATCGCTTCAACAAGCACGTAAAGATGCATATGAAATTATCGAGCAAGCGAAACAAACGAGCTCGAAGCAAGCAGATGAAATCGTACAAACTGCTAAATCCGAGGCTACTCGCCTGAAGGACGACGCTGTCAAAGATATCGAAAGCGAGAAAAACAAAGCGATTTCTGCACTCCGCAGTCAAGTTAGCGGCATGTCCGTCATGATCGCTTCCAAAATCATCGAGAAACAAATCGATGATAAATCGCAAGAGCAGCTTGTTGACCAATACTTGAATGAGGTTGGAAGCAAATGAGCCGCGAGAGCGTCGTAGCTAAACGCTACGCTAAAGCGCTGTTTGAACTTGCACAAAGCAATAATGCGATTGCAGATGTTGAGAAACAGCTGAAAATCGTCGTCGACGCCCTGACCGGAGATGTGCAAATCCGCAAGTTTCTTGGTCTGCCAAACGTTGAAGTGACGAAGAAGATCGACATTATTAAAGGTGCGCTATCTGACAAAGTGTCGGTAATGGTACTGAATACGGTAGAGCTGCTCATTATCCGCGGCCGTCATGACGCGATCGCAGAAGTGTATGAAGCTTATACGAAAGTAGCGGGCGATGCGCTCGGTCAGGCACACGCTACTATATATACGGCTAAGACATTGTCCGCAGAAGAGCTGTCCAAAGTGGCTGCGCAATTCGGTACAATGGTTGGCAAACGCATTATCGCAAAACAAATCGTTGAACCTGCTCTGCTCGGCGGCGTACAAGTACGCATCGGTGACCGTTTGTATGACGGCAGCCTATCCGGCAAGCTGGCTCGACTTGAACAAGCTTTGAAAACTCAAGCATTGTAGATAGGGGTGAACGGAATTGAGTATCAGACCTGATGAAATCAGCACGCTGATTAAACAACAGATCGAACAATTTAAATCCGAAATTCAAGTCGTTGATGTCGGGACGGTCATCCAAGTCGGTGACGGTATCGCACGTGTGCACGGCCTTGAGAACGCTATGGCCGGCGAACTGCTCGAATTCTCGAACGGCGTTATGGGTATGGCCCTTAACCTTGAAGAGAGCAACGTCGGTGTAGTTATCATGGGACCTTACACAGGCATCCGCGAAGGCGACCAAGTTAAGAGAACAGGTCGTATCATGGAAGTTCCAGTTGGCGAAGCTTTGCTTGGCCGCGTAGTAAACGCACTGGGACAACCGGTTGACGGCAACGGACCAATCAACACAACTGCAGCACGTCCAATCGAATCTCCGGCTCCGGGCGTAATGGCCCGTAAATCGGTATTCGAGCCGATGCAAACTGGTATCAAAGCAATCGATGCGATGATTCCAATCGGCCGCGGTCAACGTGAGCTTATCATCGGCGACCGTCAAACAGGTAAAACTCAAATCGCGATCGACACGATCGTTAACCAAAAAGGCAACGGCGTTATCTGTATCTACGTTGCAATCGGTCAAAAGCAATCCACTGTACGTACGGTTGTTGAATCCCTTCGCCAACAAGGCGCTTTGGAATACACAATTGTCGTAACAGCGAGCGCTTCCGAGCCGTCCCCGCTCCTTTACATTGCACCTTACACAGGCTGCTCGATGGGCGAGTACTTCATGTACAACGGCAAACACGTACTTGTTATCTATGATGACCTTTCCAAACAAGCGGCAGCATACCGTGAGCTTTCCTTGCTGCTTCGCCGTCCGCCGGGCCGTGAGGCTTATCCAGGGGACGTATTCTATCTTCACTCCCGTTTGCTTGAGCGCGCAGCTAAGCTGAACGATGAGCTTGGCGGCGGTTCCTTGACTGCATTGCCATTCATCGAGACGCAAGCCGGCGATATCTCGGCTTACATCCCGACAAACGTAATTTCGATTACGGACGGTCAAATCTTCCTAGAGTCCGACTTATTCTACTCCGGTCAGCGTCCAGCGGTTAACGTTGGTAACTCTGTATCCCGTGTAGGTAGCTCCGCTCAAATCAAAGCCATGAAGAAAGTTGCGGGCACGCTCAAAACTGACCTTGCTCAATACCGCGAATTGGCAGCATTTGCAGCATTCGGATCTGATCTTGATAAAGTAACGCAATCCCGTCTAAACCGCGGTGAGCGCACACTGGAAATCTTGAAGCAAGGCGTTAATGCGCCATTGCCGGTAGAGCGCCAGGTCGTTTCCCTTTACACGGTTACACGTGGACACGTTGATGATATTCCGGTTCAAGATGTACGCCGCTTCGAAGCTGGCCTTCTGGCTTACGTGGATGCTAACAAACCAGAAATTTTCGCTTCCATCCGCGATACGAAAGATTTGACTTCCGACAATGAGAAAGTGCTTGTTGAAGCGATCAAATCGTTCAAGAACAGCTTTGCAGTGTCGGTTTAAAACCTTTCTTTAATCATTCAAACGGTATGCTGCTTATCGTATACCGTTTGAATACTGTGCGGAATAGAACTGGTTAGGGTGAAACTTGCTTCACCCATACGGCCGGTAATAAGGTGGTGACAACGAATGGCTAAAGGTATGCGCGAAATTAAGCGCTCGATCAAGAGTAAGCAGAATACGAAACAGATCACGAAGGCAATGGAGATGGTTGCATCCGCTAAGCTCAAGAGAGCTCAAGATGCTGCTGTAGCATCACGTCCATATACCGACAAGATCAAGGAAGTCGTAGCGAGCATTGCATCGAGCGGGGGCGCGATTAAGCATCCTATGCTGCAAAGCCGCGAAGTCAAACGTACGGCCTACCTGGTCGTCACGTCGGACCGCGGTTTGGCGGGCGGATACAATGCGAACGTGCTTCGTAAAGTATGGACGGAGATTCAGGAGAAGCATAAGTCTGCTGCTGAATACGACGTTTTCGTCATCGGACGTAAAGGCCGGGATTACTTCAAACGCCGGAACATCAACCTTGCTGATGAAGTAACAGGACTTTCCGATTCACCGAAATTTGCCGATATCAAGTCGTTGGCAGCAGCTGCTGTTAAAGGCTTCGAATCCGGTAAATATGACGAGCTAAACCTGGTGTATAACCAATTCTATAATGCAATTACCCAAGTTCCTGTCATTAAGCAGCTGCTTCCACTGGATCAGTCTGAATTTACAGGCGCGAAGGCAAGTTACGAATATGAGCCGTCACCTGAGAAGGTACTCGACGTTCTATTGCCGAAATACGCGGAAACGGTTGTTTACAGCGCGGTATTGGAAGGTAAAGCGAGCGAGTTCGGCGCACGTATGACAGCGATGGGCAATGCAACGAAGAACGCGACGAAGATGATCGCAGGCTTGACGTTGACTTACAACCGTGCACGTCAGGCAGCAATCACACAAGAAATCGCAGAGATCGTCGGCGGAGCTAACGCACAGGCATAAGCTTCACCATTAATGCATCCGAAGTAAGCACCAGCTGGTTGTGATCGGTCTAACGGCCGTTTCACTTCCGGCGGTGCAGCTCCGGAAAACATGAAGGAGGTACAAGAATGAGCAAGGGGCGTGTAGTCCAGGTAACAGGACCGGTAGTCGACATTGCGTTCGACAACGGACAATTGCCTGAGATTCTTAATGCGATAAAAATCGAAAGAGCGGCTCAAGGCGCAGGCGAGCGCGATATCAACCTTACGGTTGAAGTAGCAACTCACCTCGGCGATAATCTGGTTCGCTGCGTTGCGATGTCTTCCACTGACGGTCTTGTCAGAGGAACAGAAGCTGTGGATTTGGGTAAACCGATCACAGTACCTGTAGGACCAGCAACACTTGGCCGTGTATTTAACGTACTTGGTGATCCAATCGATAACAATGGTGATGTTGACCGTACGATCTCTAACCCGATCCACCGTCAAGCACCTCCGTTTGAAGAATTGTCGACATCCCAAGAGATCCTGGAAACAGGTATCAAAGTTATCGACCTTATGGCTCCATATTCCAAAGGCGGTAAAATCGGTCTCTTCGGCGGTGCGGGTGTAGGTAAAACCGTAACGATGCAAGAGCTTATCCACAACATCGCACAAGAGCACGGCGGTATCTCCGTATTCGCCGGCGTTGGTGAGCGTACTCGTGAAGGTAATGACCTTTACCACGAGATGAGCGACTCCGGCGTTATCGCTAAGACAGCGATGGTATTTGGTCAAATGAATGAGCCTCCGGGTGCGCGTCTTCGCGTAGCTTTGACAGGTCTTACAATGGCTGAGTATTTCCGTGACGAAGAAGGAAGAGACGTTCTACTGTTCGTCGATAATATCTTCCGCTTCACGCAAGCTGGTTCTGAAGTATCCGCTTTGCTTGGCCGTATGCCATCCGCGGTAGGTTACCAACCAACATTGGCAACTGAAATGGGTCAACTGCAAGAGCGTATCACTTCCACGAAGAAGGGTTCCGTTACTTCCATTCAAGCGATCTACGTTCCTGCCGATGACTATACGGATCCGGCTCCTGCAACGGCGTTTGCCCACTTGGATGCAACGACTAACCTTGAGCGTAACATCGCTGCAATGGGTATCTTCCCTGCCGTAGATCCGCTCGCTTCGTCTTCCCGTATCTTGACTCCGGAAATTCTTGGCGAAGAGCACTACCAAGTAGCGCAAACCGTTAAGAAAGTTCTGCAACGTTATAAAGAGCTTCTGGATATCATCGCGATCCTCGGTATGGACGAATTGTCTGAAGAAGACAAGCTGATCGTTCACCGTGCGCGTCGTATTCAAGTGTTCTTCGCGCAACCGCTACACGTTGCGGAAGCGTTCAATGGTATCCCGGGCTTGTACGTTCCTGTTAAAGAAACGGTACGCAGCTTCAAAGAAATTCTTGAAGGTAAGTACGACCACCTTCCAGAATCGGCATTCCATAACGTCGGAACGATCGAAGACGCAGTTGCTAAAGCGGAAAAACTTGCTCAAGAGGTTTAATCGCTCATAGCTAGGGAGGTAATATCATGAGCTCCTTTTTATTGGAAATTGTAACACCTGAGCGTAAAGCTTACGCTCAGGATGTAAATATGATTATCGTTAAGGCTTCCGAAGGTGAGATGGGGATTTTGCCTAATCACATTCCGATGGTAACGCCTTTGCGAATTGCACCTGTTATCATCAAGAAGGACCGCTCCGAAGAATCCATTGCCGTTAACGGCGGGTTCCTTGAGATCCGTAAGGATAAAGTGGTTATCTTGGCTGAGAGCGCTGAACTGCCGGGCGATATCGACTTGTCCCGTGCAGAAGCAGCGAAGCAGCGTGCGGAGCAACGCCTTAACGGCAAGCGTGATGAGTACGATCAACTTCGCGCTGAGCTCGCATTGCAGCGTGCGCTTAACCGTATCGCGGTAAAGTCGCGCTAAGATAGCAAGCGAAGAAGACTGACTCTTTCGTAGAAGCGTTCTGCGGAAGGGTCAGTTTTTTTGTTTGTTTTAATATTCTAAAGATGTTGTCGAAAACAGGCCTATTTTGTTCTGAATATAGTATAATGGCAAAAGGGAATCATAAGGAGATTTGGGTATGTTTGATATACACACACATATATTACCAGGCATCGATGATGGCGCTGCAGATATAGAAGAATCACTAGACTTGGCTCGGGCGGCAGTAGCTGATGGTATAACCGTTATGATAGCAACTCCTCATCACGCCAATGGGAAGTATATGAACGAGGCTGTATCTATTCGTGAGCGGGTAGCTCTGTTAAGAGAATCTTTATCCAATGCTGGTATACCCCTTCAACTATATACAGGGCAGGAAGTTCGCATACATAGTGATATGTTTGATGCCTGGAGTGCAGGAGAGCTGTGCACGTTGGCCGATTCTAAATACATTTTATTAGAAATGCCTTCTTCATCGGTACCGAAACGGATGCTAGAGTATATTCATGAATTTACGATCATGGGAATCCGTCCGATCATTGCACATCCTGAGCGCAATGCTGAAGTCGTTCAAAACCCGGATAAGCTAAGAGAGATGGTAGACGCTGGTGCCTATGGGCAAGTGACAACGCATTCCTTATTAGGCGGATTTGGGAAGCAGATCGAGCGAGCAGCTTGGCAGCTCTGCAAGGAAGGATTAATCCATACCGTGTCTTCTGACGCACATCATGTAACGCGCCGTGGATTCCGTCTTCAAGAGGCATATAAGAGAGTGAGAGATGAATTGGGAGAGGATTTTGAAACGTGTTATAGGAAAAATGCTGAGGCTGTACTTACGAATAGAGAGTTAGTAGAGTCTCCATTTACAAAAGTAAGAACAAAAGGTAAAGGTTGGATTAATATCCTGAATTTCTTTAGGAACTAATTGACCATAGGCGGTGTACGATGGTACTATTGGTAGTGATTGTTACATATAGCGGCAAATTAAGACAAAATTTTAAGGTAGAGGTGACTTGAAAGTGACGTTCAAAAGAAAATTAGCAGTAACGACTATCGCGGCCAGCCTAGTAACTGGATCGCTTGCAGGATTGCCACTTAGCAATAAAGGCCTAGCACAACAATTAGGATTTTCGAATGTTGCTTCTGCAGCAACTCCAACTTATGCCGATTTCACAGCTAGAATTAGCCGCATTCACGCAGCATTGCTTGCTGGCGATGCTAATGACGCACAAAGCGTTCGCGATCTGCGCGATATCATTGCTTCGTTGAACTATGACGACAATAAGGATCTAGTAAATCCAGTGTGGGACTTGCTTCCTACGGATATTACAGAGAGCGAAGTGGATTTTAAAGAGGCACTATTTAATCTATTCCAAGGCCTTGGTTCTATTATGTACAGCACACGTACAGAAGAAATCGCTGATATTCGTGAGAACTTGAAACCAGCATTAGAAGAATTGGCTGTAATCTCCAACACTCCTAAGCTGACTGTAAACGACTTACTAGCTTTCGGCGATGCGGTTGAACGTGCGACTGTTAACCAACTCAATACGAACAAAGCAGCCATTGCACAAGCATTACTAGCAGGTGAGGATCCATCCTCGATCGCTTTTACAATGATTGAGAATGCTACAAACGAGGTGTTGGGCAACAACACTTTGAATGTAAACAAGTTGATTAACTGGTTCGCAATCGAGAATGAAGTTCCTGCAGAAGATTTTGCAGCAGCTGCAGCCGAAGTTCTTCAGAATATTACAGTTGATCAAGCTACTGCTGATACAGTAGAAGCAGCTACAAAAGCACTAGCGGTTGCATTCGTACGTGCAGAAGCAACTAGCCAATTTGTAGTTTCAAATAGCGGCCGTACCCAAGCATACAGCCTTTCACTGGAAGGAATTAAAATCCCATCCATGTTCCTAAATTGGAGTGTAACAGGCGACGCAACAGTTTCAGTTGACGAAACGACTGGCGTTGTAACTCTTGCAAATTCCGCAAGCACAGGATCAGCAACGCTTCAAGCAACTCTCCTAGGTAAAGTAGTACTTGTGAAACCAGTTATTCTAACGTTCACCACTGCACCAATCGTGATCATTCCTTCTAACCCTACCGTTATCGAAGAATTGGGTAACTTGAAAGGTCAAATCGAGAAAGCAACTGGTGAGGAGAAAGCAAAACTCATCCAAGAAGCTGTTGATAAAGCACTAGCAGCTGCTCAAGAACTTGCTAAGATTGATGCTTCAGATGATGTGAAAGTTGTAGATGGTAAAGCAACTGCAACAATAAGCTCGTCTGATATTGATAAAGCAATTGATGAAATTGCTAAAATTATCGCAGCGTTGAAAGATGCTGCACCTGGATCGGAATCGGCGCTTAACAACTTGGTACTGAATATCGATCTCGGAAAAGTTGATTCTAAGGATGTTACAGTAACAGTAGAGAACGTTAGTGTAGATAAAGCTTCCACTGCTGGAATCTTCGGCATTAAAGTTAACTTCAATGGCTTTAGCGCTACTTTGCCGGTTGGCAATGAAATCAATGACACGCTGATCTTCAATGTGAAGAACAATGCAGCAGAAGGTCCAGCGAGTTCCTTGAAAGCTGTTTCCGATGCATATGACTTCGGCCTAACTGTAGGTGGTAAAGAAGTTCATGAGTTCAGCAACCCAATTGAAATTAATATACCTGTAAACACAACAGGTGTCGACAAAGATCTTCTTACAGTATTCGATGGTACAACTTATTATGGGGGCGTATATCACGACGGTGTCATCACCGAGAAACGCGACCATTTCTCCACTTATGTAGTCGTTGAGAACAAAGTTGCATTCAAAGATATTAACAAAGTAAAAGCATGGGCTGGTCGTCAAATCGAAGTTATGGCTGCTAAAGGCGCTATCCAAGGCCGCGCTAACGGTGCTTTCGTACCGAGTGGCGAAGTAACTCGCGCTGAGTTCGCTAAAATGCTTGTTCGCGCACTTGATCTTGACAACGTATTGGCTAAAGAAGGCTTTAGCGATGTAAACGCAACTGACTGGTTCGCCCCATTCGTAGCGGCTGCATCTGAAGCAGGCATCATCAAAGGCCGCACAGAAACTTCCTTCGCACCTAATGCAACAATCACTCGTGCAGAAATGGCAGTAATGGTTGCTCGTGGTTTGGAAGCTGCTAAAGGGGTAAAAGCTACTGCAGAAGATCTGAAAGCTCTAGATGCATTCAAAGATGCTAGTTCGATCCATGCAACGTTGAAAGACGGCGTAGCATTCGCAGCAAGCAACGGCCTAGTAGTTGGCGACAAAGGTAAATTCAACCCTAACGCAACAGCTACTCGTGCTCAAGCAGCAGTTATCATCTACCGCGCATTTAACTTCTCTAACTAATCATGTAGTTATGCCTTAATGTAGTTATGCCTTGAATATATACATCCCCCTTTAGCGGGGGATGTATATTACTTTATAAGCAAAATTAAGCCAAATTAATCCATTCTAACTTGAAGAAAATGTGAGGGATATGACGTGCAGATGGAATTAGATCTCCGAGACTACGTCCAGATTATTCTTAAACGAAAGTGGATGATCGTAGTCACTGTCGTATTATGTTCATTGGCAGCGGGGTTGTTCAGTAACTACATGATCAAGCCGACCTATGAGGCAACGACTAAGATAGTTGTAAATCGCACTTCGACAAGTGCCGCAACAAATGAGTTGGATTTAAATGAGTTAACTGCCAATCTTCGATTAATTGATACATATAAAGAAATAATTAAAACACCTGCGATTATGGATGTGGTTGCAAAACAACATCCTGAGTTCAGTCTGACTGCTGAAGAGTTAGTTAAGAAAGTGAAAGTGAATTCAGTTAATAATACACAAGTGATGACTTTAGTTGTTAATGATTTTTCCTATCGAAAAGCTGCTGAAATCGTCAATGCAATCTCACTTGTATTTAAAGAACAAATGCCGTCTATTTTTAATGTGCAAAATGTGACTATCTTAAATCTGGCTGATCTAGATACGTTGAAAGTACCCGTGCCGATTAGTCCCAATGTTAAACTTAATATTGCAGTGGCGTTTGTTCTAGCGCTTTTAGCGGCTGCAGGAGTGGCTTTCTTAGTAGAATACTTGGATGACACAATAAAGACTGAAGCGGATGTAAGGCGCTATTTAGATTTGCCGACAATAGGGCAAATTTCGAGGATGGATGAAGAGTCTATAGTTCGCAATGAAACAGTAAATTCTCAAAAAGTAAAGGCAGGTGAAGTTAAACATGTCTAAGACAGCAAATAAGAGACAGCTTGTCTCTTTTACTGAACCGAAGTCTCCTATTTCTGAAGCTTACCGTTCGCTCCGGACTAATATTGATTTTTCTTCTATTGATGACAAGATACAAGTAATTATGACAACATCGGCTTCGCCTGGTGAAGGTAAGTCAACTACGATCAGTAATTTGGCGGTAGTATATGCACAAGCAGATAAGAAGGTTGTACTAATTGATTCTGATATGAGAAAGCCAACGATGCATCATACATTTGGTGTGAGTAATCGTAAGGGCTTATCCACCATATTATCCCGACAGTGTGAGTTGGAGGATGCTGTACAGACTACAGATATTCCTAACCTAACCATTATTACTTCGGGGCCAATTCCGCCTAACCCAGCAGAGATGGTAGCTTCACAGCGTATGAGTTTACTAATTGATGAACTGCGAAGCAAGTACGATATTATTTTAATCGATACTCCTCCAACGCTAGCGGTAACAGATGCACAAGTTGTTTCGACAAAATGTGACGGGACACTACTTGTTTTAGATTCAGGCAGAGTGAAACGTGATATGGTTATTAAAGCAAAACAACAGCTTACGCAGGTGAACGCTAGGATACTCGGTGTCGTTTTAAATAATATTAAAAAGAAAAACAGTGATGGTTACTACTATTATTATTATAGCAATGAAGAAAAGTAGTTCTGAAGTATTGTTAGTATAGTAAAAAAGTTCTATTATTATATTTGGGGATATTGTCGAATGTTACCAATTGAGGGTATAAACCCTGAATAATAGTATGAACATGGAGGAAGTCCAATGCTGTACAAGAAACGTTCATTAATTTTATTCCTAATCGATTTATTAATTGTTTGTTTTAGTGTCGGGGCTGCATACTTCTTGAGATATGGTTCGAGTATTCATTTGTATACGTCTCAAATGATAGCTTATACCTTGTTTACAGCAGTATCATGCGGCGTGATGATGATCTATTTGAAGATGTATCAAAGACTTTGGAAGTATGCAAGTATAGGTGAGATTGTCTCTTTGCTGAAAGCTGTACTACTTGGATGGATGATCTCGTACGGCGTTGCTAACTTCTTCCTTCATGAGCGCATTGCTGTTTCGGTATCAATTCGCACTGTTGAAACAATGGTACTTTGTATGGGTGGTATTCGTTTTGTTTGGCGAATGGTGAAGAACAGTATTAATGAAAGTCAAGATAAAACAAAAGTATTGATTATTGGTGCTGGCGATTGCGGAGCTATTATAGCTCGAGAAATCATGAGTAATGTAAACTCAGAGTTTTCCATTGTAGGCTTCATTGACGATGACAATAGAAAGCTTCGTCAACATATACTTGGTAAGCCGGTCCTTGGAAATCGCAATGCAATTGAGGAAGTAGTAAACAGTAATGCTGTACAGGAGATTATTATTGCTATTCCTTCAGTAAATAAATCTGAGCTTGTGGATGTAATATCAATCTGTAAGTCCACAGGAGCAAAGGTCAAGATTATCCCTGCACTTAATGATCTTATTGAGGGCAAGGTTTCTATAAATGCAATGAGAGATCTGGATTTGGAAGATCTGCTTGGAAGGGATCCAATTCTACCTGATTTAAAGGGAATAGCAGATTATGTGGAAAACAAAGTTGTACTTGTAACAGGTGCGGGTGGTTCTATCGGATCGGAACTTTGCCGGCAGATCTTAATATTTAGACCACAAGTAGTAATCCTACTTGGACATGGTGAGAACAGTATTTATACGATTGAAATGGAACTGCGAACGAAGTTTTCGGATATTAGGATTGAGACAGTTATCGCGGATATTCAGGATCGTTCTCGTATAAATGAGGTCTTCCGAATTTATAGGCCAAATGTTGTGTTTCATGCAGCTGCTCACAAGCATGTTCCACTGATGGAGAGAAATCCGGCGGAAGCCGTTAAAAATAATGTATTTGGATCAAAGAATGTAGCAGATGCAGCTGATCGCTACGGTGTCGACCGATTCGTACTCATTTCCTCAGATAAAGCTGTAAATCCTTCTAGTATCATGGGGGCTACTAAGCGCATTGCCGAAATGTACATACAGTGCTTGGATCAGCAAAGTGAAACGAAATATGTTGCTGTAAGGTTCGGGAATGTTCTTGGAAGCAGAGGTAGTGTCATTCCTAGATTTAAGGAGCAAATTGAAGCCGGTGGCCCTGTGACCGTTACGCATCCTGAGATGGTTCGTTTCTTCATGACTATACCGGAGGCAGTTCAACTTGTTATTCAAGCAGGTGCTTTTGCAGCTGGCGGTGAGATATTTATACTCGATATGGGTAAACCAGTTAAAATAGTGGAGCTTGCTGAAGATGTAATTCGATTATCAGGGTTTGAGCCATACACGGAAATACCGATTGAATTTTCTGGAATTCGTGAGGGAGAGAAGCTTTATGAAGAGCTTCTTCTTAACGAGGAAGAAGTGACTAATACAAAACACAATCGTATTTTTATTGGTAAACCACTTGGTATCAATCGCGGGGAACTGGAGTTGCAGTTTAAGCGGCTTGAGAAGGCAATTGGCGAAGATAAGGACTTTATTAGAAGTGTAATTGAATATATTGTTCCCTTGTATAAGGATGTCTCGTAACATCATGAAATGAACTATACGTGAAAGGAAGGATCCTGTTGCGTAAAATGAAAAGATGGAAAAAAGCACTACTTATAACTGTATCTACGGTGGTGGTACTTGGAGTATCAGGATTATTTGCAGCGAATTATGTTGTTAACAAAGTAATTGGATCGCTAGCAAACGAAATAGTGTCTGAAGAAATTGAGGATACATCTAATGAAGCAGTAGTGCAGGATAAGAATAATAGTGGAATAAATCAGAATTCGCTTAATAATAATTCTACGATAACTAAGCCAACTAATGAGTTATCGTCGCCGTCAATTAATGATAATACTGATGCTGAAGTAGAGGCGCCTGCAGTGGGAGATGAAAAACCTGTAAGTGAAGAAGATACAGTTTCAGGGATTGGAAATGAGACAACTGCAATGCCAAAGGAAACAAAGAAGGAAGATCTAAACGAGTATTCTGCCGAAGTAACAGCGGAGAAAACCAAAAAAATTCAAGGAAATGTTACTATGAAAGAAAAAGCAACTGTAACCTCAATTCTTGTAGGAAAGTTAAATTTGAGTGATATTAAAAAACTTCAAAAACTAGCAATTGGTGGGTTAACAATTGAAGAAAAGAGAGAAGCACGTAAAATTATATTAGATGAAGTTAGTCCTGAACAATATAATCAACTCTCGAAAATTGCAAAAAATTATGGTGTAAGTCAAGGGAAATCTTACGATGAAGTGTTACAGGAAGAAGAATCAGTCAAGTAGGTAACATAAACAATGAATAGTGACTATAACCTGTCGCTTCCCTAGAACTGCTATCAGGTGTTAGCAGAGTAGGGGAAGCGATCTTCTATTAATGGGGTAAGACTAAGGTAATTACGTAGGAAAGGAAGTATTGGATAATGGCAGATAGAATACTTCTCTCTTCACCACATATGAGTGATGAAGGTTATGAGATGGAATATATTAAGGAAGCTTTTGAAACAAACTGGATTGCGCCTCTCGGAGAAAACGTCAATGGATTTGAAAATGAGTTAGCTAAGAGAGTTGGCTCAAAATCTGCTGCAGCGCTATCATCTGGCACTAGTGCAATTCATTTAGCGCTACGAGCCGCTGGGGTAGAAGCAGGTGATATTGTTTTTTGCTCTACTCTCACATTCTCAGCAACAGCTAATCCAATTATTTATCAAAATGCTATTCCAGTATTTATTGATAGTGATTACGAAACTTGGAATATGTGTCCAAAAGCACTGGAAGAAGCTTTCGAAAAGTATCCCAGTGTTAAAGCAGTTATTGTAGTACATTTATACGGATTATCCGCAGATATGGATAGAATAGTTGCGCTTTGTAAGAAACATGATGTTATCTTAATTGAAGATGCGGCAGAGTCACTGGGGAGTTACTATAAAGGTGTTCCAACAGGGAGTATTGGTGATTATGGTATTTACTCTTTTAATGGTAACAAAATCATTACTACTTCCGGTGGTGGAATGTTAGTTTCTAATAATGAAGAGAAAATAGTAAAAGCTAGATTTTGGGCAACTCAATCGCGAGATCAAGCTAGGCATTATCAACATAGTGAACTTGGATTTAATTATAGAATGAGTAACGTTGTAGCGGGTATTGGTAGAGGGCAACTGAAGATCTTAGATCAAAGGGTTGAGAAAAAGAAACATATTTTTGAATTTTATAAGAGAGAATTAGGAACACTTGAGGGTATCCAATTTATGCCTGTGAATGAATGGGACAAGCCAAACTACTGGTTAAGCTCAGCTACACTATCTGGAAATATTAGACCGATAGATATCATGCTCGCTCTTGATAAAGAGAATATTGAATCAAGGCCAGTTTGGAAGCCCATGCATAGGCAACCTTTTTTTGAAAAATATGATTTTATTGGCACAGGCATTTCAGAAGCTTTATTTGAAAATGGAATTTGCTTACCTTCTGATACCAAGTTAACGGAAAATCAATTAGAAAGAGTTGTGAAGATAATTAAAAGGCTGTGGAGTGAATAATGAAACCTCCAAAACGCAACATTTATAGTGAAATTTTTAAAGCACCATTGGATGAAATGTTTGCCTGGCTTGCAGTTATACTACTAAGTCCAATTATTTTGCTAGTTGCACTTCTTGTAAGAGTTTTGATAGGAGCCCCTGTATTATTCACACAAAATAGGCCAGGGTTAAATGAAGTAGTTTTTAGAATGTATAAGTTTAGAACGATGACAGATGAAAAGGATGAAAATGGGAACCTATTAATGGACAGTGTTAGACTTACTAAATTCGGTAAATTTCTAAGGTCAACTTCTCTTGATGAGTTGCCAGGACTATTTAATGTTATTAAAGGTGAAATGTCGATCGTAGGTCCCAGACCACTATTGGTAAAGTACCTGCCTCTTTACAATGAGCACCAAAAACGTCGCCATGAAGTAAAGCCGGGTTTGACTGGATTGGCTCAAGTTAGTGGTAGGAATGCAATAAGTTGGGAAAAAAAATTTGATTACGATGTAAACTATGTCAATACAATTAGTTTTTTCGGTGACTGCAGAATTATCTTACTTACAATAAAAAAAGTGTTTGTTAGAGAAGGGATTACATCTGCTACTGCAGCAACAATGGAGGCATTTAGAGGCACGGACAAGAGTTGAAAGTGTGTAGCATGGAAAAAATATATAAGGGTTGTGGTCTGATAGTGCGGGGCTTTAATGGTGGAATTTATAGAATGTTTATAAAAAGGCAACTTGATTTCTTGCTTGCACTATTCGCTATTATTGTTTTATGTCCGGTAATAGTAATTGTCTCTGTGATGGTGAGGGTTAAGTTGGGGAGTCCAATTTTGTTTAAGCAAAATAGACCTGGACTTAATGAAAAGATATTTGTTGTCTATAAATTCAGGACAATGACTGATGAAAAAGATAGTGATGGAAATCTTTTACCTGATAGCGTAAGACTTACTAAGTTCGGTAGGCTTTTAAGATCCACCTCACTTGATGAATTACCAGAACTTTTCAACATTCTAAAAGGGGACATGTCGTTTGTAGGTCCCAGACCATTATTAATAAGGTATCTTGATTATTACACATTACAAGAAAAAAATAGACATAGTGTCAGACCGGGACTTTCAGGACTTGCACAAATTAATGGGCGAAATAATCTGAATTGGGATAGCAGGTTGGTAATGGATCTAGAATACATAGATAAAATTGGCTTTTTATTAGATCTAAAGATAATTACTAAAACTATTATAAAAGCCTTAAATAGAGAAGATATAGCTGTAGTGGATGAGTCTTTATTAAAAGATCTCGATGTGGAACGGAGTGACAGGTTTGATAATAAAAGAATTGTCAATTGAAGAACTAGAGATTTACAATTTGTTAATTCTAAAATTATTAATAGAAACCTATCAAGCCAATTTCGATATTTCTGCTAAACAAGTTGAGGTTCTGGCTACAGAAAAAATCGGCCAACTAAAATGTTATGTTAACCAAGGCAATGCAACGATTATTGCTGCAATCGAGGATGATAAACTAATCGGTTTTGTATGGTTATTTGTGCATGAATATTTTAATGAAAAGAGAATGCATATTAACCAGATAGCAGTATGTGCAGATAATAGGGGAAAAGGTATAGGTAAGAAACTTATAAATGCATCAGAGAATAAAGCAAAGAGTCAAGATGTAATGATTTTAGATTTAAATGTTTCTGAAACTAATGTGATTGCTACAAATCTATATAACTGTTTAGGGTTTGAGACGGAGAGAAGATACTTAATAAAGAAATTGTAGGTGCAAAATGTTATCAGTCATTAAACTAGACGAAGATGTTAAATGGGACGCTATTGTAGATAGTTTTGAGAACAAGGATGTAAACTATTTGAGTGGCTATGCAAGGGCTTTTCAGAGTCATGGTGAAGGCGATCCCTTACTTTTTTATTATAATGATGGTAGTACAAAAGCGATAAATATAGTTATGAGAAGGGATATTGCTACAACGGAACACTTTAGAAATAAAATCCCCCCGAATACTTATTTTGATATTTCTACCCCTTATGGTTATGGAGGGTTCTTAATCGAAGGTAAGAACTTTAATGAAGTTAATGAAGCATTTGATAGATACTGTAAGGATCACGGATATATTTCTGAATTTGTCAGGTTTCATTTAATAAATGGTTATCAACATCATTACGATGGAACAAGTGAAACGTTTTCTCGAAATGTAGTTCGTGATTTACAGATTCCGATTGAAAATATGTTAATGGAGTTTGAACATAAAGTTCGTAAAAGCTTGAAAAAAGCTATAAAATATAATTTGCAGGTTGAAGTTGACACCACTGGGGCAAGGCTGGATGACTTTCTTAACGTATATTATGAGACTATGGATCGTACCAATGCTAAAGAAGACTATTATTATACGAGTGATTTTTTTAAAACTGTTAATGAAATGAATGGTAATTTCGTGTATTTTTATGTTTTATTTGAGGATAAAGTAATTTCTACAGAACTTGTATTATATGGTGTTGAAAATTGCTATTCTTTTTTAGGTGGAACTAAGCAGGACTACTTACATATGAGCGCAAATAATTTTTTGAAATATGAAATTATTAAATGGGCTAAAGATAAAGGTTTAAAGAGATTTATTCTTGGCGGAGGTTATGGTAACGATGACGGTATCTTTAAATATAAAAAAAGTTATGCACCGAATGGTATTCAAAACTTTTATATAGGGAAAAAGATATTTAATGAAGATAAATATAATGAACTCGTAAAAATACGTAATGAAAATCCTGATTATAATACTAATACTATATTTTTCCCAGCATACAGAGGATAGAAAAAATATTGTTTTTTGATGTTAATAAGTATTCAAGGTGGTTAACGGATGAATGTAATATTTATTACAATTGGTGGGCTGTCTGATATCAATGAGAGTGCAGTATATACAGACTTGCTAAGATATTTTCGGGATAGTGGTCACTCGGTACATGTGGTTTGTCAACGTGAAAGACGTTCCGGACTACCCACTGAACTAAAGAATGAACATGGGATAAAAGTGCTTCGTGTTAAGACTGGGAATATTACAAAAACAAATATAGTAGAAAAAGGTATTTCAACATTATTAATTGGACACCAGTTTAGAAAAGCAATTCAGAACAACTTTAAAAATATTAAATTTGATTTAGTATTGTACTCGACCCCTCCAATAACGATAGCAAACACATTAGCGTATTTGAAGAAACGTGATAATTGTTTCTCATATCTAATGTTAAAAGATATTTTTCCACAAAATGCTCTAGATATTGGGATGCTTAAGAGGTCTGGTTGGAAAGGAGTTTTAGTAAAATATTTTCTCAGACAAGAAAAAAGGTTGTATTTACTATCTGATTATATTGGTTGTATGTCAGAAGCAAATGTTAGTTTCTTATATGAAAACAACCGATATCTTAATAGAGATAAAATTGAGATTTGTCCAAATACGATTAACCCATTGAATCTTTTCAAAAAAGACAAAAGAGAACTTCGAAATAAATTCAATTTACCGCAGGATAAGATAATATTTATTTACGGTGGTAACTTTGGAAAACCACAAGATGTTAATTTTATAATAGAAGTAATGAAAAGTACTCTTGCAGTGAAATGTCATTTTGTAATGTGCGGTTCTGGTACGGAATTTAATAAAATTAAGGAGTATTCGATAGATTTCTCTCCAGAGCATATTACTGTTATTAACAGTGTATCTAAACAAGAGTATGGTGAGATGCTCGATGCTTGTGACGTAGGCTTGATTTTTTTAGACCACCGATTTACAATACCAAATTTCCCTTCTCGATTACTTGACTATTTAAATCACAGCATGCCTGTGTTAGCTGCAACAGATAGAAATACAGATGTCGGAAAAATTATTGTTGAAGGTAATTTTGGGTGGTGGTGTGAAAGTCGAGATACTACTAATTATCAACTATTACTGGATGAGATAATTTCAGATATGAATTTAATTCAAGAAAAAGGGGAGTCTGGAAGGAAATATTTAGAAGAACACTTTGACACCCAAATTGCATATACGCGAATTGTAAATGCCTACAATAATAGACTATAAGTTATGGAGGAAAAAAAATGTTTGAAGGTAAAAAAATATTAATTACTGGTGGTACTGGTTCTTTTGGAAATGCAGTAATGAAAAGATTTCTTAATACTGATATTAAAGAGGTTCGTATTTTTTCGAGAGATGAAAAAAAACAAGATGATATGAGAAAACTTTACAACAACGATAAGCTTAAGTTTTATCTCGGAGATGTACGAGATTTAAGTAGCGTGAAAAATGCAATGTACGGTATTGATTATATATTCCACGCAGCTGCATTAAAGCAAGTACCGTCATGCGAGTTTTTTCCTTTAGAAGCAGTAAAAACAAACGTAATTGGTACAGAGAATGTTCTTATTGCTGCTATTGAGAGTGGAGTGAAAAAGGTAATTTGTCTATCTACAGATAAAGCTGCGTATCCAATTAATGCAATGGGGATTTCTAAAGCAATGATGGAGAAGGTGTTTGTTGCAAAGGCAAAGACTGTAGATTCTGACAAGACTCTAATATGTGGTACACGGTACGGAAACGTAATGGCCTCGAGAGGCTCCGTAATACCGTTGTTTATTGATCAAATAAAAAAAGGTCAGCCACTCACGGTCACTGATCCTAACATGACTAGGTTCCTAATGAGCCTTGATGAAGCAGTTGAACTTGTTGTTTTCGCATTTGAGAATGCTAAAGCCGGTGACATTATGGTTCAAAAAGCTCCTGCGTCTACAATTGGGGAGCTAGCCCAAGCACTTATAGAACTTTTTGATGCTAAGAACCCAATCAAAGTTATTGGTACTCGACATGGGGAAAAGGTGTATGAGACGTTACTTACCAAAGAAGAGCATGTGGTTGCACATGATCTGGGTGGTTTTTATCGAGTTCCTGCGGATCAAAGAGATCTTAACTACGACAAATATTTCGTTGACGGTTATCAGCAACTGTCATCTGAAGAAGAGTACAATTCGCATAATACGCAGCGATTAAGTATCGAAGAAATAAAAGATAAATTATTAATGCTCGATTACGTTCAACAAGAATTGAAAGGTTGGAATCAATGAAAATTCTAGTAACTGGTGCCAAGGGCTTCGTTGGTAAAAACCTTGTAGCGCAATTAAGAAATCTTAGATATGCAGATATCTTAGAGTATAGTAAGGAAACAGAATTCTCAGTACTAGAACAATACTGTAAAGAAGCTGACTTTGTATTTCATCTAGCTGGAATTAATCGCCCAAAAGATCCATCTGAATTCATGGATGGCAACTATGGTTTTACATCGATATTACTTGAAACATTAAAAAAGTTCCAAAACCGTTGTCCGGTTTTGATTTCATCGTCTATTCAAGCTGAACTCGATAATCCTTATGGTGTAAGTAAGCGGGCAAGCGAAGATCTACTTGTCCAGTATGGAAAAGAAACTGGTGCAAAGATTTTGGTTTACCGTCTTCCCAATGTATTCGGAAAGTGGTGCAGACCCAATTACAATAGTGTTGTTGCAACATTTTGTAATAATATTGCTCATGGATTACCTATCCAAGTCAATGATCCTACAGTAATTATGAACTTAGTTTATATTGATGATGTCGTAGATGAACTAATTAATGCTTTAAATAACGAGAATACATCAACAGATGCTTTTTATAAAGTTCCAATAGAGTATTATATTGCGCTTGGTGAAGTAGTTGAACAGATTTACTCATTCAAAAATAGTCGTGAGGAACGGCTTGTTCCAAATATGTCTAATTCATTTACGAAGAAGCTTTATAGTACATATTTGAGCTACTTACCTATAGATAATTTTAGTTATGAACTTAAAATGAACGTAGACCAAAGAGGTTCTTTCACTGAATTTATTAAGACACCAGAGCGAGGGCAAGTGTCTGTAAATATTTCTAAACCTGGTATCACGAAAGGAAACCACTGGCATCATACTAAGAATGAAAAGTTTCTTGTCGTAGGTGGAGCAGGAGTTATCCGATTCAGAAAAATAGATTCAAATGAGGTAATTGAATATCACGTCAGCGGAGAGAAACTTGAAGTAGTGGATATTCCTACTGGTTATACGCACAATATAGAAAATCTCGGGGATACAGATATGATCACAATTATGTGGGCTAATGAGTTCTTTGATCCTGAGAAACCGGATACTTACTTCTTGGAGGTATGACAAAGTGAAAAAATTAAAAGTCATGACAGTCGTTGGAACTAGACCGGAAATAATAAGACTGTCAGCTGTTATAAATAAACTAGAACAATCACCTGTAATTGATCACATTCTTGTGCATACAGGGCAAAATTACGATTACGAGTTAAATGAAGTATTCTTCAATGATTTTAACCTAAGAAAACCAGACTTTTTTCTTAATGCAGCTACAGGAACAGCAGTTGAAACTATTGGAAATATATTAATTAAAATTGATCCAGTAATGGAGAAAGTTAATCCCGATGCTTTCTTAGTACTTGGAGATACGAATAGCTGTCTTTGCGCAATTGCAGCCAAAAGAAGACAAATCCCAATTTTTCATATGGAAGCCGGGAATAGATGCTTTGATCAGAGAGTTCCTGAGGAAACTAATAGGAAAATTGTGGATCATACAGCTGATGTTAATTTAACGTATAGTGATATTGCAAGAGAATATCTTCTTAGAGAGGGATTCCCTTCTGATCGTATTATTAAAACTGGATCTCCAATGTTTGAAGTGCTGAATTCACGAAAAACTAACATTGAGGAATCCAATGTTGTAGAGAGATTAGAACTTGAAGAAGGAAAGTATTTTGTAGTCTCAGCTCACAGAGATGAAAATATTAATTCAGAAACAAATTTCATGGACTTGGTAGATAGTTTGAATGCTATCGCTGAGAAATATGACATGCCAATCATTGTGAGTACGCATCCAAGAACACAAAAAATGATAAATACCAAATCAATTCAATTTAATCCACTAGTAAAAACATTAAAACCATTGGGGTTTAATGACTATGTCAAACTTCAAAAAAACGCAAAAGCGGTGCTTAGTGATAGTGGAACAATAAGTGAGGAGTCTTCAATTCTGGGCTTTAAAGCACTTAATATCAGACAAGCCCATGAGAGACCAGAAGCAATGGAAGAAGCAGCTGTTATGATGGTGGGGTTAAAGAAGGATCGGATATTGCAAGGGCTAGAGGTGCTGGAACTGCAAGAAAGAAACACCTTAAGGGTTGTATCAGATTATAGTATGCCTAATGTTTCTGATAAGGTGTTAAGAATCATATTATCTTACACTGATTATATTAATCGAGTAGTTTGGGATAAGGGATAACACTTATTATGAGCATAAATAATAGAATAGAAATTGATAAGAACACTAATAGCAAGGCCGATCCTAGTAAAGCATTATGGTCTCCAATGATAATTGTACAATCTTATTTAAGTATAATTTTTATATTGTTTGTGTTTGGACCATGGCCATGGCCAGTTCATAACAAGTTAATGGTCAACTGTTATTTAATTGCAGCTCAAATATTTCTTTTTTTGGGGTACTTTATTTCTCTGAAAAAAAAGAAACAATTTCTAGTGGGAAATGACTCCAGATATAAAAGTATCAGATTAATTAAGTACTTATTAATTCTTTCGTTTATTGTGTTCGTTCCCAATTACATGGAAAGAGCGGGGTTCACTTCATTTAGTATTTCCGGTTTTTATCATGCATTTATTAATGGCTTATCAAATCCTGGGGAACAGTATGGTCAGAAGTTTCAAAGTGAAGTGTCATCAGGTACTACGATTTTAGTTCTTACTGTATTTACTTCACCACTCAGATGGTTGTTTATCCCACTTTGCATTGTTAATTGGAATAATTTACCTAGATTGTATAAATTAAGCGCTGTAATATATATCGCTTTAGATACAATTAGTTGGATATCAATCGGAACAAATAAAGGGATATTTGATAATGTATTTATCATCGGATTCTCTCTCTTTATTAAGAACTATTTAGATGCAATAGTGGTGAAAAAGAGAGCGGCAAGTAAAAAAACAAAAATAGCAGTAATATTGTTTACTTTATTGATTCTTTCACTTGGAATTGCTTATATGACTAATGCAATTACATCTAGAATGGGTGCGGTTGAATATTATAGTAGATCCGCAGATATTTATGTCGACTTTCAAAGCCCGATAATGAGGATTACTCCTTCATTTATCAAAGACACACTAGTTATAATGACAGGTTATACAACACAAGGTTATTATGGTATGTCATTAGCTATGCAAGAGCCCTTTACATCAACTTATGGGATAGGTAACTCTTGGTTCCTTCATAATCTTCTTGGGGGAGGGATCGGTAACGAACTTAGTATGAGAACATATCCATATAAAATTATTGAATATGGCTGGGATCCGCTTATCAACTGGCATTCCATATATACCTGGCTCGCATCAGATTTCTCTTTTATTGGAACTTTATTAGTAATGATAGTTATTGGCTACTGGTTTGGAGAGATTTGGAAAAGTGTTCTATTTAAAAAGAATATGTATGCTATGGGGTTATTTATCTTATTTATGATTATGTTTATGTATTTTCCAGCTAATAACCAGGTATTTGCTTTTGTGCAGACTTTTTCAGCGTTCTGGGGTCTTTTCGTGCTTTGGGTGTTTTCCGAAAGAGTGATAATCAGGCTTAGGAGAGATAGATAAATGGATTTAGAGTATATTTACCCAAAGGTTCTTTTTATAAGTCAAAACACATTTAGTTTAACTTCAAATAATGGTAAAACATTTACAGCAATTTTTAGTGGATGGCCACAAGAAAATCTTGCGCAATTATTCTTTCAAAATGAAATACCTGACTTTTCAGTATGTAATAACTTCTTTAATATAAGCGATGAAGATGTTCTATTAAAAAGAAAAATAAACATCGGTAAAAGAGTAACTTCTGATTTTGTAGAGCAGTTTGAAAAAGCAAACACAGTGATACATAAGTATGCTAGAAAAAAATATTTGCCGGTTTTCCCTTTCATAAGAAATATAGTTTGGAGTTCAAAAAAGTGGGATAATAGAAAACTGCATGAATGGATTGGGGAGTTTAACCCTGATGTAATCTTCTTTGTTGGTGGAGGGGCAGCGTTCACTTATAACATCACGAATAAAATAGCTCGTAAATATAATATCCCGATTTATTTATACTATACGGATGATTATATTACCCCAATCCCTACTATAGATGTATTTTGGTGGTTCAATTATCTCTGGTTGAGAAAATCATTGAAACAAACAATGAAATCCCTTAATAAAATTTTTGTCATAGGGGAAGACATGGCCAATGAGTATAGTAGTAGATTTAATAAGCCATGTATACCGTTAATGAATGCAGTAGATATTGAAAACTACTCCGGAAAACAAAATAAGTTAAACATTAACAAGAGGAATAAATTGAACTTAGCTTATTTTGGTGGCTTACATCTGAACAGATGGAAATCACTCGCTGAAATAGGGGCGTCTATTAAAGAGGTTTGTAAGGAGCAAGATATAGATATAAGCCTACATATTTATTCAAGCAATGTTCCTGATGAATCAGTAATGAAAGTGATTAGTGACGCACCATACATACAATACAGTGGAAGTGTTAATGAGAAAGAGATAATAGACGAAATGCAAAAGTATGATATTTTAGTTCACGTGGAAAGTTTTGAGAAAAAGATGATTCAACAAACAAGGCTATCAATAAGTACAAAGATTCCAGAATATCTGGCGAGTGGTAAACCTATTCTAGCGGTAGGTCCTAAAGAAGTATCCTCTATAAGATATTTAAGGAAACTGGATATTAGTTACATCTGTGATTCTTTAGAAAAAAGTAAAATGAAAAATACTATTATTCAAATTTTGCAAAGCCAGGACCACCATGAACTTATGGGTCAAAAAGGAATTGAGATAGCCAAATTAAACCACTCATTAAGTAATAACCAAAGTGCTATTAGGATTAATTTAGCAGATGCGTTATAATTACCGGAAGAGGTAACAAATGAAAAAGACTATTATAGTCGTAATGCTAGTCACGGTTCTATCTAAAGTATTGGGTTTTGTGCGAGATATTATTTTGTCTTACTACTATGGGGCTTCTACAATTAGTGATGCATATATTATTGCTCTCACCATACCAATGGTGCTTTTTGCCCTGGTAGGTACGAGTATTAATACAGGTTATATTCCCATGTTTAGTAAGATAAGAAGTAACTATGGTGACAAGGAAGGAACTGCATATACGAATAATCTGATAAATCTACTGATTATAGTTTGTACTGTAATTGTGAGCATTGGCTTAAAGTTCACACCAGAAATTGTAAAAGTATTTGCATCAGGTTTTCAAGGAGAAACTTTAGCCGTAGCAATTAAGTTCACTAGAATAAGTCTCGTGGGAGTGTACTTCACCGGACTGGTGTATATATTTAATGGGTTTCTTCAAATTAAAGGGAGTAATATCATACCAAATTCTATTGGTATTCCTATGAATTTATTGATGATTGCTTCGTACATAGTTAGTTATCATACTAGTAATATATGGCTTGCAGTAGGTATTGTTGCGGCATCGGCATCTCAACTATTACTTGTACTTCCATATGCGTTTAAGTATGGTTATAGGTATAAATTTACAATGAATATCAGGAACCAGCATATCAAAGCAACGTTATATCTTATACTTCCGATAATAATTGGAGTTTCAGTGAATCAGATTAATACATTAATAGATAGGACAATTGCTTCAAACATAGTGGAAGGCGGGATTTCGGCCCTTACATATGCTGATCGCGTTAATATACTTGTACAAGGAATTTTTGTAATGTCGATAGCTTCTGTGTTGTTTCCTGTAATATCGAAAATGGCTGTCGAGAACAATAAGAAAGGATTCAATCAGGCTTTAGGAAAAGCTATAAGTGCTATAAACTTTCTTGTTGTACCTGCTACCGTAGGAGCTATGGTCTTTGCAAAACCGCTAGTAATTATGCTTTTTGGCCGTGGGGCTTTTGATGAGCAATCGATAGCACTAACATCGTCTGCATTGTTTTATTATTCACTAGGAATGATAGGATATGGGCTTAGGGAGGTATTATCTAGAGCGCTCTACTCTTTACAGGATACGAAGACCCCAATGATTAATGCTGCACTGGGAGTACTTTTAAATATAGCTTTGATATTTATTTTATCACCTTTTCTTGGAATTGGTGGTCTCGCCTTATCCACAAGTATTGCTGCCCTGTTCACGACAATGTTGTTGTTTGTGAGTTTAAGAAAAAAAATTGGTCCGTTTGGTCTCAAGAGTATCATTACTTCATTTTTTAAAATATTATTATCATCTTTATTTATGGGTTGCATATCCAGGGTAACTTATTATTTTCTAACCTCCGTATTAAGCATGAACGTATCCTTACTATTTGCAATTTTTATTGGTGTTATCTCTTATTTGGTGATAATTTACTTTGTAAAAATAGACGATGTTGATGACTTTATTAATGATATAAAAAAGAGATTAATGAAAACAAAAGTATCCTAACTATGGAGTTCCATTCATAAACTACCTAAGAGGTGTATTCAATTGTTAAATCGAAAGTCTAGCAAACTATCCCTATCCCTTATCCTATCGCTCGCATTTATTCTCATGATTCATTCCGTCGTAGCAGCTGCTCCATCAAATCCGATCAAAGTAAAGACAAGCTCCTTCAACATGGTGTTCGATGGCAAGACGCTTGTACTGCCTGATGGGCAATATGTGTTCGCTGTAGATGGGACATCGTATGTGCCGCTGCGTTTTGTATCGTATGCGCTGCAGAAGACGGTTCAATGGGATGCAGCGGCTTCGAAAGTAACGGTATCTAATCCGAGTAAACAAGAAGCTGTTGTTTTGAAGGATTATCTAACTAACGTGATTGCTCATGGCAGTGAGGTATCTGCTAAGGGTGGAGTGACGGTGCAGCTTGCACCGAAGTCTGTGAAGGTTGTTGTGGATGGTAAAGCGAAAGTGCTGCCTAACGGACAATCGGGCTACATCGTTAATGGAGCGCTTTATGTACCGGTACGCTTCATGTCGGAAGCGGTTGGTACGGCGATTCAGTGGGATGCGCTGAAGAAGCAGATTTCCGCTGAGTCGGCCGCTTATCGGGCTGAACATGGTGGATCGAATAACGGCAGTGGAACAGGCGGTTCTAATGGTGGTAACACGGGTGGATCCAACGGAGGCACTAATGGGGGATCAACAGGTGGCGGTACTGGCGGTGGAGTAACGAAGCCTTCTTACGAGTCCATCACAGCAAATGCAGAGGCGCGTCTGACTTCCTTGCAAAACAGCTGCCAAGCTGATCTGATGGATATTGGTATTCAATACATCAGTACTGATGATGCAAAGGTAAAAGAAAGCCTGAAAAACAAAGGCTATGCTAAGCTTGATGCATGCACAGCTTCGTTCAATACCATTGTTAATGAGGTTTCTTCGCAGCTCAAGGCTAATGGTTATAGCACGGATATTATTCAATCGTACCGCGATGAATTCAACAGCCAAGTTGAAGCCGGACGAGAAATCATGAAAGGCATGGCCTAATCGGTCAGCCGTAGCAGTTACAATAAAGGCTCCCTTTTGTCATTCATGACAATGGGGAGCCTTTTTGCTGCTTTAGTTAATGCTGTCTACATAAATACTTCCGCTCCAAGCACCGGTCGTGACGAGCTCAACGCCGATGTTCTTCATCGGAGTGGCAGCGCCGGAAGGGATCGTTAAGGTGATGGTGTTCCAGGCATTCTTGGTCAGGCTTGCGTACGTTTGATAATTGCCGTACCAGGTCCAGTTATTGCTTTGGACGTAAGGCTGGATAGATGCGATTGCTGCGCCGCTTGGTACCCAGACTCGGAAGGAGAGCGTTGTGTTAGTGCTCAGGCCGCTTGGGTTATCAAGCTGTGCATAGTAAGTAGCGACGCCTGTTGCGCTAGAGGTCATTTTCAGGGAATAGCTGCCCGCGTAGGCACGGTCTGTGCTTGCGGAGACGGCTAGTCCGTTTCGGCCGAAGAAGCTTTGAAGGGAATTATTTTCAAAATTGAACTTTGCCGTATCCGCAGATGCCGGCGGGAATACCAGGGAGGTATGAGCATTTCGGAACGCTAGCGTTGCGGGTCCCAGATTCGTGATGCTGCCATTGGCATCGACGCCGTTAGAGGTCCAAGGCATGACGCCTGCATACCCGTTGGTATACGCATTTTCGATATCGCTGGTCATGGTATGATTGGTCGATCCGAGTGCTGGCGACTCGCCGATTACAACAGGGCGATCATGGACGATGCCGAATTGGGTTGGCGTCATATAGAATGGGATACCGAAATAAGGATCTTGCCAGCCATAGTAGTGAGGGGAGTAGAAGTCAACTTTCGCGAGAGAATTGTTAACTTGCGCTTGGAGGGCAGCATCGCTGATTTTATTATCTGTCGAACCGGATTGCGTGGCACTGTTATACTTAACCATGCCTAATCCAACCGTAGTTAGAATATTACTGTTCTGATGGATCGCCACGGTTGCTTTGGCAAAATACGTTTGCAGACGGGCCCAAGCGATTTGGCCGGCAGCGGCATCTTCGTAAACCCAATCCGGCTCGTTCATAAGATCGATAGACCACAGCCATGGATTCGTTTTGTAGCGGTTAACGAATGGAATGACATAGTTGTTGACGTAGGAATCGATATTCGAATTGCTTAGAAGCATGTTGCGCCAGCTGTTATAGCTAGTGTGTGTGTTCTTAAAATGGTCGAAGGACATCAGTGTTGCCATGATGTAGACGCCGCGATTTTGGGCAATTTGGAATAGGCTGTCAAGGTTGTTCCAGTGAGCAGTGGTAGCGCCGGAAACGACCCCGCTGCTATTGATGTTGATGCCCACTTCTCCATCGCACGTAATCCAGATCCGCGTGGAATTGATGCCGTTATTGCGAAGGGTTTGGAAATGGTTGTCCCACCATGTGTAGTCGAACGAGCCGCCAAAATCATTCCAGCTGTTCCAAGGCGTGTTTGCCCCGTTCATAAAAATCTGCTGACCGCCTGCATAGAACTTCGTTCCGGTGATCGTGATCCGATCGCCATACGCTGCACCTGCTGGGGATGGTAAGCTTAGTACGCCAAACAGCATTGCAAGAGACAAACATAGAGACATAAGACGTGAATACTTTTTCATGATTTCACTCCTCTCGTATGTAAAGCGCTTACATTAACTATTTTTTACTATTACTCCCTACTTGTGAACAGAAGTTTGTTATGAGATAGGGGGAATTTAGTCATACATAGGTAGGGTTTTTGCATGCTATATTCGCTATAGGCGTGTTTTATTTTAAAATCAAGCCTTACAAGTTTGTTATAATGATGAGGATTAATGCTTCTGTCATTGCATTGTGAGGGGATGTAAAACAATGTTTAAGTTAGTTGTAGCGGGGACAGGATATGTTGGGTTGGTTGCCGGCGTGTGCCTCGCTGAAGTTGGCCATCAAGTGATTTGCGTCGATGTGGATGAGGACAAAGTGAATGCAATGAAGTCAGGTGTATCACCCATATATGAGGTCAACTTAGAAGCATTAATGCAGAAAAACATGGCTGCGGGAAGAATTGATTTTACGACGGACTATCAATCTGCCTATCGGGATGCAGACGCCATCTTTATTGGAGTCGGTACCCCAGAGCAGCCGGATGGATCAGCGAATCTCGCGAATATAGCAACCGTTGCAAGGCAAATCGCAGAATCGATCTGCAAGGATTGCCTCGTCATTGTGAAGTCGACGGTACCGGTTGGGACAAACGATAAGGTGGAGCAGTTTATTCATGATTTTCTCGTGCATGATGTGAAAGTGGAAGTTGCATCAAACCCCGAGTTTCTGGCGCAAGGCTCCGCCGTACACGACACGCTGCATGCGGAACGAATTATTATTGGGACCGAAAGCAAGTGGGCTGAGGAACTTTTGATGAGGATATACGAGCCTTTCCGACTGCCGATCGTATCCGTCACGCGCAGATCAGCGGAAATGATCAAATATGCTTCCAATGATTTTCTCGCGCTAAAAATATCGTATATGAACGATATCGCAAATCTGTGTGAGCGGGTTGGGGCCGATATTCAGGATGTAATCGAGGGGATGAGCTTCGACAGCCGGATCGGAAGCAGGTTCCTTAGAGCAGGCATAGGTTATGGCGGATCTTGTTTTCCGAAGGATACAAAAGCACTGCAGTACATGGCAAGGCAGCATGGCTATGAATTGCGGACGGTGTCTGCGGCGATTGATGTTAACCACGATCAGAAAACAGCACTCTATCATAAAGCCAGTGCAAGGCTGATTACGTTTAACGGACTGAAGGTAGCGGTACTGGGGCTTACGTTTAAGCCTGGAACGGATGATGTGCGAGAGGCCGCATCACTTGCGAATATCCCATTACTGTTAGATCAAGGCGCAGATGTCTATGCTTTCGATCCCGCAGGAACGCTAAATTTCTCCAAACTATTTCCAGCAGGCGAGCAAAGAAAAGGAAGGTTGACGTTTGTCTCGAATGCGATGGAGGCGCTCGAGGATGCGAATGTCTGCTTTGTTTTTACGGAGTGGGAAGAAATAAAAGCTGTTTCACCAGAAGACTATAACCAACGAATGAGAACGCCTCTGGTGTTCGATGGAAGAAACCTGCATGAGGTTGAGGCAATGGAGCAATCCGGTGTGGAATATTACTCAATCGGAAGGAAGTCATCCAAGCGAAATGGGGTAAAGGAGAACAAGGAAAGTGACTATCAAACCGCTTGACACGGGTAAAATCTATTTGATTACGGGTGCAGCCGGCTTCATTGGATATTTCTTAGCGAAGAAGCTGCTGGCACAAGGGTGTAGAGTAATTGGTGTTGATAATATCAATGACTATTACGATATCAGCTTAAAACATACTCGTTTAGAACAGCTGCAGGGGTATGAGAAGTTTACTTTTGTTAAAGCTGATATTTCGGATAAGGCGATCCATGCTGTCTTCGAAATGTACAAGCCGCAAATCGTAATCAACTTAGCAGCCCAAGCAGGTGTGCGATATTCGATTGAGAATCCCGACGTTTATATCCAGAGTAATATTGTTGGTTTCTTCCATATTCTTGAAGCGTGTAGAATTTACCCTGTGGAGCATTTGGTTTATGCTTCATCGAGTTCGGTATACGGGACAAATGAGAAAGTGCCGTTTGAAGAAACAGATGCAGTGGATCATCAGGTCTCCCTCTATGCGACAACTAAAAAAACAAATGAACTCATGGCATACTCCTACAGCCACCTCTATCAAATACCTTCAACCGGGCTGCGTTTCTTTACGGTATATGGCCCGATGGGACGACCGGACATGGCCTACCATTCCTTTGCGGATAAGTATTTTGCAGGTGAGCCCATCCATATCTACAACAACGGCGACACTGAAAAAGATCTCTATCGAGATTTCACTTATATAGACGATATTATCGTTGGGATAGAGCGACTGCTGCCAAACCCGCCTATTGAATCGGTCCCGCATACGATCTATAACATTGGAAATAACAAACCCGTGAAGCTGATGGTGTTTATCGAGACGCTTGAGAAAGCGTTTAGTAAAACATTGTGCAGAAGGGTCGACTTTCATAAAGTGTTTAAGTCTCGGCAGCCAGGCGATGTACCTGCCACCTATGCATCTACGGCGCTTCTGGAGAAGGCAGTCGGATTCAAGCCGGAGACCTCCATTGAAGAGGGGTTAGAGAGATTTGCAGAATGGTATGTCGACTACTATGGAGTTCAGAAGCCAGAAAACAATCGTTTATCCGTGCAACCTAGAAGCAGCTCCTTGCCCCCAATATAGGGCGAAGGGGCTGTTTTTCTATTGCCGAACGGAATAAAAATTGACGGGTATCGACAGGCCCTTTATACTAAATGATAACGGTTCTCAACAAATGGCAGAGTTTGTTAATAGAACGAAGTGACCAATTGAGTATGGGAGACAAAATGAAAAGAGCGGTAATAGTTGGCGGCGGTCTGGTAATGACTGCCGTATTTGTTTGGTTATCGATGCAATGGTTTCATGGCCGTCAAATCGACGCAGCTTTCAAGAGACTGCTCGACTCACCGTGGTGGATCTTAGCGATGACGGTTGGTTATGGATGTTCATTTTGGCTCAAAGCGATTGCTTGGCGATTGTATGTGGCTCGTGAAAATGAAGATCGCCTTCGTACATACATCTATCCCTTACTCGTTAGTCTATTAATCAATCATATACTGCCCGTTAAGTTGGGAGATTTGGCACGAACGGGGATGCTCATCAGACAATCGAAGATGCGCTTTGATGATGCGCTCCATTCCGTGGCTATGATGCGACTGCTGGATATGGTTTCGCTGCTGCTAATCGGTTCAATCGGGGCTATTACGCTGGGCTTGGTCGTTTCTCCACGCTTCCTTCTCTTAGTCATCGTTCTAGGAATCGTAGTATTGCTTCTGGCCGTTCTGCTTAGCAGCAAGTGGAAATGGTTTCATCGCCATTTCGAACGGTTGTGGACGACGATTCGCTCTCGAAGAGGCGCAGCAGTTGCTTTGCTTACGCTTGCCAGCTGGGTGCTTGAAGGTGCCGTTGTATACGGTGTGGTTCATGTGCTGGATTTACGTGTTGGTTTGTTGCAGGCCATATGGGCCAACAGTATGACGATCGCAGGGCAGCTGTTCCATGTGACGCCAGGTGGGCTCGGAACGTATGAGACGACTTTGACTGCATCTCTTGGAATGTTAGGTGTCTCTGGCAATGAGGGGTATACGGCTGCGCTGTTGTCTCATGGATATAAATTTGGGTTTGCCTACACCGCAGGAGCGGCTTCGTTAGTGCTCGGGGCTGTGACATGGGTGGAATTGAAGGAATGGTTCGGCTTAAAGGATCGAGGGAGGAAGAAGAAATCGTGAAGAAAGCGTCAGGATTTGAAATTGTTGCGGCCAGGTGCTGGAACTTATTAAACGAGGGAAAGCCGTTTACGCCGATTTTTACGATTGGTGTGTATGCACTCTACCATATGAATGCTTGGGGAGACGCAAGTTTCTGGGAGCATTTTGGGTTGGGGCTATTGGCAGCGCTTCCGCTGTTTGCACTATATTTTCATTTTGATTTTCCGCTGTTTCTGCGCAATTATCTATGGTTCCCGGTTGTCGGTGCACTCGTGCTGTGGCGGGATGCGCATCTGGAGCTGGGACTTTATGCTGCGGCGATTGGGCTGTTCTTGTTCTTCACGATCTATTTCTGGGGGACCTTCTATTATCATCTGCGGATAGGCACCTCGTGGTGGAACTTTAAAAGGTTCTGGAAACTTGTACTGAAAAATAGTGACTCCACAAGCGGCAATGCGCAGGAACAGCTGCCGAAGTTTCTGCTGCTGTTGTTTATCATGGATATGGCAGGTTCTTATCTGGCAGATGGAGCGGGATCGGAGGGCGATTTTACATGGGGCAGCTATGTATTCTTCCTTCTCGGTGTAGCGCTGTATGCGTGGATTCTGCATCGGAATTTGTTTGATTGGAAGCCGAAAGAGGTCGAGGGCTACACCGTTCCGGTACCGGCTCAGCCAAAGGAAGCAAGCAGCGGAAAGGTGTTTGTGCTTGTGATCGATGGTATGCGTAAGGATCGGTTTGAGGAAGCAAATGCGCCTTTCCTAAAGCAGTGGCGGGCAGAAGGTACGGAATATACACAAATGGAGACACTCTACCCTGCTCGAACGGTGGTTTGTTTCTCATCGATGTTCACGGGGACTTATCCGCGTGAGCACGGGATTACTTCGAATATGGTGTGGAAGCTCGGCATTAAGGTGGAGTCGATCTTCGACAGCTTGCGTAAAGTGGGGAAAAAGGGCCGCCTGCTCGGTATCGCCCACCTAATTGATTCTATGGGCGACGACGTGGAGAGCGTAACCGCTGTGATGCATAACGACAAAGCAGACCGCAACATTATGGAGCGTGCGAAGCTTATTATGGCGGAACAGAACCCGGATTTGCTCGTCGTGCAATTTATTGCAACAGACCAAACCGGTCATAGTATGGGAGCGTTGTACGACGAATATCGGCAAAAGATTGAGGAAGCCGATGCGCTCATCGCTGAGTTTGTAGAGTGGCTTACCGTTCAAGGACACGCGAAGGATGCAACTTTTATCATTTGCGCGGATCATGGACAGGCCGATGGTATTGGCGGACATGGCCATCTGGATGAAGGGGAACGTTTCGTCCCGTTCTTTATGTATGGGCCGAACGTGCGGGCAGGTGTGAAAGTGGAGGCGAAGCACTCACTGGTGTCGGTTGCGCCGACGCTTAGTCATTTGCTTGGTGCTCCGCTGCCGAGTCATAGCCGTGGACCGGTGCTTACGGATGCTTTTGAACAGAATTAGGTAAATATAGGATAGAAAGAAGCTGGGCTGAGTGAAGAAGAAGTTGATCGTGTTCCTTCCGGCACATAATGAAGAACAGAATATTGGCAAGGTGATTGGCAAAATTCCGCGCGACTTCCATCCGGACTGGCAGGTTGAAGTGCTTGTGATCGACGATGGTTCCAAGGACGGGACAGTACAGGAGGCTAAGGAAGCGGGGGCAGACCACGTTGTTTCTTTTGCCCGTAATCGAGGGCTTGGTGCTGCGGTGCGTGAAGGGCTGGCCTCCTGTGTGCGGCTTGGTGCGGACATTGGACTGATGATCGATGCAGATAACGAGTATCCGGCGGAGGAAATACCGGATGTGATTGCGCCTATTCGTGAGGGCCGCGTAGATTACACGATGGGTTCACGATTTAAAGGCGTCATCCGCGGCATGAGGCTTCATCGCCGCTTGGGCAACATTTGTTTTACATTGCTGCAGGTAGTGCTGCTGCGCCGAATGATCTGGGATGGACAATCGGGAATGCGAGGCTTCTCACGAGAAGCGATGGAGCATGCTGAAATCATTCATGATTATAACTATGCTCAGGTGCTTACTTTGAATTTGGTGCGGCAGGGGTTCGTTATGGAAGAGGTGCCGATCACCTATCAAGTTCGCGTTCATGGGGAGTCATTTATTAAGTTTCGTAAGTATATGGGAAATGTGCTTCCGGCGGTTTGGAGAGAGATGCGTCGCCCGGTGGAGAGGCGCGGTGTACGGCAGGGGCAGGCTGGTAAGGTTGTGCTGGGGCCAGGTGCGACGAAGTAAAAGTAGCAAAACCAAGTCTCATCAGCAAAGGGGAGAGAAAGGTGCGGCAGCGGAATGACCGTGGTGTGGAAAAGATAAATAAAAGCAGGGCGTTGAAGTCGGTGGCTGCACCGGCTTCTCTTCTTGTTGGGGTCATAGTGTGGGTGATTTACAGCTTCGTGCATAGAAGTCCATATGCGGCGAGTTGGGATGAGGTTGATTTTGTGCTGGCGCTGGAGCGGTATGATTTGCTCGCGATGCAGCCGCATTTTCCGGGCTATCCTTATTTCGTCATGGGGGCATTAGCTGTGCGTAAATTTATACCGAATGCCGTATATGCGTATGAGACCTTTAACATCGGGTTGGCCGCGCTATCGACCATACCGATTTGGCTATTGGCGAGGAGGAGGCTTTCAGCGCTTTGGGCGGTTCTGACCGTGCTGCTGGTGCTCACGGCGCCTTATCTGTGGCTGCAATCGGTAAGGCCTATGTCGGAGGCAGCTGGCGTTGCGCTGCTTTGGTGGTTTCTATGGAGCTGGTGGCGGACGATGGAGCAGCGCTCATGGGGGAGGACTGTGGCAACGCTGTTTGCTTTCGGACTGCTTATGGGGGTTCGATTGTCGTTCGCGCCTTTTGGCTTAGCGTTGGTGTGGCTGCTGGCCATGTGCTGCGTAGATTGGCGGCGACTGGAGAAGAGGCTGTGGCCTCGCATTCTGCTCTTTGGCGCGATAGCTGCCGTGTTTCAGCTGTTGTGGGTGGCCGGGCTGGCGCTTAGCGAGGGCGGCTTGCGAGGGTTTATGAAGCTCGCCGCCGCATTTACGGCGGGGCATTTCAGCGAGTGGGGCGGCGGGGTTGCGTCCGCCGGCAGCGAGCTCAGCCTTGCGGAGCGCGTACTGCGCTTCGCGGGCGATAACGTGCTGTGGACCGGGATGTTCGCCCGGTCCACAGCACTGCTCTATGCGGCGGCGGGGCTGCTCTTCGCCGCCATGCTCTCCGCGGGCGCGGCACGCTCGCCCCGCGGCAGCGCGAGCGCTGGCTCGCGCCTGGCGCCCCGGGCGGCGGCATGGCTATGCCGCCCGGCGCTGCCGGGGGCGCTCGCTGCGCTCGCGAGCGCCTACGGCGCCTGGGCGCTGCTGGCGCAGAACATCGACAAGCCACGCCACATCACGCCGCTCATCGGCGTGATGTGGCTGCTGCTTGCGCTGTTCTGCGCGGCAGCGCCGCTGGCGCGGCTCGCCGCGCAAGATGCACCGGCAGTGCCCGGTGCATCCGCTGCTGCGCAGCAGCCCCCTGCGCCGGCGGAGCGCGGCTTGCGTATGCGCCGCACGCTGCCGACCGCGGGCGCGCTGCTAGCCGCCTGCGTCATTGCGCTGCAGGCGGCTGTGGGCGGCACGCTGGTCGCCAGGCAGGCGGATGAAAAGCCGGCTGTCTATCAGCTGGAGCAGGGGCTGCGACAGTTAGCCAGCGATCATCCTGCGAGCCGATTCGTCATCTACACGTGGGAGGAGACGCGGGTGCTTCAATATCTGCATTCGCCGGTGACCAACCGTCGAATCGAAACCTATGCCTATTTTCTGGCGGATGTACAGGCGGACCCGGAGGCCACGATTCTGTTGACCGATCATGTGCTGAAGGGATTTGAGGCACAGGTTGGATCGTTGGAGAAATACGTGCAGCCAATCGCAGTCTACCAAAGTGACGAACGGTTTGATCCGGTATACAACGAAATCATTTTATATAAGTGGATAGGTAGTCCCAAAGAATAACCCTGCAGACTGCGGGGTTATTCTTATTTTCCACTCAAATCCCTCCTAAATAGGGCTAAACTACCAAATGGATCTCAAGGGAATTTCAGGAAATAAAAGTGATTGACACCCTAGATGAAAATGATTATCATTGTTAACGGGTCATCTGAAAGTTGATTTTTTTGTATATTTATGTCTGACGGAAGGTGATATGCAATCATGCGATTAAAGTTTACGAAGACCATCATGCTGGTCATTGCGCTTTTCTTTGCACTCGCACCAACAGGGGCATGGGCTTATTCATACGGTGATGCCAATACGGAGGATGTAGCGGAAACCTTTAAGATTGTTGTGTCTTCGCTCAGCAAATCTCCTGCAGACTGGGATACTGCGCTGGCGGCGCAAAAAGAAAGACGCGAAGAAATTGCTTCACATTTCGGCAATGCAGTAGCCGCTACGCTAGATGCCAACTTCAAGTCCCTCAAAGCTAAGGAGACGATTGCCAATTACAAGGCGATTCTAATCATGAACCTTGATCGGCGATTTGAGAACACGCTGAAGGACGTAAGTGATTACACGAATGCGAAGATGCTGCTTGCCAAAGCGCGCGCAACCTTCGTAACCTTGACTCCTTACGCAGAAGCCAAGCTCTCAGCTGCTAAGATGGACAGTTTAAGTGCCGACTTCGATATCGCACTTGATGCCATCGGCAATCCAGGATTGTTCGGCGTAGGGCAGAAGGACGCTGATGAGAAAGCGTTGAAAGATGCCGTCAACCGTATTTACAGCTCGCTTAAACCGCTGTTTCCTTATACCGCGTACAAGGAGCCGACCAAACCGGCTGCCGGATCCGGTACAAGTACAGATAAAGGCACAACCGCAAAACCAAACACGAACACAGGCAGCACAGATACAGGCACCAAGAAGCCTGATAAACCGGCATCCAAGCCAAGTGAACCTGCGAAGCAGACGGAACAGCCAGTTGACAAGCCGGATGCAACAGAAACGGATGCAGCAGCGCCGGATGCAGCGGAAACAGCCGAAGGCGATAAGCCTGCAGCTGGGGAAGCAGCTTCTACAGAGGCAGCACCGGCGGATGATCAAGTCGCTGCAGGTGAGGATCAAGCAGTACCGGCGGATGATCAAGACGCAACAGCTGAAGAACCTGCAGATACAGCCGATAATCAAGCAGCTGATGCGACGGAAACAACAGACGACGCAGCTGCAACTGACAATACGGCAGTAGCGGACGAAGCTGCGGCAGCAGAGCCTGAGACCATTGATGGCACGAAGGAACATGCCGCAATGGCACGTACGGACAAAACCAATACGGGCGTCACTGTCGGTGTAATCGGCGGCGTCCTCATTGTTGGAGCAGGTGCGGTTTGGTGGGCAAGACGCAAGAAGTTTTTCTAGGCGAGTACCAAGTGCAAGCAGCAATCATCCCAATTCGAACAAGGAGTGTTCAAAACGATGAACCGAATGAAGAAGTCCTTATCCATCCTTCTTACGTTTACAATGCTGGTAGCTGCCGTATTCGCTTTCGCAGCAACTGCATTTGCTGATGATGCCCCACAGAAAGCACCGGTAAATACCGATGTAGCACCACAACTGAAAGCTTATCAAAACCTGCTTGACATGTTTGCTCAGAAGAAACCGGTAGCCGATATCAAGAAACAATACGAAGCTGATTTCAAGCTTAACGTTAAAGGCGTTGACGACAGCATCAAAGCCGGCGACCCCGTCATCAATGAGAACATCAACTTCGTTCTGGAGAACGCAGTTGCAGGCAAGCTTACATATGAGCAAACACAGCAAGCCGTTGATAAAGGGCTGCAATGGTACTTCTACTTCCTAATCAAAAACCTGACAAACGTAGGTGCGAAAGGTGCCCTTACAGCAGGCGATCAAGTTAAAGCGCAGGAGTTCATTGACAAAACAGCTGCAGTTTACACCGCTGCACTCGATGCAACAGTGAAAGCAACAGACAGCAAATTCGGCACTTCCTCTTCCAAACTGGTGACAGAAACGTTATTCCCGGCTTTCAAAGCAGATATCGAGAAGAAAGACGTAGCATCGCTTAACGTTCACCGTCAATTGCTTGATAAAACGTTGATCAAAGTGTTCGCCCTGGCAACACTTGCAGCAGCTGACGACGTTCAAGAGGTTGCTGCGGCAGAGAAGCCAGCAGCAATTATCAAAGGCTACTTCTATTACATGAGCGTGTACGGCTACCTGAAAGGCGGAAACGCTCCTGATGCCGATATCGTATACAAAGCATTCGCTTCCGGCGATGCGAAGCAATTCAACTACGATGCAATCAAGAAAGCCATCATTCGTTGTAACATCGCAAAAGTAAGTGCATACACAATCGAAGTACTTGAGAAACTCGAGAAAGGCGATGTAGCTGGCGCAGCTGGTACAGGCGGCGAGCTTTACGGCTTCTTCGCAGCTCTTGAGCCGTTCCTTGGTGAAACCTACAAAGAAGCTAAACACCTGACGGACGAAATTCTTGTAGCTTCCGCTGCGGGTAATGCAGATGCAGTTCGCGAAATCGGCTACAAAATGGCTGCTTATGCAGCAACGGTTGACGGCATTTCCTTCAATGTCGGTGACAAAGAAGTAGCAGTAGCTGGCACAGCACAAGAAGTAACGCCTTCTTTCATCGAGAAAGCTACCGGCCGTACGCTCGTGCCTACTCGTTACTTGGAATTGCTGGGCTTCCAAATTGACTTCAACAATACAACGAAAACAGCTTCCGTAACGAAAGACGGCGTAACGCTTGCTCTTACAATTGGCAGCGATGCAGTCACTAAGAACGGCGAACCTGTTGCAGACTTCAAGCTGGATCAGCCTGTAGTCGTGAAAGACAGTGTAACGTACCTGCCGCTTCGTGCGATTGCAGAACTTTCCGGTAACCACATCTACTTCAATAAAGGTGAAGTTATCGTAATCAAATAAGTACGGGCGTTTCCTTTGCCCGCGACCACCGCTTCCCGTCCTCTTTGCAGGGCGGGTTAGCTCATTTTATGAACGGTAAGGAGTGAGTCTTCGCATGAATTTGCAAGCCTTTCTCATCACATTTCGCGAAGCATTCGAAGCGATCTTGATTGTCGGCATCATTATTTCGTATTTAAACCGAATTGGTCAGTCCAAGTGGAACAAGTTTGTGTGGCTGGGGGTTGTTATGGCGATCGTCGCCAGCCTAGGCGTAGCACTTGTCTTCCAAATTGTGCTGGACGGTTATGCGACAATGGGTAGCAGAGAATATTTGCGGATTGGTATTTTGCTGGTTTCAGCGGGATTGTTAACCCATATGATCCTGTTTATGAGCAAGCAGAATCGGGAGATGCGAAGTAAGCTGCAGCAGAAAGTAGCGCTTATTCTTACGGCCGGCGGCGCGCTGAACATGATTGTGCACTCCTTCCTCGTCACACTCCGTGAAGGCGTTGAGACCGTCTTCTTCTTCGCAGCTATCTCCGGAGGCGACATTTCGCAGGTGCTGCAAAGCTGGGGAGCTTTGTTCGGATTAGTTGCGGCAGGCGTACTTGGAGTCGTCGTTTTCAAAAGCAGTAAAAAAATCCAGCTCAGCACGTTCTTCAAAATTACGAGCGTATTCTTGATCATGATTGCAGCGGGTTTGTTCGTTCAAGCGATTGGCGTCATGCAGGATTTGAAGCTGATCGGCAGTGTCTATAAGACAGCCGGCGGCGAGATTGGTGCGATGTACGATCTGACCTGGCTGATGCCAGAACATCCGATCGATGAGACGAACTATATCCGCGATACCGGCAATCATCCGATTCTGAATGGTCAAATCGGCATTTTCTTCAAGGCGTTCCTTGGTTACACCCAAGACCCGTCGCTGGAGGAATTCGTACTCTATTGGATGTACTATGGCTTCGTATTTGTCTTGATTGCGAGACAGAAGAAGCTTGCGGATTCAGCAGAGTCAGAGGATCAGGCTGCATTAGATGAGGGAACTTCGCAAGAGGGGCCGGACAAGTCGGAACGCAATGACATTAATACAGCGATATAACGAATCTGATAAGGCTTCCTTTCGCCATCTTGGCGCAGAGGGAGCTTTTTTTATTGAATAGGAATGATCAACTCTCAAATTTAGTGAATAGCTCCGGAACGGCATGTGTCATGCGGAAATCGGAATTCAGAATTCTCTAACGAACCGTAGCGCTCTTATTTGCTCCAAAATAGCTCAAAAAAATTCTAACGAACCGTAGAGGCCTTATTTGACTGATTGTGGTTATTTGGGAGCCGACTATCCCCAAATAACGCCCCTACGGTTCGTTAGAGTTTCCAAGTCCAGAAATTCGACTAAATAACGCCTCTACGGTTCGTTAGCGTTTCGCAGCGAGTGAGATACGAGTTGGTGAACGCGGTATGCGGCATCTGGTATTCAGTATCTGGTATTCGGTAAGTGGTATCTCTTATTTTTTACTACTCGGTAGCTGGCATTCGCCAACGCTCATCCTTATACCATCTTTTCAAAAGAATAATTTGCATAAAATTTCCAACCAATGTACATTCTAATGGGGAAAACCTGCAGATTTTGGCCAATTATGTAAAAAGGAAGCGCATCCAACTACATCATAGACGCAAGTGGCAGGGTTTGTTATAATTGTGAGGGAAAATTGACCAAGGTGTCAGCACCTATACCGCCCTATAGACTCATAACCATGGAGGCGAATTGTGTGGAGAAGTACATCAACAATTACGTGATTGTGACGATCTTCATTCTTCTTGGTATCCTACTTCCGGTGGTTGCTTTGGCTGTTGGACGTTTGCTGCGTCCGCACAAACCGAATGAAGAGAAGAAGACCACTTACGAGAGCGGGAACGAGCCCGTTGGGGAAGGTCAGGTTCGTTTTAATGTGCGCTACTACTTGTTTGCGCTCATGTTTGTCATCTTTGATGTAGAAACCGTTTTCCTATACCCTTGGGCCGTTGCGTATAAGCAGCTCGGCTTATTTGTGCTTGTTGAAATGGCCATTTTCACGGGATTATTGTTAATTGGATTACTCTACGCCTGGAAGAAGAAGGTGCTCAAATGGAATTCAATTTAGAGTCGATCACGCCCGAAGAACGCAAAGAACTGGAACGCAACGTGTTTATGGGTACGCTGGAAGAATTAAAGGCGTGGGCTCGCAGCAACTCGTTGTGGCCGCTTACTTTTGGACTGGCATGCTGTGCCATTGAAATGATGGGGACGGGCGCATCTCACTATGACCTTGACCGGTTCGGCGTCATGTTCCGTACTTCGCCGCGTCAATCGGACGTCATGATCGTTGCGGGGACGGTGACGAAGAAGATGGGACCGCTCCTTCGCAGGCTTTATGATCAAATGCCGGAACCCAAATGGGTGATTGCCATGGGTTCATGCGCAACTGCAGGAGGGCCATATGTGAAATCCTACGCTGTCATGAAGGGCGTTGATCAGATCGTCCCTGTTGATGTGTACATTCCGGGCTGTCCCCCGAATCCGGCAGCACTTATCTATGGAATCAATAAGCTTCAAGAGAAGATCCGCTACGAGGCGAAAACCGGGAAGCGGGTGACTAGTCGATGAGCGAGGATAAAGAGAAGGAACTGGATCAGAAGGGGCAGCCGGATAGCGAAACACCTGCGGAGCCACAACAGGCTGCACCAAGTGAGCAGCCCGGCTCAGCAGCGCCGAGCGAGCAGGTCGCCGAGCCGTCGGCAGCAGACCCAGTAGGCGAGGCCGCAGTGGTGCCTGCATCGGCAGCGCCGGAAAGTGAGCCATCTACGCAGCCTGCGGCAGATGCAGCACCGAGCGCGCAGGCAGCTGCACCTTCGGTGAGCGAGCCCGCGGTGGACCCGGAGCGGGAAGCCAAGCTGAAAGCTGCAGCAGAGGCACGAGCAGCAAGGGCGGCAGCCAAAGCTGCTGCAGGCGGCGAAGGAGGCAGCGATGCTCCAGCCGGCGAAGTCGATCCCGAGAAGGCAGCGAAGATCAAGGCTGCCGAGGAGGCGCGTGCGGCGCGAGCAGCGGCGAAAGCGGCTGCTGAGAGCGAAGCCGCCCCGGCTGAGCCGAAGCCGCCGTCACCGAAGCAACCGCAGCTGGATGAAGCTTCGGCCCTCATACGTTCATTCGTTGCTGAAGACGCCATCGTTGAAGCCTACATAAATGAAATAAACGGCCATATGCCGACGCTTATCATTCGGACCGATCGTCTGCTTGAAAGTGCCGAGCTGTTAAGGTCGCATGAAACGCAACAATTCAACTATTTGCGGAACTTATCCGGTGTCGATTATGAGACGCATCTGGAAACCGTGTATCATCTGGTATCGCTGCAATCGAAGCGGGAGATGACGGTGAAAGTGAAGACGGATCGCGATAATCCGCAAATTCCATCCGTTGTTCCGGTTTGGAACACTGCGAACTGGAATGAGCGCGAAGTGTACGATTTGCTCGGTATTGATTTTCCGGGACATCCCGATCTGCGCCGCATTATGATGCCGGACGATTGGGTGGGATATCCGCTGCGCAAAGATTATGAACCGCTAGACCCGGAGGTGTGATGAGCCGTGATTCGTACAGAAGAACTGCTGCTTAACGTCGGCCCACAGCATCCCAGTACGCATGGCGTATTCCGTATTGTCGTCAAGCTGGACGGCGAAGTCATTACGGAAGCGACGCCGGTGATGGGATACCTGCACCGTGGGACAGAGAAGCTTGCGGAGGATTTGAACTATACTCAAATCATTCCTTATACCGACCGGATGGATTATGTCTCGGCGATGACGACCAATTATGTACTCGTTCATGCAGTAGAGACGATGATGGAGCTGGAGATTCCGGAGCGTGCAGAGTTCATGCGGCTAATCGTGATGGAACTGCAGCGGATAGCCAGCCACTTGGTTTGGTGGGGCACCTATCTGCTTGATATCGGCGCGATGAGTCCGTTCCTCTTCGCATTCCGCGACCGTGAGATTATTATCAATTTGTTTAATGAGCTGTGCGGCGCACGATTAACGTACAATTACATGCGCGTTGGCGGCGTCAAATGGGATGCTCCTCCGGGCTGGATCGAGAAAGTGCACGAGTTCATCCCCTATATGGAAGGCAAGCTCGATGAGTATAACAGGCTCATAAGCGGAAACGAAATCTTCCTGGCACGGATAAAAGGCATTGGACGTTATGATGCGCAAACAGCGATCGATTACGGGCTCTCCGGCGCGAATCTGCGCTCCACAGGTGTTGATTGGGATTTACGCAAAGCGAAACCTTACAGCTTGTACGACCGATTCGAATTCGATGTGCCGGTCGGTAAGAATGGCGATTGCTACGATCGCTATCTGATCCGTCTTGAAGAGGTCCGCCAGTCGCTTCGCATCTTGAAGCAGGCCTTGGCGCAGTTCCCGTCCTCTGGCGATGTCATGGGCAAAGTGCCTCGTGTCATACGTCCCCCGGCCGGCGAACTCTATGTCGCCATCGAATCGCCGCGAGGCGAGATCGGCTGTCATATCGTTTCCAAAGGAAAAGCGGAGCCTTACCGTCTTAAATTCCGCCGGCCTTCTTTCGTTAACCTGCAAATTCTGCCGAAGCTGCTTGTCGGGGAAACCATGACGAACCTCATTACGATTCTGGGCGGCATTGATATTGTCGTAGGGGAGGTTGACTGCTGATGGGATCTTGGCTCGAAGAAACGCTGACGTGGGGAAACGCGCTGCTGTTCTTCCTATGGGGCGTCATCCTGCTCGTTATTGTACTCGGCTTTGTCACCTACGCGATCTTCTTTGAACGTAAAGTCATCGGCTGGATGCAGTTCCGAATCGGCCCGAACCGCGTTGGCCCATGGGGGCTGCTGCAGTCGGTAGCCGATATTACGAAGCTCTTGATCAAAGAAGATACGATTCCACGTAAAGCGGACAGGATGCTGTTCATCCTTGCTCCTGCGCTCGCGTATGTGCCGGCTTTTGCCGTGCTGGCGGTGATCCCGTATACGCAGAAGCTGTATTTTGCCGACATTAACGTAGGTTTGCTCTATTACGTGGCACTTTCGGGCATCTCGACAGTTGCAATCGTACTGGGCGGTTGGTCGTCCAACAACAAATACGCGCTGCTCGGCGGCATGCGTTCCGCAGCTCAAATGATCAGCTATGAAGTACCGCTCGTCATTTCCGTCGTCGGGGTCATCATGATGTCGGGCTCGCTCAATCTCCGCTCCATCGCGGAGCAGCAGGGCGATTGGTTCTGGCAGTGGAACTTCATTCCGCAAATCATCGGTTTCGTCATCTTCGTCATCGCGGCTGTATCGGAGCTAAACCGTACGCCATTTGACTTGCCGGAGGCGGAATCGGAGCTTGTAGCCGGTTATCATGTCGAATACAGCGGCTTCCGTTTTGCCTTCTTCATGCTGACTGAGTATGTGTACGTGTATGCCATCGCAGCGCTCACAACCGTATTATTCCTTGGCGGATGGCACGCACCGGCACCGTTCCTGACTTGGATACCGGGCATCATCTGGTTCCTGCTCAAGTTCTCGTCGATCGTCTTCTTCTTGTTCTGGATCCGGGCGTCCATGCCGCGTATCCGAGTCGATCAGCTGATGGGGCTGGGCTGGAAAGTGCTGCTTCCGGTAGCCATCTTGAATGTGTTTCTAACGGCGGTGTACATGGAGCTGTTCGTCAAATAAGCTTCCGGCTCGGGCTGACGGATCCGAAGGAAGAGTCTCTAGCAAATAAGGCAGTAACGTTCAGGAGGGAACAGGAATGAAAGGTCTCTTAAAAGGGCTTGGTGTCACGCTCAAATCAATGACCGAGAAAAAAGTTACCACTTCCTATCCCGATGTGCCGATCATCATGCCGGACCGCTACCGCGGCATCCAGCACTTTGAACCGGACAAATGCATCGTGTGCAATCAGTGCGTACGTATATGTCCGACGGAGTGTATCTCGCTCGTAGGTAAGGCGAACCCGGATCCGGACAAAAAAGGGAAGGTCATCGACACGTATGACATCAATTTCGAACTCTGCATTCTCTGCGATCTGTGCACCGAAGTGTGTCCGACCGAAGCGATCGTCATGACAGGCAATTTCGAATTGGCGGCTTACAGCCGAGATGAGCTGTTCAAGGATCTCAAGTGGTTGGACGAGAACAATCGCAACGTCCGCCAAGACAATAACAATATCGGTGCTCCCGCAGCTGCCAAGGGAGGCGCGAAATAGACGATGTTCAACTTCGATTTTTCCGGTGAGTTCGTCGCCTTCTTCGTGTTCTCCGTCCTCATTATCAGCGGCGCTGTACTGATGGTCAGTTTCACTAAAGTCGTGCACATGGTCGTCTCGCTTGCGGCCGTATTCATCGGCATTGCCGGTATGTTCGTTCTGCTTGAGGCAGAGTTTCTGGCTTTCGTGCAGGTGCTCATTTACGCTGGAGCGGTGTCCATCCTGATGATCTTCGGGATCATGATGACCAAACATCAGGAAGCGGAGGCGGAGCAAGCAAAGCCGCTGCGCGAAACACTGACGGCAATTGGAGCGCTTGCGCTGTTCGGCATTCTGTTCTATGCCATCCGTCAGTCCGAGTTTCCGGAACCGGAGCAGCCGCTCATGGGGGCGACGGCGGATAATACGATGGAGATCGGGAAGCTGCTGTTTACCGGTTATGTCATTCCTTTCGAGCTCGTGTCGGTGCTGCTGACGGTTGCCTTTATCGGAGCAATCGTGCTGGCGAAGAAGGAGGCCGAATAGGATGTTATCCTCGTATTTAACAATGGCCGCGATTCTGTTCTGTATTGGACTTTATGGTGCGCTTGTCAAACGTAATGCCGTTATCATCCTGTTGTCCATTGAGCTCATGCTGAATGCAGTCAACCTCAACCTCGTCGCATTCTCCAAGTATGGTGTCGTTCCATCGCTGACCGGCCAAATGTTCACGCTGTTCAGCATCGCCGTAGCAGCTGCAGAGGCAGCTGTCGGAATCGCCGTACTGATTGCGCTGTTCCGTGCACGCGGGACCGTAAATGCGGATGAGTATGACGAAATGAGGAGGTAACGGCATGGATACAAGTTTCTCACAATCAGCTTGGCTGATTCCGCTCTTTCCGTTCGCGGCCTTCCTGCTGCTGCTTGCCTTCGGGCGTGGACAGCGGATGCTTGGGGTGACACTCGGTGCAATAAGCTCCTTAGCAGCTCTGGTGCTGTCTATTCTCGTATTAATCGAGCATATGGCTGATGGATCTGCTTACTATCAATATGCGTTCAAATGGATTAGCCTCGGCAGTCTCGTGATGAATGCCGGCTTCGAGGTCACGAATTTAACGGCGATCATGCTCGTAGTCGTGACAACCGTCAGTTTCCTAGTCAATGTGTATTCGGCGGGTTATATGAAGAGCGACGAACGGATTTCCGTCTTCTACAGCTATGTAGCGCTCTTTACGTTCTCGATGCTCGGACTTGTGCTGGCGGATAATATGCTGACGCTCTATATTTTCTGGGAGCTTGTCGGTGTATGTTCCTTCCTGCTGGTCGGTTTCTGGTACAGCAAACCGGAGGCGAAGGCGGCAGCAAAGAAGGCGTTCATTGTGACGCGAATTGGCGATGCGGGCTTGCTGCTTGGCATTCTGCTGCTCTACTGGTACATGCCGGAGCATGCGCTGGATTTTGTGAGCATCGGCAACGCCTTTGACGGTGGCACGGTTTTCATAGCGGCAGGCGTAACAACCTGGATCGCGGTGCTGATCTTTATCGGCGCTGTCGGCAAATCCGGGCAGTTTCCGCTCCATGTCTGGCTTCCGGATGCGATGGAAGGCCCGACACCGATCAGTGCGCTGATCCATGCTGCAACAATGGTTGCTGCAGGGATCTATCTCGTTGCACGGACGTTTGATATTTTCCAAGCTTCGCAAACGGCAATGGATATCGTCGCTTATGTAGGTGGCTTTACCGCCATATTCGCCGCTACCATCGGTGTGGCGCAGAACGATATCAAGCGAATTCTCGCCTACTCCACGGTCAGCCAGCTTGGTTACATGATGATGGCACTGGGTCTGGGTTCGATGACAGGCGGTATCTTTCATCTCTTCACGCATGCGTTCTTCAAAGCGCTGCTCTTCCTCGGAGCGGGCAGCGTCATTCACGCCGTACATACGCAAAACATTCACGAGATGGGCGGCTTAAGCTCCAAAATGCGAATCACAACCTGGACGTTCGGCATCGGGGCGCTAGCGCTCTCCGGAATTCCGCCGTTCTCCGGCTTCTGGTCCAAGGATATGATCCTGAATGAGGCGCTTCATGAGAAACCGGTGCTCTTCGTAGTTGGCGTGGTAGCTGCATTCTTCACTGCTTTCTATATGTCGAGGCTGTTCTTCCTCGTCTTTATGGGCAAGCCAAAGGGCGATCATGCACATGAGTCACCGTCCTCGATGACGATTCCGTTAATCATCCTTGCGGTGCTGGCGGTCGTGGCAGGGTTTGTTCAAACCCCTTGGAACGACACGCTCGGAACATGGTTAACCGACGGTGCCGAGCAGGAGCATGGCGGAGGCGGTCTAGTGATGGTGATCTCTGCAGCTGTTGGGCTGCTGGGTTTATATCTGGGCTGGTTGGTCTTCGTCAAAGGCACAATTGCACGCGATGCGGTATCTTCAAGGGCGCCATGGCTTGTAAGACTTCTTGAGCGCAAATATTACATGGATGAGCTGTATGACATGCTGCTGGTGCGTCCGCTGCGCGGGCTGGGCCAGTTGCTGAATATGGTGGACGACTATGTGGTGGATGGACTTGTTCGTGTAGCAGGCGGAACGGCGGTACTGTTTGGCCGCGGCGGAACACGATTGCAATCCGGACAAATCCAAACCTATGGACTCATTACACTGCTTAGTCTCGTCGTTCTCATTGTGGCTATCGTCGGAAGGAGGTTCTGGTAATGCTGGCTGATCTTCCGATTCTATCATTAATTACTTTCTCGCCGTTGCTAGGTATTCTGGTGCTTCTGCTTCTGCCTAAACATCGGAGCCGCTGGCTGAAGGTGGCTGCCATCTCGGCTACTATTCTTCCTTTGCTGCTGTCGCTTTGGCTGTATGCCGATTATGACGGCACTAAAGGCGGGAAGAGCTATGAAGAGAAGGCGACCTGGATTGAAACCTCGCTGAACAAAGAAGCGGTAGGCGAAGTGAGCTCGTATTCGTTCTCCTTCCAATATCACATGGGCATCGATGGTCTATCGCTGCCGCTGTTGCTGCTCACAACGATTGTGGGTGTCATGGCTGCACTGGCTTCCGTGCACGTGAAGAAACGGTGGAAGTCGTTCTACATTTGGTTCTTGATGCTTGAGATCGGCATGATAGGCGTATTCCTGGCGCGAGACGTATTCTTGTTCTTCGTCTTCTTCGAAATGACCCTCATTCCGATGTTCTTCTTAATCGGCATATGGGGCTATATGAATCGTGAGAAAGCGGCGAATAAGTTTCTGCTCTATAACGGGATCGGCTCTGCGATTATGCTGCTAGCCTTCGTACTGTTAGTCTCAACAGCGGGCTTCAGCGTGGAGCAGCTGCCAGAGAAACAGCAGACGAACCTGAGCTACAGTGGCAGCTACGAAGTGATCGGCTCGAATCTGACAAATCCGGATTCCTATGTGAATATGTCGACGGAACAGATGCAGGGTCAGGATAATCCGCTCTATCTCTCGGAACGGATGCGCTGGGTGATTTTCCTGCTGCTGCTGATCGCATTCGGTATTAAGCTGCCGATCTTCCCGTTCCATACGTGGATGCTGCAGGTACATGCCGAAGCGCCGCCTTCCGTCGTTATGATCCACTCCGGCGTTCTGCTTAAGATGGGGGCGTATGGCTTGCTCCGATTTGGGATATTCATGTTCCCGGGAGTGGCGAAGGATTGGGCGGTGGCGCTAGCCATACTCGGAGTCGTAAATATTCTGTATGGTGCGGTACTAGCGCTCGTGCAGAAAGAATTTAAGCTCGTGCTGGCCTACTCCTCGATCAGTCATATGGGGATCGTGCTGCTCGGGATCGCTTCCTTTAATGAGATCGGCCTGAACGGTGCGCTGATTCAATTAATCTCGCACGGCTTAATCTCTGCGCTGTTGTTCTTGATTGTCGGCAGCATCTATGAGCGTACGGGCTCGACGGAGCTGAAGGACCTCGGCGGATTGGCAAGAAGCATGCCGTTTATGAGCGGTATTCTGCTGACGGCAGGCATGGCCTCTCTCGGATTGCCCGGTCTGTCCGGGTTCGTGGGCGAGTTCCTCTCGTTCTTGGGGCTGTTTGATTCGATGAGAGTGATTACGGGCATTGCGGTGCTCGGGGTTATTCTTACAGCGATCTATGTGCTTCGAAGTATACTTGGCATTACCTTCGGCTCGATGCCGGAACGGTTCGGGGCGGCGCGGGATGTGCGGCTGATTGAAGCGGTGCCGATGATTACGCTGCTTGCTTTCATCGTACTGATCGGGGTGTACCCGGCTGTTCTGACGGAGCCGATGAAGCATGGCTTTGACATGCTGCTTCAGCAACTTACAGAGAAGGCGGGGAGGTAGACGATGGAAGCTGCACAACAACAGCTGCAATCGCTCACCTGGAGCGATGCGGCCTATCTCGCCCCGGAATGGATTTTGATCGCGTTTATGATTGTGCTTGCTGTACTGGATTTGTTCATACCGCGCCGTTCATCTGTTATTGGCTGGCTGACGCTGGGCGGCTTTCTGACTTCACTAGGTTTTGTCGTATGGCGGATGCTGGATATGGCCCAGAAGACGGCCGATGCGGAAGCAGCCGGTCAAGCGATGAGCGGTGTCATTCGCATCATGGCGGACAGTTACCGGATTGACTATTTCTCCAGCATGCTCAAAATCGTGTTCTTAGTGGCAACTTCACTAATCGTGCTGATGAGCCTCGGTACAGTAAAGCGGTCCGATATCGCGAATAAAGGCGAGTTCTATTACTTGCTGCTTCCGGCAGTCGTCGGCGCGATGATTATGGCTTCCTCAGGAGACTTGATCACGCTTTACATCGGGCTGGAGCTGTTAAGCATTACAACCTACGTACTCGTCGGAATTCGGAAACAGGCGGTGCAATCGTCAGAGGCAGCGTTTAAATACGTCGTCACCGGTGGTATTTCCTCGGCGCTTATCCTATTCGGAATGTCGTACCTCTATGGGATTACAGGTGCTACGAATCTTGGCGCCATCGCGCAAGGCGTTCAACAGCATGCGGCGGACTTCCCGGCGCTGCTCTATGTCGGGTTCTTCTTTATCCTTGCGGGTCTGGGCATCAAAATCGCCGCAGCGCCGTTTCATTATTGGGCAGCGGATGTGTACCAGGGAGCACCTACACCGGTTACTGCTTTTCTGGCAGTCGTCTCGAAAGGTGCGGCTTTTGCCGTTATTTTCCGACTCGTGTACAACGTGGCTTTCTACGCTTCATCGCCGGAGAAGCCGATTGCGGATGATATTTTCTTAGCTTTGAACGTCATGGCAGCGGCAGCGATGCTGGTTGGTTCCACGATGGCGCTAAGACAATTCAACGTAAAACGGCTCATCGCTTTGTCCGGAGTTGCGAATGCGGGTTATCTGCTCGTGCCGCTCGGACTCTCGCTCAAAGGGATGCATGCCTCGAACTTCGGTGAATTTATATTCTACCTTGCGGCTTATCTGCTCATGACCATCGGTGCGCTTAGCGTATTCTCGGTCATTAGTAAGTCGGCTGGCAGCGATGAAGTAGGCGGCTTCTCAGGACTCTATTACAGAGCGCCGTGGACCGCAGTGGCAATGGTCGTCTTTGTACTCTCGTTAGCGGGACTGCCAATCACAGGTGGCTTCTTCGGGAAGCTGTTCATCCTGCTTGGTGCGGCTCAATCTCATCTCTACTGGATTGCAGCAGTCATGGTCGTGAGCAGTGTAATCTCGTACTATTTCTACTTCGGCATCATCAGGCAAATGTTCATGCGGGCAACAATTGATAATGAAGTGCAAGTGCCGGTAACAACCGGAATCGTCATCTGGCTGTGCGCTGTCGCAACAGTTGCGCTCGGTATCGTACCAAGTCCGGTGCTGAACTGGATTAACACCCACTTCTCGATTGTGAATGATTTGTTTGTTCGCTAGCGAAGAAGCGGCAAGGCTGGGTTAGGTTAGGGTCGAAAAGACGAGGAGCGGGCCTGCGGGTCCGCTCTTTCCTGTTTGGAAATGATAAGATGGGGTGGATCACTCCGGTAAAACAATTAGGGGGAGAATAGTTTTCATCGCAAAAGGGTTGAGGAAAGCGCTAACGAACCGTGGAGGTCTTATTTGCCCCCAAATAGCTTCCTAATAACTCTAACGGATCCTAGTGACTCTATTTGACTGAGTTTGGGTGTTTTGGAGCCGATTGTCCCACGATAGCGTCTCTACGGTTCGTTAGCGTCACGGAGCCTAGAAATCCGGCCAAATAAGGCTCCTGCGGTTCGTTGGCTTTTCGAGGGGGAGGCACATGGTAGGCGAACGTTCAGTGGGTTGGATGCTCAATGTTTAGATTGTCCAAGGATGTCCACAGGAATCACAAACACAAGTTGCTGCTTGGCGGATTTGAGGGGGCTGCTTGTCCTAGTTCTTTATTCTCGGAGTTCAACGAATCTTTAGATTAAGTCAGGCATATCGACGCATAAACATCGGAGTAAATAGCCTTTAAAGCAGGACTATCGACCTTTTAATTGTTGTTTCTACAATTTACTTAAAGGAGAATGGGACTCCGGAAGCGAAAAGTTTCAGATCACAGGCTGCGGGTTAAAGGCAGACTAAGATGGTCATCTGTCATTCACAATTTAGCCACGGTATGAAGCCGAAAGGGCCAGGCGATGTTATGCCAACAATAGGCTGCAAAGATAAGTCATATTCAGCGGTGCGCCAATTTGGCAGCCGCATCATCACCGCGGCTGCCGCGCTTGCGCCGCGCACCCTGCTGCAGGCTGCGCTCGCAGCGCTGCTGCTCTGGAGCGTCCCTGCCGGCGCGGCATCCGCCGCAGCAGCAGGGGAAGGGGACCCCGCGGCCTTGCCGCCTGCGGCGGCAACCGCCGCCCAAGGCGGCCAAGATGAGCCCGCGCCCTCCGGCGGCTGGCTCATCAAATGGCGCGACCCGGCGCAGGCGAAGGCGCTGCCGGGAACGCGCTTGATCCGCCGCCTGGCGATGCCGGCGACGGGCGCGGTGGACGTTGTCGGCCCCGAGAACCCGGGGGCGGACACGTCCGAGTGGCTCCTCCGGCTGCAGCAGATGCCGGAGATCGCTTACGCCGAGCCGATCAGCTGCGTCAAGCTGCTGGCTGCGCCGGCGAGCAATGATCCAGAGCTGCCGAAGCTGCATCATCTGGATCAAATCGGGGCCGAAACCGCCTGGACGAAGGTGCATGATCAGCTGGATCTGACCATTGCGCTTATCGATACAGGCGTAGATTTGGATCACCCCGATCTCAAGAACAATCTGGTGGCGGGTACCAATCTGGTCAATCCGGGCAAGCCGCCGGAGGATGACAACGGGCATGGAACGGCCGTAGCCGGCGTGCTCGCGGGTGAAGGGAACAACAAAGAGGGCATTGCGGGCATTCTATGGCATGCCAAGCTAATGCCGATAAAAGCGCTTGATCAAGATGGCTTCGGCGATGAAGAGCGGCTGGGCAAGGCAATCGTCTACGCGGTCGATCATGGTGCACGGATTATCGTTCTTTCCGTCGGCCTTTATCGCTATTCACCTTATCTGAGGGATATCGTGCAATATGCCGAGTCTAAGGGAGCGCTGCTCGTGGCGGCCAGCGGAAACGACGGGCTGGCGCTTGGTTCCAAAGCCGAGGTGAAATACCCGGCTGCTTATGCTACGGTACTTGCCGTGGCGGGTGTTGACGCGGACGGGAAACCGGAGCCGCGCTCCAATGCCGGACCGGAGATTGATATTGCGGCACCATGGCATGTCTATACGACGGCACTGGGAGGCGGGTACAAGCATGAAGAAGGCACCTCGATGGCTGCGCCTCAGGCGGCGGCAGCGGCAGCGCTCGTATGGGCGGAACATCCCGGCTACAAGCCATACCAAGTACGTGCTTTGCTCAGACAGACTGCAAGGGATATTGGCAAACCGGGGGTGGATGATGCTAGCGGTTATGGTCTGCTTCAGATCGACCGTGCTGTAACGGAAGTGCTTCGAGCAGATGGCTATGAACCGAACGATACCAGGCAGGCAGCGCGCAAGTTCCCGCTGGGCAAACGGATCGCCGCAGAGCTTGCAGGCGGCAAAGACAAGGATTGGTACACGCTGGACGCGCCATATGACGGTGTGATTTCCCTTCAGATACAAGGTCTCTTGACCGGAGGGGAGACTACACCGATCCTTCAGCTGACGCATGTTGCAGGGGGCGTTGTGCAGGGTACAAAAGTTACGAAACTCGGCAACCAAACCGTGGAATGGAACGTTAAGAAAGGGAGGAATGAATTTGAGCTCCGCTTCTTTGCTCAAACGAGCAAACAGCGGCTGCCTTATTTACTGACCTCCTCCTTCGAAGTGGCACCGGATACTTATGAAATAAACGATAAGCAGTATCAAGCGTTTACGCTAAAGCCGCAGTCTCAGAAGGTGACGGGCAATTTTCATCAGACGGGTGATCGCGACTGGTATGCCATTCGTTTTGAAACGGGGGGCACGCTCAAGCTCTCGCTTTCTACCGACTCCGCACGCATTGATCCCGCACTCGCCTTTGGGCGAGAAGGGGCAACGCTGCAGGAAATCGATGAGAACAGCGAAGGGGAAACCGAAACCTCGGAGCTGATCAATGTTACGCCGGGTCTATACTACATACGCGTTCACAACGGAATGTCGGCACAGGCCGGTCCGTCTGCGGCGGCGTATACACTGAATATAGAGCTTATTTCAAAATATACGGATCCCAACGAGCCAAACAACAAATCGTATGAAGCAACAGGTGTTGCGAAGGGTTCAGATTACTGGGGTGTAATAGGTGCAGAAGATGCGGACTGGTATCAGCTGCGCCTAGGCAGTGAAAGTGTGTTATCCGTGCAGGTCAACGGCATTCCGAGTGGAATCCGAATGAAGGCGGAGGTGTTCGATAAACGGCAGAAGCCGCTATTTACCTTGCAATCCGCAAAGAATGAAACCAGCATGGTCAAAGAACAGCGCGTACAGGCAGGCCTGTATTACGTCAAAGTGACGGCGAGCAGCAGCTTTGACAGGCAGTACTACGGCTTTCGCATGAACGCTGAACCGGTCGTAGCGGGGTTTCGCGATATAGCCGGTCACTGGGCAGAGGAAACGATTGTGTCGCTGACCAAGGACGGCATCGTGGAAGGGAGCGGCAATTACCGCTTCAACCCGAATCGAAGTATTACAAGAGCCGAAGCCGTTTCGATGCTGGTGAGGGCACTGAATCCGAATGCAAGCCCAGGACCGAGCTTCACCGATGTAACGACGAAGCACTGGGCGTACGCCGCAATTACGAAAGCTTCGGGAACGGGATGGGTCGGTGGTTATCCGGGCGGGGCCTTTGGTCCTAGTAAGCCAATAACCCGTGAGGAAATGGCCGTTATTCTGCTTCGGGCACTAGAGCTGAATAGCTCACGACCCTATGCAGCGACTTTCGCGGATGTGAAGCTGTCACGTTGGTCCGCACCGGCGATTCAGACGATGAAGCAGCAAGAGCTGCTCGGGGGATACCCGGATGGCAGCTTCAAACCGGAGCAGACGGCAAGCAGGGCGGAGTTCGCTGCACTGCTGCTTCGGGCAATGAACAGGTAGAATTTGTAGCAGGGAGTCAATCACATGGATCACTTAGCCGCTAATGCCGGCATACATGCACTTATTTCCATTGTTGTGGAGTTATTCAGCATTGCAATGGCTTGGATTGTTTTGCAGGAGTTGAAGCTCGATACCATCTTGAAGCGCCCGCGCAGCTCGCAGGCACGCATTTTGCAAATTATGCTCGCCATTGTGCTGGGGCATGGCTTTGCCGGCTTCGTGCTCGATTACTGGAACTGGTCGGGCTTGCTGAAGGGAATTGTCGAATAACAAGGTGGCAAAATGTCAACAATGGGTAGTATATGACGGTACGAAACGAGAAATAGGCTGCGAAGACTATAAAAAATGCCATTTTGGGTGCAGGTTCGACAGGTAGAAAATAACGCTTGTCGTTTCTTGTAAGCTGGTGGTAAGATGTAGGTTGGGTACGGAGCGCCGTACCATTAATTGTGCATAAGACAAGAATCTACTGCACGCGGAGGGAAACCTAAAGATGAGCAAAATAATCGTCCGCGGCGGCCAGCGACTATCCGGAAATGTTCGTGTAAGCGGAGCAAAGAATGCCGTATTACCGATTCTCGCTGCCACGTTACTTGCAAAGGAAGGCGAGAGCGTCATTTATGACGTGCCTAATCTAGACGATGTAATTACCATTCAACAAGTGCTTGCCGCATTAGGCGGAAAGCTCACATATGAAAATGAAACCATGCGTATCTCCGCAGCGAACTTGACTTCGTTCGAAGCTCCTTATGAATGGGTGCGCAAGATGCGTGCATCGTTCCTCGTTATGGGACCGCTTCTGGCTCGTCTTGGCCGCGCGAGAATTTCCCTCCCGGGTGGATGTGCAATCGGCACGCGTGCCATTGACCAGCATTTGAAGGGCTTCGAGGCTATGGGCGTCGAAATCGTGCTGGGTCAAGGTTTTATTGAAGCTCGCAAAGAAGGCAAGCTCAAAGGCGCCAAGATTTATCTCGATGTAGCCAGCGTTGGCGCAACGGAGAACATCATGATGGCGGCTGTACTTGCAGAAGGCACGACTTCGATCGAGAATGCGGCGAAAGAGCCGGAGATCGTTGATCTTGCCAACTACTTAAATGCTATGGGCGCGAAGGTTCGCGGAGCAGGCACAGGTATTATCCGTATTGAAGGTGTAGAAGAGCTGAAAGGCGCTCAACACACTGTCATTCCGGACCGTGTCGAAGCCGGTACATTTATGATCGCGGCTGCCATGACAGGCGGTGACGTTCATATTGACGGTGCAATCGGCGAGCATTTGGCACCGGTTATCTCGAAGCTTGAAGAGATGGGCGTTGTCATTACGGAGACAGACAATGGTCTTCACGTAGTGGGTCCGAAGAAATTGAAATCAGTAGACGTTAAGACGTTACCATACCCCGGATTCCCGACGGATATGCAGTCGCAGATGATGGCGATTCTTATGATTGCCGAAGGCACAAGCATCGTAACGGAGACGATTTTCGAGAATCGTTTCATGCATGTCGAGGAATTCCAGAAGATGAGTGCCCAGATCAAAATCGACGGCCGCATGGCAATCGTAAGCGGAAATACAGCACTGACAGGTGCGAAAGTGACCGCTACAGATCTTCGTGCGGGTGCAGCACTTATATGTGCGGCGCTATGCGCTGACGGTGAAAGCGAAATTACAGGCCTTCACCACGTAGATCGCGGATATGTCGATATTACCGGTAAGCTTGCAGCGCTTGGCGCTGATATTTACCGCGTGGATCCGGCACCGGCTGAGCCCGTGTATACGAAAGTCCTCGAAACCGTTGCTGCGGTTCTAGAGGAAGCGGAACCCGTTGTCGTAGCGGCAATGTCCGCAGAGCCTGTGAAGCGTGAGAAAGAAACGCCGCGCTTGAAGGTTCAACCGACTTGGGCATAAGATCATTTTATAACACATAACCGAAGAAGCTGCCTTAAATGTCACTTGTGACTTTTGAGGCAGCTTTTGTTTTGTTAAGCTTCGCGCTAACTAACCACTAAACCAATTCCTCCCCCGCGAACAAAGCTGACAGGTCGGAAATTGAACTCTCAACGCCGAAACCACACCGAAATGAAGCCGAGAGTTCCAACAATGGACTCTCAGCAAACAATGGATTTGCCCAAGTACCTCCTCTGCGATTCGTTAGCTATTCTCGGACTGCTCTAACAAATCGTACAGGGCTTATTTGCCTAAATATAGCACCGAAAAAAATCTAACAAATCGTACAGGGCTTATTTGACGATTTGGGGGTACTTTGAAGCCGATTTTGCTCAAATAAGGCCTCTACGATTCGTTAGATTCTCGGAGGCGAGAAATTCGACCGAATAAGGCTTCTACGATTCGTTAGTTGTTTACGGACAACGCTAACACCCCTGCGATTCGTTAGCTATTCGCGGACAACGCTAACCCGCCTGCGATTCGTTGGCTATTCGCGGAACGCTCTAACCTATTTCATAGGCACCTACTGCACTAGCTAGCACGTATTCGCATTCTCCCTCTTCCAGCGAAGTTACCGCGTGGTTAGGACTCATCGAATTACTGTTCATTCTCTCTCTTTCAACAATCTCATCTCCCTTTTTCGGTACTATCCTACCTTTCCGGTTCATAGACTGTAGCAAATGTGAATTAAGAGAAATGAGATTAGCAGGACAGACAGGAAGGAGCTGCAGATGGAACGTGTGAAATGGCGGACAGGCAGTCCGAGGAGGAGTCGGTGGTTGAAAGGCTGGATGTTGTGGTTTGCATGGGGGGTACTGCTCGTCGTGTTGGTGAGAGGGGCTGTCTATTTCCTGGATGATAGGGGAGGCGCAGCCAAGAGCGGTGAGAATGGCCTATTAGCGGAGCAGCAACAAATACTCGAGGATGCGGCGTCAGAGCAAGTTGTAGTGGAGGAAAGCGCAGAGCCGAGCGAGATGGAGACGAAGTCCGAGAAGGAACCGCAATCGTTACAACCTTCAACGGCAGATAGGAACGGCAGTAAAGGTTTGAAGGCGCTTAGCGCGTACGACCGGATGTGGGTTAAGGTCTATCTCACCAAGGAGAAGCGGATTGAGAAAATGCCAATTGAGCTTTATGTCCGCGGCGTGTTGGCCGGTGAGATGCCGATTGATTTTGAATTTGAAGCTTTGAAGGCGCAGGCCATCGCTGCCCGAACCTATATCTACAAGCGAATGCAATTGAATGATCACAGCGGGCTGAGTGGTGATGCAGAGCAAGCAGATGTGAACGATACCGTGATGAACCAAGTGTACGTGCCTCTGAGTTCGCTTCTGTCGCGTTGGAGCGGGACAACCAAGGAGAAGAACCTCCAGAAGCTTAATGAGGCTGTGGGGCAAACGAAGGGGCAAATTGTAACGTATGAGGGAGAGCCGATCCAAGCGGCCTTTTTCTCCACGAGCAATGGTTACACGGAGAATGCTTCGGATTATTGGAACCTTGATCTTCCGTACTTGCGCAGCGTTGCCAGCCCATGGGACAAGGCTATTTCCCCTAGATATAAAGAAACGGTCACGATGACGTTGAACGATTTTAGCCTGAAGCTTGGCATCAAGAAGAGTGCGGCCCGTCAAATGCGTATTCTGGATACGACCGCGGGCAAACGCATTAAGACCGTTATGGTCGGCAGGGAGATGCTAAGCGGCAGAGAGATTAGAGAGAAGCTGGGACTAGCCTCCTCACAATTCAATTGGACGATTATCGATGAAGATATCCAAATCACGACTTTCGGCTATGGGCATGGCGTTGGAATGAGTCAGTGGGGGGCAAACGGAATGGCGCAAAGCGGGGGCACAGCGGCGGAGATTCTCGCACACTATTATTCCGGGACGAAGCTTACGAAAGCGAAAGGGTTGGTAGAATAGCTTAATGATCGCCCCTATCTTCTCTAACAATCTCAAAAAATGTTAAACCCTCACGTATAAACTGCTAGGTTGTGGCAACAATGGCTAGTGAGGTGATCGAACAATGAGTGATAACAAATCAAAGTTCAATGAAGAAGCTCCCAAAAATGTAGTGGGAGGCACTGCCGTCAAACCATCTGCATGGAGAAAGCTGCTTTCGAAGAAGTGGGCAGCACCGTCAGCATTCCTAGCCGCGGCAGCAATTATCGTAACCTTAATGTGGCTCTATGGGGGAGCTGGGGAAACTAGTAACAAGCCAGCCAGCACCGACGTAGAAGTCTCGCAAGGTACGACGGATGGAATGACAGCAGAGCAATTACCGGCGGATGATGAAGCAGTTAATTCATCGGAGTCAGAACTGATGCAGTGGCCTGTTGACCGCAGCCAGCTGGATGTTGTAGCACCGTTCTATGATGCGAAAGCTACCGGTGAAGAGCGTCAAGCAGCCCTGATTCAATCGGGCAACACGTTCGTAACGAATATGGGGATTGACTTCGCGAAGAACGACACGGCATTCGATGTATCGGCAGCACTGAGCGGCCGCGTCATCGTATCCGAGAAACACCCGCTTAACGGCAATATCGTCGAAATCAAGCATGCTGACGGAATCGTAACCGTTTACCATAGCTTGAGCGACGTACAAGTTAAAGTGGGCGATGAAGTGAAACAAGGCACGATCATTGCAAAAGCCGGCAGAAGCGAGCTGGAGAAGGAACTTGGCGTCCACATGCACTTTGAAGTGCGCAAGGACGGTAAAGCGATTAACCCAAATACGCTCATCACATCTGATTCCGCAAGCGCAACTGAGAACTAGAAGCAAGCGGAGTACTTTAGAAGGCGGGATTATATCCTGCCTTCTTTTTTTATGTTCTTTTACGTGCAAAATGGGCCTTTTGGAGCGGTTGAGCAGCCGTTTCTGAAAATAATTGCGGTACTTTAGCTTGTCATGCTTGGACACAGAGAATATATACCCGTACCCCTCATATAATGTACCAAACTATCTCGAGTAGGGAGGCGGGAGCGTGCACGATTACATCAAAGAACGGACCATAAAAATCGGCCGTTGCATCGTCGAGACGAAGCACACGGTGCGGACGATCGCTAAAGAATTTGGCGTCTCCAAAAGCACAGTGCACAAGGATTTGACCGAGCGTTTACCGGAAATAAATCCCGATTTGGCAGACCAGGTCAAGCACATTCTGGAATACCACAAATCGATCCGGCACCTGAGGGGAGGAGAAGCAACCAAAATCAAGTATAAGAAGAGCTCAGGACGCAAGCGCGAAGTTCTTGCCGCAGCAAAATCGTAAGCGATTTTTTCTACAAAAATAGAGGAATTTCGTACATTTCAGCGAATACTAAACAAGATGATCATTGCATCCGACTACTAAAGACGATTGTTTTGTAAGTACATTCGTAAGTTTGTATATGCAGCACTCGTCATTCGCCGTGGAGGAATTAGAGACCTTATGTTCAGCAAGGATATTGGGATTGATTTAGGAACTGCTAACGTGTCCATTCATGTAAGAGGGAGGGGCGTTGTACTTGATGAGCCTTCTGTCGTCGCGATTGAGAGCGAGACGAAGCGCGTGCTTGCAGTAGGTGAAGAAGCGCATCGGATGGTAGGACGTACCCCTGGTAACATAATCGCCATCAGACCGCTTAGAGACGGTGTTATCGCAGATTTTGAAATTACGGAAATTATGTTGAAGGCATTCATCGATCGCGTGGGCGGCCGTTCTTGGTACAGCCGCCCCCGTATTTTAATATGCGCACCGACCAACATTACATCGGTAGAGCAGAAGGCGATCCGCGAAGCTGCAGAGCGCAGCGGCGCCAAAGATGTCTTTCTTGAAGAGGAGCCTAAGGCAGCTGCGATTGGCGCAGGCATGGATATTTACCAGCCGAGCGGCAACATGGTTGTTGATATTGGCGGCGGGACGACGGACGTGGCTGTACTATCCATGGGCGACGTTGTGACCGCCTCTTCGATTAAGGTCGCAGGGGACAAGTTTGACGAAGCGATCATGAAATACATCAAGAACAAGTACAAGCTCTTGATCGGTGAACGGACAAGCGAAGATATTAAGATTAAGATCGGTTCTGTCTACGACAATGGCTTTAGACAAGAGATCGACATTCGCGGACGGGATATGGTTACGGGCTTGCCGCTGACAGTGACGATCTACTCGGAAGAAGTGCGTGAAGCGCTTTGGGAACCGGTATCGTCTATTGTTTCAGCAGCTAAGTCTGTACTGGAACGGACTCCGCCGGAATTATCGGCCGATATTATTGACCGCGGCGTTATCTTGACAGGTGGCGGCGCACTGCTGGGCGGCTTGGATGCATTACTCGCAGAAGAGCTTAAAGTACCGGTTCTGATTGCAGAAGACCCGATGCACTGCGTTGTTAAAGGAACAGGCTTGCTGCTTGACCATTTAGACCGTGCACCGCGCAGAGACCTTGGAAAACGCTAAGCGATAAACGGATGGATGGATGCAGGATGTTCGGGTAGGACGCCTTTAGGGGGGCGTGCCAAGGGACAAGCTTTTGTACAGAATAGTTCAAAAGTCATGCAACCGTTCTATTCATCGTGAGGACGGATTAACCGATATATACGATAATCGATCCAATAACGTTAATCCGCTCAGGAGGTAGCTCATGCTAAGAGGTCTGTATACAGCTGCATCAGGCATGATTTCGCAGCAGCACCGGCATGATACAGTAACGAATAATATTTCAAACTTGAATACCCCTGGTTATAAAGAGAAAAGTGCGGTTACGCACTCCTTTCCAGATATGCTGCTGAGGCTCTCCGGCGTTCAAGACGGCGGAGGCCGTGTAGTAGGCAAGCTGAACACCGGGGTGTTCGCAGAAGAAAGCTTGCAGATCAATCTGCAGGGCGATTTGATGCAAACGAACCAGTTCAGTGATTTTGCCATTGTATCGGACATTGAAGTGCCTGGCATGACATTTGACGGATCAGGCAAGGCGATGGCGGCGGACGGTAACTACGTGTTCCAACCGCAGGCATTCTTCACGGTTCAGAATACGAATGGTGAGACCCGCTATACGCGTGACGGTAAATTCAAACTTGATGATGAAGGCTTTCTGACACTGCCAGATGGCTCCCGCGTACTAGGCGCTAATGAACAGCCGTTTCAGCTGCCGGTCGGCATGACGTTTAACAATTTGACGTTGACGAGCGACAATCAATTGGTTGATCCGCAAACAGGCGAAAGTGCCGGTCAACTGCTCATCTCCGTTATCGATAATCCGAATAATCTCGTTCGTGAAGGTGACGGAAAGTTCAAGCTTGGCGATGAGAACGTAGGTGTTCGGGCTATGGCTGCTGACGATCGGGTAGAACTTAGGCAAGGCTACGTAGAGCGCTCTAACGTGGATTCGGCACAGTCGATGGTCGACTTGATGTCGGCGGCGCGCGCATATGAAGCAAATCAGAAGGTTATTCAATTTTTTGATAAAAGTTTAGATAAAGCGGTAAATGAGATTGGCAGAATATAACCGCTAGCAAGCAATGCTTAACGATGCACAGCAGAGGAGGCTACTGAATTGAACGGTTCGATGATTAATGCAATGGTGTCCATGAATGGGCTGCAGGAGAAGCTGGACTTGCTCGCTGACAATATTGCCAATGTGAATACAGTCGGCTATAAGCGCAAGACCGGCACTTTTGAAGATTTGCTGACTACGCTAAAGAAGCAGCCGGAAGTGTTTAATCAACCGGGACGTCTGACTCCGCTTGGTTTCAACCAAGGCTGGGGCTCGCGTCTGACGATGATTCAACCGGATTTCTCTCAAGGACCGATTCAGCAGACGGACCAACCTCTTGATGTCGCAATCGAAGGCAATGCTTTGTTTGAGGTTACGGTTAATGCCGAAGGCGATCTTGGTTATACACGAGGCGGCTCATTCCAAACTACGTTTACGCGGGATGGCGTCAATATCCTGACAACCAAAGAAGGATACCCGATATCGTCTGTAGATGGCAATCCGATTGAAATACCTGCAGAGATGAAGGAAGTCCGCATCGACCCGAATGGCAGCATTATTGGTACTCTTCCATCTGGAGAGATGGTACAGATGGGGCAGCTGAAGCTGGTTCAAGTGGACAAGCCTTCACTTTTGTCGCAGGTTGCGGACAACTTGTTCGCCATTGCGGATGGATTTCAGGTAAATGATGTCATGCATGACGTAACGGCTAGCGCGGAGTCGAAGATCGCGATAAAACAAGGTTTTCTGGAGCAATCTAATGTTGTCTTGTCCGACGAGATGACGGAATTGATTAGCGTGCAAAGAGCTTATCAGCTCAGCTCAAGGGCATTATCTTCCAGCGATACGATGCTGGGCCTTGCAAACAATTTGCGCGCCTAGGAAATGAGTGAATGCGTATGGATGCAAAAAAAGAAACAGCGGCGGGCTTAGATGGCGTTACTCAACTGGAACGTTCTAGTCTGATGAACCCCTCGCCTGCAGGCGAGAGGCAGCGTCAGAGTGGCGCGACCCAGTCTGAGCGCGACCTCGAAGCTGCTAAAGGCAAGACATCAGCGCGCAAGAAACGTAATCCGGCTCTTCGGGCTTTACTGTGGACGCTGCGCAAAAGCATCGTTCCCATTCTGTGCATTGCGGCCGTTCTCGGCGGCATGTACATGGGCTATACGATTATTGGCAAGCGGCCGGGAGACGAAGTGTTCGACATTGCCACTTGGAAGCATATGTATGATCTGGTGTTTGCTGATTGATATAAAGCCTGCTCATTTGAGCAGGCTTTTCGATTTCTAATTCAAGCCGCATAAATAAGCACCTCCCCGAATATCATCGGACTACCGTGGTAGTTGTCGATGAACGCTTCGGAGGAGGTGCTTATTTACTTTTATACGGTGCTTATGATTATTTCACGACTACCCGGATGCTGGTGGATTTGCCGTCCAATATGGCTCTAACCATCGTACTGCCCTTGCCGACTGCTGTAATGACGCCGGCTTCTACTGTTGCTACTTTATTGTTGCCGACCGTCCAAGTTGCGGACTTCGTTACATCCGTCATACGGCCTACGTCGTATTCAGCTGTAACCTTAACGGTTTCTTTGCCTTCTGCTGCAAGTGTAAGAGACTTGGCCGACGAGGTCAGTTTCTTCACCTTGGCAACAACCGTAATGGCAACTTCGATCGATTTGCCTTGATAAGTGCCTGTCAGCTTGCCAGTGCCTTCAGTAAGTGCTTTTACAGTGCTTCCTTTAATAGTAGCAAGTGTTTCAGGGTTCATCGTCCAATTCATCTTGGAGCTTAAGGAAACTGATTTACCGCTCTTATAAATACCTGTTACTTTAAGGCTCTTGGTACGGGAGATGTTCAGCGCAAGGCTGCTTGAATCCACGAACAGCTTCGTTATTTCCTCTTCAATCGTTACACGGATTGCGGTTGACTTCCCAAGATACGAAGCAGTAAGTGTAACGCTCGAGGCTTGCAGGCCTCTCATGTTTGGAGCTTTCACGAGCAAGTTGGCCGAGGAGCTCTTCCATGTAACTAGGCTCGTCACGTCTTCTTCTTCGCCGCTTTCATACATTACAGTGATGACAGGCAGCTTCACTTCTTTACCAATCACAACAGAAGCGTTAGCTTGATCAGGTGTCAGCATCAGCGGCTTCTCGTGCACAACTACGCGAACAGTGACCGTTTTGGATTGAACGGTGCCAGTAAGTACGGCAGCGCCAATTTTCTTAGCCGTCCATTTCCCGTCTACTTTGTCCAGTACATCCTTGTCGCTGCTCGTCCAAGCAACGAGGTTCGTTACGTCGATGGTTTCTTCGGCGATCGACTCGGCCGAAACTTTAGGCATTGTAACACTATCGTCCAAGAAAGCATCAACGGTATCTGCCGTTGCTTTCAAGCTGTTAACCGTCGGATAAACGGTTATCGAGACTTGTTGAGAAAGACCCAAGTATGTCGCTTTAATAACGGTCGTACCCACGCCTTTAGGGGTAACGACACCGTCCTCAACGGTTGCTACATAGAAGTTGGAGGACGTCCATATGGCTTTACTCGTCACAACCTCAGGCATCAGGACGCCTTTCATAACCGTTACACTGAACGTTACCGGGCTATCTTGCATTGTCAGATGTTGATCTTCCTTAGGGGTCATGCGCATCGCTTCATAAGCAGGACGTACTACGACATTGATGCTGCTTGTTACGCCAAGGTGTGTAGCCGTAATGGTTGTTGATCCGCTGCCGACTGGAGTAACGATACCTTTGGAAACAGTAGCGACGGCTGCGTTGCCGGTTGTCCATTGTGCTGTTTCCGTAACTGCAGCAGAATCGCCTTCCTCCGTGGTAACTACGGCTGTTAACGATTGGTTACTGTCGCCAACAATGAATTCAAGCAGATCGTCAGGTGAGATGGTGATTTTATCATAAGGTGAAGTTACGGTTAATTTAACCGAATCGGTTCTGCCTTTATATTTGGCTGTGATCGTTGTTTCACCTGCATTAAGCAGCTTGATTTCTCCATCATCTACGGTTGCAACTGCGGGGTTTGAACTTGTCCACGTTGCGATATCGGTAACATCTTCGTTAGGACTGTCGCTCTTGGCTGCAGTCAGCGCGTAAGAGATGGTATCGCCTAGATGTACTTCTTCTGTGGCGTCCACATTTGTCGCGTCCTCCGTTATCGTTACACTGTCATACAAATACTGAACGGAAACAGGCAAAGTGACTTTATAGCCTTTGTATGTCGCGCTTACAGTTGCAGTGCCCTTCGCTAAACCTGTAACAACGCCGGCAGACACTTTTAGGATTGCCGTATTGGAGGAGCTCCAAGTGGAATCCGTCGTAACGTCTTTTACAGAAGTCGCGCCTTGTATAGTGGCATTCACTTCAAGTGAAATCGTATCATCATCGATATAAAGCACGGCAGGTGACGGAGCGTTCTCGAAAGCAATTCCCGTTACAACTTCTTCAGCATAAGCGAGTCCTGCAACGGAAGAGAAGCTCAGGACAATAGCAAGCATCACCGTAAGCCAGGTGCGCTGCCATAAGGGTGCTGCATGTTTGTTCTTGCGCATGATTGTCTAAAACCTCCAAAGACTATAAATTTCCTATCTCCTATAGTTAACGGCTTTAGAAGAAGGAATTTGAAGGTGTCAGATAGCTATTACCAAATTTAGTTCGCAGGTCATGGCCAAATCGGTTTAAACAACAGCATGAATTGGGTGTTGCGGCGAGTCTGGGCATAGCCCGGACAGTTTTATTTTTTCCAGCGTAGAGGTATAATGGGTTAGAATCTTTGAAGCATCTTTTCCGCCATAAAGGTAAGGGGGCGTAAACGTTTGAATCTTCCTAATTTGCTCACGATGCTTCGTTTTGCTTTAATCCCCGTTTACGTTGCCGTATTTGCATCGGACTCTTCGAATCATATGAAATGGGCTTTTCTAATTGTCGTCATCGCAGGCCTTACTGATATTTTGGACGGCTATTTGGCGCGAAAGTACGGGCAAGTGACTTCGGTAGGGGCGATGCTGGATCCGCTCGCAGATAAGATGATGATGATTACCGTCATTTTGTCGTTGCTCATTACCGAACATATTCCGTGGAGCGCGGGAGCGGCCATATTTATCCGGGATGCGGGGATGATTGTCGGGTCGGCATTTTTTCATTTTCGTGGGAAGAAGACGGTTCCTGCAAATTGGATGGGTAAACTGACGACCATCCTTTATTACTTGGCCATCTTATTTATCTTCTTTGAATTGCCTTTTGCCAGGACGTATCTATGGGGCGTCATTGCGTTTTCATTTATTACTTCATTTATTTACATTTTTCTATTCGTTGGGTTGAATAAGGACGAAGAGGAACAAAGCAGTACCGTGCAACGCTCAGAAGAGAAGACAGATAAAGAAGCACCGCACGTATAAAGGGTAAAAAGGAGATTGAGCTCGCCTTGGCCGCAATGAACGGCAGCAGCGTTCAATCCCCCTTATCTTAACCTCACGACTGCAGTTTCGTGATGGATGGCCTTATTTTGGCACAATACCCTGCAATTTATTACAACAACCTTGAAGGGAGCTTACATCATGTTAGATATCAGACAAATCCAAGAAATTATTCCGCATCGCCCGCCGTTTCTGCTCGTAGACCGCATTATTGAGCTGGAGGAGGGCAAACGCGCCGTTGGCATTAAGAATGTGACGATGAATGAACCGTTCTTCACGGGGCATTTTCCTCAATATCCGGTCATGCCAGGTGTACTTATTGTGGAGGCACTGGCGCAAGTCGGTTGTGTGGCCATTCTTAAAGTTGAAGCAAACCGCGGTAAAATTGGCTTCTTCGCGGGCATCGACAACTGTCGGTTCCGTGGACAAGTAGTTCCCGGCGACACCCTTACGTTAGAAGTGGAAATTACGAGAATGAAGGGCATGATCGGCAAAGGACAAGCTGTTGCCAAAGTTGGCGATAAAGTCGTTGCTGAAGGTGAGATTATGTTTGCACTGAAGGATCCTGAATAAACCCGGCAGGATAGGGTTAATAAAGACAGGGCCTTGAGCTTGCTACATATATAAACTGGATGGAGAGAGGATGCTGGAGATGAACCATTCTACTGTAGAACGATACGAGGCTTGGCTGAGCGATCCGATGATTGATGCTGCTACGAAACAGGAGCTTGCCGCGCTAAGGGGCAACGAGAAAGAAATTGAAGATCGTTTCTACCGTGAGCTTGAGTTCGGAACTGGTGGACTGCGCGGCGTTATGGGTGCAGGCACAAACCGATTGAACAGCTACACTGTCGGCAAAGCAACACAAGGACTGGCGAACTGGGTACTTACGAAGAGCAGCGCCCCTTCTGTTGTGATCGCTTTCGATTCGCGCAACAACTCTCCTGAGTTTGCGCTTGATGCTGCACTTGTTTTGGCTGCGAATGGTGTGACGGCTCATGTATTCCAAGCACTTCGTCCAACCCCACAGCTCTCTTATGCCGTTCGTGCGCTTGGCGCAACAAGCGGTATTGTTATCACAGCGAGCCACAATCCACCTGAGTATAACGGCTACAAGGCTTATGGTTCTGATGGCTGCCAGCTTGTTCCGGAAGACGCGGCTGAGGTTATTGGCGCGATCCAGCAAGTAACGGGATTCGATCAAGTCCGCCGGATGAGCCGTGAAGAAGCGGAAGCCAAAGGTTTGCTGCACTGGCTTGGCGACGCGGAAGACCACGATTATATCACAACTGTCGCAGCAGAGAGCTTGAACAGCAAGCTGCTTGTGGACGGGCTAGGCGAGGCGCTGACGGTCGTTTATACTCCGCTTCATGGTGCTGGCAACATGCCTGTGCGCGAGGTGCTTAAGCAAGCGGGTCTTACGAATGTTCATATCGTTCCAGAGCAAGAGAAGCCAGACGGCTACTTCAGCACGGTGAAATCACCGAATCCGGAGGAGCGGGAGGCATTCAGTCTCGCAATCAAGCTCGGACAAGAGATTGGCGCGGACATCATCATCGGAACCGATCCGGATTGTGATCGGATGGGCGCGGTTGTTCGTAATAATGAAGGCGAATATGTCGTGCTGACGGGTAACCAGTCGGGCGCGATTATGGTTAATTATTTGCTCAGCACACGTAAGGAGCGCGGCGATCTGCCTGCTAACGGCGTCGTAGTGAAGACGATTGTGACGAGTGAAATGGGTGCTGATATTGCTGCTTCCTATGGAGCGGAAGTCGTCAATACGCTGACAGGCTTCAAATATATCGGCGAGAAAATGACGCAATATGAGAAAAGCGGAGAGCGTACCTTCCTATTCGGCTATGAGGAAAGCTACGGCTACTTGGCAGGCACTTATGCGCGTGATAAAGATGCAGTTATCGCTTCCCTGCTAATTTGTGAAGCAGCTGCTTATTATAAGAGTAAAGGAAAAACGCTGTACGATGTACTTGTTGAACTGTATGCGCAGTTTGGCAACTATTTGGAGCATCTGGAATCCCGTACGCTTAAAGGCGTTGACGGCGTTGCCCAAATCGGAGCGATCATGGAAAATTGGCGCAACAATCCGCCTACTGAAATCGGCGGTGTAGCGGTTGATCAAATGCTCGATTATTTGCCGGGACTGGGCGGCTTGCCTCCTGAGAACGTATTGAAGTTTTTACTTGCTGACGGTTCGTGGTTCTGTCTGCGTCCTTCAGGCACGGAGCCGAAGATTAAAGTGTATTTTGCTGTACGCGGCAGCTCGCAAGAAGATGCGAAGGCAGCGATTCAGCGCCTGACCCAAGCTGTGATGGAGCGCGTGGACAACTAGATCGATATAGGGATCGGAGCTTCCGTACGTGAATTTCCTGCGGAAACACAGACAGATAATCGTAGCGATAATTCCTACGGAGAATGTTAAGGAGTGGAAGATGTGCAAACTGGTTGGCAGCAATGGAATCGCAAAGCAATGTTTGTCCTTTGTGTATTGACGATAATAGGGTTGATCGCAGCACTGCCTATTGGTGCTACGCGCTGGAAAATGGAGAAGACCTCCGATAAAGTTCAGATGGTGTTCGATTACCGCGACTTGGTTCAAATCGCAGCCTATCAAGCCCATCCGAAGCAGTTCGTGAAGGATGAGCTTGTAAAGATGCATTCGGCAGGCATTACGGCGATGGCGGTATTTGAGTCTTCGCTGCAGGAGCTGAGCTGGGCAGGCCGCTTGACGCTGTACAATTCTTCCGGCGCAAGCGAGCTGCAAGGCAAAACGTCTACAGCAGATAATAATTATACGTATGTGCTGTTCACGAGTGCTAAGGATGAGGAAACTCTTCGTCCACTATTGGAATCGACCTATAAACAATGGGGCATTACGACTTCCTCCTGGAGCCATGAAGGCCAAGGCGGTTTGATTCTTGAAACACCGCTTGAGAATGCGATCTTGAAGCCGATAGTGCCGGATCCGATTGCACTTGGAGAGATTCATGATGCAGGCTTTACGATTGTTCCGCGTTTGTCGGACCGCGTGCCGTTTGATGCCGCTTCGGTAGATGCGATGCTTAGCGGTTTTGAACAAATGGGTGTTTCGCGCATTCTGTTTGAAGGCGATGCTGTCAAAGGCTTCGCGGATAATGCCGAGCTGAAGAGCTTGAGCCAATTCGCAGAGCTGCTGAATAAGCATGGAATCGGAATCGCGACAATCGAGAACTCTAAGCCTCAGAAGGGCATGAACACGCTCGGATATTTGACTCATTATAATGTAGCAAGACTGTATTCGCTTTCAGATAATGATGCGGCTTCGATGAAGCCGGAAGAGATCGCAGATCGCTTCCAGCTTGCTGCGAAGGACCGCAGCATTCGCATGTTCTATCTGAACGGAGCGCCTTCGAGCAGTCCGGTGAAATCGATGATTACCGATCCGCTTCAGAATTTGTATGATGCGATGCAAGATAAGAACGGTGTATTGGACAAAATGGACAAGCTAGGCTTTTCGGTAGACAGCCCACAGCCGTTCGAGTACGAATCGCCGTCATGGCACAAGCCGCTTAAAGGCGTAGTGGTACTTGGCGCAGTTGCCTTCATTACCCTGCTGATCAGCGCATTCGTACCGGGCGTAGCCATTCCGGTGTTTGTGCTGGGTCTTCTCGGCAGCGCAGGTTTGTATGTGCTTTCGAAGTCCATTCTCGAGCAAGGACTTGCGCTTGGCGCGGCAATCAGTGCGCCAACGTTGGCCTTGATCTGGGCGATCCGCCGTGTGCGGGCGCATACCGTTGGCAACCGCAGACCGATCGGCGGTGCTGCTGATGCTACTGCAACTCGTGTAGCAGGCGGAAGCGATCAGCAAGTTCGCTGGTTCTTCCCGGGAATTAGCGCAGGACGCCGTTTCTTGATGGCGATTACGATCTTCGCTGCTACCTCTGTTATCTCGATGAGCGGGATTCCGTTTATCGTGGGTCTCTTGAACAATATTACGTACAAGCTTGTACTCGAGCAGTTCCGCGGCGTAAGCCTGCTGCACTTGGCTCCAATTGCGCTAGTTGCGCTGTACTTGCTTCTGTATACGGGCGAGTCCGTGATCGGCAATTTACGCAAGCTGCTCAAGATGCAAATTACCGTTCTCTGGGTTGGGATAGCCGGCGTGCTTGGCGTTATGGCCCTCTATTATCTGTCTCGTACCGGTAATGCAGGACAAGCTTCCTCCCTAGAACTGACGTTCCGTAATGTGCTGGAGTCGACCTTCGGCGTTCGTCCGCGGACGAAGGAGTTTCTGCTCTCGCATCCGCTCTTCTTCTTCGGGATCTTCGTTGCGCTTCGATATCGTGCAGCGTGGGTATTGTTTATTGTAGGAGCCATTGGTCAGTTGTCTATGGTGGACACATTTGCGCATATTCATACACCGCTTCCGATTTCCATTATCCGTGATTTGCTTGGTCTTGTACTAGGCGCGTTGATTGGACTTGTGATGATCGGCGTGTGGCAGATTGGGGAAGGAGTTTGGAAACGATGGGCACCACGAATCGCACAACTGAAACAGGGCTTCAAGTCCGGCGTGTAGTCATCTCCGGCTATTATGGTTTCCGCAACAGCGGTGACGAAGCGGTGTTGAAGTCGATTTTGTTCGCACTGGATGAAGAGGGTGCGAAGCAGGGGCTTCGCATCGTGCCGATCGTGTTGTCCGTCGATCCTGCTTCGACGACTGCGATGTACGGCGTGGAAGCTGTACACAGGATGCGCCTCGGAGAGATCGTTCGCGCCATTCGCGGCAGCGACGGTCTGATCAGCGGCGGCGGCAGCCTGCTGCAGGATGCAACAGGCGCCAAGACGATTCCTTATTATACGGGCATCCTCAAGCTGGCTCAGCTGCTTGGGAAGCCCACCTTCGCATACGCGCAAGGGATTGGCCCCGTGAATCGCCGGTGGATGGACCGGCTGATTCGCGGTGTCATGCGCCGCAGCGCGTATGTCTCTGTGCGGGACGCCGAATCCGCCGCCTTGCTTGGGCGGATAGGGGTACCGCGTGAGCGGATCGACGTTGTACCCGATCCGGTCATGGCCTTGCCGCTGCCGGCAGCGCAGCCGATTGCCGGCGCAGGCGGTTTTGGCGCAGACGCGGCGGAGGCAGTGGCGGGGACTTCGCCGCTGCCGGTGGTCGGCGTGTCCTTGCGCCACTGGCGCAAGGATGGCGCCGACCTGGCGCGCGTCGCCGCCGCGCTTGGCGCGCTGGCCCGCAGCCGGGCGGTGCGGCTGCGGTTCCTGCCGTTCCACACGCCATCAGACGCGGAAGCGTCGCGATGGGTGATGGAACAGCTTGGCGATCTCGGCGCCAGCGTAGCCGAGATTGCCGAGCCCGGCGACGACCCGCAGCTTATGCTGCTGGAGGTCAGCCGGTGCGATGCGCTGCTCGGCATGCGCCTGCATGCGCTTATCTATGCCGCGAATCAGTCCGTTCCGATGCTCGGACTATCGTATGATCCGAAGATTGATCAATTCCTGAACCGGATTAATCTGACCCCGATTGGCACAACCGAAGCGCTTGATTCGCAAGCTTTTGTAACAGCGATCGGCAAGCTGCTCGATGATCCGGAAGGTTGGCGCACTGCGCATCATGCCGCAATTTCACAATTAAAAGAAGAAGCGCGCGAACCGGCGAAACAAATTGCAACTATTTTACGTTAATCAATATATGGAAGACTCCTCTCCCCAGCAACCACAAAAGCTACTAAAGCATAGATATATGGCCGTAAAATGTAGCGAATGCGCTGTGCGAGAAAGAAAATGTCGCAATAACACGACCAAGCGAGCGATTTAAACGAGAATATCGTGAAAATTGCTTGAAAATGAGAGTGGAGTTTCTTTTTCAAACAGCGTATAATTCAATCCGGCGATAGCTATGAAAGGGAGATGGAAATGAGTCAGGTCGTACTATACACAATCGGATTTATCATTTCATTATGTCTTGCACTTGCACTTACCCCGTTTGTCATTAAATTTGCTAACAAAATCGGGGCAATTGACAAGCCAAATCATCGAAAAGTTCACACACGAATAATGCCGCGGCTTGGCGGTCTGGGTATATATGCTGCTTTTGTCGTTGCTTATTTTGCAGTAAAGCCTTTTATTCCAGAAGGCCTGCTGCGCAGCTACGACACGAACTTGATTAATGCGCTGCTCGTTGGCGGCACGATCATTGTCATCATCGGCGCACTGGACGACCGTTTCGAACTGTCTGCAAAAGTGAAACTGCTGGGCCAATTGATTGCGGCATGTGTTGTCGTACTCGGCTTCGGCGTTAAGATTGATCTGGTCAACATTCCATTCGGCGAAGCGATGCAGCCGATTGCAGCTTGGATCAGTATCCCGCTTACGATCATCTGGATTGTTGGCGTAACGAATGCCATCAATTTGATTGACGGCTTGGATGGCTTGGCAGCAGGTGTGTCCGGTATTGCCATCAGCAGTATCCTCGTTATGGCTGCATTCATGGGTTCTGCACCGGTCATCTTGCTAAGCGCATTGCTGCTTGGCGGCGTCATCGGATTCCTGGTCTATAACTTCCACCCGGCTAAGATCTTCATGGGTGACACCGGCTCCTTGTTCCTAGGCTTTGCTCTTGCAACATTATCGATGATGGGCTTTAAGCAGGTTACGATGGTTTCCTTCATAACACCGCTTCTCATAATTGGAGTACCTTTGTCGGATACGTTCTTCGCAATCGTACGCCGCTGGGTAAACAAGAAACCAATCTTCGCGCCTGACAAAGGCCATTTGCACCACTGCCTGCGTGAACTTGGCTTCAGTCACCGCCGTACGGTATTGATCATTTACGGAATCGCATCGATCTTCGGAATCTGCGCAGTATTGCAATCCACGATCGTGCAATCCGATGCGGCAAACTGGATCACCTTTGGCGTTATTCTCATACTCGTATTCATCCTTCAAATTGGCGCTGAACTTATCGGCATCGTCGATAAATCCCGCCGCCCGCTGCTGAACTTCCTGCAGCGCGTAGTGATGGGTACGGAGCAATCGCGTTCGAAGTAATTATTCATACTTAATGCCCTGGGCTCCTCATCGGAGCCAGGGCATTTTTATTGGGTTCCCAAATCTGTACATAACCTAAACTTTTACCACCCCACAGCCGATAACTACAGTACAGAACTAACTGAAACAGTTTACAATTTGGAGGAGGTTTACCGTGAGTAAGAAACTAGTTACCCTATTACTTATGCTCGCACTTATCCTCCAGCTGCTGCCCTCTCTCGGCCAATCAACCGTAACCGCAGCACCAGCTGGAAGCTTTGTATTCCCTAATGAGAGCTATATTCCCGGTTCACCACGTACGACATCCGATGAACGGGTTAACTTGACTGGTACCATTAACAATGTGGATCCTACTTCCATTACGTACAATGTTTATCAAATTACAAACACGCAAGGCGATTCGGATCCTTCGAATGACAAGATCAGTAATCAGCGTGAGAATTTGACTAGTAACCTCTATCTGAGCGGATACAGCTTGAATGTTTATAATCTTCAACTTTTCCCCGGATTAAACCGAATTACGTTTATGGGGACTCAAGGTGGAAGCCAAGTTACCAGCTCCATCTATATCGACTACCGCAATGGCCCGCTATTTTATAACCTGACAGCAAGCCTTGACGGAAATAACTTCCCGATCAAAGAAGCCGGAACAACAGTCGTGGAGTCGCAGTTCTCCCGTGGTCGTACATCTGCGGATATCAGTATTACAGGTAACGCACCGAACTCCAGTCAGGTTACCGTTATTGTCAATGACAAGAGCCGTACCTATGCGGTAAACAGCACGAATAATTATTCGTTTGCTGCTTCTCCGATTCATTTGCTCAAAGGAAAGAACTTAGTCACTGTCCGTGTGTCCAACCAGAATCAAGTAATCGAGACGACTCGGGAAATTGCCTTTTACAATGGCGATGTCACTTTCTATGATGTGAATATTGAAGACGGAGCGAACAAGAGCGCACTGGATTACAGTCCTAAGTTTCTGATCGATAACGATCCGCTTACACAGACAACCAAAATTACAGGTAAGCTAATCGTGCCGAATAAGATCTTTGATGGGGCTGACGCAGATACAACACCGGAGCCGCATCCTGCGCCATATGACGCATTAGGAGTTCCAATTCCACTGGATATTGATTTCACATTGAAAGATAATAAACCGATTCCCAATATAACAACTGATACGGTTCAAGCCACACTCGTGGGAACGCCAAATACTAATGATGCATTCTTTGTTTACGAGTTTACGATTAATGAATCGGACCTTATATCTCCGTTAACCATTGCTAAATATAATTTAGCTTTAGAGGCGGTCAATGAAGAGAAAACCTATTTGGCAGGTTCTGAGCAGAAAGAAGGCGCAAGCTTCAACTTTGAAACGCTAGACAAAACAGCACCGTATATTTATCAGGTCAATTACTTGCCAGGGTACAAATCAGGCTCTTCTTTCGATAATATCGAAGGTGTCGGACTTGACGGCAAGAACCTCTACAGCATGCCGTTTGCTATCGAGCTATTGATCGGCAATGATACTAACAGCACGGCAATTCCAGGAGTGATTGGAATTACAGATGTTTCAGGGAACCAAGCAGCAAATTTATCTACTAACTTTGTATGGACCCCAAAAGCAAGCACTGTAACGACAGTTACCAAGATGATTGACGGCGTGCAGACATCCTTCCGTCGAGTAGTCATGGAAGTGACCAAAATGCCGTTCGAAGGGACGCAAACCATCAATTTCAATCTCAATGGTGGATCTAAAGCGGCCTCTGCTACAGCTACGCTGCTGTTTGGTCCCTATGTAAGTTACGCCAATGCCTTCGATGGAATGGATATCGATGACGATACTACACTTACGGACCGAACGCCTATCATAACTTCAAAACTGGGAAGCTTTGCAGGGCATATTGATAACATAAGTAATGTTGCGGATATTCGTTATACTGTGGATACAGTAAATAACCTTCCGCAGACTATATTTTTCTACATCAATAACACACCGGTGCTGCTGAAGCCGGATCCAAGCAAGACCAGTGCTGCGGATTTTATTTTGGCGAACACGACCGATGCGTTAGCAGCCCTTATTACAGGTGAAAACACCGTTCGATTTGTGTATCAAGGCGCAAAGAGCTCCTATGATAAAACAATCAAGATCTTCTTGAATCCGACGAACCTGCCACTGATTCCGGCTCCGCATACGGTTGGCGTTTTCCCATACAGCGTTGAGAGCATGACGCCGTTGCCGGATGACCCGGGGTTCCAATTAGAAGGAAGCATCTATACAACGAAGAAGTCTCAAATGAAAATATTTGGAACGTTTGATTTCATTGATTTGGGAACAGATGAAACTACCGTTGATGACAAAGTGGATGCTTTAGTAACTACAACAGGTTCAGGTGCAAGTGCTGTAATAACAGATAATCGTCTCAAATATATTCTAAAGATCGATAGTACGAGCTTTACGTCACCAATTACTTGGGATCTGACGAGGCAACTGCACGTATACGACAGTACGGATCCATCAGTTAACATTACTGTTAACCCAACAGCTGCTCCTGTGAGTGGTGTTTCTGTCAGCTATGATGTCAATTCACAAACTTTCTCATTCACGTTATCTACCCAACAGCTCAGCAGCAATGGAAGCTCAAGTGTCTATAACTTCTTTGTTTACAACAGCGGTCTTGCCGGCCCGCGTGCGAGCTATCGACTAGAAGTTGATCCGACATCGCTTCCTTACGATCTCGTTCGTCCGCTTCTACCGACGAAAGGGATCATTAATAAGAACTATGTTGAGGTAGTGATTAAAGCACCGAGTGCAGAGTCTGTTATTATCAATAAAGTAACAGCTGAGAAAATCAAATACGATGCCGATAACAGCGGCGGTGTGACCGGAGCGGATTACGATGCATACCGTGCAGTCGTTGAAGACCTTAAGCCAGGTGTGAACAAAGTTACCTTCACCATCCAGAGTAAGAACGATAAGACAACGGACTTTTTTAATATCACCTACTCACCGACGAATATTCCGGGCGCGGAACTTCTACAATTAATGAAGAACTCGCACAAAGTATTTGATGGAGCCGTTTCATTAACGTTCCCGAAAGGCACAACGTTGACACGTAAAGACTTCAATGTGCCGGAGAAATACAAGAATCAAATCTATACAGGTCACAAATTGCTCTTTGCAATCGCCAATAACGAGGATGGCGTAGTGGATCGCCATGAATTCGAGACGCTGCCGAGCAACTTTGACCGTATTCTAGAAAGCTTTGGAACACGCTTCAAATTCTCGTTCCCAACAAGGTTCACGAAGGCAAGCCCGGTTTATTGGATGGATGCCGGAATGGCGGACGATATGAGCAGCGCGGATAAGTACGATCCGCTAACTTCTGGCGTAGATCCGTACCAGTTCCCAGGTGCAACAGGTACGTACGGAACCAAGATTCCTACTTATGATGAGCGCCCTGATGATCGTGAGCTTGTAACATCTAAGATTGGATCGTTAACACTTGCATTTGATCCAAGCATGCGTGAATCTGTCGGAACGATTGTTTCCGTATATCGCTATGATGTAAAGAACAAGTATTGGGAGAACATCGGTGGTGTAGTGGACAATAAGAAGAACACGATTACGGTGCCATTCACTCAGTTCGGATATTATGTGGTAGCGAAGATGGTGTATTCCTTCACTGATGTAACTAGCCATCCATATGCGCGCAACTATATGGAAGCAATGTACTCCAAGGGAGTTATGAATGCAGCTGGACTTGATGAGTTTGGTTCAGATATGTATGTCACGCGTGGAGAGTTTGCTCGTATGCTTGTGAAAGCATTAGATGTTCCGTTGAATTATGAGCTGAGCAAATCTCATTTTGATGATGTTCCTTCAATTACTAATCCAGACGCGCTTTGGGATTATAGATATGTAGAAACAGCTGCACGTGAAGGTATTATTAGAGGGAAACAACCGCGCTCCTTCGCTCCGTCGGATAATTTGACACGTGAAGAAGCAGCAGTTATTCTATCTAGAGCGCTGGATTCCAAGCTCGATACAGATGCGACGAAGATCGATAAGGCACTTGAAAAACAATTCAAGGACTATGCTGAAATCAACTTCTATGCACGAGCAGCCGTTTCGGCCATAGCGAAGAAAGCCTACATTAAAGGGTCGCCGCTAGATAGCAAAGATCCTAAGAAAGGCTTTGCCTTTGAACCACAATCCAGTCTGCTTCGTTCCGATGCAGCTATCATTATCGGTAAAATGCTAGCTGATCTCAAACGTCTTCCTAAACTAAACTAAGTTGGATATGAATGTGCTGCCCGGGAGAATTCCGGGCAGCTTTCATTTTGTTACAATTACTTCAAACGATTGCTAGAGTTATCTTTACATGGGAAATGTTATCTATCGACGAATATAGGACATTCGGTCTATAATAAACAACGTGGTAGACAAGTTGTTCTAGTTCATGTGGCATATCGACAAATTCGAATAAATAGCGTTAGAGAAGAAGTTTCAAAAAAACTTTTCCTGACAACGCAACTTTTTCGAAACCTGTGCGTTTAATTACATGAACAAGGCAACAGGAAAGCTGATCAAGTGTAGCGGAGTACTTGGAACTAATTCTCAAATTGCTCTTTACGCTAGAAATAGGCCATTGTATAATGTTATAGTGGTGTTCAGACTCTACCAGATTTTTCTTGTCAACTTTTGTTTACAAGATTCTGCGACAGGTTCCTACAAGGAACACTTCTAGCAGACATTATTTATACTAAATCTGCTCAACTCGTGAAAGGGGGTGAATCGGCCAATGAGACAAACGAGCAATCTATATTCTAAACAAAACTCTAAAGAAACCAAGCATTATATAGGAGGAGACAAAAAGGTTATGAAAAAAAGTTTATCACTTCTCGTAGCAGCAGCTATGACTCTATCTACAGCATCGGTGGCATTTGCTGCTGACGCAACAACTACTGAATTGTCCACTCAAGCAAAGTTCGACGCACTTAAAGCAGCAGGTATCTTCAGCGGTTTCCCAGACGGTTCTGCTGGTCTTGAAAAAGAAATGACTCGCGCTGAGTTCGCGAAAGTACTTACGAAGTTGAGCGAGCTTGCAGAAAACTCTGCAGCTAACGTTTACTCCGACGTAGCAAAAACTCACTGGGCAGCTGGATTTATCGGCGCTGCATCTGAAGCTGGCCTTCTTAACGGTCTTGGCGGCGGCAAATTCGGACCATCCGGTAAAGTAACAATCGAGCAAATCGCTAAAGTTGCTGACTTGCTAGCAGGCGTTGAGCCTTCTGACAAAGAAGTAACTGGTAAAGTATCTGCTTGGGCTAAAGGTTTCGTAGCAGCAGCTATCGAAGCTGGCTTGCTTCCTGAGCTTCCTTCCTACCAAGTGAACGCAACTCGCGGTCAACTAGTAGACGTAGCTTACGATCTTGCACAACCAGAAGATGCAGCTCTTGCAGCAACTGCTAAAGTAGCAGGCGCTAAGAAAATCGAAGTTGCTCTTAACAAAGCTTCTGATAAAGCAACTTTCGAAGTTAAGAACGCTTCCGGTACAGTTGTTAACGTTAAAGAAGTAACTTTCTCTACTGATAACAAAACTGCAACGCTTGCATTCGCTTCTAACCTTGTTAAAGGCGAATACACAGTAAACGTTAAAAACGCTGAAGAAACTGCTTCCGCTAAAGTAACTGCAGAAGACGAGAAAGTAACGAAAATCGAATTCGCTTCTGACAAAGCGGTTATCGACCGTGCAGACACTGACAACGAAACTGTTTACACTACTGTTAAAATCCTCAACCAATACGGTGAAGACGTAACATCTGCTAAAGCAGGTTCTGTTACAGTAACTGCTGGTAAAGGCAGTGCAGTTCTTAACACAAACGGAAGCCTAGTTTTAACATCTGCAGCAAAATACACTAAAGATGAGAAGGTAGCAGTAAGCGCACTTGACGCTTCCAGCAATACTTTTGCATCCGCAGTGCTGACAGTGGTTGACAAAGCAGCTGTTGCTGAATTGACAATCGACAAACTGTACAATGCAGACGGCAAAACACTCACGAAAAACGAAGAAGCTCCTGAGAACTTCGTTCTTATTGTAACTGGTAAAGACCAATACGGTAACTCGATCACTAAACCAGAATATTTCGAACAAGATGTACTGGTTAGCGCGAGCAACCCTTCGGTTTCCGGTGTGTTGACTAAAGTTGTTAACACTGTGACTGTAGCTGACTTCGGTACTACTACAATCGACGGTACAACTTATGTATCGCTTCCAGTTCAACTTCCAGAAACAAATGCACTTGCTGGTACTTCGAAGATCACTATGATCTCCAAAACTACTGGTAAAAATACATCGTTCGATGTAGTTGTTAAAGACACTGTTAAAGTGGATACATTGACGCTTTCTGCCCCTGCACTTGCAGTAGCTGGCGAGACTGTTGACGTTCCTTTCACAGCTGTTGATCAATTCGGCGCAGCAGTTACAAGCGAAGGTGACATTGAAGGCGGAATCGTTAGTGCATCTGTAACAGGTGGAACAATTGATTTCGTTCAAGACTATGTTAAGAACACAGCTAAACTGCAAGTTAAAGTTGCAGCTGAAGGTACTGCAATCGTAACAGTTATTACTGGTACTAACAAAGTTGCTCAACTGACTATCAGTGTTCAAGCGGTTGCTAAGCCAGTTGTAGTCTCTGCTATCAAAGACTTCAACAAAAACTTCGCTGCAGGTGCTACAGCAACATTGACTAAAGACAATGTAGTTGCTAAAGACCAATACGGCCGTGACATCGCAACAACTGGTTACAATGTATACGTGTCGACTTCCGATGCGGCTAAAGTAAAACTGACTGGTACTCCAGTTGGCGATACAGGTTTCTTCAATCTTACAGCTGCTAATGTAACTGTTGGCGCACTGGCTAAAGGTTCGTCCACTGTTACTTTGAAGTTGGTTACTGGCGCTGGCGCTGATGTAACAAACAGCGAGTACACTTACACTTCCAAAGTAGTTGAAAAAGCAGATGTTGCTTCGTACGAACTTGCTGACTTGGGTAATGTATACCATGTTCCAGCAGCAACAGCAAACACTAACTACCAAAAAGACATCACTGTAAACGGTGTGTTAGCTGATGGTTCCAAAGTAGCTGTACCAGGTGGTTGGTTCGAAGTTGAATCCACTGATGCTCAAGTTACTGTATCTGGCGACAAGCTGAATGCATTCGGTCTTGCACCTGCTGGCTTTACAGACGGCGCTAAAGACGTAACTGTAACTGCAGTTGTTGAAGGTGCTTCCGGTCCAGTTGTATTGACTAAAGTTGTTAAAGTTACTACAGCTGCTCCAACAGTATCTACTCTTGAAGTTGTAGGTGCTACACTTGATCAAGGTACTGAAGCTACAGGTGACGATGTTGTCTTCACTAAAGAAGATACAAACGTTATTTCTGCAAAAGTAGCAGACGTTAACAGTCCAGCACTTGTTGAAACATTGGTTGACGCAGTTGTTAAAGCTGTAGACCAATATGGTGTTGAGTTGACTGGTGGTTCTGAGCCTGCTTACAAAAACTACATCACTAACATCACTGGTCTTGCTACTGGTGAAACTGATGTAACTGACGTAACAGCTGGTGACACGTTCCAAGTGACTACTGTAATTGGCGGCAAAACAATTTCCTTCAAAGTTATTGTTAAGCTTTAATAGAGACTTAACTCTCTGAGAAACAGGACCGAGCAATCGGTCCTGTTTTTTCTTGTTTTTAGAAACTTTTCGACGTAATATCCGTCTATATCAGTAGAATCTAAAAAAGGATGATGAATAGATGCGATTAATTCAACGTGCGGGCCTTTCCTTACTTCTTGCTTCAACAGTTGTACTGCCGGTTACGAGTCTCACGCAACCTAATCAAGTATTCGCAGCGACAACTACTTCGGCTGTCGTAAATAAAATTAAAGCTTTTAGCTTGGGCGGTGGAAGCACTGCGCAAGTAACGGATCTGCAATTCTTGTATGGCGATAACGAGAAGACTGCTTATTTCACCATATCTGTGTATAACAATTCCAATAAGGAGTTGGATTTCTCCGACTTTTGGGTTGAGTTATGGACTAAGAAAGGTACCAAATACTCGATTAAGATGAATGAACAAGATGCAAAGAAGACTAAGGTTGTAGCAAAGACGACAACGGATTATCATTTTACGGCTAAAGTGAACCCGAATCTGAATTTATCCGACTTCTCGTTCAAGTTGATCAAATGGGATTTCAGCCAAGCGAACTATACACGGACGATCGGTCAAGTAGTGGTTCCATCTACATTTAATCCCATCGTTCCAGCAGCAACCGGTAAAGTCGTAAAGGTTGGCAACAAGAAGATGAGCAGTATTCTTGCTAAATCTCAATTTGCTGTCATTAGCGGCCAGCTTGAGGGGGCTCTCGTATACCGAGTCACCAACTACAGTTCCCAAACCATTCCAATGAATAATCTTAACTTTTACATAAAGCGCTCGGGTGGAACATTGAGCAAACTTAGTGTAGATACGTCAGGCGATCAACAACTCGCACCAGGAGCTTCTAAAGAAATTCAGCTTTACGGTACGTTGCCCATTACTAAGATTGACCCTAATATGCAGCTGATTGTTACTTCATCCGATGAAGAAACAAAGGCTGAAACACCAATCGCCACCTATACGGTTAAACCGGTGACGCTCGATAAGGTGTATGTGAAGCCGGGTCAGACTGGCAAGCTGTCGATTGAAAGCAATGTTATTAACACCAAGGTCAGAGATGCCTTCTACAATCAAGATGCCCAGACGCAATCATTATCGTTGTACTTAAACTTCAATAACGCCGGCAAATCATCAGTTAGTTTACCGACATACAGCTATTATATTTTAACCAGTACTGGCGCAATGTATCCGGCGAAAGCATCGCAAGCAGCAGCAACTATAGAACTTTCTCCTGGAATTGAGAAAGAGCAATATATGCAGTTTACGCTTCCTGCAGGTGTTAAGACCGATTTCCTCAAACTCATCATTAAGAAAACAAGTGAAGAGAACAAGAAGGGGTATGTTGTTGGTCTTTTCCAAGTTCCGCCTAAATCAAGCAGTCAGAACATTAGTACGACGCCAATTAAATATGTTACTAAACAGGGAATGTTTGAATTTTCGCTGCTGCGTGGCGAACGTCTGCCATGGGGCGAACAGGATATGATTAATGCGCTTGTTTCTGTGAAGAATCCACAGTTTGATGTGAAATCATTGCCTAATTTGAAAGCATCTATTCAACTTGGCGACTATAAGGTCGATGATAAAGATATCCAGCTCATCAAGACGGAACAGATTGTTGCCATTGGCGGAAATACCTATACCACATATATAGTTAGCACGAAGGTACCATATACCTTCGCGGCTAGTGATGTTACCGTTTCTTTGTCCGAAGCGACAGGGGAAGGCGATGCTGGCTCAACGCCAATCGGAACCTTCCAGTTGAAGAACAGTCAATTAAAGCTCCCTGTTATTAAATCGACAAGCCCTCTTGATATTACGGGAATCGGAAGAAAAGCCAGCCTTCAAATTAAACAAACGCATACGTACTTCAATACAGATGAGGATACTAAACTCCTGTATGCCGAGTTTGACTATTCAAGCTTGGAGCAGCGTTTTGCGAATCTAGCGAATATGCAGGCTTATTTTAAGACGAAAGATGGCAACTATGTTCCGGCAAACTTCCAGAATATCAAGGATAAGATAACACCGAATAAACAGAATCTTGTTATGGCTTATGCGAGCTTCCCAGAAAATTATGATTTAACTGATGTTCAGCTCATCATCGGTCAAGGTATTACTGCTGGTCAACTCACTGCCCCTGATGGAGTAGCTGATGGATATGTTAATGCCGTTCAATACGAAATGCCGGCTGAGAAATCGACGGTTCTATCGACTTTCGAGAATTTGGTCATTAATCCTTACAAATTGTCGATGACGAAACTCTCGCCGTCTCTGCAGGATGCTTACAAGATGAATATCGATTTTGAATACGATCTTGCGAAAACCGTTGAATACGAGAAAATGGCAGGAACGCATCAATTGGTTGTCGAACTAGTCGATAGAGATAACAAGTTTGAGCATGTGTTCGAATTGGAAAAAGGCAATGGCGCACTGAAAGTCGGCGAAGACATTAAAGAATCTGTTTCGTTCGAAGACGAGAAGCTATGGGGCATTATTTATCGAGAATTTACCGTTAATGTCTATGATCAATTCCAAGGTCAAAAGAAACTGCTTGCGACAAAGGTGCTGAATCAAGCCATGACTAACGGGTAATGAAGTTATGAGGTGAAGTGAGACTTGAAGAGAAGCGCGAAGTTTGCAGTTTTTTGTTCCATTATTGGCGCAGGCATTGTATTTGGTGTAGTAACCAACCAAGCTATCGGTGATAGTGACTCAGCTACCCCAGGTTCCGTCAACGATCCTGTCGTAACGAAGAGTTACATTGATAAGCAGGTTTCGGAACTTGTGAAGGCGGAATTGGCCAAGCAGAACGGACAGGGCATGGATGAGAAGAAACTTCAGGAAATGTTGGATGCGTTCCGCGCCGAAATGGAGCAGAGCGGAGGTTCATCTAAAGTAGAAGTCGTCACTGTGCCTGTCGGTAAGCGACTTGTTGCTAAAGATGGCACTGAATTTATCGTTCGTGCAGGCAAAGCAATGGCCTATAGTTCAGACGCGAATGGTATTTCTGATCTAACAGATGGTGTAGACATTACGAATGGTAAACCTGTTCCTAATAATCATTTCATTCTGTTTCCGCGCGGTGGTCGTGGTGTGACGGCGCAAGTCGGTCAGAAGACCGGACTAACGGTGCTTGTCCGTGGCGATTATGAAATGCAAGTGCAGCAATAGTTATTTTTACCCGATCTGACAACAAGTTATCCGCTTCGAACAGCGCATTCCGGAACAAACTATAAGCATCCCATCAGGAGGTGCTTATCATGTCGAGAAGTAATCGCAAAGTTGTTCCGGAATGTGCACAGGCGCTCAATCAGATGAAGTATGAAATTGCAGCTGAGCTTGGTCTTATGTCCGGAGGAAATGCCGCCGGATCTGATGACACAGAGTTTGCAACGGAGCTTGGTGGTACAGGTAGTTCAGGCGGTCATGTCAATTGGTCGCAACTTGCGACAAGAGATGCAGGTTCTGTAGGCGGAAATATGACAAGGCTGCTCGTTCAGCGTGCAGAGCAGGTCCTCAAAGGGTTATCGTAGTTAGCTGACTATTGCCATTGACACAAAGCGACAGTTTCGGTATCATACTGTTTTAGAGAGTTATTCATGAGACCTTTTCCGATTTCGCTTCGGAAAAGGTTCATTTTTTGGAATCGAAACGTTGGGCATTATATAGAACCCATTTTCGGGTATTCATTTTCTTATAGAGTCCCAGCATTTTGTGCATGTTATTCATCATACTTAGAATTTTGAAAGCTGTAGGAGGTTGAGATTAGATGTCACTCAAAGGACGTCATTTGTTCACATCGGAATCCGTAACAGAAGGTCATCCCGATAAGATATGTGATCAAATTTCAGATGCGGTATTGGATGCTTTTCTTGAGGTTGACCCGTATGCGCGCGTAGCGTGCGAAGTTTCGGTAGCAACTGGTTTGGTGCTTGTTATCGGCGAAATCAGCAGTAAAGCGGATTATGTCGATATTCCTGCAATCGTTCGCCGTACCATTAAGGATATCGGCTACACGCGTGCTAAATTCGGCTTCGATTACAGCACTTGTGCGGTTCTTACATCGCTTAATGAACAATCCGCTGACATTGCGCAAGGCGTTAACGCTGCGCTTGAAACACGTGAAGGCGTAGAGAACGTTCATCTAGAAAACCCGGATATCGGCGCAGGCGACCAAGGTTTGATGTTTGGTTTTGCTTCGAACGAAACACCTGAGCTTATGCCGCTTCCAATCGCACTTGCTCACCGCATTTCGCGTCAATTGTCGGAAGTACGTAAGAACGGTACGCTGGATTACCTCCGTCCGGATGGTAAAACACAAGTAACGATCGAATACGTGGACGGCAAGCCAGTACGTGTAGATGCGATTGTTGTTTCGACACAACATGCGGAAGAAGTCACTTTGGAGCAAATCCAAGCAGATATCCGTAAGCATGTTATCGCTCCTGTCGTTCCTACAGAATGGCTCGACGAAGAAACAAAATACTTCATTAACCCAACAGGCCGTTTCGTAATTGGCGGTCCTCAAGGTGATGCTGGTCTTACAGGTCGTAAAATCATCGTGGATACGTACGGCGGTTACGCTCGTCACGGCGGCGGTGCTTTCTCCGGTAAGGATCCTACAAAAGTTGACCGTTCCGCAGCTTATGCAGCGCGTTATGTAGCGAAAAACATCGTTGCAGCAGGCCTTGCAGATAAATGCGAAATTCAACTTGCTTACGCGATCGGCGTAGCAAACCCAGTATCCATTAACGTAGACACTTATGGCACAGGTAAAGTTGACGAGGAAGTTCTTGTTGAAGTCATTAAGAACAACTTCGATCTTCGTCCTGCGGGCATCATCAAGATGCTTGATCTTCGTCGTCCAATCTACGGTAAAACAGCTGCTTATGGTCACTTTGGCCGTACAGACATCGATTTTCCGTGGGAACGCGTTGACAAAGCAGAACTGTTGAAAGCCGACGCTCAGCGTTAATAATCGACTCAATAAGCGAACCGCTCCTGACAAGGAGCGGTTTTTTTATGCAACTTTTAACTATATCTTCATTTCGAACCCCTCCGAGCCGAAAAATATAATACATGTGTCTTAATTAGGGAGTGGGTAATGGTGGTCCGAAATCGTAGATGGATATCAATCTTAGCAGCAGCATTGTTGGTGGTGCAATTCGTGGCAGGCGGATTCGCAGTCAAGCCTTCACAGGTATCGGCCGCCGCTAGCGGACCGGTTATCTCCAGTTTCTCACCATCGGTCCAAGGTGCAAATGTACCGGTGAACACCAAGCTGATTTTGGCTTTCGATGAGAATGTAAAGAAAGGCACGGGCTCAGCTACAATACAAATTCGTAGACAACTCGATAATCAACTGTTCGAGTCGTATAACGTCGCGACAGACAGCAAGGTTGCTGTAGGAAGCGGTTCGAGCCGGAACATCGTGACGATTTCTCCAAGCACGAATTTCGCGTTAAATACGAGCTATTATGTCACGATCGATGCAGGAGCGTTCGCGAACGATGCGAATACGAACTTTGCAGGGTTGACAAGTGCTGTCGGTTGGGTGTTCACAACGGTGACCTCAGTCGACACAACGGCTCCTACACTAACGACTGTTCCAAACGTGGATCCGCTGACACCAGCTAACGGTACAACAGCCGGAATTAGTACGACATTGACGTTGGTATTCAGTGAGACAGTGTATGCGGCCAGCGGCAATATTACGGTCACGAATGTGAATCATCCTTCTGATGCGCAGTCCATCAGCGTGAACTCTACCAATGTGACGGGAAGCGGAAGTACGAGTAAAACAATAAATGTGAGTTTGCCAAGCAGTTTACAAGGGAACAGCACATATGAGGTTATCGTCCCGTATGGCGCATTCCAAGACGCAGCAGGAAACAACTTCAATGGAATAGCGACTAATCAGTGGGAATTTATGACCAATGCGCCACCGATTGGCGCTGCGGTTCTCTCGCCGCTTGATAATGCATTTGCCGTAAGTGTGGCTTCAAACTTTTCACTTACATTCCCAAGTACGGTTAGAGTGAATAGCGGAAATATCAGTATCAATAAAATCTCAGATAATAGCACGGTACAAACAATCAGTGTCAACTCTGCAGCGGTTACGGCTGCAGCAAGTGGGGGCGGAACAACGATCATCATTAACCCACCTGCTGATTTAGCGGCAAATACGGGCTTTTATATCCTTATAGATGCCGGAGCATTCGTCGATGCAATAGATTCATCCAAACAGTATCAAGGGTTACAGGACGCGACTTCCTGGAATTTCTACACGGATCCGGGTAATGATACAACGCCTCCGACAATGCTTGCCGATCGGAAGCCTCTCAATGCCCAATCGACGACATCTATTAATCTAGAGATGAATTTCAGCGAACCGGTCTATCCGGGAACAGGGAACATCACAATTCGCACCTCGCCATCCGGCGCTGTGTTTGCGACAATTCCGGTTACTTCCTCTAAGGTTAGCGGTGGAGGATCAGCTAAAATTGTCATAACGGATACCAGTAAAACCTACGTGAACAACCAAAGCTATTATGTAGAAATTGGCGGACAAGCGTTTTCGGATGCGAAAGGGAACTATTTTGCAGGCTTATCCGGTCAGAATGCTTGGCGCTTCACGGTTACGCAAGATAATGTGACGCCTACAATCGTGACACAAACGCCTGCCAATACGGCGCTTGATGTTCCTGTACTGGGGATGAAGCTAGAAGCGTTGTTCAGCGAGCCGATTTTGCTTGGTGCTGATTCACCAGCGATCCTTATCAAGCCTATTATAACTGGCTCAGGGGGCGGAACAATCGCAACCACCTATGCGATCGATCCGGATAACAATCGCAAACTCCTTATTACAATAAACAGCGCGATGGCAGCTAGCACAGACTATTATGTGGAGATGGCAGCAGGTGTCGTTACCGATCTGGCGGGCAATCCATTTGATGGCATTCTCAATCAGTATCAGTGGACATTTAAGACATCGACTGGGGCAGCAGGTGCTCCAACCGTTACAAGAGCTGATTTGGTAGGGAATACGAAGATAACGATCACGTTCAACGAAAATTTGAACACCAGCACAGATACGACCCCGGTTCCGGCTAATTTCTATGTGACCGTTAATGGAACAGCTAGGGCTGTGACTGCTGTACAAATTAGCGGTCAAGTCGTGACACTCACGCTGCAGAGTGCTGCATCCTATGGACAAGTGATAAGGGTATCCTACTCAGCGGGCTCCAAGCCGATTAAAGATTTAACGGGAACGGCCGCTGCAAATTTCTCGAATCTAGCTGTTTCGAACGTGCCGGATTCCGCAGCTCCAAGGCAAGTAAGTGGTACGATTGCAGGGAACTTGATCATATTGACCATGAGTGAAGAAATGGCGACTTTAAATCAGAACGCGTATTCGCAATTCACGGTTCTAATTGATGGCGCGTACAGAACGGTGACGCAAATAAGCGGCAGCGGGAATACGATTTTTCTGAATTTCAGTGGGAATTCGGCTTCTGTAGGACAGTCGGTTACGTTGTCGTATTCTGCAGGCTCGTATCCGCTTCGCGACTTATCGAACAATGCGCTTGTTTCCTTTAGCGGCTTCTATATCCAGAATGGGCAGGACGCGAAAGCGCCACTGCTGCAATCGATAACCTCGTCGGGCTATACGATAACGTTGAACTATGACGAAGGACTTAACGGTGCACTGATTCCCTATACCTCGTCGTTCTATGTGACAGTGAACGGAATAGCTAAATCGGTCTCCTATGTGACTGTAAGCGGGACGCAAGTTATATTGAGTCTTCCTGCTTCAACTATTGCCAGCGATGTCATCTTGGTCAGTTACGTAGGCGGGGCACCGGCAATTACGGACCTCGGAGGAATGCCGGCACAGGCGTTTAGCGCCATGCAGGCGAATGCGGGCGGAACAACAACGCTTGCGCTCAATGGGATTGTAGCAAAAGGCAGCGAAGTAACAATCACGTTCTCCAATGCCCTGAATACGTCCTACTTGCCTTCTACATCGCAATTTGGCGTAAAGGTGAATAATGTGTCTCGTCCGATCTCATCAGCACTCATTAGAGGATCTGCTGTCGTACTTTCTTTATACACACCGATCAGTGTAGGTGAAGTAATCAAGGCGAGCTACAGCAATGCCGGAACATCCATTCGTTCCACATCCGGTGCGATAGCTGCTTCATTCACGGACTCGAATGTGGCAAATCAGACAACATGGGATGATTCGACCAGTGGTGATTTCAAGTCTGCGGCAGGCGGAGGCTTGGAAATGAAAGTTTCCAGTGCGACGACAGCGGCAGCGGTATCGCCAGCGGGAAATGCAGTGAATAAATTTATCTTGTCCTCCGAGAAGGTGACACTGGCGTATAACGCTGTTCGGAAAGCCGGCGGTACGTTGCCGCGAGTAGTCTTCACCGTGCCGGACTCTGAGAAAGCGGCTATAGTGGCGCTTCCGCTTGCCACATTGGAAGATACGAAGAAAGCGACGTCCAATGCCTCCTTCGCGATCGTATACAAGAATGTAACCTATGAATTCCCGCTCAGCGCACTGAATTACGCACAGCTCGGACAAATGATGAATGCAGCCAGCGCAGTCGGGCAGTTGAATGTGTCCATAGATACAAATGCAGGAACGCTGGGATCTTCTCTTACTACACAGTTGAATGGATCTAATGCACAAATTCTCTTCAATCCAATCAGCTTCGAGATGTCCGTTACAAGCAATGGCCAAACGAAGAACGTAGATTCGTTGAATACCTATGTGACCAGGTCCGTTACTACAGGAGCTGCCTTGGATGGCAAGGCAGTATCGGTTGTATGGCTTGATCCGCACACAGGTAAACTTGCCTATGTACCAACGCGAGTTACCCGCGAGAACGGACTGTCCGTCATTACGTTTAAACGCAAAGGTAACAGTGTATATGCGGTTGTGCAGGGTGCTGCTGGGTATACGGATCTAAACAACCATTGGGCGCGTGGTGACATTCTGCTGCTTGCAAAGAAATATATAGTCGAGGGCAATACGCTTACGACCTTCGCGCCGAAGAAAGCCATTACTCGCGGTGAGTTTGCCATGTTCATAGCCAAAGGGCTCGGCCTTGCCGGTGATCGCATAGCAGCTGGCAAATTCAAAGATGTGAATACGTCAACGGCGCTGGCGGCCTATATTGGGTCCGCGAGTGCGGCAGGAATCGTACAAGGGATGGCAGATGGCTCATTTAAGCCAAACAATCCGATTACACGTGAAGAGATGGCATCCATGATGGTACGTGCAGCAAGTGCGGCGGGCGTATCCATTGTTCCGAAGCAAACGACGGCCAACTTGCTTAAGAAGTTCACAGACCGCGGCAAAATCGGAACGTGGGCGCAAAACGACGTAGCTAAAGCAGTCGATTCCAACATCATAAGCGGATTGACGACAAGTACCTTCGGAGCCAAAAATAAAGCGACAAGGGCAGAGGCTGCAGTCATGCTGAAACGGCTGCTCAGCTACTTGGAATTTATCGATATTTAAGAGATTTAGAGCTATCCTGTCGAATCGACACGGATAGCTTTTTTTTGTCGGTCGAATGATGTTGATAGGAGTCTTCTATCAGACGTAACTTTTCTACTAGTTTTATAGTCTAACCATCATAGGACATTTATGTGATGGGAGAGTTGCAAGAGTAATGCGCAAACTAGTAGAGAAGAAGAAGACCGCACATTCCGGAAAACAACTGCTTACACTGACGCTGGGCGCAGCGCTGCTCGTTCAGCCGATTTCCACAATAGCATGGTCATCAACGGCCGCAGCAGCAAGCGAAACAGAGGCCGTACCACAAACCACAACTACACAAGTGACGCAGCAGCAACAACAGCAGTTAGTTCGTATGTCAGAAGAGATGATTACTTCCGGCGCCAAGCGCGTCGACTATACATGGACAAGCAAGCCAGGGGATGGCGCAGTGCTGTCCCGTGTGCATGTCATTGAGATCGATCTGACCAACCCCTACGTAAAACTCGATGTGATGAATGGCAAACCCGGTTCGGTTTCCAGCGTGAGCTCGGTTGGCAGCATGGTGAGCAAGACCGGCGCTGTTGCCGGTATTAACGGCGATTATTTTAATACAGCCAATGGCAAAGGGAACCCTATCGGCGCGCAAGTGACGAGCGGGATGCTTGCTGTTAGTCCATCGAAGCTGACGGGCATGTATGCTTTTGCCGTGACGGCAGATCGGAAACCGATCATTGATTCCTTTGGATTCGAAGGAAGCGTAACAGCAGGAGATGGTTCGACGTTCGCGCTATCCGGTATTAATAAGGCAGCCTACCGTACGGAGCCGGACAATGCATTCAGTCATGCCAATGCGATGTACATCTACACGAGTGCTTGGACGCAGTCACGTCCGGATGTTACGGACAGTTCAACAACACCGACAGAGGTGCTTGTACAGAATGGCATCGTCACGCAATTCGTCGATAATGGCATGATTCCAGGTACAGTACCAGCGGACGGCTATATTCTTCGGACACATGGCAAGGCAGCTCAGTATGCAAGAGAGCACCTCCAGGTCGGACAACCGGTAAACGCGTCCTATAATCTAATTGCCCAATCTACGGGACAGAAGATTGACCCGAACTCGCTGCAAATGCTGATTGGCGGCCACACCATTCTGGTTGATAATGGCGCAGCGGCGACGTATACAAGAAATCCAAGCAGTATCAGTCCAAACACAGACCGTGCACGCACAGCGGTCGGCTATTCCAAGGACGGCACCAAGGTCATGCTCATTACTGTTGAAGACAGTGGCAGCAGTCAAGGCGTGACATTGCCGGAGCTGCAGCAGCTTATGGTGAAGTTATCAGTGTGGCGCGGCGTTAACCTCGACGGCGGCGGCTCCACGACGATGATCGCGCGTCCGCTTGGCGATACAAGCACACAGCTGGCTTTCCCAACGGAATATGGCGATACACAGCGTCAGGTTGCAAATGGTCTTGGCGTATTCTCGTTGGCTCCGCAAGGCCAGTTGAAGGGGATTAAAGCAAGCGGAAGCAGCGTGCTGTTCCTCGGGCAGCAGGCAGCTTACTCCATGAAAGCCTATGACACCTACTACAATCCGGTAGATCCCGGTTCGCTGACTCCGGTATGGAAGAGTGCGGATGCGCTGGGCACCTTTAGCGGCAGCACCTTTACAGCGTCCAAAGTAGGCAAAACGTCCATCAGCGTCAAATCCGGCGAGATCAGCGATAAGCTGGATATTGAAGTCATCGGCGGCGAATCGATCGCGTCCATGACTGTAGATGCAAGCTCACTAGTACTTGAGAGCGGTAAATCGCTGACTGTACCGGTTCATGTAACATTGAACGATGGTCGCCAGTTGACGGTGCCGGCATCCTCGCTGAAGTGGGAGCTGCGCGGCTTCACCGGCGCATGGAGCGGGAATACACTGACAATCGGAACGGTGAATCCATCCGCATCAGTGGGTTATTTGATCGCCCGTTATGACGGTTTCTCCGCGATGACGGCGCTGGTTGCAGGAACCGACAAAAAATTTGATGATTTTGAAGGGAAGACCTACCCAATTTCGTTCCAAGGTACGAATGGTGTAGTGGGAACTTCTATGGTAGTCTCGGGACTGACCGAAGACAATGCAACAAATGTCCTGCAATTGCAGTATGATTTTACCGGGGGCAGCGGTACTAAGGCGGCCTACGCCGTGCTAAATGGCACCGGGCGCAAAGTCGAGGGCAATCCTTCGGCAATGACGGTAGACGTCATGGGCGATGGCAGCTTGAACTGGGTGCGTGCTGAATTCGTGGATAGCAAAGGTGCAGCGCACTTGGTGACGCTAGCTAAGCAGGTAGACTGGATCGGCTGGAAGCAGATTAAAGTCAATTTGCCTGCTGACCAAATGGCGTATCCGATTACGCTGAAACGGCTTTATGTAGCCTCCCTTGAGGATGGCCAGGATGAGCGTGCGCTTACAGGTGCGATGGCTTGGGATAACCTGGCATTCCAGTACCCGGCAGTGATCCCGGAACCCAAACATGTGAAGATCGAACTGAAGGTTGGTTCCAAATCAGCAAAGGTCGACGGGCAACCCTACAAGATGGACGTAGCACCGCTTCTTCTAAACGGTACGACGTACTTGCCGCTTCGCTTCGTAACAGAGGCGATGGGTGCACAAATCGGCTGGGAAGCTGCGCTTAAACGTGTATCCGTGCTTCGCGGCGATAAGCTGCTGGAAATGTGGGTAGGACGAGACGCTTTCCTTCTAACCGGTGTTCGGAAACAGTCTGAAGTAGCTCCGATTACGAGAAGCGGTCGTACCTTAGTCCCGATCAGACTTGTGTCTGAGCAATTGGGCCTACACGTAAATTGGGACGGGAAATTGGGTACGATTACCGTTGAATGAGACGGGCGCCTACTAACGGTTATGTGATATGATAGTTTTAGTATAACTTGCAGAAAGTGGGCCGAGACAACGTGGATTATCGCATAAACGACATCGATCGCGTTATCAAGAATGCGGTCTCGGTGATGGAGGACAGCAAATATCAGATTTTTGAAATTTGCGAGTCAGCGCGCAAGGAAATGTTCTCTCTCGGTCAGGAACTAAACCAAGTACTTGCTGAAGCTGCGGCTATTATCGACAAGGTAGATAAACTAGAGCTGGATTACCGCAGAGCGCGTATCCGTTTGACGGAGGTAAGCCGTGACTTTGTCCGTTACAAAGAAGAGGATATTAAGTCGGCCTACGAGAAAGCGACACAGCTGCAGCTAGAGCTCATGGTGTTTCGTGAGAAAGAGACGTATTTGAAAGCCCGCAGGGACGATTTGCAGAAACGAGTGCGTAACGTTGAGAAATCAATTGAGCGTGCAGAGTCGATTGCTTCGCAAATCAATGTGGTTCTGGAATATCTCTCGGGTGATTTGAACCAAGTGACTCGCATTTTGGAGTCGGCGAAGAACAGGCAGCAAATCGGCCTCAAAATTATATTGGCCCAAGAAGAAGAGCGTAAACGGATCGCCAGAGAAATTCATGACGGACCTGCGCAATCTTTGGCGAATATAGTGCTTAGGACGGAAATTGCGGAAAGAATGCTTGTGAAGCAGGAATTTCAAATCGTTCAGGAAGAATTAATAGATTTGAAGAGTCAGGTGCGTTCCGGTATTGAGGAAATTCGTAAAATCATTTTCAATCTAAGACCTATGGCATTGGATGATTTAGGACTTGTACCTACACTGCGTAAATATATTCAGGATTATGAAGAGAAAAGCAAAATTCGGACGATGTTCGAAACGATCGGTAAAGAAGTCCGGCTGCCATCCGCGATGGAAGCCGGGATTTATCGGATGGTTCAAGAAGCGTTCAGCAATGCATTCAAACATGCCAATCCTACCTTTGTCATTCTGGAGATAACCTACCAAGCTCAAATGGTTAAAATTGTCGTCAAAGATAACGGTGTTGGCTTCCATGTGGATCAAATCGAATCTCGTGCAAAAAACAGCGTCCACTTCGGACTGATCGGGATGCGTGAACGTGTGGAGCTGCTCGATGGAAGGATGGAGATCGAATCCACGATCGACCACGGCACGAAAGTAACAATTCATATCCCTATTAACGGGGAACATAGGAAGGAGTAAAATGACGATGGATGCAAGGAATGTAAGCGTTAAACGTAAAATAAAAGTATTGATCGCTGACGACCATCAGTTATTCCGTGAAGGTCTTAAACGGATTCTCAATATGGAAGATGATTTGGAAGTAATCGGGGAATGTAATGACGGCATTCAAGTGTTGGAATTCTGCAACCAGACGAAGCCGGAAGTCGTCCTAATGGATATTAATATGCCGATCGAGAACGGGGTCGTTGCGACAGAGCGTCTGCGTGATATTTTCCCGGAGGTTAAAGTTATTATTCTATCGATTCATGATGATGAGAGCTACGTATTTGAAACGCTGCGTAAAGGTGCAAGCGGTTATCTGCTGAAGGATATGGAAGCGGAAGCTCTTGCTAACGCGATTCGTTCCGTTGTAAACGGATATGCCTACATACATCCGAAGGTGACAGGCAAGCTCATTAACCAGCTTCGCCGCATGACGTACCTGGATGAAATCGGTGCAGCCTCCGGAGCGGCTGCAACACGCGAAGCCGGCGTGAAGTTCATTCCAAGCGAGAACAACCCGCTGACGCGTCGGGAGGCTGAGGTGCTTCGTCTGATGGCTGAAGGGAAGAGCAACAAGATGATTGGCGAGTTTTTGTTTATCAGTGAGAAAACGGTCAAAAACCACGTCAGCAGCATTTTGCAAAAGATGGAAGTGGATGATCGGACACAGGCGGTTATCCATTCGATTAAATTCGGTTGGGTTACGCTGTAACGCATACATAAGTACGGGAAAAGCTTCTGCTTAAATGCAGGAGCTTTTTTTTATTTAGAAGGTGCAGGGGTAGGCGAGGTTGAAATCGTCTTACTAACAGAGAGGGGAGGGAGAGAGATTCGAGACGAGGCGTTGATTGCACAAATTCAAAATGGGGATCGCGAGGCATACGCAGATCTGGTTGCGAGGTATCGGGATGAACTGTATCGGCTGATCTGGAGTGTGGTGCGTGATCGGCGCGATGCGGAGGATACGCTGCAGGAGACCTTCGTGCGGATTTATCTCTCCCTCCCGGACTATCGAGGTGACGGCTTCAAAGCTTGGGCATCACGAACGGCCGTGAATCTCGCGATTGATTGCCGAAGACGCAACACCCGCAAAGAGGCGCTGCTGCAGCGCGCCGGCCAAGAGGCTATAACGCAAGGGGAAGCGGGGCTTGCGGAAGGTAGTAGGTCAATGGGAAGCGCCCCATCTGCTCAGCAAGGAGCGAGTGTATCGGTGGAGGTTGCGGCGGGGCATGCACCGCCTGCGGAAATCGAAGCACTGAAACGTGATCGCAAGAGACGTGTTCGCGCGATGGTCAGTACTCTCCCGGAAGGATATCGCCGCGTAGTGCGTTCGTACTTCTTGGAGGATAGACCGTACAAGGAAATTGCCGAGCGCGAGCAGCTGCAAGTGAAAAGTGTAGAGTCTAAGCTCTATCGGGCTAGACAATGGATGCGCAAGCATTGGAAGGAGGAGGATTTGGAATGAAGCATTACGATGAGGCTTACTGGCGGAGGTATGCAGAGGGTACGCTGAGCGCAGAGGAACGAACGGAAGCCGAAGCGCATCTGGGGGATTGCAGCAGCTGCCTGGCGTTATATATGGAGCTGCTTACCGGTGTAGAAGAAATCGAAACGCTGAACAGCGATGCAGCGGAAGCTGTTACGGAGCGCATAATGGCGGCTATTGCCGCGGTGGATCAGGACCAAACACCTCCTCCTCCGAAGGTAGATACTGCGCGCCGGAAACCGGTCAAGCGCACCAGCCGCAAGCAAACGATGATTCACTATTTAATCGCGGTGTGTGTCATGCTTGTTCTCATGTCTACAGGTGTGTTTCAGCGCATAGCCGAGCAACCGCAGCAGTGGGAAGAGCATCAGATCAGCAAGAAAGAATCGGTATCCGTCTCCATCATGGAGCGGACCGCTGCGGTTATCGAGTCCATGGTCGAGAAGCCGAATAAATAATACGAAGAAGAAGGCGAGATGATTGTATGGTTAAAAGTCCAGTGGCGACGCTGTTTTTGGGCTTTCTGCCGGGGATTGGGCATATGAAGGTAGGACGTTTCGGGCGCGGGCTCTTATATTTGTTGGCGGTTATTTTCTGTTTCCTGTTCGCGAGCATTGCAGGGTCAAGCGCCAACGAAGAAGGTTTTATGGTATTGTTCTTATTTCTTGCATTCTTATTCTGGTCGATCAGCGTGCTGGACTTGATTATTTATTTGATTCGACACAGCGGCGCAAGGGAGATTCATATTCCGGCGCCAGTACCGGGACAATCGGCATATGGCCCGCAGCAGATGCCAATGGAGAAGATGACAGGCGGAATGACATACACAGTGGCAGGTGCTGCGCACCAGGAGGCGAACGGTCAGTCGAGCGAGCGGTTTTATACGATTCTCTTGTCATTTATTCCGGGACTGGGTCATCTACAGCTAGGACTGATGCAGCGCGGACTTAATCTGATGATCGGATTCTTCGGCTTGCTCGCGATGATTATTTTCGTGGCCGTATTGGCGGATCAGCCGGGCTTTCTGACCTTCCTGCTGGTGCTTCCGATCATTTGGCTCTTTGGCATGTTTGATGCCATTCGTCATGTGGGCTTGAAACAGGCTGGAGAAACGCTGCAGGATCGTTCCATTCTTGATGATTGGGAGGACCATCGTCAAGGCGGCAAGCGCAGCCGGTGGCTGTCGACGGTATTGTCGATTTTGCCTGGGGCGGGGCATATGTATCTTGGTTTGCAAAAAAGAGGGCTGCAGCTAATGGCGGGCTTCCTGCTCTCCATCTATCTGCTGGATGTGCTTCAACTATCCTTATTCCTATTCATGGTACCGTTATTGTGGTGTTTCTCCTTCTTCGATGCGCTGCAGCAGCAGTCGCGCTTGAATAACGGAGATGGTCAACTGGAGGATGTGCCGATTGTCGATTGGCTCATTCATAGGCAGAAATGGCTTGGAATCGCGCTTGTTGCTCTTGGACTTTACTATACGGCCGATCGTCTGCTGCTTGAATATATACAGCGTGTATGGGGCGATTGGCGGATAACGTCGGATATTCGTTATTATTTCAAAACCGGATTAACGGCGCTGCTGCTTATTGGAGCTGGCGTTAAGCTTCTTTCAGGCAGCAAGCAGAAGGCGGTGAAACCGGAATGAGACAATGGCGAGTCGGTACGTGGTCGATGGGGACGGCACTTATTGCGATGGGTGTGCTGCTGGTTGCTGTTCAATTCGGTGGAATGCGCTGGCTGGATCAGGGGATGATTTGGTGGCCGATGCTTTTTGTGCTGGTAGGACTCGAGATTATCATTTACTTGTGGCGCAGCAACACGGAACAGCCGGTGCTTCGGTATGATCTGTTCAGCATCATTGTGGTTGCGGTTCTGGGAGGCAGCTGTCTATTGTTCACGACGGTGAACGCTACGGGATTGATGGATGAGATACGCAGCTCGATCGGCGCGAAGGAAGTTCGGGTGAAAGCGGAGCAGGTCTCGGAAACGATCGGGTCTGCCGTGAAACGGATCGTTGTTCAGGATGAGCATTATTGGAACGGCTCGCTAATGATTGATGCCGATGGCAGCGGGGCTAATCGCGTGCAGGCCTTTGGCGCTTGCCGTTATGAAGTCGGAAGTGGAGAGCGTGCTCCTGCATCAGTAGAACTGGTGGAGACCCACCTGGTTGGTGATGCCTTGTACGTAACGCTTAAGCAGCCGGAAGCACGTAAGTCTTTTATGGCTTCTACACCTTCCTGCCAGCTGACAGTGGTGCTGCCGAGCGATAAGAAGGTGGAGCTTGAACAAGGGCTGGAGAGATTTATGGCAAGGGATAGGAAGCTGCCTGTTGGTTGGGGGATGAGGGAGTAGGGGGAATAAGAACGAAAGTGCGAAAGTGAGTAAGAGTGAAGTGATGGGGCAGGCGCAGGGACGCATGCCCCTTTTTTGCGACTTGTCCGTGAATGTCCGTCACCCATGGGCGGTTTACGGCATATGATGTCACAAAAAAGGAGGTGGCTGCCTTGATTCCAGTCTTGTTATGGATCTTCGGTTGTTACGCCTTGGCTGCGGCTGCCGTACATGCCGTATCCGCTCTTACCTGGAGACGGGAACGTCATATCAAGCATTACGTTCTGATCGCCGGTAATCAACAACTGCAGATGGAATGGTATATGCGCTCGCTTCGGCGTTTTTCTCATTTTACTGGCACAGAAGTGAAAGTGACTGTCGTGGACCGCGGCTCAGAGGATGAAACGATGAGTATTGCTCGGTGTTTTGCCAAGCACGGCATGAATGTCCATTTTCACTCCTCTGCCTCGCCAGATGAGCACGGCCGTTTGCCGGAGACGCTGAGCCGACCTGCGTCGGTCAAAGCCCATGAAGTGTGCGTTGATAAACTTGCAAGTGCAAAAGATGAGAATCGCCTAGTCGGGCGGAATGCAAAGCGATCAGATCCAAAAGATGAGAATCGCCTAGTCGATCAAAATGCAAAGGATGAAGGTGAGAGCCTTGCAAAATGGCATCGCTTTCGCACGAAGCTGCGGATTTCAGGACGTCGGCGCGCAGATGGCCGCACTAAGAAAAATAAGCTGGAACCGACGAATTTACTTTGGATGCTTCAGGCCGAAGGCGTTGTGTCCGTGAAAGATCATGCGGTGCTGATTGATTTAAGAGATCCCGCGGATCTGTCGAAGCTTCCGTTCTGAGTGTACAAGTGAATGATATGGTGCAGATGATTATCGAGAGCGGCTGCGCCGGGCAAAAGTGAATTGCGAAGATAGCGGAGTGCCATGTATAATCTATTCAACTGAATATAGACGAGTGAAGCACACCCGTATGATCTGCCTGAGGCGGATTAGGGTGTGCTTTTTTGTTGTTCTATGGGTTGTTAGGATGCGATGAAGTGATTGTAGATCAAGGGAATTGAGGAGGTCTAGTGCTACATGAAGGTGGTATTGTATGCGGTTGGGAGTATGCAGGGATCTAGGGCGATGTGGTCGATTGCGTCAGCGGTGGATATGGCGTTCTGGCTTGTGGATGGGTATCAGGGAGAGGCGGAGCAGGTGTTGGGTGAGGATAGGGGAGGAGATGGGGCGGGAAAGGGGAGCGAGAGTGAGAAGAGCGGTAAGAGTGAGAAGAGTGAGAAGGGAGAGGACAGAGAGGACAGGGGGAACAGAGAGGACAGGGAGAACAGAGAGAAGAGAGATAACAGCGGGAACAGGGAGAACAGAGAGAACAGAGAGAACAGAGAGAAGTCTGAAAGGCATACGGTCGTTGTTTGGAGTGAAGAATTGCCGCTTAGTCTGGCGGCAAGGGTCGTGGAACGATGGCCTGGCGGAGCGGGGCTGAAGGAGATGCGCGAGTTGCTTACGCGCCTTGTTCATGAAGCATGGGCATTGGATGCCCGAATGGGCTTGCCAGCCATGGGGCGTGCGGATGCCCATGCGCAGCACGTGGTTCGCGCCTCCGAGCATTGCGAGGAGGCGCGGAGGCTGGCGGCGCGGGCTTGTCGCGCCGCTGCGCTTTTGCAGGGACGAGCGCTGCTCAGCAGCGAAGCGCTCGCCCTGCTTGGGGCCGCGGGTGCGGCCGGGCTGGCCGGCGCGGCGCCGGTGCCTTGGAGCGCGGCAGCTCCCGCGCTCCAGTTGGCCGCGCTGCTCGGCCTGCTGCGCCTAGGCGGCGCAGTCGCCCCGCAGCCGCAGCCACGGCTGCTGCGGTGGCGGGAGGCGCTTGGCGCCAGGCCGCGCCAGCGGCTCCGCTGCCAGCGCTGCGGCAGCGGCACGGCGCGCATGCGCCGAACGGCATGCGCCGCGTGCGGCCGCGCATGCGCGTACTGCTCGGCATGCCTCACAATGGGCCGCAGCCGTGAATGCGGCCTGCTCATCCACGGCATGCCGAGCAGCGCGGCAGCAAGCTTGCTCGTGTTCAGTGCTTTACCCGCGACTAGCGCCCCCACCCCTACCTGGGGCCTCAGCCCCGCACAAACGGCGGCTGCCGAGGCTGCCCTTAACTTCATGGCGGCCCGCCCGGCCCGCCAATCCGCCCCTCGCAGATTTCTGCTGTGGGCAGTCACCGGAGCGGGCAAGACAGAGATGATATTTCCGCTCATCGAAGCTTGTCTTCAGCGCGGGGGCCGTGCACTCATAGCGACACCGCGCAGAGACGTTGTGCTGGAGCTCGACCCGCGCATTCGCAAAGCTTTTCCCGCGGCGACTGTAGTCACGCTTTACGGTGGCAGTGAGCAGCGCTGGGAGCAAGGCGAGATTACGCTGGCGACAACGCATCAACTATTTAGATTTCGACAAGGGTTCGATCTTGTCGTAATCGATGAAATTGACGCATACCCCTACCATAATAACGCCATGCTGCACTACGCAGCAGACAACGTATGCAAGCCTACAGGCGTGAACATTCTGCTATCCGCCACGCCTCCGTCAGAGCTCAGAAGGGCCGCTAAACTTGGGCGGCTTGCGCATGTAAGAGTACCGGTTCGGTTCCACCGTCATCCGCTTCCAGTGCCCATTCAACGCCAAATCCCACCGGTGCGCAAAATGCTAAACAAGCGAAGTCTCCCGCGCAATCTTCTTGCGACTCTTGGCCGATCTATTAATCGAGGCGCCCAACTCTTTGTATTTGCTCAGCAAATTCGAGATATAGATCCATTAGTCGAACGGTTCAGGCAAGCTTTTCCGAGCATTGTCATAGAAGGCACATCCTCGAAGGATCCGAATCGCACTCACAAAGTAACCCAATTCCGGGAGCGCAGCATCCGCCTGTTAGTAACTACCACGATTCTTGAAAGGGGAGTAACAGTCCCTAAGAGCGATGTCTTTATTCTCGATGCCGATGGCAAGCTCTTCGATGATGCGTCCCTCATACAAATGGCAGGCAGAGCAGGAAGATCTAAGGATGATCCGGCTGGGCGAGTCTATTTCTACGGCTCGTCCCGAACACGCGCGCAGCAATCGGCCATTCGTCAGATTAAAAGCATGAACCGTATCGCCCGCCGCAGAGGCTACCTATTATAATCAGTCTGCTTCTGCTTCTGCTTCTGCTTCTGCTTCTGCTTCTGCTTCTGCTTCTGCTTCTGCTTCTGCTTGCGATCTCAATCTCAATTCCGAATCCTATCTGGAAAGGCGTGACAGTCTTATACACTCAATTCTACTGATAACCGTGTGGGGAGGGGCCAAGCTTCAACAACTTTTTCAAAATGTTTCCCGCACAACAACTGCTATGCTGGCGCCTAGATCTTCCGCATGTGTCATTTGCGGACAGACAAGCAGCCGGTCGCCGCGACACGCCCAGTTCCCAGCGTTGTGCCAGCATTGCTTTGAACAAATCCCTTGGATTACACAAATATGTTGTCGCGTTTGCGGACGGCCTGAACGATGCCCGGATTGCCGCCGCCGTCAAGAGGCAGCTTTCATCTTCAATCGCTCAGCAGTACGCTACGATGCGGTTATCCGTCAATGGCTGGCACTCTACAAGTATCGTGGTCATGAAGGACTTGCACCCATACTGGGGGAAATGTTGATTACTGCTTATCGCGGCATGATGGCGGAACAATCACGCATTAGTCAAATTCCGTTTCATATCGATGCTATCATTCCGGTTCCGGTAAGCGGCGATCGTCTGCAAGAAAGGGGCTTCAATCAAGCCGAGCGGCTTGCCTCGTACCTTGCAGACCGCGAACATCTGGCGATAAATGACATTCTGCTTCGCACCAGACATAGTGACAAGCAAAGCTTCAAATCTAGAAGTGCGAGGCTGCGCGATACCGAGCGGCTATTCACCACCAACGTAGATGCCACTGCTAAGATGCTTGCTTCATTCCAACCCAAATCCGGTGACCAAACGACGATCAAGCTGCTATTAATTGATGATATCTACACGACCGGCAGTACCGCCAATTCCTGTGCACAGGCACTAATTGAATCAGTAAGACAGCTTATGCCACATGTAACTGCTCAGATCTACATTCTCACCTTAGCTCGTTCCTAGCATAATCCAAGATGAGTTTCATTGAACAAATAAATGATGAATTTTGTCTATCTTTGAGTTAATATGGAGTCACAAGTGGCTAGAATCGAAGGGAGCAGTGAAAGATGGATCTTGGAAATTGTCCTCGCTGCGGGAAACTGTATGCTAAGAACTTCCGCGATGTATGTCCGAATTGCATTAAACAAATTGATAGTGAATATACGGTTTGCGCAGAGTATCTGCGTAAGAATAAAGGCACGAGCATCAATGAGCTTTCGGATGCGACGAATGTTTCGATAAAACAAATCACGAAGTTTATTCGTGAGGGCAGAATTTCGCTAGTCGGCGCTCCAAATTTGATGTATCCGTGTGAAATGTGCGGCGTGCTCATACGCGACAATAACAAGTGTGACGGCTGTAGGGCCAAACTGCTGAAAGAAGTCGGCAAAGCGAAAGCGGAATTATTAAATAAATCAGAAGCGGAACAGACGAAGGGACCAACCTCTGCGGCATCTGCTTATCGCAGCTTGGAGCGAGGCGCAGACTGATTATTAAGCGGAGTTATATTTGCTCTAAATATTTACACCTATTTGCCGATAATACTCTTATATAGAGTTATCGGCTTTTTTAATTGTTGGAGGGATTCAGATGAAGATAAATCAATCGCACCGGATTAGCGGAGTAAATCCATACCAGAAGCAGAATGATCAGCAAACAGGTGGGCTAGAACGCAAACGGAAAACCGACAAGGTGCAAATTTCTGCTGAAGCACAGGAGATGCTTTCTTCCAGTCGTGTCAATAACAGTGACCGCGCGAAGCTGATTGATGAACTTAAACAATCCGTAAGCACTGGAAGCTACCATGTGGAATCGGGCAAAATCGCAGAGAAGCTGCTTCCTTTTCTTAAAAACTAACAACAAGACAGGTGAATCCTTGTGATTGTGGAGACAATTATCGCAACGCTTGAGCAGCAGACTAGCGTATATCGGGAGCTGCTCGCGTTAGCTAAAGAGAAAACGCCTTATCTTGTCCACAATCAAGTGGAGAAGCTTAATGCTACGCTGCAGAAAGAACGGAAGCTATTGAAGACGGCTGAGGAATTGGAACAGCAACGCATGAGACTTTCCGGACAATACTTCTCTGGCATTGGCATGCTCCGTTACAAAGGCGGTAAAATCAGCGAAATGATACGGACGGTTACATCGTCTCAAGATAAGAAGAAATTGACAGATCTGCACGAGACGCTTACGACGCTGCTTGATGAACTGCAGACGGTCAGTCAGTTGAATCAGCAGTTGATCGAGCAATCACTCAAATTCATTGATTATTCCATAGATTTGTTGGTCGAGGATCCGAACGGTGATGTCACGTATCAGCATCCACTCCATACTGGATACGGCACGGCTCGCAACGGCTTATTTGATACAAGAGGATAGGGAGGCAACCCTGAAATGACTTCAACTTTCCATGGCATTGAAACGGCCAAGCGGAGTTTGTTTACGCAGACGGCTGCATTAAATACAACAGGTCATAACATCTCCAATGCTAATACAGCAGGCTACTCTAGACAAGTCGTCAAAATGGTAGCTTCTAGACCAATGGAATACCCGGGCATCAGCAGATCCAATGTACCTGGGCAATTAGGAACTGGTGTAGAGTTTGCTTCCATTACCCGTGTTCGTCAGACTTTTCTGGATGATCAATTTCGGAATGAGAACAAGTCTCTGGGCAGCTGGGAAATCCAAGCAGACACGTTGAGTAAGCTGGAGAGTATTGTCAACGAACCCTCCGATTCAGGCATTCGCACCGTGCTGGATAACTTCTGGAAGTCGTGGTCTGATTTGAGTAAGGATCCGGAGAACGTGACAGGGCGAAAGATTGTACGCGAGAGTGCGATTGCATTAACGGATGCCTTTAACCAAACGAGCAAACAATTAAGTGACTTAAGCACTGACTTATCCAATAATATTCAAGTGAAAGTCGATGAAATCAACTCCATCATTACTACGATATCTAATTTAAATAACGAGATTTCACGTGTTGAAGGATTGGGCAATGACGCTAACGATCTAAGGGATCAACGGGATCTGTTGACGGATGATTTATCCAAAATCGTGAATATTAATGTGATTAACACAGGTGCAGGCTATGATATTTCGATCGGTGGCGTAAACCTGACAACCGGCGGAACAGCAACTCCAACTTCTGTAGCTGCCCTTACAGCTGCATTTGGAACAGGAGACGGAACGAGTGATCTTAATAGCGGCGAAGTATTCGGGATGTTCACTGCCAAGGATAAGTATGTAGCTGATTATCAGAAGCAGCTGAATGTTCTAGCTAACACAATTTCCAATGGCGAGATTACCATTACCATTCCTGCGGGATCGGTACTCCCTGACGGAACCACGCTTAAAAACCCAGATGGTACCAGCTCGACTTTCTCGGGATCGAGTCGATTGCTTGCACAGGATACGACGGTAATCGTTAATGGTCTTAACGGTCTGCATAAATTGGGTTATACCTTTGATACTCCTGCCCAAACAGGTAAAGACTTCTTCACAGCCGTATCGGGCGAAATTACGGCAGCCAGTATTCGATTAAATCCTACTATCGCTGCTGATGCCAGCTTAATAGCAACGTCATTACGGACCACAGGAACGGGAACTAGTGAAACTGCGGTCAAAGGTAACAACACACTAGCCGTATTGTTATCGAACTTTAAAGATTCCAAACTTAGTTTTAATACATCAGGGAATGGTGTAACAACCGGAAGCATCGATGATTATTTCAGATCCATTGTCGGGCAATTGGGTGTTCAAGGACAAGAGGCGCAGCGTCAGCTTAATAACCAACAAGTGCTAGCTGAACAAGTGGACTCCAGTCGTCAAGCTGTCAGCGGGGTTTCGATTGATGAAGAAATGTCGAATATGATCAAGTTTCAGCATGCCTATAGCGCGGCAGCCCGGTTTATGACAGCCTATGATGAGATATTAGAAAAGCTGATTAACGGCACAGGTACGGTAGGACGGTAATCTATGATAGGTGGGGATAAACTTGTCTTTAAGAATAACGCAAAGTATGATGCATTCGCAGCTGCTTAGGAATGTTAATAACAACTTAAACCGTATGGACAAGCATCAGAACATGCTTTCTACGGGCAGGAAAATAAACGCTCCTTCGGATGATCCAGTAGGTATTACCTATGCCCTGCGTTATCGCAGTGAGCTGTCCGCGAATGAACAGTATCAGAAGAATATCGATTCAGCGAAATCTTTCGTAGATCATACGGATACGGTTTTATCTCAACTGACTGATATTATGCAGCGCGCCAATGAGTTGACGGTTCAAGGAGCCAATGGTTCGAATCCCCAAACTGCATTAGATGCGATTGCTGAAGAGATGGGCCAGCTCTATAATCAAGCTGTTTTGATAGGCAATGACAAACTCAACGGCAAGGCTATATTCAACGGGCAAAATACAGATAAAAACCCCTACACAGAGGCTGGGGCGCCAACCGAACAAACGGATACCCAACTTATTATGTATCAATTTGCGGCAGGAGTAACGATTCCGATTAATGTGACGGGTGATGCGGTCTTCGGTGCAGCTAATCCGGCCCCGCCGGCTGCTGCTACAACGCCAGACAATCTTTTCACGGTACTAAAAGGGCTGCAGACTGCATTCTCCAAAGGTGATCAATCTCAAGTGCAGACTTTTTTAGGGCAATTGAGCAGTCGAATGGACAAAGTTCTGAATGTCCGTGCAGAAGTTGGCGCAAGATCCAATCGTATTGATTTGATGGACGCTCGTATTAAAGATCTCGATTTGAACGTGACCGAGTTGGATTCCAAGATTGAGGATGCGGATATGGCAGAAATCATAACGAAGCTGCAGCAAGATCAGAATGTGTATCAAGCTTCCCTGTCCATCGGAGCCAAAATCATTCAGCCTAGCTTATTGGATTATATAAGATAATTCAATTGGGGGGATTGCTTTGGAATTTCAATTTCCGCGCTTATATATTCACCAAACCTATGCTCAGATTGGTATCGAAACGAATCCGGCTAGCCTAGAAATTCAATCTCCTCCCGGAGAGTTGTCGATTCAACAGCCACAGGCCAAAGTGGACATTGAATCACCACGCGGTGAGCTTCAAGTCGATTCTACTGCAGCTTTCACTGCTTTAGGTGCCGGTCCTCATTTAGAGTGGATGAATTCGATATACAGACAGTACAAGAGCGTAGCGCTCCAAGCCATTGCGAAGATTGTGGAGGACGGCAATCGGATGGCGCAAATCACGAATCCGAATAACGCTTTTGCGGAGATTGCACGAGAAGCGCTTCAGCATAAGAATCAGATCGTTTACACAGGAGAGGCTTCCACGGACAATGTAAGGGTACGTTATACGGCCCATGCACCAATTATCAATATTGAAGCCCAGAAGCCGCTGATTGATTACACGCCGCGTAAACCAGAGACACAATACCATCCAGGTTCCGTAGAGGTGTATCTGAGGCAACGAAATGCCGTTGAATTCCACGTGGGCGAATACGACAAATACATATAATAATTTGAAATGCTATAGCGCAAGCTATAGCATTATCTGTTAGAGGAGGGTATTTTACATGCTCGATTTCTTGCAAGGCAGAACGTTTCAATTGAATGGCAGCATTCTAGGGTTCGAGGATTGTAACGAGTTCACGGTTAAGGTAGTGGAAGAAAATACGCATTTTGCTTATTTACAGAGCCAAGAGCATGACTATATCGCATTCTTAGTCCTATCACCGTTTGTAACGGATAAGGATTACTCGATTGAGATTGAAGAGAAGGATAAGAAGCTTCTCGAAATCGACTCTCCTGAGGATGTTTGTGTCCTTACGATTGTGACAACCACAGAGCCCTTCACGGATTCCACCATTAACTTACTCGCACCGATTCTATTGAATATGAAGAACGGTCAGGGAAAGCAAATTGTTCTCCCTCCTTCCAGCAGATACAGTACCAAGGAACCACTCTTCAAAGTCGTTCAATTGGAAAGCGGTGAATAATCATGTTAATATTGAGCCGGAAAAAAGGTCAGTCGATATTGCTTAATAATGATATTGAGATTGTGATCTCATCGATCGATGGGGATCAGGTTAAAGTAGGCATTAAAGCGCCAAGCGATGTGAATATCCTTCGCAAAGAAGTGTATGATGCCGTGCAAGAGAGCAACAGACAGGCATTGCAGAAGCCTATCAATGTAGAGGATCTGAAAAGATTTTCAAATCTCAAATAAACATCCCGACAAGCCCAATACCTAGATGGTATTGGGTTTTCTGCAATTTCTGCGAAATGTCGGAAGCTGCACGCAATTTTTTGTCGTTTTTTTTGTTTTTGAACAATTTGCTATAAAGAATAGCGAAGTGACCGTCGATATATTCAATAGGCGCTGTTTCGCAGCATGGCGGCCGACCTGATTGCGGAACAGCCATAAGTCTCCACAAGGATGTGGAGAACTACCAAACTTCAAGGAGGAAGAATGAAATGAGAATTAATCACAACATTACAGCACTAAACACACACCGCCAATTGGGTATTAACAGTGAGCAAACAGGCAAGAACATCGAGAAATTGTCTTCCGGTCTTCGCATCAACCGCGCAGGTGACGATGCAGCTGGTCTAGCAATCTCCGAGAAAATGCGTGGCCAAATCCGCGGTTTGGATATGGCTGCTAAGAATGCTCAAGATGGTATTTCTTTGATCCAAACGGCTGAGGGTGGTTTGAACGAAACTCACAGCATTTTGCAACGTATGCGTGAATTGGCTGTACAAGCCGGTAACGGTACTTCAACTGACGATGATCGTAAATCTATCCAATCTGAAGTAGCACAATTGAAAGAAGAAATCGATCGTATTTCGAATGCTACTGAATTTAATACTAAGAAAGTACTGAATGGCGATCTTAGTAAAGATGGCGCGCTTAAAGTTGGAGGCAATGTAGTAGGCCTTGCTGCAGTAGTCGGCGGTGTTAATGCTATCACCGGCACTGCGTTTACTGTACATGGAGCAACTGCAGATTCGGGAACGGGCGCAGTTGACATTGTAGGAGCTGAAACTTCTGCATTAAATAATGTAGGATTCGAATTTAAACTAGGTGCTGACACTCAGAGCCCAACCGCATATTACGATGCAGATAAGAAGAAATTGGTTATTACCTTGTCAGCTGACCAAACAAAAAACCTTGATGCTGATTTGCAAACTGCGATCGGAACTGCGATCAAGGCTTCAGATCTTGTAGCAACAAGAGATGGTGGTACAACCTACTATTTCAAATCAACAGGTGATGAGTTCAAAGCTGATGGTAGCGATTTTGCATTCACAGGTTTTGATGGATTAACAACAGCGGCAGATGAGATTATCAAACAAAGTCAAATTGATGAGCTGAATGCATCTTTGACTGTTGAGAATGGTAATGCTGACATCACTGCACAAGAAGGGTTTGCAGAAGTATTCCAAGTCGGCGATAAAGTGGGCAATACACTTGAAATTGCTTTCACTCAAATGCAGGACGCTCTTGGTAACACTGTAAATGATGCATTCAATGGTTATAAGTTTAAGTTTACTGCAGGTAATGAATCATTCATTCAAGCTGCTGTAGATGATAACGATAAAACGATCACGATTGCATTATCTTCTGTACAATCCTTAAATACTGACGTGAACATCGAGAATGCACTAAAAGGTCTAGTGGTAAACGGCCAAGCACTCGATGATTCCAATATTGCTTTCTCGATCACAGGTACAGGTGATTTGCTAGACGGAACTGGCCCTGGATTGGATGCAAGTAAATTTGCAAACCAAGGTTCGGTTTCGAACGACGGAATCACATTCCAAATCGGTGCTAACAGTTCTTCTGAGCAAAGAGTTAAATTGAATATCGAAGACATGAGTACAAAAGGTATTAAGATCAATGGTATTTCTGTAGCTACACAAAAGAGTGCAACAGATGCGGTCTCAGCACTAGATAAAGCGATTGAAGCAGTATCTGCACAACGTTCAAGCCTTGGTGCTGTTCAGAACCGTCTTGAGCATACAATCAACAACTTGGGAACAACTTCCGAGAACCTGACTGCCGCTGAATCGCGTGTACGTGACGTAGATATGGCGAAAGAAATGATGGAGCAAACGAAGAACAACATCCTTGCTCAAGCTGCACAAGCTATGCTTGCACAAGCTAACCAACAACCACAAGGCGTTCTGCAATTGCTTCGTTAATCTTAACGAACGAAAGAGAGATCCTAGACTATCTAGGGTCTCTTTTTTTTTAGCAGAATTTTAATAGACAAATACATTTTTTTGCTAGGCTATACAGGATTGCTCTTCAGACACCGATATAAGAAGTAATATATCGTCGGGAGGAAAGCGTTATGAATACGAATCTGCCAATCAGCAATTCTGTGCCCATAAGCAGTCCTATTACTACTACAGCTAATATAGCTAGTGAACGACAGAACGTGCCGGATGTGCAGAATAGTACGGCACCTGCTGTGCAGAATGTAAGAGAATTGAAGCGAGCTGAGAACACTGGTGTGAAGGTGCCGCTAGGTGAGGAAATGCTGATTAAAGCGATTGAGAAAGCAAACAAAGCGGTTATGGGCGTAGCGACTACTTGTGAGTTTTCCATCCACGAGAGCACCAAACAAATTATGGTTAAAGTTGTCGAGAAGGATACAGGTAGACTCATTCGTGAAGTTCCACCAGAGAAAATTCTGAATCTCGTAGCTGCGATGTGTGAGAAAGCCGGGTTATGGATTGACGAACGGAGATAGCTGTAGCAGAAGGAGGTCAGTAATGAAATGGTAATGAGAATTAGTGGAATGGCTTCAGGTTTGGATATCGATAGCATCGTCAAGCAGCTAATGACCGCGAATAAGGTGCCGGCAGATAAGCTGAAGCAGCAGAAACAAACGGTAGAATGGCAACGTGACGCATATAAGGAAATAAACAAGAAATTACTTGATTTCCGGAATAATAAAATATTTAATTTCAAGACAGATCGCACACTTGGAGCGAAGTTAACAACAATTAGCGGGGATAATCAAGTGTTTACAGCTAATGCAAGGGCAGATGCACCGATTGGTACGACGCCTATGAAAGTCATGTCGCTTGCAACTTCGGCTAAGTTGACAGGGTCGGGTGATATTCGTAAAGCACCGACACCTCCAACTGATCCAGCTTTCGATCCGGCTAAAACACTCGAAAGTCAAAAAACAAAGCTGGATTCGACACTTTTAGTAAATCCTGCTTTGACGGTAACTCCGGGAGTGGCCCCAGGAACGGACTATTCCTTCAAGATCAATGGTACTCAAATTGATGTAAATACTAGTGTGGATTCGCTAAATGATGTGATGTCCCGAATCAATAAGACGACGAATGTGAATGCTTTTTACGATTCTTACTCGGGTAAAATTAGTTTTACGACGAAGGCGACAGGGGCAAGTGCGAAGATAGACATTACGAATACGATCGGCGATTTTGCAAAAGACGTCCTTAAATTAGATTCGGCTAATATCGTACAAGGTGGAAATGCGAAAGTCGAGATTAACGGTATTGCAACAGTGCGCGAGAGCAACTCGTTCACCGTGAACAATACGGATATCGTACTGAAGCAGAAGAGTGTGTTCACAGGAGTAGCTGGTACTTCGGATGAAGATAATCCTGATAAATATGTTGCTACTACGATCGGAGTATCTACCGATACGAGCAAGATCCTAGAATCGATTAAGACGTTTATCTCCGATTATAATGATGTATTGAAGACGCTGCAGGACAAAGTTGGAGAGAAGAAGAATCGTGACTTCCAGCCGCTGACGGAAGACCAGAGAGCTGACATGAAGGAAGATGATATTAAGTTATGGGAGACAAAGGCGAAGTCGGGTTTGCTGCAAAATGACAGCATTTTCAATTCGGCGATTGCCTCCTTGCGATCAGTCACCTCCACTGTGGTAAACACAGGAAACGCTAACTACAGGACATTATCTTCTATCGGAATTGGATCTACCACTTATTTAGATAACGGCAAGCTGACTGTGAAAGATGAAGAGAAGCTTAAGACAGCTATTGAGAAAGATCCGGACGCAGTTATGGCACTATTCGCGGCAACCGGGAATGGAGATGCGGATCAGTCAGATGTCGGAATTGTTGAGAAGATGTATGATAACTTAAAAGGGACAATGGACAACCTCGCTAATAAAGCGGGAACATCCCTCTTCTCTGACGAGTTATTGAAATCCGACAGCAGTATGGGTAAGCAGCTCGCTAAGTTGAACAGCCAAATTGCTACTTGGACTAGTCGCTTAGTGGACATGGAGAACAGTTACTATAGGAAATTCTCCGCCATGGAAACAGCCATGAGTAAGTTAAACGCGCAATCACAAAGCCTGGCCAGCTCCTTCTCAGGAAGCTAATAAATAGGAGGAACCGTTGATGCTGCAAGCACAAAAGAATAGATACCTCGACAACTCCGTCCAAACTGCTTCACCTGCACAATTGCTTATTATGCTTATGGATGGTTCGATTCGATTCTCGAAAGCTGCTATTCTGGCAATCAGAGAAGGCAGAAATGAAGACGCTCATCGCAATCTTGTGAAAGTCCAAGATATTGTGGCGGAATTCGAGATTACATTGGATCGCAAATCGGAGCTTGCCGACAGTTTGCTGAAGTTGTACGATTATTTCAAATTGCGTTTAAGGGAAGCGAACTTCAAGAAAGACGTGACTCCAATTGAAGAAGTACTCGGATATTTGACCGAGCTTCGCGAGACATGGGTGGCCGCAGCTAAACCTGTGACGAGCGTTCAGAGGAGTTCTTAATTGCAATGGAAGCCTTAAATAAACTAGAGCAGTTGACGCTTCAAATTGCAGCAGACATCCATGAAGCGACTGTTGAACAAATAGAAACCTTTCTGGACCAAAGAGGAAGCATCATAGAGGCCATTCAAACTCAACTTGCACTTCGACCAGACGACGGTTCGAGGAATGAGCAGGTGAACCGCATTCTTAGCTTCGACTCGCGCATTCTGGGGCGCATGGAAGAGCTTAAGAGCGAAGCGACCCAAGGAATGGATAAATTCAACCGTGCACGCGTTCAACGAGATGCCTATGGCGGTGGAGGGGCATACGGTGCTGACAACAGTATGTTCTTCGATGAGAAAAATTAGCGATCCGATGAAATGCACCCTATAGGGTGCATTTTTTTGTTAAAGGCGGAAAAAGAATAGTCAACGAAATCAATAATGTATTCGCTTACAAAAACTTATTGACAATATTGTGAAATCGATGTTATATTCGATTTGTGGGCCACGCCTAGTGATCTCGCAGCTATTTGAAGATGAAGGGAATGTTCTCAATGCAAGGTAAAGTTAAATGGTTTAACGCAGAAAAAGGTTACGGTTTCATCGAGACAGAACAAGGCGGCGACGTATTCGTACATTTCTCCGCAATCCAATCCGAAGGTTTCAAAACACTTGAAGAAGGCCAATCCGTAGAGTTCGACATCGTCGAAGGCGCTCGTGGTCCTCAAGCTGCAAACGTTACTAAACTGTAATCATACCGCTGTTAAGCGGCCACATAATAAATGGTACGCGCTTAACCGAATGATCGGCAGAAGCCCTGGGGTCCCAGGGCTTTTTCTTATTTTTACCCACGAATCTACTTCTAGAAACTGCTAACTATTAAATTATTAAATAATTCACAAAATACAGAAAATATCTTTGAGATCGCCCACATAGGGTGTTATAATAAGACTATGTAAAAGGAGGAATGCCACATGAGATACAACATTCGAGGTCAACACATCCTGGTGACAGACGCCTTGCGCGAATATGTCGAGAAGAAGTTAAGCCGCCTAGAAAAGTATTTTGAAGAGCCGATTACCTCCGAAACAAACGTTACAATGTCTGTTACAAAAGGCAAGCATGTTATTGAAGTTATGATTCCACTCTCGAACGCTATGTTAAGAGCAGAGGAGAAGAGCGAGGATATGTACGCTTCCATTGACTTGGTAGTGGACAAACTGGAGCGTCAGATCCGCAAACATAAAACTAAAATCAACAGCCGATATCGCAAAGAAAGCGGCATTCGTACAATGTTCAAGGATGACGGTGCAGCAGTTCGGGTGTTGGATGAAGAAGAAGACTACGAGCTCGTCCGGACGAAACGCTTCCTATTAAAGCCCATGGATGTGGAAGAAGCAATTCTGCAAATGAACATGGTAGGGCACAACTTCTTCATGTTTGCGAATGCTACGACGAAAGAAGTGAATGTCGTTTATAAGCGCAGCGACGGACGTTATGGATTAATAGAAGCGGACTAATACGTACATCATCGGGCCCTGGGAAACCGGGGCTCTTTTTGCTTACGGTTGGTAATGAAGCGTTCGGAAGCGGCATATAATGGAGGCGCCGCTCGGGGCAACCTGCAAGAAATACAGGATCATAGCGGGTTTGCGTGCCCAATCCAGCTTCTCCCTCAGGGGGCCAACATTGCGGGAACTGCCGCAAACTGATACAATTTATGCAAACAGGCGTAACAGACGAAAGGGGAAGACCATGCTCGGACTTGTAAAGAAATTATTCGGAGACGCCAACGAACGTGAGATTAAGCGTCTAATGCGTACCGTGGAGGAAATTAACGGCCTAGAGCCACAAATTTCCAAGTTGTCAGATGATGGACTTCGTGAGAAGACGGAGGAATTTAGAGCACGTCTCGAAAAGGGCGAGGACATTGATGCCCTGCTTCCAGAGGCGTTCGCAGTTACAAGAGAAGCTTCAAAACGCGTTCTGGACAAGCGCCATTACGATGTACAGTTGATCGGCGGTATGGTGCTGCACGAAGGCCAAATTGCGGAGATGAAAACAGGTGAAGGTAAGACGCTCGTCGCTACCCTTGCGGTTTACTTGAACGCGCTTCAGGGCAAAGGTGTTCATGTCGTTACAGTCAATGACTACCTGGCTACGCGTGACAGCGAGCAAATGGGTCAGCTCTATAATTTCCTAGGCTTAACTGTCGGTGTTAACCTGCATGGCCTCACACATGATGAGAAGCAAGCAGCGTACGCATGTGACATCACATACGGAACGAACAATGAGTTTGGATTCGACTACTTGCGTGACAACATGGTCCTGTACAAAGAACAAATGGTACAGCGTCCGCTTTATTATGCCATTATTGATGAAGTCGACTCCATTCTTGTCGATGAAGCTCGTACACCTTTGATTATTTCCGGGCAAGCTGCCAAATCGACGGAGCTGTATTTTGCAGCAGATCGGTTTGCGCTGCGGTTGAAGGTAGAAGAAGATTATACCGTTGATGTGAAAGTGCGTTCGGTAACATTGACGGATGCAGGCGTGGAGAAGGCGGAGAAAGCATTTGGCATCGAGAACTTGTTCGATCATGCCAATGTAACGCTTAACCATCACATCCAGCAAGCGCTCAAAGCGCATGTCATCATGAAACGCGACGTAGACTACGTGGTACAAGATGAAGAAGTTATCATTGTCGATGAGTTTACGGGCCGTCTAATGGCTGGCCGTCGTTACAGCGACGGATTGCATCAAGCGATCGAAGCGAAAGAGCAAATTAAAGTACAGAACGAGAGCATGACGCTCGCTACGATTACATTCCAGAACTACTTCCGTATGTACCGCAAGCTGTCCGGTATGACAGGTACAGCGAAAACAGAGGAAGAAGAGTTCAAGAAAATTTACGGTCTTGAAGTCATTCAAGTGCCGACAAACCGGAAGAATGTCCGTGATGATATTGCGGATGTTGTCTATAAAACAGAGAACGGCAAGTTTAAAGCGGTGGTTGAAGAGATTGTCAGACGCCACAAAAACAAACAGCCGGTGCTCGTGGGTACAGTTTCCATCGAGAACTCTGAGAAGCTCTCCGAGTTGTTGAAGAAACGCGGCATTACGCATAAGGTACTGAACGCGAAGTATCATGCGGAGGAAGCAGAAATCATTTCCCGTGCCGGTCAATCCGAATCGGTTACGATTGCAACGAACATGGCTGGCCGTGGTACTGATATTTTGCTTGGCGAAGCGGTTGACGGTGTTGGCGGTTTGCATATTATTGGTACGGAACGCCATGAGAGCCGTCGTATCGATAATCAGCTGCGCGGTCGTGCCGGTCGTCAAGGGGATCCGGGTTCTTCGCAGTTCTACCTGTCGCTCGAAGATGAACTTATGCGCCGCTTCGGCTCTGAGAACATCATGGGCATGATGGAGCGTCTTGGCTTCGAAGAAGATCAACCGATTGAGAGCCGTTTGATCTCCCGTGCGATCGAATCTGCGCAGAAACGCGTAGAGGGCAACAACTTCGATCAACGTAAAATTGTCCTGCAATACGATGACGTCATGAACCAACAGCGTGAGATTATCTACAAGCAGCGCCGCGAAGTGCTCTTCTCCGAGAACATCCGCGAGATCGTTCTTGAGATGATCAAACCGGTTATTGCGAAGATCGTTGACGCTCACTGTCCGTCTGATGATGTACCGGAGAACTGGGAACTGCAAGAAATCGTTGATTATGCAGAAGGCAACTTCCTGCACGAGGGCAGCATCACGAAAGACGATCTATGGGGCAAAGAGCCGGAAGAAATCAATGATTTCTTGTACGGCAAAGTGATCGAGCTCTATGATCAGCGCGAAGAAGGAATCGGTCCGGAAACGATGCGTGAATTCGAGAAGGTTGTCGTACTGCGCGCAGTAGACAGCAAATGGATGGATCACATCGATGCCATGGATCAGCTTCGCCAAGGTATTCACCTTCGTGCATACGGCGGTACAGATCCACTGCGTGAATATCAATTCGAGGGCTTCGAGATGTTCAAGGAAATGATTGAGCATATTCAAGAAGAAGTCACCAAATATATCATGAAAGCCCACGTGGAGAACAACCTGGAGCGCCAAGAGGTTGCTAAAGGTCAAACGGAATCCGGCGGAAGCAGCGAAATGCAGCAGAAGCGTCCGGTTCGCAAAGAAGAACGTGTGCGTCGTAATGATCCGTGCCCATGCGGCAGCGGCAAGAAATACAAGCAATGCCACGGACAATAAGTCTGCCTATTGCATAAGGTAGGGCAACGAAGTTAATTTGAGGTGAAGCGACCGTCATGATAGATATAACGATGAAACAAGATCTGCGTGAAATGGCGAAGCGTCTCCAAGAACTCAGGGGGTCTCTTTGACTTAGATATTAAGCAAGAGATGATCCTCAACTTTGAGGAGAAAATGAGCGCGCCAGGCTTCTGGGATGACAATGACCGTGCGCAGAGCACCATTGCCGAGATGAATGCCGTCAAATCCGTTGTCGATCAATTCGAACGGATGCAAAGCGAGCATGAAGATCTGCAAACGATGCTGGAGCTGGCGGAAGAAGAAGGCGAAGATGCAGGTCTTGAGGCGGAATTGAAGCGAAATGTTGCGGAACTCGTTGGCAAAGTAAGCGAGTTTGAGCTTCAGCTGCTGCTTAGTGAGCCTTACGACAAGCTAAACGCCATTCTTGAGCTGCATCCCGGCGCCGGCGGCACAGAGTCGCAGGACTGGTGCCAAATGCTGTATCGGATGTACACACGTTGGGCGGAGAAATCCGGCTTCAAGGTGGAACTGCTGGACTATCTGGCTGGCGATGAGGCGGGCATCAAGAGCGTTACGATTTCCGTCAAAGGCCATAATGCATACGGGTACCTGAAAGCGGAGAAAGGCGTTCATCGTCTTGTGCGTATCTCGCCTTTCGATGCTTCCGGTCGACGCCATACGTCCTTCGTATCCTGTGACATTATGCCGGAGATTGACGATGACATCGAGATTGACATCCGTTCGGAGGATCTCAAGGTAGACACGTACCGGGCCAGCGGCGCGGGCGGTCAACATATCAATAAGACGGAATCGGCAATCCGGATCACGCACATGCCTTCCGGTATCGTTGTATCCTGCCAGACGCAGCGCTCGCAGATTCAGAACCGCGAGCGTGCGATGCAGATGCTGCGCTCCAAGCTTTATGAACGCAAGATTGAAGAGCAGCAGAAGCATCTCGCGGAAATTCGCGGCGAGCAGTCCGATATTGCATGGGGCAGCCAAATCCGCTCCTATGTCTTCCATCCGTACAGCATGGTCAAGGACCATCGCACCTCGGTGGAAACAGGCAATGTCGGCGCCGTAATGGACGGCGATCTGAATATGTTTATTGATGGTTACTTACGGAGCAAGATCCGTCATGAAGAGCAATGATGAAGGGCTGCTATGCATGCGTGCATAGCCTGGAGGAAGAGTTCCTACACTACTAGGTGTCGGAACTCTTTTTTGTGGATTAATGGATGTTACTTATATAGAAGGATGGGGTCAGCAATGAGTTTGCAGCAAGAACAAGGGATTAAGAAGCTACATAGAGAAAATCGAAGACTAAGGAAACCGTTGGGGCCGAAGAGTGAGGCGGCGCTCAGCGTGGCATTACTGCTTATTGGTTCATTTCTTATTGCCATCAGCTTTAACATGTTTCTGGTACCTCTGGGTATTGCGTCCGGTGGTGTATCGGGTATTTCTATCTTGATTAATCGCGTATGGGATATCCCGCCTGCTTATACGCAGTGGGCGCTTAACGTACCGCTGTTCCTCATCGGGCTATGGCTGCTTGGCAAACGCTTCGCACTGAAGACTGCACTTGGCTCCTTTTTGCTGCCACTGCTCGTCTTGTTCACCTCGGACTGGCAGCCGCCGACCGATAATGCGATGCTTGCATCTATCTATGGCGGGATCGGTGTTGGGGCAGGGCTTGGCCTTGTTTTCCGGGGGAAGGCCTCGACAGGCGGACTTGATCTTGCAGCCCAGCTGCTGCATCGGTTTACCGGTGTGCGGCTCGGACTAGCGGTAGCGTGCTTCGACGGCCTCGTCATTGCAGCTGCGGGCATCATCATCGCGCCGGAGAATGCACTCTATGCACTGGTTGGCTTATTTGTAACAAGCAAAACGATCGATTTTGTACAGACGGGCCTTGCGACTTCGAAGGTAGCCTTCGTTATTTCGGACAAGCCGGAAGCCATTACGCAGGCCGTGCTTCATGATCTGGATCGCGGATTAACCAAGCTTGACGGGCATGGCGGGTATACAGGTGAAGCACGTACCGTGCTTATGGTTGTCGTCGGACAAGGCGAAGTGTCAAAGCTGAAGGGACTCGTAAGGACGGCAGACCCCTACGCGTTTGTCATTATTAGCGATACGGCTGAGGTGCTGGGGGAAGGCTTCCAATTGCCGTAAATTTGCCGCAAAAATACGCAACTTTTCCGTTGAATTAATATGAATACGTATGTATAATAATACAAAGTGTTAGCTATTTCCTCTATCCCCCTGTTCGTGTACAATGGATAGCTAGGAAGGAAATGGATGGGAGAGAACGGACATGAGTAAAGCAGTGAAAGCAGCGATTATCGGATCAACAGGGTACGGCGGCGTTGAGCTTATCAGGCTTCTGGCCAACCATCCGCAGGTGGAAGTGGCTTCTGTCACCTCATCCTCCACAGCAGGAGCGCCAATAGCGGAAGGCTTCCCTCATTTGACCGAAATTCGAACCGATATTCTAGACGATGTGGACCCGGCTTTGATCCGAAGTAAAGCCGATGTTGTATTTATAGCGACCCCTCCGGGCATTGCAACTGCTCTGACCCCTTCGCTTCTGGCGGCAGGGCTTAAAGTCATTGATATTTCCGGCGATCACCGGCTTAAATCTCGCAGTGAATACGAGACTTGGTATAAGAAAGCACCAGCGGAGCAGCAATACCTGGACCAAGCGGTATATGGTCTGTGCGAAGTGTACGGCGAATCGGTGCGAGGCGTAGATTTAATATCCAATCCGGGTTGTTTCCCGACGTCTGCACTGCTTGGTTTGATCCCGGCGGTGAAGGAAGGATATATCGACCTCTCTACGATTATTATAGATGCGAAATCCGGCGTTTCCGGTGCAGGCCGCGGAACAACCGTGGGCAATCATTATCCGGAAATCAATGAGAATTTCAGAGCTTATAAAATCAATAAGCATCAACATATTCCGGAGATTGAGCAAGTGCTCTCGGATGTTGCAGGCGAGAAAGTGCTGACGACGTTTACGACCCATTTGGTTCCGATGACGCGCGGTATTATGAGCACGATCTATGCAACTGTCAAAGGTGGACACAGCACGGAGGACTTCATCTCGTTGTATAACAATTATTATGAAGGTCGACCGTTCGTCCGTATCCGTAAGAGCGGTACTTGGCCGGCGACTAAAGAAGTATCAGGCTCCAACTATTGCGACATCGGCTTCTCCGTTGATGAGCGTACAGGGCGCGTAACGATTGTGTCGGTTATTGATAATCTTGTGAAGGGTGCTGCTGGGCAGGCCATTCAAAACTTGAATCTGATGATGGGCTGGGACGAGGCGCTGGGCCTTAACTTCGTTCCGATGTACCCTTAATAAAGAGAGTAGACCTCTGGTCGACTCCGCATTCATCCAATAAAGGAGACGCGATTGAACAATGGGACAGGGGAACACATCACCAACCTATATCGTCGTGCCGGAAGGCTCCGTTACGACACCTAAAGGCTTTAAAGCCGGCGGCTTGCATTGCGGTTTGAAGAAGACTACGCGCCATGACCTTGGCGCTATCGTATGTGAAGTGCCTGCTGCTGCAGCCGGCGTGTACACGACGAACGTGTTTCAGGCGGCGCCGATTCAGGTGACGCGCGAGAGCATTGGCGCTGGCGGCAAGCTGCGCGCGGTTATCGTGAACAGCGGCAATGCGAATGCGTGCACAGGCAAGCAGGGCGATGCGGATGCCTATGAAATGCGCAGCGCATTTGCCGAAGCAATCGGCGTACCTGCCGAGCAGGTGGCAGTAGCATCTACCGGTGTTATCGGTGAGCTGCTGAAGATGGATCGCGTACGCGGTGGTATTGCGGAGCTGCCTGCTCGTTTGGCAGATTCCTATCAGGCGGCAGATGATTTCTGCCAGTCGATTCTGACCACGGACCTCGTGAAGAAGGAAGTATGTGTTTCCGTTACGGTTGACGGCAAGATTGTACATATTGCCGGCGCATCCAAAGGAAGCGGAATGATCCATCCCAACATGGCGACGATGCTTGGCTTCGTTACTACAGATGCGGAAATCGGAAGCGAAGCGCTGCAGACGCTGCTGCGCCAAGTAACAGACGTAACCTTTAACATGATTACAGTTGACGGCGATACGAGCACGAACGACATGCTTGTGGCGATGGCAAGTGGTTTCGCAGGCAACGAAGAGCTTCACGCAGGTCACCCTGACTATGCGGCGTTCGCAGATGGACTCCGTTATGTGTGCGAAGTGCTGGCGAAAGCAATCGCGCGAGACGGAGAAGGCGCAACGAAGCTCGTCGAGGTGCAAGTGCGCGGAGCGGAATCGAATGATGCGGCGCAAGCGATCGCGAAGACCGTTATCGGCTCTTCACTCGTGAAGTCCGCCGTATTCGGCGCAGATGCGAACTGGGGCCGTATTATTGCAGCTGTAGGTCGCGCAGGCGTACCTGTAAATCCGGAGACCGTCGACATCGCGCTAGGCGATATCGTGACGCTTACGCAATCGCGGCCAATCGCATTTGACGAAGAAGCAGCGCTTGTTTACTTGAAGGGTGATACGGTCGTCATTCATGTGGATCTGCATATGGGTGAAGGCGTGGCAACGGCTTGGGGCTGTGACCTCACTTATGATTATGTCCGTATCAACGCGGCATATCGCACATAGCAACAGGATTTCGGGAACGAAGGGAACGGACGAAACCTATGGAACAGCGGTTTGTGATGAAATGCGGGGGCAGCACGCTTGCGGCGCTTCCGGCTTCTTTTTTCGAAGATTTAAGGAGTTTGCAAGAGCGCGGCGTTAAAGCCGTTATCGTTCATGGCGGCGGCCCGGCTATCTCGGAAACACTCGGCAAGCTGGGAATTGCCAGCGAGTTCGTGAACGGCTTGCGCAAAACAAGCGACGAAGTGCTCGACGTTGTGGAAATGGTGCTCGCAGGACGAATCAACAAGGAGATCGTCCGCCGAATCGGTCAAAGCGGCGCGAAAGCACTTGGCCTGTCCGGCGTTGACGGCGAGCTTATCACGGCTCAGCCTGTGGCGAACGCAGACGAGATCGGTTTTGTCGGCGATGTAACGGATGTGAATGCAGCGATCATCGAAGGCGTCATGGGCATGGGCTACATTCCCGTAATCGCGCCAATCGGTATCGATGCCGCAGGACAACGCTACAACATCAATGCGGATACAGCAGCAGGCGCGGTTGCATCGCATCTTGGCGTGGAGCAGATGATTGTAGTAACCGATGTGCCTGGTATTTTGAAAACGGTAGACGGAGAGAAACAAGTGCTCCCTACCGCAACTGTGGAAGAGATCGAAGAGATGATTGCGAGCGGCGAAATTTACGGAGGCATGATTCCGAAGGTTCGGGCAGCAATCGCATGTATTCAAGGGCGAGTGAAGGAAGTTGTCATCGTAAACGGCGACGTACCGGGCGTACTTAGCAAGGCTGTCCTCGAAGGCGGCATTGGAACAAGAATTATACAATCTTAATTATTAGCGGGGTGAACGAATGATGAGCGATATGAACAAAGGTACTGAAGCAGCTGGCAGCTCGCTTTTTCCGACGTATGCAAGATATCCGATTTCACTTGTGAAGGGTGAAGGCAGCTGGCTCTGGGATGACAAAGGGAACAAATACTTAGACTTCATGTGCGGCCTGGCCGTCACGAATCTGGGTCATGCGCCAAAGCAAGTGAAAGATGCGCTTGTGAAGCAGCTCGACGAGCTGTGGCATGTATCCAATCTGTTTCACATTCCGAATCAAGAAGCGGCAGCGAAGCTGCTGACGGACAACAGCCATGCCGAAGCGGTATTCTTCTGCAACTCCGGCGCGGAAGCCAACGAAGCGGCAATTAAGCTTGCCCGCCGTTACCATCAGAAAGTGAAGGGCAACGGTCGCTATGAAATCATTACGTTCGCCCAATCCTTCCACGGCAGAACATTGGCTACGTTGACGGCAACGGGCCAAGAGAAAGTGAAAGAAGGCTTCGGTCCTCTTCCGGAAGGATTCCGCTATATCCCGCTGCATGACATCGAAGCGCTTGAAGCGGCAATTACCGATAAGACAGCAGCCATCATGATCGAAATGATCCAAGCTGAAGGCGGCGTAATACCGGTAGAGCCTGCGTTCGTGCAGCATCTGGCTAAGCTTTGCAAGGAGCGCGGGTTGCTCCTAATCATAGATGAGATTCAAACAGGAATGGGTCGAACCGGCAAGCTGTTTTCGTTTGAGCATTACGGTATTGAACCGGATATTTTCACATTGGCAAAAGGGCTAGGGAGCGGTTTCCCTGTCGGTGCTATGTTGGCGAAAGGCGAGCTGATTGAAGCGTTCACAGCCGGCAGCCACGGCTCGACGTTCGGCGGAACTCCAATTGCTACAGCTGTCGTTAAAGCGACTGTGGAGGCCATTATCAGTGAGAAAGCACCGGAGCGTGCGGCTGAGAGCGGCGAGTACCTCGTAGGACAGCTTCGCGAGAAGCTTGCGGGCAATCCGTTTGTGACAGACATTCGCGGCAAGGGACTGATGATCGGAATCGTGTGCAGCGGTCCGGTTGCGAATATCATCGCAGAAGGCCAGAAGCGTGGTTTGTTAGTCGTTACAGCAGGTCCGGACGTTGTCCGTTTGCTGCCTAGCCTCCTCGTTTCGCGTGAAGAAATAGATCAAGCGGTGAGCATTCTGACCTCGATTTTCGCGGATCAAACGGCTCCAGCGCAGCTGTAGAAAGAAGGGAGAACCACCCACATGTCTCAATTGTTGACCGAAGAAATCGCAATTGGCCTTAAAGGCCGTGACTTTATTGGTTTGGCTGACTATACGCCTGCGGAAGTACGCTACCTGATCGATCTTGCGATCGAGCTCAAGGGCAAGCAGAAGGCCGGCGAAATTTATCACCCGCTGAAGGGCAAAACCCTCGGCATGATTTTTGAAAAATCATCCACGCGTACGCGTGTTTCCTTTGAAGTTGGGATGTACCAGCTCGGCGGTCATGCGCTGTTCCTCAGCCGCAATGACCTGCAGATCGGCCGCGGGGAGACGATCTCCGATACGGCGCAGACGCTGTCGCGTTATCTGGACGGCATGATGATCCGTACCTTTGCGCACCGCACTGTCATTGAGCTTGCTCGTGCAGCTACCGTGCCGGTCATTAACGGCCTTACAGACCTGTCCCATCCATGCCAAGCACTGTGTGATTATCAAACGGTGCTCGAGCATAAGGGCCGCCTGGAAGGACTTAAAGTGGCGTACATCGGCGATGGCAACAATATGGTGCACTCCTTGATGATGGGTGCAGCGAAGCTCGGCATGCATATTTCGGTGGCGACACCGGAAGGCTACGAGCCTGACGCTGACGTCGTAGCGTTGACGAAGGCGAGTGCAGCCGAAACCGGCTCGCGCATCCATGTGTGCCGTGATCCGAAGGAAGCGATCGCGGACGCTGATGTTGTCTACACGGACGTTTGGGCGAGCATGGGCTTTGAGGCGGAGCAGAAGGAGCGCGAGCTGGCTTTTGCTGCGTATCAAGTGAACGAGGATCTGATTCGCTACGCGAAGAGCGACTACCTCTTCATGCACTGCCTGCCGGCGCATCGCGGCGAGGAAGTAAGCGAAGGCGTCATCGATGGCAAGCAATCGATTATTTTCGATCAAGCGGAGAACCGTCTGCATGCGCAGAAGGCGATTATGGCTGCAATCATGTAGTACCGAACTTATTCGGACTTAATTCACAATAGGGAGTGTTGACTGAATCATGGCGAAGGAAAAAATCGTGCTGGCTTACTCGGGCGGTCTGGATACGTCTGTTATTCTAAAATGGCTCAAAGAAACCTACGACGCGGAAATTATCGCATTCACAGCGGATATCGGACAAAAGGATGAGCTGGATGGCTTGGAAGCGAAAGCTTTGGCGACAGGCGCGTCCAAAGTGTACATCGATGATCTGCGCGACGAGTTCGCGGAAGATTTCATTTATCCGATGTTCCAATCAGGCGCACTCTACGAAGGTCAGTACCTGCTGGGTACTTCCATCGCGCGTCCGCTGATCGCGAAACGTATGGTAGACATCGCTCGCGCTGAAGGCGCAACAGCCATTGCGCATGGCGCAACAGGCAAAGGCAACGACCAAGTGCGCTTCGAACTGACAGCTGCTGCACTTGCTCCGGACATTGACGTCATCGCGCCATGGCGCATTGAGGCTTTCCGCGAGCAGTTCCCGGGACGTGCTGAGATGATCGCATACGCGGAGAAGCATAACATTCCGGTTCAAGCGTCTGCGGCTAAGCCGTATTCGATGGACCGCAACCTGCTGCACATCAGCTTTGAGAGCGGCATGCTGGAGGATCCTTGGTTTGATCCAAGCAGCGACGAGAACAAAGGCATGTTTGTCTTGTCCGTGTCCCCTGAGGACGCACCGGATCAAGCCGAATATGTAGAGCTTACATTCGAAGCCGGCAATTGTGTCGCAGTTAATGGCGAGAACCTGAGTCCGCTGCAAGCGATGGAGAAGTTGAATGAGCTTGGCGGCAAGCACGGCATCGGCCGTGTCGATATGGTGGAGAACCGTTTCGTCGGCATGAAGAGCCGCGGTGTTTACGAGACACCGGGCGGTACGATCCTATTCGCTGCACATCGCAAAATGGAGTCGCTCACGATGGACCGCGACGTCATGCACCTGCGTGATTCCCTCATTTCCAAATATGCATCACTCGTATATAACGGCTTCTGGTTCGCGCCTGAGCGTCTTGCGCTGCAAGCGCTCGTACTTGAAAGCCAGAAAAACGTAACAGGCGTCGTTCGCCTGAAGCTGTACAAAGGCAATGTAATCGGCGCCGGCGTGAAGAGCCCAGTCAGCCTGTACAATCCGGATATCGCAACGATGGAAGCAGATCCGTCCAAAGCGTATGACCAAGGCGATGCAACCGGCTTTATCCGCCTGAACGCGCTGCGTCTGAAAGTGTCCTCTGGCGTGGAACAGAACAAGAAGTAAGGCAAGCGAAACGATAAAGGAGTGCACCTGTGTGAGTAAATTGTGGGGAGGCCGGTTTACGAAGAAAACCGACCAACTGGTTGAAGAATATACGGCATCCATTTTGTTTGATAAAGAGCTTGCGGAAGAAGATATTCAAGGCAGCCTAGCACATGTAACAATGTTAGGCAAGCAAGGCATTCTGCCTTTAGATGACGTGGAGAAAATCAAGGACGGTCTGCACCGCGTCCTGCAGCGCATCAAGCGCGGCGACATCGAATTCTCCATCGCCGATGAAGATATTCACATGAACATCGAGAAGACGCTGATCGACGATGTGGGTCCGGTTGGCGGCAAACTGCACACCGGCCGCAGCCGTAACGATCAGGTTGCGACAGATATGCATTTGTACCTGCGCAAGCGGGTCGTGGAGTTCGTTGATCTGCTGCAGAAGCTGCAAGCTGCGCTGGTGCAGCAAGCAGCGGCTAACATCGATACGATTTTGCCGGGTTATACGCATCTGCAGCGTGCACAGCCAATCCTGTTCGCGCATCATATGATGGCCTATGTTTCCATGTTCGGTCGTGATATCGAGCGTTTGCAGGACAGCTACAAACGGGTGAACACGCTGCCGCTCGGAGCGGGTGCATTGGCAGGGACGACGTTCCCGATCGATCGCCATTTCGTAGCGAGTCAGCTGAAGTTTGACCGCGTCTACGAAAACAGCTTAGATGCTGTAAGCGACCGCGACTTCATTCTGGAATTCCTGTCGCATGCGTCCATCATCATGATGCATCTCTCGCGTCTAAGCGAAGAGTTCATCCTGTGGTCGAGCACCGAGTTCCACTTTGTTGAGCTCGACGATGCCTTCTGCACAGGCAGCAGCATCATGCCGCAGAAGAAAAATCCGGACGTGCCGGAGCTTGTCCGCGGGAAAACAGGTCGTGTATATGGCAACCTGGTCGGCCTGCTGACCGTGCTTAAGTCACTGCCGCTTGCTTATAACAAGGACATGCAGGAAGACAAAGAGGGCATGTTCGATACGGTCCGCACGCTGCAAGGCGCGCTGCAATTGTTTGCCCCAATGGTGGCGACGATGAAGGTGAACAAGGACCGGATGCGTCAAGCCGTCAATCAAGACTTCTCGAACGCGACCGACATCGCCGACTTCTTGGTTGGCAAGGGTCTGCCTTTCCGTCAAGCGCATGAAGTCATCGGCAAGACCGTGTTGTACTGCATCCAGCAGGGCAAATACTTGCTGGATCTCACGCTTGATGAGTTCAAGCAGTTCTCCTCGTTGTTCGATGATCGCATCTACGAGGTGCTGCAGCCGGAGAATGTTGTGAATGCACGCAACGTTTACGGCGGCACGGCCAAGACGCAGGTAGTCGAAGCCATCGCCCGCGCGGAGCAAGAACTTGCCGCTACAGCGGAATGGATTACCGAATACGCGGAGCGCAGCCGCTAAAAGAAATAGGGCCGTAGAATTAAGCAACGTATGCTGCTTGATTCTACGGCCTTTTTTTGTGCATAGGAGGTACAAGTGGCGGCAGCAGGCACCTATTGAGCCACACCGTCCTCAAGCAACGGTGCTTCTTCCTTGCCGTTATCAGGGTGGGACTGCTCCGGAGCCACGGCATAGACAACCGGCTGTGCCCGATACGTATCCCGCGAGATACGTTTACGCGATACTTGCATACCATTTTCCAGCTTGGTGCGGTACGTCTCGACAATATAGCCGGGTTTGCCGGATGAAAGCAGATGACGTTCACCAGGCAGCACAGATGCCGACGGAACCTCTTTCACGGGTGGAACGACAGTAGCCACCGTTTTGGATTCAATCTTGTAACTCACACTTTTCGGTAAGGTGCCGAAGATCTTCACGGTCAGCTGGCGATTCTCCACCACGGTCCGGATGATGATATGCTTGCCAGTCGTGTTCTTAAACTTGAAATTGATCGCATCATCGGCATAGGTCGCATCTCGGCCCAGCGGCAAATAGGCAACAGGAAGGGAGTGATTGCGCCGCTCCACCATATCAAGGCCCGCAAACAATGCGGCATTGTACAAAGTGCTGGACACTTGGCAGATCCCGCCGCCAATGCCCGGAACGAATTCACCGTTAAGGATAACTGGCGCTTGGCGATAGCCGTATTTTTTGCTGGTAAGGGCAATGATTTTGCTGTAATCGAACACTTCCCCGGGAGCGAGCGCCATGTCGTTCAGCGTCTTAGCTGTCATCGTCACATTATAGGAACGTCCAGCGCCGCTCGTCTTAAACGCCGTTGTAAAGGAAGAGATAAGCCGTTCGACCCCTTCGTCCTTCAACCGCTGCAGCGTAATGGACGGATGGACGACGCGGAGTTCCACTGGCCAGGTCATCGGAGACAGCTTCGCTCCCCAATTGCTCCCGATCACCTTCTCAATCGAAGCTGCAGCTTTGGCAACCATTTTATCGGTATCCAGTCGATAGGCATCCTTGTGCGGGGTATAGACGACCTTGTCACTGCTCGTGATCTTCCGCGTTGCATTCACCGGCTCACCTGCGTCCAACCAGCCCCAGACGCTGCGTATTTTCCCCACGAACACCTCTTTGTCAAAACTTACCCCAATGGTCAACTTTTGCTTAAATCCCCACCGATACTTGGCTCTCGTCCACATCGTGCCGCTATTCAAGCGGTCGATAGCCGCCACGGCATCCTTAGTATCGACCTCGATACCGAGTTGTTCGAGTGTCCACGTTTTCTTTTTTACCTCACCTGTGCCGCCTTTTATCGTAATCGCAAGCTGCTCTAGTGTTTGCTTCCGCGAAGCCAGCATTTGCTTGCCTTCCTCGATGCGTAGTGAACCGATGGGAATGACGGCGTCACTCTGCAGCAGTTGTCCGGCGGAAGTTTCTGTAGGTTTCGATAGGACAACATGCACTTGTTTCGGAATCGTGTGCTGGGACGCATACATCCATAACCCGCCCCACCCTGCAGACGCGAGCAGCAGGAATGCCCCTGCCAGAATCCAGATTAGCTGCAGCCGTTTCGTGTTCATTGCTTCCTATCACCTCGGGGCCAGTATTCGTACATGTATATGCGCCGAGGGCTTCATTTCTGCCAACTGTTTGTACAATTCTCTTCGATGATCCAAGTCATTCAAGACCAAGAAACGGACGTTTGTCGAAAAATCTACGGTTTGAAGCACTAGATTCCTACTTTTCGCATCATGAGAAATATGAAAAATGCAGAAAACAGGACTTTGGTAGAGGATTTACCGCGAACATGTCGAATAGATAAAAGCTGACTACCTACAGGATGTGATATTGTGATTGAATTGCAAGATATTTGGAAGACGTACGCAGACGGCACTCATGCACTCCGCGGCGTTTCTGTTCGTATAGACCGTAATGAATTCGTTTACTTGGTTGGACCTTCCGGAGCTGGAAAATCCACCTTTATGAAACTGATCTACCGAGAGGAAATTCCAACCAAAGGCCAAATTTCCGTGAACGGCTTTAACATCGGTAAGTTGAAGCCTCGTAAGATTCCTTATGTTCGGCGGAACATCGGCGTTATTTTCCAAGATTATCGCTTGCTTCCGAAGCTGACCGTGTATGAGAACATTGCCTTCGCGATGGAGGTCATCGAAGCGCCGCGCCGAGTCATCAAGAAGCGGACGATGGAAGTGCTGGAGCTCGTTGGACTTCGCGGCAAACATGCAAGCTTGCCTCAGCAGCTGTCAGGCGGCGAACAGCAGCGGGTCGCCATCGCGCGCGCCATTGTCAATAATCCGGCCGTCATTGTGGCGGATGAGCCTACCGGTAACCTTGACCCTGAAACGTCATGGGGCATTATGAATTTGCTCGAGGAAATAAACTTCCGCGGCACAACGATCATCATGGCAACGCACAACAAAGAGATCGTGAATACGCTCCGCAAACGCGTCATCGCCATCGAGAACGGAACGGTCGTGCGTGATGAAGTGAGAGGAGAGTATGGTTATGAAAGCTAGCACCATCATCCGCCACCTTCGTGAAGGGGTGAAGAACGTGGTGCGCAACGGCTGGATGACTTTTGCCTCCGTCAGCTCCATCGTCATTTCTCTGTTTATATTAGGTGCGTTTCTATTGCTGGCAATGAACGTCAACAACTTGGCGGACCAGATTGAGAGCCAGGTACAGATTCGGGTTTATTTGCAGCTGAATACCGAGGATGTCAAGATTAACGAGCTTAAGAATGCCATCGGCAACATTCCGGAGGTTAGCAAGATCGAATTTGTATCCAAAGAGAAGGGGCTTGAATCTCTTCGTGAGAGCATCGGTGCTGATGGTGCTGAGCTGCTGGAAGGGTACGACAAGACGAACAACCCGCTGCCGGACTCCTTTACTGTAGAGGTATTCGAGCCGCAGAAGATCGCTTTTGCTGCGAAGCAGATCGAAGCGATTGGCAAAGCGGACGAGACATTGCCGATTACAAGCGTGAAGTACGGGAAAGGAACCGTCGAATCGCTGTTCAAAATAATGAACGCCGTCCGCAACATCGGACTTGTTATTGTAGCAGGACTTGGCTTAACCGCGATGTTCCTCATTTCCAACACGATTAAGATGACGATTGTGGCGCGTCGCCGCGAAATCGGCATTATGAAGCTGGTGGGGGCAACGAATAATTTTATCCGCTGGCCTTTCTTTATTGAAGGAGCACTGATCGGCATATTGGGCTCGGTTGTTACCGTTTCCTTACTGCTGCTTGGGTACTCCAGATTGGTTGAGGTGTCTCAGGTTGAGCTGGGCCTCATGATGATAAAACTTGTGACGTTGAAAGAAGCAGGCTTTAATGTGTCCGTCCTGATTATGGGCCTCGGCATTTTGATTGGCATTTGGGGAAGCACCTTGTCGGTGCGAAAGTACTTGAAAGTGTAGGTGAATGGAAACGTGAACGTGAAGAAAGGACTCGCCGTTCTAGCCATTATCGTATTTGCCGGATTTGTGTTTCAACCCTATCAAGGCGAAGCTTCCTCGCAGCTAGACAAAATCAACAGTGAGCTCGCTAAAGTGCGCAAAGAAATGAGCGCAGCTTCTCATAACCGCAATCAAGCGGACAAGGACAAGGAATATGTGCTGGCGATGAAAGAGAAGACAGCGAAGTCTGTCAGCGAAATCATGCAGCAAATCAGCGAAGTCAGCACGCAGTTGAGCACCGTGCAGGCCCAAGTGGTATCGACGGAAGAGAAGCTGCAGCAGGCCGGTGAAGACCTCGATACGGCGGAGAAACGTCTGAAGACGCGGGACAAGCTGCTGCAATCGCGCATTCGTTTGATGTATACGAATGGATTCGTATCTTATATCGATGTGATGCTCAGCGCAACAAGCTTTGGCGACTTTATTGATCGCATGGATTCATTGAAGTCGATTCTAAGCCAAGACCGTGATATTCTCGCCGACCACAAGAAAGACAAAGCACTCATCGCGCAGAAGAAGGTCGAAGTGGAGAAATCGCTCGGCGAAGTCAAGAAGATGTATGTGAAGCTTGAAGGCTTCCAAGATCTGCTCAAGGACAAAGAGAAAGAAAAAGAAGTGATGGTGCTCAAATATAAGAGCCAGGCGGAAGAGCTGGAAGAAATCAGCGAAGAGCAAGCGGATTTGCTGATTAAGCTGGCGAAGAAAGTATCCGATCTGGAATCGAAGAAGAAGAAAATCAAAGTGTACTACACCGGCGGCAAGCTCGGTATGCCGCTTCATGCCGACTGGCGTCTGTCTTCGCCGTTTGGCTATCGGACTCATCCCGTAACGGGAAGAAAGAAACTGCATGCCGGCATGGATATGGCTGCTCCGGGTGGAACGTCGATCTACGCGGCAGAGTCGGGTCTTGTCATTGTTGCGCAGTGGTGGAGCGAGTATGGCAACTGTGTCATCATTGATCATGGCGGCGGCCTGTGGACGGTTTACGGACATATTCGCAATGGCGGCATCAAAGTGGAGAAAGGTCAAACCGTGAAGCGCGGCCAGAAAATTGCGGAAGTCGGAAGCACGGGCATGTCCACAGGGAACCATTTGCATTTTGAAGTACGCAAGAATCAAGAGGCGGTTAATCCTGCACCTTATCTGAAATAAATAACGGGCGGAGCCAATGAGGCTCGTATGCTGACATGACGATGCCGTACCCAGATGCAAATAATTGGGTGCGGCTTGTCATATACTAGGGGAGATGTCAGAAGTAAGGGGAAAAACAATCTCACCATAGGCATTGGTATGCTCACGAAGGGGTGTTGACGTGCAGTTCAAAGGACGGACAGTGGCAGCGTTCATCTTGCTCACGATGGCGGCATCTACACTTGTAACCTTGACGGTTGCAGACCGCATCATTGCAATAGAGAGCGATGGAACGACAGCTAGAGCGGCGTCATCGGAATCGTCCGGACATGATGAGCTAAGCGAGAAGGAGCTTCAGAAATTAAACACGGTACTCGGTTTGATTGAGAACAAATATTTTCGCGAAGTGGATCGGACGAAGGTGCTTGACGGGGCAGTTAACGGGATGATGGAAGCGCTGGGCGATCCTTATTCGGTCTATATGAAGAAGGAAGTAGCCAAGCATTTCTCGGAATCCATTGAAGGATCGTTTACGGGAATTGGCGCAGGCGTTCAAATGAAGGATGGCAAAATCACCGTTGAATCCGCGATTAAGGATTCACCGGCAGAGCGGGCAGGCGTTCTCCCGAACGATATCTTATTATCGGTGAATGGCGAGAAACTGGACGGGCTTTCCTTGAATGATGCCGTAGCCAAAATCCGCGGACCTAAAGGGTCGAAGGTGAAATTGGTTATTCAGCGGGCTGGTTTGACGCAACCGCTGCAGCTCACGATCGTACGGGACGACATCGATTACGAAACGGTTTATGCACGCATGAGGGATGGCGGTATCGGCGTTATCGAGATTCGTCAATTCTCCCTTAATACCGGCGAACGGTTCGACGAAGAGTTAACGAAGTTGGAGAAGCAAGGGATGAAGGCGTTGATCATTGACGTGCGGGGCAATCCCGGCGGCGTTCTGCCTGTTGTCGTATCGGTAGCGCAGCCTTTCGTGCCGAAGGGCGAGCCGATCGTGCAGGTAGAGGATAAGGATGGGCATCGGGAGAAAACGGTGTCTGCCGGAAGCGGCAAGAAGTACCCGATCGCTGTACTGATGAATAAAGGCAGCGCGAGTGCGTCCGAGGTACTTGCCGGGGCGTTGAAAGAAGAGGCACATGCGACCTTGGTCGGCGAGACCTCTTTTGGCAAAGGGACGGTGCAAGTCAGTTACGATAAAGCGATGGCCGACGGAAGCTTAGTCAAAATGACCATTGCGAAGTGGCTGACGCCGCTTGGCAACTGGGTACATGAGAAAGGGCTGAAACCGGACGTCGAAGTGCTGCCGCCGGATTATTACACGGTAGCCCGGATGTCCAAAGAAGCGACATTGCAGCCGGACACGATTAATGAGAACACGCGAAGCCTTCAAATTATGCTCGCGGGTTTAGGGTATACGATCGATCGCAAAGATGGGTATTACAACCAAGCGACTGTTCTAAGCGTCAAAGCTTTTCAGAAGAAAGCGGGGCTGCCTGTTACAGGAAATGCCGATAAAGTAACGGCGGAGAAGGTAGAGGAAGCGCTCGTTGCGAAGATTCGCGATGAGAAGAACGATACCCAATTATTGAAGGCAGTCAATGTGCTGCAGCAGAAGCTAGCCAGCGGACAATAACACTAGGCAGGAAATTGCCTGGACAATGTCGAATAGAGAGAAGGTTGACTCCGTGCATTCATGCGGAGGGGCCTTCTTTTTTTTTGATCACGATGTGGTATTGGTTTGCGAGAGGGAGTGGAAGATTTGGAAGCGGCAATGGAATTGCTTCGGCAGGCGGGATCGGCGGCCATCGGACTGCTGCTATCTCCGTTTTATTATCTAGCGGTGCTCCTGATTATGCTTCAATATATGCGGCAGACAAGAATGGAGCGGAAAATGTTCCATGTCCGGCTTCATGCTTGGCCGATTCAGCTTGGAAGGACGATCGTAGCGGGACTCCTCGTTGGTGTACTGATTTCATGTATTAGTCTGTTTTTAGGTGTCTCGGTCACTACGGATGCGGTGCTTTGGATGTGGGGAACCGCCGCCGTGCTCGTGATTATCCGAGTTCGGTACTTATGCTTTGCCTATAGTGCAGGTCTGCTGGGAGTCCTGCAATGGGCGCTCGGTTGGACCGAACTTGGGGATCGAAACGACTGGATGGGCTCAGCAGCAGCCTCGCTTGCCGGCCTAGATATTCCCGGACTGCTCGCGCTGGTTGCGCTTATGCATGTGGCAGAAGCACTGCTCGTTCGGTGGCAGGGAGCGCGTTTTGCCAGCCCGCTCTTCCTTGAGGGCAAGAGAGGCAAGCTAATAGGAGGACTAGCCCTGCAGGGGTATTGGCCGGTGCCGATGCTGCTGCTTGTGCCGGCTGTTACCGGTGGGAGCGGAGATGTATCGCTGCCATGGACGCTGCTGCTCGGAGACAGCAGCCAGTGGAGCAGCGGGTTTACGATGATCGGCTTCCCGATGGTGATCGGGTTCTCGGAGCTGACACGTTCGCTGCTCCCGGCAGCGAAGGCACGCAGCGCTTCGAAGGGGCTGCTGCTCTATGGAATTGGCATTGGAGGCGTGGCTGTTGCAGCTTCCTTCTGGAGTCCGCTGACGCTAGTAGCTGCACTTTGTGCTTTACTGCTGCACGAGGCGCTCGTGGCGGTCAGTTATTTCAAAGAGGCGGCAAGCTCGCCACTGTATGTGCATAACGAGCAGGGCTTGCGTGTACTGGCCGTAATTCCGGGCACCCCTGCAGAATCAATGGGAATTCTGGTTGGAGAAGTCATTCATAAAGTGAACGGTGTTCGTATTAAGACGAAGGAAGAGCTATATGGCGCGCTTCACGTGAACTCGGCCTTCTGTAAGCTTGAAGTGCTCAATCATGAAGGCCAAATCAAGTTTGTGCAGCGTGCGCGTTACGCAGGCGAGCATCACCAGCTAGGCGTTGTGCTCGCACCGGATGACAGAGCCGACTATTATGCAGCGGCAGCGCCTGCTTCACTTCTTGATCTGCTCTGGCGCAAACGTACGGCGAAGTCGAGGCAGCGTGCGGCTTCATCTTCAACATCAGCGACACTTTAGAAATAGTTACGGTGCCTCGGCGCTGTCCATTAATGGGCGGCTGCAGGGGCCTTTTTCATTGCGAGGTAAGTCCTCCCATTCGGGACAGGAAGTCGTAACCTTTCGTTGCAACCGAACCTGTTAATCGGTATAATAAACATCATATGGGAACACATATTCTTATGTAATTGTAAACGGAATGATTTTAACGGACAATCTATTTTTTTCCTGTATATTGGGCATACAAATTAATAGGCCTTTTTCATAGAAGACGTAGGATTGGGGTGTAGGAGAAATGTTCGAGAAGCAAGGACAGGAGAAGCTCTTTGAGCTGAAATCGGATTATACGCCGCAAGGTGACCAGCCGGTTGCGATTCAACAGCTGACGGATGGAATCGAAGCGGGAGCTCATCATCAGACGCTGCTTGGTGCAACGGGCACAGGGAAGACGTATACGATTGCGAACACAATCGCCAAGCTGAATCGGCCGACTCTGGTTATCGCGCATAATAAGACGCTTGCCGCGCAGCTTTGCAGCGAGTTTAAGGAGTTTTTTCCGGATAACGCCGTCTCTTATTTCGTCAGCTATTATGATTACTATCAGCCTGAAGCCTACATCCCGTCCTCAGATACCTTTATCGAGAAGGACTCCAGCATAAACGATGAGATTGATAAGCTGCGCCACTCCGCTACGAGCTCCTTGTTCGAACGTCGTGACGTCATTATCGTAGCGAGCGTATCGTGCATTTACGGTCTCGGTTCTCCGATGGAGTACGGCAAGCTCGTGCTTAGTTTACGTGTGGGGATGGAGAAGTCTCGCGATGCGATTCTTCATAAACTCGTCGATATACAGTACCAACGCAATGATATTAACTTCATTCGAGGAACATTCCGTGTACGTGGAGACATTATCGAGATTTTCCCGGTAGCCAATAATGAACGGGCCATGCGGGTCGAATTGTTCGGGGATGAGATTGAACGCATTACGGAGATTGATGTGTTGACCGGCGAAATTGTCGGTGAACGTGATCATGTTGCGATCTTCCCAGCTTCTCACTTCGTTACTCATGAGGATACGATGAAGGTGGCTATTAAGAACATCGAGGCAGAGCTGGAAGAGCGTCTCGCCGAACTTCGCGAGCAAGGGAAGCTGCTGGAGCTGCAGCGGCTTGAGCAGCGGACGCGTTACGATCTGGAGATGATGCAGGAGATGGGCTTCTGCAGCGGGATCGAGAACTATTCCGGGCCTCTGACTTTCCGTGAGCGTGGAGCAACTCCTTATACACTGATGGACTACTTCCCGGATGATATGCTCGTCGTCATTGATGAGTCCCATGTAAGCATTCCTCAGATCCGGGCGATGTATAACGGTGACCGTGCACGTAAGGAAGTGCTGGTGGATCATGGATTCCGATTGCCGTCTGCTATGGATAACCGTCCCCTTCGTTTCGAAGAGTTTGAAAATAAAGTAAAACAAGTCATCTATGTATCAGCAACGCCGGGGCCTTACGAGCTGGAGAAATGCCCTACGATGGTGGAGCAGATTATTCGTCCGACCGGTTTGCTGGATCCGATTATCGAAGTGCGTAAGACGAAAGGTCAGATCGATGATCTTCTTATTGAAATCCGTGATCGCATTGCCAAGGACGAACGTGTTCTGGTCACAACACTGACGAAGAAGATGTCAGAGGATTTGACAGATTACATGAAGGATGTTGGCATTAAGGTCCGTTATTTGCACTCTGACATTAAGACACTGGAGCGTCTCGCGATATTGCGTGATTTACGTATCGGCGTATTTCATGTTCTGATCGGGATCAACCTGCTTCGGGAAGGCTTGGATTTGCCGGAGGTGTCTCTCGTGTCCATATTGGATGCGGATAAGGAAGGCTTCCTGCGTTCAGAACGGTCGCTTATTCAAACGATCGGTCGTGCAGCCCGTAACTCCGAAGGCCGTGTTATCATGTACGCAGATAAGATGACCGACTCGATGACAAAGGCGATTGACGAGACGAATCGCCGCCGTACGATCCAGATTGCTTATAATGAGCAGCATGGCGTCACACCTACAACAATCCGCAAGAAAGTACATGACATTATTGAAGCGACGAAGTCAGCGGATCAGAAGAACGATTTCTTGTCCGGCGTCGGCGTCGACAAGATGTCCAAGAAGGAGCGCCAGTCGCTGTTGCAGCGTTTGGAAGCCGAGATGAAGGAAGCAGCCAAGAGCTTGCAGTTCGAACGTGCGGCAGAGCTTCGCGATGCGCTGCTTGAGCTTAAAGCAGAGCTGGGCATGTAGGCGGTTTGGAGCTATAGATAGCTTACGAAGTCGAATATAGTTCGTGCTATATTCTTAGGAGGATTAAACAGTGGCCAGTGATTCTATCGTAATTAAAGGGGCGAGAGCCCATAATTTGAAGAACATCGACGTGACGATTCCACGCGATAAATTTGTAGTATTAACCGGGCTCAGCGGCTCCGGCAAATCTTCGCTTGCGTTTGATACGATCTACGCCGAAGGTCAGCGCCGATACGTCGAATCGTTGTCTGCCTATGCACGTCAGTTCCTCGGTCAAATGGAGAAGCCGGATGTGGATTCCATCGAAGGTCTTTCCCCGGCGATCTCCATCGACCAGAAGACAACGAGCCGCAACCCGCGTTCGACAGTCGGAACGGTTACGGAGATCTATGACTATTTGCGTCTTTTATTTGCACGTGTAGGGAAACCGCATTGCCCAGAGCATGGGATCGAAATTACATCCCAGACGGTGGAGCAGATGGTTGACCGGATTATGGAATATCCGGAGCGAACGAAGCTGCAGATTATGGCGCCGATCGTCTCCGGACGGAAAGGTGAGCATACCAAGCTGCTGGCTGATGTGCAGAAGCAAGGTTTTGTTCGTGTGCGCGTGAATGGCGAGCTTCGTGAACTTAGCGAGAAGATCGAGCTTGAGAAGAACAAGAAGCACAATATCGAGGTCGTGGTTGACCGGATCGTCGTCAAGAGCGACATTCAAAGCCGACTTGCCGACTCGCTCGAGACAGCAACGAAGCTGTCAGGCGGCCAGGTGCTCGTTGATGTTATGGAGAAGGAAGAACTGTTGTTCAGCTCCAATCTGGCATGCCCGGCCTGCGGATTCAGTATTGATGAGCTTGCACCGCGGATGTTCTCATTCAACAGCCCATACGGCGCTTGTCCGGATTGTGACGGACTAGGTGCCAAAATGATCGTGGATCCGGATCTCCTAGTTCCGGATGCAACCAAATCGATCGAAGAAGGTGCCTTCGAAGCATGGGCAGGCAGCACATCGAACTATTACCCGCAATTCCTTGAAGCGGTATGTGTGCACTACGGCATTCCACGGAACGTTCCGGTTAGCGAACTGTCCGCAGATCATATGAAGAAGCTATTGAACGGTACGGGCGGCGAGCGCGTACGGTTCCGTTACGAGAATGATTTCGGGCATTCCAAAGAAGCGCTCGTGCCATTCGAAGGGATTATCAACAATTTGGAGCGCCGTTACCGGGATACGGGATCTGACGGCATCCGTGAACATATCGAGCAGTACATGAGCGCTAAGCCGTGTGCAGGCTGCAAAGGCCATCGTTTGCGGAAAGAAAGTCTTGCCGTAACGATCGGCAGCCAAAATATTTCCCATGTGACTTCGCTCTCCATCGGTGATGCAGATCGTTTCTTCAATGCTCTTGAACTGTCAGAGAAGGAGAAGCTGATTGCGAACCTCATCTTGAAAGAAATCAACAGCCGTCTTGGTTTCCTTGTTAATGTCGGATTGGAGTATTTGTCCCTCAACCGTGCTGCTGGTACACTTTCCGGCGGTGAGGCGCAGCGTATTCGATTAGCTACGCAAATCGGTTCGAGTCTGATGGGCGTCCTCTATATCTTAGATGAGCCTAGTATCGGGCTGCATCAGCGCGATAACGACAAGCTCATCCAGACGTTAGAGCATATGCGCGATCTGGGTAACACGCTTATTGTCGTTGAGCATGATGAGGATACGATGCTGGCATCCGATTACATCATCGACATTGGACCGGGCGCCGGAATCCACGGCGGCCAAGTGGTCTCGATGGGAACACCTGCAGAGGTGATGGCGGACGAGCAATCACTTACAGGCGCTTATCTGAGCGGTCGTAAGTTCATTCCGGTTCCGCTGACTCGCCGCGCCACCAGCGACAAGTGGCTGGAAGTGAGAGGAGCGAAGGAGAACAATCTTCGCGGTGTGAATGCGAAGTTCCCGCTTGGCGTATTTACCGCGGTAACCGGCGTTTCCGGTTCCGGTAAGTCGACGCTCGTGAATGAAATTCTCTATAAAACACTTGCTCGTGATCTGAACAAAGCGAAGGTTCGTCCAGGTGAGCATAAAGAAATCCGGGGGCTTGAGCATATCGAGAAGGTAATCGATATCGATCAATCGCCTATCGGCCGAACCCCACGTTCGAACCCAGCTACGTATACCGGCGTGTTTGATGATATTCGCGATCTGTACGCATCGACGAATGAAGCGAAGGTACGCGGCTATAAGAAAGGCCGTTTCAGCTTCAACGTGAAAGGCGGCCGCTGTGAATCCTGCCGCGGAGATGGCATCATTAAGATTGAGATGCACTTCCTTCCCGACGTCTACGTGCCTTGTGAGATTTGCAAAGGCAAACGGTACAATCGGGAAACGCTCGATGTGAAATATAAAGGCAAGAGCATTGCGGAATTGCTGGAAATGACCATTGAGCATGCTACGGAGTTTTTCCGTAATGTACCTCGTATCCACCGGAAGCTCCAGACGCTGCTTGATGTTGGCCTTGGCTACATGAACTTAGGTCAACCGGCGACTACGCTGTCCGGAGGCGAAGCACAGCGCGTGAAGCTTGCAGCAGAGCTGTATCGCCGCAGCACAGGCAAGATGCTTTATATCCTCGATGAGCCGACAACAGGCCTGCACGTCGATGATATCGATCGTTTGTTAGTCGTCTTGCACCGTCTGGTGGAATCAGGCGAGTCGGTACTCGTCATCGAGCATAATCTCGACGTCATCAAGACCGCCGACTACCTGCTGGATCTAGGTCCGGAAGGCGGTAATGGCGGTGGTGCCATCGTAGCAACGGGTACACCGGAAGAAGTGGTTAAGGTTGCTGGATCTTACACAGGTCGCTACTTGAAGCCGATTCTGGAGCGTGACCGTGAACGTACGATTGCACAGCAGCGAAATCAAGTGCAAAGCGTTGCTGCAGGCATCGAAGAATAACGTCTAAGCGACAAACCATAAGCCCCTAAGCTACCAGTAACCAGCTGAACGAAATTCGGCAGGTCATCAGTGTAAGCTTAGGGGCTTTCTTTCATACCAGAACACAAATAACGGCCCGAAGGATTAGTTCCTTCGGGCCGTTAACAATTAGCTAGCTAAAATCTCAGTCAATTTCTCTTGGAATGCCGGTACGCCTACACGCTTCACGAAGTTGTGGAACGTTTCGCCGGAATCGCGGCCTTCTTTGTAGAATAGCAGCAGCTGTGCAAGCACGCCGCCAAGGTCGTCGCCTTTGACGCGGCCTTTCAGCGATTCGTTAAACTTAGCGCCTGGTCCAAGGATACCGCCAACCGCGATATCAAATGCATCGACCATGCCTTCAGGCGTTTTCACGAGAGCACCCTGTAGACCAATGTCTGCAATGTGTTTCTGACCGCATGCGTTCGGGCAGCCGATGAAATGGATCCGAACTTTCTCGTCCAGTTCAACTCTCTCATCGAGGTACTCGGCAACGCGGCGAGCGCGTTCTTTCGTTTCTACAACAGCCAAGTTACAGAACTCGTTACCTGTGCAAGAAACGGTTCGGCTCATGAACGGCTTCGCATTCGGAGACAGACGTTTCAGAACAGGCACTTGCAGCGCTTCTTCAACCTTATCGTCAGGAATGCCGGCAAGCATAATGTTTTGCGACATTGTTGTCCGGATGGTGCCATCACCGAACTTGTCCGCTGCATCAGCAAGCTGCTCCAGCTCATCGGAATTCGTACGTCCTACGGGTACGTTCAGTCCGATGAAGTTCAAGCCTTCTTGTTTTTGCGGGAATACGCCGTCGTAGTATACCGCGTTCCAACCGACAATCTTGCTTTCGCCCGCAGTTGGCATTTCACCGATAATCTCGGTGAGCTTCTCTTGGAACTTCTCAGGACCCCAATCCGCCATAAGGAACTTCAAGCGGGCTTGGTGACGCTTCTCACGATAGCCGAAATCACGGAAAATGGTCGTCACACCGATCGATACTTTAAGCACTTCTTCCGGACGAACGAACATATCAAGTTCTTTCGCCAAGTGCGGCTTTGCGGAGAGGCCGCCGCCGACATACACATGGAAGCCGATTACTTCTTCGCCATCGATAACCTTAGTTGCAGGCGTGAAGGCAATATCGTTAATCTCTGCGTGAGCATTGTTATAGATGTTAGAAGAAATGGACATTTTATATTTGCGAGGCAAATTGGAAAAATCACGGTTCATCAGGTAGAAATCATTCACCTGCTCAACAAGCTCACGTGTATCCATCAGCTCATCACGGTCGATACCGGCAAGCGGGTTACCGACAATCGTACGCGGGCAGTCGCCGCAAGCTTCGTAGGAGTACAAGCCAACCGCTTCAAGGCGGTTGAAGATGTCTGGCAGATCTTCGACTTTAAGCCAGTGGTACTGAATCGCTTGACGCGTCGTTACGTCGATCAGGTCGCGACCATAATCACGGCCGATGGAAGCAATTGCGCGAGCTTGTGCAGTAGTAATAATACCGGTGTTGATCCGGATACGCATCATGAAGTAGCCTTCACGGGGCTTCTGCTCGTAAACGCCGGCCCATTTGAAACGGTTCATATCGTCTTCGGGAATGGAAGCATAACCTTCCTTCGAATACTTGTCGATGATGGTGCGAATTACATCCAGACCGTCTTTTTCCATTTTAATAAACTCGAATTTATTTAATTTGGAAGGGTCATTCATCCATACGGCTTCATATGCCATTGCTTCGTTCCTCCTAGGAATGTTATGCTCGGGTTGCTCTGCTCTAAAGGGTTCGAAAATCCGACGATTTCCGTATGAAATTACTATTATGAATGGTAACATAATTCAAACCATGCGACAATGAGAAGGAATGGTACAACTATAAGAGTTACTTATAAAAGATGAAGACTCTGATTATAATAAAAAGCTCCTCAATCAAATGGTGACAAACTTGTTACGATTCTCGTTTGTGGCTTGCATCGAGCTCGTGATGAGGCTAACATAACTAATATAGGCTACGTGCGAAAATAAGGAGGTCTTCACCAATGTTTCTTGCTGAGAACGCAACAGCGACAATTGCAAAGTTCGATCCAATGGATATTATGATGCTGCTATTTACAATTGTTATTTTCATCGGCTGGGTCCGTTTGATTATGGCTCGTCCGAAGAAAAATGTGTTTGCGATCGGATTTGCAACCGTATCGTTGCTTGTATTCGCATTTGCTAACTACGTTATGATTTTCAAAGTCTGGCTGCAGTAATTCTACAGCCTGTACCGATATAAGCCGCTTCGGTTCTTGCGCAGCATGTGCAAGAGGGCCGAGCGGCTTTTTTTGTTGCCACAATGCTGCGCTGCCATTACAACAACAAAAAACTCCGGCCAAGGAAGGCCGGAGTTTCTTATTATGAAGATTAAACCCACCACATCTCGCCAAGCGGCTCTTTGATGAGGATGGATTGCAGGTTTTGAACAGCTTTCGTGAAACCTTCGTCTACGGACATCAGACCGTCTTCGTGCTCGATGCTGACCACATAGTCGTAGCCAACAAGACGTAGTGCGCTGATGATGTCAGCCCATACTTTCATATCATGGCCGTAACCAACTGTGCGGAACTGCCAAGCGCGGTCAAGCATAAGGGCATAAGACTGCATGTCCGTTACGCCGTGCTTGTTCACGTTGTTCGTGTCGATCGTTGTATCCTTCGCATGGAAGTGGTGAATCGCGCCGGCACGTCCAAGAATATGGATCGCTTGTACCGGATCGATTCCTTGCCACCACATGTGGCTTGGGTCAAGGTTAGCGCCGATTGCATCGCCGCAAGCTTCACGCAGGCGAAGCAGTGTTGCCGGGCTGTGAACGGAGAAGCCGCCGTGCAGCTCCAAACCGATTTTGACATTGTTCTCTGTAGCAAGCTTCGCGATCTCGCTCCAGTATGGGATGACTTTCTCTTCCCATTGCCATTTCAAGATGTCTTGGAAATCGTTTGGCCATGGTGCAACCGGCCAGTTCGGGTATTTCGCATCCTCATGGTCGCCAGGGCAGCCGGAGAATGTGTTTACAACAGAAACGCCAAGCTTGTTAGCAAGCACGATCGTTTTGCGGATGACAGCATCATGCTCGCTTGCGATCGCTTTCTGTGGGTGAAGCGGGTTTGCGTGGCAGCTAAGTGCGCTGATCGTCAAGCCGCGGGAAGCAATAGCATCTTTGAACGCTTTGAGTTTGCTTTCGTCAGCAAGCAGTGTGTCAGGATCGCAGTGTGCGTTGCCTGGGTAGCCGCCAGTTCCGATTTCAATTGCGTCCAAGCCTTTCGATGCGATGTAGTCCAAAGCATCTTCGAATGATTTCTGTGCGAATAGGACAGAGAATACGCCGAGTTTCATACGTGTATAGTTACCTCCCAAATGGATATGTATTGCGAATGGCTTTACCTATTATAGCATGGGCAGAAGACAAGGTTAAGATTCAACGCCTCCAATGCCAAAAAAGCATAGTAAATGGACAAAAACTAATCCTGGCTCAATGATAATCGTTTGATGAAGAGGAACGCGAATGGATACGGAATCCAACGGGCTTAATCTTGCGGAAACCAGAAATACAACTACTTTCAAGCATTACATGGAAAACAATTATAACCCGTAATGGTCTATGTGAAGCAACCGTAATGATAGATCAATTCAGATAGATCAGGCAGGTTATTCATTCGTTTAGCAGTCCGGACCATTCATTGACGTTGTTATGATGTCGCTTCCAAACGGGAATAATTAGGGAATGAGCAGCTTTCACGTAGTCGGGTCGCTTTTGTTTAGGCGAAAGCTCTGGTACACTTAAAGAAATAAGTGATTGATAGATAAGGATGGCGGAAGTCAAGATGGTAATGATCAAGCGGCAAGATGTCGAACTGCTGGCACCGGCCGGCGATTGGGATTGTATGAGGGCAGCTGTGGCAAATGGAGCCGACGCTGTTTTTTTTGGTGTAGAGAAATTCAATGCACGGGCGCGGGCGAACAATTTTCATACGGATGAGCTGCCTGAAGTTATGGCATTCCTGCATAGCTATGGCGTTAAAGGATTTCTAACGTTTAATATATTGGTGTTTGAAGAAGAGCTGAATAGTGCGAAGCAGCTGATAGAGGCGTGTATTGATGCAGGTGTTGATGCGGTTATCGTGCAGGATCTTGGACTGGTGAAGCTCATTAGAGAGCTTTCCCCGGATTTCCCGATTCATGGCTCGACTCAGATGACGATTACATCCCCGGAAGCGGTAGAGTTCACGAAGCCGTTCGATATCGAGCGCGTCGTACTTGGCCGGGAGAATAACTTAAAGCAAATCAAGACGATCGGTGAACAGGCGAAGCTGCCGATGGAAGTATTTGTACACGGAGCGCTATGCGTATCGTACTCCGGTCAGTGTCTGACCTCGGAGATGTGGGGCGGCCGTTCGGCTAACCGCGGCGAATGTGCGCAAGCCTGCCGACTTCCATATGATCTGATGGTAGATGGCGAGCAGAAGGTGATGGGCGATGTTACCTACCTGCTTTCTCCGAAGGATCTTGCAGCAGTTGAGCTGGTGCCGGAACTAATCGAAGCAGGCGTGACTTCCTTCAAAATCGAAGGACGTCTCAAAAGCCCTGAATATGTAGCCAACGTGGTGAGCAAATACCGCAAGGCGATTGATAAATATTTCGATGGGGATCGCTCTGCCCCTTCGAAGGAAGATATCCGTGAGTTGCAGCAGAGCTTCTCGCGTGGATTTACGCATGGCTTCCTGACCGGGACCAACAACAAAAAGCTCGTGGAAGGTACATTCCCCAAGAGCCGCGGCGTCTATCTGGGACGCGTGGAGCGGGTGCTTCGCGATGCTGTTGTCTGCCGAATCGAAGCGCCGCTTAAGCGCGGCGACGGGATTGTCTTCGACGCGGGAGATCCGACGAAGAAGGAAGAAGGCGGCCGCGTCTACGATTTGCGCAGACAAGGCACGAAGTTTGAAGGCGAAGCGCAAGAGGGTACGGTTATTGAATTGGTGCCGGGGCGTAACGATATCGACCTGCGCAAGGTTCATGTAGGGGATCGGGTTTGGAAAACAAATGACCCTGCGCTGGACAAGCGTCTACGTGCTTCGTACGAGACCGAGAAGCCTTACCGCGTATTCCCGCTGCATGTGAAAGTCACCGGCGGGCTCGGACAGCCGCTGCGCACGTGGTGGACGGATGTCGAGAAAGGCAACACGGTAGAGATTGCCTCCGAGCTTCTGCTTGAGCACGCGGAGAAACGTCCGATGGATCAAGCGCTGCTCGAGGAGCAGTTGGGCCGCCTTGGCGGCACAGTTTATCAGCTCGAGGCGCTTGAGGTCGACCTGCAAGGTGACCTTATCGTGCCGATGCGTGAGCTGAACCGGATGCGCCGTGAAGCGGCCGAGGCTTTGGCGGGCGAGAGACCGAAGCCGCCCGTGTACGTGAAGCGCGCCGTCGAGGTTTACGATGATGTGCGCGTCCGTGGCGAAGGCAGCGTCAGCGCCGGTGGCGAGCTTGCGGCTGCAGGCCGCGGCACTGGGGCAAAGCTGACGGTGCTCTGCCGCAGCTTGCCGCAGCTTGAAGCTGCGGTGCGCTCCGAGAAAGTCGGCATGGTTTATGCCGATTTCGAGTTTATCAAGCAGCTTCCCGCTGCGATGGAGCTTGCGCGGAGCGCGGGCAAGCCGATTGGACTGGTGACGCCGCGGATCCATATGCCGAACGAGAACGGCTACCATGCGAATATTTTGAAGCTGAAGCCTGATGCCGTTCTGGTAAGGAATACAGGTGCGCTGTATTACTATTTGCGGGCACGCGCTTCCAAGCCGAATGAGTCGTTCCCGACGTTGATCGGGGACTTCTCGCTGAATATTGCGAATCATAAAGCAGCTGATCTCTTCTTCGATGCAGGCTGCAGTCTGGTTACACCGTCCTATGATTTGAACGTACAGCAAATGTTTGATTTGCTTCGTAACAGCGATACGTCGCGTATGGAGGTCGTCATTCATCAGCATTTGCCGATGTTCCATACGGAGCACTGCGTGTATTGCACGTTCCTAAGCGAAGGAACAGATTTCACAAACTGCGGCAGACCGTGTGAAGACCGCCGGGTGTCGCTGCAGGACAGAATCGGAATGTCTCATCCGGTTCGCGTCGATGAAGGCTGCCGGAATACAGTCTATAACGCCATTGAGCAGTCGGGCGCTGAATACATCAAACAATTTGGCGATCTTGGTGTAGCTTCTTTCCGGATCGAGTTTCTGGAAGAGACCGCTGATAAAGTGGATGAGGTAATCGAGCTGTACAGCGATGCAATCGCCGGACGAATTGGCGGTACGCAAGTATGGCGCAGTTTGAAAGCCATCAATCAACTCGGTGTTACAAGAGGTCAGTTGGTAAAATAATGCGTAGAGGGGCAGCTAAGGCGGCCCCTCTTTTCTTATATAGTCTTTATTTCCTAGTCCCCCCTTACAAATTTCTTTCAATTTCGACAGTTAGGGAGGTTTTCGGGATTAGGGGGCGAATAGTAGCAGTAATTCATGTTATGTATATTTCGTGTCAGCAAGTAAGTCTTACCTGCTGAAAGTCGAGAATAAGATAGGCTTGGTGAGGATAACCAATGAAACAACCTAACAAGGTGAAGACCAACCAGGATGGTTGGCTCATGGAAGTATTGAAGGTCGAACAGACGATTCTGGATGGCCAAATGCCCGCTATTACGCAATTGTTGGCTATTCCGGCTGATATAAGAATGAAATCGCCGCTGCTGCTTCGCGCCGAATGTGAGGACGGCTTGCTTAGTGGGCGGTTAATCGAAACCAAGCAAAGGCTGGAAGCAGCCCTGCGAGGTTTTGCTGCACAAGCGGATGATTCCTCGATGCTGACGATGATGGCAATGCTGGGTCTATTGTACGAGCAGGTAGGCGATAAGCAGGAGTCAAAGCCTGTTATGGCACTGCTGGCGCAGGAGTGGGAGCGTAATCCGGAGAATTGCAGCGGTTTTGTACCGTGGGCACTTGCTCACGCAGAAGCCAATGGATCCCCTCGATACGAAAAGGCGCAGCGTCTCTTTATTATGTCCGCTGAACGCTTCAGAGAGGAATGCAAGCCGCTATGGATGGGGTTTGTGCTGCTTGATCGGCTGTTGTTTGATCCCCTCGAAAGAGAGCATCCCGATTGGCAGCTTTGGCTGCACTGGCTAAAACGTCACATGGTGAACAACACGTCAGGCGCTCTGCTGGTTCATGTGCTGACGAGCAAGGAGCCGGATTCCGATCTGTGCGCGATGCTTCCTGAACGCTATGCTTATTTGAGCAAAGCGATTCTGATGCAGCAGCCGGATGAGAATCTTCCTGCCGAACTGACAGCGGATATTGAAAGCACCATCTATGCCAGCGGAGCTCAAATCAAACGGCTGCTCCAAGAGGGGCAGGCTGCTCAAGCCGAACAATTCTATCCGAAGCTGGATCGGCTGCGGAAACTTGTCTCCACGCCGGCGATTGACCGATTTGCTGCGGAGATCAAGCAGGCGATGGCTGAACAGACGGATGTGGAAGCGCACACGATCACGTTCTTTGCGCAAGAGCAAATTAGGCAGCAGCAGTTAACCGAATTGGATCAGCAGTCGGGAGCTGTGCCGCTGAATAGAGATGAAGTACAACCGGATGTAGATCTAGAGATTTCAATTGATAAGGAGCAGGCCGCTGATACCGTGATGGCGAAATGGCGGGTACAGCTCATTGACGGGATCAACTTCAGTACGCCTGAAGGCAAGCTGGCGGAACCGATATGGAAGCGGCGGAAGGCCGGAGAATTATTCGTATATTTATTGCTTCAACCGGGCTACAAGGCAAACAGAGAGCAGGTCATTGAACGGGTTTTCGGTGAAGGCGATCCTGCCAAACGATCCAATCAGCTCTATGTCACCCTTCATGACTTACGTTCCTCGTTAAAAGAACTGGGCATGCCGGAGGATCTTGTCTATGCCAAACGCGGCGTCGTTGGCGTCTCGGAGATAACTTTTGAAGCCATTGACGTGGAAAGCTATTTGACGCTGTCACGCGTTGGCGATCAGCTCTGGATGGATGACCGCGAAGAAGCATGCCGGTTGTATGACAAGGCGCTTCCTCTCTATGGTCTGCTTGGTACGGAACTTCCATATGCGGAGTGGCTGGAGCGAATCAGGGAACAGCTCTTGGATCGGCAGACGAATATGATTAAGCGAATAGCCGGCTATTACAGTGAATTGCATGATGAGGCTAGAGTCGAACAGAGTCTGGCCGATTGGATTGCGCTGCGGCCGGAACAGGAAGAAGCTTATGAGGCGATGATCAGACTTTGCTTGCGCGGAGATCGGAGAATCGAGGCAATTGGCTGGTACCGGCGCCTAGAGCGCGTTTGCAAAGAGGAACTGGGCAGTGAACCGCTCGAAGAAGTTAGGAACCTGCTATGGAATTGAGGACGACTGAGAGCAAGAATCGGCCATCCTATGCGGGACGCTCGCTGCTTAATCGGCTGCTGATCATCTATGTGATTGCGCTGGTGCTCAGTTTGTTGATTTTGCGAGCGGAAACGATGTTGGTGTCGCACTTTGAGGCCATGTTCCCTTTTCCGTTTATCGTTAACGTGCTCGGGGCCGTCATGATAGCGGTTGTTCTGGTTTGTGCATCGGCATGGCGACTGCAGCCCGTCATCAAGAAGCTCCAAGAAGACACTTCTTCTTCCACGGAGAAGGGGATGTACAGAGACAACAGGCTGACGAATACAGCGCTTATCCGGTTGTATCGTATGCCTTATGAGCTTCTGATCAGTGTGCTGCTGCTGGGGCTGCTAATCTCAGCAAGTTTTCATTTGGCAGATATCATCAAGGTGTGGAATGATAAAGAGCAGGGCCATTACATCGATTGGCTGCAGTTAACCGGTATTATGGCGGGGGAGCAAAGTCTCATCATGACGGTGGCACTCGTTCTCTTTACCTCGGTGCGGAGACTGTTTCGTCCCTATATGATGAAGCTGCAGCCGCTTTCCGGCAGCTTTGACGGAAGGGCTTCTGTTTCGCAGCCGCTTGTTATTACCTATACTTGCACATTTCTAGTGACGATTCTAAGCTTGTTTCAGCTGGCGATTGTGACAGCGAGACCGCATGAATCGATGGAGCCTTATAAATTCGGATTGATTGCCTTATTTTATTTCGTAATCGGGTTAAGCTTGTTCAGTTATGTGACCATGCAATTTAGGCAGGAGCTTCGAGGTCTCATACGGGATATTCGGGGACTTGTTGGCGGCAATGATATTCGGCATGCCCATACAACGTCTGTTGTTCATGACGAAGCCGGCGAGCTGGCGGTTGCGTACAGCGAGTTGCAAAATCGCATTAATCGGGAATATGAATCACTGGAGCGGGAATTGAAAATGGCTTACAATGTGCAACAGAAGCTGCTTCCGCCCGGCAATTTGACGATAGGCGCTTATCACATTACAGCGCGCTGCCAGTCGTACCGAGAGGTCGGCGGGGATTTCTTTGACGTCGTGTCACTTGGCCCCAGCCGGTTTGCAGTGATGATCGGTGATGTGTCAGGCAAAGGATTGCCCGCGGCACTCATCATGTCGGCACAACTGCTGGTTTTCCGCTCTGAAATTCGGAGAAATGGCAGCCCTTCGGAGGTGCTGGCGCGAATGAATCGGCAGCTCTGTGAAGCGATGGGGGAAGAAGGCTGTGTATCCATCGGTGTAGGCGTCATAGATCTAACCAATAATAAGGTGCAATATGCCAGTGCAGGACATCTATCGCCATACATTATTGCCAAGGACGGGCAGTTCTCCGCGATTGATTGCAGTTCACTTCCAATCGGGATTGACCCTGAGGCCGTTTACGAGGAGAAGGACTTGCAGTTGAAGGACGGGGATCGATTCCTGCTGTATACGGATGGACTGATCGAGGCGATCGATCGAACAGGTAAAATGTACAGTTTTGAAGGACTTGAAGCGGAAATTGCCACCTGGGAGTCGGAAGGCGATTTGTCTGCCGTTGTGGATGAATGGCTCTCTCGCGTTGATCAGGCATGCGGACCGGGGCAAGACGATCGCACCGTGGTTGTGCTAGAACTTGCAGGCGAATATCGCAGTGCACTGGATAAACTGGATATTCCACGAGGCGATTACGGTGACGTAGCGGCTGCGTTTGATAATCCGTTTATGACGCGCGAGTGGTCCTTGCGCAGCAAGCTTGGCGAAGAGCGAATCATCGCTTTGAAGCTTGGCGATTGGATGCAAGAGAGATGGCCGGAGTCCGGGATTAAAGAGGATGTCCAGAGCGCCGTGTGCGAAGCGATGATTAATGCGATCGAGCACGGTAACAAGCTGCAGCCAAATACTTACGTTACCGTCATCGCTCAAATCGGCGGCATGCTGTCCGTTTGCCGGATTTATGATGAAGGTGGAGGCTATTATCCAAGACTCTCCCGAGATGAAGCGGAGATGCGTAAGAAGCTGGAATCAGAGGACCCTAGAGGCTGGGGACTGGTCATGATCGATTCACTGGCAGATTATTGGACAACTGGCCGAGATGAGCGTGGATTTTATACCGAGCTTTATTTTATGAGAAAATTACAGACGGCTTCTACCGGATAACAGATGACCTGGAGAGGGGGCTTATTAAGATGAGCGAACAACCATTGCAGATTGAAACGCGGAAATTCCCAAGCGGGATGGTACTGAAGCTGGAAGGCGATTTGAGTAAAGCAGCTGAAGGTAAGCTGATCGCGGGCTTTGAGCAAGAATCGGAGCTCGGCCGAAGCATCCGTTTTCTGGCGCTGGATCTGACGAAAGTCGATTATATTAATAGCGGCGGGATGGCAGTGTTGATCCGGTTGGCTCGGATGGGCAGCAAAGCAGGGGTACATACTTTCGCATGGGGGATTACACCTCATTACGAGAAGCTGTTTCGCATGGTAGGATTAACGGAGTTTATGATGATTTATCCCAATGAATTTGCCGTTATGCAGCGAATTGAGGCGCTTGAGCTGTAAACGGGCCGCGGGACGGCAGGATATCTAGATTAGGCGGAGGGCAACATGGAACTGCAATCGGCAATTTATAAAGAATGGCGGCATGTATTTAAGCTGGATCCGGAACGCGAAATCAGTGATGAGCGGCTCGATGCTATCTGCATGTCCGGAACGGACGCTATCATTGTAGGCGGATCAAGCGGTGTTACGTTTGACAATACCGTCGATCTGATGTCGCGAATTCGCCGGTATGAAGTGCCTTGTGCGCTTGAGGTGTCGAATGAAGAAGCGGCTGTGCCGGGATTTGACCATTATTTCATTCCACTTGTGTTGAATACGGATAAGGCAGAGTGGCTCGCGGGCAGGCAAATACAGGCGCTGCGCAAATTCGGAGCTTTCATCCCGTGGGAGAACACCTCGGCAGAGGGTTATCTGATCTTGAACGAGGAAGCCCAAGCGGCGAAACTTACGGGGGCGCAGGCGGGGCTTGATTCTGAGACGGTAGCTGCTCACATTTATATGGCGGATCGGCTTATGCATCTGCCAGTGATCTATATGGAATACAGCGGTAGGTTCGGCGATATGGAACTTGTGAGGCGGGTTCTTCGGCTCGTGACGGGAGCAAGGTTGTTCTATGGCGGCGGCATTGATGATGCGGCAAAAGCAAGACAGGCGGCAGAAGCAGCGCATACGGTTATTGTGGGCAATGTCATCTATGATAATCTGGAGGCGGCGCTATCGACGGTGAATGCTGTGTTATCCACGGAACTGCCCAAGTAAGCAAGGATAGCAGAAATGAACAAGAACGGCTTCGAAATGAATCGGCTGCTTAACGGACATGCGGATCTTCATTTCGAAGGCCGTTTTTATTTACAGGAAAATGCCTGCAAACGGTCGGTTGTAATTGACACAGTCATGGCGGTTGTCTAGACTGAAGTAAGGCGAACAAATGCGAACAAAGGGGTTTATTTTCTCTATGTTAAACGAATTCAGCATCGACCAGGCTGTTCAGAAACTGAACGCGCCTCAGCGTGCAGCTGTGCAAGCAACAGATGGGCCGCTGCTAATCATGGCAGGAGCGGGAAGCGGCAAGACACGCGTACTCACGCACCGTATTGCATACTTAATCGAGAAGAAGCGAGTAGCGCCGTGGAGCATTCTGGCGATTACCTTTACCAATAAAGCATCACGAGAAATGCAGCAGCGGGTAAGTGCGCTGGTCGGCAATGCCGGTCAAGATATTTGGGTATCGACCTTCCACTCGATGTGTGTGCGAATCTTGCGCAGAGACATTAACCGGATCGGCTTTACGAACAGCTTCTCCATCTTGGATTCCGCAGATCAACTGTCGGTTATCCGCAACTGTATGAAGGATCTTAATATCGACACGAAGAAAGTCGAACCGAAGAGCGTGCAGGCTGCGCTTGGCGGCGCGAAGAATGAACTGATTTCACCGGAGCAGTTCGAGCTGAAGATCGGTGATTATTTTGACGGCATCGTGTCTAAGGTGTACACCGCGTATCAGAAGCGGCTCAAGAGCAACAACTCCCTGGACTTCGACGACCTCATTATGAAGACGATCCAATTGTTCAAGGACGAGCCGGATGTTCTTGCCTTCTACCAGAACAAATTCCGCTACATCCATGTCGACGAGTATCAGGATACGAACAGAGCGCAATACATGTTGTGTAATATGTTAGCCGATAAGCATCACAATATCTGCGTAGTAGGAGATAGCGACCAATCGATTTACCGGTGGCGTGGGGCAGATATTACTAATATTTTGAACTTCGAAGAAGACTATCCCGAAGCACAGACGATCATGCTGGAACAGAACTACCGTTCCACTGCGAACATCTTGAACGCGGCAAATGCCGTCATTAAGCTCAACAGCAGCAGGAAGCCGAAGAAATTGTGGACGGATCAGGGTGAAGGTGAAGCAATCACCGTCTACCAGGCAGACACGGAGCATGACGAAGGGTATTTCGTGACAGGGGCAATTCGCAAACATGTAGGCGGCGGCCGGAAATTTGGCGATCATGCCATTCTGTACCGGACGAACGCGCAATCACGGGTGATAGAGGAAACGCTCATTAAATCCGATATTCCGTATCAAATCGTCGGCGGCGTAAAGTTCTATGACCGCAAAGAGATCAAAGATTTGCTCGCGTACTTGCGGCTTGTTTCGAATCCGGACGATGATATCTGCTTCCAGCGGATTGTGAATGTTCCGAAGCGGGGGATTGGCGATACGACCGTTGCGAAACTGTTTGACGAAGCGGGTTTACGCGGCATCTCGGTGTTCGCGCTATTGGAACAGCTTGACTGGCTTGATCTGACAGGACGTGCCCGCACGGCGCTTGCGGAATTCCGCGATATTATAGAGAACCTGACGCGTATGGTTGAATACCTGTCCGTAACAGAGTTGACGGAGAAGGTGCTCGAGCTAAGCGGCTACCGCGAGGAGCTGCATCGTGAGAACACACTGGAGTCGAAAGCGCGTCTGGAGAATATCGATGAGTTTCTATCCGTGACGCAGGATTTTGAGAAGCGTAATGAAGACAAGTCATTGGTTTCATTCCTAACGGATCTTGCCCTTATTGCAGACATCGACTCTATGGACAAAGATGAGCCGGAAGGCGGCGTGAAAGATGCTGTCGTGCTGATGACGATGCATAGCGCCAAAGGCCTTGAGTTCCCGATCGTATTCATTATCGGTATGGAGGAAGGTGTATTTCCTCACAGTCGGGCAATGAATGATAACGAAGAGCTGGAAGAGGAGCGCCGACTTGCTTACGTTGGGATTACACGTGCGGAGAAACAGCTTTATCTGACAAGTGCGCGGATGCGTACGCTGTTTGGTCGGACGAATGCGAATATGCCTTCACGATTCTTACGGGAAGTTCCGGATGAGCTGAAGACAGATGCGTCCGCAACAGGTCGCGGGCGTCCGGCTGGCGGCGGAATCGGGTTTGGCTCCGGAAGCCGCGTTACAGGTGGTATTGGCGGCGGCGCTGGAACTGGTGCATCGGGCTCAACAGGGTTTGGGTTCCGCAGCGGTGCGCCGTCGCCGGCAGCACGGTCGGGCTCTCTTTCCGGAGCAGGCGGCAACAGCAGCGGCGTAAGAATCACTACACCTATGGATGCGGCGCGTGCAGCATCTGGTGCAGCGGCAGGGGCCGGAGCAGGCGGCGAATTCGTAGCTGGCGATAAAGTGTCACACGGCAAATGGGGCATCGGCACGATTGTCTCCGTCCGGGGTACCGGTAATGACAAGGAGCTTCAAATCGCATTTCCTGCTCCGGTTGGACTGAAGAAGCTGCTTGCAAGCTTTGCACCGATTACGAAGGTATAAGCAATTTGAACGAGAGAGGGAGAACGTCTATGACGACTGCGATGGAACCGGGACATAATACCGAACCGATGAAGCTTGCGAGACTGCGCGAGCTGATAGACCTCATTGCGGAGCACAATCACAACTACTACACGCTGGATCGGCCGACGATCAGCGACAAACAGTGGGATGAGCTATACGACGAGCTGGTGCGCTTGGAGCTGGAGACAGGCAGCCTGCTTCCGGATTCGCCGACACAGCGCGTAGGCGGCGATATTTTGAAAGGCTTCGAGCCTCATCGTCATCGTGCACGGCTTTGGAGTCTGGATAAAGCGCAGGACACCGAGGATCTTCTCGCTTGGAATACTCGGGTGAAGAAAGCAATCGCAGACTATAACACCAAGAATCCAAGCGAAACGCCGCTGCCTGAACCTAGTTACGTCATCGAGCTCAAATTTGATGGACTTACGCTTAATTTGACTTACGATGAAGGCAATCTCGTGCAAGCTTCGACTCGCGGCAACGGTGTTGTTGGCGAGGGGATATTGGCGCAGGTAAAGACGATCCGTTCCATTCCGCTTACGATTCCCTTCAAAGACGGTCTCATTGAAGTGCAAGGCGAAGGCATTATGAATCTCTCCGTACTTGAAGCTTACAATGTAACGGCTGCCGAGCCGCTGAAGAATGCGCGTAATGCGGCAGCAGGTGCGCTGCGTAACCAGAATCCGCGGATTACAGCAGAGCGGAAGCTGAACGCGTTCTTCTATAATATCGGGTATGCCGAAGGTGTATCCTTCGAGCAGCACACACAGATGATTCAATTCCTGAAGGATAACCGGTTTAAGGTTAATCCATATACGACTTACTGCTCGACGATCGAAGAGGTGCAAGCAGAGCTTGAGCGCGTTGCTGAAGGACGCGGCGAGCATGACTTCCTCATTGACGGAGCAGTCGTGAAGTTGACGGACATGCGGACGCGCGAGGCGCTCGGTTATACCGATAAATTCCCGCGCTGGGCTGTCGCGTTTAAGTTCGAGGCAGAAGAGACGACGACGATCCTGGAGTCTGTATCCTGGGAAGTGGGCCGTACCGGCAAAATCACACCGGTCGCCCGTGTCGAGCCTGTTGATCTCGCAGGCGTTACCGTTCAGAACTGTACGCTCAACAATATCGGTGATATTGAACGTAAGAATCTTAAATTCGCACTCGGCACGCACGTAGTGATTCGCCGTTCCAACGACGTCATCCCGGAGATTCTGGGCAAAGCCGACGATGAGCCTGGCGTAGAAATCATAGCGCCTACCGTATGCCCATCCTGCGGAACGCCATTGGAGCTGCGGGGAGCGCATCTGTTCTGCAACAATAAGCTTGGCTGCAGACCGCAGACGATTGGCCGGATTACACATTTCTCGTCCCGTGATGCGATGGATATCGAATCGTTCAGCATTATGACGGCAGAGCAGCTATTCGACGAGTGCGGAGTTCGCGACCCTGCAGATCTCTATTCTCTGACCTATGATCAATTGATTGGTCTTGATCGCTTCGGTGATCGCAAGGCGCGTAAGCTGCTTGATGCGCTTGAGAAATCTAAGGAACGTGATCTAGCAGCGTTTCTATTTGCTCTTGGTATCCCGAATACAGGCAAAGCGACAACAAAGATGCTCGCGGATCATTTCGGCAGCCTAAGCGCTGTACGAGGCGCGGCAGTCGAGGAGCTCGTAGGATTGCCAGACGTCGGTGGCATCGTTGCGGAAAGTATCTATACGTACTTTAGCGATCCGATGATCTCGGAGAGCTTAGACCGTATGCTGGCGCTTGGCGTTAAAGCAGAAGCGGAGCAGCAAGAGGCGGCGCGGACAGACAGCATATTCAGCGGCAAAACCGTCGTGCTTACCGGGACGCTCTCCCTTATGACGCGCGATGAAGCGGCGAAGAAGCTGGAGGCGCTTGGCGCGAAGATCAGCGGCAGTGTATCGAAGAAGACCGACTTCGTTATCGCCGGAGAGAGTGCAGGCAGCAAGCTTACTAAGGCTCGTGATCTCGGGGTTACTGTAATAGAAGATGAAGAGGAACTGCTTAAGCTGTTGCAGTAGTTGATGGCGTCAATGATTAGGAGCATGAATTCTACGCAGGTTGTAGAGGGCATGCTCCTTTGTCATTTTTTACAAGTTGCAATGGGTTTTTGTATGTGTTAAATTATTTCTTGTCGCTTCTGAGACATACGACAACAACAACATACAGCTTTCGACAGAAAGTAATAAAGTTGTTGACACATGATGACGAAGCTGGTAACATAATCACTTGTCACCACGAAAGTGAGACAAACAAGTTCTTTGAAAACTGAACATATGAATCACGTCAGATTCAACAAATGTTTTAAAATATCGCAGAGAAATCTGCGTAGCTAGTTTTTTGAATGAGCTAACAAGCAAATTCATAAACGGTCTTCGGACCACTTTTATGGAGAGTTTGATCCTGGCTCAGGACGAACGCTGGCGGCGTGCCTAATACATGCAAGTCGAGCGGAGTTATTCCTTCGGGGATAGCTTAGCGGCGGACGGG
>NZ_JBXENT010000008.1:0-234939 GCF_059383735.1 Paenibacillus sp. N22P23
TTAGGCACGCCGCCAGCGTTCGTCCTGAGCCAGGATCAAACTCTCCATAAAAGTGGTAAGCCCGAAGGCTTGGCCATTTTTAAGAATTCGCTTGTTAGCTCATTCAAAAAAACTAGCTTTGCGAAACGTTAATTTCGCGTTTTATGACCATTTGACTGGTCGCTCATTGTTCAGTTTTCAAAGAACAAATACTTCTTATTTTGATCGCCCATGTCTCAGCGGCGACTTGATTAATATATCACATTCGTTCATTTAATTGCAAGCACTTTTTTTAATTTGTTTTTGCAACTCATGTTCCGTCGTGTGACGCGAGAACTAATTTAACACATACGCGAGGCCCCGGTCAAGTGTTCTTCAAAATTTAGTACATACTAATGTTATCCACTTAAAACAAGGTCATTTGCAGACCTAGTATTAACGCGATACCCGGAATACCGAGCAGCACCGTAGTGCCGATCGTTACTGGATTCAGCGGCACTTCCATCCCCGAGATCAATCCCGAATAATTCAGAAGGTACAAGGTCAAAGCTGCAGCAATGAGGTGCAAAGCAAATCGCCTTACCCACTGCAGCGGCAAACGATGCCTCAGCATAACAGCAATTAAGAGTAAGGAAGATACAATTAGACTAACCAGCCAAATGATTTTCATCCACTCACACCTCCCTTTAAGCTTGACCATTCCACAGGCAACCGTTTCGCTTTCCTAATCAGCATTTCGTATCGCTTCTCCGCCGCACCTATTGCAAATATGGCGTAGTCGATTTGATCTTTACCGAGCGCATTGTCAAAGTACCGATACGCATTATCCCATTCTTGTTTCGCTGTCTTAATCTCTGTATAAAGCTCCACTTGCTCATCCTGCTCACTCTTCTTTTGCTTCAATGCGGCAGCTTGTTTCTTCGTACGCAGCCATTTAGCCCACATCGCATTCACTCCTCACTCGATCCTGTTTCCCTTACAGCTCGCAGACGACACGGCATATAGTTGAAATGTATGAGAGAGAAAGAGAATTAGAACAAGCTTCCCGCGTTTCAGAAAGCAGCTAAAAACAAAAAGCTCCGTGAGAGCGATCTCTCACGGAGCTTGTCTGACAAAACGATTATCCTAATTCTCTGCGACCTTCAAGCGCCTTGGACAAGGTAACCTCATCCGCATATTCCAGATCGCCCCCGACAGGGAGACCATGCGCAATACGGGTTACTTTGATGCCAAACGGTTTGACGAGCCGCGATAAGTACATAGCTGTCGCTTCACCTTCAATATTGGGATTCGTGGCGAGAATCATCTCTTGCACACGTTCATCGCTCAGCCTTCTCAATAATTCAGCAATACGAATCTCGTCAGGGCCAATCCCCTCCATCGGCGAAATCGCTCCCTGGAGGACATGATACTGTCCCTGAAACTCCTTCGTGCGCTCCATCGCAACCAAATCCCGCGACTCCTGAACGACGCAGATAATGGAATTGTCTCTGCTCTTATCCTGGCAAATCCGGCAAGGATCGGTATCGGTAATGTTGCAGCATACGGAGCAATAATGCAGGTTACGCTTGACGCTGACCAGCGCCTTCGCGAAATCTATAACGTCGTCTTCCTTCATTTTCAAAATATGAAAAGCCAGCCTGGCCGCGGTCTTCGGACCGATGCCCGGCAATCGGCTGAAGGCATCAATAAGTTTGGCTATCGGTTCGGGATAATACAAGGCGCAGCTCCTCTACTTGTTTGGAACGGTCTAGAATAGGCCCGGGATCTTCATGCCGCCCGTAAATTTGCCCATATCTTTGTTTGCCAGCTCATCTGCTTTAGTCAGTGCATCGTTAACCGCCGTCAAGATAAGGTCTTGAAGCATTTCGATGTCGTCTGGATCTACAGCCTCTGGCTTGATGATGATGCTTTGTACATTCTTATGGCCGTTCACTTGTACTGTAACGACACCGCCGCCTGCAGAACCTTCGATAAGCTTAGTTCCCAGTTCTTCTTGTGCTTTAAGCATTTGCTCCTGCATTTTCTTAACTTGCTTCATCATCTGGTTCATGTTGTTCATCGTAAAAGTCACTCCTCAATTATAGTAGGGTTCATACACTCATTGCGTAGCCTTACATCAGTTGTCTTCAATAACGACAAGGTCTTCGCCAAACAGCTTAACAGCCTCTTCAACCCACTCCGGTTCCGGCGGCGCCCCACCTACTTCGTCTTGCTGAAGCATGAGCAGCTCCCCTGCAGGTGCAGGTCCGTTCTCGGTCGCCGTCTGCCATTCTTTCAGCATGACGGTGGCTAGACGAATCGGTCGGTTAAACGCCTCCTGAAGAGCCTTCTCAATGACCTCGCGGTTGGCAGGCTTCTCTGTTGTTTCTCGGTGGATGGAGTTCTTGAACGCAACAAGGATCGTATTGTCAGCGGCCGAGACCGGATCGCCATTCACAAACCAAGCATGTGTCGAAATATTATTCCCTTTCACACGCTGCAAAATGTCGCTCCATCTCATGCGCACCTGCCCAGTCGCCTGACTCTCCGCCGCGGCAAGGAATGGATCCAGCTTGACGCGGGCTATCGAGCTAGAGGCCCCTCCGGCTGCGCCGCCCTTGGCTCCGAAATTCGAAGAACCTCGCGCACTGCGCTGCGTCGCTCCAGCTTGATCGCCGCTTGGCACCGCGCCAGCATCCGTGCGCACGCCACTGGCGACAAGTTGTTCAATCTTGCGTTCCAATGCATCGATGCGCTGCTGCAGACGCTGTACCTCTCCGGAAGAAGCGCTGCCTGCTGCGGAGTCACCTGTGGCAGCAGACGCCGAAGCGGCAGCCTGTGCACCGCCGGCCTCTTGCATGGTGCAGATTTTCATAAGTGCGATCTCGAAAATCGTTTGCGGCAGCGCAGCATGCTTAATCTCCAGCTGATAGCCGTTAAGTACATCTATCATACGGAACAGCAGCTCGGCGCTAAACGCTTCGGCCACCTCACGGTACTTAGCCTGATCAACGATCCGCTCTGTCGCGGCTTTTCCTTGTGGAGCAAGCTTCAACACAAGAAGGTCCCTGAAATAGTATATTAAGTTCTCCAGACACTTATCTGCGCTTTTGCCGGCTTGCATCAGCCCTTCCACCAAAGGCATTACAGCCCCGGCATCACGAGCTCTGATCGCATCCGCCAACTGTTCGAATTGCTCCGCAGCTAGTCCACCCGTTACGTCGACGGCATCGTTCAGCGTAATTCGTTCACCGCTGTAAGCCGACACCTGCTCGAGCAAGCTGATCGCATCCCGCATCCCGCCATCTGACAGCCTTGCAATATACGCAAGTGCATCATCTTCCGCTTGAATGCCTTCTTCGGTACAAATCTGACGGAGACGCTCTGTCTGCTCCGGCAAAGAGACTTGACGGAAATCAAACCGCTGACAGCGTGAAATAATCGTAGCCGGCAGCTTATGAGGTTCCGTCGTCGCCAAGATGAAGATGACATGAGCCGGCGGCTCTTCGAGCGTCTTCAACAGGGCGTTGAATGCTTCGGTCGTCAGCATGTGCACTTCATCGATAATATACACTTTATAGCGTACTTCAGAAGGCGCATAGCGAACCTTGTCCCGAATATCCCTTATTTCGTCTATACCGCGGTTAGATGCCGCATCGATCTCCACAACATCCATAATCGTTCCGGCTGTAATTCCCCGGCATGCGTCACAGACGTTGCAGGGCTCAGTTGTCGGTCCGCGTTCACAGTTGATTGCTTTGGCCAGTACTTTAGCCGCGGTTGTTTTTCCCGTTCCTCTTGGACCGTTAAATAAATAGGCATGGGATACACGATCTTCGCGTATCGCATTTTGCAAAGTTTGAATGATATGCTGCTGGCCGACCATATCCTGGAACGTCTGCGGACGCCAGGCACGATATAAGGCGATATGTGACATACGTTCCGTTCCTTTCGGCTGCTTTTGTTCGCGGGGCTGAAATGCCCGGTCCTTCTATTATACACGATGCCGCCAGCCAAAAAAACCGTTCTCCTGCACGTTTCTTCCTTACCTTTAGTAGAAGACGTTCAAAATGAGGTTTAGCAAGGGAGCACGACCTGCAGAAGTGCCCCTGTCTGTCTGGCCACCGCTGTGACACTGCCGCCAAAGTCATGCAAAATTCGCTGACAAACAGAAAGACCAAGTCCGGTTCCATTCTGCTTCGTCGTAACGAACGGGTCAAATATTTTGTCAATGAGATCCGCCGGTATACCCGGACCCGTATCTTCGATTTCAATAAGCAGCTGCGATTTCTTGCCCGCTCTTATAACGGAGCCCCGTACGGTGAGCGTACCGCCCACAGACATCGCTTCAATGCCGTTCTTGCATAAATTCAGAAACACCTGCTTCAGCATTTCAGCGTCAGCCAGTACCCTTGGCAGCTCCAGCGCCTCATCCCAAACTACATTTACGTTATGAAGAAGCGCCTCACTCGCAACAACAGGCATAATGTCACGCAGCACGGACCCGACTTGAATCGAGCTTGTCATGACTTCCTTCGGCTTACTTAACAGGAGAAATTCGCCGACAAGATGATTGATTCGATCCAATTCGCCTAGCATAATGTCTGTGTATTCCTTTTCTTTGTTCATCTCGCGATCGATCATGGTTTTGCGGAACATTTGCAAGAAGCCCCGAATCGCCGTCAGCGGATTGCGGATCTCGTGCGCCGCCCCCGCCGCGATTTGGCCGATCATGGCGAGTCGATCACTTCGCTGCACTTGCGTCTCAAGCGAGCGCAAATTGGAAACATCCTTAAATATGATGTAGGCACCTTCTCGGCCTTCTCCACTACTGCGCAGCAAGCCAACATCCATGAGGAGTTCGCTTCGCTTCTCGTCATGAATCCATGTGATCGGATAGTTCCGAACCGGCTCCCCACTCTCCAGCGCCTGACAAATAAGTACATATTCCTTCTCCGCGCTCGCGAAAAATGACGACAGTTGTTCATTAACGAGAGCTGACTTTGCAACGCCAAGCAACTGACACGCAAGAGGACTGATGTCGAAAATTTGCAGCGTCTCCGGATGAAGCAATATTACGCCGATATGCTCATCTTGCAGCATGGATTCCCCGAAACGCTCAATGAGACTGCCGCCTTGCCGGGCTTCTTGATTATATAAAAAGAGCAGACAGCGAATTCCCTGCTCCGTTTGTGCGATAATGGGCGCGGTTGTGGTGTGCATAACAACACCGCCGGCTTTTCGAATATGTATCGAAATGGATTCTCGAGAAGGAAGAAGCAGATGTTTCGCGATTGCTTCTATAGATTGTTCAGGCTCAGCACGAAAGAGCTTGCTCTCCGCAATGCCGAAGAAAGTGGTATGAAGTAAATCCGATTCCGTATAGCCCGTTTCCTTCAGAAACTGCATATTTACATGGACCATGCGAGCGGACTCGTCCAACACTACAATCATCGTACCCGCGAACTGAGCACAATAATTTTCAAGCGCCTGAAGACTTAAGTGAACCAAGGAAGCAGAAGGTATTTCGTACATGCGTTATCCCCTTTACGTAGATCCAATCCGTCTCTATTCCTTTCGTCCACAAAAGTAGATAATCCTGCCAGAAAATAAAAAAACACCCTCATTCGACTCTAAAGAGTCTATTAAGGATGTCGTTTGTTGTTGTTAGTACCGTGCACCTAACTTTGATAGATGTGACATGGGCGGCACTTCCACTCCCAGCTCTGGTCAAGCACTCCTCCGGCACATGAGCGTACCTGCTTATGGCTGCTTCCTTCCGGACCTGACCCGTTCACAAGCGCCCATTGCGGAGGACCCAACCGTCAACACTGTTCATGAACACCAGCCCCACATCAACATAACCTCAGAAAAGGGATTCAACCTCGCTACAGCGGATTGCGAGCTACAGGGCACCGCTACCTCCCCGTCTAGCACGGCAAAAATAAGTATAGCTTGTTCTATCTCAAAGTGCAACCGCCTATTGGCTGGAAGTTGTCACTGGGTTGTTATGAGGTCATACGATTGCTACCCCGACATTCTGACATGTACCTTATACCGCGGGAAGTTATCCCGCAAAACGGCAAGTGCTTTTACCCGCAGTTTCTCTTTGTCTACACCAGGTTTGGCTTTGACGTTTACGTACATCTCGGGTCCTTGAAACATAATATTGGTCTTTTCAATTCCACTGACCTTTTTCAGCTGCCGTTGCGCGAAATCTCCGTCTGAATCATAATTAAGGAATGAACCATTGCGGTTGGGCAAATGTGGATTGCTGTTGGAGAGCCCCATATAGCCGTCATGACCATACGAGTTCGAATTATAATTATTGGTGGCGTCTTTATTGCCTCCGCATGCGGATAACGAAATCGCAGTCATGAGTGTCAGTACGCTAAGCAGAACATGTTTCTTTCGCATAAAAAAACCTCCCTTTAACCAATAGGATGGCTGAGGGAGGTTCTTGTATTCTGCTAATTTCTGGAAATCCCGGCCAATAAGGCTTAGATACCGTATTTCTTTTTGAATTTGTCGACGCGACCGCCGGCATCCAGGAACTTCTGCTTACCCGTGAAGAATGGGTGACAAGCGGAGCAAATCTCTACGCGCAGGTTCTGTTTGATCGAACCAGACTCGAAGCTGTTACCGCAAGCGCAAGTTACCGTCGTGACGTGGTATGTCGGATGAATACCTTGTTTCATCTCGTTCACCTCTTTCTGCCCTGAATCAACATGCGGATCCAGAGTTTGATGCATACATAAGTAGAGTATAGCATGGACGACCTAACGAAAGCAATGCTTTTGTAGGCGGCCAAATGCTTACCGAGGAAGCTCTATATTGGCTGCTTCACTGGCGCCGGAGGCACGTGGGTGTAGGATCCGACCACAACATCGGGCAGTTCATCCGCGAAGATTTCCAACATTTGTTTCATGCCGTAGATCTCTCCTTGCGGCTTCGGAATAAGCTCCAGATAGCTCTCCGGATCAATATTCAAATTCCGCATTTGGATGAGCTTCAAGCCTGTACGCTTGACGAAACCGAGCATTGCTTCGATTTCTTCCTCACGATCCGTAACGCCAGGGAAAATGAGATAATTGATGGAGGTGTACACACCTTTATCCGTTGCGTAGCGAAGCGATTTCTCGACATTCGCCAGATTGTAGCCACGCGGCTTGTAGTACGCATTATAGTGATCATCGAGCGCACTAATCGTACTGACACGCATCAGATTAAGGCCGGCATCGACGATGCCGCGGATGTGATCCGTCAGCCCTGCATTGGTGTTGATATTGATATAGCCCATCGAGGTCCGTTGGCGGACCTCGCGCATAGCATCAATGATGATTCTGGCTTGCGTCGAAGGCTCGCCTTCACAGCCTTGTCCGAAGCTGATGATGGACTCCGGTGTAATCAGATGCTCCATCATAACATCAACGATTTCTTCTACTGTCGGCTTAAAGTTCATGCGTGTTTGCGGTGCCACGAAGCCGCTGTCGTCGGGTTGCTCCGATATGCAGCCATAACAGCCGGCATTGCAGGAGAAGGAAACAGGTACTGCACCTTCCCAGCGTTGCAGAAACGTATTGGATGCGGTTAAGCATTCATACCCGAGCGCGCAATTCGACAGATGCTTATAGAGACGGTTTTCCGGATATTTGGCAAGCAATCGCTCGACACCGACGTTCAGTTCATTCGTGTCGCAATTGAGCGGATTCCAGCGTTCCGGATCGTCGCATTTCTGCGCCGTCACATAGAAGCCGTCTTCCTTCCAAACGACAGCTGAATAGCCAAAGAGCGGCAGCTTCTGCGTCTTGTCGCTTTTCATATAACCCGGGATGCAAAGACGAGTATAACCTTGCGGCAAAAGGGCTCCAACTGCCTGCACGTTGCCTGGCAGCGGACGCATCTCACCGGACGCATTATGAATGCCGATCGGCCGCGTATGCGGCAGACCGACCATCGTTGCGCCTTCAGGAAGAGGAATGAGCTCATCTTCCATCAATTCGACGATCATATCGCCGCTGCGGCCAAGCCCCGTCCAATCGGGATGATCGAACAAATTACCGTGTTCGTCTGCATAAACGAGATTCATGATGTACCTCCTAAAAGTTTTGCTGCATGCGCGCGAAATGCTGCGTGAGCAAAACGACTTCCGATCTATGTTACAGGTGTCGTACGTGTTGATGGTCTTCTCGAAGCGCTGGTGGCGCTGCTGCTCGAGCCGGAGCCCGGTCTACTGCTGCCCCCGCTTGTGCTCGGTCTGTTTCTCGGCGCCGGTGGCGGCGTTACAGCAGACGTGTCCAGCGAGGCCAAGAACTCCTCGTTGTCCTTCGTATCCGCGAGCTTCTTCAAGAAGCCATCCACAAACTCCATGGAATCGTTCATGTTCTTACGAATCGCCCATACTTTATCCAGCTGCTCTTTGGTTAAGAGCATCTCTTCGCGGCGCGTTCCCGAGCGGCGAATATCCAGTGCAGGGAAAATACGGCGTTCCGCAAGTTTGCGGTCCAAGTGAAGCTCCATATTGCCCGTACCTTTAAACTCTTCATAAATAATATCATCCATACGCGAGCCGGTCTCGATTAGCGCAGTTGCCAGAATTGTCAAACTGCCGCCTTCCTCCACATTACGCGCCGATCCAAAAAACCGCTTCGGACGGTGAAAAGCTGCCGGGTCAATACCGCCGCTTAGCGTACGCCCTGACGCTGGTACAACCAAGTTGTACGCACGAGCAAGACGCGTGATGCTATCGAGCAAAATAACGACATCTTTCTTATGCTCCACAAGTCGCAAAGCACGCTCCAGCACTAGTTCTGCTACTTTAATATGATTTTCCGGCAATTCATCGAACGTGGAAGCGACAACCTCGCCTTTTACCGAACGAGACATATCCGTCACTTCCTCCGGACGCTCGTCAATGAGCAGTACAAACAATTCGATTTCCGGATTATTCGTGGAAATGCTGTTGGCAATTTCTTTAAGCAGCAATGTTTTCCCCGCTTTAGGCGGTGCTACGATAAGTCCGCGTTGGCCTAGGCCGACTGGTGCAAGTAAATCCATAATCCGAGTAGATAATTTAGGCTGGGCGGTTTCGAGAACTAATTTCTTTTCGGGATAGAGAGGAGTAAGGGCTGGAAAATGAAGGCGTTCAGCAGCATGTTCGGGGCTTTCTCCATTAACGGCATTTACTTGAAGTAATCCAAAAAAGCGTTCGTTTTCTTTGGGAGCTCGGCATTTGCCTGAAACTAAATCGCCTGTGCGAAGGTCAAACTTGCGGATTTGCGAGGCTGAGATGTAGATGTCCTCTGTACTTGGCAAGTAGTTGATCGGTCGTAGAAATCCGAAACCTTCCGATAAAATTTCGAGTACACCCTGCATAAACATAAGTCCGCTCTGCTCCGCTTGCGCGCGCAGTATAGCAAAAATCAATTCTCTCTTCTTCAGCTGGCCATAGCCCTGAATTTGATGCTGTTTGGCCAGTTTATAAAGCTCTGTGAGCTTCATCACTTCAAGATCCGCGATCTGAAGTTCAGACATAGTATCACCACTTTTATCAAGGTTCAAGGTGAAACGGTAATCGCCGACCTTATAGCGGCGCAGCGCGTTTCACTCCGGTGAAATATAAGCTTAGTATAAGGTGAAACTTATACTGTCTTATATTTCATGAAGAAACAGCCTCCCAAGGCCGTCTAATCCAAATAATTCCAAGCCTCATCCATCATTGCCGGAATCGGCCCACTCTATTCCAGAGGCCGATTCCTCTAGCGAAATAGCTGCTTGCTATCCGCCTCTTCCAGCTACTCGCGCCAAACGTCTGCGCCGAGCATCCGTAAATTCTCGACCAAATTGTCATAACCTCGGTCAATATATTCCACACCGGTTATCTCCGTAACGCCTTCACTCACGGTCAATGCAGCCACCACAAGCGCCGCGCCTGCTCGCAAGTCAGCCGCACGTACTTTCGCGGCATTCAGCGCACCGCCTTCGACAATAGCCGAACGGCCTTCTACCCGAATGTTAGCGCCCATGCGCGTTAATTCCGGAACATGCTTGAATCGATTGCTATAAACATAGTCGCTTAGGATGCTTACTCCTGACGTCTGTGTCAGCAGGCTGGTCATGGGGGATTGCAAATCTGTGGCGAAGCCGGGGTACACAAGGGCTTTCACATCAATTGCCTCATACTTCGGTTGTCCTACAATGCGAATAGACTCGTCCATTTCATACACATGAACGCCCATCTCTTGCAGCTTAGCCGTTACTGCTTCCATATGCTTCGGAATGACATTATCAATTAATACGTCACCGCGCGTTGCCGCTGCGGCAATCATGTACGTACCTGCTTGAATTCGGTCAGGTATGATGGAGTGTCTGCAACCATGCAGCCGCTCAACACCTTCGATACGAATCGTTTCTGTTCCGGCACCTTTAATCTTGGCGCCCATTGCGCTTAGAAGCGTAGCTACATCTATGATTTCAGGCTCTTTTGCCGCGTTTTCGATAATGGTAGAGCCTTTGGCCCGGGAGGCCGCAAGCATAATATTAATCGTCGCCCCGACACTTACGACATCGAGGTAAATCTTCGCGCCGCGCAGTTCCTTCGCCACAATCCGTACGGAGCCGTGGTCGTTGGTAACTTGTGCGCCAAGCGCTTCAAACCCTTTAATATGTTGATCGATTGGGCGAGGCTCAAAATTACAGCCGCCCGGCAAACCGATTGTTGCTTCGCCAAATCGGCCAAGCAGCGCACCCATCAAGTAATACGATGCACGAAGCAGTTTTACTTTTCCGTTGGGCATCGGAATGGATTGCATGGCTGATGGATCAATGACGATGGAGTCCCCGCTCCAATGGACATGTCCGCCAAGCTCTTCTAATATTTCACTGTATACGGCCACATCGCTAAGGTGAGGCAAATTATCAAGCGTGACCGTTGATTCTGCCAATATTGCCGCAGGAAGTAATGCAACTGCACTGTTCTTCGCGCCGCTGATTTGAACGGTGCCGCGCAGCGGACGTCCGCCGCGGATCATTAATTTATCCATCAGTTCTTATTATCCTCCCATCCGGAAGAGAGCAACGAAACGAGCAGCCGCAGTCCAGAGCAGCATAACATAAACCCTATATGCCACAAAGCAAGCGCTCCTTCTATCAAGAGATTTCTTGACGGATGGGAGCGCCTGCTTCTAATTCGCGCTAAACGCGGCTGTTCGATTCTATAGCCTTCGGAAGTTAAGCCTGGTTGCTGCTGCCGAACAACCGGATTTTCTCTTGAACGACTGCTTTCATTGCGGAACGAGCTGGTACCAAGTATTTACGTGGATCGTAAACCGATGCACTTGCGCCAAGCACTTCGCGGATCGCGTTCGTGCAAGCCACTTGGTTCTCTGTATTTACGTTGATTTTGCCTACGCCTGCTGCGATGGACAAACGAATTGCTTCGTCTGGCACGCCGGAACCGCCATGCAATACAACGGGTACCGGAATAGCATCCGATACTTTTTGAATGATATCATAATGAATTTTTGGATCGCCTTTATACATACCGTGAGCTGTACCTACAGCAATCGCCAAGCAGTCAACGCCGGTTTCTTCGTAGAAACGGATTGCTTCAGCTGGCTTAGCAAGCGATGCATCTTCTTCGTCAACGCTGATATCATCCTCAACGCCGCCGATTGTGCCAAGCTCACCTTCAACGGATACGCCCATAGCGCGAGCCGCTTTAACAACTTGTTTCGTCAATTCGATATTTTCTTCTAGTCCGTAGTGGGAACCGTCAAACATAACGGAGGAGAATCCTGCACGGATACATTTCATCGCAACTTCAAAGCTGCTGCCGTGATCCAGGTGAAGTGCGATTGGCAAACCGGATTTCTTCGCTGCTGCTTCAGCAATAGCAACTGTGTACTCAATACCCATATATTTAAGGGCACCTTCAGATACACCAAAAATAAATGGCGAGTTTTCTTCCATCGCGGCTTCTGTGATCGCTTGCGCGAACTCCAGGTTGTTCATGTTGAACTGGCCTACCGCGAATTTGTTTGCTTTTGCCTTTGGCAGGAATTCATTCATCGAAACGAGTGGCATGGTTCTCTACTCCTCCTAGTGTTTTATGAAGCTTAGCGCTTCATAAATTTGTCTTTGATATGCGACGCTTCGCAAAACCGCCTCAGCACGGATGCTGACAACCGGCATTGAAGACATGCGCTTAAATAACGAAAACACGCTTCAAATATCGCACCAAATGATTATAACACAATCATGAATCGTTTGGTACAAGTCTTGGAAATCGAACCCTCGTGCACCTGTGATTCGACAAAAAAAAAGCAGCAGGACCCTTGTGCTTAGGATCCTACTGCATACCAGCCGCCGGCTTCTTCGCTGCGCAGCTGTAAGTTAACCGCCATTCGCATCTCGTCAATATCGAACGGTTTGGTGAAATGCATAAGCGCGCCGTGATCAGTCGCTTCTTTAATCATGTCAAGCTCGCCATAAGCCGTCATCATAATGACTTTAATGTCTTTGTTGATCGCTTTGACATGCTTCAATATTTCCAATCCGTCCATACCCGGAATCTTCATATCAAGCAAAACGAGATCTGGTGCTTCGTTTCTCACGATCTCCAGTGCCAGTTTGCCGTTCGGCGCTTGGAAAGTAGTATAGCCTTCACTGCTAAACACTTCCATAAGCAAAATACGAATGCCATTCTGATCATCGACAATTAAGACTTTCTTGTTTTCCAACTTGAAACCCTCCTATGAATGTACGACAATCATCGTCACGATTGGATTTGAATTCCATATTCGTTAATGATTTCGCGCCATGGCACTCATATTCCTGCTTTCGCTGGAAAAAAACTTCAAAGTGATTTATTTCTCCGCTTTCTCAAGCGCCGCTCTAACGAAACCGCGGAACAACGGCTGCGGTCTGTTCGGACGGGACGTGAACTCCGGATGGAATTGAACTGCAAGGAACCACGGGTGTCCAGGAAGCTCGACCATCTCAACAAGGCGGCCATCCGGGGATGTACCCGTAATGCGCAGACCTGCGGATTCGATCGTTTCACGGTACTCATTGTTAAACTCATAACGGTGACGGTGGCGCTCATATACAAGTTCATCATCGTACTCACGTGCGGACAGAGAGCCCGGCGTCAGCTTACAAGGATATAGTCCAAGGCGCATTGTGCCGCCCATATCTTCAATGTCCTTCTGCTCCGGCAGCAGGTCGATAACCGGATATTGCGTAAGCGGGTTGATTTCGGAGCTGTTTGCATCCTTCAATCCCGTAACATGACGTGCATATTCAATAACCGCTACTTGCATGCCCAAGCAAATACCGAAGAACGGTACTGCATTCTCACGCGCGTAACGAATCGCAATGATTTTACCTTCGATACCGCGATCGCCGAAGCCGCCCGGTACCAACACACCGTGCACACCGTGCAATTTATCTGCAACGTTCTGATCCGTTAATTCTTCTGCATTTACCCAGCGCACCTTCACATCCGCATCCGCGTCGAAGCCTGCGTGGCTTAGCGATTCCACGATACTCAAGTACGCATCGTGAAGCGCAACGTACTTACCGACAATCGCAATTTCAGTTGTGCGGCTAAGCTGCTGCACACGGCGAACTAGCGCTTCCCACTCCGTCATATCCGGAGGAGTAGTTGTCAGCTTCAAGTGATTGACAACGATATCGTCGAGGCCTTGCTCACGTAGATTCAGCGGCACTTCATAGAGTGTCGACGCATCGCGGCATTCCACAACGGCATTCGCATCAATATCACAGAACAGCGCAATTTTGCGTTTCAAATCATCAGCCAACTCATGCTCCGTACGACAAACGATCACATTAGGCTGAATCCCGATGCTTCTCAGTTCCTTCACGCTATGCTGTGTCGGTTTTGTCTTCACTTCGCCTGCCGCTTTAATGAACGGAATCAGTGTAACGTGAATGTACATCACGTTATCTCGGCCGATGTCGCTCTTAATTTGACGAATTGCTTCTAGGAACGGAAGGCTCTCGATATCGCCTACTGTACCGCCGATCTCCGTAATAACTACATCCGCACCTGTTTCTTTGCCTGCACGGAATACGCGATCCTTGATCTCGTTGGTGATGTGGGGAATAACTTGAACCGTTCCGCCCAAATATTCTCCGCGACGTTCTTTCGAAATAACGGTGGAATAGATTTTGCCCGTTGTCACGTTGCTGTTCTTCGACAAATTGATGTCAATGAAACGCTCGTAGTGACCCAAATCCAAATCCGTCTCGGCACCATCGTCCGTTACGAAAACTTCACCGTGCTGGTATGGACTCATCGTTCCCGGGTCCACGTTGATGTACGGGTCGAACTTCTGGATCGTCACTTTAAGACCGCGATTCTTGAGCAAACGCCCGAGCGATGCGGCTGTGATCCCTTTGCCCAGCGATGATACGACACCGCCTGTTACAAAAATGTACTTAGTCACTGATGATACCCTCCACGCCTGTATGTTAAGTATAGGTTCTCCAATTTCCGAAGAAAAATGGTCGATAAAAAAGAAAAAAGTGACACCCGTATAAACGGGGCACTTTCTGTTTTTGGCTTATTGCCTGCATGTCCGAACTTGAAGCCCATGCAATAGTTTACTCTGCGCAGATACCCCATGTCAAGAGACACTGGGTCCCGCAGAATCGAATCTATTTGTCTTCGTCTTCCTCATCGTCGAAGTCTTCATCAGCATCTTCTTCATCAGCCACGCCTTCGGCGCCTTCAGCGTCTTCAATGCCGTCTTCTTCAATTTCTTCGTCGTCGATGACAACTTCTTCGTCTACTTCGGCTTCTTCCTCAGCTTCGTCGAAGAGTTCTGTATCCTCGTCATAAGAATCGAAGTCATCCTCTTCAGCTGCGTAGGTTTCCTCTTCCTCGTCCGGATAGAGATCATCGTCGTCCTCTTCATCATTGATGATGCGTGAACGTTTCGCATTACCGACCGGATCCTCATTCTTCTCAACCGGATACCAGCGCTTCAATCCCCACATATTGCTGCCGACGCACGCGAATCGTCCGTCGATATTAATTTCTGTATATACTTGCGCAATCACTTGGTTGATTTGATCTTGGGAAAAGCCCCGAACTTTTGCAATTTCCATCATTAAATCGCGATAGTAGAACGGCGTATTGGCCGCTTTCAGCAATTCAAATGCCAAATCAACCATCGGCATTTCCTTTATACGTTCAGGATCGATTTTCAAGACAATCTCGCTGCTCATTTCGGACACTTCCTCTCATCTCAAACTGCTAGTACGCCGCAAGAACGACTTCTCTATCCTAAGCAGGTGAGATCGTTAAGTGCGTAAGCAATCCATTATCAAATTATAGTAAAACCTATTTCTTTGGAAAAAGCAAGCCGTCCACGCTTACGAGGGCAAAAAGAAAAAGCGAAGGAGGCGCCTTCGCTTTGACTGTATCCTTCCGGATGAGGCGTTGCCGCTGTTTCCGGTTATAAGAGCCCGTTAATGACTCTTGGTCTATACTATGTGCCCGTACGGCGAATGACACGGTTTGCAGCCTAATTATGTGAAAAAAGGCAAGTTGCTCATACAGCTTGTTGCGCTCGTTCATACAATACTGCAGCATGATTCGCCATGGAGGGGAAGCCAACTTGGACAGATCCGCAGTTCTCCGCCTGCTGCACAGCGCATTATCTCTTACCACATCAGCTGCCAAGCGACGAATTGTCCGCTTCCGGCAAAAGAGCGACTATGAGCGCTTCCTTCAAGAATGGTCGCATATCGACAAAACCGTGGCGACTGCAGCCGATGCCATCCGTCATTTGCCATTCATCCAAGGCTTCTCTTTGCGCGTACCGAATGATGTGCTTCGCTCTCTTACCCATGACGGAATTTGGATCGAGAATGATCCACTCCTTTCGGTTCATTCCTCCTCCATATATAAACCGGTGATCCGTGAGAAAGGTATCCCTTGGGGCGTGCAGGAAATTAAAGCGCCGCTTGCTTGGAGTACAACCACCGGCCACCGCGTGAAAGTCGGCGTCATTGATACCGGCGTTGACTTCAGCCATCCGGATTTGAAGCAATCACTTGGCCGGGGCATCAACCTGCTTAATCGCGGGTCGCTTCCACACGACGACAACGGACACGGCACCCATATTGCCGGCACCATCGCTGCTGCCAATCAGGTGCATGGCATGATCGGCGTCGCCCCTCGTGCGACGGTCTATCCCGTGAAAGCGTTCGATCAGAATGGAAGCGCCTTTGTCTCTGATATCGTACTCGGCATCGACTGGTGCGTGCGCAATAATATGGACATCGTGAATATGAGCTTCGGCATGAAAACACGGAGCAAGTCGCTGTTGACCGCAGTAACCAATGCTTACAACGCAGGCGTTATTATCGTCGCTTCATCCGGAAACGACGGCAAACGGAAGTCGATCGACTATCCGGCGCGGTATCCGCAAACCATTGCCGTCGGCGCAACGAACCGGCTGCGGCGAATCGCCCCGTTCAGCAACCGCGGCATGCATATCGACGTATACGCGCCGGGTGACAAGATACTTTCCTCTTGGCTGCGAGGCAAGTATAACGAAATGAGCGGCACCTCCATGGCCACCTCACATGTGAGCGGAGCCATCGCTTTGCTTCTTGCTCATCGACCCGGACTGTCTCCTACCGACATTAAGGCTGTCGTCAAACGTTCCATGCTGCCTTTAAGAGGCACAAAAGCTCCCCGGATCACCGGAGAGCTCGATGTAATGCGAATGCTGCAGGCCGGGGACCGATAAGGTTCGCGGCCTTGATTGTTGATAGGGCTACATGCGTTCCGGCGCGGAAACTCCGACGAGACGCAGCACATTAGCGATAGCTGTACGAGCCGCGCCAAGCAGCGCGAAGCGCGCTTGCGTTTGAGCCGCGTCTTCGGTAATGACGCGATCTGCGCGATAGTAGCTGTGGAACAACGCCGCCAGCTCGTAGACGTAACGAATCAGGCGATGCGGTGCATATTGCGATGCAGCTTCCGCGATTTCCTGCGGCAGCTCGCCGATTTTGCGAAGAAGATCAAATTCATGTTCAGTCGTCAGTTGGCTCAAATCCACTTCCGCGAGTGGCAAGATCGCGATGCCCTGCTCTTCAGCCTGACGGAAAATGCTGCAGATCCGCGCATGTGCGTATTGCACATAGAATACCGGGTTCTCGTTCGAAGTCGAGATCGCGAGATCCATATCAAAATCAAGATGAGAGTCCATAGAGCGCATCGTGAAGAAGTAACGAATGGCGTCGATGCCGACTTCTTCGCGCAGATCCTCCATCGTAACGGCTTTACCTGTCCGCTTGGACATCTTGACCTTCTCGCCATTCTGGAACAAGCTCACCATCTGTGCGATCAGAACGATCAGCTTCTGCGGATCGTTGCCCAGTGCTTCCATTGCTGCTTTTACACGCGGAATGTAGCCGTGGTGGTCAGCGCCCCAGATGTTAATCATTTTGTCGAATCCGCGGCCGAATTTGTCGCGGTGGTAAGCGATGTCCGGCGTCAAATAGGTGTATGAGCCGTCATTTTTCACAAGCACGCGATTCTTGTCGTCTCCGTATGCCATCGTGTTCAGCCACGTTGCGCCGCCCTCTTCGAATACTTGGCCGCGCTCGCGAAGCGCTGCCAGCGCCTGCTCAACTTGACCGGTTTGGTAGAGAGAAGTCTCGCTGAACCATTCGTCGAATTCCACGCGGAAGTCGCCGAGGTCGCGTTTGATCTTATTCAGTTCACGCTCCAAACCATAGTCGCGGAAGAAGGTGAAGCGTTCTTCGTCTGACAACGATAGCAACCGGTCGCCCTCAGATGCTGCCAGCTCCTTGGCGAAACCGATAATGTCTTCGCCGTGGTAGCCGTCTTCCGGCATTGCCGCATCTTGGCCAAGGGCTTGTTTGTAGCGTGCCTCAATCGAAAGCGCCAGGTTAGCAACCTGATTGCCTGCATCATTAATGTAATACTCTCTCGTTACCTTGTAACCTGCAAAATCAAGCACATTACATAGAGCATCACCAACTGCTGCTCCACGAGCATGACCCAAATGCAGACTGCCTGTCGGATTGGCACTGACGAACTCTACTTGTACGCTTGCTCCCGCTCCGGTATCAATACGGCCGTAGTCGGCACCTTGCTCGAGCACTTGACCAATCACCGGATACAAGTAGCTGCGGTCCATCCGGAAGTTAATAAAACCGGGACCGGCAATCTCTGCGCCTTGAATAGAAGCCTTCTTCCTATCAAGATTCGCAATGATCGCTTCCGCGATTTGACGCGGATTCTTCTTCGCAAGCTTCGTCAATTGCATAGCAGCGTTGGTTGCAAGATCACCGTGCGCCTTCTCCTTCGGTACTTCAAGTACAAATACCGGAAGTTCTTCACGGGCTGCAAGCCCTGCCGCTACGACCGCATCCGCGATCGCTTCCTTCACCTGCTCATGCAGTTGTACAATCACATTCGTTTTCATGTAATTCTTCAATCCCCCTGATTATCTTATCAATCTGTAAATGAAAGCATGGCCGTTCGTTATCGGTATTCCCTAGGTCAACTGCTCTTCCGCCTGCAGCCGAAGTTGGAACTCCCCAGTCGGTTCATCGTTAACAAGCAGTGTATAATGCCATTCCAACAGCATAGGCAGCTCTGGTTTCAATACGTCTTCGCTCGATCCCGACTTAGTCATATCGCCAAACTGTACCCAAAGCAGCTTCGTCTCAGTCTCCAAATGAAAGGCTGCATGCCCCGATTCATAATGACCGGTGCGCTTGGCGCCTGCCACAAACGTCTGCAGCGACTCCACATCGCCGCGGCGCGTCACACTAAGCTCGCCGTCGCGCCAGCGAATAATCGTCCGTACGACGCTGCCGTCTTCACCTTCACTGGTTTCCTCGTAACGGACAAATACAGATGAGCCTTTTCGAAACCACTCACCGCTAAACGTATTCTGTTCCACTTCCCCATCGATGTCGCTTCTCAGCGATATCGTTACATTCGCTCTGTCTGCCATGATCACGGTCTCCCGTCGCCTGAAATGCTTATGTCCTCACTATATACAGGAGCACCTCTAATTTCAATGCCTGCACATTTGGACGCTCTCCTAGATTTGTGCCGGTGTCCGCAGTCCAAGCAGTGCCAGCCCTGAACGCAGCACGCCGGCAACCGCCGCAGTCAGCAGCAGCTTCGCTTCGGTCTCCGCTGGATTCTCCGTCAGAATGCGTTCCTGATGATAGAAACGATTGAAGCGTTTGGCTGCATCCAGCAGGAAACGTGCCACAACCGCCGGTTCATTCTGACGCAGTGCGCCGGCAATCGCTTCGGGATAAGCAGCCAGCAGTTTCAAACACTCCCATGCCGCAACCCCCGAGAGATAGCTGCCCAGCTCCCTGCCGTTCACGGCACCGGATAAGCTGCGCGCTTCGGTTTCCGCCAGCGTCAGCTCCCCTTTGGCCAACAGCTTGAACGCTCTGGCAGCCGTGTACTGCACGTAGGGACCCGTCTCCCCCTCGAAGCGAAGCGCCTCATCCAGCGAGAAGTCCACCTCCAGCATACGATGATGAAGCAAATCGCCGAACACAATCGCACCAATCCCGACTGCCTCGGCGGTTTCCTGCGCATCCTCCAGATCAGGATTCTTCTCTGCAATAATGGCTGCAGCCTTGGCTACCGCCTCGTCCAGCACCTCATCCAAGAAGATGACCTGCCCTCTGCGCGTGGACATTTTGCGGCCTTCGAATTTCATTAGCCCGAAGGAAAGGTGACGGCACTGGTCTGCCACTTCTTCTCCCATACGCTTCAAGACCGCGAACACTTGTTGAAAATGCAGCTTCTGTTCCGCGCCTACCACATACAGCAGCAAATCCCCGCCCATCTCATTCTTTCGATAGAGCGCCGTAGCGAGATCGCGCGTAGGATAAATGGTCGTGCCGTCCGACTTCAGGATGAGGCATGGCGGCAATCCTTCCTCTTCCAAACGAACAACCTGCGCACCGTTACTTTCTTCAAGCAGGTTCAGCTCTTGCAGTCGCGAGACGACGGCAGACATTTTGTCATTATAGAAACTCTCGCCGAGCGTATAGTCGAACTGCACGCCAAGACGTGTATACACACGGTCAAATTCCTCCATGCTGAAGGATACAAAATAACGCCACAACTTGAGCGCTTCCTCGTCACCGTTCTCAAGCTTCCAGAACCAGTGACGCGCTTTGTCTTCCAAGGATGGGTCCTGCTCAGCTTCCTCATGGAACTGGACATACAGGCGCAAACTTTCGCGAATCGGTTCTTCCTTAAGCTTCGCTTCATCGCCCCAGCGCATATACGCTTCCATCAGTTTGCCGAATTGCGTGCCCCAGTCACCGATATGATTGACGGTTACAACCTCATAGCCGGAGCTGCGGTACATTTGAGCAAGCGCATTGCCGATCATCGTAGAACGCAGGTGACCGACGCCGAAAGGTTTGGCGATATTCGGAGAGGACATATCCAAGATGACGCGCTGTCCGGTACCGACCTGCGATTGCCCGAAATCAGCAAGCAGCAGCGGAGCGAGCAGCTTCGGTGCCCACTCTTCCCTTACGAGGAAGAGATTCAAGTACGGCCCCTTCGCTTCGGCGCGGATGATAGGTGTCCCTTCGGAGCCAATCTGCTCCGCGAGCTCTGCGGCGATTACCGCAGGCGCACGTTTCAGCTCACGCGCTAGTAGAAAGCAAGGAAATGCGACATCGCCAAGCTCCGGGTTTGGCGGGAGCTCCAGCAGCGCTACGATGTCTTCATACTTCATATTAGAGGGCACATGCGGTTGCAGCTGTGCGGCTGCCCACTGCAATAACAGATTCATCTCGTTCATCCTCCCCGAAATGTGGTTACAGTTTTCTGAAAACAAATAAAACCCCCGTCTCTAATAAAGAGACGGAGGTTGATTTCCGCGGTACCACTCTTCTGGTTGACATTATGGCTGCACAAACAACGAATTGCGGCCATGCCGAAAACCTCTCAAGCACGATAACGGGGTGACCGGATTCATCTACTTACAGAGGCCAACTTCATCAAGTCGCCGCACCGCATGTTCAATGGATCTACTCCCGGGTCCGCTTCCCTTACGCCGCTGCACCGGCTTACACCAAGGATGCTTGGTTAACGAGGCCAATTGGCCGCTACACCATTCATCCAACCCGGCTCGCTGCTAGCACCGATCTGCAAGGTACTGTCCCGTTCATCGTATGTAGCTGTTATAACTGACTGTATTTTCCCTATTATATGCAACCTCGTGAAAAAAGCAAGCCTCTTTATGAGGTTTGCCTAGGTCTGTTCCAGCGGAATTAAGTGAGGCAGCACAATGCGCCAAGCTTCAATCCGATCTGCAGTCGTCCGCATCGCCGCCGTTGGAATCGGACTGGTTGACGGCAGCTTGAGCAGCGTGATCCCGCTGAGTTCGGGTAAGCTCCTGAAATACTTCAGAAACGTGTCATGCGACTTGGCGCCGTTACACACAATGCAGCTAATAGCCGGATACTCCGCAAGCAAGCCGGGAATATCATTGGGCTGCTCCTCACGAATGTTCGCATCAAGACTGCCCTCGCGCTGACAAGAGGCGATTACATCCCAGAGCGCTATACCGCGAGCCTTGGCAAAAGCAAGCCGATCCTCATACTCCTCAGCCGGCGTCAGCCCGAACAAGCCATAGACAACCGGCCATAGATGATTCCTTGGATGTGCGTAATATTGATGCTTCACGAGCGAAGCCGTCCCCGGCATGCTGCCAAGGACAAGCACCTGCGCACCCGCGCCGATCTCCGGCGGAAATGAATGTACTCTCATCACACCATCCCTCCCCTCTTCTCCATAGGAAACCAGAAAGAGAAGGAATATTCAAGTCCATCTATAGCTGGGTGGATGCCGGCGGTGTTCCGGTCAGCCGTTCGATTTTGCGACATATATCGTGCTGCCACTCCGTATCGCCTGTCATCGAAGCCAGCAGCGAGAGATTGTACAAATTAGCAACTTGTCGGCAAATCATCGCATTCACCGCCAAGCAATGCTCAAAGTCTGCCAGCTCCTCTGCCGAGAGCTGCCTCTTGCTTCGAACCGTCCACAGCTCCGCGAGCCGCTCGTGAATTGGCAATAAGCTCATAACTTGCTCGCCCCCTCAATTGTTAGAATACTACTATTCATTATGACCAAAAAATGAAGCCCTAAGCGGCGGGCATACGGTAGTACTCTAACCAGAGCTGCTTTATTGTTATTTTATAGCTGATTCCGGCACTCTGAAACTTGACCGCCGAAAAAGAAGAAGCCTGATTTGGGAGGGCGAGTAGAGCGGATTGGGTGCAGAGATTGACGTGCGACCCAGCTGTGAGAAGACAACAAAAAAGGATGGGAGCGCCGCCCCATCCTTCGCTATTATTTAATAAAGCCAAGCAGCATTTCGCGGATCACTTTCGCCGCGACGATCTGTGTTTGTTCCGTAGGATCGTAAGCCGGTGCTACCTCAACGAGGTCACAACCGACAATGTTAACGCCGGATCGCGCAATCGCGTGAACCGCGTCGATCAATTCCTTCGACGTGATGCCGCCGGCTTCCGCCGTACCTGTTCCCGGTGCAGCCGATGGATCCAGCACGTCGATGTCGATCGTCAGATAGACAGGACGGCCTTCCAGCTCAGGCAATACTTTCTTCAAAGGCTCAAGCACTTCGAACGGGAAGAAATTGATGTTCTCGCGTGCAAATTGCCACTCTTCACGAGAGCCGGAACGAATACCGAACTGGTAGACGTTCTTACCGCCGATCAGGCCGGCTGCTTTGCGAAGCGGCGTGGAGTGCGACAGCGGTTCGCCTTCGTACGACTCGCGCAGATCTGCATGGGCATCAAAGTGAATGATCGCCATATCGGGGTACTTCTTGTACACCTCTTGGAAAATCGGCCATGATACGAGATGCTCGCCGCCGAGTCCTACAGGCATTTTGCCGTCGTCTAATACGCCGCGAACGAATTCACCGATGACTTCAAGCGAACGAGCCGCGTTGCCGAAAGGCAGCAGCAAATCGCCTGCGTCGAAATATTCGATATCCTCCAGGCTGCGATCCAGGTACGGGCTGTACTCTTCCAGACCGATCGACACTTCGCGAATACGCGGAGGGCCGAAACGGGAGCCTGGGCGGAACGATACGGTAAAGTCCATCGGCATGCCGTAAATGACTGCTTTGGACGTGTTATAGTCATCCGAGCTAAGGATAAATACATTGCCGGAATATTTTTGATCGAGTTTCATAGGTTGTGTAGGTCTCCTCTTACTTCACCAGATCTTCCACAAATTTCGGCAGAACGAAAGCCGCTTTGTGCAGACGCGGGGAGTAATATTTAGTGTCGATTTCTGGGATGCTGGACTCGTCCACTTCAAGCGGATCGTATTTCTTGCTGCCCATTGTGAATGTCCACAGGCCGCTCGGGTACGTTGGAACGTTAGCCCAGTATACGCGGACGATCGGGAACACTTCTTTCACATCGCGGTTTACGTTCGAGATCAGCTCCGGTGTAAACCAAGGGTTGTCCGTTTGTGCTACGAAAATACCGTCTTCCTTTAGTGCATCGTAGATGCCTTGGTAGAAGCCGCGTGTAAACAGGTTTACCGCAGGGCCAACCGGCTCCGTGGAGTCAACCATAACCACATCGTACTCGTTCTTGTGATCGTGGATGTGCATGAAGCCGTCGTTAACGATCACTTCTACACGAGGGTCGTCGAGACCGCAAGCGATTTGTGGAAGGTACTTCTTGGAGTATTCGATTACTTTACCATCGATGTCAACCAGAACAGCCTTCTCTACGCTCGGGTGTTTCAGGATTTCGCGGATTACGCCGCCGTCGCCGCCGCCAACAACAAGCACTTTGCGCGGATTCGGATGCGTGTATAGAACCGGGTGAGCAACCATTTCGTGATAAACCCACTCGTCTTTATCTGTTGTCATAACCATGCCGTCCAGAACAAGCATCGTACCGAACTCTTCCGTCTCGATCATATCGAGCTGCTGGAATTCAGTTTGTTCGCTGACATACGTTTCTTTTACTTTCATCGTAATCCCATAAGTCGGGGTCTGTTTCTCCGTGTACCACAATTCCATTGTTAAATCCCTACTTTCGTTTATGTAGTGGTGCTATTGATCATATGGTCCAATGTTTCAATCTGTATTATAAGTTAACGGGGGGAAAAAGCAACCTTTTGCCAGCGTCGCACAAAAATTTCATATTACGCAAACCCTCTTTCTGAATAGGGTGTCCCATTGTTTTCCATACTAGTTGGATAAAGCGGACTTTCTTTCGGTTAGGAGACTTGCACATGAAAAGATGGATGAAACATGTATACAGGCAGGGCGGCGTCATGAAGCGTCGACTGCCTGTTTCTATTCAATTGGAAAAATGGATGCCGCTGCTGAAGCATGTGAAACGGTGGCTCATTTATTCGGGAGCGGCGCTGCTGCTGCTGTTTATATGCGCCTTCGGCTTCCTCTATTATTTGCGGGAACAAGCACTTCCCGCTTCGGCGATCAGCCAAACTTCGCAAATGCTCGATGCGCAGGGTCATATCATCGACACGTTTCATGCCGGCGAGAACCGCCAGTCGGTGCCGCTGAAGCAAATTTCGCCCTATCTCGTCGAGGCGACGCTCGCTATTGAAGATCAGCGATTCTACGATCATCTCGGCTTTGATATGAAAGGGATGGCCCGTGCAGCGCTGGTTAACGTAGAGAATATGTCACGCAAGCAAGGGGCCAGCACGCTGACTCAGCAGCTCGCCCGCAACCTGTATTTGACGCATGAGCGGACCTGGTCGCGCAAGCTGAAGGAAGCGATGTATACGATTCAGCTGGAGATGCATTACTCCAAGGATGAGATTTTGGCGCTGTATTTGAACCAAATCTACTACGGTCACGGCGCTTATGGCGCAGAAGCTGCAGCTGAGTTGTATTATGGGAAACACGCGTCGGAACTCACTTTAGCCGAAAGCGCGATGCTAGCCGGTATTCCGAAAGGCCCCAAATACTACTCCCCCTATATGGATATGAAAAATGCGAAGGACCGGCAGCGCACGATCCTCCAGACGATGGTGGATCAAGGGATTCTGCTTCAAGCGGATGCTGAAGCGACCGGCGCCGAACTGCTTCGGTTCGTGCCGCTTGGAACAAGCAAGCAGGCAGGAACTGCGCCTTATTTCCGCGATTATGTGCGGTATATGGCGGTCGATAAGCTTGGCATCGATGAGCGAAGAATGAGCGAAGGCGGTATTCGCATCTATACGACGCTGGATCCCGATGCGCAGCGAGCGGCGGAAGAAGCTGTCGCGGCAGGAATCCCGGTGGATTCCGAGCAGCAGGCTGCGCTCGTCTCTGTCGATCCGCGAACCGGCTACATCAAAGCGATGGTCGGCGGCCGCGACTATAAGACCAATCAGTATAATCGCGTATTCGCCAAGACGCGGCAGCCGGGGTCGTCTTTTAAGCCGATCTTGTATCTAACTGCCTTGCAGGAAGGCGTGTTGACGCCTGTTTCGCAGTTCAAAAGTACGCCGACGATCTTCACCTACGATGAGGGCCGCAAGACGTATTCGCCGAGCAATTACAACAGCAAATACGTGGGCGATTTCATTAATATGCGTCAAGCCATCGCGAGCTCCGATAATATCTATGCGGTCAATTCCATCATGACCGTCGGAGCGGACAAGGTCATCGCCATGGCTCGAAAGCTTGGGATAGAGAGCCCAATGAAGCCGGTGCCTTCCTTAGCTCTCGGCACCTTCCCGATCAGCCCATTCGAGATGGCATCGGCATTCAGCGCATTCGCTAATGGCGGTGTGCGCATGGAACCTACGGCGATTTTGCGCATCGAGGACGCGAAAGGCGAGGTGCTGTACGAAGCACAGCCCGCTTCCTCCACCGTGGTAGATGCCGCGCACGCTTATGTGCTCACCAGTTTGATGGAGAGCGTGTTCGAAACCGGCGGAACCGGCAATCGCGTCTCGGCGATGATTAAGCGCCCCGTCGCCGGCAAGACCGGTACGACCGCGACGGACGCTTGGCTGGTCGGCTATACACCGGAGCTGGCTACGGCGGTATGGGTCGGCTACGACAAAGGCCGCAAGCTGACGCCTGTGGAAGCACGCCGCGCCGCGCCGATCTTCGCGTCGTATACGGAAGCGGCGCTGTCCGCCATTCCGCCGAAAATCTTCCCGCTGCCGGATGGCGTCGTATCCGTCTATATCGATCCGCAGAGCGGCAAGCTCGCCGGGAAGTCTTGCCCGGACCGCCGGCTCGAATCGTTCGTCAGCGGCACTGAGCCGGTAGAAGTGTGCGGCGTTCATGGCGAAGGCGATGCTTCGGCTTCGCAAAGCGACGGCGCGCAAACAGAGAAGACGCGTCACTGGTGGAAGCAGCTCAAGCGCTGGTGGTCGAATTAGCTTTTAGGGTAGCTGGCCGCGGGGTGGTGCCGCGCGGGGCTTCACGGGGGGCTGGGCTGCAGGTCGCAGATCGCGGTGACCAGCTTAGCAACGGCACATGGTTTAAATAGGGGTTGCCTCGTCATCCAGCTCTTGGATGATGTGAGGCAACCCTTTTTTGTGCGCTGGATGGAGAAGTAGCGCGCCTCGTGCACTACTTCTCGTAAAATGCCCATGTATCGCATACATGTAGATCTCCACGTGTGCTACTTTGGGTAAAAACCCTAAATTACCTCTTATGTGGATCTCCTCATGTGCTTCATTACACGAAAACTCTCATTTTACTCGCATGTAGCTCCCTACGTATGCTTCTTACATAACTAATCAATCTATGTACGGTAACCATTACCACTCATGAGCTAAATTTGGGGATTTCCACTGCATGAACGGTAACCAGTACCTCTCTTCGAGCTAAATATCTCTCTTGTCCAATGTACGGTAACTGTTACCTCACAGTGTGTTTGCAACCGCTAATGTGCGGCTCTGGGAGCTACTCTTGTGCTGTTTCGTCGCTTCCCCACCATTGTGTGGCTCCAGGAGCTACTCTTGCTCTATTTTCGTCGCTTTCCCACCATTGTGTAGTTCTGGAAGCTACTCTTGTGCTATTTTCGGCATTTTCCCTCCAATGTGTGGATCAGGGAGTTGCTCCTACACTATTCGCCAGCATGAAAAGTGATCGGTTGTGCCGATTGACACTCATTTTGCTGATTGGATAAGATAGCTGTGTAAGGTTGTGGAAAATTGTGTAAGAGTCTTGTGTCTAGCTTCCTACTATGGAGAGGATGTGTTCGCAGTTGTCAGGACTACTCGGCAATAAAGTCATTACGCAAATCGGCATACTCGTCAACGATATCGACAAAGTGAGTCAAGCTTATGCGGATTTCTTCGGGATCGAGAAACCGCAGGCCATCATTACCGATACACTGGATAAGGCGCAAACGGAATTTAACGGTGCTCCCACTTTCGCCCGGGCTAAGCTTGCTTTTATTGATATGGGCTCCTTGCAGCTTGAACTGATTGAACCGGACGAACATCCAAGCACGTGGCGAAATTATTTGGACGAGCATGGCGAAGGGCCTCATCATATCGCTTTTGAAATCGAGGGCATGAAAGAGAAGATTATGCTGCTGGAGAGCAAAGGTTTCCCGCTTCAGCAGAAGGGTGAATATACGGGCGGACGGTATGCATATATGGATACTATACCAGCGCTTAAAGTGCTCGTGGAGCTGCTCGAGAACGATAAATAGGAGAGGTCAGTGAGTATGAATATACTACTAACAGGCGCTAGCCGTGGACTTGGATTAGCGATTGCCGCCGAAGCACTCGAGCGCGGACACACCGTTATTGCCGGGGTTCGTGATGTAGGCGGCAACAAGCTTGCGGCGCTAAGCGAGGCGTATGGGGATCGACTTACGATCACCGAGCTCGATGTTGCTAGCGAAGAGAGTGTGGCTCAGCTCGCTTCCGCATTGAAGCGCGAAGGCCGAACACTTAGTGCGATCATCAACAATGCCGCCATTCTCAATGCGCGCAACACTCAAATCGAAGAACTCGATATGAACGATGTGGCGCAAGCATTCGAGATTAATTTGTACGGGCCTATGCGAGTGGTGAAGCATTTTTTGCCTCTGCTTACGGAGGAGAATGGCGCGCTTCTGAACATCTCATCCGAAGCAGGCAGCATTACGAATGCTTATCCCGGAGACTATCCCTACAGCATCTCGAAGACAGCGCTCAATATGTTCTCGCAGCAGCTTCACCGCTATGTGAAGGAACGCCGGATTCAGGTGCTCAGCATTCACCCCGGCTGGATGAAGACGGATATGGGCGGCGAGAACGCTCCGACCGATCCACGAGCCAGTGCCCGCGGCATCGTCGACCTGATGGAGCGCAGTATTGTCCCGGAGGAACTCCGGTTTCAATTCGTGGACTACACCGGCAAGGAAATGCCGATCTAACCGGAACCCACTCCGCTACTCAGCACAAAAAAAGCCTCTGCAACGACGGCAACATGCCGCCTGCAGAGGCTTTTCTTATGTTTTAGGCTGAAGCGCTACCCCTTCAGCGTCAGCAGGCAAGACTGCGTCAGCCGTACGTTCATCGCCGCTCCACAGCTCTTGGAAGGTCGCACTTGCGTGCAGCAGTTCCTCCACAGTCCCTTCCGCTTCGATGCGGCCATCCTTCATGACGATAATATGATCGGCATGAGTCAGTGCCGCTCTGCGGTGCGAAACGACCAAGCAGGTCGCGTCGCCTCTGCTTTGGAACAGCCGCTCCCACAGCTTCTGCTCGGTCTCGACGTCGAGCGCACTCGATACGTCGTCGAACACATAAAGCTGTGCATCGCGTACGAGCATGCGCGCGGCTGCCGTTCGCTGCATTTGACCGCCGGAGAGCTTCACGCCGCGCGGGCCAATCAGCGTCTCCAGTCCGTTCTGCAAGTGGTCGAGGTCATACTCCATCACTGCAGTATGAATCGCCTGCCGCAAGTCATCCCCCTGTTCCTGCTGACCGAGCAAAATATTGTTGCGCAGCGTATCGCTGTACATACGAGGAATTTGCGCCGAGTACGCACTGTTCGCCGGAGTGAAGAAAGTGCCCGGATCATGGACGGGTTTCCCATTCCACTTAATCGTCCCTTCATCTTTAGGCAGCAGCCCAAGCAGCGTGCGGACAAGCGTGGTCTTCCCAGAGCCGATCGCGCCGGTCACCACGGTGAACGAGCCGCCTTTCAGCTGCAGCCGAACATCCTCGATTCCTCTGCCCGTTTCTGGAAACCGATAGGTCAATCCCTCGACGTCTAAGGCATGCAGTTTTTCCTCCACAACAGCCACTGTGTTCTGCTTCAAGGTGCTGCCTTTGCGGAGCATAAGCCCTTCTTTCAGCGTTAGCACATGGGCAGGTGCGCCTTGTAGCAGCCCTTTCAGCCGATCCAGTGCCACGCCCATCTGCTTGAAGTAGGTGATGAACTTGCCCACATTCGTAATAATCGAAGTAACGAAAGTCAGATAGTAGACAAACAAAGAGAAATCACCGACGGTGAATGTGCCGCCTCGCAGCTTCGTACCAGCCAACAGGAGGATCAGTCCGATGCCAAGGTTCACGGAATTCGTAAAGATGGAATCCAGCACCTCGCCCATCAACTTATCCTTCAGCATCGTTTGGCGTCTCGTATCATTAAATTTCCGGAACCGCTCAATGACACGTTCCTCGGCGCCTGCAATCTGAATGGCCTGCACGTTACCGAACATTTCGCTGATCGCACCGGTCACACGAGAGGTTGCTTCACGGCTCGCCGCGCGATACTTCTGCAGCCTTGAGGTAGCAAGCTGCGCAACCGCCACTACGATGACGAGCGGCACGAAAACAAGCAAGGTCATTTGCGCGTCGATCCCGATCAGAATATAGCTGGAAACCAGTGCAAAGCAGGTCATCCCAAAGACATCGACAGACCAGCTGGCCGCTTCCTCGGACTGCTCCACGTCATCACGGAAATAGCTGATCGCTTCTCCTGGCGAGCATGGAATAGCGCGTGCCCCAGGCTGCTTCAGTACATGCTTCAGCATGTTACGGCGCAGCATCATCCCCATGCGGAAGCGAAAATGAACATCGGTTATAAACCCGACAATGATCAAGACGACGCGAGCGATCGCCGCTGCCAGCAGCAGTGCGATGATGCTCCAAGTGCCCATCTTCAGTGAAGTGTCGCCTGTTAGTGAGTCGAAAAATTCTTTCGTAATGAGCCCCGGTATAATTGGCACCATGTAAATGACCGTCCAAGCAGTCGCATTGACGACATAACGCCATGTCCGGTAAGTAATGAGCCCCATTAGAAATCGAAAGGTCGTCATACGAGCACCTCCTCAAGACCGGTCGCCAGCATGGCGCTGAAACGCGATGCCGGATCTGCTGCAAGTTCCGTTCTGCGGCCCGCTTCGATAACACGACCGTTTTCGAGAATCACGATAGCGTCCGCGCGCTGCACGGTAGCTAATCGGTGTGCAATGATGATACAAGAACGGTTCGTGAGCAGCGTGCTGATGGCCTGCTCAATGCGCTGCTCCGTCATCGGATCAAGCCTTGACGATGCTTCATCCATAATGACAAGGCCCGGATTCGTCAGAAACACGCGGGCAAAAGCAAGCAGCTGCGCTTCCCCGGCAGAGAGGCTTCCCCCACCCGACGCGAGCCTGGTATCCAACCCCTCCGGCATCGCCTCATACCAATTTGTTAACCCAAGCTGATGTAAGACGGCAATAATTTGTTCATCCGGTATTGCGTCATCATAGAAGGTCAGATTGTCCCTTATCGTACCCTCCATGATTTCGATCGTCTGCGTAACCATAGCTACGCGATTGCGAAGCTGACTCAGCTTCAGCTCCCGGATATCGGTGCCGCCTAAGCTAATCGCCCCTTGCTGCGGATCATAGAACCGGAGCAGCAGCCGGGCAAGCGTCGACTTGCCGCTCCCCGTCCGACCGAGCAGGCCGAGCACCTCTCCGGGCTTCAAATCCAACGCTAATCCATCAAGGGTAGGCTCGCCTGTGCCATCCTCATAACGGAAGGTGACTTCATCAAACCTGACACCCAGCGCACCAGAAGGAAGCGTCGCGCCGGGTCCGTCCGCAATGGCAGAGCGTGTCTCGAACAGCGCCCGAATACGCGATATACTGGCGTCCGCTTTCTGCAAATCCTCCATCTGTGTGCGGATCTTCTCAATCGGCTTTGCGAGCAGTTCCGTATAATAGAAGATCAAATACACCGTACCAATCGAAATCGAGCCTTCTTTCCATAAATACGCGCTAATAGCGAAGGCCATCGCATTCCCCAACGCAAAAACAATAATCGTCGTGCTCCACATCGCGCCAAATCCAAGAAAAGCCTTCACACGAAGCGGCAGCATCCGCTGCAGCATGCTGTAGAAACGATTCATGACGAACCCGGACGCTCCATTCGCACGAATGTCCTCCGTTCCTTCCAGCTGCTCGCCGATGAATCCATACAAATCGGCATTCGCTTGCCGCCAATCCTTCCACAGAGGTGCAGCCAGCTTCCGTATACGCTGAATGACGAGAATCGCCACAACCACGAAAACCGTCATGCCTGTACCGATCAACCAACTCTCCCGAAACAGCAGGAACAAAATGCCTACCATCAGCAAGAAATTGCCGACCAGATTAATGATCATGCTGGAGAAGAAATTCGCCAGCGCATTCACATCCCCGTCGACCCGTTCAATAATAGCACCTGACGTATGCGACTTGTGGAAAGGCATATCAAGCGACAGGCAGTGCGCCGCCAAGTCGCCGCGCAGCACATTCGTTGTTTTCCAACCCACGTTCTCACTGAAATAGGTAGCCGCTACCGACACCGCCCCTTGCACAAGGGAGAAGCCAATAAAGAGGCAAGCTGCGATAAGAAGCGGCTTCATGCTGCCTTCCGATTGTGCGGTATCAATAAAGAAGCGAATGATTTGCGGGTTGATCAGCTGTAAGCCAATCGAGAGGAAAAGCAGTACGGCAAGGCCAATTAATGTCCGCTTCTGCGGGAGCAGATAGCGTCGGAGCAGCTCCGAATAATGATTGCGCGATTCACGCGGCAAAGCCCGTTTCATTCCATTTCCCCCTAATTTTAGAACAAATGTTCTGTCATTCGACTATACCATAACTAGGATGCACTTCGAAACAGAGAAAAATAAAAAGCCGCTTCGCCTTTCTCCACTTAAGAGAAACGGCAAAACGGCTTTATCGGCAGCAAAAGTGCATGTTCTACGTTATACGTTCAGTGCTTCCTTCAACTTATCAGGCGAGCGGTCCCACCACTCCTGATTGTTGGTTACGAGGAGTTTCTTGAGCGCAGCTTTCTCTTCCGTTCCAAGCTCATCGAGCACGAAACGGCGTTTGATCGCGTAATCCAAGTTGTTGACATGCTGAGCTAGAATTTTCCAGCCTCTGCGCGCTTCTGTGTCCACCAGCATCGGGCAAGCGGTTGCCCCTGCGTAGAACGAACCTTCTTCATTACGGTCAACGGCTACCCAGACAATCCAGCACAGACGGCCGTTAGGCACATCTTCCTTGTTCGTGCTGAATTTGATCCCCTTCTCGATCTTGCTCTTCGCATGCATCGCGCCTACATCAATGTAAGCCTCGCCGTTATCGATCATGACGCAGGATACGCTGCTCAGGTCAATCGTCCCTGCACCAAAGCCTTTATGTTCCTTATTGCTCACCACGTTCAAAGAGAGAGACTTCTTCTCTTTCTTCTCTACGGGCTGTTGATCTTTCTCTTGTTCACTCATCTTACGTTCCAACTCCCATCTAAAAACGCTGCGATTCCACGTCCGGCGCGGTTTCCGCGCCTGTCCGCACATTAATTCCATTTTAGCTAATAATCTCGGAAAAGCAAACATATACATGCTTTAGAAGCTTGTCAACGGGAGGGAATCTTTCAATGAATCCACGTCACGCCAAACGTTTTCTACTCTTTGCCCTCGTCGCCGTGATTCTGGGTGCAACGGCAAGGCAAGGGTTCGGAGATGCCTGGGTTTCGCAATATACATACGCCTCCGCTCCTGCCAAGAAAGACACGGCGCCCAAGCCTGCCGCTCCGTCCACCGCGCCGGAGCCCGATATTGTGATGCAGCCAAAGCCGGTCTCACTCAGCAAACGGGTCACGGAGTACCACATCGATGTGAAACTTCAGGAGGATACGCACATGCTGATCGGGGAGCAGTCTGTCACTTGGACAAACCCCGGCAGGCAGCAAGTGTCCGAGATGTATTTTCATCTGTATCCGAACGCCTTCCGCTCCAAAGACACAACTTTCATGAAAGAGTCCGGCGGTCAGCTCCGAAATGATAAAGCGACTTCGGACAGCATCGGCTATATGAACCTGCTTTCACTCGAGACGACGGAAGGCTACAGCCTTCTCCCGCGCCTGCATTATGTGCAGCCCGATGACAGCAATCCAAACGATTTAACGCTGGCCAAGCTGCGTCTGCCCCATGCTGTCGCCCCTGGCAAGAGCGTCACGCTCCGCATGAAATTTGAGGTCAAGCTTCCGGAAGTGTTTGCGCGGATGGGTTACTCCGGCAACTTCATTATGGCTGGCCAATGGTTTCCGAAGCTGTGCGTTTACGAGACGGCAGGCACACGCGGCCGAGCAGCAGAAGGTTGGAACATTCATCAGTATCACGGCAACTCGGAGTTTTACAGCGATTTTGGCATCTACAGCGTGAAAATCAACGTCCCGGACAGCTATAAAGTAGCGGCAACCGGTTTCCAAACTAAACCTTCCATCGTAGCCAACGGACGCAAAACCTACCAATACTACGCCGATGACGTGCATGATTTTGGCTGGTCTGCCTCACCGGATTTCGTCTACGCAGAGGAGCCTTTCTCCACAGACGGCGTTCCGGGCGTTCGAATCAAGCTCTACTTGGATCCGCTGCACGCCAAATTCAAGGACCGCTACATGCACGCAGCCAAATCCGCGCTCGCCAAATATGCACAATGGTACGGCGCTTACCCATACACCACCCTCTCTGTCGTAGTTCCCCCTAAGGGAGGCAACGGTGCTGGCGGGATGGAATATCCGACACTCATTACCGCATTTGCCGCGGAGAACGAGAACCCCGGCTACGATCTGGAGCGAACGGTCGTCCACGAGATCGGCCATCAATATTGGTACGGCATGGTCGCCTCCAATGAATTCGAAGAGGCATGGCTCGACGAAGGCTTCACCTCCTATGCCGAGGACAAAGTGATGGAAAGCGAATACGGCGTGGAGCCGAATTTGCCGGTGGAAGCAAGCTACATGACGAACCCGGCTCCGCTGAAGCAGCTGTCTTGGTCGTATCACAGCAACAATCACTATGCGGAAAATGTGTACATGCGCGCGAAGCTTGTGCTCTTCGGCATCGAGAAGCAGGTCGGAGCCCAGACGATGCGTAAGATTATGCGGACCTATTTTCAAAAATATAAATTCAAACATCCTTCCACCGCCGACTTCCAGCGCGTCGTAGAATCCGTAACGAAGAACAAGTGGAACGACTACTTCAGCCATTTCGTGTACGGGGATGCCATGTCCGATTACTCGGTCGCTTCCATTCATGTACGCCCTGTGAAGCAAGGCAACGAGACGCAGTACGAATCGGTCGTACTCATTAAGAAGACAGGCGGCAGCTCTGGGCCGGTGTCGGTCGTGTTTCATTTTGCAGATGGTACGCTGATGCCTAAAGTCTGGGATGGCCAAGAAACCCACATACAATATAAAATCGTCCATTCTTCCAAACTGCTGTGGGCCGCCGTCGATCCACACAACGACAATGTGCTCGACAACAAACATATCAACAACTTTATGAAAGCCGAGCTCGCAGAGAAACAACGCACACGCTGGAGTGTCGGCGTCTCCAAGCTGATTGAGAGTATATTTGCTTCCATTGCATGGTGACGATACTGCCTCGCAAAAACTTTCTAGGAGGTGATGATAAATGAGAACGCACCTAAAGCAAGGCTGGCGACTGACCGTTAAGCACTTCTACATTATCATTATGCTGTTTCTATATGAGCTGATATGGGGCTTCTTCCTCTATCGAACCATTGAAGGCATTACCGTGCCGCTGCTAAAAAGGTTCCCGGACAGCATCGGCAGCGGCGGTACAGCCGTTCAGCTCTTCATGACGGAAGCGCAGTTCCAGCTCATCAAGACCGATCTGATCCGCCCCTATGTCTGGCTCTTCTGCGGGCTGCTTGCGGGACGCATCATCATTACCCCGTTCCTGAATGCCGGGCTGTTCCACTCCCTCCATCATGTCACGGACGACAATGGTACGAAATTTCTAAAAGGCATTCGAGCTGCTTGGAAACCCGTCGCGCTGCTCTACTTGGTGGAAACGACGCTCACGCTTCTACCGGCCATTTGGCTGCTGCCGCGGGCGTTAACGAAGCTGCTCGGGAGCAATTCACTGCTGGAGTTTGCGCAGCAGGCGGGGCCTTGGGCGGGCGCTTGGCTCGCCTGGGCGGTTCTGATCCACCTCCTCTTCCTCTCCATGCAGTTCGGAGCGGTCGCCGGAACCGGTGCCCTCAAGTCCTTGTGGGGCGGCATCGTGAATTTCCTGCCCTTCGCGGGTATTTCCATTCTCATGTGGGCGATCGGAGCCGTGCTCAGCATGACAATTGCCTCCGTATCGCTGCTTTGGGCAGGTTTGCTGGCGCTCATCCTGCATCAAGGCTACCAGTTGATCCGAACCATTATGAAGGTATGGACGGTAGCCGCCCAGTACGATGCCTGGCAGTCGAAACAAGTCTAATCCATGCGAGGAGGCCGCCCACCATGTCATGTTGATGACAGTGGGACGGTCTCCTTTTTAACTAATAACTGGCATATAAAAGACAAACCCCTCGGCAGAGCGGGTTTTTTTGACATGCGCTTAGATTCAAGATGAGACATGCTTTGCACGGTGGTCCCGGGTGCGAGCGAGCACTCAAAACAGCTCAAACTAGCGGCTGCTATACGAAAATGAGAGATAAAAGGTTGCATTCTAATAATTTTAATTTGTGAACAAGTTGTGAACTAGGAAGGAGAAGGAAGAAAATGATCGAATAATTATGCCTAGAAATGAAAATTTTGCCGAATTCCCATCACGGGAAACGGGGGAACCATCTTGGGTGAATTGATCCCGACATCCGCACAATGCCATTCGCGGAATGCCAGAGGTGATCATAGGGAGCCTTCAACCGAACCCCACAGCTAACCTCGTAGGCACTGGAAGGAGTTTCCCGTTTTGAAAAAGCTTTCTGCACTTTTGATCGGACTGGCGATGCTTCTACTTTTTCAAACAGGAAGCGTTTTCGCGCAATCCAAAATGGATGGGGTCATCACAGATCTGATCGGTACACCTTATGTGTACACCGGCACTACAACGAAAGGGTTTGACTGCTCCGGATTTACCATGTACGTGTTTAATAAACTCGGCGTGGATATCCCGCATGCTTCCCGTTCGCAAGCACACCTGGGCAAGAAAATCGCGAAAGCAGATTTGATCCCAGGCGACCTCGTATTCTTTAATACGACTGGCAAAGGAATCTCGCATGTTGGCATTTATGTTGGGGAAGGCAAGTTTGCACACTCCTCCAGCAGCAAAGGCGTAACCATCAGCGGCTTGAATGATTCCTACTATTCAAAACGGTACGTTACAGCGCGCCGCGTGATGAGTACGGAAACGTATGAGAAATACGCAGACGAGCCTTCTGACGAAGCGGTTGGCGGCGAAGACTCCGAGTAAGATTGACCTGCACCTTCCTCAGGTGCCTGTGAAAGCACAAAAGAAGCCGCAGCTGTTCGTCCTTCGGGACAAGCACCTGCGGCTTCTTTTGTTATATTCGAAGAAATCGGAAGGTATTACCGCCTTAAGTAGCGCACCCACCAGAAAGTCCGGCCAACTTGGACATCAAGCTTGCTGCCAAGCGGTGCAAACAGATCATGCAGCTCAATCGGCGTCGCACAGCCCTCGCTGCGGCGGTCGGCCATGACGACGATTGCGCCTGAGGCAAGCCGCTCATGCCAGGCTTCGAGGAAGTTTTGCCGCTCACCTGCCGGCAGCTCGCCGAGGCAGAAACAAGCAAGCCCCGCATCGAAAGTATCGGCAACCGCCGCAAGCTCCTCCTGGCGAACCGCCTTCGTCACCGGCGTCGTCAGGCGCGGCGTTCTCGGTCCTGTCACCCGCAGCACGCGCCGTCCCGCCAGCGTATCCGTTAAACCAACCTCAAGCTTTTTCCACTCTGCTCGCCGATTCTCTATGCTGTCCCGCCATCCTGCCATCCCGGATTCCTCCTGTATGGATTCTTTTTCTAAGTTTATGTTGTAAAACCTGACAAATGACCGATTTTTGCAAGTGGAACCTGCGGTAGACTGTCTAAAGAGGAATCGATTGACTCATGATGAATACTAGGATGATAGAGGTGGAGATGGGCATTGGCGCGACGGCTGGCTGGTGCCGAGAAGATGGAGAAAGGCGCTGGCGCGACAGCTGGTGCCGAGTGGTGGAGCTGCTGTTCGCCGGAATGTTGCCCCGGGCTGGGACAGCGACAGTGGTTGCACGCTAACGAATCGTGGAGGTCTTATTTTAGGGGAAATCGCTACATTTCGATTCTAACGAATCCTAGCGGTCTTATTTAGGTGAATTGGGATGGAAAAGGGCAATCTCCGGCCAAATAAGACCTGTAGGATTCGTTAGATTTTTCTATCGTGTTTGTTGGCCGAAATAAGGCTTGTGTGGTTCGTTAGAATTTCAAGTCGAGTTAGTTGGTCTGAAATAAGGGATTTCTGGAATGCGTAACAGTCAAAATCAGCGACTGTCGCCATCCTCAGGAGACGGAAGTTATACGTTCTGAGCATTTCAAAGAAAAGGAGCTTCCACTATGTCACTCTTATCCCCCGCGCTCGCGGGATTTCATAAGACGCTGGCCGGTTGGTTCAGGCATACGTTCGGTGAGCCTACCCCTGTCCAGCAGGAAGCATGGGCCGCCATTGTGGAAGGCCGTCATACACTGATAGCTGCGCCGACCGGCTCCGGCAAGACACTGGCTGCACTGCTGCCTTGCATTAATCGGCTGGCTCAGCGTAAGCTGGCTGCCGCTGCACGGGGTAAAGCACTTGTGCCCGGCGTACGCGTGCTGTACATTACGCCGCTTAAAGCACTCAACAATGATATTCAGCATCATCTGGTCGGGTTTATGGATGATATTGAGCGGTTCGAGAGCGAGGTCGCAGGTGCTGGCGGCGACGCGGCCGAAGCATGGCCGGGCATCCGCTCGGCGGTACGGACCGGGGATACGCCCTCTAGTGAACGGGCGCGTATGGCGCGGCGTCCTCCCGACGTGCTCGTAACGACGCCGGAGTCGCTCTACCTGCTGCTTACCTCAGACAAAGGTCGCAACATGCTCGGAACGGTGGAGACCGTCATCGTCGACGAGATCCACAGTCTTGCCGGCGACAAGCGAGGCGCGCATTTGTCACTCTCACTCGAGCGGCTGTCCGCGCTTGCAGCACAGCCCGTGCAGCGTATTGGCGTATCTGCGACGCAGAAGCCGCTGTCACGGGTCGCGCGGTTTCTTGGCGGCTGGGAGCCGCAGGCCGGTGCGGCGGCGCAGCATGCCGAGGCTAGCTCGGGCGATGGATCGACGGCGACGCAGCATGCCGGGGTTAGCTCGGGCGTTGAAGTGAGCGATGGCGGCGGGGGATTGGCCGCCTTCATCTCGGGGCAGCAGCCTGGGGAAACCGAGACGGTTCATCCGCTCGGCTATGCGCAGCGCCCGGTGGTCATCGTCGAGAGTACGATGACCAAATCAATCGAGGTCCGGGTAACGATGCCGGACCTCAGCCGCCCTGCCCGCACGCGCGACGGCGTCTGGCAGCCCATCATCGAACGGATGATGGCGCTGATGGAAGGCACGCGCTCCGTGCTGCTGTTCGTGAACAGCCGCCGCATGTGCGAGCGGCTTGTGCTGCGGCTCAACGAGCACGCGGGATACGAGCTGGCGCGCGCCCATCACGGCAGCCTCTCGCGCGAGCGGCGGCTTGAGGTCGAGCGCATGCTTAAGGCCGGAGAGCTGCGCTGCCTCGTCGCCACCTCCTCGCTCGAGCTCGGCATTGACGTGGGCCATGTCGACCTCGTGATTCAGGTCGACTCGCCCAAAGCTGCAGCCGCGGGCATCCAGCGGATCGGCCGCGCCGGCCATGGCGTCGGCGATGTCAGCCGCGGCTTCATCGTGGCGCGTTCGCGCAGCGAGCTGCCGGAGGCGGCAGTGCTCTGCCGCAACATTGGACGGCGCGACATCGAAGCGATCACCCTGCCTAGAGAGCCGCTCGATGTCTTGTCGCAGCACATGACATCCATCGTGGTAGCGGAAGACATATCCATAGGCGCACTCCACAGTCTCATCGTACAAAGCGAATGTTTCCGCAGCTTCCCGCGAGAGCGGTTGGAAGCGGCGCTCAAGGTGCTGTCGGGATTTTATCCGTTCGCACGGCCTTTAATGGAATGGGATCGCAGCACAGACACGCTCCGCAAACGGGCTAATACATCGATGGCTGCTATCACCGGCGCGGGCACCATTCCGCAAAGCTCCGCCTATCCCGTACATCATGCAGACAGCCGCACTCACTTAGGCGAGCTGGATGAAACCTATATAGCAGAAAGCCGTGTTGGTGACGTATTTCAGCTTGGAACGAGCTCTTGGATGATCAGCAGCATTGAGAACGACCGCGTCTATGTGCAAGAAGCACCTAACCGCTTCAGCGAGATCCCCTTCTGGCAAGCAGAGAATGCCAGCCGAAGCGTGGAGGTCGGTATCCAGCTCGGCAGTTTTCTGGAGCAGCTATCCGCAAGGCTGGCGCTGGGCAACCCTTCAGATGCAAGCGACAGCTCCGCACTCGCACGTAAACGCGAAGATGTCACCATCGCTTGGCTAGACGCGGAATATGGACTCGATCATTATGCAGCTTCTGAGTTGATCGGACTCGTTCAATCCCAGCATCATGCGCTTGGGCTGCCGACCGAGCGGCGGATCATCATCGAGCATTATCGTGATCTGATGAATCAAACCCGCATCATTATCCATAATCCGTTCGGCAGACGAGTCAACCGAACGTGGCTGCTCGCCATCGAGCGGCAATTCCAGCGGCTCCTGCCCTACTCGATGTACGGCAATGCCAAAGACAACGGGATCGAACTCGTGGTACCCGATTGGGACGCCTCCTGGCTGCAAACGCTGTGGCAAATTACGGCCGACAGCGTGGAGTCCCTCCTCACCGAGGCAATTACAGGCTCGCCGTTTCTCGGATTATCTTTCCGTCGTATCGCAGAGACGTCGCTTCTCCTCTCCCGCAGCTTCACGCGTACGCCGATGTGGCAGAAGCGCCTGCGCTGCGAAGAGCTGCTAAAGCAGTCGCTCCCTTATGCCGAGCAGTTCCCTTATCTTGAAGAGGCCATGCGGGAATGTCTGCATGACTACCTGGATACGAACGGACTGAAGCAGCTGCTCGAAGCTATTACCGCAGGTCAGATCGAGGTGCTCGTTAAGGAATCGCAAGCACCTTCACCGTTTGCTGTTCAGTTTCTCGCCGACTACGCCAATATGATGCTTTATGAAGGCGATGGTTTGAGTGAAGCGACGCAGCTCCAACTGCTCAGCGTGAGCAAATCGCTTGCAGGCCAGCTCTTCGGCGAAGAAGCCATTCAACGAGCTGTCGACCCCGGCATTGCACAGCAAGAGCAGGAGCGGCTGGAAACCGGAGGCCGGCAAGTCCCATCAAACGCCGAAGAGCTGTACATGCTGCTTAAACAGCGCGGTGATCTGTCGACCGAGGAGCTGACTGCCATTGCCGGGGAAGCCGTCAAGGGATGGCTGCAAGCTCTTCACGATGCAGGACGAATTGCGGAGCAACCGATCGGCCATGGGCGGCGCCGCTGGATATGTGCGGAGGAACAGGACATGTACGCCGCATTTCCCAAGAGCGACAGCGCCATCGCCTTTATTGCCGGCCGCTTCGCAGACCACCGGCTTTCTTTCACCGAGGAGGAGCTAAGTGAGCGCTATCCGGAACTGTCACCAGCTGAGACAGCGCATATTCCTGAGGTGCTGCTGCAGTTGGATCGGATCGAGCCCGCTCCTTTCGCCGAAGGCGATCAAGAGCGGATATGGACGAGCCGCCAAGTGGCCAAACGTCTGATTCGTCTAACGATGGAGCAAGCAAGGAAGAAAGCCGAGCCCATCGACCCCATTCGCTGGTGCGCCCATATGTCCATGCTACAGCATGCGCTGTCGGGCTCACAACTAAGCGGAATCGACGGCCTGCGCACGGTCATCGAACGGCTGCAGGGCTTCTTCCTGCCTGCGTCACACTGGGAGTCCGTCGTGTTCCCCTCCCGGGTCATCGGCTATCGCAAGGATGATCTGGATTTACTCTGCGCCTCCGGGGAGATCATCTGGATCGGCCGGAAGGAAGAGCATGAGAAGGAAGGCAAGATCGCCTTCTTCCTCTCCGAATCCAAACCGCTCTATGCGCCCGTTATTGCACGGGCTGTCCAAGCCGCCGCCCACACCAAACATCCTCGGCTGCTGGCGCTGCTGCAGGAGGGCGGGGCCAGCTTCCTGACTAAGCTAAGCCGCGATTATGGCAAAGTACCGTCCGAGCTGCTGACAGACCTGCTTGATCTGATTTGGGAGGGCATCGTCTCGAACGATCAGTTCGCGCCGCTCCGTTTGCAGCTTCAGACCAAGGGCAAACTGCTCGCCCGCACCGGCTCCGGCCTTGGTCGCTGGTACTGGACAGGCCCGCTCAGCGAGCAGCCTGCCCAGCCAGCATTGCCCGTTCAGTCCGTTCTGCCCGCTCAACCCGGCCAGCTCGCCCAACCGCCCGCCGATCCCGAGCAGCACGCCCACGCAACCGGCGCCTTAGTCGCTCCTATTGATGCCGCCCGGCTGCGCTCCGTATCTTCCGAGCTGTCGGAGTCGGCGCTCCACTGGACGCAGCATCTGCTGGACAGCTACGGGATTGTATCGAAGGAGCTCGTCGCCCAGCTCTCGCCATTCAGCTGGGAGGAGCTGCTTCCCATGCTGAAGCAGCTGGAGCAATGGGGCGCTGTGACCCGCGGCCTGCTGGTGCAGGGCGTGCAAACCTTGCAGTTCGCACGCCGCGAAGGGATCGCCTCGGTCCGCCAACCGCTGCCCGGGCAGGACAATGCCGCCATCACCGTCCTCGCTGCGACTGACCCGGCCAACCCATTCGGGCTTGCCGCCGATTGGCCGAACATGCGCGGCACCGGATTCGCTCGCAAGAGCGGCAATTACCTCGTGCTGCAGCACGGACAATGGCGCTTCTGGCTGGAGAATAACGGCCGCAACATTGTCGATCTGTCGACTTTATCTACTACGTCTGACACATCATCGCCAAGCAGTGGCAGCGTCGGCACAGCCGAGCTCAAAGAAATCTTCCGCATGCTGCTCCGCCAGCACGGACTCAGCAAAATCAAGATTGACCGTTGGAACGGTGAGCCGATTACCGAATCGGCCGCCGCCCAAGAAATACTGCGGGCCATCGGCGCCGAGCGCGACAACCGTTCATTGGTGCTGTGGCCGAGCAATCTCCGCTAACACTAGCAGCTTCTCTTTCTGCAGCCGAGCAACCTCCGCTAACACTAGCGGCTCCTCTTTCTGCAGCCGAGCAACCTCCGCTAACACTAGCAGCTTCTCTCTCTGCCGCCGAGCAACCTCCGCTAACGCAAACAGCCTCTCTTTCTGCAGACTATCGCTGCAGGCAGTGAGGTTGTTTTGTTATGGGAATCCGCAATATTTTCATATCGTTCCTCCCTCCCATATATGTTATGGTGGAAATAATCTATCACGTGAGGAGCACTGGGATGTCTCGGTTAGTCTATTTGGGTTGTTTCGCTTATCTGGTTGTCGGGCTTGGCCAATTGGTCATCGGCGCTGTCATGGAACCGATGGTGCACGCTTACGGCGTGCAGTACGGCGACGGCGGTCAGCTCGTCATGCATCAATTTCTCGGGGGTATGGTGGGTATTCTGTGTGCACCATGGCTCATCGGCAAGGTTGGAAAAAAAGCGGTGCTGCTGACAGCCATCGGCTTCATGACCGTGGCTGAATTTCTATACACTCTGCTGCCGCCATGGTGGGTGATGCTCACGATCGCGCCTTTCGCCGGGGTAGGGCTTGGCATGACTGAAGCGGTTGTAGGGTCCTTTATCATTGGGGCGTCCGGGGAAAAAGCCAACACGGCGATGAGCCGCGTAGAAACCTTCTTCGGCGTCGGCGCGCTGCTCATTCCGTTTGCAGGAGCGGCGCTGATCGAAGCAGGTTACTGGAAGCTGTCCTTCGGAATTGTCGGCGTACTCTCTGTCGTCACCTTCTTGCTGTGGTCGATCTGGTGGCCTTCCGTTCTGGACCAGCCGGCTTCTGCAGCAGGGGTTTCGGGTCATGGCGGGCAAGCAGCCCCAATGGGAGCAGCACCGAAGCTCACATCACGCTCCTTAGTTATTCTCGCAGCATGCGCCGTGTTCTTCATCGTTTATGTAGGTCTTGAGATGAGCTACATCCACTACCTGCCTTCCCTGCTCGTTCAAACGAACGGCATCGTGGAGTCGTCAGCTACATTGGCGCTTAGTCTCTTCTGGGGTGCAATGGTCATTGGCCGCTTGGTTGCCGGGCAAATCGCCGATCGTGTAGGCGGCTCGGTCTATTTGATCGGTACATGTATCATCACTGCTGTTCTATTCATTCTCATGACTTTATTCACCGGCGCATTGCCGGCATTCGTACTCGCTTTCGCCGTCGGTCTGACGATGTCAGGCATGTTTGCAATCGCGCTTGTTTTCGCCAATCGGGCAACGCCCGGCATGACGGAGCGGACGACCAGTCTGCTCATGGCTTGCGGCGGCGTCGGCGGCGCACTGCTGCCCAAAGGAACCGGCTGGTTCCTCGACCAGCATGGCCCGGAAGCGGTTCGCTGGCTGTTCGCAGGGACAGCGCTGCTGATGCTGCTTGTTATTCTGTGGGCTTCGCTTTCATCCCGTCGATCTGCTACTAGCACTGCTTCTGTATTAATGACGATGCACAAATAATACACGATTTCCTTTTTGGAGGCGTTATATGATGAACGACGCAATCTCTCGCCGCAAACGCGAGCTAATGAACTGTTCAGCTGAGCTGACGATCGATCCGGAGCAGCTTACTGCCTTCTGGGACAAGGTTTTGCACAAATATAACGACATTCCGCTTGCGATCAAGCGCGAGCCGGCCGACTCTCCATTCCCAGGCGTGACCGTCGATAAAATCACGTACAAGGGCTATGACGATACGCCGATTCACGGCTGGTTTATCGTCCCGCAGTCAGCGGCAGGCGCGCAAATGCCCTGTATCGTCACGTTCCCCGGCTATACCGATGATCGCGGCTATCCGGAACGCTACGCAAGCTGGCTGCTTCTCGGCTACGCCGTATTCGCTGTCGACGTGAGAGGCCAAGGCGGAGAAACCGGCAATTACATGCCGGAGACAGCCGGCTCCGTGAAAGGCTGGGTTTCCAGCAATCTTCCCGAGCCGGAAGGCTCGTACTATCATGCCCTTACGCTCGATGTCGTTCGTTCCATTGATGCGGCTGCAGCTCAGCCGGAAGTTGATCCGGCAAGGCTCGCCTCGGTCGGCGGCAGTCAAGGCGGCGGTCTGGCTTTAATCTCGGCCGCGCTGAACCCTAAAGTAACGGCGATCATCGCCGACATTCCGAATATGTGCAACATGGATCACGGGGTACTCCATTCAAGCAGTTCCTTATCGGAAGTTGCCCAGCATCTCAAACGTTACCCGGATCAACTGGAACCCGTGCTGCATACGCTTGCCCACTATGACATGTTAAATCTCGCATCTCGTATCAAGGTACCCGTATTGATGTCCGTCGGCTGGAAAGACGGCGTTTGTCTGCCGGAGACGATCTATGCGGTCTATAACCGGATCACATCAGAGAAAGCCATTTTCGATTATCCGTTTAGCGGCCATGAAATCGGGGAGTATCACAACCGGGAACGGATTCTTTTTCTGCAGAAGCAATTTCGCTAAATTTCGCCAAAAATAGCGATGGACGCCAAGCCTCAATCCGCTATAATTTAGGTAAGTCTGACTACGGTTACCTAAAAGGAGTGAGCAGAATGATCCGATCCACCTCGCCTCTCGTTCGTATCGTCGCAATCGTGGCGCGTCATGCTGCTTTGCCTCTCTTGACCGGTGGTCTGGCTGTGCCGCAGCCATGCTCGAATACGCCATAATGCCCGGGTTCATCCGGGCTGCCCGGAAGAACCTCTGTCACCCGCTGCGCCTTTCACAGCGAGCTGCCGAGGTTCTTTTTGTTCATAGGCGGTTCCTTCTCCGGCAAAATACCCCTTCAACCGCTGCGCAATCTCCTGCTGATTGAACAAGTCCGGCGCATTATGACCAAGTCCCTCCATGACGGACAGCGATGCGTTCGGAATGACGGACGCCGCCGCGCGGGCGCCTTTTAGCAGAAATGAAGGGCTCTTGCTTCCAGCCAGAATGAGGGTTTCTGACCTAATGGCACTGTAGCTTTGAACGGTAGAGTCAAGACGGAACACCTCGTCCATCTCCTTAATCAGCGTCGGCAGCTTCTCGCGCAGCTTGCGCCCTTCCTGAAACAACAAGGATGGAAGCAGCATCAGCTTGATGAGCCATCGCGGCAGCTTGACCATTTGCTCCGCCGTTCCGATTCCTTTGAGAAAGGTAATGAAGGCATCGAGGTCTTTGCCACGCTCCATCTGCTGCTTATAGGCGGGCATCCAATCCGAAGGAAACTCCTCGTCGACAGAGACAGCAGGTTCATACACGGCTAGTTTAGCAATTGCGGTTTGGTAGGTTCGCGCGAGCTCGAAGGCGATCAACCCGCCAAAGCTGTGGCCAAAAACATAAGGAGCCCCCGTTGCTTGAAGAACGGCCAAGGCATCCTCGCACTCCTTCTCTATGCTGTACTGCATCCCCTGCGGTCCGCTGTATAGGCGACCACGCCGATCGACGACATAGACGGTAAATGTGTCAGAGAGCTCCTGCGCCAGTTTCTCGTATTCATGCCCGGACACGAAGGCACCATGAATGATGACAAGACCAGGTCCACGGCCCGACTGTCTGTAGCCGATGACAGTTCCATCCTTGGAAACTGCACGGTGAAGGGTATACCTCTTCTTTTTCTTCATCCGGTACCCTCCTCTCTATGTTCATCTTGATGGAAGTTCGTTGTCCGTCGTACGGCCGATTTGCAGAAAAGTGGGATTCATTTTGCCGAAGCTTGTTTATGCAGCGGACGCAGTTTATCTATTAGAGGAGGCGGAATGTCCATGAAACAATCCATCGTCAAATGTCCCGGGTGCGGTCTGATGCTGCCCAATCAGTATTTTGCAGAGCCCTCGCGCTTTCATGCTTCTGGTGAATGTATGGAGTTGTTCAATCAGCTTTCCTACTACACGACTTCGCATGGACAGCCCGAATTCATTCATCAATTAGCGCTGGATTCCTACGGTGCTCAGCACTCTGGCGGAGCCACTCGCCCGATCACGACGGCCTTCTCGCTAATTGGTCTCTATCTGGTTGTGGAGCATGGCTATACGGGTAAGCAGGTGCAGCAGGTGCATATGGAATTAGGCCGCCAAAAGATTTCATGGCCCGAGCTTGCTCCACCGCAATCGAGTGCAGCTATCACGGTTCAAGAAGTGCTGCAAGCAGAAGCCGGTGATCCGCGAGATGCAATGATCCGCAATTGGGTTCACGAAGTTTGGAACAGTTGGGCACATGCCCATGCTTGGGTAAAGGAGGCGGCTCAGCCGGTCCTTCACGCTTAATCGAATAGTAAAAGGGTCTCTAACAAGCAGCACTGCTTGGAGGGGGCCCTTTTTTTGTGTTTCCGTCAACATGCCGTTACCCTGCCCACAATTGTTCTATTTTTCCTGCAGCACGGCTCAAATATACAGCCATTTATGAGCGTGCTGCCCAAAATCAAACACAATTTAAACATTTATTGTCAAACTTCTCAAACACCTTCCCTCTATAATGGGCTGACAAGCTGCCAAAGCTGACTTGCACCAAGACTAAAGGGGTTGTCCGGATGCTGAATAACATTTCGTTAAAGAAGAAGTTGAGTGGCCTGCTTGCCATTCCGTTGCTGCTCTTTGTTGTCGTTTGCCTGTACTTGATTCAGAGAAATAATGCCGATTTGAGTCACATGAAAACAATGATGTACGACGTCAGTGCGCAAACCACTTCGCTGATTCTTAATGCTGACCGCGACATGTACCAGGCCTTGGTCGCTTATCAAACCATCGAAAATGGTCGTTTGACCGATGACGAGCTGCAGCAGCAAAAACAGGATCTCAGCGACAATATCGGACAAATCGTGGAACGGGTCGACAATGCCGGGACCATCCTGACCGAGAATGAACTTTTGGCAGAAGCGCATGAGCAGTCCAAATTAACCGTTCAGCAAAATCTCGATCGGTTTCACACCCATTTCACCGCATGGTCCGACAAGTCCGCTGCGGGCACAAGCGATATCACTGATTTCGACACGGCTAGAGAGAGTTTGAATGAGCTTGGTGAGTTTCTCGATGCTACCGCTGTTACACAAGCTGAACTGATTCAGAAAAACAATGTGAGCATGCATTTGTTCATCTATATCATCCTCGCTTTATGTGTGCTGGTTATTGGAATCACCGGTTTTGGCATCATTCGGCGAATCACGAAGTCCGTTGATCATATTTTGCATCGCGTGAAACAAGTTACTGAAGGCAATCTTCATACCGATAGTTCCCGGCTGCACTATAAGGACGAGCTTGGTACCATCACACAATCCATTGACGCCATGGCAAACGGACTTCGGGAGCTGATCGGTCAAGTGCTGATTTCGGCCGAAGCTGTATCCGTAGCCGCCGCGGAAATATCCGCCACCACGGATGAAGTGGCTAGAGGCAACATGTATCAAGCCGAGTCGGCACAAACCGCTTCGGAGGTCGTTACGAGGCTTTCTGAAGGCGTGCGCACCGTTTCGCAGCGTGCTAAGGAAGCGACTCATCTCACCATTAACACCAACAAAGAAGCAATTGCTTGCGGCAATACCGTGCAAGAATCACTCAGCAGTATGAATCTGCTATCGCAGCGTATGAATGAACTGGAGAAGGATTCGAATCAGATCGGCAACATTATCGGTGTGATCGACGACATCGCCGAGCAAACGAATTTGCTGGCACTGAATGCCGCAATCGAAGCGGCGCGGGCCGGCGACCAAGGACGCGGCTTTGCGGTAGTGGCAGACGAAGTGCGTAAACTGGCGGAGCGCAGTGGCGAAGCCACGAAGCGGATTGCCGATATCATAAAGGGAATGCAGCATAGTACGCATGAGAGCGTGAAGGCGATGTCGACTACCGAGACACTCTACAGGCAGGCCGGCGATGCGCTCGGCAGCATTGTGCTTCGAGTCGGCGAGGTGGCGGAACAGACCAAAGAAATCGCATCTTCGAGCGTCAGCCAAGCTTCCCAGTCACAGGAAGTCATGAAGCAGATTGAATCGATTGCTTCCATCAGCGAAGAGGCAGCTGCGGCAGCACAGCAGACAGCAAGCTCCTCCCAATCCCTCGGCTCGCTCGCCCATCAGCTCAACACGATGGTGAAACGGTTCCGCATCTAATAGAGAAGCAGCGACAAGGGCTGTCTCAAAAGTGAGCAATTCGACTTTTGAGACAGCCCTTTATTTTGCTACTATGACGAACAGTGCTGCGGCACGTGCCGGCAAACAAAGTGAATGTTGCTTAGGCCTCATACTCAATCCCGCTCTAAAGCAAAGAACCTCAGGCCGCGTTATTCGCACCTGAGGTTCTTCTCCTTTATTCAAGCTTGAAGGTCGATACGGACTGCTCCAGCTTGGCGGCGATGTCGCTCATTTTGCGCATCAACGATACCGCTTCCTGACTGCCTGCCGCGGACTGCTGGCTGCCGGCCGCAATCGTCTGCACCGCGTCCAAAATATTGCTCGACTGCGCGCTTTGTTCCTCTGTTGCGGCTGCGATCTCGATTACCTTGGCCGATACGTTGCCGATTTGCTTCACGATCGCATCGAACGTTTCGCCGCTCTCGATGGCAACGGCCGCGCTTTCCTTTGCCGCCTCCACGCTAAGTCCCATGTTGTTCTGCATCGATTTGATGATGACGGAAATATCCTTGGTCGCCGCTCCGCTTCGTTCGGCCAGCTTCCGCACTTCTTCCGCTACGACCGCGAAACCTCTGCCTTGGTCGCCGGCTCGCGCAGCCTCAATGGCTGCATTCAGCGCAAGTAAATTCGTTTGCTCCGCAATATCGTCGATGACTTCGATAATCTGATTAATTTTGATGGAATCGTTAACCAAGGTGGATACCTGCTCATTAAGCCGGTTCATGCCTTCCAGCGAATTCGCAATAATGACGTTTCCGTTGTTCGCGAGGCTTGTTGCGGCTTCCGTAAGATCAGCTGCGCTCTCGGCATTGTACGCCACCGATTCCATCGCATCGGTAAGCTCCTGCATCAGCATGCTGATATCTTGCGAAGCATTGGCTTGGCTCTCGCTTCCGGCAGCAATTTCTTCGGATGTTTTCGTTGTATGTCGGGCGACTTCTGCCATATTAATCGAGGAAAGCAGCAAACCGCTGACGAATTGACGATAGTTCTCCAACATGAGGTTGAACGACGAGGCAAGCTGCCCGATTTCATCCTTGCTGCCTTCCGGCAATCGTGCGGTCAAATCCCCTTTGTTATCGGCCAGCTCATGCAGCTTGGATACGATTAACTTGAGCGGGCGGATCTTGCGAATCAGGATGAACACCGATCCCAGCATAGTAAGTGAAACAAAGATGATGCTGGCCGTGACAAGATAGATATAGGTGTACATTTTGCTTTCGGCGGCGGCGCTTTCGTTCTCCGCGCGTGAATTCATCATGTCTTGGAATTGCTTAATGGGATCCATAATGACATTTTGATTGGCTTCGTACTTATCGTCGAACATCAAGCGCCTGGCCGCATCGAAATCGCCTGCTTCAACCGCCTTCATCGCTGCCTCTTCTGTCGCGATAAGCGCATCGGAGTTATCTTTCGCTTTCTGAATGAGATCCAGCTCGCTCTGCGGGGCACCCATCTCCTTCAGCCTAGCGACGACGCGGTCTCCTGTTTTGGTTTCGTTAACTTCCCGCCAGTAGTTGTCATAGTGCGCACGATCGCCGAACTGAACGTATTGACGCGCTTCATTGGTTAGCAGATCCGAGGAGTTGGCCAAATCAAAGCCTAATTGTTTGAACTCCGCTTGGCGGTGGGTCGTTTCTTTTACATTCTCGTAGTTCTTGCTTAACAAAATAACGGATATGACGAGAAATACGGAGAGTAAGGTAAACAAAATGCCGATAAACTTGAGCATCTTTGCGATTTGCACGCTAATTTCACCCCTAATGTCGTTGTTTGCCCAATCATAACAAACAGCCATTAAAGGATTATGGGGTCATTCATTTAATTAAAGTTAGCATTAGCGTTGATTGCAGCGAATTGTTTGCCAATTATTTGTTTAACCGCCAAACAAACTACTTGCGCAGCAGCTCTGCGCCTAGTGCCAGAGCGGAGCGAAAGCGCGACACGCGGCCATGCTGCTGGATGAATGGGTAGTCCGTCAGCGTGACGCCTGCGTCCCTCAATGCAGCATGCAAATCGTCATCGAGCATAAGACGGTATTCCCACACCCGCTTCTCCCAGTGGGGGATCGCTGCCAGCATCGCAGCATCCGGGGCAGCAGGATGGATGTACGTCTCACTGATGCCCTCGGGTAGACGATACATTTTGGCGATGATGGATTGCTTGAAGGACTCGTACGTTTCCCCTTCTTCAACCTCGAATGGGTGCGACAGCAGGTAGTCCGGTATCGCAACGCCAAGCGTACCCGCAAGCGCTGAAGCCTTGCCTACGGCACGCTCCACGCCGGGAACGGCGGCCATCATATCCTCTGGATGAACGCGTCGGAACAATCGAAACGGCACTTTCCATTTGGCGCATTTCATCAAGACTTGCGGAATGTGGCTGCGGCCTGTCGCAATGCCGTACAGACTACCCATATGGTTGTCTGCATGCGTAATGGTAATGCCCGCTTGGCGCACCCGCTCATACTGAGCATCCAGCTCCTGCACGACCGCCGCTGTATTCGCACCTCGCTCGAACTCCATCACCGTCTGGTACATATGCCCGCTCGCGTCATGCAGCGATGGATGACCTGTCAAACTCCCCCAGCGCAGCGCATCGAATTCGCTGGTCAGCGTCAGGTGCAGCCCAATATTGGACTGCCCGCGTTTCTTGCACCAAGCCGCTGCTTCTTCGAAGCCGGGCGCCGGCGCCATGATCGTCGCCGAAGAAACTCGCCGCTCCTCCAGCAAATGCATAATGGCCGCATTCATTGGCGCGCTTTGGCCAAAATCATCGCAATTGATGACGAGATATTTCCCTTTCATCACGCTCTCTCCCCTCCTAGGGCTACCCCCGCCACCAAGCGGCAGTTGGATATTGCGCACTGCCTGCCGTGACGGTTTCCCCGATCTGCGGTGTTGCAATTGCGACTCCCTGTGCATGAGCCGCTTTCACGGCACGTTCAACCGGATCGGTCCAATCGTGATAGGCCAGCGTAAAAGCACCCCAATGAACCGGAATCAACAGATCTCCCCGTACATCGATATGCGCTTGCACCGTTTCCTCCGGCATCATATGAATCGCCGACCAACGCTCGTCATATTGACCGCACTCCATCAGCGTCAGATCAAACGGTCCGTACTTCGTCCCGATTTCTTTGAAATGCGGCCCGTAGCCGCTGTCCCCGCTGTAGAACACCCGATTGTTCTTCCCTGCTATAACCCACGAGCTCCAGAGTGTACTGTTCCGATCAAACAGCCCTCTGCCCGAGAAATGCCTAGCCGGCATACACGCGAGCGTAAGCCCCGCCAATTGCAGCTCATCGCCCCAATCATGCTCGGAGATCTTCGCAGGATCTACGCCCCACTTGCGAAGCCGTTTTCCTACGCCAAGGGGCACGACGAAACGCGCCGCTTTATCCTTCATCTTGCGGATCGTGCCTTCGTGCAGATGATCGAAATGATCATGCGACTGAATAACGGCATCGATTGCCGGAAAATCGTCCGCCGCCAGCGGAAGGCCGCCGCTGTAGCGCTTGCCTCCGAAAAACGCCACCGGAGAAGGCGAATCCGCGAACATCGGATCAAACAGCAGCCGTTTCCCTTCAATTTCAAGCAAGAATGCGGAATGTCCGAACCAGGTCACCTGAACGCCTTCTGCCGGAGGCCGAGCCGGCAGCGAAAGCTTCTTATACGGAATCGCCTGTGCCGGCTGACGGTTCGGACTGCCTTTGATCTGATCCCGAAGCATGCTGACGATTGACTTGAAGTTGATCCCCATACTGGTCGGTATGGCATTGACGAATTTATTATTTTGCCGCGTGGAAGCCATCTGTGTTCATGCCCCTTTATGGTCCAATTCATAATTGTTATTCCCATTATAGTGCAATTCGGTACCCCGGAACTACCTGACGTAGATGAGCCAATCGCCATGAACGCGGCCAACTGTGCTAAACTGTTAGTATTCATTCGATATACAGCAAGGAGAAGAACGAACCGATGAAATTGGTCTCATGGAATGTTAATGGGCTGCGTGCCTGCGTGAACAAAGGGTTTATGGATTATTTTACGGAAATGAATGCAGATATCTTCTGCTTGCAGGAGACGAAACTTCAGGCGGGTCAAATTGAGATGGCGCTCGGTGACGACTATGAGAGCTATTGGAATTATGCGGAGAAGAAGGGTTACTCCGGTACGGCTGTTTTCACGAAAATCAAACCGCTATCTGTGCGTTACGGCATGGAAGAAGACTATGAGCCTGAGGGCCGCCTTATTACGCTGGAATTTGATGACTTCTATCTTGTCACGGTATATACGCCGAATGCCAAGCGGGACTTAGCACGGCTCGATTACAGGATGGAATGGGAAGATCGGTTCCGGAATTACCTGCTGGAGCTTGATGCCAAGAAACCGGTCATCGTCTGCGGTGACCTGAATGTCGCCCATGAAGAGATTGACTTGAAGCATCCGAAACCTAATATGGGCAATTCCGGCTTCACGCTCGAAGAACGCGGCAAAATGACCGACTTGCTTACTTCCGGCTTCACCGATTCCTTCCGTTACTTCTATCCGGACCTTGCCGATGTTTATTCATGGTGGTCCTATATGCCGAAGGTCAGAGAGCGGAACGTTGGTTGGCGGATTGACTACTTCCTAGTTTCCTCCAGACTTGCGCCAGCACTGGTCGATGCGCAAATCGACTGCCACATCATGGGCAGCGACCATTGCCCGGTTGTGTTGACGACAGGCGAATTAACTTCAATTGCAGCTGCAAAATAAAACGAAAAGCCGGGCATTCTCCAACATGGAGAACGTCCGGCTTTCTTATTTGTCCAGCGACTCGCTAGTTCCCATCCCATTCCTGCATGAACCGTTCCACATATTCCGCCATGTACCGATGACGTTCTTCGGCAATTTCTTTGGCCGAGTCCGTGTTGATTCGGTCCTTCAGCTTCAGCAGCTTCTCGTGAAAATGATTGATCGCCGTGCTTTTCCCTTTGCGGTATTCGCCGGGACTCATCTCATCGCGAGGCTTCAGCTGCGGGTCATAGATGGGATCTCCCTTCCAGCCTGCGTAGAGGAAGGCACGTGCAATCGCGATCGCGCCGATGGCATCGAGCCTGTCCGCATCCTGCACCACCATGCCTTCCAGCGTCCGCATCGGTGGATTCGCGCCGCCATTAAACGACATCGTTGCGATGATGTCCATCACGTGCGCCTGTTCCGTCTCCGTCAGCGGCTGGCTCGCCAGCCAGCTGCTCACTTTACTCAGGCCGCTCTCCTTGGACTCGTTCAGCTTCTCGTCTGCTACATCATGCAGCAGCGCGGCAATGATGCAGATCTCAGCATCAGCGCCTTCGCTCAGTGCGAGGCGTTCTGCCATCTGCACGACGCGGTGCACATGCCACCAATCATGGCCAGTGGCATCATGTTCCAGCTCGGCCCGGGCGAACCGCTCGGCTTCTTCAATAACGTGCTGTTTCTCCCCATGTTGGCGCTGCATGTTCCCAACCACCTTTCTCACGACTTTATATTAGTTGCCGCGTTCCTGCAGCTCGCGCCAAACCTTCTTATTGCTGTACTGCTTCTCTGTGCTGATATCCTTGCCGAACCACGCCGGAGGCTCGAACGTCACAGCTGCCTCTTCGGAATCAAATTCAACCTCAAGCACCATCAATTGAATTTGATCATAAATATCAATCTCCACGACTCGATCGCCCCACTTCGCGGTAATGCGATTCTTCGTCAGCGGAACAGCGCCGAAAGCTTGGATAACCTGTTCGTAAATTCCCTGTGAAATTTCATATTCCACTTCTTCACGCGCCAGGCCATGACCTGATTTGAAGGTATGCGTATAACTCACTTCATCCGTAGCGAGATCGACAATTCTGCGGACTCTCAGCTCCTGCGGGCCATCAAGCGCCAGGTAAGTCTGCTCGATTCTGTGCTCTGACATTCTAACTACTTCACCGGCACCAATGAGCACCTCCGGGAATTCGGCTAATAAAAACTTACGTTCAATTTCTAAAGTCATGAACGACATCTCCTTACTGGTTAGACTGCTTTGAACCCAATACGACTAGTATAGCTGTCCGAGTGGAACGGTGTTAAATTTTCTGCAAAATGGCAACGATGAGGGGGAGGAGTGATTACGATGCCAACTATTCAGGTCCAAGAAAGAGGTACCTTCCAAGCAGAAGAGGGAAAGAAACTTGTGCTCGTGCTCGAAGATAACGGGATTGATATTCTGCATCGCTGCGGCGGTAATGCGAAATGCACAACCTGCAGCGTAGAAGTACTAGCCGGAGATGCCGGTGAAATGGGCGAAGCCGAGGCAGCCGTTCGTCAGGCCAAAGGGATCACCGATCCGAATATTCGCCTCTCCTGCCAAATTCGAGTGCATGGAGATCTCTCCGTAAATGTGCTCAAAACCGCAGCTTCAACGGGTTTGGAGCCAGGTACGCGTCCGCAGGAATAATCAGATACTACGATGCCAACAATGGCGGTGACGGAATTCCGGCGCCGCCATTGTTCATTTAACCGTTATTTCCGTTAAACCTTGCTCAGCCAAAAGCCTTCCGAAGCGTCCTCCCAATCCTCGAACGGATCGTTCTCTACCGCAGAACGCGCAGCACTTACGCCTGCCCGGAATGCCTCCTCGGATTCCCAAATCGCCAGACCAATCAACTTGCCTGTACGGCTGTCCTGAAGCGTGTGCACTTCTCTTAACCCAGCCGCCCCTTCAAGCGCACTCCCGAAACGGTGCATCGAGGCAATCAGGTCCTCACTCTTACCTGGCTTCGGATGATGGATCGACATATGAACGAACATAAACATCATGGCTCCTTGTACGCTTATTTTGTCTATATTGTAGTGGAGTTGTCTGATGTTGTCACTTCGACTAACGGCTATGTAATGGACATGTTATATTGTTCGTGTAAAATGTACCGGATTGAGATTGTTGTGTAATATTTATTGACATGTAATTCTTCCCTGCGATACAATTCAAACTAACAACTACATAGAAACAGCTTTCTAGGGTTCCGCCAATCCGTTCGTTTAGGTTATCTTGTCACATAACCTTACGTGATGATTGAGGCAGGTCCGAGAGAAAGCGGCTGATGCTGCATCAGCTACACGGAGGGATAAAAGCCCGGGAGAGTAGATACCATCTATTCTCCCGGGTTTATTTATTTTAGAGGAGGGTTCGAGATGAGATCGAAACAACTGCTTCTGCTGCTCATCATCATGCTGACGTCTGCCTTAACGCTTTCCGCTTGCAGCAAATCGACATCGGGTTCGGAGAAAGATGATATTACGCTGCGAGTCGCTTACAACCTCTGGGTCGGAAGCGCGGGACTGTTTGTCGCCGAAAGCAAAGGTTTCTTCGAGGAAGCCGGCGTGAAGGTGGATCTTATCCAATTTCCAAGCCCTACCGAAGCGACGCAGGCCCTAATCAGCGGCAATGTGGATGTTGCCCTCACGACGCTCGATACAGCCGTCATGGTGAAAACCAATGAACTGAAGGGCCAAGATTTGAAGGTATTCAGCTTTACCGATTTGTCCATGGGCGCGGACGGCATCGTCGCTTCGAAGGATATTAAGACGATCGCCGACCTTAAAGGAAAGACCGTGGCAGCTACGATTGGGAGTGTGAATCATTTTCTTCTCAATCATGCGCTTCAGTTGGCGGGGTTAAGCGAGAAGGACGTGAAGCTGTCCAATGTCTCGCCTGAGCAAACCGGACCCTTGTTTATCGCAGGCCAAGTTGACGCAGCTGTAACCTGGGAGCCTTATCTCTCTGAAGCCTTATCAGGAGGCGGCAATTTACTCTACTCCACTAAGGATGCGCCGGATCTCATTATTGATGGTGTCATGACCCCTCAAGCGATGATTGATGATCATGAAGAAGCGCTCCGCAAGCTGGTCGAAGCCATCGATAAAGGCACTGCTTTCTACTACTCCAATACCGATGAAGCGGCTGAAATTGCGGCGAAGAAGCTGGAAACGACCAAAGATGAAGTCATCGCTATGATGGGCGGCGTCAAGTTAATGAATCAAAATGAGGTCAAAGCGATGATGACAGGCAAGGACAGCACTCTGGCTCAGCGAACCGAAGAGTATTCCTCTTTCTTCTTCGAACGGAAACTGATCGACAAAGAAGTGAAATCAGGCGATATTCTGGATTCCTTTTTATTCAAATAATGATAGGGAGTGATTGCTCATGAAGAAGAAAATCGATACCATCGTTGGTAAAGCGGCGCTATTAATTATTGATGTGACCAAAGGTTCCTTGCTTCCACCTGAGAAAACACCGATTCCGATCTTCGATGCGCAGACAGCCGTCGATAATATCGGTAAAGTGCTGGAAACCGCGCGGCAGGCAGAAATCCCGGTTATTTTCTTCCAAGAGCTGCATCGCGTCGATCTGGTTGACTTCGGTAGAGAGCTCGAAGGCGTTGAGGATATTCACTGTTTAGAAGGATCCGAGGATGTCGAGTTTCTTGATTATTTGAAGCCTGCCAAAGGAGAATACACCATAGGCAAACGCCGCTACAGCTGCTTCTTCTCCACCGATCTCAATATCCTGCTGAAGGGGCTGAAAGTTGAGACGCTGCTTGTCACTGGCTTCCTAACCGATGTGTGCGTGCATTACACCTGCGCGGACGCGCATCAGCATGATTATTATGTTCGCGTGCTCCATGACTGCGTCAGAGGGTCCAGTCCCGAGGCGCATCAAGCTTCCCTTAACGCCATCGAGTACCTGCAGACGGCGTCGAAGACCAATTCCTCCGAAATTATCTCTCTGCTCGAGCAGCGGGTGAATCAGACGGTATAATAAAAGAGAAGCCTGCCTCGCACTTAAACCAACAAGATCGCCAACTACCTGCCTGCTTGGACAGGTGGTTGGCGATCTTGTTTGTGTTCTGGCAGATACCCGCAATCATCGATACTTGCTCCGACAATTTTTACTTTCAGCGGGACCGGAAATAGCGCGAAGTCCCTGGAGCTCTTGGCATTCGCGAAACTTCGCTCTGGCGGTTTGCCTGAATGCTCTAACGAACCGTACAGCGCTTATTTGCCCACTAATGGTTCCGAAAATATTCTAACGAACCGTAGGGGCTCTATTTGACGGTTTTGGTTTAGTTGGGAGCCGATTAGCGCCTAATAAGACCTCTACGGTTCGTTAGATTCCCAAAGCCCCGAAATTCGGTCGAATAACGCCACTACGGTTCGTTAGATTTTCGCGTCATGCAAAATGGGGAGTGCGAGATGAGATTTTCACTATCGACGGCCTGGCCTGAACCTTCCCTCCATGAGGTAGGGCTTCTTTCTTGCGTCCGGGTCGCTCTATTTCCACCTTCAAATTGCTTCCAGCTCCATAATCTGGCACTATGGAAGGTGTACCTAATCACGAATCGATAAGGAGCGACTCCTAGATGAAAATCAGTTTTCACGGCCATGCCTGTATCCAAATCAGCACTGGCGACAAATCTCTTGTCATTGATCCCTTCCTTAGCGGCAACCCCGTTGCTGTTATGAAACCGGAAGCGCTGAAGACCGATGCCGTGCTGCTCACTCACGCCCATCAGGACCATATTCTAGATGCTGCTCCGGTCGCTATCGCTAACGATGCGCCTATTGTATCCATTGTCGAGCTTGCCACTTATATGTCCTGGCAGGGAGCCAAGACGATTGGGATGAATATGGGCGGGACGGTCGATCTTGGATTCGCAAAAGCAAAAATGGTGCAAGCCTTCCACAGCTCCGGCATCGTGGATATGGAAACCAAACAAATCATGTATGCCGGCATGCCGGCCGGGTACCTCGTTTTCGCAGAAGGGCTTACGATTCTGCATGCGGGAGATACGTCCCTGTTCAGCGATATGAAGCTAATTGGAGACCGTCATTCGATTGATGTCGCATTCATACCGATCGGTGACCACTATACAATGGGCCCTGGCGATGCTTTGCAAGCTGCGACATGGTACAACGCGAAGCTGACCATCCCTATTCACCACAGCACCTTCCCGCCAATTAAGCAGGATGCGGAGCTGTTCGTTCGCCGATTAGAGGAACAAGGACTTAAGGGGAAAGTGATGGAGCCGGGAGACGAAATTACAGTCGAAGCCAACTAATTCTGTTCAGAACAGGGGAATGGGAATGAATCAGGAGCAACCGGTCATCGAGCAGTTTAAGCAAGCGGTAATAAGCAACAATACGGCGGCGGCGACGCAATACTTACAGGAACATCCTTTCCTAGCCTCGGGGATAAACGAGCCTTGGTTTTCCTTCGATACCCCCGCTATCGTAGCCGCGGCTGCATCAGGACACCGCCAGATGGTCGACGTCCTGCTTGCTCACGGCGCAGATCTGCATGCCAAAAGCAGTTGGTGGGCCGGGGCGTTCGGGGTCCTGCATCATGACCATGCCGAGCTGTCCCGCTATTTGATCGAACGAGGTGCCCCCGTAGATATCCATGCCGCCGCTGCACTTGGCATGCTGGATGTGATATCTGAAATGGTCCATCAAGATCCGGCCGTCGTAAATCAGCGTGGTCCCGATGGGCAGGTCCCTCTTCACTTTGCTGTGAAGCCTGAAATCATAGATTTTCTGCTTGCGCACGGCGCCGAAATCGATATGCGCGATATTGACCATGGCAGCACACCTGCTCAGTGGGCGGTCGATAACCCGGCAAAATGCAGTTATCTAATAGAGCGCGGAGCAACTGCTGATATTTTCATGGCGATCAAGCTCGGAAACGCGGCGCTAGTCCGCACGCTTATTGAAGCCAGCCCTGAGTGCCTTCTCGCTCAAGTCGGGCTAGGCAGCTTCACATCCGGCGAATCGAACGGCGGCCATATTTACACGTACAAAATAGGCGCCAATGTCAGGCCGCTCTTCCTGGCGGCACGCTGCGGCAATACCGAGATCGTAGAGCTGATTCTCGAGCATAGTCCGATTGAACAGCGTTTCCTGCTCGCTTGCATGCAGGAGGATGGTAAAGTCGTTCATGCGCTGCAGGAGAAAAATCCGGGCTTAGTCGACTCCTTGTCTTCCGAGGACCAAAGCTTGATTGCCGATGCGGCCTGGGATAATCAACCTGGTGCCATCCGTGTCATGCTGGAGGCTGGATTCCAGGCGGATGCCCGCCGTGATGCTGGGTCATTCACAGCGCTGCATAACGCAGCTATTCGAGGAAATGTTGATGCGGTTCAACTGCTTCTGTCGCATGGCGCATCCGTCCACCTCACCCATGGACATGGCGGTACGGCGTTAGACAGTTGTGCTTGGGGCTCCGTTCATATTCAAGATCAAACGGGGAATTATCCGGCGGTAATTGAGATCCTTATTGAAGCCGGAGCTTCTTTGCCTCGCCGCGCAACAGGCAGCGATGCTGTTATTGACGTGCTTGTCCGGCATGGCGCGCCACACTGACGACCATTTCAATACCAACTAACGTTACGATTGGGGGAGACTGCAAGTGCCGGATTGGTCTTATCAAACCTTGTTTCGCCCCCTGCTGTTCCGACTCCCGAATCGACTCGCCCGCTCCGTCACGCTTGGCGCTATCGGCACCTTAAGCCGCCTGCCGCTGGGCTCCTTCGTCATTCGTACGCTGGGGCATATGGAGCCCGCTCCTCTGCTTCGCAGCCAAGCATGCGGTGTCGAGTTCATCACGCCTGTCGGTCTGTCAGGCACGGTTGATCCTTCGGGCACCGCCCATCGGGCCGTGGCACAGTTCGGGCTGGGCTTTATGGAGATCGGACCGATTACTATCGAGCCCATTCACACCGCAGGCGCGAGGCCAATTCGACTGCAACAAGAGGAACGAAGCATCACCTACCCGTCCTATGCAGAAAATGACGGCGCTGCCCCAGCAGCATCGCGGATTGCAAAACCCGGTCACCAGCTGCCGCAGTTTGCAAGACTGTTGCCGCTGCCAGCGCGTACGCCTGAACAGTCGCTCGAACAACTGCTGACTATGATCCGGCAGTTAGGCGAGGCAGGTGCCGCAGGGTTTTATCTGGATATTTTGCAGAAATCTGTGTCGCCTGAACAAACGATCCAGCTGCTTCAGCTTATTGCTGCATCCGGCGCGGCTGCCGAGAACCGCTTGTTCCTGTACATCCCGCACGACGCCGCTGACGAAACGCTCAAACTCGTGCTCGATTCCGCAGATTTCACAGCGTGGTGTGGCGCTATCATCGGCGAAGCTCGTGCAAGTGATGGCGGGCTCATGATACAGCCTGCAGATAAGCAGTCTTGTGCCGAGAAGCTCGCCTTGCTTCGGCGGTTTGGTCCACAGCATTTCGTGCTCAAAGCATCCTGCGGCGTCTATGAACCACAGGATGCCTTAGACTTAATGGCCGCAGGCGCCGACTACATCCTGCTGCATGGCGGGCTCATCGATACCGGGCCCGGACTGCCCAAACGGGTCAACGAAGCGATCCTGTATGAGCGAGTCCGACACCTCCCTGAGCCTAAGCCCGAATCCTTCTGGCGTCACTGGGGCTGGATGTGCTTGCTCGGCATCGGGATGATTTTCGGCGGACTAGTCGCTTGGATGATCGCAACCACATCGGTGCTGCTTCCTTATGACGAAGCGTTTCTCGGCATGAATCGCGACACGCTGCATCATCTGAATCACCGCCTGCTGCACTTCATGTCGCATGACCGCATTACGCTTGCCGGTACGATGATCTCCATCGGCGTGCTCTATTTTCAGCTTGGCAGGCATGGACTGCGTCAAGGGATGCATTGGGCGAGAACGGCACTGCTCGTGTCTGGTATTACCGGCTTCGCAAGCTTCTTTCTCTATCTTGGCTATGGCTACTTCGATCCGCTGCATGCGGTCGTTGCCCTGATACTTCTTCCTATGTTTCTGCTGAGTATGCGCGCTAACCCCGATAAGCCGTTTCGCAATCCTGTCAACTTACGCAGTGATCAGGTGTGGAAAAAGGCCATGTGGGGGCAGTTCTGCATGGTGGTGCTTGGTTTTGCGCTCGTGATCGGCAGTATCACCATCTCTGGCTTCGGTGTAACACGTGTGTTTGTTCCGCAAGATCTAGCCTACATGGGCCTCACTTCCGACCAAATCGCAGCCATGAATTCGCGGCTTATTCCGCTCATTGCCCATGACCGTGCCGGATTCGGCGGCGCACTTTTCTCTGATGCACTGGCGATGCTCACGATGGCATTATGGGGAATTCAGCAAGGGGAACGCTGGCTGTGGTGGACGTTTCTAATTGGCGGAGCTCCGGCATTCTACGCGGCCTTCTCCGTTCATTGGCATATTGGCTATACGGATTTCGTTCACTTATCGCCTGCTATCTTCGCCTTATTGCTCTATATAATGGGCCTCATATTACTCTATCCCTATTTGATGCGGTCACCGCTTAGCGCACCACATAGCCGACAATAGAATCAAACCTTCTCACATAAGCGGCTCCCGGCATAGCGGCCATAACCGCATTACGACAACGAATGAGCAGTGCGTTCTCCACCTGCACCATTCTCCCCATGGAGCGCGATATTCGAACGATTTTATAGGCTCGTGCCATACGTTCCTTCTCGTAGAGCTGCAATGCAGCCGGCACTCCGGATGTTGTCTGCTGCAGGCACCGAGCCAGCACCACAGCATCTTCGATGGCCTGCGCACCGCCCTGCCCCAGATTAGGCAGCATCGGATGCGCGGCATCGCCGAGCAGCGTCATGCAGCCGGAGCTCCACCGAGTCAGCGGAGCTCGATCTACGATGTCATGGGCCAGAATCGATGTCGGTTCTGTGGCTTCAATTGCAGCGATAACAGGTCTATACCAGCCGCTAAACTGACTAAGCAGCGCGGACTTCCGCTCCGCAACGGGCAAAACTGTTCCCTGCGGCGCATTAATCGCCGCAAACCAGAACACACGACCATTGCCCAAACTGGAAAATCCGAACCTCCGGCCTTGTCCCAATGCCTCAAATCCGCCGCCTTCCGCCGCTCCAATCGGTAGATCAGACAACGTGCATACACCTCTAAGCGCGGTATAACCGGAATAACGAAGCGGACTTGCACCAAATAACTGCTCTCGCACCGCAGAATGAATGCCGTCAGCTCCAATAACAAGTGCGGCCTTCTCACGCGTCCCATCGTCAAACACAGCAGTAACTCCATCATCCGTCTGTTCGCCGCGAATCCACTGCTTCCCGGTGTACACAGGGGATTCCGCCATAACCGCTTTCAGAAGAATCGACTGCAGCTCTGCTCGATGAATGACGTAGCTGTGCGTGCCATATTTCACCGCTTGTTTCGCTGCCGGAAGGCTCGTAATAAGCTTACCGTCCCAAGTCCGAATGTCCGCTTGCATGACAGGAGCGCCTGCTTCTCTGACCCTCCCTCCAACACCTAACAAATCCAGTGCCTTCATCGCATTGGCGGCAAGCACGATACCTGCGCCGGCTTCCCGCAGTGCCGCAGCTTTATCGTATACCGCCACCTGCCACCCGCGCTGCCGCAGTGCCAAAGCCGAACACAATCCGCCAATACCCGCTCCAATTACAATAGCTTGACGCTTGTTCATGCTGCTCATCACCGCATCCACCGACCTTCTCCTATTACTCTGGTTCCATCATACCCAAGGAGGAATGACGTTGACTACCCTTAAAGTTTGGCTCGACACCGACATCGGCGGCGATATCGACGATGCGCTTTGTTTAGCGTATCTGCTGGGCCAACCGAACTGTGAACTGATTGGCATCTCGACCGTAGGCGGCGAGGTAGAGAAACGAGCCATGGTTGCGGATGCCATCTGCAAAGCAGCGGAGCGCCGTATCCCCGTGTACGCTGGGGCAGACAATCCAATTATGCCAACCAGCGTCTATCCCACACCGGACGGTGCATCGAAACTAGTGAATTGGCCGCATGAGCCCCATTTCAAAGCGAGCCAAGCCGTAGATGCTATGCGCTTAGCCATCCGCGAGCACCCCCATGAAATCATGCTGCTGGCTGTCGGTCACCTCACCAATATTGCGCTGCTTTTTCTGCTCGATCCGGAGATTCCGAAGCTGCTGAAGGGGCTGTACATCATGAGCGGCGTATTCTCCGATGTGCTCGCAGCCGGGCCGGATATGCCAATGGGAAATTGGAATTCCTGGATGGACCCGCATGCCTGCGCCATCGTGTATAACACGCCGGTGGCTATTCATCGTACATTTGGATTGAATGTGACGTCACAGCTTGTCCTTGGGCGAAACGAGCAAGCAGACTTATTCGCGGCACCCGTCATGCGGGCGGTAGAGGATTTTGGATCACCGTGGCTGGAGCATTACGTGATGACATTTCACGATCCGCTCGCAGCGGCATGTTTATTTGAATCCGAGCTGTGCACGTACCAACGCGGCTCCGTTGAAGTAGACTATGTCCACGTTGACACGTTCGGCCAAATGACGTTCCAGGTGAGCAGCTCCGCCGACCATGAAATTGCCACAACCGTCGACCGCAACCGATTCTTCGAGCATTATTTCTCCATCACCGGCCAGTAGAGCCACCTTCTCTAACGCAAAAAGAGCCTCCTTACCACCACAACGGCGTGAGTAGGAGGCTCCTTTTTTACTAGCTAGTACGCTCATTTGACGGGTTTTTCCCGAAGAAGCTCACCAGGTGATCCACATGGAGCAATTCCACGGATTTTACTCCAAAGGAGCTCGAGCTACATCGAACCTGCCTTCTTCTCCCCCGACCCAACCATACTCCCGAGCTTCTGCACCGGAACACTAGACAGAATAAGCAGCGCCGCGAGGCCGTCCATCAGCGTCAACTGCTCATCGAGCAGCAGCACGATAAACAGCAGCGTGACGAACGGAGTAAAGAAGGTAAAACTCGCGATGAGCGAAGCCGGCGAATAGCGCAGCGCCCGAAAATACAAGAAGAAACCGAGCACGATGTTGCACATGCTTAACCAGAACACGCCACCGAAATCTACAAGCCGAGGGAGCATGAGGTTCGAATAAACCAACAGGCCACCGGCAGACAGCACGAAAGCTACGACCGTAATCAAGAAGGTGCTGATCAGCATATCCTTCTTGTTCCTCTTCACCAAATTGGTGAACAACCCCCAACTAACCGCCGCCAGAATCGCCAGTACGTCGCCGGTCAGATTCGTCAGCTTTAGCGACGATACATCCCCTTTGGTCATGAGCAGCACCGTCCCCGCAAAGCCCATAACGACGGAGAGCAGCTTAAACCGATTCATTTTCTCCTTATGGATAGGGATCGCGAAGATGACAATAAAGATGGGAAACAAATAATTCAGCATAGATGCCTCGACCGCCGGAATCCGATCAAGCGCCTGCAGGTAGAGAACATCATACAAGAACGCAAACAGGCCGCACGACACAATAAGCGCCGTTTGTCGCCATGTCCACATACGCAGTGTTCTCCATCGCACTTTATACAAAACGATACCTGCGAAAATGACAACGCCGATCCCATTCATATAAAATAACACCTGGTAGCTGTCCAATTGGCCCAGCACCAGCTTACTAACTGCTGCAACCGAGCCCCACAGCAGCAGCAAAATCGGCATAAGCACATAGGGGCTCCGCGATAATTCCGACTTCGTCTGACTAGCTTGCATCCTGTCTACTCCTCACTCCACAACTTCCTTAACGGCGGTCAAATCGACAGATCATCAGCGCATTGCCTTCGCAATCCTTAAAGCTAAAACAAGCATGGTCACTGTATTCCCGAATGGGCTCCGGATTCACGCCCCGCTCAGTCAACTGTTGATGCGCCAGCTTAAGATCAGTCGTATCAAACGTGAATGGCGCCCGTGATACCGGCACAGCTTCACCTTCTGATTGTAGCAAATGCATGACGTAACGACCATCAATCGCCAGCTCGACAAACGAACGGTAATCATAAGCGGTTATCGTAAACCCAAGCGTGTCGCAGTACCATTTTGCCGCAGACTCCAAGTCCTTCAAATAATGCATGACCCCGATAATATCTTGCTTAATTAATGGCTTCATCTGCTTCATCCACCTCACCTGGTTATTTGACAACCCCGTACTTGTTACCATCCGGATCGTATAGCGGAAAGCCGGTAATGCCGTCATCATAATGGATGATCTCGCCGATATTAGCTCCTTTGTCCTTTAAATTACGGTAAGCTTCTTCCACATCATCCGTGTGAAAATTATAATATTGCTCAACCTGGTAATCGTTCTGCGGAAACGAATGCTGCACGATGTCATACGACTTCACGAGGCAGAACATAATGCGGTAATCATTCATCATCATAACGGTTGCTCTGGGCTCGTCTCTACCTGTAATCTCGAAGCCAAGCACCTCCGAATACCACGTTGTAGAACGTTCCAAATCGCTCACCGGGACAAAAATACCTACGCCAAATAAAGACGGTTTACTCATCTCATTGTTCCTCCTGCTCGGATAGTTTGGATAGATTGGATCTGAAAGGCGTCGACACCATCAGGACATTGCCATCGGGATCTTTAAAATAAAACCAAGCTTGCCCGCGGACCACCATGACCCGGTCAATCGTTATACCAAACCCCGACAGCTCGCGATAGCTGCGGAACATCGCCGTCATATCCGCTTCGCGAAACGCTCTCACGAAGGATTCGAACAGCTCCGTGCCGGACTGCCGATGCATGGCCGTTTCCTTCGGGGAACCAGCTGCCTCCAACCAGTGAAGCTGCCGCTCTGCCGCTTTCTTAAGCCTCGTACGCGCTCGGTGAAGCACAGCCTTAATCGCTGTTACCGGCTGCCCCAGCGCCCGGCTGGTCTCTGTTGGGGAGAAGCCGAACACATCTGTCAGTAGAATAAGCACAACCTGCCTTGGCTCAAGCGCGTCCATTAGATATTCGAGTGACTCTCGTACATCATGTCGATTCCATTCCGTATAAGCCAAGTTGTTATAGTCGGCCAGCAGCTCCGGCATGAAGGCGATTTTGCGGCGGCGGCAGATATCAAACCATGCATTTGCGGCAATCCGGTACAGATAAGGCTTGCTCAGCTCGCGCTCCGGCCAGCGTGTAAAGCTGCGATACGCTTTGAGCATCACCTCTTGATACAAATCCTCGCCATCCCAGGCTGACCCGGCTAATTTGCCGCAATAGCGGAGCAGTTCCGATTTGTATGGTGTCGTCTGTTTCTCGAATGTTTCGTCATTGTAAGTTGTCATAGGTGTTAATCGTGGTTGTATTTCTGTTTGTGCGAATAGTAAGCCGAAGTTGGCAAATCTTCCACAATGCCGATGAGATTGCCGTCCGGATCAAGGCAATCAAAGAAACGCGTTCCGCTCGCATCATGCACAATCGGCAGCACTTCAGCTCCTTTCTCACGAAGAGAAGTATGGGAGTATTCGATATCAAAGGACTCAAAATTGTAATACGGAATCCGCGCCCCGCCTCCCGCATCGAACTGCGTCGGTACAGGCCTCTCTACTTTCCATAGATTAATAAACGTAGCCTCACCCGAGAAAGCAAGCCCTGTGCAGCAGTCTGACAGATCGATCGTCTCCAGATCAAACATCCGTATGTACCACTCCGTAGAGCGCTGCATATCCGTTACAGGAATAAAGATACCGCTAATCTTACTTACGCTTCGTCGCATGAGACTCCCTCCCAATTGGAAATTCACTACACCTATCATAACGCGGTCAGAGGGCACACAGATACGGGGTCAAAATAATTTATTCAAGGTGATAATAATTATCATTTTCAGTAAATCTATTGAAAATTTACATTTGCTGTTATAAAATAGACTTTCTTGATAATGATTATCACTATTAACTAGCGTAGAAACGCACAAAAGGGGACATTAGACATCATGAAATCTGTACTAACGAAACGCACTGCACTCATCACTGCCATTCTTGCACTATCCATCGCCACAGGCTGCGGCAACAACAATACGCCGGCTGCTAACGAATCGGCTAACGACGCTGCAACAACCAATGCTGCTGCCAACAATGCAACAACCAATAATGCGGCTGCTAACGAATCGACTAATACTGCTGATGAAGCGGCTGCACCTGCTGCTGTCACTGTCGATGAGGCAAAAGCTACTGAACTGAAAGCGAGCTTCGGCGACAAGAAACCAGAGAAGGTTGTCGTTGCTTCCGTTGCCATCGCTGAGTTGCTGGATGCACTAGGCGTTATGCCAGTTGGCGTGCCAACATCGATGTCGGCTCTTCCTGCAGCCTTCGATAACGTACAGAAAATCGGTTCCGCGTTGAAGCCGGATGCCGAAGTGATTACAAGCCTGGAGCCGGATGTTGTACTCGGCCCTGCATCTATCAAAGACAGCCTCGACAAACAACTCGGCTCTGCGAAGCTGAATATGGTTTATATCCCTACTGACTCCTTAGAAGAGCTTACGCTGTCCACTGTCGTACTCGGCCGTGTATTCGGTCAAGAACAGAAAGCAACAGATTTGGTCAACAGCCTGGCAACTGCAGAAGCTGCTGCGGTTAAACAAGCAGAAGGCCAAACACAACCGAAGGTTATGTTCCTGTTCGGCTCTGCCGAATCCTTTATGCTGATGAACGAAAGCACGTATGCAGGCAGCATGGCGAAGAAGCTCGGTGCTTCCAACGTCGTATCCGATGTTCTGAAATCGCAAGAAACGTATGTACCGCTCGATATGGAGAGCGTTGTAACGGCTAACCCGGATGTAATCTTGCTTGTGGCACACGGTGACCCTGAAGCTGCGAAGAAAGCGTTCGAAGACGATGTGAAGAAGAACGGCGCTTGGGAGAAGCTGAACGCATTCAAGAACAACCGCGTAGAAGCACTTGACTACAATCTGTTCGGTATCACTTCGATTACAAAAGCAGCATCTGCTTATCAAGAATTGGCAAGCAAGCTCTACCCTGCTAACTAACATCATGTGGAGGAACTAGAATATGGCACCCGGAGAATTGCAACGTCGATCGAGTAAACTTATTATGCTGCTCACCTTTGCGCTGCTGGCAGTCGCGATTATCGCATCCATCGGCCTTGGCAGCGTCAAGATCTCGGTTGCCGACATTATTACAGCGCTGTCCGGCCGTGCTACCGATGCTTCCGATACCATCCTATGGGACATCCGCATCCCGAGAGTGCTGCTCGCGTTAATTATAGGCGCGAATCTGGCAGTCTCGGGCGCAATGCTCCAAGCCGTGATGAACAATCCGCTCGCTGATCCCGGTCTAACCGGGGTTTCGAGCGGCGCGGCTGTAGCGGCGCTGTTCATTCTGCTCGTAATGCCTGAGCTCAGCTCGCTCATTCCGATTGCAGCCATTGCCGGAGGCGCTGTGGCAGCGGGCATGGTTTATCTATTAGCATGGAACAAACGCGGGATCGCGCCTTTGAGAGTCATCCTCTCCGGGGTCGCGGTCAATGCCATTTTTGGCGGGATTATCGGGTTGATGTCCATCTTGTACAGTGAGAAACTGCCAGGTGCGCTACAATGGCTGAACGGCAGCTTGTCCGGTAAAGGACTCGGTGACTCGTTGCTTGTACTTCCGTATTCCGTAGTCGGCTGGATTGCTGCTTTCTTCTGCATCCGCAGAGCAAACACGCTTCGCCTCGGCGAACAAGCCGCTGTGAATCTCGGGGAAAATCTGACCCGCGTCCGTCTTATCCTGTCATTCGTTGCCGTCTACTTGGCTGCCGTATCCGTATCCAACGTCGGCTTGGTCGGATTCGTCGGTTTGGTTGTTCCGCATATGGCTCGCATTTTGGTCGGTTCTAACTACGGTAAGCTTATTCCGATGAGTCTCATGCTTGGCGCACTAGTGCTGCTTGTTGCCGATACAACCGGACGTACGCTGTTCGCGCCGCTTGATATCCCGGCCGGCATTATTATGGCGATTGCCGGAGGTCCTTATTTCTTGTATCTGATGCGTAAAGGAGAGGTCTGATATGATCGAGGCCCAGTCGGTAGCCGTCAAATACGATGGAAGAACCATCATCGACAATTTATCGCTTCAGGTGCATGAAGGAGAGATACTATCGATCATCGGCCCGAATGGGTCCGGTAAATCGACGCTGCTGAAGAGCATGTCCCGCATCATTCCTTGCGAACGCGGCAGCGTACGGCTCTGCGGAGAGAAGCTGGCGTCCATGAGCAGCAAACGGATCGCGCAGCTCCTGTGCATGCTGAGTCAGTCCAACCAAACTCCGCCTGACATGACGGTAGAAGAACTCATCTCCTATGGGCGTCTGCCGCACAAGAAATGGTATGAGCGTCTAGGTGAGTCCGATCACGAGATTGTTAATTGGGCTTTGGAACGTACCGGTCTCCTTACCTTCCGGAAACGGTATGTCAGCTCACTATCCGGCGGAGAAGCGCAGCGGGCATGGATCGCAATGGCGCTTGCGCAGCGGCCGAAAGTACTCCTCCTTGATGAGCCGACGACTTATCTCGACATCGCTCATCAACTGGAAGTGCTGGAACTTGTTCGTTCCATTAATCGCGAGCTCGGCATTACGGTCGTGATGGTGCTGCATGATTTAAATCAGGCCAGTGCGTACAGCGACCGCATCTGTGTCCTTCGGGACGGCAGCTTGACGGTCACCGATACACCGGCAAACGTATTGACGCCTGAACTGATTCGCAATGTGTACGGCGTGGAGGCCGAAGTGACGCCGGACCATCTGGACGGCAGTCTTCGCATCCATGTACGCCGAAGATCAGCTATTTAGCTTTTTTCTTATATGTTACTATCCACTACAAGGAGGCATTTCCATGAAACAGCCCAACATCGAAGAGTCACGCGGGAAGTATATCGACTTTATTGAAAGCCGCAAATCGCTGATTCTCAGCACACAAGATGCAGAAGGTACACCTTTCATCAGCTACGCGCCATTCGTTAAAGTGGACGGCAAGCTGTACATCTACATCAGCCGGATCTCCGATCACTACCGTTTCGTAGAGAATAACGAACGGATTCACGTGATGTTGATCAATGACGAGTCGGCTACGCCGAACGCTTTTGCCCGTGAGCGCGCTCGCTGGGTATGTGAATCGCAGAACCTCGGCAATGAAGGCTATGAAGCCATCTTCACCGCATTCGATGAGAAGTTTGGCGACAAAATGATGACAATGCTGCGCGGCCTCGACTTCTCGCTGTTCGAGCTCACGCCATCGGCAGGCCGTTATGTGGTTGGTTTCGGACAAGCGTTCGATGTCGATCTGGCCGGAGACCGTTTCGAGCATGTTGTCGTAGATCGCAAAGATAAATAATTTGATGAGGACGGTGTAAGCATGAGTTATGAAGCGGTTGGTCCAATTTGGCGCGTTGTCCGTGATCGGTTTCAGAAAATGGTTCAAGGATTGAAAGAAGAAGAGCTTAGTCTAGCGATGACTTCAGAATCCTCCTCTATCGGTCATATGATTCGGCATAACGCCGAGGTTGAATATATGTTCGCGGAGTGGTTCTTCGGCGCAACGGTGCCTGAAGGAACGGAATACATTGCGAGCGGTCAAGGCGGTGCGCAGAACGAACATGCCCTTACGCTGCAAGAGTTGATCGCGTTCTCTGCGGCATCTGATGCTTTTCTGACGGAAGCAATGAAACAGCTTGGCGATGATGCTTGGGATACAATCGTCGAATCGAAGATCGGACCGTCCTCACCGCGCGAAGCGCTGGGCCGTGCCATCTATCATACGGGACTGCACGCAGGTCAAATCGGACTCATTCGTAAACATGCACCACAACCATCGTCAGCTCAGTAATAAATTGAGTAAGAGGGAGTGCTTTACTTCCAACCACTCATACCACCGAACGTGTCGTTCGGTATACCGCATACAAAGAAGGGGCGAGCCTGTCTAGGCTCGCCCCTCTTGTTAGCTAATGTACAACAACATAGCCTGCTCGTTCTCAGCAGCCACCCGATAGTAATGAACCAAATCCCGATAGTAATCCATCACGTATTCACGATCACCGTCGTCATCCCAGCTCAGTGAAGGGTAAAGATCGATCTCCCTCATATGCTCAGGATTGTAACGCCTTAGCAGACTTTCCTCTGAAATACTCGCCAGCGCTTCATGAATCTGTTTTACCTGCGTAACGGTCAAATAACGTGTCGGCTCCTCTTCCTCGTCAGTCTCCTCACCAATCGGTGTACCTCCAAGAACGGTATGTACAAGTGGTTCCGTGCCTTCCCATGCAGCCCCATTGAGCAAATAATGAATGGCATGCCATGACTTATCTAAATATAACGATTCGTTTTCACTTCCGCCGTTATATAACACATCTTCCAACTCCACTTCCCCTTGAAGCAGATCATCAAGTAATACGGACGAGATTCGTTGTAAATTTCCTACCATGCTCATGAAAAACACTCCTCTACACATCGGTTGGGGTTGATGCTATTCAAGTGTGACATGCGTGAAATCCAGTTCTGGATGATTCAGTCCGAAGTATGCGGTATTGTCGGAATTTCTTCCTTCCTCAACGAACGCATTCTCTCCCAAATGTTTCTTAACTGCTATCCTAGCTTCATAAGGAACATCCTGCATCGGATCATCCGTTAATTGCAAGCTAACCATACCATTGCTTAACTCTTCGATCTTGAAGCATGGCGTAGACAATAGCTTCTCTCTTCCAAATAGATCGATATAAGGTTTACCGAAGAATTCTTTCCATACTAATTCCGGATGAATACGATTCAGCGCTATGGGTTGACTCCAAGCTTCAAATGAAGTATTGTACATTCTTGCTTTTATCGGATCGAAAAAGGTTAGAAACTGATTACATGTCAGTAAAAACTGTTCAAAGCTTAATCCTTTTTTGAAGAAGCTCTCATGAATGCTTATTGATGCCACATTGTATATCTTTCTACTACTCCTTCCCCATCTAAACCGATAAGATACCTTATTCCTAGCTCCCCTTTCTAGAAAAAGTACGCCATCCTCGAAATTATTTTTATATCCTGCTTTCGATCTCATTTCATTTACTTTCTTATTCATTAATATTTCATATGCTTGATCATACTGTTCTTTATTGAATGAATAAACTTTTGCAGGTGAATACTCATCCATTCGATCAGGGACCATTAATTCATGCTGAGCCATAATAAAGCCAAAGATTTCATTCCAATTTTTTCTTTGAAAATCTTCTAACGTAATAATGTCGAAGGAAATTGTCTTCATCATATTCACCTCTCATCAAGAACTAAGTGAGAAAAATCTAAACTTATAAAGTAATATAAGTCGGTTTCTATAATTTGTAAATAATGATCTGAATTGCAAATCATGTGTCATTTCTCGGATCTGAGCGGCGCAATCAAAGAAGGCAGGGCCTCGTAATGAGGCCCTGCCTTTTATCTTGATCAGCCGAGCTTAGTGACCTTTGCTCTTGTTATCCTGATTGTCTTGATTATCTTTACTGCCTTGGTTGTTTTGGTTGTCTTGATTGCTTTGGTTGCCGCCTTGGCCGCCGCCTTGCGAACCACTGTTATCCTTGCCTTGTTTTTCAGGACCTTGTTTTTCAGGACCTTGTTGTTCCGATTTCTCTTCTACTTGGCCTTTCTCCTGTCCTTGCTCGGTGCCTTGTTCTTGTTTTTGCTCTACGCCGCCGCCTTGGCCGCCACCTGCACCGCCGCCTTGGCCGCCGCCTGCGCCACCACCTGCACCGCCGCCTGCGCCGCCACCTGCACCGCCGCCTGCACCGCCACCAGCACCGCCGCCTGCACCGCCACCTCTACCGCCGCTGCGAATGCGTTTAGCGCCTTTACCCATACCGTTGCCCATGCCTCTGCTCTTCGCCTTCATCTTCACGCCTGACTTCTTGGCGTCGTAGGCATAAACCATCGACTTGAGCGTCCGTTTATCTACAGAGCCGGTCATCGGAAGGCCGTGTGTCTTCTGATAATACTTGACACCGCGAACGGTCAGCGCATTATAGCGCCCATCGATCGGTCCGGAATAGCTGCCTAACGATTTCAGCATCCCTTGAATAACGTAAACATCGGGCCCTTTTGCCCCTTTGCCTATCGCCGAGCCGACATTCGGTGCACCAACAAGAAGGGTAAGCACCAACAATAAAGATCCAAGCACCTTAGCAGCCGATCTCAAGGATTTTCCTTTAGATCCATGAGAACGTTTATTTTCCTCCATTCAACAAGACACCTTCCTTTTGGATGTAGTGAGCATGATTTGCCACAGCCCTTACTATACCCAATACCTAATTTCCATTATGCTTCTTCATGGTAAAGGAATGGTCTTGCGCGCAGTTTTTTAAAGCGGATATTTCTTGAACATGCCCACCGACTGGGGAGCCGTGTATGCAAACCCATATTTCTGGTATAATTTATCTGCCGGAACATCAGCAAGCAAACTCACATACGCACCGCCTGGTGCATGAGCATCCAAATATTTCATTAGTTCTTCCATAATCCGTTTACCTAAACCTCTGCCTTGAAATACGGGATCTACTGCAATATCCACCACTTGATAGAAACAGCCGCCGTCGCCGATAATTCTGCCCATTCCAACGAGTCTGTCTGAAATCCGCAGTGAAACCGCATAGATCGAATTTTGCAGCGCAGTGAGTGCTGCCGTTTCGTCCTTGGAACTTAAACCGGCTGCCATTCGCAAGGCAATATACTCACGCGCCTCAGGCGCTATGTATTGAACATTTACATCTGTGTTCAGTTCATCATGCCCCCTCGCTCTTGCCATTTTCTCGCACATTATTTCCATGGGTAACATGAATGATACCAAATAGGAGGAAATCATCGATGATCCATAACCGCTCTGTACCAACTAGCCATGTATTGCCGCATCTTTATTACGAGAATGTCGCAGAGGCACTGACATGGTTATGCCAAACCTTCGGTTTCCAAGAGCATTTCCGCTTCGAGCTTCCGGATGGGCAGCTGCATGGAGCCATGATTTATCTGGATGATGTGTGGATCATGCTGAAGAGCCTCGGCCAACTAACGGCTAGTCCCGCCAAGTTCGGGGCTGTGACGCAGTCATTAATGCTCTTCGTGAGCGACATTGAAGTCCACTATAACCATACAAAATCAATCGGAGCGCGAATCCTAGAGGAACTCTTCGAAACGGAGTATGGGGAGCGGCAATATACGGCCGTGGATATTGAAGGTCACTTATGGCTGTTCTCGCAACATGTCAAAGACGTGGATCCTGCTGAGTGGGGAGCCACTCTGGCAGCTCGTACATAAACAAGAAAGCCGGGAGCTTCTCGATAAGAAGTCGCCCGGCTTTTTTTGTGCCGATTGACATTGGATTCCATATCCTATAAAATCTGATTAAGTAATCAGTTTTTTGATTAAATGCTCAGCAAGTTTCGTAACCGTATAATTAAAAAGGAGAATGTCTATGAATGAACCCATCAAAGAAACTCAATCAGGAACAGGTTGGAGATCGCTCCCATTAAATACGCTCGGCCTGCTGGCCGTGTTAGCCGGTATTGCTTATCCACTAGTCACCTGGCTGCTCTTCCGTCATTCATGGGGATCTCCTGACTTCGAATGGTATCAATGGATCACCCCAATCGCATTTCTGCTGGGCGGCGCAATGAGCTTGCTTGCAGCAGCGATGCTCTTCAGCCGTCATGCAGCCGGCCGCGATGTGCTGGAGCTTGCGATTGCTATCCTACCAATTACACTGGCACTGCGCTTGTTAATTGTCATCGTTGTGTTCATCGGTACTGCAGCACGCAGACTGCTTGATGGAACGATTGTCGATTTCTTTACAGGGCTGGAGATCACATCCGGCAAGTTGCTCATTAATATCGCAATTATTCTGGTCATCATCACCCTAATCATCGTACGAACCAACGCTAAATCCAAACCAACACCACCGAAGGAGAACAAGGATGACTGATCGAAAGGAAGGCGAGAAGCAATCCTTCATAACCGAAGCGAGAAGGTCGCAAATCATGAACGCGGCCATCACTACACTCGATGAGATCGGTTATGTGAACGCGAGCCTCGCCCAAATCGCCAAGAGAGCCGGCATCAGCACAGCGCTCATTTCGTATCATTTTAAAGACAAGAACGACCTGATGGACCATACACTTATGATGCTCGTTCAGGAATCGTCCGCCTATGTGCTGAAGAGAACGGATACCGCGGTTACAGCCACCGAGAAGCTTCGTGCCTATATGAACGCCAGCATTGCCTATCAAGGCACTCGGCCCCAACATAACACGGCCCTGATTGAGATTGTGTTTCACGCTCGGACGCCCGATAATGTGCCGTACTACAAACTTGGCGAAGATGAGGATGATCCGATGCTTGCTCAGCTCAAGCAAATCTTGATCGATGGGCAAGCAGCAGGCGAATTCCGTGCTTTCAACGTCCTCATTATGGCAAGCACTATTCAGGGTGCCATCAGCGAATATTTGGCGAATGGGAGTCTTATTGCACAAGTGGACATGGAAACGTTCAGCGTGGAACTGGTTCGTACTTTTGAACGCGCAATCCTTGCTTCGCCATAAGGCGCTATGAAGAAAACAAAAGCCGGACATTCACCTGTTGAGATGAGACCCGGCTTTCTCTATTACATCGGACTGCCGCCCGTTAAGAACATCAGCTGCTCCTCCGTTAGTGTCAACTCACCGGCCGCACAGCTATCCAGCATATATTCCCGCTTATTCGCTCCGGCAATCGGGAAAACAGGAATCGGCTGTGAGGTCAAATACGCGAGCGCAATGCGCGAGGCCGTCGTACCGAGCTCTTCTGCGAGCTGCTTGGCGCGATCCAGCCGGTCGAAGCTGGCTTCGTTGAAGTAATGCGCTTTGACGATATGCGCGCTGCCGCCCATCTGAATGTCCTGCCCTCTGAAGTAGCGTCCGCCAAAAAATCCGTTCGCCTGCGATGAGAAAGGAACGACCGCCATGCCGATCTCCTTGTAATAGCCGAGCGACTTCTCGTCCATAATCGCAACCGTCGGATCCGTGATAATGCCTTCATTAAGCACTGCCAGGTTCCACAGAGGTTGACTCGCTGCGAAACTCGCAATCCCTTTCAGCTCTGCATATTGGCGTGCCTCCTCGATACGCGCGGCACTCCAGTTCGAGCAGCCGAACGCGCGGATCTTGCCTGCGGCCGCTTGTTCATTCAGCGTTTCGATGATTTCTCCTGCGGGAATCGACGGGTCATCTCTGTGCAGCCAGTATAAATCAATATAGTCTGTTTGCAGATGGCAGAGACTCTGTTCGAGATCATGAGTGATCTCCTCCTTGCCTAACCGGGACACGGACATCGATTGCAAATCCGGATGGCCGCCCTTGGTCGCGAGGATGACCTTGTCTCTGCCTCCGCGTAATTGAAGCCATTCCCCAAGCGTGCGTTCACTCGTGCTCTTGCCTTTGCCAAGCCAATCTTCATATACATTGGCCGTATCCAGAAAATTGCCCCCGAGCTCCGTGAATAGATCCAGCAGCCCAAAAGCCTCTTCCTTAGGAAGAGTGCCCCCGTAAGCGGAAGTTCCAAGACAAATGACGGAAGCCTCAAGCGGCGTTCCCGGTATGGTGCGCTTATTCATCCTAACTGCCTCCCCCATGATTGTTACTCGGATGATCGAATCGCCGCTTTCTCCCTGTATTCCTGAGGCGAAAGGGTCGTCATTTTCTTGAAATATCGGGAGAAGTATCCGGGGTCCAGCCCGATTCGGATCGCAACCTCGCCTATCTTGAGCTGAGGGTCGCGCAGAAGCTCCTTGGCTTTGGACAGCTTCAGCTCCGTAATGTACTCCGATAAGCCGCTCCCCGTCAACTGCTTATACAATCTGCATAAGTAGCTGGCGTTCAGCCCTACCAGATCCGCCAATCGAGACAACGAGAGGTCCCCTTCAATATGCTCGTGAATATATCCATGGAGCTGATCGACGACCTCATTGCTCTTCGCCGACTTATCCTGATCGAGCAGCGCGAAAATCACTTCGGCGGTTCGCTTGAGATAGTCGCCTGCCTCCTGCCAAGACACATGGCCATCCAAATGAAGCAGCCGATTGATGGGAAGCTTGTGGGATACGGCTTCATAAACGCCCCAGCGGTTCATGTTCGAAAGCAGCAAAGTCGCAATCATATAATAGGTTTCCTGCACGATGCCATATGACCGCCCGGCCGCTCGCTCCAAGATGCTCTCCAGCAGCTGCAAGAAAGCATCGCGATTGCCGCTGTCAAGCAGTGTTCCCAGCTGGTTGAGCTCGCTGTGCCAACGCGAGATGCTCGTCTCCGAATCCGGATCCTCCTGCTTCTCGTAGAGCAGCATGCGGTCGCCGTGCCCAAGCCCTCGAATAAGGAGCCTGTTCAAGCGTCCGTAATAATCCGGCAGCTCGCTCCAAGCGATCTCCTGTTCTGTTGAAGCGAGCGAAATCGGTATGCTGAGCAGCACCTCGCATTGATTCTGGATAAAGTCGAGCGATTCCTGAACAAACCGCGACGGAACCTCACCTTCCGATGCACGGCCACCCATTTGAATGAACCAGAAGAAACGCGAGCGGTCGTTCATCACGGGGACGAAGGTACCCGCATGGTTGACCACTTCCTCGGCTATATTCTGAACGGCGTACAGGAGCAGCTCCTTGTCCAATGCGGAATACTTCTCATCCCAGCGGTCGATCCGCCCTACGACAAGCATGAACGGTCGGTCGGCCCGCAGTCCCAGCTCCAGCTCTTGAAACCGCTTGGCTCTCGTCGCATCGGCAATAGGTTCGCCTTCTGCAAGTTCGGTCAGAAACCCTCTTTGCAGCACCGGCTGTGCCTGCCGCATACGGAGCTGCGCTTTCTCGATCGAGCTTTGCAAATGCTGTTCACTGTTCATGCCCGCGATGACGTTCGCTACGGCATTCACGATTTCCTCTTCATCATCTGTCTTCAGCAGATACCCCGCGCTTCCCTGCCGAAGGGCCTCTTGTACATACGAGAACTCATTATGCCCGGAGAGGAAAATCACTTTGCAGGCCGGCCATCTGCGCCGAATCTGCTCAAGCAGCTCAAGCCCTGTCATGCCAGGCATGCGGATGTCGCTAAGCACGATGTCGATGCGCGTCTGCTCGAGCCGTGCAATCGCGTCCATAGCCGAGCCTGCACAATAGATATCCAGCTCGAGATGCTCCGCTTCCTCGAACAATTCCTTCAAACTCGAGACGATATACGGCTCGTCATCTACAATCAGCAGCCGATGCATCATGATTCCTCCTTTACCGGAATATAGAGCTCTACTTTCAGCCCGCCGAGCGCCTTGCTGGCCGTTACACGAATACCGCTTTCCTTGCCATACATCAGTTGAAGCCGCTTGTGCACATTGATCATGCCCGTCGTTTCCAGCCTCGCCTGCGGATGGCTGAGTTTGCGGTTCAAGGACTGCATGTCCTCCTCGCTCATCCCCTTGCCGTTATCTTCGATGACAACGGTCAGTAAACCGACCGCTTGTTCGAAGGAAATGTGCAAACGTCCACCCGATACGACATCCTCCAGCCCATATTTATAGCAATTCTCGATAATAGGCTGCAGGGTAAGTCTTGGCACCAGCAAATCGGCAACATGTTCCGGCAGTTGTTCGATATCAATCTGGATCCGGTCCTCAAACCGGATTTTCTGAATTTCCAAATAGGACTGTGCAAAAGCCAATTCTTCACGGAGCGCGACCTCGTCCGAGGCGTCTCGTGTTATGAATTTGAAATAGTTGCCTAAGTGTTTCGTGAACGGCTTCAGCTTCGGATAATCCTCCACCTTCACCATCCGGTTCAGAATAAAGAAGGTGTTGTACAGAAAATGGGGATTGATCTGAGCCTGCAGCTGCTTCAGCTCCGCGCGCTGGGAACGAATCTTCTGCTCGTACACTTCTTCGATTAAGACGTTCAATCGCCCAAGCATCGAGTTGAACTGGCTGTACAAGTATTCAAATTCATCGCGGGTTGTCGGATTCAGACGCACATCGAGCTGTCCTTTCTCCACTTTGCGGAACGTTCGGACGAGCTGCTCAAGCGGCTTATGGATCACCCGGTAGATCCAATACGAGAAGAATAAGACGATAATGAGCGAGGTGAGCGAAAGCACCCACAGCCATACGTTATATTTTGCAATCGGCCCGAGCGCGTTCTTCACCGGCATGTACATGACGAGGGTCATATCAAAGGAAGACTCATGTTCCAATGTAAGCAGATAAGACGTTCCTTCGAAATCGATCGTATCCATGGCCGTCACCGTGTCGCCGTCATTCACTAAACGCCTTGCGATTTGCCCTATATGTTCAATCAAATCGGAGTGATCGTCATTCGTGATCGACCAATCAAAGTCAGTCCCAAAAAGAATAGCCTGCTCGTCTTGATTATTACTATATTGCTGCAGCTCCTGCCGAATCGCTTTCTTCGAAATCTCTTCATTTAAGAAAAAGGTGAGCGAATCGGGATACCCGATATCGGGATATTTCTGCGTGATGAACAGACGATCCTGCCACGACTGGACAATGGGATGGATGCGGTCGGTTTCGTCGATCAGTGCCTTCAAATACGCTTGTTCCGCGGAATCATAATTGTTCTGCGAATTGATAACCTTGCCCAATGTCGGGATATAGGCGTTGAAGCTGGCGATATAATTACTGGAATTCTTCACAAGCGCAAGCCGTTCCTGCAGCCTGATAATCGCCTGGGTCCGCTCATTATCGGACATAATTTCACTGGTTACGCTTAGCCTCTGCAAATCGCGATCATTAATGAAATCCCACTGCAGCCGCTGGATCCGTTCAAACTCCACAACGAGAGATTGAATATAGAAGTGCACTCTGCCTTTCATCGACTTCGTAATTTCATCGCGGACGCTGGCTGCGCCCCACTGATTCAGATAGAGGCTTATCGTGTACATCGGAATAATGACGAGCATGAAGGCGATGACGAGCTTGCCGAAAATCGGGATTCGTAGCTTGGCGGTTCGTCTCAGGTGAATCGACTTCCTTTCGGATCTTAACATCTGCTCATTATAACATGCCCTCGTTCATCACCTTCGCTTGGTGTCGCTATTCCTTCACGCTTCCGAGCACGATGCCTTTGACGAAGAATCGTTGAAGGAACGGATAGATCAACAGGATCGGCAGCGCCCCCATGAAGATTTGAGCGGCCTTGGATGTGCGGTCAGACACTTGCGCAAGGGAATCCAAGTCCTTCGCCGATTGCATCGCCAAATCAATCTTGATGACAACCGTATGCAGATAGCTCTGAAGCGGATAGTTCTCCGGGCGGTGCATGAAGATTAACCCGTCGAACCAGGAGTTCCAGTGGTGCACGATGGTAAACAGCACAATCGTCGCAAGTGCAGGCATAGAGAGCGGAACAAACACTTTCCACAGCACCGTCCATGCACGAGCGCCGTCTACGAATGCAGCCTCCTCCAGCTCTTTGGGTAATCCACGGAAGAAGTTAAGCAGCAGGATCACATTAAATACCGGCACCGCGCCGGGGATAATCAGCGCCCAGATCGTATCCATTAAATGCGTCTTCGACACAACGATATAACTCGGGATTAAGCCGCCGCTGAACAGAATCGTCAGCACGAAGAACCATGCGTAAACGGTGCGGTATTTGAACGTCCGGACTTCCTTGGACAGCGGATAGGCCAGCAGAATAGTCAGAAACATATTAACGAGCGTGCCAAGAGCAACCCGCTCTAATGTAACAATGAAGGATCTCGAGAATTCCGGTTTGTGAAGCACGTATTCGTAGGATTGCAGGGTGAAATCTACGGGCCATAACACGACATCACCTGCGGCAGCCGCAGTCTTGTCGCTAAGCGAAATGGCGAATACATGGAGCAAAGGAAGTATGCACAGAATGGACAATCCGATAAGAAACGTATAGTTGGCTGCGTTAAACAGCTTGCGGCTGGTCGTTAATTGATAAGACAAGTTCGCGCACCTCCTAGAATATGCGATAGTTGGCCAAACGGTAGGCGAGTAGATAGGAAGTCGAAATGAGCACGAACGAAACGAAGGATTTGAACAATCCGACCGCTGTCGCAGGTCCGAACTGCGCCTGCTCTAGGCCAAGGCGGTAGACTAGCGTATCAATAATATCTCCGCTTTCGAATACTTGCGGGGAATAGAGATTGAAGATTTGATCAAAGCCGGCATTAAGCACATTGCCAAGGCTTAAGGTTGTAAGCAGCACGATAATCGGCACCATGCCCGGAAGCGTCACATGCCAGGTTTGCTTCCAGCGGCTTGCTCCGTCCACAACGGCCGCTTCGTAAAGCACCGGATTGATGGAAGTGAGTGCGGCCAGATAGACAATCGTGGAGAAACCAAATTCCTTCCACAGATCACTGATGACGACCGTAAACGGGAACCAGCGGTTATCACCAAGAAAATAAACCGGTTCTACGCCAAAGAGACCAAGTACATGATTCACGATACCGCTCGATGGCGACAGAACATCGATTAGGATGCCGCCAAGGATAATCCAAGACAGGAAGTGAGGCAAATAGATGAGCGTTTGAATGCCCCGCTTGATTGCGGTCTTGGTCACTTCATTAAGCATGAGCGCGATGAGTACGGGAAACACGAGCCCAGCTGCGATTTTCATAACGGAAATGTAGATGGTATTCCAGAGCACGGTTAGCGTCTCCGGCATATCCCACACGTACTTGAAATTCTCCCAACCGGTAAACTCCGAGCCGGAGTAGCCGAGCGCAGGGATAAAATGCTGAAACGCCATTACAATGCCGAGCATCGGACCATAACTGTAGATCAGCACAAGAATGACACCCGGAAGCAGCATCAAATGAAAGGGCATCTGGCTGATTCTATTCTTAACCATCGCGGTCCCTCCGTCTTTCGTATGTCGTATTTGGGGTAGATGAAAGAAGAAGAAGAAGGATAGGAAGATCACTATCGTTCTTCTTCTTTAGCTTCTGAATTATTTGCTTTGCTGCGCGGCCCACTCGGACACTTCTTGCGTAATTTGATCGCCGCCAAGCTTCTTCCAGTCGGCTACGAACTTGTCGAACTCTTCGATTGGGGAACCTAGAATGATTTTGGTGAACACTTCTTTTTGCATTTTATCAAGCGTCGCCATTTTCTCTGCCATCGTCTTCGTCTTGGAGCCGTAGAACTTCGTGAAGCTGATGTTCTGCTCCTTGTTCTGGTAGATGCCGTCTAGGACGCTATACGCGCTTTCCGTACCGAATACGCGCACGGTTCCCCATGTGGTGCGGTCGCCGCCTTGGAAGGCAACGATTTTGTCGTAATAGCCCTTCTCCTCCGGATTAAGCGGTGCCGTATCCTTAGAGTCGAGCGCGCCAATTACTTTCTTGTAGTGGCCGTAGTTTCCGATCGGGTCGGAGCCTTTAACCATCATGACGTTCTCTTTGAAGTGTGCATATTCTTTGTCTCCCACGATTTCCGTGTGGAACACTTTAGGATCTGCTTGACCGCCATAGAGCTTCTCTTGGCTTGTATTCAGCAGCTTGATGAGCGCTTCGGGATGCTCCATCTTCTTGCTGACAACCATATATTCGTTGAATTCCAATGCACCCGTATACTGAACCGGTTTATCGGTAGCCGAGATGCCCGGAAGCACTACCCAATCCGCATCTGCATTCTTCGTTACGCTGTCTTGCAGCGGCCAAAGTGGATTCCACAGTGCACCGAAGTTAATACCGATCCGGTTATTCGCATAGTCCTCGCCGACTTTACCGGAATCTTTGACCCCGAATTCGCGGTCGATGAGGCCCTTATTCTTCATCTCTTGCAGCTTGATCAGCGCTTCTCTTACTTCCGGCTGAATACCGCCGTAGCCGATTGTGCCGTCTGCTTGTTCAACCCACGTGTACGGCTGTGCGCCGAATGCGTTGAATATGCCCGTAGCCTCCGCAACGCCGTTCTCGTACAAGTCTTTCGTCAGACCCATTCCGAAAGTATCCTTCTTGCCGTTGCCGTCCGGATCTTGGTTCACGAATGCATCCATGACCTTCTCGAGCTCAGCCCACGTCTTAGGTGCCTCAAGATTCAGTTTCTTCAGCCAATCTGCACGGATGTACATCAAGGACAGACCGCCCTCGAATGAACCTTCATCCGGCGGAATCGCCATCAGCTTGCCGTCAAACGTAGCAGAAGCTTTGGCCAGAGGTCCCATTTCGATCGACTTCTTCGTCAGTTCGGAAGCGTATTTGTTATATACATCAGTCAAGTCGGCGATTAAGTCGGCATCCACCAACTGTTTTAATTGCGCGCCGTTTACTTTCATGATGTCCGGAATATCCCCGGAAGCGATTGCAACGTTAAGTTTCTCGTAATATTGGTCAGATGGAGCGATCCAATCGTACTTTAGCGTAATGCCAAGCTCATCCGCATAAGCTTTGGTCCAGTTGTTCTTCTCGAAGTCGTCTCCTTCTTTGAAGGCCATGGACGGGTCTTGATCTCGAATGGCAGTAACGGTAATCGGCGGATCATACTTCGCATTAATGTCGATCGTTTCTTCAGCCGCGTTCGCATTATTATTGCCTGCTGCAGCTTCATTCGTCGCATTGGTATCCGACGTGTCGTTCGATTTACTGCATGCTGAAGTAAATACGACCATGGTCATTAGAGACAACAGCAACGCGTGTTTCATGGATTTCATCTTTGCAACCTCCCGTTTGTATATACGCTGTCATTCTTGCTGCTTCATCATACCGAACTCACCGGGAGGCGAAAATATGAATGTATTGACATGAAATGTCCAATCTTTACTTTAGTAAACGAAAGAGCAAGGAAGTCAATACTTTCCTTATCTATTGGAACAGAATCGGCTTCTTGGATAAGGCATCCTGCTTCGTGGCGCTGCGAATTGGACGATAGATCGGTGAGAAATCGAGCTTATTCTGTTCATCCCGATACACTGCGTTTCCGAGTGGCACCAGCTTGGAGCCCGCTTGGATGGATATGGCCTCGACGTCTTGCGTTCCATGAAGGAGAAGCGCGCCATGCCGCAGCGTAACCGGAGCTTGACCCTCCTTGCTGCTTCGGATGGGTACTTGCTGCAGCGCAATGCCGAAATTGAGTTCGAGCTTCATTCCTGTTGCAAAGATAACCTTAACCTCTATGAAACCGTTACACGGCACTGCATCGTTCACCGGCTCACCATTTAGACGAAGTTCCACAGAACCCGCCACGGCGTAGCTTGGCACGAACAGCCGGATCGTCTTCTGCTGAATGGCTTCGGGGCAGTCGACGACGGTTAGTGCTGCGCGGCCTGCATATGGATAGCTCGTCTCCAGCTCGATCGTCACTGAGCCTTCTGTAAATGAAAGCTCAGCTTTGCTCGCGTGGTAGAAGGGCACCGTTACTTCGTTGTCTCTCAGCCAATAGCTGTATTCCGCGGCGCGTGAGAGTCCTTCTCCGCCGCGCATCGTGCAGCACCAATAAGCTTCATATACATTCTCCAGCGCGTATAATGAAGGCTCCTCTTCACGCGTGCAGCAATCGCAGCCAAAGCCGCCGTTCTCGCGCTGTCCATGGCTGATTGCATTGTAATAGATAAGATGCGCGGTCTCCAGATAGTGCGGTTTATCTGTATAACGCCATAGCTCTACGGCGGCGACGAAGGAGTCCACAACTGCGCAAGGCTCCGTCCACCACGGGCGGTTAAACCAATTGCGATTCGCATAATTCTCCGTCTTGCCCTCGTCCAGATATAAGGCATAAATAGATTCGGCCGCTTGCAGCAGCCTCTTATCCCCACTCATGCCATAGAAGCGGAGGATGCCTCGCAGCGCCGATAACGTTGCGTGTGTTTGCGCGTTAATGCCCGCGAGATCAATCGCGAGGAAACGCTCGATCATTTCTTGGACGGTCGCTTTCAGCTCCGGCCATTGCAGAAGCTCGTAAGCATGAGTCGCCCCGTCGAGCATAATGAAGGCACAGCCAATGTCCGTCGACAGGTACCAATCGCGAACAGGCTTATCGGCTAGCGTGCCGGACGCTTCGCCGCCCTCCGCCCGCTCGGACGGGTCGGTCGGGTAATGCGCAAAGTGGCTGTGGGCGGGCAGCAGCAGGTTCTTCACGATACGTCCGATTTGCGCCAGCACATCGGGATTCTGCTTCCAAGCGTACAGCTCGCGCAAGGCGCGCAGAAACCAGCTGTTACCGGAGAGCTGCTGCTCATCGGTAATCCCTTCAGGCAAAATATTCCCAAAATAGCCTTGTTCATTCAAATAAGACGGAAGCTTCGCCAATATGGCGTCCATGTGGACGGCATCCTTGCCTGTCGCGCGGGCGGTCAAGATTTGGGCGAGCAGCGTTCTGCCTTCATTATCGCCGGGCCAATCATAGCTCGATGGTTTGAAGACTTCCTCTGGACTATATATCGTGTCTGCCAAACGAGAAGCATTCGCTCGTAAACGATCAAGTAAATCCCCCTGCGCAGCGACATGTTCCAAACCGATTGTATTGCGATTCGTCATACCGATTCCCCTTTTCTCCTCGTATTCGGTCCGTCTTCTTCCAGTCACGGCTCCCCGCAGCCCGCTGCTGCATCTGCATCGTCCAATATGAAGACCCAATCCTCGCCGACTCCGGAGGTGGGCGGCACGAATGTTTGTTTCCCCTGGTTCGGAATCACCTGTATAGGCGTACTCAAAGTCTCGCCTGTGCGCGGATCGTACCAACTGGCGCGGACGTGGTCGCCCGTTATGTGCCCCATGTTCACCTCGAACGGCTGTCCGGTCGCACTGTATACATACAGATAGCTGCGCCCTCTAGCCGCCCGAATATGGTTTGCCCCTTCGAGCTGATCTGTGATCAGACTCTGATCCGGAACTAGCTCCAGCAAAGGTCGCGACTCGAAGAGCGTCCGCACATGCTTCATCTGGTCGGCCCCCGGGCGGCTGAGCGCCTCCCGCCAGTGCAGCTTCGCCCCGCTATACGCTAGGCGGCCCGGCTCATAAAACTGCCAAACACTCGTATGGCCGTAAACATGACCAAAGGCACCGGCCAAGACCGCCCAGTACGCCGCCTGCCGGACGTCATAATCGAGGAAGAAACCAAGCTCCTCGTTCCAATTGACCGAGTGGTCTTCATAGCGGGGTTCCCCATCGATCGTCGGCTTAGGCGGATAGATATGATAGTCCTTGGCAATTAAGTTGTAGTTCGCCAAATGCCTGCCGAAATGGCCGGATTGATGGGTGTGATAATCACACCATTCGTCGTGATGGAACCAGATCGAAGAGGAGAAGCCGCCCATCGGATGATAGGTAATCAGATGATTGCCGCCGTCTCCTTCGCGCAGTCCTTCCGCCATCGCCCGCCACACCGCAATACGTTCATCCGGATTCCGGTCTCCGCCGAGAATCCAGACGATATTTGGCTTGTCCTTGTATCGCTCACCAACATAACGGCCGTATTGGCGTGCATTGTCCACATTGAAGATCTCCGGTCCCTTGGCAAAGGGATTACCCAGCAGCACCTTGTCCCCCCAAGTCGGTACGATGCCAACGACGAGGTCGAGCGATGCCGCATGATCGACGACATAATCGATATGCTTCCAATAATCGTAGCGATCCGCGACTTCCGAGGGACGCGCGGGATCATAGTTGCCCGACTCATCCTGAAGCAGCGGCACCTCGCCGTATGCATTCTGCTCTGCCAGCCCTTCAAGCTCGAAGAGAATGACCGCTTGTACGACATTAAAGCCCTGCTGCTTACGGGTTTCCAAATACGCTGCCGTCTGCTCACGGTCAAGCCGGTGGAACAGCTCCCATGCGGTATCGCCCATATAGAAGAAAGGCGTACCGTCCTCTTTGACAAGAAATCGTTTATTCTCGGATATGTTCAGCATCGCTAGCTTCGCACCTTTCAATCTTAGTTGGCATTTTGACTTAGCCTTGCGGTCTCTGCGTCCGCCACTCATTGCCCCACAGCTTCGTTCCGCCCCCGAATGCTTTGCGGTATTCTTGCCGCCAATAATGCACGTCGTGCAAATTGAGCATCGGCATGTTCTGTCTGCCGGCCCGATCAGGCAGCTTCGGATACGGCTTATGCGGCTCTGATTGATACCAGTACGCAACGGTGGCAAGGTCCAGCGTCAATACGTTTCCATGACCATGCTCGATGCTCGCGCGCAGCGATTTCTCGAAATACACCGGATCCTCCAGCATGAAGCGATAGCAATGCGTTCGTCCAAGGAACCCGGTTTCCCCTTCATTGATCTTGGCAATGCCGAAATACGGATGCATGAACACTTCCTTCGGACACCAAGCGGTATTAAAATAATCCTCCGTCCCCGTGCCATGCAGCGATCCCGGCCATTCTTCGCCGTCGATCATCCACATGTCATCACCTTCTCCGTACCACATCGGGCTCGGATTATCGACGAAGTAATTCAGCCCGACGAAATGGCCCTTTCCTTCTATATCTGCAAACACATAATTGTTCTTATCATCCAAAGTCGGCTTCAGCGGTATGATCTCAAGCAGTCCCTCATTCTCGCCGTCCTCGGGATCCGCATCCGTCAACTCGCGGCGCCAACTAGCGTGAAATCTGCCGATATCATCTCCGAGCTCGTCATGCTCTTCATAATCCACATAGAAATAGAGAGCATCCATCGGCGTGTCCGAATCATTCTCTACCGTAATGACAGCCCCTTGACCGAACGGCATCGGAAAATAACAATTCAGTCCTCTGCCCCCTTGCGGAGCGGCTGCGAGCGGCAACGACATGAACGGATAGGACTGGCCCCAGCCTTGTCCGAAGAAATCGCCGATCGGTGACTCCACGCTTGGCTCGCTTTCTCCATCCCAATACATGCGCAGCACCGCATTGCGGCGAACCATGTGATCACTTGTGCTGATAGTCATCCAGATATGGCGGATAATGCCCGCTCCTTCGATCCGTGCAATTTCCCGGACCCCTCCCGCCCCGATCGGCACGGAATCTTTGTTGAAGCCTGCTCGGTCATAGCTCGAGATGCGCTTCGTTCTTCTGCCGTTTTGAAGCTTGTAAATACCGTCTAGTATGGACATGATGATCGCTCCTCTATTGGATATGATAGAAATGTGTGATTAATAAACTTGCCTACTCCAAAAAAACTCCTATCCTCAGGTGGACAGGAGTGGTCGGAGCTATGCGGGACTGGTGTTCGTTTTATTACTTCAATTATAGAGCCTGCGCAAGCACGCCAACAACGTGAAATCGTTGACTCTAGTTGTCTTTCATTTACCTTTTTGTTGATCGTCGATTACATTTTTTAACGCTGGCCTTTTTGATCGGCTTCAACTAAGATAAGGGAGGTTGATTGATTCGTTCAAAAATTTTTGAACAAACTTTACTATGGGGAGTGGAGCAGCATGAGAAACAGAGAGAATAAAAAAGCTGGCAAGTTAGTTGCAACTACATTGGCAGTAGGGATGCTCGCAATGCCATTTAGCGGGATCGTTTCGGCAGAAGCAGAAGGCAGCTCGACTTTGAAGCTTAGCATTATGGAAACAACGGACATTCATACGAATCTGATGTCCTACGATTATTATAAGGATGCTGCAGCTCCAACTGTTGGTTTAGCAAGAACGGCGAACCTGGTCAAACAAGTGCGTGAACAATCCCCAAATACGTTCTTGGTCGATAACGGTGACCTGATTCAAGGCACGCCGCTCGGCACGTACAAAGCGAAAGTCGCTCCACTGAAAGCCGATGAGATTCACCCGGTTTATAAAGCGATGAACCTGATGGGCTACGATGTAGCTACGCTCGGCAATCATGAGTTCAACTATGGCCTTGATTACCTGAGCCAAGCCATTAAAGGCGCTAACTTCCCTTACATCTCCGCTAACGTATACGTGGATGATAAGGATAACAACCCTGACAATGACGCAAACAAATTCGAGCCGTACAAGCTCATCGAGAAAAAATATAAAGACGAAGCCGGACAAGAGCAAACGCTGAAGATCGGCGTAATCGGTTTTGTGCCTCCGCAAATTATGGATTGGGACAAAGCTTCGCTAGAAGGCAAAGTCATCACGAAAGACATCGTTGAGACGGCTGAGAAATTCATACCTGAGATGAAGGCTGCAGGTGCGGATATCATTATCGCTATGGCGCACACAGGTTTTAACGGCAGCGCGCAGGCGAATGTGAAAGCGGAAGATGCTGTATTGCCGTTAAGCAAAGTAGCTGGCATTGATGCAATCACGTTCTCTCACACGCATAAAGTATTCCCGGCAGTTGACGAGAAGTCACTTGATGCGCTGTTCAAAGACGCTTCGGGCAAAGTATTGCCTGGCGTAGACAACGCTAAAGGTACAATCAACGGCGTTCCTGCTGTTCAAGCCGGATACGGCGGCAGCGACCTCGGCGTAATCGATCTTACACTCGAGAAGCAAGACGGCAAATGGAAAGTGGCGACTTCCCAGTCCTCCACGAAATCCATCTATGATAAAGTAGCGAAGAAATCGCTCGTTGAAGAGGATCCTGCGATTGTAGCAGCGGTTAAAGCTGATCACGATGCGACGATTCAATATGCGAACAACCCGATCGGTACAACGACTTCGCCGATTCACAGCTATTTTGCCCTAGTTCAAGACGATCCATCGGTCCAAATTGTAACGAACGCGCAGAAATGGTATGTGGAACAATATGTGAAAGACAATTTGCCGCAATACAAAGACACGCCGATTCTGTCGGTTGGCGCTCCGTTTAAAGCCGGCCGTAACGGCGTAGAAGAATATACCGAAATTAAAACTGGCCCTCTTGCGATTAAGAGTGCAGGCGATCTTTACCTCTATGACAACACCATGAAGGCCATTTTGGTTAAAGGCTCTGTAGTGAAAGAATGGCTGGAAATGTCGGCAGGCAAGTTCAATCAGATCGATCCGACCGTCAAAGAAGAGCAAGCTCTGCTGAACGCAAGTTTCCCTGTTTACAACTTTGATGTGATCGACGGCGTAACGTATCAAGTTGATGTTACGAAGCCAGCGAAATATAAGACAGACGGTACCGTTAACAATGCGGATTCCAGCCGTATCATTAACCTGAAATACAAAGGCAAAGCAATTGATCCAAACCAAGACTTTATCGTGGTAACGAATAACTACCGTGCAAGCGGCGGCGGTAACTTCCCAGGCGTTAAAGGAAGCAAGTACATCATTGATTCCACGGAAGAGAATCGCCAAATTCTGATGGATTACATCACGGAAAATGAAGAGATTAACCCATCGATCGACAACAACTGGTCCATCGCGCCAATCTTCGGTGACGTGAATGTAACGTTCGCTTCTTCTCCGAAGGCAGAAGGGTATGCGAAAGCAACGAGCAACATCCGTTACTTGGACAAAACAGATGACAAAGGCTTCGGCATCTTCTCCATCAACTTGAACAAAACGTTCCGTGACGTACCTGCTTCGCACTGGGCATTCCCATCGATTCAGCGTCTAGCGGCGAAACAAATCGTACAAGGCAAGAACGAGACAGACTTTGATCCGAACGCACAAGTTACACGTGCTGAGTTTGCAAGCATGCTTGTGAAAGCACTGAATCTTAAACCAACCGCAACTACAGCATCGTTCAAAGACGTTCCGGCTGGCAGTTGGTACGCTGACGCGGTAGCAGCAGCTTACGGCAACGGTTTGGTTAAAGGCATCACGAGCGATCAGTTTGCTCCAAAAGCAAACATCACACGTGAGCAAATGGCTGTGATGGCTAAGAATGCATTGGATCTTCAAGCAGCGGAAACACAAGAAGCAGCTGCCGCGATTGTATTCGCAGACAGCGACATGATCAGCGCTTGGGCGAAATCCAGCATCGATGCAGTAACAGGCAAAGGCATCATGAACGGCCGCGGAAACAATACGTTCGTTCCAAAAGCTACATCGACACGTGCAGAAGCAGCTAAAGTTATTGATCTGCTGATGACAAGCGCAACAAAATAAATTTCGTGCAGGCCTAAGACCCGCGAGATGGACACTTGAATTCAAGTGACCTCTTGCGGGTCTTTTTTTGGTGGTAAAAATGGACGGCGATTTGGCGGATGGATGACCCGGCGCCTTCGTTCTATTTTGCAGCACAATTGTTCAAGCGAGGCGTACGGAAGCTGCGCTCATCATAAAGGATGGCACACCATATTTCTTGAAAACAGGGTACCCTAATCAGGTACCTTTTTCTAATTTATATATCAATATTGACATATACCATGGTTCGAAGCATAATACTTCGTATGCGAAAGTTCGTATACGAAGTAAATTGCAGCACGCTTAGGAGGTAGCCGCTATGGACGAACAACATCGAATCCTTCAAATATTTCAAAGCTACCGCGAAATCAATCAGGCCTTCTTCCAAGTTATGAAGAAAGTTGCGAAGCAGCATCAAATCACGCCGATTCAGCTCATCGTTCTACGCATCTTGAAGGAGCATCCTGAGATCAAACTGACAGAGCTGGCCGAGAAGCTTAATCTTGGCAACAGCACGACCAGCGGCATTATTGATCGGATGGTGCGGGATGAATTGGTGTGTCGCGAGCGCACCGAGGCGGATCGCCGAGCCATGACGCTAACGCTCTCCGATAAAGGAAACACCTTATGGGAAGAGTCGAACACGACGCGCACGCTGCTGTTCCAGCCTCTTCTTCGTTTGTCCGAAGAGGACCAACAACAGTTCCTCCGTATCCAAAGTGAAATTTTAGGCATCTTAAGAAAAGTGAAAGAGGATGGTGTTCTATGACTAGCATGATAAGTTCAACACTACGTAAAGGCCCGATCATGGCCTCCCTGCTCCTCGCAGCCTTCGTAGCGTTGCTCGCCCAAACAGTATTGAATGTCGCGTTACCCAAAATGATGGCTGATCTTAACGTAAATGAGAGCACGATCCAGTGGCTGGCCAACGGCTACATGCTCGTAAACGGTGTGCTCGTACCGATCAGTGCCTTCTTGTTCAATCGTTTCTCAACGCGTAGGCTGTTCTTGGTAGCCTCCTCATTGTTTGCTATCGGGACGATCATTTGCGCCTTCTCCGGCAACTTCGGCGTGCTGCTCTCCGGGCGTCTTGTGCAAGCTGTCGGCGCAGGTATCCTTATGCCGCTCATGTCCGTCGTGATTCTAACGATCTTCCCAGTAGAAGAACGCGGCAAAGCGATGGGGATGATGGGAATTGCCATGATTTTCGCGCCAGCCATTGGTCCAACCATGTCCGGATGGGTCGTCGAGCATTATGATTGGCATGTCCTGTTCTACATCATCTTGCCGCTTGCCCTCTTAGCCGTCATCATCGGTGCCATCTTCATGAAGGATGTTATTAAAACCAGTCTTCCTAAGCTCGATATCCTTGGGGTTGTCCTATCCACCATCGGCTTCGGCGGACTCTTGTACGGCTTTAGTGACGCCGGCTCGGCCGGCTGGGGCAGCACAACCGTTATTGTCTGTCTTGCATTAGGCGGGCTGTCCTTACTGCTCTTCATTATTCGATCACTCACGGCCGAGAAGCCGCTGCTTGATTTGAATGTATTCAAATATCCGATGTTCTCCTTGACTACACTGATCAACGCAATCATCACGATGGCCATGTTCTCCGGGATGATTCTGCTTCCGATCTTCTTGCAGAATATCCGCGGCTTCTCACCGCTGGACTCCGGTTTGCTGCTGCTGCCGGGAGCGATCCTGATGGGGATTATGTCGCCGATCACGGGGATGATTTTCGATAAAGTAGGCGCCCGCTGGTTGGCTGTTGTCGGCCTCGTCATTACGACGATTACGACCTATGAATTCAGTCATTTGACGGCGGACACCACTTATAATCATATGATGCTGATCTATACGCTGAGGATGTTCGGGATGTCAATGCTCATGATGCCAATCCAGACAGCCGGTATGAACCAGCTGCCGCGACGCCTGAATGCACATGGATCGGCGATGTCGCAGACACTTCGAAATGTCTCCGGCGCACTCGGCACCGCGATTCTGGTCACACTCATGACGAACAAATCGGCGTCTCACGCCAAGGAGCTAATCCTTGCAGGCAAGATCGATACGACCGACCAAACCAAAATGGCGGAAGTCACACAAACAGCGATGATCTACGGAATCAATCATTCCTTCATCGTTGCAACTTGGCTGACCGTGGCCGCGCTCGTTCTGGCGTTCTTCATCCGCAAGGTGAAGCCGCATGAGGAGCCTACAGTCGCACGCACGGACTTCACTGATTTCGCCGATGTGGATTAACTAACCATGTTTGTCCCAGAAACACAAAAGGCCGGGAATTCTCCGCAAGCGGAGATCCCGGCCCTCTTTTTCACCATTTTAAGCGATACCACTCTCTTGCCGGCGCAGATCCTCATAGAAATGCCCCATCGACGTGCTGAAATATGGGCATAACCAGAGGAACCCAATCCCGAGTGTCGGGATGCATAGTAATAACCAGCCGAGGAAGGACAAGTAGAGCATGAACAATCTTCCTTTGTTCCCCGCCATCATTGCCTTGCTGCGGTTGATAGCCTCCGAAGGTGCCATGCCCGGATTATCCCGCAAAATATAATACGATTGCGAATAACGAAGCGCAGCGATGATGCCTGGAACGATCAGCAGCAGCAGCCACAGCAACGTAAAGATCATATTCAATACATAGAGCACTAGCGTTTCTTTATACCGCTGAAACCCACGGAAAATGCCGTTAACTTCCGGCACATGCCCCCGAGCAAAATCCAAATAATGATTGTAAATCCCGTACGCCAATGGGGCTTCCAACAGGATGCTAATGATCCACCCGATGTAATCAATCTTATTCGTGACGGTACTAATGAGAATGGAAATGATCATGAATAATAAAGTGTGGAGAACAGCCGGCTTCCAATTGCCCGATAAGCTTTGCCTTGCTCTGGCACGAATCTGAGGACGAGTAAGCATGTGTTGTTTTTTCCCCCTGGAATAATAATGTGTCATTCTATTCCTATCTTACTTGGGAATTCTCAGCTTTAACAATCTCTTTTTTACAAAGATTGTCTAGAATGAACCATTCTACAATGACAATATCGAGAACAATCGCGGTCCAAATGTTGACGTTCAACACTTCCTCAATCATCCCTTCTCTACCCGCCGGCAGAGAAAACCCATTCACCACACCATAGGTTAGCAGCAAAATCGGAACCACCACGCGCGCGCACACCGCCACCAGCGTAATCCCGTAACTGCGAATCATCCATTTGCGATGATCGTCAAACCTCCTAAGCACCGCAGTGCGATACCCTTTCCAGCTCGTAAACAGCCAGAGGCTGGTCAGAATGAGGAAAGACACCGCTTTTGTAAAATCCTCTACATACAGAATGACCACTAGAGATAGAATCCCGCTTAGGAAGACACACCCGACATACACGCGTCCCAGAGTCCGATGTACACGGGGATGATGTTTGCGGATGTGCCCCACAAATTGACTCCATCCCGTCAGCAGTGCGATAAAAGCAAAGGAAATATGCGCAACGAGTGCCGGATATTGAATATTCGCAGAGGAGATACTCACGCGACTGTTATTCGGGTCAAATGTCAAATAAGGGAACATGAATGGAATCATCACCCCAATCGAAACCACAAGCAGAATCCACCAACGCCTATTCGTTCTCACAACCATCACGCCACCTAGGTTTTCTTTTCATTGTACCCCGTCATTCTATGGAATCCGTAAAGGAATTCTAAAAAAAGGCTAAAAACAAAAACCGAGAAGCTCCGCTAACGGAGTTCCCGGTTTCTTATCAACCTGTTTAAACGGTACGCCCTTGCGAACCGGCAAGATCCTCGTAGAAATGTCCCGCCGCCGTGCTGACATACGGACCCAGCCAGAGGTATCCGATACCGAGCGTTGGGATACACAGCAATGCCCATCCGATGAAGGACAGGTAGAGCGTAAACAAACGCCACTTGTTCCCCGCCATCAACGCCTTGCTTCGGTCGATCGCTTCTAGCGGGGCGATGCCTGGATTATCCCGCAATATAAAATAAGATTGCGAGTAGCGAAGCGCCGCGATAATACCCGGAACGATCAGCAGCAGTGCCCATAGCATCGTGAAGATGGCCATAACAACGTAGACCACAAGCGACTCCTTATACCGCTTAAATCCGCGAAAAATATCTGTCGCCTCCGGCACCTTCCCCCGGGCGAAATCCAAATAATGATTGTAGATCCCATACGCCAAAGGAGCCGTGAGCAGAATATTGATGATCCACCCAATGAAGTCAATTTTATTCGTAATGGAACTAATAAGGCCCGAAACCACCATATACAGTAAGAAGTGAAGTACGGCCGCTTTCCAATTGCCGGATAAGCTTTGCCTTGCTTTGGCGCGAATCTCAGGACGAGTAAGCATGAATCGGTTTCCCCCCGAACTAGTATCGTTTAGCTTCAAACTATACTACGTCGGAGAGATCGAATTTAGTCCCCATACATACCGTCTATGAGCAAATCTTCAGCATTGATTCGTTCATTCCGTCGTTAATGCTTATTTTCCCCTTGCTCCTCCGCACTCCTGCTTCCGATGGGTCTGGACAGCAGTTCAATTAGCGATATCGGGTTATCCGACATTTGAATATGATCGCGGACCTCGGGGTCGTTATTCTCAATATCTTGCATCGATTTATACAGGTTATACAATACGCCCATTATACGGATCCTCCAACTTCGGCAAGCATGCTGACAAATTGTCCGCCAAACTGTTTGCAGATTTCTTTCTCAGCGGGGCTTGGCCCGAATTCTATTTTTAGCCCTTCCAAAACAACATCTGAGCCTAATTCCTTGAGTTTATCCATCAGGATATCTACAGCAACTCCATACGCAGGGTAAGAGGAATCACAGGAGCCGAATACGGCAGATTTGGTGCCCTGCAATTGCAGGCCGTTCATTTGTGCATAGTAATCAAGAAACTCATCCGGCAGTTCTCCGTCCCCCCACGTATACGCGCCAAGGACAATTCCATCGTAAGCCGCCATGTCGGCAGCAGCAGCATCCATTACCATCTGAACCTTGAGGGTTCCGCCTGCCTCACGGATGCCTTGTGCGATTGCCTCCGCCATATCCTCTGTATTACCTGTCATGCTCGCATAAACCAGCAGTATATTAGCCACGCCGTCAACACTCCTTTACCCTATGTCTCCATAGTCCGTTGCTTGGTTGTGCGTTCCTTACGTCCCGCATTTCCTCTCTCATATTAGTTGATAATGATTCTCATTGTCAATTATAGTTTAGAAAAAAGTTCCGATTGTTAGAAAACGTTTGTCCATTTCGAGAACAGTGTTTGGGCAATCCTCGATTTTGTATAGCGTCCCTTGCGGAAAAATTATACAATTTGTCTATTACCGTCGAATTGGAGTGGAATTTGTGACGAGAAAAATAATCGTGCCGTTGCTTTGTATGATGATGATGCTTCTTTCATTGCCGGGAGTTACGCAAGCAGCCGCCCAGCCTGCTGGTCAAGCGGCAGTTCTCCGAATGGAGAATGCGATGAAAGTAGGCAGCAATTATATTTTTTATTTGAAGGATTTTCTGAAAGACAAACCCTTAACACGAGCTTCGCTGAGTGATCTATCAATGAATTTCTATAAAGCTTTAATCAAAGGAGAGTTTGATGCCAGCAAAGTACAAGGTACGCAGACGATTCCATCGGATGTCCACACAAGCAATGCATTAATGGCTATTCGACTCGGATTCATCTCGCCTGTGCAGGGCAAATTTATGGCTAGTCTTCCGGTATCCCGTGAACAGGCCGCCGTTACTCTATACCGAGTTATGCTAAAAGCCGGCGTCGTCAAGCCTGTCAGTGCGGCGAAGAAGCTAGCCTCCGTTCAGGATTACAATCAAGTGTCGAGCTGGGCTCGTCCAGCGGTTACTTATTTTGGAGATAAGCAGCTGCTCCCCTATCAAGTCGCAGGCACGACGCTGAAATTATTGCCAAAGTCCAACATTACCTATGGGGATATGGTTGCTTTTGTCGGATTGATTTATAAAGCAATCGCTACCGTGGACGTGACAGATCATTTTGAGCTGATTGAAAGCATGGAACTTGGGATGAGAATGATGATTACTGACAAGGAATTGAAGCAGGCATATATTAAAGCAGAGAAGCTGGTCAAAGATCTGATCTCCCCCGGTATGAGCGACTTCACGAAAGAATTAGCGATACATGATTATATAATTATGCATATGGAGTATGATCAGGCGGAGAATCCTCCACCAAGTGCGTACTCCATTACCGGCGCACTCTTATATGGATCAGGGGTATGCGACAGTTATACCAACACAGCCTTTGTGATGATGAAGCTCGCTGGATTGGATGTAATCACTATCTTGGGTTCGGACAAACAGGATGGAGTCGCACATTCTTGGAATAAAGTAAAGGTGGACGGCAGCTATTATAATGTGGATCTTACATGGAATGACGGGGACGATACTGTTGGCTATAGGTATTTCAACTTAACGGACGATGAGTTCATGGAAGACCATACCTTTTATCACCTTGAAATTCCGGCAACTGCAGTTGACGGCAATTATTATAACTATCAGGGCTTAGTGGCGGATTCAGAAGAGCAGCTACTCGCCTTAATAAATCAGCATGCGGCAGAGCTTAAAGAAGGCGCATCATTTAAAGTGACGTTCAATCCCACTCGGGAACAGTTGCGACTATTGGTCGAGAAGCATTTTCCTCAGCTTCATATCTCGCTGCTTCTGTTAAACAACACGAATATCATAAAGGTTCTTAACACACCGATTTATGACGACGAATAGTGAATAAAAGCCGGAACTCCTTATGTAATAGGGAGTTCCGGCTTTTTTAGTGGTTTAAGATTTCTTTTGCCATACTGGCTATACGGTAAAGCTTCTCTTTGTTGGTTAAGGAACGCGTAAGCACTCGCAGGCCGAGCAAGCTGTTATGCAGACTTTCGGCCAGTTCCTCAGCACTGTGCTTCGAGGTGAACTCACCCGACTGCTGCCCTCTACGAATAACATCCGTGACAGTTTGCTCCCAATAAGCGAAGCTCTCGCTCACTTTGGTTCTTGCCTCGGGATCGCTCGATGCCAGCTCAACTGCCATATTCACCATCATGCAGCCGGCAGGGTTATCTTCGCTTGTACCCTGGATCGTGTAATCGAATATGAAATCGATCGCCTGACTAGGTGTAGAGTTCGGAATGAGCGAACCAAGCCGATTGTTGGTCAGCGTTTTGTACCGATCAAAGGCCCTTAGATATAACATATGTTTATCACCGAACGTATCATACAAGCTCCTGCGGTGAATGCCCATACGCTCGACAAGATCATTAATTGACGTTTTCTCGTAGCCCTGCTCCCAGAACAGCTTCATTGCCTTCAGCAGTACGACGTCTTCTTCGAATTCTTTCGCTCTAGCCATAAGCATACCCCTTTCCAGTCGATTTTACCATATTGAGAACATTCGGTAAAGAATCGGCGGCGGGTTGTCGATCTTGGATGACCTTCTTACGCTTAACGATACAACGGCGCGCCGAACGGCGATGAGCCCGCGCCTCCGTCTACACTGATTTCGGCACCTTGAACGAATGATGCATCATCCGAAGCCAGGAACAAAGCGACGTTGGCGATTTCTCCAGGCTCTCCTAAACGGTTTAGAGGAATCGATCGTGTGAGTTTGGTCTCCATTTGCGCAAGTCCCTCAGGCTGACCCCAAATCGGCGTGCGGGTAGCACCGGGAACGACGGTGTTTACGCGAATACCCCGTGGAGACAGCTCGGAAACAAACACTTTAGCCATGCTGGTTACAGCTGCTTTGCTCGCCGCATAAACCGCCCATCCCGGGCTTCCTGCATTAGCAAGCACCGAGCCATTCAGGATCACCGAAGCGCCTTCCTTCAGGTAAGGCAATGCAGCTTGTACGGTGAAGAATACGCCTGTCACATTCACGTTCAAGACTTCCTGGAATGCGGACAACTCCGTACCGCCTAGCGGAGTATGACCGCCTATGCCGGCATTGGCGAATACGACGTCTAGTCGGCCAAATTTCTCAACAGCTGCAGCTGTTGCCTTCTCCAAGTTCTGCGGATCGGTTGTTTCTGCTTGAATACCGAAACTATTCGCCGTACCAAGCTCCTCCACTGCTGCGTCCAAGGTAGCTTGATTTCGACCTGTAATGACAACCTTAGCTCCTTCTGCCACGAACAATTTCGCAGTTGCGAAGCCAATCCCACTGTTACCACCTGTAATGAATGCTACTTTACCGTCTAATTTACCCATTTCAAATCGCTCCCTCAAATTAGAATGATCGTTCCCGAAATAATAAAAAAAATGCTGCTGCACATCCTATCATTAGTTGCCCGCCTGACTACATATCCACATCCTCATACGAGAATGATCGTTCTACTATTTCGATTAAAAAAGGAATGCATCCATACCACATGTTTGCTTCCTTCTTGCTTACGAGTTGATCATATCATATTGAGAACGATCGGTAAAGAATAAATTAAAAGCTAGCCCACTCGTGTGGACCAGCTCAACTTCTTCAAGAACGTAACCCGATGATGTTGATCATTAACCTCGTACCCTGTCATATTCCATCAGCTTAGCAGCCAACTTCGCCCGCTCCTCGCCCAGCAGCTTGCCGATCACATATAACGATGCATCGATTCCCGCAGAAACGCCGGCTGACAAAATAATGTTCCCATTGTCCACATAACGCGCATTCTCGTCAATGTCAGCGGATTTCGGAGCAATAGCTCGCAGCTCATGAATCGCGAGATGATTCGTAGCAAGCTTCAAACCTTCCGCCAGCTGTGACTTTACTACCAGCAGTGCACCTGTACAAACCGACAGCAGCAGCTCGGCTTCTCCCGCGGTCTTATGGATCCAGTCCGTCATGACCGTATTGTGCATTTCAGTTCTGGTGCCTGGTCCTCCGGGAATGACGAGAATGTCCGGCTTCGGACAATTCTGAAAGCTGTAGGCCGGGTTAATGCTCAGGTTGCCTAACGCACGAACCGGACCATCGTGTTCCGCCACGGTGAACACATTGAAGTCCTGACCAAAGTTACTACCGGATAGAAAAGCCTCGAATGGCCCTGCAAAATCCAACACTTCCACGCGATCAAAGATCAAAATCGCTACATTTCTTGCCCGCCGCACCTGCTCCATCTCATCATCTCCCATGAAATAATAAAAAGTGCTCAGTCCAAAGACCAAGCACTTCGCCCAGGCGTACGGCATATGAAATATGTGCTCCCTCGTGGTACTCCACGTTTACGCCAGTCACACACACCCAATACTACCTTCAGTTTAGTCCGAATATTCTCACAAATCAATCGTTCGTTTCATCCGTTGTCCATAAACCACTCGAATTACGAACTCGGCTGCGAGCAGCAGGAACAGGATTGCCCCATAAACGCCGATGGTGTAGCTCCGCGTATACGACACGCCGAATCCTTGGTGAACCACATAAGTAATCGCGTGAATACACAGGTTCGTATAGCAGAATGCATAGCTTCTCACCATCCAATTACGATGGGCGATGCGCTGTTTCCTTCTTATTTTCACAATAGCGATCACCGTCATGGCCGTCCATAGCATGCTCACAAGGTTAAATGGAACGCTGTTCAGCTTGCCACCGGTGGCAGAAGGCGCCATATAGCCGGAAGTGAGCACAACGACAAGGATCGCGCCAAAATAAACATAGCCGATTATTCTGTGTGCCTTGCGGTATTGGGTCTGCACCTTCGCTGCAAAATTAACCGCTCCCGCCACCATCGCGATGCACGCGCACACCACATGAACATACATGATATTGAGCCAAACCGGCTTATTTAGCGGATGCTTCAGGTTGATTTTATGACTCAAAAAACGCTCCGCCTGAGGATCTATAAAGAAATTGATGCTAATGACATAAACGATAAAGCTAATCGCAATCGTCAGCATGCACCGATAGAGTATATTTGATTTCTGCATCGCTATGTTGTACCTCGCTTTATAATTAAAACTCCACGCCGCGTACCTTCGCATAGATCACCGTATCCTGCAAACGTCCTTCCACATCGAGTTTATCGCTGTAAAAAAATATGGCGAGGCTGCACACAGTACAATGATAACCTGCGCACAGACTCACCACAATTTTTTTCGCGGACAACTTATATCTTCTTCACCCAGCCGAAAGGATCTGCAACAGCTCCGGTTTGGATGCCCGTCAGCGTTTCATAGATGGATTTCGAGAGCTGCCCTGTTACGCCATCGCTAATCACGAGCTTCTCTCCGTTCCAGTTCATCTCCCCAATCGGCGAAATGACAGCAGCTGTTCCGGTTCCGAAAGCTTCTTCCAGCGTACCGTTACGACCGGCCTCATACAACTCCTCAACGGAGAGTGCTCTCTCTTCAACCGGAATGTCCCAATGCTGTAGAAGCTGAATGACCGAGTTACGCGTGATGCCAGCCAGAATACTGCCGTTTAGTGCAGGCGTAACAACCGTTCCGTTGATTTTGAAAAACACATTCATACTGCCGACTTCTTCTATATATTTGTGCTGTTTGCCGTCGAGCCACAGAACCTGGGTGTAACCTTGCTCCTTAGCAGCTTGCTGCGATTTCAGAGCTGCCGCATAGTTGCCCGCTGTCTTCGCTTCGCCTACGCCGCCAACAACTGCGCGAACATATTCGGATTCCACGTGGATTTTGACTGGGTTGATTCCCTCCGGATAGTAGGCACCAACAGGCGACATGATAATGATGAATTGGTAATTCTCGGATGGAGACACGCCAAGCGTCGCTTGCGTAGCAATGACGTAGGGGCGAATATAGAGCGACGTGCCCGGAAGATCCGGAATCCAGTCTTGATCGACTGCAATTAATTGCTCCAGCGCCGCAATAGCCGTATCTGCATCTATAGCAGGCACGCTCATGCGATCATTGGAACGGTTCATACGGGCGAAGTTGTCGTAAGGACGGAACAACTGAATGCCGCCGTCTTCGGTCTTGTAGGCTTTCAACCCTTCGAAGATGGTTTGTCCATAATGGAACACTTTTGCTGCCGGATCGAGTACGATCGGCTGGTAAGGGGTGATACGCGGGTTATGCCACTCTTGCTCGACACTATAATCCATTACAAACATGTGATCGGTAAAATAGATGCCGAAACCAAGCTGATCCTGCGCTGGCTTGGTCTTCTTGTTCTGACTGCGTTCAATCGAAATGGCGTTATTGGCTGTTGTCATGGTTTTATCAATACTCCCTTACTTTCATAATTGGTGATTGCATACTACCATTCGTTGAGGTATATATAAAATATCTATTCTGTTCATCATCCATACCTTTAAAGTATGTAAGGTGGAATTGAAATTGGGGATGCTTACATGGACTTTCGACAGTTAAAATACTTCTTGGCGATTGCGCAGGAGAAGCAGATTACACGAGCAGCGAAGCTGCTGCATATGGAACAACCGCCCCTTAGCCGTCAGCTCATGCTCATGGAAGAAGAGCTTGGCGCCCAACTGTTTGAACGTAGCCGAACCCAGCTGACGCTGACCGCTGCAGGGCGGCTGCTTAAGGATCGGGCGGAATCGTTGCTGCTGCAATTGGATGAGACGATGAAAGAGGTCAAGGAGCTCGAGCTGGGTGTACGCGGTACGCTTTCTCTAGGCGCTGTTGTTTCCTGCGTTTCGATTCTCCCTGGACCCATTCAGCAATTACGAGAGAAATACCCCCAGGTAACGTTTAAGATTGCCGAAGGCGATCATTATCTGCTGGGGGAAATGCTGGAGAGGCGCTCCATTGAACTTGTCATATCCAGATTGCCATTCGAAGCTCACCTGCTTCCGAATAAGCTGGCCATGCTCCCGCTTCCTTCCGATCCCTATGTTGCCTTGATGCCTGCCGCGTGGGCTTCCCCTGGCGGAGGGAACGATATTAGCATGGAAGAGCTGGCCCAATATCCACTGCTAACGTTAAAGACGGATAAAACGATCAAAATGCACGAACAAGTCGTTAACGAATTCAGGCGCCACGGCTTCGAGCCCAACATCATCTGCGAATGCTCCAGCGTCGCTATTATTATGTCCCTAATTGCTGCAGGAATCGGCGCGACCGTGTTTCCGAAATCGGTCATTTCATCGTTCCCCTCCGGGGACGTCATCACGCTTGGCATCCGCGATGCCGATTTCCAATCCGAGGTCGGCATTCTGTGGCTGAAGGATCAGCTGCTGTCTAAGCGCGCTCAGCATTTTATTGAATGCTTTCAATAATCAAGCAAACCTAATTAAGGCCGGTATCGCTCCTTCGAAGGAGTATACCGGCCTTAAATATTTATTCAAACTCCTCGTCACGGCAGTCTGCTCCACTACTATGGATGACCGGAATCATCCACTGATAACGCTGGCGCTCGTGGAGCTGATGACGCTCCAGATTAGGTCCATCCGACTCGAAGCCGAACGATTGCAGAACGAGCATTAAGCTAAAGCAGGCATAGGGATCATTCGATAAACAATCCAGCGTCACAAACAAGGTTGGTTGTATTTGCTCTAGTTCGATTTCAAAGCGCGTCTCATGCTTCCAGCTATCCGGCACGATCGTCTTTGCAGGCAAACGGAACCCGATCAGACCGATCATTTCATCGCCGATGATTTGTTCCTGCCGCACATAGGCCTCTTGCGATACCAGAATCCCCTGCTTCTTTAAATAGGCCGCACTCTGATCCATAGCCTGTGCATAGGGCTGAAGCTGACGTTTCACGCGATGTCGGAACCACAGCATTCTTGTTGCATGCGACCACCTCACCAGCCGAACATGCTCATCAACCGCGTCATCGATGCCATCCAAGTATTGCTTCGCTACGTTCAGAGCGAGCAGCTTGGAGTCTACATCTTGACGCCATTTGCGCAGCCACCCTGTCTGTCCCTCTGTGTCCGCGGCAAGATATTGTCGAATCTCGGCCAAACCTATATCTGCTTGTCGAAGCGTATGAATTTTCAACGCACTCGGAATTTGTTCCTCCTGATAGAACCGATAGCCGTTATCCGCTCGATAGCTCGGCTGGAGCAGCCCTTCTTTCTCATAATAACGAAGCGTACTGGCAGGTAGACCCGTTCGCTCGGCGAAGCTTTGGATCGGCATGCCCGTTCTCAAACAGATCCCCTCCATGCAGCCTTATTAATAGTAGCTCCAGACGTTCAAGCGATTGCCATCCGGATCGTAGAAATGGAATCCTTTCCAGCGTTCCCCGATAATATCCGAGGCTTCGATTCCTTGCTCCTTCAGCCAAACATTCGTTTTATACAGATCCTCTTGCTGCTTAATATGAAAATAGAGTCGTGCGCCGGGATTGGCCTTACCCGCACGCTGAGACTTCTCCCCTGTGAGCTGCTCCAACCAAACAAAGTCCCATTTGTCTTTCTTATCGCGCATGAGGGCAAACCCTTGATCCTGGTAGCTCTTCTTCGACCGCTCCCAGCCGAAAACCTGCTCATACCAAGAGATCGAGGCTTCCAGATCCGTTACACCAAGCCATAGCGGCTTAGGTGCATATTGCACGATGCGCGAGTCAGGGAATTTCCCTTCCAGCTTGCGATCTTCGATTAGCGTCAGACGAACATTGCCGAATGCGAGAATATCAGCCGCCCATCTGCCATCGGGCATCTCAAACGGATCAGCACAAGTGACGTCCTGGGATTTGAAATAATCCAGCGTCTGCTTCAAATTAGCCGTACTGAAACAGAATCGGCAGTGCCCTTCTTCATAATCGCTTAATGTGAAGTGATCCAGCTCACTCTCGAACGACTTCAAGTTTGCTTGTCCAACGCCGGGCAATTTGAAGAACGCTTTTCGGCCGACCGGCCCGTCGCCTGTTCCTTTCAACCGCCATCCCATCTTCTCCCGATACCATTCCACGGCTTCGTCGAACTGCCCCCAAGGCACCATAATAAAGCCGCCGTCAAACTTAAAGTAAGGTGTCTCCATGTCGTTTACTACCTCCACTTTTGGGATATTTTTGCTAAGACGATCATACACCTTGAAGTTACTTTAAGGTCAATAGCAATCTGGACCTCCATAGCAGAATAATACGCAAATAGACCGGGAGCGCTGCCAGGCAGATGCTCTCGGTTTATTGTTGGCATACACACTCCATTCCTCGAATATGTTGTCTTGAAACTCCGATGTATGGATCCAGCTAAAGGGGCGAACCGAAATGATGAGACGATACCTGGGCATGCTGGCAAATGTAGTGCTGTATTTGGCTATGATCATAGCCGCGATTGTGGTCTATAATGTCGCTGTAAACCCGCTGGTCGGGTGGGGAACATTCGGGGAAGGCGAACAATTGCCTGCGCAGGCTTTTATCGTGCTGGCTCTGTCCGTCGTGCTGTGCTATCTAGCCTATAAGGTGAAATACAAGCTGATGGTATCGCAATCGCCGCCCGGCTTCATACGGATGCAGGAGTACCTGCCTATTTCAACCCTGAAGGCTGTACATATGGTCACCGTCGGCATCGGGTTTGCTTTCTTCTTCACCGCTGCCCTCAAGCTCCTTCTCCATCAAGGGGTAAGCGAACTGGCGAGCTTCACGGATCAATATGCCGACGTTCCAACCGGTTACCTCATCGTCTCTGCCGTCATCAACACCACGCTTGAGATCATTTTGTTCATGGGCATCCTCTTTAATGAAGCACGCCGAAATGTCGCCGTCTTCTGGGCCGTGCTCCTTGTTTCCTTCATTATCGCTGCCCTACAGCCGGGCGGAATCGCCATGCAGCTGCTTGGCATCCCACTTGGTTTTCTGTATGGCTACATGTATATCCGTTTGCGTTCCATTTGGCCCGTCATCCTCATCGGGTGCTCCTTTAATGTCCTGTTCTTTGCTTTTGTCAAATCGACCGCATTCGAGTGGTTCGACAAGCTTCACGATGGCTGGCTTATCGTCATTATCGCTGTTGCGGCAGTGTTTATGGCAGTGAGCGTCTTGAAATACAGCGCTAAGCGCTCAAGTACCGTGTAGCAAAAAAAAGCGTCACTCGCATGAGTGACGCTTTTCATTCTGATTCTGCATGCCGTTCCAACTGCCGACGAATACCATCGCGATCATTCCAACGCACATAGAACGCCTCCCCCGGCAGCACGGAAAAGTTGCCTTTTCCATGCTGCACCGGGGAGGCGCTACTCGCTTCTATTCTAAAGCTTCAAGGACAGCCTGCAGGCCGTAGCTGTTGCCGATCGGACCGTAGCCCATCGCCAGCTCGCCATTAATGGCGTAGGTATGTTTGTTTTCAACAGCCTTCAGCTTGTTCCAGACCCCGCTTTTCTCCCACTCATCTGTCATGGCAGGGAGCGATTTATCGACGTAATTGAAATAGCCAAGGAAGAGATGGTCGGGATTAAGCTTGCTTAACCCTTCGAGAGAGAGCTCTACGCCTTCCTCCATAGCCGGATCGTCAGGTGCTTTCAAGCCAAGACCGCCTTCGTAGTACTGCGTCAAATACTTCGTGCCGCCCAACCATACCGCATTATTCCGAACTTGGATGAAGGCTACAGTTCCTTCCACCTTCGCCACTTTTTCTTTGACTTCTTGAAGCTTCGCATTGTAAGTGTCGATGTATTGCTTCGCAACATCCTCTTGTCCAAGGATTTCCCCGAACTTCGTCACAAGCGGCTGCCAATTGCTCCATACATCCGTTACGGCTTCATCGATAACAACCGTCGTTGCAATCTTCTGCAGTTGATCCGTGATTTCCGCATTGACGCTGTTACCGGCAATGATCACGTCCGGTTTATAGCTCAGCAAGGCCTCCATATTGACAGTTGTATTCTCGCCAACGACGACCATTTCACCAAGCTTGTCTACATAAGGCTTGTAGCTGTCCGTATGCAGCGCTGACGACTTCTCTGTAAAAGGAAGTGCAAGCGCAGCTGATTTCACATCAAACAGCAGAATCGAGTCGATATAGCCCCAGTGAACGACTGCCACTCTTTCCGGCTTCTTAGCAATCTCGATTTTGCCATTCGCTGCATCGATGGTACGCGGAAATGCACTTGTCGAAGTATTGTTGCTCTGCTCCGTTTCACCACTCGGCGCAGTATTAGTTGCTCCTTTATTATTTGAACCAGAGCACGCGCTCAGGAACAAAGCCAAACTTAACAGAGTTATTAGTACCAAATAAGATTGTTTTCTCAGTTGCATGTCAAGCTTCCCCTCTTCCATATCCTCATTCTATCTATCTCGATAACGATTCTCATTATCAACTAAAACAGTACCATCAGATGCGGGAAAATAGAATAGAGAAATTCCCGACTCCACAATGGACTATTTCTTCTGATGAAGCAGTCCGACCATGCTTGGCGCTACGCCTTTATATTTCTTGAACAGTCGGCTGAAGTAATAAGGGTCGGCATACCCGACACTCCTCGCAACGGCCGATACCGACACCTGCTCGGTAAGCAGCCACTCGTGCGCTTTGTTCATTCGATATCGAATCAGATAATCGATCGGTCCGGTACCTGTATATTTGTGAAATAGATAAGAGAAATACTTCGGCTTCAGCTGATAGCGCTCAGCTAACCCAGCAAGCGTAAGTGCATCCATGAAGTGGTCATGAATATGGCTGAGCGCGTCGTCAATCACCGAATAGCTCTCTTTGTTCTGACGGTTACGCTCGGACTGCAGCAGCTTGGCAACGTACTGGTAGAACAACGACTTCTTCTCGAGCATCCCCATATTGTCAGGAACCGAAGCAGCTTGAAGCAGCTGCTCTTGCAGCCGCAGCAGCTCCGGATCGACCGTAACCTCCAGCAGCGTTATTTCATGGGTGCGCTTTAAGCCGCCCGGCACTGCTTCCGACATGCTTGGCATATAATGCGCGATGTTGTATTGAAAACCGCTGCTGCCCACTACGATTTCAAGCCTTCTGCCCGCTCCTCCAAGCAATATTTTGCCAGGTTCAAGCTGGTAGCGCTCCTCGTCATCGAAGATAAATTCGGCAGATCCGCTTAGGGAGCAAACAATCGCGCATTTCGAAGTTGGCTTGTCCACATGCCCGCTGTACACTTGATTCGCTTCTAGCTGTGTCCGAAACACACCAAACAGATCAACAGGCGTATGTACAAATTCTCTCGCCAGCTCTTCATAGCTGTAGGCCATGTGGTGCCACCCCCTTCGTTAATTCTCACAATCATATAATAAAATGTACAGGCTGACGACTACAATAGCAGCTATGACTATGAGGTAATGTGATCCTAGTGAAGCTATACGTCATCCCCGGGACAGTGAATTATGATATACTGTCTACTACATATACACTTATGGAAGCCGTAAGCTGACGGAGGAATAGTAGCAATGTCCGACAAAAAGGATCACAATGATGATGAAGCGATACAAAGCTTGCCCGAGAGCGTGAAACTGAGCTGGGGTATTATCAAGCCGTCACGCAGAGGGCCAAAGGGCGAGCTTAGCATTCCCAAAATCGTGGACACCGCCATCGCGATCGCCGATCAAGATGGTCTGTCCGCCGTATCGATGAGCCGCGTTGCCGGAGCGCTTGGTTTCACTACGATGTCCCTTTACCGATACATAACGAGCAAAGAGGATTTGCTGCTGCTCATGCAAGATAGAGTGTGTCCGCTTCCACCTGAGGCGGAGCCGGGGGAGTCAAAGAAACATTGGCGAGAGGAAATGCAGGACTATGTTCAGTTCTGTATTGGTGTCTTTAGGGATCATCCCTGGTTCGCCGATATTCCCATTCGAAGCGTCCCTATGATGCCGGGCAATCTTCGTATTATTGATTGGATGCTTCGCATTATGCGCGACTTCCCAGTCAATGAGTTTGAGAAAATGTCATTTGTTCTCCTGGTTAGCAGCTACGCGAGAGCATGCGGCATGATTGCCAGAGATATGGATTTGGTTATCAAGGCAGGCGACAGTTTCTCGACTTTCTCCGGATTGAGCTACACCGCTGCATTGAAGCAGCTCATTACGGAGAGCAGCTTCCCGGACCTGCATCCCATCGTCATGTCAGGCGCCTATACAGGAGAAACGGAGAGTCCGGTTGGGGACGATTTGGTCTTCGGACTTGAACGTATTCTGGATGGCATCGAGCAATATCTTGAAGTTAGGCGTCAGATTAAACCTTAATCTGCATTAAAAAAGCAGCGACTCGGGCTATAGCTCGAATCGCTGCTTTTTCATTTATCGCTGCCCGGCTTTCCGGCGGAACGCGAGCGTGCACCATACCAGCGCAATAATCAGGATGGCTGCGCACCAAGCGATCGCCCACCAGCCGTTGTTTCCAATTGGCGTGCCGGAGAGCAGGCCGCGAATGGTCTCGATGACCGGCGTGATTGGCTGATGATTGGCCACGCCTTGCAGCCAAGAAGGCATCGTACTCGTCGGCACGAAGGCGCTCGACAGATACGGAAGGAAGAGCAGTGCGAAGCCATACCCGCTTGCGGCCGACGGGCTCCCGGTCACAAGTCCGATTGCGGCGAATAACCACGTGAACGTCAGAATGAACAAGATGATGACGCCGAGCGCACCCGCCCACTCCATTACGCTTGCGCCCGAGCGGAAGCCCACGGCCAGAGCAACGCCGATGACGATACACGTCGCAAGCAAATTGCGGACCAGGCTGGCGACCACGTGTCCAACGACGACGCTTAATGAGCGGATCGGCATCGTACGGAATCGATCAATGATGCCGTTCGTCATGTCTGTCGCGACATCGACTGCGGTGCTTGAGGAACCGAAACCTGCGCACAGAAGAATGATCCCCGGTACGACGTAATTGACATAATCGCCCGAAGGGTCAATCGCACCGCCGAACACATACGTAAACATCAACATGAGCATAACGGGGAGCATAATCGCCATCACGAGCGACTCGACGTTGCGAAGGCTATGACGGAGGCTGCGCATGATGAAGACAAGGTTGGTCACTCCGAAGGATGCGGGCTTCGGTGCCCGCTGCTGTATAGTTCTCATGCTCATGCCAGTGACGCCTCCTTCTGGGTGGTCGTTAACGCTAAGAAAACATCGTCCATGCTCGGCTTGCGAATGCTGATATGCGTACCTTCAGGGAAGGAATGAACGAAGCTCCCAAGCGTTTGCCACACATCAACGATGGTTCCGCTCGTTGGTATCGTTCGCAGCAGCTCGTTATCCTTATTTCGCAGCTCGATCACTTCTCCGCCCACACGCGTTTTCAGCTCGGCAGCTGTTCCAGACGCAACGACTCGGCCGTGGTTAATGACCGCGATCGTATCGGCCAGCTGATCGGCTTCCTCCAAATACTGTGTCGTCAGAAAGATCGTGATGCCCTGTTCCTTCAATTGCTGAATATTCGCCCAGAGCGCGCGGCGGCTCACCGTGTCCAGCCCGGTTGTCGGCTCATCCAAGAACAACACCGGCCGGTGCACGACGAGGCTGACGGCAAGATCCAGCTTCCGGCGCATCCCGCCGGAATAGGTCTTCACGCGTTTGCCTGCGGCAGCTTCCAGATCGAAACTTCTCAGCAGCTCTGCTGTGCGGGCACGGCTCTCCGCGGCTGATAGACCAGACAGCCGGCACATCATGTTTACATTCTCCGCCCCAGTCAGCACTTCGTCGACCGCAGCAAACTGGCCTGTCAAACCGATCGACTGACGTACTTCTTTCTTGTCTGCCACAATGTCATGTCCTTCAATCCGCGCATGGCCGTCATCAGGTTCGATTAAAGTAGATAGAATATGAATAAGTGTCGTTTTGCCGGCACCGTTCGGACCAAGCAGGGCAAAAATCGTACCCTTCGCGACCGCCAAGTCGATGCCGTCCAGCACCGTTTGACTGCCGAAGCGCTTACGCAGCCCCGCAGCTTCAATTGCAAGCTTTGCCATAAGATTATCCTCCTCATTAACTGTGTATGTTGTAATCAGTATATTATGTATACAGTTATTTTACAACAAGAAAAAAGGGTCCCTTGTATCTTATTTAGATACAACTTGGACCCTTTCTCTTCTCCAACCATTAAAAATCGTGACGATTACCACCACACAAGCTGCTATGTGCTGAGAGTTGGATTAAGCAACTCTCAGCGTCAATTCGGCGTGTTTCGGGAGGTGAGAGTTCGTTTTTGCGACTCTCGGCTCCAGTTGTGGGACCCTTCTCACTTTTGCACCGGCAATACGCCCGGCAGTTCCGCCTGCCCGAGCAGTACCTTCATGCCGGCTCCGATATTGGGCTCTTGCTTCCCGTATAGCGCCACGCCTGACTTTACGTCCCGCAAGTAAAGCAGCTCGTAAGGGTTGCCCAGCGATACGAGCGAATACCGTTTGCCCAGCTTATTTACCTTATCGATAACCGATTGGTACTCCGACCACCCGAACTGACTGGCTGCATTGCGGAACTGGTAGGAGGCCACCACAACGTAATCTGCACCATTCAGCTTAGGCAGCGCAGCCGCTGTCTTCCCTGGCCCGATGACCACAACCTCTATGCTCAGATGCTGTGAAGCACCGGCCTCTCGCAATTGTTTCTCCAATTGCTTCCCGATCTCTTCGTCTACAGCGGCAATGACGACCCGATCCCCTTGTTCAATTAGATCAGGATATTTCCCATCGCGTCCAGCCAGCAGTGTCACCGCACGTTCTCCAATCTCTTGCTCGACCTTGCGATGCGGCGCAGAGCCGATAACTTCCGTAAGCCCAGCCAGCTTGGAAGAGAGACTCTTGCCCCTTTCGCCAAACAAACCATACTTCGCCTTCAACTGCAAAATCCGCTTAACCGCGGCATGAATCGCATCCGAGGAGAGCGTCCCATTATGGACGGCCTTCACCAGCGCCTGATGCGCAATCGCCGAATCCTGCGGCATCAGAATGATATCGATCCCTGCGGATACCGCACGCACGACAGCCTGTTCCTCGCCAAAATGCTCCGCGATCCCGTTCATCGTAAACGCATCGGAAATAATAACCCCTTTGAAGCCCAGCTCTTCTCGCAGCAGTCCGGACAGCACCTTCTTCGATAAGGTCGCCGGCACAGGCACGCTGCTGCCATCTTTGCGGGAGATGACATGTTCATTATCTACAGCCGGGAACGCAATATGCGCGCTCATGATCATTTCCACGCCGCCCTCAATGGCAGCGCGGAACGGCTTCAACTCAACCGCGTCCAACCGCGCGCGATCATGCGTCAGCACGGGCAGCCCCAGATGGGAATCCACCGTCGTGTCGCCATGCCCCGGAAAATGCTTTACCGCCGGAATGACGCCCGAGGACTGCAGCCCCTTGATCTCCGCCAGCCCAAGTCGCGTAACCAAATCCGGGTCCGAGGAGAAGGAGCGCATCCCGATGATCGGATTGTCCGGATTACTGTTAATGTCGAGCACCGGAGCAAAATCAACCTGCATACCGAGCGCCTTCAGTTCCTCGCCCGTCAACTGACCCGCAGCCTCAGCCAGCACCGCATCCCGCGCAGCTCCCAGCGCCATCTGCCCTGGCAGATTCGTACCGCCGGGAATCCGCTTAATCACGCCGCCTTCTTGGTCGATCCCAAGAAACAGCGGAATATCCCCTGCCTCTGCTTGCAGCTCATGCGTGAGCGTCGTGACCTGCTCGGCGTTCACGATATTTTTCTCAAACAGAATTAAGCCGCCCAGATCCTGGTCGTGAATCGTCCCCTGGATGCCTTCGTTTACCGTTGTCGTGGGCTGCCCCTTCCACTGCCGGATATCCGGCATGAGCATTTGCCCTACCTGCTCGCTAACGGTCATATACGACATGAGTTTATCCCAGTCCTGCGCCTGAATCGCGTTCTCTCGCTCAAACCGGATTACTCTTGTCATAAACACCGTAAACTCCGCACGCGTAACCGATTTATCCGGTCGATAGGTGCCGTCTGCATACCCGCCGATCAGCCCATTCGAGCTCATAATTCCAATAGGTGCAGCCGCCCAGTGCGTCGCGGTATCCGTCAGACTCACTAGGCGCTCGCCGGATTGAAGTGCGTAGGCACGTGTGAGAAAAGCCGCTGTTTCGGCTCGACTGATGGGTGCGTCCGGGTGGAACGATCCGTCAGGAAAACCACCGGCCAGTCCCATTTGTGCAGCTACGGCAATCTCTTTGTAGAAATGGTGGTTTTGCGGTACGTCCTTATACGTCTGTCCACCGTCAGCTGATTGCTGCGGATACAGCTCTCGCACCATGAAAGTAACCGCCTGTGCACGGGTAACCGCCCCTTCAGGCTTAAACACCCCACTGCCGTAACCGGCCACCGTTCCCCGCTTGGCCATGTACGTAATACTATCTGCCGCCCACTGTGCTCCCTGTAAATCTGTAAATTGTTCTTCCGCCGCTGCCGCAGTTCCCGCCCAAACCATAAAGGCAACTCCAGCAGCCGTGCCAATCGCAGCAGTTGGCTTCCATTTCATCATTTGTCACACACCTCTGTATCTCATCTCTACATGGTTAAACGCAAAGGAACGTGTTTTGTTACTTGGCAGCATTTTCTAACCGCAAAGGAAGATAATACGCTCGGCAGTGAATGATTAGGCTGCAAAAGCGTACACCAGCAAGGCAACGATTCCGGCTACCCAGATCATAGGCACGGAGTTGATTATCTTCGCTAAACCCTTCTTACGCTTATAAAATACCCAGGCAAGGATTGAACAAATAATTGCAGCCACCGGATACGCAGCAATAGTGGAGACGAAAGCCACATTCCAGGTACTGAAGCCGGCATCGAAGGACATGAATGACATGAGGAATATCCCTAGCCACGGCAGCAAGAAGAGCAAGTAAGCAATCTGGCTAATGATGAAGTACTTTTTCATTTCTTATTTCCCCCTGTATTCTCCTGATAGAAACGCTACTAAGCTATGATATAGGGCAAGGCCACCTGTAACAAGACGGGGGGGTGATATTTTTTATTAATACCCACTTGACTGATTGGAATTATTGGTTTAATATCAACTCAAGATCCTTCAGCGGTCATTATTTTAGTACTAAAGTAATTTCATAAGCCGATTGGTTAACCAAAGGCCACAACAAATCCCTACTCTCGGGACGACGTTGCGGCCTTTTTTGGCGCTTCAAATGAAAGTTGCTAAAGGAAGGAGATTATGGTGGATATTGAATGGTCACAGCTAGAAGAACTCGACTGGCTCTTTCGGCGGATGGTCCGGAAGTTCGTCAAGGAACGCGACAAAATCTCCATTGAAGGGGTTGCGCTGCCCGGCATTCTCATCCTGCACAAACTGGTCCGCGATGGACAGCAAAAGCTTGGCGATCTGGCGGAACAACTCGATTTGACCTCCGGAGCGATCACAGCACTTTGCGACAAACTCGAAGAGAAGGGCTTCGCCGGACGTCACCGCATGACGGAGGATCGCAGGACCGTACTGCTCGATATTACCGAAGAAGGACGCTCCCTATTAGCACGGCATCAAGATATTGGGCAGCGCTGCATCACCCTCCTATTCGGTGAATTTTCGAAGCAAGAGCTCGATTTACAGAAGGCTACATACACCCAAATCACAGACAATCTGGAGCATTTCGCGGAGACGATTCTAAGTATGGTTCGCAACAATACTGCCAAACCTCGAGAAAACAAAATCGCTAAGCCAGCTGTGCCGGCCCAAGAAAACCGTTTCCTGCATTACTAAAACCAACCTTTAGAGGAGAGATGAACATGGGACACCCTACTATTTACCCGACCGGAACAACCGTCTACTTACCGGAGAAAGCTTGGAGCGGCTACACCATCTACCAAGCAGCCGAAACCGGAGCGCTTCTAATCGACATGAGCGGCAAGGAAGTCCACTTGTGGCAAGGACTCCGCGGCTTTCCGAACAAGATCCTGCCAGGCGGCTTCGTAACGGGGAGCACCAAGGAAAGAGATCCGAGGTATGGCTTCCAGGATGAAGCTGACCTCGTGCAGGTAGATTGGGATGGCAATATCGTATGGAGCTTTAACCGCTATGAGCTCATAACCGATCCCGGCTACGAGCCGGAATGGATGGCCAGAGCGCATCATGACTATCAGCGTGAAGGCAATCCGGTCGGCTATTACGCGCCTGGTCAGGAGCCGAAGACTGACGGCGGGCGCACGCTCATCCTCGCCCACAAGAACGTCTCCAAGCCTGAGATTTCGGATAAAGTGCTGCTGGACGACACGATTATCGAGGTCGATTGGGAAGGCAATATCATTTGGGAGTGGGCGGTCAGCGACCACTTCGACGAACTCGGCTTCGACGAGGCAGCGAAGAACGTCCTGTTCCGTGATCCGAACGGCCGCCATTTCGGCAATGATACCGGTGGGGATTGGATGCACATCAATTCCGCGTCATGGGTCGGTCCGAACAAGTTTTATGATGCCGGTGACGAGCGGTTCCACCCGGACAACATCATCTGGGATGCGAGGGAATCGAATATTACGGCCATTACCGACCGGCAAACAGGCAAGATCGTCTGGCAGCTCGGCCCTGATTTCTCGAAGCCGGAATTCAAGCATCTCGGCTGGATCATTGGCCAGCATCATGCCCATATCATTCCAAGAGGGCTTCCCGGTGAAGGCAACCTGCTTGTGTTCGATAACGGCGGCTGGGCCGGATACGGTCTGCCTAATCCCGCTTCCCCTTACGGCCAGAAGAACGCGGTACGCGATCACTCGCGTATTCTCGAAATCAATCCGGTTTCGCTCGAGATTGAATGGCAATATACGCCGACTGAAGCCGGCTACTTAGCGCCGCTCGACTCTTATCGCTTCTATAGCCCTTATATCAGCTCGGCGCAGCGACTGCCAAACGGTAATACGCTCATCACAGAAGGTGCCGACGGACGAATCTTCGAAGTGACAAGCGAGCATGAGCTGGTGTGGGAATATATCTCCCCTTACAAAAACAAACGCAACTCGAACATGGTCTATCGCGCCTACCGCGTCCCTTACGAGTGGGTACCGCAGCTGTCTAAGCCGCAGGAAGAAGCGATTATCCCGCTCGATGTCGCGGACTACCGAGTGCCAGGCGCAGCAGCGAAAGGTTCTAGCTCCGTCGTGAATATCGTAGGCACACGTTCCTTCGAGGAAGGTGCATTCTGTGTAGCCAGTACAGACGAGAAGCCGCCGGGACAGGATTCATAACTTTTAGTCGAAAATAGGAAAGCGAGGGGTTCCAGATGAAAACAGCGAAAAAGAATCGGTCCTTATACAGCTTACTAATAGCCACCCTATTATTGACGGTCGTGCTGAGTGCATGCGGCAAGAAAGAGAATACCGCGAATACGAATGCCGCGCCGGCGAACGCTTCTCAGTCGGAGGACGTGAAGTCTGACCCGGTCACGATTAAGATTGCCGACATCTTGACCAATCCGGTGTTCCGAATGGCCAAGAACAAAGGTTTCTTCGACAAATATGGCATTGATGCAGAGATCATTACATTCGCCACGCCTGCCGAAGGGATCAATTCGCTCTTCATCAAACAAGCGGATGTCGCCTTTGGTGCGGATTTCCCGATCCTTAACGCGGTGAGCAAAGGCGATTACTCCATTATTGCAGCCACCGGCACCAACACGGACATTGCAGCGTCCCAGTGGAAGCTTTTCGTCAGAGATGACATTAAGCAAGTGTCCGATCTGGCAGGTAAGAAGCTCAGTACACTTCGCGGTACCTTCCTCCCCTACTTGTGGGATGAATATCTGAAGGAGAACGGAGTCGCCTTGCAAGATACGAAACAGATTGGTCAAGGCGGCTTTGACGAAGCTTACGTGGCATTGAAGAAAGGCGAGATTGACGCAACCTGGATTGTTGGCGCAGCCATGGTTAGCAAGTTCCAAGCCATTGAAGGGGTTCACGAGCTGACGGATATGTCCAAGACAAAGGTGCGGATTGGCGGCGGTATCGTAGCACCGAACACCCTAATTAAGGAGCACCCGCAAGCCATTTCGAACTTCTTGCTTGCCCTCGATGAAGCGTCCGCGTACATTACAGCGCATCAAGAAGAGACGGCAGACATTCTGTATAAAGAAGTGAAGCAGCCGAAGGATGCCACCATTCGCGATCTGCCGACAAACAACTGGGAAATCGGCTTCAAGCAGGAATCCTTCGATTCCTTGACCAGCCAGAAGACTTACATGGTTAACGCGGGCATCATTAAAGAGGACTTTGACCTTACCGCCAAGCTTAGTCTGGATGGCGCAAAGCAGGCAGTGCCCGACCGTGTTACTTACGGCCAATAAGGGAGGAATATCGATGTCCTTAGCAACCTCAACCTCAACTTCGTCTTCGTTACCCGGTAACAGTACCGATACCAATACGATAACGATTGAGCGGCTGAACAAGAGCTATTCCGATCATAAACCCGGTGCCGTGCACTATATCATCAAAGACATCGACTTAGTCATCAAAGGCGGGGAATTCTTCGTCCTGCTTGGTCCGAGCGGCTGCGGAAAGTCAACGCTGCTGAACATTATTGCCGGTTTCGTATCCAAGACCGGAGGCAATCTGCGCGTTGGCGGCATTGAGATCGATAAGCCGGGCCGTGAACGGGCGGTCGTCTTCCAACAGGCCGATTCGTCGTTATTTCCTTGGTTGACCGTGCGCCAGAACGTAGAATTTGGTCTGAAGATGAAGAAGATGCCGAAAGAGCAGCGTAAAGTCATATCGGATCGTTTCATTAGTCTCGTCGGCTTATTCAGCCATGAGAACAAGTTCCCTCGCGAACTGTCCGGAGGCATGAAGCAGCGTGTACAACTGGCACGCGTACTAGCTAACGATCCAGCTATCCTGCTGATGGATGAACCGTTTGGGGCGCTAGATGCCATGACCAGGCGAACAATGCAGAAGGAACTTAGCCAAATTTGGTGGGAGACGGGCAAGACCGTTATCTTCGTTACGCATGATATCCAAGAAGCCATTCTGCTTGGCGGGCGAATTGCCGTCATGTCTTCCGGACCTAATGCATGCATTTCGGATATCTACGATGTTCCGTTAGCCTATCCTCGCGAAGCAGCATCATCCGAATTCCAGTCCCTGCATCGGCGCATTCAGTCCCACTTCGATGCCGAGCTCGAAGGAGGATTGCATCCATGAAGAAAACATGGCAGAACAAATGGGTTACCCTCCCGTTACTGTGGGTATTAGCCTTCTTCGCTTGGCAGGTTGGCGCTTGGATCTATGGGCCGGAGATTATTCCCGGCCCGATAGCCACATGGCAAGGCGCACAGGAACTGCTATCTGATGGTTCCCTCATGAAGTACATCGGTATTAGCTTCTACCGCGTATTTACCGGCTGGGCGCTTGGCAGTCTTCTCGCGATTCCGATTGGGCTGACGATCGGCAAGGTCTCCGCCATCCGCATTTTTGCAGAGCCGTTTCTCAACTTCATTCGGTTTATCCCGCCTATTGCCTTCATCACCTTGTTTCTGGTCTGGTTCGGGATCGGCGAGCAGTCGAAGATCGCCTTAATCATGTACGCGACCTTATTCATCGTCATTATGAATACGTTAACGGGCGTCCTCTCCGTGGAGGAGGATAAAATTCGTTCTGCACGAAGCATGGGCGCTTCGGAGTGGCAGATTGTGCTGCATGTCGTCATTCCCGCAACCACCCCTTATATCTTCACCGGTATTCGCCTGGCTATGGGTACTTCCTATATGGCCATAATTGGCGCGGAAATGATTGCAGCGAACGAAGGCGTCGGCTTTCTGATTTGGAATTCCAGGCTGTTCTTCCGCACGGATTGGATTTTTGTCGGCTTGATTAGTCTTGGCCTCATGGGCTTCATTACAGACCGCGCCGTCGGATGGATTGGACGCAAGGCATTATATCGATACGGTGTAATTAGTTCGGCACCGAACCGTCGATGAGAAACGAAAGGCCGTGAACCCGACCTCAGCGTCGGTTCACGGCCTTGCTTGCGTTATGTGCTAAGCGTTGGACTCTGGCTCTGCGCCGTACTGCGTGCTTTACTGCCTCTTAATGCAGCCAAGCAGACCCAGATGATGCCGATGCCCCAAACCTCAGGCGCGATTTGAATGCCGAAGTCAATCGGGATAAAATCTGCGATCGGACCGATCATGATAATTATAGCGCCAATAACAGGCAGCTCTCTTCGTACAATCAGGCTGATGCCAAAGTAAATCCAGCTTAAAGCAAAGAGCATGAAGGTCACCATAACCCCCTCCTGTGCAGGGGAAGGCGGGTCTTCTGCAAGTGGCCGTGCATGTTCGTAAAGCATCGGCAGCGCGAAGCTCTCGACATACTTAAAGCCAATGAAAAAGCACATGCCGGTGAAGAGAATAAGAAAGCTCACAAGCAAATTTGTGGTTGTTTTCGAATGGTACGCAAACATCGCGATGATACCAATGACGATCATAATCGCGCTGACCATGTCAATTAACCCGATTGTGACATCATGCGCCATCTTATCAAGCCCCAACACGTACTCATCAAAAAACACATTCAGGAACTGCACCGCTCCTCCGATTATTCCAAGTACCGCAAATACGCGAAGCACACTTGGTTTCATTAGAACTGCCTCCTTCTCCATAGGGACGTTTTCGGCCTGTTTATCCCATCTTAGAATGGTTTTACTCCCATAAACACTACCATTCCACTACCACCTTAACGTCTATTAGCGACTGGAACGAGTCACAATTCTGGAAGCGACGAAAACGAGCAGGATCAAGGCTAAGCTGAGCCCCAAGCCTATCCGTTCGTTACGATGCAGGAGTGCGCCGGAGATTGCCGCCAGAATAAGTACCATTCCGATATAAGCGCCATAGGGATGTGCAAAGGCCCGAAACTTGCCAGTACTCGCCTCATTGCGATTATGTAATTTGAGCGATGAAGCAAGAATGAGAATCCAGTTCAAGATGAGCATCGCACCCGCTGCTGTGCTCACATATTCATACATCGTATGGGGCAGCAGATACGAGCACACAATGGAGATGGCCAGCGCAGCCGCCGTAATCCAAAGCGATTTCGAGGCAACGCCGCGACTGTTTACCTGTTTCAGCGAGCGTGGGGCATCGCCATCCTCCGCCAGCGACACCATAATCCGATTCACACCGAATAACGCCCCGACCATAGTAGAAAAGGCCGCGCTGATGATAATGAGATTAAACAACGTATCGAGATACGGGATGTGAAAGCCAGAGAGGGCCGTTACAAAAGGACTGGTAGCGTCGCTGATTGCAGACGGATCCGTCATTTTGAGTACGCCGAACAAGGCGAGGACATAGACAAGAACCAGCACCACTAGGAGCGTAAGCCCGGCTTTTGCAATCTCATCCCCGCGCTTCAATTCCGAAGCGGTCACGCCTACCACCTCAATGCCCCCGAAGGAGAAGAAGACAAAAATCATGCCAGACCACAGCCCGCTAAAACCATGCGGGAACCAGTCATGCATACCGATGGGTTGAATCGGCACCTTAGGCGAAGTGGATAACAAGCCGCACAAGAACAGCGCGCCAAATAAGATGAACAAGACTAAGATTGAAAGCTTGATGACGGCAAACACAGACTCGATGGTTCCGAAATTGCGCACGCCCATGAAGTTGATGCCAAACCCCAGCACGGCATAGACCACGGAGAAGACGCCGAGCGGAATGTTTGGAAACCAATACTGCGTGAAGGTAGACAACGCGACGATTTCGCTGGACATAATGAGCACGCCCGATAGCCAGTAGATCCATCCCGACATAAAGCCTGCCGATCGGCCGAAGGCCAATCTCGCATACGTGCGAAACGAACCCGGCTGCGGGTCGTTCACGGTCATTTCAGCTAAAGCAGCAAATACAATAAACGTCGCAAGACCTGCTATCATATAGCCGATGAGCACGGATGGCCCGGCCATACCGATCGACAGACCGCTCCCAAGAAAGAACCCCGCTCCTATAATGGAGCCTATCCCGATTAGCGACAGCTGCCACCATGCCAATCTTTTATGCATTCCTAGTACCCTCCACATCTAAATCGTCGCATTAGTATGCCCTGGTATAGTGGAGAAGTTGCGGATTATCGAATGTAATAACCACTTGGGTTCCCCCGTGTCGTCGAACACATAGCAGCAGCCCGCTCGAGCTGTTGACCAGTTCGGGCGGGCTGCGTGGACGATATGTTACAGCACGAAGACAAGGAGCATCCATAGGAGATGATACATGGCCAGCAGCGCGTAGATGAGGGTCACGATAAGCACCCACTTTTTAAGAAAGGATGTTTCAGATACATTTTGTATCAAAAAATACAGAAGAAGCGGCAACATAATCTTATACGCGTAGAAGACGGTTGGGTCCGTCTCGTACAAATAAGCAGCAAACGGGTTTACTTCACTGATCGCACGCATACGAATGCCCATATCTGTAGCAAATGCATCGAAAAAAGATAAAAACACCAGCCATTTCAATGTGTTTTTACCCGGACGCAAGCTCCATATGGCCATTTTCGCTCGAGCCGGCATGGCATCGCCTCCCTATTTTAGATACATATTGTATCATATTCTACCAAATAAATACATACCCTTGCCTAGTAAAAAGAGCAGCGGCGACATCGTCGCCCTGCTCTCCTATGCTGCTTAATCTCTCGAGGCTTCATACAGCTTCTGTGCCAGAAGTCCGGGCTGTGTTCTAAAGTAGGTCATATGGTCGCCATGCGATCGAATCAGCCTAAACAATCCGAGTCGGCTCGACATATGCGGATGCCAGCCGAAACCCTCCCCCTGAGGCAGCAAATTATCCTCCGTGAGATAGAGATAGCTTCGCGGGATGTTCAAACTGTAAAACTTCTTGAGGTCCAGCTTCTCAAAAGCAGGCTTCGCCGGCTCCGATCCCGCTTCGCTGTACAGCTGCTGCGCAAGCTTCAGATCCGCCAAATTCACGAACAACTCACGGAAGATCGGAAACGGCAGCACGAGCGAATCATCCCTCGAGGATTGTCTAAGCTGCTCGAACATTTGCTGCACAGGAGGCGGAAACTGATCCACTACCGATTGCCCGTCGCCCAGCACAAAACCATCCATAAAGACAAGCCGCTTGATGCGGTCCGGAACTAGCTCCGCCGTTTTCTGTATGACCGATCCACCGAAGCTATGCCCTACCAGCACAATATCGCGCAAGTTATTTTTGATGATGAAATCAGCTACCGCTTTCGTAATCATGGCATGCGTCACATTCTTATTCGGATCACTGCCATGGCCGGGATATTCAGGGGTATAAACGCGATGCCCCATCTTGCGCAGCATCACCGCTACCCCGTTCCAGAAGCTGGCATTCGCCCATGAACCATGGACGAGGACGAAGGTGAGCGGCTGCTCTTTCGCCCTCTGCTCCATCACATATTGCCAGCCTGGGATCCACTCACTCACGCTATTTCTTATATCGAGATACATGACTTTTATTCCTTTCGTACATAGCATTGGTTTATAGCCTAGTCTATGTCCGAAGCGGCTTTGGGGTGCCTTACCTGGCATTGCCTCCATTTGAAATATGTACATTCAAACGATCTGAAATTTCATATATAGTGAGAGAACAATGATCAATTCAAAGCAAATGGGGGAACTATTTCAATGAAAACAGGCAGCTCGATTATCGTTCAGGCCGAAGAAGGCCGTTTGCAAGGCGTTGCGGTTGCACAAGAGACGCCGGGTTATGGCGGAGCCGGTTATGTGAATGGCACCAGCAACGATGGAGATAGGCTTGAAGTGGATGTACAGATTCAGGAGGAAGGCTTCTATGAGCTAAGCGTCCGCTATGCAGTACCGGACGGCTATCGGTCCAACGCGCTTCTCGTCGACGGCAACTGCTACGGTTACGTAAGATCGCGTCCGACAGGCGGATTTATAACGGAGCATCAATGCAGCGTTTTTCTAACGGCCGGCTTGCATACGCTTGCCTTGCTCAAAGCATGGGACAGCGGTGTAGAAGTCGATTGCTTCTTGTTATCCGCCGTGGACAAGCCCGAGCTTAGCCGTACGCCGCGCCAACTGATCAACCCCAAGGCCACGGCGGAAACCGTGTCGCTGTGGAACTACTTGAACAGCCAGTTTGGCAGCAGCCTCATTACAGGCCAACATACCGCTTCCGGGTTTACGCCCGTGAAGGAGTTCACTTATATCGAGCGCGTAACCGGCAAACAGCCTGCCATCCGCGGGTTTGACCTGCTCAGCTATACACATGCAACTGAGACAGCAGATCCAACCCCGCATAAGCTGCTGGAAATCGCAGAGAACAAAGGCTCTATTGAGTCCGCGATCGAGTGGACGACCGTTCACAATGGGATCGTCACCTTGACCTGGCACTGGTTTGCGCCTACAGGCGGCACGGACAAAACGTTCTACACGAAGAACACCGACTTTAATCTTCCACTCGCTTTGATGTCTGATTCGAAAGAGCATCAACTGCTGCTCGCCGATATCGATGCCATTGCAGAGCAATTGAAGAAGCTGCAGGATGCGAACGTACCTGTGCTATGGCGGCCATTGCACGAAGCAGACGGCGCTTGGTTCTGGTGGGGCGCATTCGGTGCCGAGCCATGCAAGCAGCTATGGCGATTGCTGTATGACCGTCTGACGAACTTGCACCAGCTACATAACTTGATCTGGGTATGGAATTCTCATGTGGACGAGTGGTATCCGGGCGAGGGCGAAACCGACATTGACAGCTGCGACATTTATGCGCCATCTGCCAATTACGGCCCGCTGCGCAAGCCGTTCGAGCAAGTGGATGCGCTGGCCGGAGGCAAGAAGCTCATTGCGCTTGGCGAGAACGGATCGATTCCTGATCCGGATCAGCTCCTCGCGAGCCGTACACCTTGGCTGTGGTACATGACATGGGGCGAAGGCTTTGTGCTCGATGGCCATTCAACGACCGATGAGCAGTTGAAGAAAGTCTATCACCACCCGAACTGCATTACGCTTGACCGACTTCCAAACTGGAGAAATATCGGACAAGCCTAGGGCAGTATCATAGCTGGAAAATACGACTCCGAGCCTGCTCGGAGCTCAAGCTATAGCCAAGGTCCCTGTTTGGGGCACTTCAACCAACAAGATCGCCTTAACCTCCTTGATCAAACAGGTGGTTGGCGATCTTTTCTTTTCAGGAATGCGCTAACGAACCGCAAGGCGCTTATTTGCCCATTCATGGCGCCGGAAAAATTCTAACGAACCGTAAGAGCACTATTTGACGGTTTTGGAGTCGTTTGGAGCCGATTATCCCCCAATAACGCCTCTACGGTTCGTTAGATTCTCGGAGCCCCGAAATTCAGCCAAATAACGCCCGTACGGTTCGTTAGATTTTCGCGGCACGCAAGCTGTCACAGAAACAGAACTTCAATTGTCTTATTAGGTGTGAACGACAAATGAGACTCATTGGAGGAATCGATATGAACTTACGAATGAACGCGTCCCAAGCTAACCCAGCTGCCTACCAAGCGATGCGTAAACTAGATGGAACGGCAAAGGAATTAATTGCAGACAAGGTGCTCTATGAGCTCGTCAAAATCCGGGCTTCCCAAATCAACGGCTGTGCGTTCTGCGTGGATATGCACACAACCGATTTGCGGAACATGGGTGAAAGCGAGCGCCGGCTGAACCTGATCGTTGTATGGCGTGAATCCCCGCAATTTACGGAGAAGGAACGCGCTGCACTCGCATTGACCGAAGCGGTGACGCTGATCTCCGAAGGCGGCGTGCCGCAGAGCGTATACGACGAAGCCCGCAAACATTTCGACGAAAGCGAGTTTGTTGCCCTGCTCCTCGCCATCAATGCCATCAACGGCTGGAACCGCATCGCGATAGCCACAGGCATGTTCCCTGACTGCTATGCAAATGCGAAATAAGTGAATGTACTGACAAGCCACCCGGCCGGGTGGCTTTCTTTCATGCTCTTCTCTTGATAAAATGCATCTAGAATCGGAGGTGGATACGCCTTGACGTCAATCGATGACACGTTGGAAGTGGAACAGTTATATCGCGAGCATAAGACGCTGCTTACCTCCATTGCTTATCGGATGCTCGGTTCGATGAGCGAAGCCGAGGACGCCGTCCAGGATGTGTTCGTCACGATTAGCAGACTCGGTAAGATTGAGATGTCGCACCCAAGAGCCTACCTGGTCAAAATGGTTACAAACCGCGTACTCAACGTGATGAAGGCAGCGCCGCGCAACCGTGAGAGCTACACCGGCCATTGGCTGCCGGAGCCTGTCATCGCGTTTGGACCTGCGGAGGATCTGCCGCTCGCGCGAGTAATCCAGCATGAGCAGCTCGGCTATGCCATGCTCGTTCTGTTACAGACCTGCACGCCTCAAGAGCGTGCTGTCTTCGTGCTGCGCGAATCGTTCGGCTACGATTACGCCGATATCTCGGCCATGCTGGATAAGACCGAAGCCGCCTGCCGCAAAATCTTCAGCCGCGCCTCCGCGAAGATCGGCCACTTGTCGCGCACGGACAATGAGCCTATCGTGGATACCTCCATCGAACGTTTCGTCCAATCGTTCACACAAGCAATCCATACCGGAAGCCTGGAGAGCTTCCTTCACCTGCTGACCGAAGATGCGGTCATGCTCAGCGATGGCGGCGGCATCGTTCGCGCAGCCATCAAACCTATTCTGGGCCGCAGCCGCATCGTTGCTTTCTTTGAGGGTATTGCGGGTAAAGGCTCCCTTAACGGGAAGCTCCTCCGTGTATCGATCAGCGGCCAGCAGGGACTGCTTCTGCAGCGGGAGCAGAAGCCGCCGATTGCATTCGTGCTCGAGCCGAATGAGGATTTCAGCGCCATCCGAGCTGTTTATATGATTTCAAACCCCGAGAAGCTTACCCGAACTAGCGGCGAGTCTGATCAGACAAAGAGCTGCTGAGGTCATGCCCCGGCAGCTCTGTTCGTATATTATGGAATGCGGCTCTCGCTTAACGCTTGCACGGCTTTCTCTACGCGCCGCTGCCTGGTCTCGGCCGTCTTCGCGCCGTCAATGGATAGTACAATTCTACGCTTATTACTGTATGACAACCCGTCGAAGAAGGTTTGGGATGCCGGTACTCCGCTGAGTGCATCAGATAAATCTTCAGGCACCTCAAGCTCCCGAGGCTCGGTATCCAGCTCGAGCTCTACCTCGATCTCTTCGCCTGCAGCAACGCCGGCACCTTGGCGATTCTCCGCACTGAGCGGGAGCATGAAGCGTCCGCCATATACAGCAACCGTGCTGCGGTACGTATGAGAGCCAATCTTCACCTTTACGGCTGGCTTCTTGCCCGTCCCAAGTGACGCTACAGCATCGCTCGGCACCTCAAAGCCGGTTGCGGTCTTGCCGCCTAGCTCGACTACGGTTCGAAATTTCATACCCTTCGCCTCCTTACTTTTCTTTGATCGTCTACCGTTCCATTCTCGCTGCCTGCAATATCGCGATTGCAGCCTGTTCTCGCCGCTCTACATCCTCGCTTCGCATCGCGGCTTTCAGAATCTCGAGCGCTTCCAGAATCGTCGCTTCGTCGACCAGCCTCGTTCCGGCTGGCGCTTGTCTGCTCACCAACTGATCCAGCTGCTCCCGGCTAACCGGACGTCCGAACATGCCAAGCTTCCCGTCCTGCTCCAGAAAAACGATCAGCTCCGGATGCAGCTCTTCGCTGTTCAAACTTCGCAGCCACGTCACGCCTCGCCGATGCCCGCTCTGATCCTGCGCGTTATCGAAGTCATCGAGATAATAATAATCGCCAAGATCGCCAAGATACATGCGATCGCCATCGCCCACGATAATGTAATCGCCGTCCTGCATCACATACGCGAAACTGTAATGCGCCTGTACTTCGCGTTCCAGCTCTGGCCCATTAAGCCCATAACCTGCAGCAGCTAGTGACTCTTCCAGCTCTGCCTTGGTTAATTGGCTCATGTCTCCGATACCCGGTCTGCCGCAGCTTATATAATGATTTTCCACAAATTCCGATAATCCGTTCTTGCCTTCCGACTCCACCTGCATCCGAAACAACTGCATGTCGGTATCGCCCCTTTACACCATTATCCAGTTGCTTTACCATTCATACTATAACGCCCTTTAGCACGGTTTGCCATTCATCCGCATCATATCGATTAGGAGGCAATGAGCATGACAGCAGCCATGAAGGAAGAGTTCGATCGGCAAGGCTATATCATCCTGAAACAGCTCTATTCGCAAGAAGAGGTGCAAGCCTTAAAGGCGGAAGCAGCCGAGATTTTAGCTAGACATGATGTGGATAAAAGCGGTGTTTTTCTCGGATTAGCAGCCGAAAGCGAATTGTTCAAGGAGGCTGCACGGACACCTGAGCTGACCAACGTATTGAAAGCTATCATCGGCGATTCCGTCCTATTCATGAACGACAAGGTGGTCTTCAAGAATGCGAGCACGGGCTTCGGCTCACCCTGGCACCAAGACTACTCTTACTGGCACGGCAGTCACAAGTTCTCGGTTTGGATTGCGCTTGACGATGCCACTCCGTCTAACGGCTGTCTGAGAGTTCTTCCCGGTTCCCATCGCTCGACAGTCAGCCATGATGGTGAAGCAGCGGATAACAACGGATTCATCTATCGGTTAAAGGAAGAACAGATCGACGCATCGCAGATTGTTGATTTCTCAGCCTCCAAGGGAGACGCCATCGTATTCCACGACCTGCTGCTGCATGCCTCCTATTCCAATTCATCCGGTGCAGACCGCTGGGCCTTAATCTCCACCTACAAAGACGGTACACAACCTGATCCCGAATATCCGTGGGCCAAAGCCGCCTTTGCGCTGAATTAACGCTTGACGCCTCCGCTGCGGATCATTCGTTGCGTTCGCTAATACCTCTTCTTATAATCGACCAAATTACGTAGATTAGCAGCATTCCCGGACACATACAGCTCCATATTCGATAGGAACAAGTGAACGAGCCGCCCCCCGTTACGGACGGTCAGACCACCGGCATTATGCGGCGTGAGAATCACGTTCGGCATTGCCCAAAGTGGATGATCAGCGGGCAGCGGCTCCTGTTCGAATACATCAAGTCCTGCACCCGCGATAATCCCCTTATCCAGCGCCTCCACGAGATCTTCCGTCCGTACTGTCGCCCCGCGCCCAACGTTGATAAAATAAGCCGTCTGCTTCATCACAGCGAAACGCTCCGCATGAAACAGATGCTGAGTCTCGCCCGTAAGAGGCAGAATGTTAACGACATAATCGGCTTCCCGCAGCGCATCGTCAAGACGTGACGTATCGTACACAACATCCGCTTCCGGCATCGATCCGCCCGAACGGCGAACGGCAATGACGCGCATATCGAACGCACGGGCAATCCGCGCCACCTCGCGGCCAATTTCGCCTGCCCCGACAATCGCAACCGTGCCTCCGTTCATCTCGGCAAGCGTCTCCGGACTTTCCCATAAGCCTGTCCGCTGATTGCGAACGGCTGCTGCAATACCGCGTGACAGCCCAAGCATCATGGCGACGGCCGTCTCGGATACCGACCTGGCATGCACACCGCTGGCATCCGTCAGCAGGATGCCGCGCTCCTCCAGCAGGTCCAGCGGCAAGCTGTCGATCCCGGACGACCAGCTCTGCACCCAGCGCAGCTTAGTACCCTCCTGCAGCGCAATTTCTTTGACCCTCTTATCCCACCCGAGAATAATCTCCGCTTCGCGAAAATCTTGATCGACCACGCCAGACTTCCCGCCGCCGAAAATAATCGATGCATCAGGCGCTGCATGGCGCACCGCTTTCTGCTGTTCCGAAGTAAGCTCTTGTAAACAAAGTATCGTTATCATGAGGTGCAACTCCTCCTTGTTGGTTATCCCGTTTCCAGTTTTAACCGTACCATTATTGGGCATAGTTGTAACTACTAAATCTGTTAAAAAGAGGTACAGCGTATCTTGTGGGAATATCAAGCGCTGTCAGTAGGGCAAGTAAAAGAATCCTAACATGCCAATTTCTGCATTTCCAAAAATAAATAGTTTACATTCCATGTAATATCTTTATACTTAATAAAGATCATTCACACATGCAGAATAACCCATAATAGGAGGAATTTGAAGTGAGTAAAACAATCAAAATTGGTATTGTAGGTTACGGAAACCTCGGCAGAGGCACCCAGAAAGCGATCGCTCAAAATCCCGATATGGAGCTTACCGCGATCTTTACCCGCAGACAGCCTGAGCAAATGACCGGCGGAGAAGGCGTCCGCTTCGAACATATTTCGGCAGCAGAGCAATACAAAGGCATTATCGATGTTATGATCCTGTGCGGAGGGTCGGCTACTGACCTACCTGAGCAAACGCCTGTTATTGCAAGCATGTTCAACACCGTAGACAGCTTCGATACCCATGCCAAAATTCCGGAATTCTTCGACAAGGTCAACGCTGCCGCGCAGCAAGCCGGTACACTTAGCATTATTTCGACAGGCTGGGATCCGGGTCTGTTCTCCCTTAACCGCCTGCTTGCAGAAGCTATTCTGCCTGAAGGTAAAGACTTTACGTTCTGGGGCAAAGGCGTGAGCCAAGGCCACTCCGATGCCATCCGCCGTGTACCCGGTGTTAAAGCAGGCGTTCAATATACCGTGCCGGTGCAAGAAGTCATTGATCAAATCCGCTCGGGTGAAACACCGGAGCTCGCAACTCGTGACAAACATTTGCGTGAATGTTTCGTCGTCGCTGAAGAAGGCGCGAATAAAGAAGAAATTACACAAACAATTGTGAACATGCCGAACTATTTCTCGGATTACAACACGACCGTTACGTTTATTAGCGAAGAACAGCTGCAAGCGGAGCACCAAGGCATGCCGCATGGCGGTTTCGTCATTCGCAGCGGTATTACCGGAGCCGGCACCAAACAAATCATCGAGTTTGGCCTAACGCTCGAGAGCAATCCCGAGTTCACGGCAAGCGTCCTGGTTGCCTGCGCAAGAGCGGGCTACCGTATGAGCCAAGAGGGCAGCAAAGGTGCGAAGACGATTTTCGACCTTCCGATCGGCTACCTATCCCCAAAATCAGCTGAACAGCTTCGCCGCGAGCTGCTCTAATCGAAATTCAAGCTTGCCATGACACTCATGGCAAGCTTTTTTATTTGACAAAAACAACTTCTTTCGTTTCTCCACCGCCCCACTCCCCGTAACGCCAAACTGGGCCTCTGCATAGGATAATCCATGTTTACAATGGAGGTTATCAATCATGAGCTCGCAAAATCAGTCCGTGCAACAGGAACTAAAGCCGATCTATCAGTGCGACTCCAAAGTTTATCATACGCTGCGATCCGTTCAGGACCATCTTCATCAGCTGTGCACGAATCATGCCAATCGGATGGTTAAGGTCGAAACGATGGACGGCGATGTTTTCGAAGGACATATCGTCCATTGCGACAAGAGCATTCTCTACATTTGCCTGTCGAATGAAGGCGCCCATCGCGGGTTCTTCCCTGGACCTGGTTTTCCGCCACAACAGACCTACAATAACGTTATCCTGCCGCTCGTTCTGTTTAATCTTCTTGCCATCTCGCTGCTTTAAGCATGTAGTGGACCCGTTACATTTACATTTACTACAAAGGAGTGATAAGCATGGCTTTTATGCCACCGGTCGGACCTCAAGGTATGCAGCAGCCCCCAGGTTCACCGCCGCCGCAAATGGTTCCTCCAAGACCTATGACTTCATCGATGCTTGCCATTGATCCGGGAGCAATCTCCCGCTGCCTGTTCCGCCAAACCTATATTTGGCCGCGCAATGGAGCCGGCTTCTGGTTCTACCCCGTCTTCCTCGGTCGGACGTCGGTCTCCGGATTCCGCTGGAACGGCTTCTTCTGGATGTTCTCCGGATTCGACCTTAATCGAATCGATGCTTTTGCCTGCGTTTAATTGATAACGCCTGTTAAGCTAAGCCTCCAGAATTCCCCTTGGAGGAGAAGCTCCAACTTTTCCGAGAGGTAATAAAGCGAGATGTCTCTCTGTCATGCTGGCCATGGCCGAGGGACATCTCTTTTTGCGCTAGCGAATCCTGAGAGTCTTATTCCTGCAAAAATAGCCATTTATCAGATCTAACAAATCGTAGGAGCCTTATTGTGAGGGAATCGAGCGAGAATGGACCTTTTGACACCGAATAAGGCCTGTAGGATTCGTTAGAATTACAATCCCCTTCAATTTGTTGATATAAGACCTGTAGGATTCGTTAGCGCTCGTGAGCATCTAACTCTGCGGGACTTGCCGGGTTTTTCATTCGCATGGAATCTGACAAGCTCGCTGCAAATACAATTTCAAGTGGAGATTGTTACGACGAAAGCAGGGATATATGGAATGGGGAGTAAGCAAGAGTTTATAGTCGTGGTCGTTCCGATGTCGGAAATTAAGAAGTTTGTCGTGATTGATATCATTGGAGGTACCGTATTGTACTATTTAATTAAACTGCCGCTCCATTCCTTCTATGCAGCAATGGTGGGAAGCGCGGTTGGTCCGCTCCTCATCCGCCGTTCCTTGAGGAATCCGCGGCCGCGCAAAAGATAGCGATCGCCTAATAGGGCAAACGCTTTCCATCCAGATGGGCTTTCAAGTTTTCCAGTGACATCGAATACCCTTGTTCGGTCGGCCTTGCCTGTTCCTGCGATTCATAACCAGACTCCGTGATCGTCACGCGCGTGCCGCCGTTCTCCTCTGCGAGGATAAAAGTCGTTATCATTTCATGCTCAGGTGCAGCCTCCAACTCCCACCGCAGGGAAAACCGAAGCGGAGGATTAACGGTTACGATTGCTGCTCTCATCGTCACGACTTCGGCGCCCGTGTGATAGGCATTCGGGGAATGATGGAACCATATATAATCTCCCTCCCGCAGATGCGGAATCTCCCAAGGGGAGCCTGGGGAATACCATAACGAAATCTCCTCCGCTGCTGTTACCGCAGACCATACCCGCTCCTGCGAAGCCGCCACCCAAATCGTACATACTGCTTCTATATTGGCCATAATAACACGCTCCTTATCGCTATTATCCTAACTTGCCATCACCTAGATGGCAAGTTTTCTCACATTTAGTCTATAAATGTATTCTATCACCCCGCAAAGATTAATTAATTGGTATTATAACAACCACGCGCTTACAATGTATAAAAATACAAACTTTGAGTAGAAAAATGCAAACCGCAACAACCATCATCTAAAGGAGCGTTGGTAAAATTGATAACCGTTATACCTGATCAACAGACAACCGCAAAAGAATATGTTCAATCCGTATACGAAACAATTGTTCAACGTAACCATCACGAGCCTGAATTCCACCAAGCTGTGAAGGAAATTCTGGACTCCCTCGTCCCTGTACTAGCCCAGCATCCGGAGTATCAGCAGAATAGCATTTTGGAGCGAATTGCTGAGCCGGAGCGTGTCGTATCCTTCCGAGTGCCTTGGGTGGATGACAAGGGAAAGGTGCATGTGAACCGCGGATTCCGTGTTCAGTTCAACAGCGCACTAGGTCCGTATAAAGGCGGACTTCGGTTCCATCCGTCTGTAAATGCAAGCATCATTAAATTTCTGGGCTTCGAGCAGACCTTCAAGAACAGCCTCACCGGCCAGCCGATTGGCGGCGGCAAAGGCGGATCGGATTTCGATCCGAAAGGCAAGTCAGACCATGAAATTATGCGCTTCACGCAAAGCTTCATGACGGAGCTCTATAAATACATTGGACCTGAGGTCGATGTTCCTGCAGGCGATATCGGCGTGGGAGCACGGGAAATCGGCTATATGTTCGGGCAGTACAAACGTATTCGCGGCGGCAACGAGGCAGGTGTTCTGACGGGGAAAGGCGTTGTCTATGGCGGCAGTCTTGCACGCAAGGAAGCGACCGGCTATGGCTGCGTTTATTTCGTGAACGAGATGCTTGCAAGCAAAAACTTGAGCTTCGAAGGCAGCACGGTTGTCGTATCCGGTTCGGGTAACGTCTCCATCTATGCGATTGAGAAGGCACAACAGCTTGGTGCTAAAGTGGTTGCATGCAGTGACTCCAACGGTTATATCTACGACCCACAAGGAATCAACCTGGATACGGTCAAGCAATTGAAGGAACTAGATCGCAAACGCATTAGTGAATACGTGAAAATCCATTCACATGCTACCTACACGCCTGGCTGCGACGGTATTTGGTCCATTCCATGCGACATTGCGCTGCCATGCGCAACTCAGAATGAGATCGACGCGGCGTCTGCACAGCTGTTAGTAGATGGCGGGGTAAAGGCGATTGGTGAAGGGGCTAACATGCCGTCAACTTTGGAAGCCATTGACGTGTTTCTGAATAACGACGTACTGTTTGGGCCTGCCAAGGCTGCAAACGCGGGCGGAGTGGCTGTATCTGCACTCGAAATGGCGCAAAACAGCATGCGACTGTCATGGACCTTCGAAGAAGTAGACGCCAAACTACATGATATTATGAAAAATATCTATGCTAACAGCATCAAAGCAGCTGCAGATTACGGGCATGCCGGCAATCTGGTCTATGGTGCGAATATTGCTGGATTTATTAAAGTAGCCGACTCCATGATCGCGCAAGGCGTCGTTTAAGCATAACATGCAAAGGCCGGGAGACCGCTCAAATGAGCTGTTTCCCGGCCTTTTTCTGCTTGATGCTACCCTTCTTCGCCCAGAACGGCTCCGAATTGGTTCTTAAACATATTGGCATACACGCCTTGCTTCTGAAGGAGCTCTTCATGTGAACCCTTCTCCATGATAGCCCCGCGGTCGATGACCATGATCGTATCGGCGTCACGAATCGTATTGAGCCGATGGGCAATCAAGAAGCTGGTGCGACCATGCAGCACACCTCGCAGCGCATCTTGGATATGCAGCTCTGTCCGGGTGTCGATGCTGCTTGTCGCCTCGTCGAGTATAAGAATCGGCGGATCAGCCAGAATGACCCTTGCGATGGCAAGCAACTGCCGCTGGCCTTGGCTTAGGTTACCGCCGTTCTCGGCGAGCACCGTATCATACCGCTCTGGAAGTCTGCGGATGAAGGAAGCGGCATTCGCCAGCTCTGCCGCACGTTCCATTTGCTCGTCCGTTGCACTTGGCATGCCGTACTTGATATTTTCCCGGATCGTCCCGGAGAATAGATAGGTATCCTGCAGCACAATGCCGAATGCCTGCCGAAGGCTATCCTTCGTGTAATCACGGATGTCGCGTCCATCGATACGGATGGAACCGCCTGTCACATCGTAAAACCGATTTAACAGGTTCACAATTGTTGTTTTTCCTGCGCCAGTTGGACCAATAAGCGCCGTGCTTGTGCCCTCTGCGGAATCAAAGCTGATTCCCTTCAGAATCGGCACATCAGCACGGTAATCGAAGGACACATTGTCGAAGACGACATGTCCGCGCGGATTGACGAACGTCTTCGCCCCCGGACGATCGGCCGGCTCCTCCTCTTCATCGAGCACCTCGAATACCCGCTCCGCCCCCGCAACGCCTGACTGCAGCACGTTGAACAGATTCGCAAGCTCGATGAGCGGCCGCACAAATTGACGGGAATAGCTGAGGAAGCTGGCGATTACGCCGACTGTAATATGCCCATTCACCGCCAGCATCCCGCCTACAATGGCAACGGCCGCGAAACCGACGTTGTTGATGACGTTCATAATCGGCATGAGGAAACCTGAACGGATCTGCGCCTTAATCCCAATCTCACGCAGCTCTTCATTAACGACCTCGAAGTCATCGATAACCTTGTCTTCGCGGTTAAACGCCTTCACGATCTCGATGCCCGAGATCGTTTCTTCAATATGGCCGTTCAGCTTGCCGAGCTTGTTCTGCTGCTGCTTAAACAAAGGCCCTGTAGCACGGGCAATCGTGCGCGTCAGCAGGAATACGGCCGGTACCGTGATCAAGCTCGCCAGCGTCAGCACGGGGCTGAGCACCAGCATCATCACGAGCGCGCCTGTAATCGCTACCGATCCCGTCATCACTTGAATAGCCGACTGCGCGACGGTATTGCTCACATTGTCGATATCATTGGACATCCGGCTCATCAATTCCCCGTGCGTCCGCGTATCGAAGAAGCGAATCGGCAGCTTGTGCAGCTTCGCGAATAAGGAGGTCCGCATCCGCCCAACGATACGCTGCGATACACCGGCCATCAGCCACCCTTGCAGGAAGGTCAGACCGCCATCTGCGATGTAAGAAGAGACAAGCGCAATGAGGGCAATCTGAAGCAGTCCGAAATCGACAGGGCTGCCATCGTTCTCTACGGACATGGCATCGATCGCCACGCCGATGAGGTAGGGACCAGAAAGCGTAATGAGGGCATCGATCAGTACGATGACGAAAATGATAGCCAGAAGCTTTCTTTCCTTGCCAAAATACGACCACAGCCGACCCAGAGTCGCCTTCAAATTCTTCGGTTTCACAACCGGCCCCCGGCCCATCAAACCGCCTCGGCCCGGGACATTCACGGCAGGCATGGGCGGCGGCGAACCCTGCGCTTGCGCCTGCGATTGAGGTTGACCCTGCGCCGGAGTACCTCCTTCGGGTCGGTTATTCCGTTCAGACATTGGCACGCGCCTCCTTGCCGGTCTGCGACCGATATATTTCCTGATACGCCGCGCAGCTTAGCATCAGCTCTTCGTGCCGCCCGGAGCCAACGATCTCCCCATTGTCGAGCACGATAATACGGTCCGCATCCATGACAGAGGACATGCGCTGAGCGATTAGAATACAGGTTAAGCCTTGTGCATATTCCCGCAGCGCTTCCTTAATACGTGATTCCGTCGACGTATCCACAGCGCTCGTGCAATCGTCCAGAATCAGGATCGACGGCTGGCGAATGAGCGCCCTTGCAATGGAAACCCGCTGCTTCTGACCGCCGGAGAGATTTACCCCGCCTTGACCGAGCAGCGTATCGTAGCCTTCGGGACAATCCATAATGAAGTCATGCGCCTGCGCCATCCGCGCTGCCAGCTCGACCTGCGCGTGGGTAGCTTCTTCCTTGCCCCATAGCAGGTTCTCCCGAATGGAGCCGGTAAACAGCACGGCTTTCTGCGGCACAATGGCTATTTTCTCCCGAAGCGACTTCAATTCGATGTTTCGTACATCCTGCCCGTCCACTTCCACCGTTCCCGAGGAGGCATCGTAGAACCGGGGAATGAGGTTAACGAGCGAGCTCTTGCCCGAGCCTGTTGAACCGATAATCCCGATCGTCTCTCCTGGCCGGCAGTCCAGCGTAATATTGCGAAGCACAGTCTCCGACTTGGCATACGAGAAAGACACCCCTTTGAACGAAATGCTCCCGCTGCCGGATTGCCCGGAAGCACGCTGCCCCTGTCCCCCATCTCTCACCGTCATGGAATCCTTCTCCGCGAATACCTCGCCGATCCGCTCTGCCGACGCTTTTGCTCTTACGAACATGGTGAACACACTTGATATCATCAACAAAGAGAACAGAATTTGCGTCATATAGTTGATAAATGCAATAATATGGCCAACCTGCATATGGCCGCCGTCAACCCGAACGCCGCCGATCCAAATAACCGCGGTAATACCAAGGTTCACGGTCAACATGATGCTTGGGCTGAAGATCGACATTAAGCGCATCGCGCGCGAGGACGCTTCCCGATAGGTATCATTGACCATGCCGAACTTGTCCGTCTCATAATCGACCCGGTTAAAGGCTTTGACAACACGAACCCCGGATAAATATTCGCGTGACACGCCATTTACGCGATCGAGCGCTCGCTGAACGCCTGCAAACAACGGAAAACCAATGCGCATATTGATCACAATGAGCAGCGCCACGAATGGAATGACAACAGCCAATACAACCGAAAGCGGCGGATTCAATCGAATCGCCATAATGAGACTGCCGATGCAAATAAGCGGTGCTTTGACAAAGATACGCATGAGCCCGTTGGTGAAGTTCTGAATTTGGGTCACATCGTTCGTCAGCCTTGTTACTAGAGAGGCACGATCGAATTTGTCGATGCTGTCAAACGATAACGTCTGAATCTGGCGGAACAGGTCCGACCGCAGTCGTGTGCCGAAATTCAAGGAGACATGGCTGGAGATAATGTTGCGCATGGTCGCCCCTGCCGCACCAATAGCCGTTATGAGCAGCATGTAGCCGCCGAAACGGAAGACATAATCGAGTTCCCTGTTCGCAACACCAACGTCAATAATGCGCGACATGAGCGTGGGCTGCATGAGATCACATAACGCTTCAAGCATCAGGAACAGAATCGCTGCGGCAAACGGTTTTCCAAATTGGCGAAAATAAGGCTTTAGAAAGCTCAACGTTCAGGACTCCCTTACAGTTTGTCTTCCTTTTATTGTAACGACTATTACCCTGCTAATGGAACCCAGTTAACGAAAACTAATCAAGGGGATACCTTCTATGAAGAAAAAATTAATCATTAGCGCTGCAGTCCTTGTACTCCTTATTCTGATTCTATTCGGTACGCTTAAATGGATGAACTCGCGAACCTTTCAAGTATTCGGAGGCATCACCAACCAGGTGGAAACGAATCAGAAAGTCATCGCCCTCACCTTTGATGACGGGCCCACCGGCAACGTCGATCAGATTCTGCCGCTTCTGGACAAATACAAAGCAAAGGCCACCTTCTTCCTCATTGGCGGTGAGCTTGCGCAGAACCCGGAGGAAGGACGCCAGATAGCAGAGACTGGACATGAAATCGGGAATCACACCTATTCGCATGACAGGATGGTCTTTAAATCTCCTTCTTATATCCGGGACGAAATCGAAAAGACAAATACGCTAATCCGCCAAACCGGCTACGAGGGAGAAATTCTTTTTCGCCCGCCCTACGGCAAGAAGCTGGTTGGACTGCCTTATTACTTGAAGAAGCATCATATGAAAACGATCACTTGGAACCTGGAGCCGGATACGTATTATTCAACGACTGCCGATAAGGTACGTTATGTCAACGAGCAAGCGAAGCCGGGGGACATTCTGCTTCTTCATCCCATGTATGATCAGAACGAGATCACCGCGATCGATGAAATTCTGCAGGCGTTGACGGAGCAAGGGTATTCCTTTGTTACGGTTAGCGATCTGCTGAAGCTGAAATAGTAAGGGCTTGTATCCCAGCTTGTATCCAGGCCTGCATCTTGGCTCGCCTTTAACGGGCCGCGGAGCAAGAAACACCTAACTAAAATGTTGCACTTTGTGCAGCATATAGCGGCGGTAGACCTTTGGGAGATGCGAAATGTATTGCGGAAGCGTCCATTAGTGCTGCTTCACTCCGCGGCGCTATCGTGTTCGGCGGCGGTTACGTGAAGGATCTGATTAAGATGGATAAGGACCGTAATCGCATAGTTTGGGCACTGAAAAGCTGGACGAAACAGTATGTCCGGGGCATCCTTGCTGCGGTGGGATGATCATCACTATTCAATCAAAAAGGACCGAGCAGCCGCTTGGTCCTCAGGCTGTCCGAGAAAGTCTAGACAGCCACTTTTGTGCCTATGCTTCATGAACAAAACTTTAACGGTTGTCAGCGTGGCTATTTGATGATTATAAGCCTTTTTGAAAGGCTAACGGTTGTGACAGACGTTATTTGGAGCAAATGGGTCGATTCCCAATAGAAAACGTTCAAATAAGCTCGCTGACAACCGTTAGCATATAAAAAGGGGCTATTTATGCCAAATAACCACTGTCACAACCGTTAGAGTTTAAAATGCGACAAAGATCCGCCCATCACGGGCGTATAGGACATAAAGAAGTTTGCTCTCGTGCCGCGCCGGAAGCTAAAGAACAGAAGTGAGATCAAACGTAGGTTTCTCAACACACGAAGGACCGAGCGGCCGCTCGGTCCTTTTCCAACTTACAAATAACGAATGGCTGTGCCGTAAGCGTTCAATGACCCAGCCGCCAGACCGGGCGTGAGCAGAATGCCGATGACCGCATCACACGTAGCAACTGCCCCGCCGGCGCGACCGAGCTGCTGCAGCATATTAACGGGCGAGCTGTTACTAATCCTGCCGGAGTAAACGGTGCAGAGCACTTCATAAGGCTGGGGCAGCGAATGAACGGTGTATACCGGCAATACCCGGGCTGTCTCCGTTGCAACCGGCTCGGTTGTTTGTTTGGAATTCTTATTGCCGAACATGGAACCATCACCCCGACTGTTGTTTTGCAACTATCATAGCAGATGACTCCCTAATCGCATATGGGCTCGGCCCAATTAAGCTTCCTGCCCCCGCCCGGCGGCTCGTCGAACGGACGGAAATAGAAATCCTTGAAATGAACGAGCGACACGGGCAAAAGCGGCGGCTGCAGTCCTTCTTTATTTGTCAAAAAAAGTCGACACGGAGTCTCCTCCATGTCGACCTGCTGAACTAGCTTATCCATGTCATGTCTGCCTTCTCAACTTGCCATTTGCCGTCTTTCCATTCCACGACAACTCGCATGCCTATGGCCCCGTCACCAGAACGATACTTGGAGCCCTCTACAATAAGCTGCTTAACGGAAACTTCCGTTTTATCGACTTTCAACAGCACGCCGTCAAGCGAAAGCGTATCCGGGTTATATAACCCTTTGGCCTTCAACTGCTCATAGGTCGCTTCCATCACTTCAACCTTGTAGGACTTGAAATGCTCCAGAATCTGCTGTTTATCTGCAGCATCGAGGTCCTTTAAATTGCTCATATCAATCGCAATGTACTCCATGTCACTATTCAAACCTTTATCAACCGGCATATAGGCATCTAAAGCCAAGCCGTACAGTTCGCCTAAGTCCATAGCTCCGACCTCAGATTTCTCCCCGCATGCACTCAATAGCAACATGACCGCACATAAGGATACCCACATCATTTTTTTGAAAAGCATACTGCGCCTCACATCCATTCCGACCTTATTGCTATACAAGACGGTGTGAATAGTAAATTTGTTGCCGGGGTAAGTTATACAATCCGTCCTTGCGGGTGGTTTGTTCTGTATTTAAATATTCCTTGACAGGAATATTCCTAATAAGGTATATTCAAAACAAGAACTTAACTCTGGAGGAATCATAATGACCGATAACCAAGCAGTAAAAGCCAATGTAACAAGCATGGAGGATGGGAAATTAGTCATTTCCCGTACCTTCAACGCGCCACGCGAACTGGTTTTTAAAGTATTTACGGAAGCCGAGCATCTGAAGCACTGGTGGGGACCGAAAGGTCTCAGTCTTGAAGTGGTGAAGCTTGATCTGCGTCCCGGTGGGATCTTCCACTACACCATGAGCGCTCCCGATGGACAAACCATGTGGGGTAAATTCGTTTATCAAGAAATCGTGGCACCGGAGAAGCTCGTCTGGCTCAACTCGTTCTCTAATCCTGAAGGCGGCACAGAGCGCCCTCCGTTCGCAGCGGATTTCCCGCTGGAAATCTTGAATATCGTTACGTTTACGGAACAAGACGGCCAAACTACCCTTAAACTGGAGGGTGGCCCTCACAATGCTAACGATGCGGAGCACGCATTCTACAGAGGCATGTTCGAATCCATGAACCAAGGGTTCGGCGGCACCTTCGACCAGCTCGACGCTTACTTGGCAAGCTTGTAAACGACAGAAACAAGGCCGTGGCAGTCACCTTATCAGGTGGCTTTCACGGCCTTTTTGTATGATTTCTACTCGTACTCGCTCCTAATAATAGCTAGGATTCGTTTAGCTTCTCCTGCAGCGGCAGACTCTTTATCGTGCCCATAGTAAGTGATGAGCGCTTTCCATAATGCCCAGCCGCACGCCCGGTGACGTGTTCCTTCGTCGCAGCCAAGCTCCCGCAAGAATATCTTCCTGCTTTCCTGATCAAAGAATGTCCATGCCATCGCATAATCACAGGCTGGATCACCCACGCCCAGTATACCGAAGTCGATCACGCCGCTGAGCCGACCATCCTCCACCAAGAGGTTGCCTGGTGCGATATCGCCATGCACCCAAACCGGCCTTCCCGTCCATTGCGACTGAAGTGCCAGGTCCCACATGTCGTGGAATACACGAGTTTCAAAGGCTGATTTCAAATGCTCGAGTGTACTCTTCGTTTCCTCATGATAGACAGCAAGCGAACCGCCACGATGGAAATTATGTGCTCCCGGAGGAGGCCCATCCGATGCCGGAATGGCTTGAAGCTCCTTTAGGAAAGCAGCTAAATCTGCGGCTAGTTGATTCAAATCGTCTATTGCAGCTTGGCTTACGGTCTCCCCTTCAATCCATTGATTGACGGACCACGGCCACATATATCCTTCCGCAGGATTCCCTTTAGCTATTGGAGCTTGTATAGGCAAAGAAAGATGCGGTCTAAGCTTCGGCAGCCAGAATAGTTCCTTCTCAACCTGAGCCGCATACGGCTCATGACTTGGCAGCCTGACGCTCATCGCAGCGCCTAAGTGGAAGGTCCGATTATCATGGCCGCTGCTGGCAACCGGATAGATCGGCAAGTCCGCCCATTGCGGGAATTGCCCTTTAATAAGTTTACTCACTAGTTCCGTGTTGATCTCCATCATTAGTAACCTCCTAGACGAATCCGAAACGCCAATATATTCGATGCCGCCGGGTAACGATGAGTGTCCTCCGGCGATGCGGCAGGGATCTCCAGAACGCGGGATCTGCGTGTTTGATTCATCATTTTGATTGCCTCCGCTACCATACATCACTCATTTCGATAATTAGCACCGCCGCCGAGCAATTCCACGAAGCCGTTGAACGCTTTCGACTTCCATTTCTTCTTTGAGTAAATCAATTGCGTATAGAACCTGCAGTCCGGGTGGGCAAAAGGAATCGCGATAAGCTGGCCTTTGCGGACTTCCTCGGCCACTGTAATCTGAGGCACTAAGGCGATCCCCAGACCGTAGATTACACACTGCTTGATGGCTTCCAAATTGCCAAACTCGTAGGAGAGACTGAAGCTCACTTGATTGCCCTTCAACACCTTGAGCAGCATAGCTCGGTACGTGCAGCCATCTTCCGTCAGAATGAGGGACTCGTTCTCCAAATCCTCGACATGGACCTCGCCTCGTCCATTTAACCGATGCTCGGTGCTTGCGATAATGACCAAAGTTTCTTCTCGCAGGATGCTGCTGTGAAGCTCCGGGTCCGTGAACGGAGGATCCAGAATGATCCCGACGTCGAGCTCTCCTTCTTTGACCGATTCGATAATAAACGGCTCATTAGCCGGCTTAATGACAATGTTAACGTCCGGATACTCACGGCGATAGGCCTGAAGATGCGGCGGGAGGTAAAAGGCGGCCAATGTCTCAATTGTTCCAATCGAGAGAGTCCCTTTGGCTTGCTTGGCCACAACTTCTTTGGACTCTTCATGCAGCCTGTAAATATCGTTGGCGTATTGCAGGAGCGATTCACCCGCCATCGTCAGCTTCATGCCTCTTCCGAAGCGCTCCAAGAGGACCGCTCCGTAAGATTCCTCCAGCTTTTGGATCTGTGACGTGATGCTCGACTGGGCGTATCCCAGTGATTCCGCGGCTCGCGTGTAGCTCCCACACTTGGCCACCTCGCGAAAAGTCTTCAAGTACGTCAGTTCCACCGGTACCGACTCCATTCCTATAAGAAGTTCCCGCTACTTTATCATGATCTCGCAGTTACGGCAATCCATACGACTATGAGCCATTTTCTGCTTATAAATTCGAATGGAACTCGCGCAGCGTGTTCAAGGCGTTCACCTCTAATGCCTGAAGCTCTCTTAGGAGCACGGCGCACTGTTCACTCTGTTTCAGTTCTTGCCGGCGCGGTTCCGAATATGGATACATGTCCTTTAGAACCTTGCATTTCGCCGCGATTTCGTTATAGGCATGAACGAGCTCATCCAGTAACCCAAGATTGACATTCGTCACGTTCTCTCTGATTTCAGATAGAAACTGGGCCGCATGATGCCTGGCTTCATTCAAGATTTCGACGAATAGACTGAAGAAATACTTATCCAGCTTATGGTTATCCAAAGCCGTTAACCAACGCTCATAGGCGCGAGAACCGACGTCATATGTTTTTCCCGACTCTTGATATGTCCCCCGATCATGTAACCGAATGACGAAGCCCAGTGCCTCTTTCAATGCAGTCCGATCCTCTTGCAGAGCCGGAATAGGCCTCGCCCAGTGCAGGGAAATCAGTCCGCTGGATGGGTCGGTTTGCGTATCGGATGACGTACGATCATTGACGCAATTGATGCACGGGCATTGACTGAACCCCAGTCGGTTCCACGGAATTACATCTTCACTATGCTCATACCCCGTATGCCACGTGTAGGTGTAGTACCCCTGGTTATCGTACGCGTAGATGACCGACGATTGGTTGCCGATATCGATGTTTTTTGCAAAAACAGGCTGCCCTGCGTTAATAGCCTCTTTCGCTTTCTCCCAAGCCTCAGCCTGTAAACGTGTAAAGGTTTCGCCTTCTGCATGTATATGCAGGCCCTCAATGCCCAAGCCGATATTACGGGCAAGCTGAAACACCTCTGGCTGAGGCGGTCCGCCATTCGGTTCGCACATATTCTCATCAAGTATATGCAGGAAGGCAATGCCTGTCATGCCATAGATCCATGAAACCGTTAGAGGAAGCTGATAATAGTCCGCAACGGACTTCATCGCACCGACTAGTGAAGCATCAAGGCCGCTAAACTTATAATTCTCTACCTTTACAACACCACTCGGGAGAACAATCGCATCATCCTGCATTTGGCAGCACCACCTCCGCAATTTCTTACAGAGATTATTCACCATTATTATCCAAATTACCTGCCGTATATAAAAAAATACAGAGCCACGGCGGTAAACTCCCCCCTGCTCTGTACGCATACTTACTGCCGAAAAGATAACCCGTTTGCCTCTAAAGCCGCTCTCAGCTTCGGCATTGAACCGGGTCCCATTCCGTGATATTTCAAAATATCCGCTTCGCTATAATTGGACAGCTGCTCTAACGTCGTTATTCCGTTATTCTCTAATGCTCGCCTTGCTGGGGCTGATAGCTGCGATAGAAATCCGCTTTCCGGCTTCTTTTCTTGCTCACAAGTTGGGCAGGTCGGACAATCGCTGCTTTTATAATACTTATGCCCTTTGCGGCAGGTTCTTAACGTCTTCTCCGTCGTTGCCATGTTTAGATGCCACCCTCTCTCGAGAATCTGTCGTTTTTTCTTTATTGTACCGCAAAAGGACCGGGTATTTCCGCCTTCGGTCTTTCTCTGTTATGATTTCACGATTTATTCGCTTGCGGATCGTTCGCGTTCGGTAACCGCAGCATCAACAACCTGACGCAGCTGCCGGGATGTGGCGAATGGATCCTCGACCAACGAAATCGCGGAGATGAGAGAGATGCCATCGGCACCTGCTTGAATGACCTCAGCCGCATTCGATTCCGTAATTCCGCCGATGCCGACAAGCGGAAGGCGCATGCCCATTTCCCGCATCTGCGTGAGCACGCTGAGACCAGAGGCGTCCTTAGCATCCTCCTTCGTGCGAGTGGAGAACAGCGGGCCAATGCCTAGGTAGTCCGCGCCGCAACGAATTGCGGCTTCCGCCTCCTGCACGTCATAGGCGGAGACACCAAGCAGCTTATCGCCGATCAATCGGCGTACGGTCGATGCCGCCTCGTCTTCTTGGCCGACATGAATGCCGTCCGCGTCTACTTCCAAGGCCAGCGCTACATCGTCGTTGACGATGAATGGAATGCGATGCTCGCGGCACAGCTTCCGAAGGCGCCAAGCGAGCTCAAATCGGGCATCGCCAACAAGCGCGCCGCTGCCCTTCTCGCGGAACTGAAACATCGAGACGCCGCCCTTGATCGCCTCGCTCAACACCTGCACAGGATCCACTCCCGGCAAACAGTTGTTGCTCCCCATGATGAAATAAAGCCTCAGCGCCTCACGAGTGGCATCATCCTGCCATACCCCTGCGCTCATCGTCCGCTCTCCTGATCGCGGTACGCCCAGTGATTGGTCGGCCCGTGTCCTTGTCCAAGACCTAGCGGAAACTCGATCGCCGCCTGGATGAATGCTTTGGCGACCTCGACAGCTTCAGGCACGTCGCGGCCTTTGGCAAGCTCAGCCGTAATCGCGGAAGCGAACGTGCAGCCCGTACCATGCGTATGACGCGTTTCTCTCCGCTGGCTGCGAAACTCGTAGAAGTCCCGTCCATCATAGAGAATATCGATCGCCTGCCCATCATCGGTCAGATCATGGCCGCCTTTGAGCACGACATGCTTCGCACCGAAGTCAGCCAACCGTTTGGCCGCTTCTTTTCGCGCATCAATGCCAGAGATCGTCATGCCCGTCAGCGCCTCCGCTTCCGGTACATTAGGCGTGACGACCCACGCTAGCGGAAGAAGCGTTTCCTTCATGGCGCGAACCGCTTGATCGAGCAGCAGCGAAGCTCCGCCCTTCGCGATCATGACCGGATCTACGACGACCTTGCTCCAGCCGTAGCGGCGGATTTCATCGGCAACAGCGACGATAATTTCATCGTTGAACAGCATACCCGTCTTAACCGCATCCGTTCCGAGATCGTCGCCAATGGCCTCAATCTGCGATCGAACAGCTTCAGCCGTCAGCGGATAAATCCCCCGCACGCCTAGCGTATTCTGCGACGTTACGGCCGTAATAGCCGACATCCCATACACGCGAAGCTCTTGAAATGTTTTCAAATCCGCTTGAATACCGGCGCCGCCGCCGCTATCTGAACCAGCAATTGTTAATGCTCTCGCTATACTCATTGGTCAATCCGCTCCACTCGGCCAAGCTTCTCGATATCCGCTGCGGTTACATTCGATAATTGATCGAGGAATGCGATTTGGAAGCTACCAGGTCCTTGTCCAGCCGCCTTAACAACTGCAAGCTCAGCAGCTACGCCGTATGCCGCCAATGCAGCTACGGAAGCGACGATCAGATCGCTCTCTACCGCCGCGAATGCGCCGATAACCGACGTCAACAGACAGCCCGTTCCGGTAACGCGTGTTAGAATCGCATCTCCATTGCGCACCGCAAACGTTCTCGTTCCGTCAGAGACGATGTCCGCCTCACCGGTAATAACGACGACTGTACCGAGCTGCAGGGCCGCATGCTTAGCCAACTCCACGACATCCCCGCCGCTTGTGCCAGCATCAACGCCTTTAATCGACCATTCGCGGCCGACAACGTTCGCGATTTCGGCTGCATTGCCCCGAAGAATGCTGATTTTCACGTCTGCGAGCAATCCTCTGGCTGTATCTGTACGATAAGCTGAAGCTCCCGCTCCAACCGGATCCAGCACGACCGGAACACCATGCGCATTGGCTGAACTTCCTGCCAGCTTCATCGCTTCAATTTCCGTTTCATTCAGCGTTCCAATGTTCAGTACGAGCGCTCCGGAGATTTTGGCGATATCCGCAACTTCTTGTTTGGCATACGCCATAACCGGGGAGGCTCCCAATGCCAGCAGTCCGTTCGCAGTGAAATTCGTGACGACGACGTTCGTAATATTGTGAATCAACGGGTTCGTTTCCCTTACTTGTGTCAGCTTGCTCGCTATTGTTTGAATGTTCATAGCCTCGGCCACCTCTTCATTCTTATTTTTCAATCGATTATCAAAAAAGCGCCTTACCCGCAGAACGAGGGTAAGGCGCCACAATGCGCACGACAGCCGTGAACTTCCTACGATGGCATTACCCAACAGGTTAAACGGTCTACGACGGATTAGTCGTACTCTCAGCCTGTTTCTACAAGCTCCCGCGCTATTATTTGATTGTGATCAGTGTAATCCATGACATCCAAAATTGCAACGAAATTCAAGGGCTCCGCGCCCCTCTTATAACAAAGCCTTTCTTCATCTATAAGGAAACGCTATTTGCCCGCTTACCGTTCTAGTGGTAATTTTAATTACGAGTAAAATAATGGGAATAATAAGTTTTAGGACGAGGAGGATATTGTCCCTATGCTGCTGTCAAAGATTTTGCCTCATGTGGCTCGAATGTATCCCACCCATTACGCGATAAAATGTAACCACGAAACCCTGACTTATGCCGAGCTACTGCACCAAGTTAGCTGCGTCGCCCATGGTTTTCACAAGCTTGGCATTAAGCCCGGGGACCGGATTGCGCTTCTAAGTGATCCTTCTCCTTACCTTGCCATTGCGGAATGTGCAGCGGTCGCTATTGGCGCAATTCCAGTTGCGATATTCCCCAAGTTAACGCCTCATGAAATGAAACTTATCCTTCAAGACGCCTCTCCCGCAGCCCTAGTTTACGACGCTGATCAAGCGAATATCGCCTCATTTATCCCCACGCTGTTTATAGCTTATCCCGTTTCATGTAAGTCGGCAGGCGGCCATGCCACGCATTCCATCGAATCTTTCATCTCCCAGTCCACGCCTCTTGCAGAATGGTATGTGGCGAACCCTGATGATATTGCGCTAATCATTTATACAGGCGGCACCACAGGTCGTTCCAAGGGGGTTATGCACTCCCATCGCAGTATCCGTAATTGGTCCTTTATGAATCCCGCGCGAGGCGGAGGGCACAACCCAAGTAAGAAATCCCTCGTCCCGAATCAGGCTCATCTGACAGGCCAATTTATTCTCTGGACGACTTTATTCGAAGGCGGCTGCCTCATTTATCCGGCTTCTTATCCGCTGCAAGCCGCAGAGGTTGTCGATCTTATCGAACGTGAACAATTAAAATTCCTGGGTACCGTTGGGCTTCTATTCCGAGATATCGTCCATTTGGATAATATTCAATCCCGAAACCTGCAATCCATTGAAGGTATCTCCTGCGGAGGCGCTCCCGTAAGCGAGAAAACCTTTCACCAAGCACGAGCCATTTTCCCGAATGCTCATGTTACGGAAGTGTATGCGCAAACCGAAAGCGGTCAATTCATCAGTTCCCTCTCCATCAACCAATGCTTCGAGGAGGGCAAAACAGAACGGCTGTTATCCGTCGGAAACCCCTCTTATATTGCAAATTGGGGACAGAAACCTTTTGAAGTGCGAATCGTGGATGATTTCGGTATTGATGTTGCACAGGGAGAAGCAGGCGAGATTATTTGCAAAAGCGAACAAATCATGCTCGGTTATTGGAACAATCCCGAGGAGACAAGTAAAGCAATACGCGGCGGGTGGCTTTATACCGGGGACTTGGGCAAATTCGATGAAGATGGTTATTTGTATCTGCTCGATCGCAAGAAAGATATCGTCATCGTTGGCGGTTCCAATGTGTACGGCTCTGAGGTTGAGGAAGTCTTAAGTAAACATCCCTTGATTGTTGAGGTTGCCGTGATCGGAACACCATTGCCGGATGAGGGTGAAGAAGTCACTGCAGTGATCACCGTGAGAGGGGAGTCGGCACTCACCTTAGAAGAACTCAGGCAGTTCTGCCACCAACAGCTGGCCGCGTTTAAGCTCCCTACTCGTCTAGAGATTGTTCGGAGCCTTGCAAGAACATCCGTAGGAAAGCTGGATAAGGCGACAATCCGCAAGCCGTTCTGGCGACCGGAGGGACACGGATGATTAACTAATTCTATCTATCGTTATAGAAGTCCTATCAATCTCAAATTACTAGAATAAGATAGAGTATCCCGCTTTGAAAGGAGGATACACCTCATGGCAGGTTTAAAAACATTTGTAAATACCACCGGAGCCGCTTTGCAACTTACGCTGTTTATCCGCGCAGGACTTGAACCTTACAACCAATATGGCACGGAGTCCTTTACCCTTGGACCATTTGGGACAGAAGAGGTTGCTTACGGCGACGACGACAACACTTTTCTAAATGGCATCCTGCTTTTCACGATTTTCGAAGGCGACCTGTACAGCAAAATGCAATTCGTTGTTACCCTCGAAAGCGATTTTGATGCGTTGATTAACACGAACAGCACCCTTACGTACACGCTCTCGAACACGGATTACGTCATTTCAGGCAGCAATTAACTAAAATAGGCCCCGCTTCACGCAAAGTGATGGCGGGGTCTGTTTTTCCATAATAATTTAATATGACTTTTGCAGGAATTCTGACATAATTAATTGAATATCACCAAATATTGTAGAACTTTAATGCCGCGGAACGGATGATTACTCTGGAACAACCACAAATAAGTCCTGTACGAGGGCGATTGACCTCGTGGCAGCAATGGATAATCGCTCTCGTGCTGCTGCTGCTCCCGTTATCAGTAGCTCTCTATTGTTATCTCCCTCAGTACTATAGCTTCTCTGCACCGGGAAAGCTTGTACCCATTCGAGACATCGGCGTGAACGGGAGCGTTCACTTCGTCTATGTCCGCGAAGGATTCACGCGTAATCGGTACGAGAAGTTCTCAGTCAGACGCTCATTCCCAGACGCCCAATTTACGCGAGTAGATGCCTCCGCCCAAGAAGCTAGTGACGACATGCTGGACTTTGAAACCTACATGAAGGACGATACCATTCGTCATGCAGTAGATTCAGCCGCAGAAATCTCAGACCAAACGACCACGGTGGATCAGTTGGAGGATCGGCAGAACGCGCTAATTGAAGAAACCTCGCAGTATTACGGAAATTCTATTGGGCTTATGCTCGGCATCGGCTTGTATGAGGAAGAGAGTAAAATCGACTTTTCTAAAGGCAGCCAGCTAATGATTGCCGGCACCGGTACACTCGAGGAGGACCAATCAGTCGGGTCCGTGGGAGCCATTCGTGACAAGCTGCGGACTGCAGAAGCCCAGGGGGCTGATATTTTCTTAGTTCCCAAAGATAAAGAAACCTTTATGTACGAGGGACTCAGTAATGAGGATGAGGCACTGCAAGTCGCCGGCGAAATGCATTTGCGTTTACGCGTTATTCCTGTATCCACCTTGGAAGATGCGATACATGTCTTAAGTCAACTACCCTAACTAACTATGAATTGGAGCTCGATACGACTTGAAATTCAAATCAGAATTCATCGCATTTATACTCAAAATCCTACTAGGCGCACTCGTGGCAGCCGCACTCGCCGATCTCGTTTTTTCCGCAATCTACATGATTGACTTGAATGTGTTCAGTGACTACATCTATCCTTTATACGGTTTTGTAGATATCGTTTCGGTTGTGCTTTACTTTGTTATCATTGTCATTTATCTAATCTGGATATACCGGGTGCACATGGACTTGAACCGACTGTTTCTTCAGTACCCGCGCACGCCCGGATCTGCCATTGCCTGTATGATCATCCCGTTCTATAATTTCTACGGCATTCCCTCTGTCTATCAGCAAATCGGCAGCTATTATCAGCGCTCGGCAGCTCTAAGTAAGGTTGGACAGTGGATTCAAGGCCTGTCCGTTCCGCTGATTATCTTCATGATTGCCTCTAATATTATCGGCCGTTTTGTATCGAACGCAGACGAAGTCTCCGGGGCGCTTCTCTTCGCATCAAGCTTCGTTACCTTTATTTTGTACACCATGTTCTTTACCCTTTGCTTGCTCGTATCGAAGGGGCTGAACAGCACGCATGTTCGAGCAAATCATACGACTTCCGATTCAATCGATCCCGCGAGTGCAGTGCAGCTTCCTTTATAGATAGACGAAATAGAAAAAAGAGCAGGCGACATCGCTTGCTCTCAGGCTCCCCGAGAAAGTCTCGACAGCCACTTTTTTATTTCATGAACAAACTTTAACGGTTGTCAGCGCGGCTATTTCATGAGAATAAACCTTTTGGAAACTCTAACGGTTGTGACAGACGTTATTTGCTGCAAATGGGTAGATTCCTAGTGGAAAACGTTCAAATAAGCTCGCTGGCAACCGTTAGAAAATAAAAATGGTCTATTTATGCCAATTAACCACTGTCACAACCGTTAGAGTTGGAATGTGACAAAGCATGCGCACATCTCGGAAGTACAGAACGTAAAGAAGATTACCTTCGTGCCATTGCGGAAGCTTAAAAACCGACGTTATATCAAACGTGGATTTCTCGACACACTGAGAGCAGGCAACCTTGCCTGCTCTCTTTCGTTGGCCACCATACTCAACAAACTACTTCACCGTCACAAGTGCCTCAGCCTGCTGACCCAGCTTCCGATCCCCAATCGTAATATCGACTGCGATTCGGGCACGCTTAACAGAGATACCTGCAGGAACTGTAATAACGAACTGTATCGTCTCCACCTTGTGAGGATCGATTTCAAGCTGCTGCTCGTCGGCCACCGCATTCCAGCTAGGAGGCGTAACCAGTCGAACGGTCACCTTTTCCTTGCGTGGAAACGGATTTAACACCTCAACCACAAATTCGGTCGTTTCCCCGCTGCTGACCTCCACTTGGTAAGGTTTAATCCATGCACAACAGCCTTCAGCTCCTAGGTCGATATTCTCGACTGGCAGCAGCTCGTCATGCAGCCGCTTCAAGCTCTCCCCATCCCGCTTCAGCTTGTCAAAGTAGCCTTTCTCCACCCACAGCGGGTCCCAGTGGCCGGAAACAATGAGGTCGGGATTCAACTTCTGGTACAATTCCGCACTTAACATATAGTCATGAGAACGGAACCGATTCTGATAAACGTAATTATTCAGATTTCCGTCATTACCTTGCTGATCGCCGATTGCCAACACGCGTTTGCCATCGACTTCGAACGAGACAGCGACCGCATAGAGGGTATGACCCGGCTGCTCGTAGAGACGGATATCATACTCCTCCCACACCACGGACTGTTCGAGCGGCACTCTGCGGTCTACCGGAATCGGATCATACCAAATGCAGGGTACGTCGTAGTGGGATGGATTTTCGAAGAGATCGGCAAAATTATCGGCTACCCACGTCTCTGTTCCTTCAACATCACGCAGTAGGTTAAACCCCGCCACATGATCGTCATGATAATGCGTCGGGATGACCACATCAATCTTAGTGACATTGTATTGCTGCTTTAACCGCTCAATGGGGAGGAGGGACGGACGACGTGATGCGCGATCAGTTCCTGCTATGAAGATCTGGTGGATGCTCGAATACCCATAGTCGATGAGAAGCGCTTTACCGCTTTTGGACAGAAGTACAAAGGAATTGGCAAAGCTGCGGGCATTCCAAAGTAGATGAGGAGTAATTTCCCGGTATTCCGGTTCCTTCATATTCTCGAGGTCGGAATATTGGCCGCGCAGTCGAAGAAGCTGCTCTAATTTCTCGATTACAGGTTCAATGGCGGCCGAAGGTTGCTCCATGATTTCGCCATGTGATGGAAGCAGCATGTGTAAGCCTTTATCCCGAAGTGCCGTTAATGAACAGATCGTATGGTTGACCCCTTCGCAGCCGTTATACGACCACTGAGTAGCAGACATAGACCAAACCTTTCCCGGACCGGCGATCAAGTCCCCTGTAAAGGCAACAAGGCTGCCATCCAGTACAGTTGTCAGCGTAATTGACCCTGTCGTATGCCCGGGAGTAGGAACCACGTTAAATGAATACCCGCCGAAAGTGTGATTAGAATAATCCTTCAGTGTCCCGGCAATCGATATCGGTTCGAGTAAGGAGAATTTATCTTGGCGTACATTGTAATTCACGAGTATTTCACGGCCTTGCCAGTGTTGGTCCACTTGGGCAAATAAATCCTGCTCATGATGCGGTACCCAGATGCGCGCTCCGGCCGCAACCGCTTTGTCCAGTCCTTGTCCTTGATCCCGATGATGATGTGTCATAAGCAAATCCGTAACCTTGTCCACCTCGATCGAGGCCAATTCTTCGAGCACGGTACCCGATCCGAAATCGATCAAGACCGCTTCTCTGCCGTTCTTTATGACATACACAAGACAAGTATCCTCATATTGAAATAGATTCGTAGAAATCGGCTTCAGCATAACCGTTACTCCCCCTATTCATTAGCGGTGAATTTGTCTTCTCATCCACTGGGTTGCCACCCATTTCTCACCGGCCACAATGGGATTCCCCCCATGCAAGGTGAGCTCATTCAAGAGCTCATCCGTATAAAAGTATTCAAAATAGACAGCGCTTCCTTTTTTGGGCGTCACTGCAAAACGAAGTGAAGGAAAATACGTTTCGCCGCCCTCTTCTACATCATTTAAATACATGATCAGTGTGCTAATGCGATTGTTTACTGCGTTTTCGGATTTAAAATAGTCAAAATGAGGCTGATACTGTTCACCGGCTTTATAATGTAAAATTTGCAGCGGTTCTGCGTGCGCGATCGGTATATTCATGAGCTCAGATATTCTGGTTTCGATTCGATGAATCGATTCATTCTCGCTTTCCTCGAAGAACATGCTGCTGCTGGTGCGAATATCGCTTACCTCGTGAGACTTGCCGATCTTGGCTCGCTGCATTCTGCTTGTAGCTAAGTCTATCAACAGATCACATTCGGCGTGGCTTAATACGTTTTCCAATATAAGAACAAGCGGTTCATCTATCTTGCCGACAATCGTAATCTCTTTATCCGTTGTTATAATTTTATTTTTACTTGAATTCATAATCGTCTGCTCTTTAATCGTCATCGTTCCGTCCCCCTCATTCTCGAATACTGAGGAAGTAGTCGAATGAAACGTTATTCCAGTTGATTACTAATTCGGCAAAGGAGTGGGAAATACCTTCCGGATGACGGATTGGCCACACTCCGCAGACGCAAAAAAGGTACAGGATTCCCCTCCTGTACCACCAGATTGTCCTTACACCCGCGCCACGAGATTCTAACGAACCATAGGGGACTTATTGAATTAAATTTCGGTGTTTCGAAATTCTAACGAACCGTTGAGGTCTTATTTCGGGAAAATCCACCCTCAACCCCCTCCAAACCACCAAATAAGACCTGTAGGGTTCGTTAGCATTTTTTCGGAGCTATTTTCGGGCAAATAAGACCTGTACGGTTCGTTAGCGCATTCCGCTATAAATAAAATCGTCTTCTTCCTCAACAATCTCACCGTCCGCTAACTCGCTCCACAACCGTTCCAAATCTTGTTCAAGCAACGGTATTAAACTCGCACATGTTTCAAGCAAATCATTGTCTTCGGCCATGAACGGTTTTGCGATAAACCCTTTTGCCCCTGCACTTAGACTCTCAAGCACGTTCAGAGCCTGTGACCTCGCTGAACACATAATCATGACTGCTGAAGAATTTATCTGATGAATTCTCTTCACGACATCAATGCCGTTCATCCCAGGCATCGTAATATCTACGATAGTTATATCCGGTCTGAGTTCATGGTACAAGCTTACGCCCGACTCCCCTCTCACATCCAGTCAGCAGGCTGACGAAGATCATTTAATTACTTCAGTTATTTCCAATTTATTTAAGTATTCATAATTTTTAATTGGGTTATTAGGGATTTTTAGTGTTTTTAAATGTTTAAGATCTTTTAATGGCTCTATATTACTGATTCTATTATCGCTCAAGTACAGAACAGTAAGATTCGGTAAATTGTGCACCCACTCGATTTGTTCAATATTGAGATTTTCTGCCGATAAAACTTGAAGTTTTGTCATAGAATATAATGGAGTGAGATCAGAGATAGGATTCAACCCTATACCTAAAACGATAAGATTACTAAGCTCTTTAATAACTTCAATATTTTTTATGTCGTTACTATCAAAGGCCAGCGTGTATAGCGAATGAAGTGTTCTTAACGGTGCTAAGTCGTTCACATGATTACGAGTCATGTCCAAGTATGATAAGCTTACTAGATTTCCAAGAGCACTGATATTACTAATTTGATTCGAACCTAAATTCAAATAAGTTAATTTTGTTAGCGATGCAAGACTACTGACATCTTGGATCTTATTATTGGACAGGTCTAACTCTTTAAGATTTGTGAATTTCTTTAAATCACTTAGATCTGCCAAAGAAATGCCACTCAATGAAAGCTGCTCAATTCCTTCAATGTCTGTTTCTTTTATTGCTTGTTTACGATCAATATGTAGAGTTTCTCTAACAGCAGCTTCAACTAATGGGCTATTAAAAATAGTAGTACTGCCCTGTCTATTAAATAAGAAGTAACCTGCAAATAAAATAATAATAGCCGTAATTCCGATTACATTTCTTTTCATTCTAACATTCCTTTGGTCTTTGAAATGCTCAAGAAACTAGAGGTTTATTGAGCATTTCATGATTGTTATTATTCAATTAGTTAATAGTATAGTTATAAGTCACATACTTTGTCCTTTTATATAATAGTACATCACCTGTAACTGCAGAGTATGTTGTAGTAGTGCCCGTTTGAGTATATCCGTGAGGAAAAGAGATCGTTTTGTAGTAAGTTTCTGCAAACCCTACATCATACCACGATAAGAATCCTGTCTTTTCCTGACGCTGCGCAGTGTAGTTAATTACCTCTTCCACATAAGACATTGGAGTAATGGTTTCGCTGCTTGCACTCACTGAAGAGTCATTGCTTGCATAGGCATTCGATGAAACAGTTATTGACATTAGTACTGACAACGCAATTACTTTTTTGTTAATCTTCACATTAATTACTTCCCTTCAAACTATATTTTTTTTCTTACGATTAGAAGTATATGTAAATTTTGTATGTAGGTCAATGTTTGTACAGTATATTGTAAATAAATAAAGAAATAATATTACATTTTATTTTTTAAATTCATTCCACATTGCCACTAGCAATCTATTAATGTTTCTCTAATTTTCATATTCTCAATATTCATAGCGAGTGAGCATGAAAAAAGCGCCAAACAAGGGCCGGGAATCTCTCCTATGGAGGATTCCCGGCCCTTGTTTTTTCATCCAATCATGCCAATTTAAGCCACTTTCCTCACAGCAAACCATAATTCAAAGTAGTTCAGTCCATCCGAACCGCCGTAGATTTCAAAGTCCAGTCCATCGACCTGCTCGTATCCCGCCGTTGGCAGCCACTCTGTGAAGAAGCGCCGATATAACGTCTCGATAACCTCATCGAATACATCCCAAGTGAATGGATCTGAGGGGAAAATAGCCCATGTATATGCCGGAATGGTTATTGTTGAATACCCGTCCGTTTGACTGGATTCACTCTTAAAGGCACACAACATATACGGAAATGTATCGTCGGCGGTTGATTTATAACTACATACCGCATGTACTTTACTTAAATTTCTACTCACGAATGCCGGCAGCTCTCCTGCATTTGCAGCTAATCGCTCCACTTCACCATTCGCATGGCATTGCTGCCACAATTGTGCCGGTGTAGGCTGATCCTCGCTGTCCGGGTTAGTTTGAAACACGCCTTCAATGCCGAACACCTGGAACGCTTCTTTGGATTCGATCCGATAATTCATCGCCTCTGCCCCTTTAATTGCGATAAGGAAGGAAAGACGAGGATAAGCTTTGAGTGCAATTCCGTCTTGCCGGGCCATAGCAGGTGTGACACCATGCAGCAATTGAAAGGCTCGTGCAAAAGAAACCGGCGATTCGTACCCATATTGAAGTGCAACATCGATCACCTTGGCAGCAGCGTTATTCTGCAATTCCAGTGCGGCAAGCGTAAGGCGCCTACGCCGAATATACTCGGCAAGCGTCACATCCGTAATGAACGAGAACATTCTTTGGAACTGATAGGATGAACAGCATGCCTCACGAGCCACTTTTGCCAAATCAATCTCTCCGGTTAGATTCGTTTCGATGTAGTCCATAGCACGATTCATCCTCGTAAGCCAATCCATCTCATTCCCTCCTTTCAATTGAAGTATAGAGCAGCGGTAATTGGGAATCGCAACTATTCCTGCACGATAATGTTTCTCCTAATTGGCGGTAGCTGCGGAATGATCATCCCGACCAGCATGAACAAACAACCCATTACGCCTCGAGCATCCAACAATTCACCGAGTATGAGGTAACCGCCAACAACCGCGAATACCGTTTCCATACTCATAATAATCGCCGCCTGCGTCGGATGCGCATTCTTTTGACCAACGACCTGCAGCGTGTAGGCAATCCCGACAGAGCATATTCCGCCATACAGAAGTGGAATAAGCGCCTGCGACAGTCCTGTCCAGTCAATCGTCTCTGTTGCAAATGCAACAATAAAGCTAAGAATAGAACAGGTCACCACCTGAAAGAACGACAGCTTAATGACATCCGTTTGGCGAGACAGCTTGTCAATCAGCAGAATATGCGCCGACCAGAAGAACGCTCCGACGAGCTCGTATAAGTCGCCTGTTCCTAGCGTCAAATCATTCTTTACACATAGCAAATATAAACCAAATACCGCCACGACCGCGCCTACTGCACTGTTCACATGAAGGCGCTGCTTTAGAAACAAGCCCAGAAACGGCACTATCACGATGTATAAACCGGTTATAAACGCCGCTTTTCCCGCCGTAGTATGGATGAGTCCGATTTGCTGCAAAGACGCCCCGCAAAAGAGAATCACGCCTGCCATGGAGCCGGAGACAGCCGAACTTTTGACCGAGGCCTTAATTTCTTTAAATGATTTCCGGGATCTAAGGTCCAGCCAGAGGATGAGTGGAACCAAGGATAAGGCACCAAGAGCGAATCGAACCGCATTAAAGGTAAACGGGCCCGTATAGGACATCCCCTCACGCTGTGCTACAAAAGCGAACCCCCAGATGCAAGCCGTAATCAGAAGCAATAAACTAGATTTCATTTGTTGTTGTTTACTCATAGATGTCGTCTCTCCCAGCCTTTATGCCCAAATTATTCCGTTGAATCAGCTGCAATAGGCTTGGTTATCGAAACCAGTACAAGCCCAATCACCAGAATGACAGCCCACGCGATAAAGGACGGCAACCCTTCCTGCAGTAATCCAAGAAACTTATATGCAATCGGTTTGCCGAATAACGCCCGAATCAGCGGCTGCACGATTGTTGCGATACCAGTGAGACTCAGAATGATCCCCAATATCTGCAGCCCGTTATTTTGAAATTTCTTCATGTCCATCTCTCCTTGTCGCAAGTGTAAAGGTGTGGATGGTTTCTTGAATAGCCTCTTCGAGATCTCCGATTTCGTTAGTCGCTATTCTACCGCTTAACGTATCTATGGCACTTCTGACGAGCATGGCCATTAGCCCTGTCGAAAACATCCTGAAGCTCTTCTCTTCCTCTTGCCCGTATTGAAAAATCTCGATTAGCGGCTGATGAATGAGATTGTCTTTATCCGAGAAGGCTAATTGCCCGTCCTTATTTCTATGGTTAGCGATCATGTGCATAATAGCCAATGTTCGGACTCGATTGTCGGCCACATAACGCAAATTAGCGTCAATATAGGATGCCAGCGCTTCTGGCGCTGTTCTATCAACGACCATATGTTGCCCCATATACGCAGCCGCATCATGAAAATAGCTTTCCACCAGTTCATGGATGATCTGATCTTTTTGAGAAAAATGATACGTGACCACGCCCTTGCTGATCTTCAGCTGCTCCGCAATGGCACCAAGCGTAAACCCGGCGTAGCCGTTTTTCGCTAAGAGTTCCTGGGAGGCGAGCAGTATTTTATCACGCGTATCCTTCACACTCTTCCACCTTCACTTTCACTTTCATTCCATGCCGATTGTTCGGTTACTCCCTTACATATTAGTACGATCGAGCTAAAGTTACAAGCATTTTAGTACGTCCGAGCTAAAAGTTTGATGTTTACATCCCAACTACTTGGTGATACTATGTAGTGGTACTAAGCAATACAGAGTAGTTTGGAGGACTTCAATGGAGAACCTGACGGAAATGCTGAAAGGGGTCCTGGAAGGCTGCGTACTCGAAATCATCGGCCGGAAAGAAACCTACGGGTATGAAATCGTAAAAACACTAAATACGCTCGGGTTTAAAGATATTGTCGAAGGCACGGTCTATACCATATTGGTACGACTGGAAAAGAATCAGCTGGTCGCTATCGAGAAGAAACCTTCCGAAATCGGCCCGCCAAGGAAATTTTACAGCCTTAATGAAGCCGGACGGCGCGAGTTGTCTATGTTTTGGGATAAATGGGGATATGTTTCCTCAAGACTTGCTCAACTGAAGGAGGATAGCCATGTATAAGACCATATCCACTACGCTCAAAGATTGGCGGCATCAGAAGAAAGCGTACAAAGCGTGCATGAAACGTTCAAAAGCGCTCCCGAACGATTTCCGTGACGTTTACGATATCGCAACTCGTTACATGCTGAATTTCTCTACATCCGATTCCGGCGTTATTAATCTGTTCCCCGAAATGCTCGACATGTTCGAGCTGGCAGCCGCTGAAGGACGAGATGTGCTGGAGCTTGTGGGGGAAGACGTTATGGCGTTCTGCGACGGACTGCTCGAAGGTATTTCCGCTCAGACATGGACCGGGCAAATGCGGGCCAAAATGAACGAGTCCATTCATAAAAAATTGGGAAGATAGGGGGGAAATCAGCATGACAGCGAACAATTGGTCCATCGAGGTAACTGGTGTCACAAAATCGTATAAAGACGTGAACGTTCTTCGGGGAATAGACTTCCGCGTGCAGAAGGGTTCTACCTTCGCTCTTCTCGGTTCCAACGGCGCGGGTAAAACCACCATGATTAAAATTCTGGCCACCTTGCTCCAGCCCGACAGCGGAAGTGCGAAGATTAATGGGGATGACGTTACCAAACACCCCGAGCGCGTACGCGAGGAAATCAGTCTGACCGGACAAAGCGTAACCGCAGACTATATCCTGACCGGGCGCGAGAATTTGCGAATGATGGCCAAACTCCGCCATTTGCCCAACCCTGACAAACATGCCGAAGAGCTGCTGCGCCGCTTTGACTTACTCGATGCCGCCGATCGTAGAATCTCCACTTATTCCGGAGGGATGTGCCGGCGGTTGGATTTGGCCATGAGCTTATTAGGCAGCCCTTCGGTGATCTTCCTCGATGAGCCAACCACCGGGCTTGACCCGCAAGCCCGCATTGCCATGTGGGAGATGATCAAAGATTTAGCGCGATCAGGTGTCACAGTATTTCTGACCACCCAGTATTTAGAGGAGGCCGACCATCTGGCCGATCAAATCGCGATTTTACATGAAGGTCATATCGTAGCATCCGGCAGTCCGGCGGAGCTGAAGAACCGAATGCCTAAGGGTCATATCGAACTTCGATTCGAACATGAAACGATGCTGAATCAGGCACGCGACCTGTTCAAGGAACACAACGTGACCGCAGATTTAAACAATCTCACGCTCTCCGTCATTACAGACGGAAGTACCAAACAAATGATACGACTGCTTACGAAAGCCGCGGAAGCTGACATTGAAATTGCCGAGTTTGCCCAAAAACTGCCTACGCTTGAAGATGTATTTCTCACACTTGTCACAAGCAAACAGGAGGATGCCAAATGAAGCTCACTCATCTAATAAGCGATACCGCCGTCATGAGCGGGCGCATCATTCGCCATTCCACGCGCAGCATCGACACCATGATTACGGTCATTGCCATGCCCATCATGATGATGCTTCTCTTCGTCTATGTCTTTGGCGGAGCGATGAACACCGGCGATGTAAGCTATATCAATTACATTGTGCCTGGCATCTTGCTCTTCTGCATTGCCAGCGGCGTGGCCTACTCTTCTTTGCGCATCAATAATGATCTCACAAAAGGGATATTCGAGCGTTTTCACTCCATGCCAATCGCAAAAGCCTCCATTCTGGGCGGACACGTGGTAGCCTCATTAGTTTTTAACATCATTTCGCTGCTCGCCATTTTCCTCGTTGCCTTCGTTATGGGATTTCGGCCGACTGCGGATGTGCTCGGCTGGGTATTAGCCCTTATCATTCTGCTGCTTAGTATTCTTGCGTTTACTTGGATTGCCGTCACCTTCGGCTTACTTGCCAAGTCCTTTGAGGGAGCCGGAGTGTTTGCTTACGTTCTGATGCTGCTATTATTCGTTAGCTCAGCCTTTGCCCCTACCGACAGTATGCCTGCGGTTATCCGGGTATTCGCGGAGTATCAGCCCATGACGCCGCTTATTGAAAGCATTCGATCACTCTTACTCGGAGGAAAGGCGGATGGAACTACGCTTGCCGCAGTGTTATGGTGTCTTGCCATACTCGGTTTCTTCTGCGCTAGCGCCATGAGGGTGTATAAACGGAGGATGAAATAACCGTTTCGAGGAAAAAAGAGACCTTGCATCACGTAAAGTGACTGCAAGGTCTTTTTCTGCCGAAAGCTTGTAACTTTTGACCCGCTATAGACGTAGCAACTCACGAACCTAATCATTCATTAGTGGTATAGAAGGGGAGAACGTTCGCATGTCCATTTCAAAGAATCGTGCCATTTCACTCGATTTGGCCAGAGGCGTGATGCTGCTGCTTATTGCGCTTGCCCATGCACCCCTCTATTTGTACAATGCCAAACCCGGGGTTATGCAGCGAGTAGAGAGCGTTGATTTGATGGACCAACTCGTGAATATACTGGGCATGCTCCTGATTGATAATCGGGCCAGAGCCATGTTTGCGGTTCTCTTCGGCTATGGATTAGTTCTGGCCTTCGAAAGACGGATCGCAAGAGGGATAAGTGCCCAAGAAGCTAAGAGGGTTATTCGTCGTCGTTGCTGGTATCTCATCCTGTTCGGTATCTCTCTGGCCGTCGTCATTGGAGGTCAGGATATTCTGATGGCCTATGGGCTAACCGGTCTGCTCGTCGGCTGGCTGTTAACACGCGGAAATCGCACATTAATTCGATTCTTTACGATCACCACTCTGTTCTATGCCGCACTTCTTCCCTTCTTATGGGGCTTTCTGGTTCAAGATATCGGGGCCTATGGATTCGATCCGGAGTTCTCAGCCGCGGATACCTACCTCCAAACAGCATTAGTGAGGCTAATTGCTTTCCCTTCTATTCCTTTTCTGATTCATGTCATGTTCCCGATTATTCCGAACGTCTTGCTTGGCATGTGGATCGCTAGATACCAATTACTCACGAATCCGTCGCAACAGGTACGAACACTCTCCATCCTCGCAACGCTAGGATTAACCCTATCATTGCTTGGCGCGCTGCCGATGACCTTATTGGATACCTTATGGCACCCCGGCTTCTTTACAGCCGGTGTCCTGTATGGAGTCCACATCCTGACTGGAATAGCCGGCGGCTTAGCCTATTCAGCGCTCTTCGGAATAATCGGCGCCAAAATAAAGCGGCCCGGCAAGTTTACAGGAGCATTACTGGCTCTTGGGAAACGTTCCTTGACCTTCTTCGTTTGGAACGAGGCGATGCTTGTTCTGCTCTTATCACCGGTCGCCCTGGATTTCGGAGGTCAGGTGAGCAGTTTCGTCGCTGCCGGAATTGCCACTGGCGTCTGGATGATGTCCGTCGTCTTGGCTGCTTGGCTGGAGAAGAAGAATCGTAATGGCCCTTTGGAGGCATGGTTAAGGCGGTTAGTTTCCGGAAGATAACCCACGGACGGCCTTTCCTATCTCGAACACAGAAAGGCGTCACAGACGGAGCGCCTTCTCTATTGCCGCGATGCGAGCCATCGGGGGACTTCGCTTAGGAATCGGTCGTGCTGGCTTGCGGCGTAATCGTTCCAGTTATTCTTCCTTCTCAGCCATTGGGTTAACCGCAAACAGAGCATGAATATTACCGTCCGGATCCGCAAAGAATCCTGTTGTGTGCCCCCAAGACATAGATTTGGGCTCCGTAATCGACGTGGCTCCCTTGGAGACAAAATCATCATACATTTGGCGGACAGCTTCCGGAGACTCACATTGAAAATTAAGCTCAAAGGCTTGCCCCTTGTGCCCTTCAATAAAAGAATAATGCCCGTTCGTATTATCAGCCATCAATGGCCTCGCACAAATCGCGAAACGAACACCCTCATTAACAAATTCAACATAATGGTCTTCCTCTATAACGGTATGAAATCCGAGCACCTCGCGATAAAATCTGGCCAAGCGTGATACATCATCCGACAACACGGTAATACCTTCTAATTGCACTCTCATATTGAAACGCTCCTTTATTAAGCTTTCGATCGTACCAGCAAGAAGAGAAAATACGGGGAACCGATTACCGCGACAACGATGCCCGTTGGTATTTCCGATGGCATGAAGACCCATCTGGCGATTGTATCCGCCGTGATGACGAGCAGCCCGCCCGCAAGTGCGGTCACCGGCAGCAGCGCCTGATGCCTCGAGCCAACGAGCCGACGAGCGAGATGCGGCGCAATCAGACCGACGAAGCCGATGCTTCCGCTTACCGCAACACACGAGCCTGCGAGTCCGACGGCCGCGGCCAATAAGAGCAACTGCTCGCGGGAGACGAATGCACCGAGACCGGTCGCCAACGATTCACCCAAATTCAGCACGTTTAACGTTCTGGCTTTGTAGAGGACGTACGGCAGCAGTATCGCAATGAATGGCAGTAAGGCAAGCACGAAACTCCAGTCTTTTCCCCAGATGCTTCCCGCAACCCAGGATTGGATAAAAATAAACTTTTCTTTCGAGATCCGAAGTGACAGCACGATCGTCACCGCGGAGATGCCCGCCGTTACTGCAATGCCTGAGAGCAGAAGCCGCGTCGGCGATAGTCCCGCATTGCGCCGATAGGCTAGTGCGAACACAATTGCGGCGGTTATCGCCGATCCAATCCACGCGAGCACCGGCAGTAAGAATACGGGAGCACTGGCCCCCACCGGGAAGTACACCACGAACAAAAGCACCGCGAGTCCTGCCCCCGAATTAACGCCGAGAATACCTGGATCTGCCAATCCGTTACGCGATATGGCCTGCATAATGCAGCCAGATACCGCCAAGCCCGCTCCGACGAGTACCGATAGGACAATACGAGGCAACCGAAAATCGAACAGAATCGTATGCTGCTCCTGCGTCCCGCCTCCAAAGAACGTGCGCAGTACTTCCAATGGGCTAAGCCGGATAAAGCCAGTGTTTATGCTAAGGATAAATACGAGAATAATTAGCAGGCCAAACACGCCGAGTGCCATAACATTCCGCTTCTGACTGCTTCTGTCCGCGGAAGAAAGTTCGATTCGATTCATACTCACAGCTCCCTCCTCTCTTTACGAGCCAAATAAAGAAAGAAAGGAACGCCGATGATCGCAATCAATGCTCCGATAGGCGTCTCTTCAGGTGCGTTGATCGTTCTTGCCGCCAAATCGGCCAGTACGACGAGCAACGCCCCAAGAATTGCCGAGCAAGGGATAATGAAGCGATAGTCGACGCCAACCAGCTTGCGCGTTACATGCGGTATCAGTAACCCGATAAACGCGACTGCTCCGGCGACCGATACGGCAGCGCCTGCCAGCACAAGTACGACAAGCATGGCCATGAATTTGATCAGCCCAGTTCTTAGTCCGAGCCCTCTTGCCACGTCATCTCCGAGACTCAGCATTGTGATCGCGCGAGATAACATGATCGCTCCGACCACAGCAGCTATAAACCAAGGAAACATAATTTTGAGCTGTTCCCATCTCACGCCAGCCACGCCGCCTGCATAAAAGAAAGCCAAGTCTTGTCCAATTCGGAATTGAATCGCAATCCCTTCGCTGAGCGCGGTCATCATCGCCGACAGCGTTGCGCCAACAAGGACCAGACGAACCGGTGTGAGTCCTCCGCGAGATAAAGCCCCAAGCCCGAAGACGATCAACGAGCCGAGTCCGGCACCGGCAAATGAATACAGCATTAAGTAGGTATACGGCAAGCCCGGGAAGAAAGCAAAGCAAATCGCCAGCGCAAACCCTGACCCGGAGTTGAGTCCGAGCAAGCCTGAATCAGCCAGCGGATTGCGCGTCATTCCTTGCATAATAGCCCCCGCGATCGCGAAGCTGGCGCCAACGAGCGCAGCCCCGATTACCCGCGGCAACCGCAGCTCTTGTATGATTTGATGCGAGATCAAATCCGATTGATAGTGAAAAATAGCATCCCAAACCGTAGCAAATTTAATATCAGCCGCTCCGAAGGAGACGGACAAGGCAATGGCCAGAGCAAGTCCGATGAGTCCGCCAATCATAATGAAGGTCGCCGCCCATGGCCGCGCATACACGCGAACTTGTTCACCCTGATTGCGCGCCGGAATTTCCGATTTTATAGATAATGACACGTTAAATTCTCCAGTCTAGTGGCCTATTAATTTCGGCTAAGTGTTACCTAAGGCACCCAACCCTGTAATGATTGTAGTGATAATTATTCTCACCGTCAACCTAAGGCTGTTCAAGAAGCAGACCGGAGTTTCGCCAAGCCAAATGTCTGACAAGTCTCCGATTATTTAATCAGATGCTCCGAAGCAGCCGATGCGCAGGCAAGCGTTCTCCGAATGAGTGTGGCAGCTGAAGTTGCTGGCGCGTATGCGGCACCACATCGCGTGTTACAGAATGCGGCATACTCTAACGAACCGTAGAGGCCTTATTTGCCCCAAAATGCCACTATAAAAATTCTAACGAACCCTAGAGCCTCTATTGGGCGGTTTTCGGGTATTTTGGAGCTGATTTACTCCTAATAACGCCACTACGGTTCGTTAGATTCTCGGAGCCACCAATTCCGACCAAATTAACGCCCGTACGGTTCGTTAGAGCATTTCGCACTTTTATATCTGCCGAAATATAAAAAGATCGCCAACCACCTGTCTAAGCAGGCAGCTTAAGGCGATCTTGCAGCCTGACCGAGCGCGATGCACCGGCGCCCGGTCTATCTTTTATAACCATCCCACAATTTGCAAAACCGTCAATACAACCTCGATGACAATGAGGATTACGATAATCCATTCCACGAATAGTCCCCGAATCGAATGGCTGATCGTCGAAAACCCCTCCATGATGTGATACAACACTTCCGTTTTGCTCTTCATGATTTTATATCGGTCGCTCAGCTCGAAGAATTCCATCATCTTGTCGTAAAATTGACCGGCACTGCTGCTGGTCCATGTGATATCGGGCTTATCCAGAATCATGATATAAGCAAGGGTATTATATTCATGGCGAACGATGATCGCGGTCGTTCTTGCCAGTTCCTTGTTGCCGATTCTAAGCTTTCCTTTTTCCAATCGGTCCAATAACGTTTCGAGCTTATCGTTGATTTTGCCCAACTGCTCCTCTATTCGCTCGAGCGCTACAGACTTTGCGAGTACGGTTGAGATCAGTTCAGGGTATACACTTTCGTATTCGGGAACCACGATGTATTCGTCGGTTAGCTCGATGGCTTCGGTCGCTCCGATGTGAAGGCTATAGTCATCCGTATAATAATCCGCACTCTGAATATCGATTTCCGGCTCGAAGGACTGGATGTAGCGCAGGAAGTCCGTGATTTCGCTCGCATGGGCGTTATTGACGAAAACAACACAGCCGAATGAAAAAACAAGCACCTGCTGCATCTCGTCTACATTTTTACGGAGGATGGATGCCAGAATGCCGTCTCTTAGAATTAAAGGTTGTTCCCAGGTGTATTTCTTACGAATGCCGCAATGAACGGCGATTTTGTTCAAGTCGATCTCGTTCGAGATCGCGAAGGCTTTAAACATCGTGTCTTGCATGTTATCACGCTACTTTGTATGTGTGACCTTACTAAGTCTATGCTCCAAATGGCAGAAAAAGCCCCTCATTCGCTTCATCAAGAGCTCCGATTCCGGTCACCGCTACCCGGCATATTAACAAAACCTTCTCATGTGCATGAATGTTGTACGATAGAGGTAGCAGTAAAAATTCATCGAATGAAAGGAGACTTTTAAATTGAATCAAATCAAACCTATTTTGCCGTGCCCCTCCATTAAGGAGCAGATTGCCTTTTACGAACATTTGGGCTTCGAAACCGTGTATAACAGCAATCGCCCGCATCCGTATGCCATTGTAAAGTACGGCGAGCTGGAGATTCATTTCTATGTAAGCAAAAAGCTATTACCTTCCGCAAATCAGCAAATGTGCTACGTGCAAGTGGATGACGTCAATCAGCTATATGAGGCTTTCACTTCCGGCTTGAAACAAGCAATCGGCAAAATCCCTCGTTCCGGTATCCCGCGAATTTCGAAGTTGAAAGACCTGGCCGACGATCGAAGATTCATCATTACGGATTTGGGTGGAAACACGCTGTTTGTCGGAACGCCCAATACCGAGATTGCCAATCCAGCCTTCATCAGAAGCATCGAGAGCGCGGATTGGTCCAATTCCTTCGAGACCCTCTTCGATCTGATGTATTCCAAAGAAGACAGCCAGTCCGCGTTCATGATGCTGAGGAAGTTTTTCCCCGCAGATCTCAATACGTTGAACGTCGGAAGCATGGATTTAGCCAAAATCCTGCTGGTTGCCCTGGACATTCATTTGCAGCTCCATAACGTCGTCGAGCAAGCGATGAATGATCGCCTAAAGGCGTTAATTGACGAAAGCGATAAGAATAATGCCGATTGGAAACGAATTTCGCAGCAGTATGACGACATCATGAACGGCGAATAAGAAAAAAAACAGAGCGTCGGTGTTCGAATCACCGGGCTCTGTTTTTTAACTTCATGCTTATTTCCCAATAGTGCGAGCATAAGCGACGATCGGCGGTTCTCCGAATGCCTGCGCGTAGTCCTCACCCAACCATACGCCGAAGCTGGTCTGCCGGTTGAATCCGAGGCTCCGATAGTATTCCGCGTCTTGACGGATGACCTCTTCGTAGAAAGGTAGCGGCATCAATGGTCTTGTCCATTTTAAGAACCGGGAATTGTCCATCCAGTACTCCAGAATTTGAGCACCTTCCTGACCGAATAGCTGCAGCAGACCGGGCAGGTGTTCGAGTTCCTTGAAATTCTCCGGGCAATCCGGGTCGTTAATCGGCCGGGCTGAATCCCGATATATAGGCGCGTACTCCAGGAAAATACCAGGTTCGGGCCGTACATGAACCGGAGCTTGGATCGTATCTTGGTAAGCCAGATAGCAATGCTCGGCCGACGGATCGAACCGCCGAATCCCCCGCAGGATATGATTGTAGAAAATCATCGCCTGGTCGGAGGTGGACAACATCCGGCAGTCTCCGCAGTGACACGCACTATTGGTCACGTCGTCAATCCAGAAATAATATCGCCCCGAAAGTGTAGGCAAAGCGCGAGCCAACTCTTCTGAGCGCGCCTCCAGGTAATGGAGTGCCTCTGTGTTGGAAGCACACAAGTTAAAGTCCGAATTACGCTTCCCTGTCTCGTCCAACCGGAACCAGTCGGGACGCTCAGAGAAGAGAGCCCGCGGAACGAGCCATGACATGGCATGGGATTCGAACTCGAGAGCCACATTCAGTTCCTTCATCTGTTCTGCGAACTTCTCAAATACCGGCGTTTTCACAAAATCCAGCATTTTCTCCAGTTCCTCAAGCGCTCCCGCTCCCCAGCCCGGATGGATGCCCACCAGATTAAGGCCGGAACGAGCAATCAGATCAACCCAATAGGGGCCAACCTCCTCGGGTAGAATTAGTATGCCGCGTTTTTCTTCCATATTGTCTATCTCCTCTTGTGCTGTCAAAATTTATCTGCTGTGTACCAGAAAATAGGAAGTGGAAACCATCCGGCAGGCACGTTAGCTCCTGTATAACGACCTTGCGGCGTAAGCAGAAGTGTCTGTGCCTGCTTCTTATTAAGCTCGGCTGCACCGGGCTTAGCTGTTCTTTCGACCGTCACCCCGTTCTCATCTACACGAGCAGTAACAGGCTGGCCGTCCAGCACGGCAGAGAATTCGCCTGGTGCAAGTCCGGTCGTTCGATGCGCCAGCGTCAAATAGGCTTCAAGCACGCGGGCAAAATCTATAATATGGTACATGTCGGAAGTACCCATCGAGTAGTTCTCCGCAAAGTTGCTAAGGCTCGCATTCAGCTCCGTCTCATACTCAGGTGCAAATACGGCTATCCATTCCTCACCGGAATGTGCCAAATACCCTTTGATTGCTCGCGGAATATCATTTGCATGTTCCATCGCAAGCTCCGTTATTTCATTACCCGCTTTGTTGACGACAATGTAGCCAATCAGCTTGTCCCCATCCAACAGGCCAATCGCTTGCTGCTCGAGTCCGTTCAAGATGTACGACATGTGCTGCTCTTCACGATGAACGAATGCAGGCCGAGCATCGTTCAGCTTGCGTGCAAAGGCTGCCGCGCCTTCGATCTCGAACAAGGGGGAGAAGGACAGCCCCTTCACGTTCACGTCTTTCAAAGCATGGCGGCAATTGACTTCTCCCACCGAATATTTGATTTTCACCCCTCCGAGGGTAAAATCGAAATACTCATACCGCTGTCGCTGACCATATAAGACAACCATATCGTACAATTCAGGCGCCTCTTCCAGCCACTTGTTCATCAGCACCTTCATATGCCCTTCCCCGCGAGCCCTTGGATGCACCGACACAATCCCTAAGTATCCGACTCGCAGCGAAACGCCGCTTACGTTCATCGGCTCCGGGTATATAGCTACCTGAGCGCGCAGCCGGCCCTGCTCATCCGCGGCCACCATGTGGATCGCCGATGAATCAATGTCTTTGCTGTATACTTTGGGAAGCACGGTTTCTACATCAATCTTAAAGGCATAATTGGCCAAATCGATATATTCCTCACGCTCATCCGGTCTTGCCTTTCTATATTCCAGCACGAAGTTAACTCCCTTTGTATAGTGATTTTGGAACCGTGATGTCAGGCAACCAACTTAAAACTACATCCATTATACAGAAAAAAGAATGCCCCAAGACGAGCAGATCAATAATGCAGTACTTTCGACAAATCCTTAACCGCATCCCTTAGAATTAGCAGACTTCCTGCATGGATATAGCAACAATCTTATTGACAAGAGCTGCAATTCCCATAAAAAAATACATCGCCAAGCTAGATGAAAGCCCTGACGATGTATTTGACTTGCATCCTGACATTCTACGTTCTACGTGCCGTCGATTCCCTCACGATCAGCTCGGGATCGATTTGTACCGTCACGCTGCGCTTGGCATGCTCGTTAATGACATTCAGCAGCAGCTCCACAGCCGCATGTCCGATTTTATCCGCCGGTTGCCGAACTGTCGTCAACTGCGGATGAAAATCCGAGGCCAGCATTTGGTCGTCAAAGCCGACTACCGAAAGATCCTGTGGTACGCGAATGCCCGAGGTCATACACGCATTCAGAACGCCTACAGCGATATAATCATCCGAAGCGAAGATCGCAGACGGCAGTCTGCCCTCTTCAATCCATTGTTTTGTAATGCGATAGCCGGAAGGAATTTCGAAGCCGCCGCGTTCAATCCCGTAAGGCTGTAAACCTGCTTCTTCGAGTGCGAAACGGAATCCCCGCTCGCGTTCTCTGCTGCTCAAGAAGGAATCCGGCCCTGAAATATGCGCGATTTGCGTATGTCCAAGATCGATAAGGTGTTTCGTCGCATCGTATCCGCCTTTGAAGTTGTCTACGATTACCGAAGTCACGGACGGGTTGCGCTGCGAATTATCGATCATCATAAATGGGATTTTCTTCTTCTTAAGCTCCATCACATACTCATCTTCATCGACGGGAGACAGCAAGATGACCCCGTCTACGCGATCTTCCTGAAACAAGGAACGATGAAACGTATCTTCGTAGCCGTTCGATATCGACAACGCGAGAAAGTAGCCGTGCTCGGCCAGCCGGTCATTGATTTCCTTCACTACAGCATCCAAGAAAGAATCGTGAAGCGTCGTCAGCATTAAGCCGATAATGCCCGTTTTCCCTCTGGCTAAACTACGCGCTGAAGCGTTCGGGTGGTAATCGAGTTCCTTCATCGCTTGAAGCACTTTCTCTCTATTGTTCTTACGCACCGATGACGAATTGTTTAACACTCTCGAAACCGTAACCACGGACAAGCCCGATTTTTTGGCAACATCAAAGATACTGACTTTCATCGATATATCGCTCCTATAGCATAAAAAAATAATGGCCCTTACCGTATCATAGTTGGAGCAAAGAGCAAACGCCAGGCGAAAATTAAAGCGGTTAAACTTTGTATGATCATTATAATTGGAATTCGAAGCAATTTACAAGAACTGAGCTACATAAAACATTTACAATTTCATGATTCCTCGAAAACATACAACTTGTACTCTACTTGTAGACCAGTTGGATTTCCTAGGAGGGCACTTATTCATGAACCGTACATCAAAACTAACAACAGCTGTTTTATCCGCAACTTTACTCGTAGGCGCAATTGTCGCTCCTGCATCGAGCTTCGCATCCCCAATCGCTAAGAAACCGGGTGCCTTCACACAAGCAAGCGTAGAACGCACGGCACAAGGCAAACTAATCGTTCGTTGGAAAGCTGACGCCGACCTCGGCGCGGCCAAAGTATACTGGAGCACATCCCCGGACAATATCGAGAAGAACGGTAAACTGCTGGCCAAGACTTACTCGGCATTTAACGGGTTTGTAACAGCAGACCCTAAACCGGGTTCCCGCATTTACTTCCTCGTGAAGGGCGGCAACAGTGCGACCATCGAGACCGCTGAGCGCAAAGTGAACCTGCAAGGCGCCTTTAACTTCCGCGATCTCGGCGGCTATAAAACGGCTGACGGCAAAACCGTGAAATGGGGCAAACTGTTCCGCGGCGAAGAGCTCGGTCATCTGACGGATGCTGACCTTAAGGCGATTCAAGAGATGGGCATCAAGACTAACGTGGATTACCGTACCGATGCGGAAGTCAAAGCCCTTCCAGATCCGGTAATCGCAGGCATTAACAACGTCCGTACCGATGCTGGCAACGCTGGCTCGACGGCTGATATGAATGCGATGATTGCTTCCGGCATGATGAAGGACGCAGCATCTGCGGTTCAAATGATGGTCGGCTTCAACAAACAAATGGTCGACGCACCGAAGTTCTACGTGCAATTGATGGATCTTCTTAACGATCCGAAGAACGCCGCTCTCTTGCAGCACTGCACAGCCGGCAAAGACCGCACAGGCCTTGGCTCCGCAATTATTCTTCTGACACTTGGCGTTGACGAGAAGACAGTAATGGACGACTATCTGCTTAGCAACTTCTACCGTGCGGATGCAAACAAGAAGATGATCGACGGCGTGAAGCAGCAAGTGAAGGACGAGAACGTTGTTGCTGCCATCACAGCGCTGATGGGCGTTCAGAAGGAATTCCTTCAATCTGCTATTGACGAGATGAAAGCGAAATACGGCTCCATTGACGCGTTCCTGGAAACAGGCCTTGGCATCACGAAAGAAGAACGCGCTAAGCTGAAAGCAATGTATACAGAGTAATCACTCACCATCTAAACAGGAAGGAGTCTCCCCCATTGTGGGGCGACTCCTTTTTCAACTGCGTTTCGTTCATGTAAGTTTGCAGACAGTCTCTTGCATGTCATAATATACAGAGGAGTGCAGGAGAGAGAGGAACGTGCAATCATGGCGAATTCGACATTAATAGAGACCGCGTACGACTATATAAGTACCCAAATTCGAACCGGTGCGTTCATGCCGGGTTCACTTCTATCGGAGAACGAATTGTCTGAAATATTGAACATGAGTCGAACGCCAATTCGCGCGGCGATTTCTCGTCTCGAGCACGAAGGGCTGCTCGTTACGCTCAAGAATAGAGGCGTACTCGTCAAAGAGATCTCCATGAAAGAGGTCATCGACATCATGGAGGTTCTGTACTTGTTTCAACTCCAGGCCATCGATTTATTGAAAGATGGCGTAGTAGAACCGGATCTCAAGAATCTGCAGGAGCATCTGGACCGTCAACTCAAGGCCGAGCAGGATCATGCTTATACGCGATATCTGGAGAGCTCGATGAAGTTCTCTGAGTGCTTGCTGAATGTCTTGAACAACGGGGTCATCGCAAAAATAGTCGATGTTGGAATCAAACATTTGATCCTCTACGCCACCATTAATTTTAAATTAACCCCTCACGAGCCGCACTATTCCGCCAACAGGTTGAATCAATCGGTTTATGATGCGATTGTGGCAGGCGATTACGATCGCTTTCGTGAGATCGCTAACCAGTCATATACCCATAACCGGCAGCGCATGCTGCGGATGGCCAGGCTGTAATACCTCGAAGGGCAGGAACCGTCACCGTAATGGTGACTGTCCCGGCCCTTCTTTTGTCTATACAAAGCGCCCTGGCTTTGCTCCCATTGTCTATAATGCCTTCTCTACTAAATTTTAATCGTTTTAATAGTATGTTCTCGTTCCTTAATAGAAATAATTATAGTAGAATCGAACATATGATCTACTATTTTGCTATGAAAGGATGAATTTCCCACATGGAACTCCCTGTAACAAATAGTCCCTCATCCGAGCCAAAGCCCTCCATGGGCTCCATGCTGCAAAACCGATTTATTCAAGCCATTCTATCAGCAGGCGTATTCATGCAGATAGGCATTTGGGTGCGCAACTTCGCGGTGCTCTTGTTTGTAGTCGAAATGACTGATGGGGATGCGCTTGCCGTCTCGCTAGTCTCCGTAGCTGAGTTCGCTCCAATCTTCGTCTTCTCCTTCATTGGCGGTGCGTTTGCTGACCGCTGGCTGCCTAAGCGGACAATGGTACTGTGCGACCTGCTTAGCGCGATATCCATTTTTGTCATTTTGCTCACATTGATTTATGGCTCTTGGCAAGCCGTGTTCTTCGCAACGTTCGTCTCGGCGATATTGTCGCAATTCTCTCAACCTTCCAGCATGAAGTTATTCAAGCTGCATGTGCCGGGGGAACAGATGCAAGCCGGCATGGCCTTGTTCCAGACAATGATGGCAGTGTTTATGATTTTGGGTCCGATTCTGGGCACGTTCGTATTTGAACAATTGAACATCTACTGGTCGATGGGCATCGTGTGCGTTGCGTTCCTCCTCTCCGCCGCATTACTTACGCTGCTGCCGCCAGATAGAGTCGAAGAGAGAACGGATAACGGGACCTCCATTTGGACGGAAATGAAGATGGGGATCAACTACGTTCTTCATCGCAAAGCACTCGTTGCACTAGGAGGCTCTTTCCTCGCCGCAGGACTCGGCATCGGCGTTATTCATACGCTTGCCGTGTTTCTTATCACCGAGCAGCTAGGCTTGCCTAAGGGTAACTTGCAGTGGCTCTTCGCGGCCAATGGCGCGGCTATGCTAGTTGGGGGAGGACTGTCCATGGTGTTCTCGAACAAAGTCGCTCCGCAAACACTTGTCCTTTGGGGCATGCTGGTCACGGGGATTGGCGTATCCATTATGGGATTCTCCGAGATGTTCTGGCTCACGCTAGCGATGGAAGCCATGATCGGCCTCTTCATGCCAGCTCTGCAGATCGGTATTAATACGCTCATTCTGAACAAAACGGAGGGGGCATTCGTCGGGCGTGTAAACGGTATTCTGACGCCGATGTTTATGGGCGCAATGGTGGTTACCATGAGCATATCCGGCTTCCTGAAGGGCGCCCTATCGCTCTCTTGGACCTATCAATTCTCTGCTGCGATGTTCCTAATCGGCATTGTGTTTCTACTGCCGTTATACCGTATCAAGGATCCGGTTGCGGTGGAAGCGAACTAATTCATTAGAGGCCGGGTATCGGCACCACTATGGTGCTTGATCCCGGCCCTATTGTGTACTTAATCGCCGGTAAATGTGTGTTCCTCCAGCCCCGGCTTGTAAACGAAGGTATATTCTTTCAATGAAGCTTTAATCAGCCTACTTGACCCGTCGGTCGAGTGAAAGTCGCCAATGAATACCTTCCATGTATAGGTCTCCCCTTCGATCATCCCGCCAGCAGCGACGTAGCCTCTTCCAGCAAAGGCGGCATTGCCGGTATTCTTCCCATTCGCGTCTTGTAGAATGGAGAGCCCGGCTTGCGGCTTCCCCTCCCCATTGACGACCTTGCCAATCATCTGAATGCGGTTCAGCTTGATGTTGCCCAGGTCAAGCGGTGAGCCGTCATACGTGACTTTTTGAGCAGTAGGCGGGAGCAAGTCGCCCATGGCCGGCTTTTTGGATTCCGAGCTTGATTGAAACGGCACAAACACGGTAAGCAAATAGGAACGTCCCGTTTCAAGCCCCCGGAAGTAAAAGCTTCCATCCTCCCTAGATACAACGGATATACCGGTGCCGGATTCAGGACTGAGCGAGACACTAGTTCCGGCAATTGGCTTTCCTGTATCGTCTGTCAACCGTCCAGTAACTTGAGCCTCAGGCAAATTCGACAAAACGAACTGATGCTTAACCATGTCTCCGGCATGGTAAGTAAAGGTATACGGCGCGGGAACGTCAAATCGTTCGGACCATGCTGAAGGAAGCTGTGCGGAAATGGTATACGTATGCCCGTCCTGCAAGAGATTCGTTATATACTCGTTACGTTGTTGCCCCATGAGGCTAATTACCATACCGTTTTCGGATACGGTGAATTCCAGCCCGTCATCGATCATTGGTTTTCCTTCCGGTGACAGTACCCGGACTGTAGCCTGTCGATCAACTGAACCAAGCCGAGCGCAGCTTCCCCGAACTCGGAACTGGAAGGTACAAGTCATGATGTCGGTATCTTCCGACCAGCTTCCTTGAATGAAATAGTCACTCCCGACCTCGAGCCCTTCGAAGCGAAAATCCCCATTCAGACCGGTCAGGTCCTCCGCAACGCTCAGCAGTTCGTCACCCTGCATCTTTAGCAATTGGACATGCTTTCCGCTTATGTTCCCTATGCCATCAGCTGTATATACCCGCCCTTTCATCATGTTTCCGGTTAGAATGTCGATGTTACGGGCTGCCGCATTCCATGCGACTCTGTTACCCGTCTCTTCCCCAACGAATCGAAGCGGTACGTAAATAGCCCCACTCTTCATCTCAGCAGGCGCTTGCATCATAACTTGGTTCCCATTCACTCCGGCAGATAAGCTTCCAACCTTGAGTTCGATTCGCGTCCATGCATTTGACCCGGAAACGGTCTGTGTCGACTTGTCCCATTCGACCTTTAAGCTCAGTGCCTCGAAAATCGCCCTGAACGGAACCATGGTCACGTTTTGCATGATATAAGGCTTTGCCTTCAGCGCAACAGCCGCTCCATTGACGTGGACGGAAATGGGATCCGGCTGCCCTTGCGCTTGTACGATCGGCGAAAAGCTGCCACTGCCTATAAGTAAAGCTATACCAACAATGACTACCAGAAATCTACGCAGCATATGTCCCCTCCATGAATACATAGTTGTCAATCTCTTCGACGGGCGACATGGAGAACAGCACCCCAGTGGCGGCGAACCGATTGATCTGGGCGTCTATTAAGGTGAACACGGATTTCGTTAAAGAGTTTGTCACGTTTCCATTCCCCCATAAGAATGTGCCCGGAGAAGGTTTCAAGGAGATTAATATACTCATCAACGTGATAAATGCGCTCCCAATCGAAATGGCGGAGGTGAACAACCTCAAACAGGCCGCTTTTCTCAATCTCATCCCTTTGCTCCTGAAGCTCCCCTGGCCGTGGCCAGTCGTTGTTATCTACCGGCTTACCTTCACCAATTTCAGAATAAACGGATTGAATGTCGTGAAAAAAGGGGTCTCCTCCGTCTGAAAAAACATGATTGGCATTCCAAAATGCCAGGTATCCGCCGGGACGCAAAGCCTGCCATGCTTTCCTATACCGAACCTCGGGATCAATCCAATTCCAAGCGGTCGCAGCGAAGACCAGGTCAAAACCATTTCCCGCCTCCGGTTGCCAATCCTCGAAGTTCCCGTTGATGATGTCAACATCCAATCCAGCAAGGTTTAGTCGAGCAGTTGCAGCAAGCTCCGCGCCGAGTTCGATGCACGTGATGTTAAATCCGCGCTTGGCTAACGGGAGAGTAGCCTTGCCTGTAGCACACCCCACTTCCAACAAACGGTCACCTGCATTCAAATTTGTTGCATGGAGCAGATCAACGAACAATTCTTCTGGGTAATCCGGACGCGCCTGCTGGTAAATACTCGCGGCTTGTTCAAATGACTCGCGCAACCTTTTATTATCATGCTTCAGGTTCATACTACCTCCTTATGGGATTCTCCTAATATAAAGTGATTCAGCGTTAGGATTAAGGTATCCTGCCCGAAAGTTCAACGACACCTAAAATGAAACATGAAAATGCAGCTCCTAGAAATTGCTCGAGCGCTTAGCCGTCCAAATGGTGGAAGGAAACCGGCTGACTTACGTAGAATCAAATAGAACAATTCCATACTGGAGGAATGCTTCTTGATTCGCAAAATACTTCCTTATACCATCGGCATTATGAGCCTCATTTATATCTTCATCATTCCATCGGAACCGGAAGGTCTTAAGCTGACCCTCAAATTGATTCCAATGGTGCTGATCCTGTACTACGCCAGCTTGCTCTGTCCTCCAACCAAGCAGCCGAAACATAGGTTGCTATTACTTGGCTTGCTCTTCTCCATGTGCGGTGACGGATTGATGAAATGGTTTGTTGCCGGACTGTCTGCCTTTCTAATCGGCCACCTGTTCTACATCGTATCCTTCACACGCCGAATTCGCTTCTCATGGCCGCGCGCCGCCACTCTCCTGCCAATTGCTCTCTATGCCATCCTTATGGGTCAAAGACTGGTGCATGCGCTCCAGGACAGTGGGGATAGCGGACTTGTCGTGCCCGTTCTCATTTATATCATCGTGATCTCGTTGATGGCTTGGACGGCGATCCTGACGGGAAGTTTTCATGCCACAATCGGATCGTTGCTCTTCCTTGCCTCCGATTCCATTCTGTCATGGAACATGTTTATTTCAGAGATCTCCCATTCCGACATATGGATTATGACCACCTATTATGCGGCCCAATTTTTCATTGCCAATAGCCTGAGGGATTCATCATAAAAAAGAATAAAGGAGCATATATCCTAACTTAGGATGCTAGGAGAGGGGTGCTGCGAGATAGGCAGGTACTGGCGAATCACCTCAATGCTCGTCTTGATGTCGGTCTGGCTTGTCGGATGCGGGTCTGACGCCAAAGAGACCACGACCGTTCAAACAGCGGAAGGCAACGCGGAAATCACCAAGGACGGGGACAAAATCACGGTGAAGACGGATGAAGGCGAAGTAACCGTTACGAGCGACGAGAAGACGCAGGAATTGCCCAAAGATTTTCCGCAGGACATTCCATTACCGGATGACGCTGTTATTGTACAAACGATGAATATGTCTTCTGATGCGATGAAGAGCTATATGATTACCCTCACGACCGGTCAGAGCATCCCACAAACGGCAGACTTTTACCGGGAGGCGCTCAAGAAAGACGGTTACGAATTTGCGGATACGACCGCGCAGGATCAGGTTACCTTGGTTGGGGAAAATGATACGTACAACATGCTCATCCTCATTACGCCGGATGCCGCAGATGCCGGTCGATCGTCCGTTATGATTACATTCGGATCGCAATAGCGGTGAATACAGAAAGGCTGGGGCTGCCTCAAATGAGGAGGCTCCGGCCTTTTTGACGACGTCGTGTAATATACCCGGTCGGACAAGCCCATTTCCTGAATTCCGTTACGTTTACTGGGGGCCATTAGCCATTCACCCACTCCAAGCCCATCGGTTCCGAATATGTTGTAGGTGCTTATACACGATTCGACTCGAGGGAGTGATAGCAGTGCCCGGACTATTACGAACAGTGAACGGAACGACTACCCTATTCGCAACGGCAAGCATCAAATCCAAGCAAGAAGGCATCTTAAGTGCGAATGTCGACGTAGTCGCAAATCCTCGCAGCGGTGTCACAGACTTCTTCTTAAACATCACGCAGAATGCATGCAACTTAGCAATGATTAAGATACAATCTCTGACTCGCACAAGCAGCAGACTCACCGCTTCCTTCGGTAAACAAGTGAAAGGTGTCTGCAGCGCCAACATTATTCTGCAAGATAAGAACGGCAAACTCACTGCCAGAGGATTTATTAATAAAAAAGCAATCGTTCCCATTAAACTCGGCTGCGGATGTAAAGATGGATGCTCTTGCACAGATACGCAAAAGGTTCGTTTCAAAAACGGCACAACGTTAAACATCCATATAAGAAAATCGCTTAATCTCGCCTTGAAGCGACTATTTGCGAAGCTTGCGCGTGAACTCAAGAAGCTGACTCCGCGCAGAAGCAGAGCTACCGTTGCAGCCGCAGCTACCGATAGAGAAGCTTGCAGACAGAATTGTGTTCGAATCGGAAACGCCTGCCGGGCTGCGTGCGGTATTTTCGCTCCCATATGTGCTCCGATTTGCTTGACCGCGCAGACGGTTTGCATTATCCAATGTGGGTTTTAGCCAATTTCCCCGATATCATGCTGGCCGACAATAAGCTTCACCGGCTCCAAATACACTCGCGTGACCACCGGCTGTGTAATCAGATTAATCTCGATATCCGTTACCTTATAACGAGTGATTTTGCCCTCTCTTTTATCGTAGACAACATCAAACTCCTTCAACCCCAATTGATAAATCAAGACGGAGGAGCCAACCGACAAGGCTGCCGTCTCGTAGTCCCCATGCTCGAATAACACTTCCGAGATAATTTCATCATCCATATCCACGATCTTAACTTGCTGGCAAAATTGATAGTACATTCCTAATCCTCTCCCTCTACTCCTAGATGTCGACGTGCCTGTGCCAATCGTTCGTGCTTTTCTCCTATAATATCGGACGATTTAAGCTGTCTTTGCAGTCCTGAATACAGCAAAAAAAGAGGTGTATCGCTACATGCGCGATATACCTCTTCCAGTTCACAATTCATGCACGTCCGCTACCGGCTCCCGCTCACGAACAGCTGCTTCTGATCGTTGACTTCCGCGTAGAAAATGTTCTTGATCGTGGCATAGTGTTGGGATTTGAGCTGCTTGTCCAGCCAATCCTCGTTCACGCCGGCCGCTTGAAGCTGGTCTTTCATCAGATAACCATCGATAATAACCGCATAAGAGAGTCCTTCCTGCTGAGGCGAAAGCTTGAGATCGTCCGGCGTCACCGGTCTTGTCGTCGACTTCGGCAGTATGGACAGGTCTCCGCCCGCTTCCAAGATCGCATATTCCACATCCGCCACCTGAAAATAGCCCTGAACCCGGAGCTGAGAGAGCAGCATATGCAAATTCATGCTGTTCTTTCGCAGCTCTTTCTTGTCGATCACTCCTTTGGCAATAAGAATCGAGGGCGTGAAGTCCATCTTGTAAAACCAGCGGTGCAGAGAAAGCTTCGCGATAACCACTAGGCAAAAGCCCATAAAGATCATCCCTGCAGCCGTCTTGAACGAGTCCTTATTCACCAAAGGCTGCGCCGCCACGTTCGAAATCACGAACAGAATCGCCAAATCATAGGGAGTCAGCTGGGCAATCGATTTTTTGCCGATAAAATTGGTCACGAGCCAAGTCGCCAGAAGCACGATAAAGCATCGCACAGCGTATACGAAGAATTCCATTCTGATCACAGCTCCCTATGGCGACTTCGGAGATAGCGAAGTAATATTGTCGAACAACACCAACGCTTCCTTAGTGCTATACCGAACGGTTCGAAGATCCTTTTCCTCCGTTGCAGCCTTGAGCACGTCTAGCGTAACGTTCATCAAAGTGAAGCTCGTATCAGCGTGCTTGATGGCGACGAGCGTATGGCCCTTTTTCCAAATACGCAGCACGTTCTGGGCTTCTTGCTGGGCCTGACCCCATTCCCCTTGCACCGCATAAGCTTCCACGTTATGAAGGCGGTCCTGGAAGTCCGGGCTTCCATCCTCGAAGAGATAATATTGCCATATGAAAATTCCGCAGAGTAGTAAGAGTAAAATAGCCGATAAAACAACGGTTAGACTTCTTTGTTTCAACGCAAAACCTCCTCCCGGTTATCATTGACCAGAAAGAGGTGCGCCAAACAACATCTATTCGTGTAGCAGAGGCTAGCTCTTTGTGATTCGCTCCATCTCTATGCTACAATACTGAAATTGAATGTAATTATACAGAAGTGAGGTCAATAAACAGCCATGCTCATCATCGGAATTGCAGGCGGTACGGGATCGGGAAAAACAACGGTCGCACGCTCGGTCATCGAACATCACGGATCTGACAAAGTAACGTTTATTTCGCAAGATAATTACTATAAAGATCACCCCCATCTTTCAATGGCTGAACGCGAGCTGCTGAACTACGATCATCCGCTCGTCTTCGAGAACGATCTTCTTGTCGAACATTTGAAGCTGCTGAAAGCCGGACAGACGGTCTTCGCGCCGATCTACGATTTCACGACGCATTCCCGCTTCCAAGATAAAACCGAGAAGCTTATGCCCTACAACATCGTCATTATCGAAGGGCTTCATGTGTTGTCTGACGAGAACCTCCGCGCGATGCTCGACATTAAGGTGTTCGTCGATACCGATCCTGACGTGCGCATTTTGCGCCGGGTGCTGCGCGACATGGAAGAGCGCGGCCGGTCGATTCAATCCGTCCATGATCAATACTTGCAGACGGTCAAGCCCATGCACGACGCCTTCATCGAACCGTCCAAGAAATACGCGGACATCATTATCCCCGAGGGCGGACAGAACGAAGTCGGCATCCGGCTGCTTTCCATTTTGACGGAGAAATATTTAGGCGCGGAAGGCACGACGGAATAAAAAAAAGCCGTGGGGTACAACCCAGGGCTTTTTTTTATTGCGGTTATTTCGGCAAAACGGCCATCATGGGGTCACGAGAATCCAATTCACCTTCGCATACTAAAATTCCATATTATTCAAAATAAGATATACCCCTGTAATATCCTACCCGGATCTTAATATATATAGAGTGCCAGAACGGGAAGTCATCCTGTATTAGGTATGGATCTCAAATGGAGGTGCCAATGAAATGGTTGAAAAGCAGGCGGTTAAGGTATTCGCTTTACTGAGTGCAATCGTCATGGTTCTAAGCTTTCTGGGTATGTTTGCTTATTTCTTCTTTAACAGCGATAACTCAAGGCCGATGGATATTGTCATGCTCGCGCTCAACTCTTGCTGGATCATTAGCCTAATCTCCATCTATACCGTCCAGGCCGGTAGACTTGGCTCATTCGGTATCTTGGGTTTTATCGTCACCGCGATTGGGCTTGGATGGTTCATGTCCTTTGGCTTCGCACACCAATTCGCCGGACCGGTGCTGGAGGGTTTCCAAGCGAAAATTATGGATTACGAAAACATTCCTCAGCCGCTCTTGGATGGAGCTTATACTGCGATGACTATTGTCAGCTTAGGCTTCGTGCTGTATGGGCTCGCAATGATTGTCAGCAAAGTCGCGCGGTGGCAAGGCATTCTCTTCTTCATTAGCGGAATAGCTCTGGCCATAGGGTATGATTTCCACATCCTTCCGCTTGCTCTGCTGTTCTCGTTCTTAATCCCGATCGCCGTATTTTTTATCAACCTCAGAACGCTGAATGATCATTCATAAACATCATCGGGTTTAAAATAAAAAACCATTGGTCGTATCACTCATACGACCAATGGTTTCGATTGTTCAAAAGGCTCATGTAAAGGAACGTTTACTCCGTCGCAACGTCCGAACCGTCTCCCGATGGATTTTTCTCAATAGAAACGACTTCCCCGGTTTCGGCGTTTACGGTTGCAACGTAAAGATCGTTCCACTTGATGTCGAGCTCTTTACCCTCAAGTAAATCCCGCTTCGCTTTGATGAGTTCTTCGTCGGTATAGGTGTATTTTTGACTTTGGAAGGCTACAAAATAGAACTTTCCTTCCATGTCTTCTCGCGTGCCCACATTATAGGAAATATCCATGCCGCTTAAGGATACGTTATATTTTTCTTGAATCGCCTTCTCCGCAGTCACAACGGCTATCTTCTCGTGCACCGGCACCTTTTCGACTTTAGTAATTTCAGGCAGTTGTTGTTTTCCGGTGACCTCCACCTGTTGAGCATTGCCGAAGTTAGAAGCATTGGCCGAGATAACGCCGTTTCCGACCACCAGAACGGTTGCTACACCCAGAGTCATTGCTGCAGTGATAAATTTTTTATTCATTACTTATTACCTCCAATAGTTTTTGGTATTTCGTAGCTACAAACCAACTATAATGGAGCCGCGTTATGAACTAATCTTCAAGTTGTAACGGAGTTGTAAAATAAACAGAGACCTTGGTATAATCATTTTCTTTGGAGTCGATTTGGAGGGTTGCATGATGGAGCTGGGCAATTTCATTGCAGATCGATAAGCCAAGGCCAATCCCTCCCAGTTCTTTGGAACGGGAACGGTCCACGACATAGAACGCCTCCGTAATTTTCGCAATGTCCTTCTGGGGTATGCCTCTTCCATAATCCGTGACTTCAAGCACAACGCCTTCACCGTGAGGATAGCTTCTCAATTGGATCACTCCCCCGAACGAGGAAGCTTTGATGCTGTTTTCGACTACGTTAATGAACAGGGACTGCAACAGTTCTCGATCCCCATAGACGAGTTCGGCCGAGCACTCAATCTTTACCGTTATCTGCTTTGCCTCGATATGATGCCGCTCCATGTTTACCACGTAGGAAAACAGATTTTCGATAGCAACAGGTTCCAAGGCAATCTTGTCACTCTTCAAATACAGCAATTGCATCATTTTCCCCGAGAGAACATCCAGCCGTGCAATATGCTCATAAATATACCGGACCGCCATTTTCCTTTCTTCCTCGTTATAATTGGCCTGATTTAAGAACGCGCTATATCCCTTAATAGCCGTAATGGGGGTTTTTAGTTCATGCGTGAGGTTGTTGATGAACATTTCTTTGTCTTCGCTCGCCTTGTTGATCGTTTCAATATGATTGGAAACCGCATCGGCCATCCTGTTAAAATCTTGAGCTAATTCCCCGACTTCGTCGTTCCCTCCAACTTTCACTCGTTGATCATACGCTCCTGCAGCTATCGCCTTTACGCCTTTGTTCAGCCTGCGAATAGGCGCAGTTAATTGAAATAACAGAAAAAGAAGCGACGCCGACAAAATAATTGAAATCACAACGCTTAATTTCGTGAAATACTGCCGTAAAGTAACATGATATTCCTGTAAATAATCCGATTTTCTAGAAATAACCAATTTTAGATCCTGAATTTCCATTTTCCCGCCGACAAACAGCCACAGCTCATTATTCATCTTTCTATAAACGAAGTGGTACGGATTGCCATGCAGCTCCGCCCGATCTCCTGCAAACTGATAGGCATTGGAGAAGATCAATTGATCCGCTCGGTACACCTCCAGAAGGATATCCTCTTTATAATGATTTGCCGCGAAGCTGGCAATTAGCGATTCATAGTCGGTATTTCCCGAACTCTCCTTATAAACGCGTAGGATATAGCTTAATGACTTTTGGATGCTCCCGTATTCGCTCACGCCTCTGGAGATATCCAATTGTTCGTTCAGCTCATAGCTCTTCTTGAGTAGAGCATAGGCTCCGAGATCGAAGGCGATCAGAAATACAATCAACACGCCCAGGTACGTTTTCTGCCAAAATTTCACCGCTACACCTCTAGCCTGTACCCGTATTTATAAACCGTCTTGATCCGGTTCTCCCAATTCAGCTTCTTTCTCAGCTTCTGAATATGCACGTCAACGGTTCTGGTTTCTCCATAGAAGTCGTACCCCCAAGTTTGCTCAATAATTTTCTCTCGGGATAGCGCGATATTTTTATTTTGCACAAGAAGATCCAATAATTGAAATTCCTTGTTCGTGATTTCTACTTCTTGTCCATGAACCGTCACCATATGCTTCTCCAAATCGACTACGGTGTCATCCAGCCTAAATTCGTTTGCGGTCTTGTGGTTTCTTCTTAAGATAACATGGATACGGGCAATAAGTTCCACGGCTTCGAAAGGCTTGACGATATAATCTTCCGCTCCGATCTCCAAGCCATGTACTTTATCCGAAACCGAATTCCTTGCCGTTAAGAAGATAACCGGTATGCCCCGTTTCACAATATCCTGCATGATTTCAAAGCCGCCTCTGCCGGGCAGCATCACGTCCAGGATGATTAAATCGATAGGCATGTCATTTAATGTACTCCATACTTGATCTCCACTGTACAATTGGACATACTCATGCCCGACCATCTTTAAATTGACCGCAATCAAATCGTTAATGGCCTTCTCATCGTCTACAATTAGGATTTTCGCCATAAGCATACACCTCTACGCCATGATAGCAATTCTGCAATTGAAAGTTATCATGGAGTTGTAAAATTCTTTATCTCACAGTCTTACCTCGCTGAAGTTCATCCATTCAAAGGAATTTATCCATAAAAAATACAGAGCAGCGGCAGTTATCTGCCGTGCTCTGTATCCGGTTCTTGCGCTACTATTCAATTTTGCGGGTAAGCTCCTTTATCGGAGAAGAGTCAGCGCCAATTTCATCTTTTCAATGTATGCCGCTTCCCCGCCTGTACACATGAACGTCACATTCCCGTTCCCTAAGCCTGTATCGATGCCATAGCGATTAAGCAGCGCCGACAATCTTCTAACCGTGCCAGCGTTTCCATTGACGATCTCAATATGGGACGGCAAAATGTCGCGAAGAATCTCCGTATAAAATGGATAATGCGTGCAGCCTAAAACGATGATGCCGTAATTATTAAGATCATAGGGGGCAAGCTTGGTACGGAAGTAGTCGCCCATGACAGTCTTATCGAATTGAAGGGATTCGCAGTACTGGACAAGCTCAGGCAACGGCAGTGAATCCACGATTCCATCTTGATCCACGCGGGATACAAGCGCATAGTATTTAGGCATCTGCAACGTAAGAGGCGTAGCAAATGCAAGTACTCTTTTGCCGGTTGCGCGGTTCATCTCTACGGCCGGTTTGACGGCGGGCTCCATGCCGACAATGGGGAAGGAGTACCGCTCTCTCAGCTCGTTTATAGCAATGCTTGTCGCCGTGTTGCATGCAATGACAAGCGCATCGATGCCTTGCTGAATCATCTTCTCCACAGCTTCAAAGACGAAAGCCTGTACCTCTTCTTTCGATTTGGTGCCGTATGGGACATGCGTAGTATCAGCCATATAGAGATAATCCTCGGCAGGGAGCAATCTAAGCGATTCCGCCAATACCGTAAGCCCGCCGATTCCAGAGTCAAAAAATCCGAGTTTCATAGGGAATCAATTCCTATCGAATGTTATATAGTAATCCAATCATATACAGCATATCGCGATTGAAGTCCCAAGGGCAAGAAACAAGCCGCAAATTCAATGAATTTGCGGCTTGTTTTGTCAACTAAATTATGGCTGGAGCAGCCAACGATGAGCCTTAGCAAACAGCGGTCCCCACGTAGATTCGTGGTGCGTTCCGCCCGGAATGAAGTCGAATTGGATTCGGCCTTCCGCTGCCCCTGCTTCAATTAACGTCTGGCGGGCCAGCATGACGTGCTCATTGGCAATCCGATTAAAGTCCGGATTGTCAGTCTCCAATTCGCCGATGCTCAGATAGACGCGTAGCGTAGGAGAAATAACCGACTGCCGGATCAATTCGATGATTGCGCCGTTATCATGCCACATGACGAACGATAAGCCACCTACCCGGTCAAACTGAGCGGGATAGCGAATAGCGGTGTAGAGCGATATATACGCTCCGAACGAGCTGCCACTAATCATCGTATGCTCCGCTTCGGGAAGGGTCCGGTAGTGGCTGTCTACATACGGCTTGAGCGTCTCCGCGAGGAATGCGGCGTAAGCTTCGCCTTTGCCTCCAAAGCCATATTCCGCGTTAATCGTAAAGTTATATTCATTGTTGCGCTGGTCGCCTCCATTATCGATCGCGACCACGATAGCCTCAATCTCCGGTTCATCCACCGCCAATTGCTCCAATGTCTCATCGACGCCCCACTCGCTGCCCCATGATGTGTGTTGATTAAACACATTTTGACCATCATGCATATAGAGGACGGGATATCTGCGCGTACCTTCGTCATAGCTTCTCGGCAAGTAGATCCACACTCTGCGCTCTGTCTGCAGCTGCGGAATCGAAAACGCTTCGATCACCCTAACATCACCGGTGATGGTATGTTTGGCGTCGTCCGTCAGAACTTCTCTCCACGGCAAAGCAGTATGATTCATCATCGTTTCCCTTCAGCGTGAATAAGCTTTAAACTGCGCGCATGATGGCGGCCGATCGGCACGACCAGCGGGGAGTCGGACACAGGATCGCGAATGACCGTACAGTCCAGACCGAAGACATCTTGGATTAAGCCAGCCGTAATGACCTCAGACGGCTTGCCTTCCGCCACCAGCTTGCCTTCGCGAAGAGCGAAGATATAGTCCGCATAGCGGGCGGACAAGTTAATATCGTGAAGTACCATGACGATCGTCGTGCCATGTTTGCGGTTCAGATCGGTCAACAAATCCAATATCTCGACCTGGTAGGTAATATCCAGGAAGGTCGTCGGCTCATCGAGGAACAGAATGTCCGTCTGCTGCGCCAGTGCCATCGCAATCCAGACACGCTGCCTCTGGCCACCGGATAGCTCATCGATATTCCGGTCGCCGAGATCTGCAATCTTCATAATGTCCATGGCTTCGGCGACGGCTTCGTAATCCTTCTTCGTCCATCCGCCAAGCCAGCTCTGGTGCGGGAACCGCCCTCGGCCGACCAAATCCGCAACGGTAATGCCTTCCGGCACGATCGGAGACTGCGGCAATATGCCGAGGATCCGGGCGAGCGGCTTGGGGGAGAATTCGCTCAGCGCCTTGCCGTCCAGCGTGATTTGGCCGGATTCCGGTTTAATCAGCTTCGCCATGGTTTTCAGCAGCGTGGACTTCCCGCATGCGTTAGCTCCGATAATGACGCTTATCTGATTGCTGGGAACGGCTAAGCTTACGCCATGGATAATCGTTTTGTTGTCATAACCCGCAACGGTTTGTTCAGCTTGGAACTGATGGCTGGGTTTCATGTTAGAAATCCCCCTTTCGGTTCATTCGGATAAGCAGGTAGATCAGATACGGCGCTCCGAGAATACCGGTGATGACGCCAACGGGAAACCGGGTCTCGAAAGCATACTGGCCGATCAAATCAGCCCCTAGAACCAAGATAACGCCGACCAGACCGGCAGGAATAACGGTTGAGTAGCCGACGCCGACCAACCGCTTCGCGATCGGGCCCGCCAGAAAAGCGACGAAAGCAATCGGGCCTGTCGTTGCGGTCGCTATGGCAATCAAGCAGACGGAGCTTAAGATCAGCAGAATCCGGGTTTTGTCCGTATGAATTCCCAGGGAAGAAGCCGATTGTTCGCCGAGCTCGAGCAGGCTAAGACGCTTGCCCAATAGCACGATGATCGGTGTACATACCAATACCGTTATCGCTAACGGTGGGAGCTCATCTAATTGGGAGCCATTGAGGCTGCCGCTTAGCCATCGGAATGCCGCGGGAATGTCGTATTCAGCGCTAATTTTTAACAGGTAAGTAATGACGGATCCGAACATGGCATCAAGACCAATTCCGATCAGAACAAGACGCCCGATCGAAAAGGTTTTTCTACGCGACAACAAATAGAGCAGCATCACCGAAGCTAGGCCTGCCAAGAACGCCGAGATGGAAACGACCGCTTCACTCGTATGAAGGAAGATGATGCAAAAGACGGCTGCGACGCTAGAACTCGTGGTAATGCCCAATACGTCCGGATTCGCAAGCGGATTCCTAAGCATCGTCTGAAACGTATTGCCCGCTAATCCGAAAGCGAATCCTGCCAACAGTCCAGCCAGCATGCGCGGCAACCGGATCGTCTCCATGGTGAAGGTTAAGCCTTTAACCTCTTCTCCCAGCAGAACCCGTACGATGTCTTTTACCGGATAAATCGTATTGCCAAAATAGAGCATTGCGAAGCAAAGCAGGCAGGAAATGCCCCCGAGCACGGATGTAATCAGTACATAGCGGCGGTGCCTTAGACGTCTGCCCGCCATAATGAGGTTAATCGTCGTCGTATTCATCATAAGGATCGCACTTTCGATCGAATCGCCAGCAGGATGAGGATCGGAGCACCGACGAATGCGGTGACCATGCCGACCTCCAGCTCCCCGGGACTGCCGAGGACTCTGCCGACGACGTCGGATATTGTCAAGATAATGGCACCGGCCAAAGCCGACATCGGAATAAGATAACGCTGATCCGGTCCAATCAACAGACGGATTACGTGGGTCGCGAGCAGTCCAATGAAGCCGATCGGCCCAGCGAGCGCAGTGACGGTACCGCAAAGTAAGACGCCTGCTATCGATGCAATGAGTCGTAAAACGCCCGTTCGCACGCCCAGTCCACTCGCTGCCTCGTCACCAAGCGCCAACGCATTGAGGGCGGCGGCCGATGCAATTGCAATTAGGATACCAACAATGAAAAAGGGCAAGAACGTCGTGATATCATGCCAGTTCGCTGAACCGACGCTTCCCATCTGCCAGTAACGAAACCGGTCCATGACTTCGGTGCGCGGAATCATGATGGCGCTGATAAGCGAAGAAAGTGCGGCGCTTGTCGCCGCACCCGCTAGCACGAGCTTGATAGGCGTAGGTCCGCCTCGCCCCATTGAACCAATGCCAAACACGAACACCGCGGTAATCGCCGCTCCTGCACAAGCCAGCGCAATATATTGGTTAGCCGTACTGATATGGAAGAACGCGATTCCGCTAACGACGAACAATGCCGCGCCGGTATTGACCCCAAGCACGCTCGGATCGGCGATTGGGTTGCGTGTGACTGCCTGCATGAGAGAACCTGCGATGCCGAGCGCCCCGCCGCAGCAGAGACTGAACACGGTTCGGGCAACACGCTGGTGCATGACGCTGGCGCCGAATGAATCGGCGCCCGGGTTGAACAACCCGTCCATCATGTCCTTAATACCGATGACCCGAGAGCCGAACGCCAGAGACGCCAGTATGCAAGCACCGAGCGCGGCCAAGCCGATAATCAAGACGATCGCGAAGTGCTTGGGCACTGACGACTTTAGCGGCTTAGATACTGGCGAGATTAGATTAACCATTTGCCTTCTTGGCAGCCGCATCGATCAGTTTCAAGTATTCGTCGAGCGTATAAGAGATCGACAGCGGATTCGGATTACCGGCAGCCGCAAGAGGCGTGTTATCTTCGATCAGCACGACTGCGCCTTTGGCGATAGCCGGAACCTTGCCAAGCAACGGATCAGCTTGAAGCTTCTTCAGCAGTGCTTCGTTCCCGTAAGTGACAATGAGGTCGGTATCGGTAAGGATGTCAGCGTTCTCGGCGCTAAGCTCAAAATAGAAGCTATCCTTGGACACTTTGCTTAGGACGGTGTCCGAGTATTTCATGCCGAGCTCAACTAAGAAGTCGCCGCGAGGATCTCCAGGTGCATAAATCGAAATTTTCGACATGTCGTCCGGAGAAATGAATGCGAAGAGAGCATTCTTGCCTTGAATATCCGGATAAGCACTTGCTTTTTCCTTAATAATGGTTTCTGTATCCTTAATGAGCTGCTCGCCTTCCGCCTCCATACCCATACCCATCGCATCGAACTTGATCATCTCTTGCCAGCTCGTAACCCAAGGGCTCTTCTGATAAGCGACTACCGGAGCGATCTTGCTCAATGTTTCGTAGTCTTCCTTTGTAAGACCGGAATAAGCGGCCAGAATGACGTCCGGCTTCGCGTCTGAAATTGCCTCGAAGTCAAGGCCATCTGTATCTTGGAAAATGTTAGGTGATGATGCACCGAGCTCATCGAGCTTCTTCTTCGTCCAAGGCAACAAGCCGCTGCCGTCCTGAACACCGTAGTTTGCCGCCGAGAATCCGACAGGAACGACACCGAGTGCAAGCGCAACGTCTTGGTTCGCCCACGAAATTGTAGCGATACGTTCCGGCTTTTTCTCCAGTACCGTTTCGCCGAATGCATGCTTAATAGTAATCGGATATTGTTGCGCTGCTTCCTCGGAAGCAGTCTCTTCCGCAGCCGGCGCATTAGCCGCGACGTTTGAATTAGCTGTCGAGGAATTTGTTGCGTTGCTGTTAGTATTGCCGTTGCTGCCGCAGCCTGTTAGCGCGAGCATCAGCGTAAGTGAAGCGAGAAGAGTTGACACTACAAATTTGCGTTTGGATATCATTTGTATAACCCCATCCTGTCTTTGTTATAATTGATAACGATTATCATTTTCAATATTATAAAATGGTTCGTAAGGCCTGTCAATGTGTTCACAGAATGTTCGAATCTCTAGCGGATGGAATGATTCAGCCGACAGCTCTTACCTCTTATAACGACCATTATTCGCCTTTTACCAAGGCACGGAGATTGCTATTATAGAACTGACAGAGTCTATTGGGATTGCCCGCAACGGTCTGGTTACAATTGCGTAGTAGACGAGTAACACAGCAGTTAAGGGGGTAATGGCATGGAATTGATCCTGCAAGGGATTACCAAAAGCTTTGGGGATAAGAAAGTGCTCCAAGACGCAGGGTTCCACTTTCAGAAAGGCAAAATATACGGACTGCTTGGTCGCAACGGCGCCGGGAAAACGACATTGTTCAATTGTTTAAGCGGTGAAACCAAGATCGATGCTGGACAGCCGTGGTTGAAAGAAGAGGGAGGCTCGAGGAAACTGGCCGAGGAGGATATTGGTTATGTATATTCGTTGCCGATTTTACCCGAATTTCTGACCGGTTATGAATTTGTAAAGTTCTTCCTCGATATTAACCAAGACAAGCAGCCGAACTCCAATATTGACGCTTACTTCGATAGGATGAGCATGTCGAAGGAAGACCGCCACCGACTCATTAAAAACTACTCCCATGGTATGAAGAACAAAATTCAGATGCTGCTTTTTCTCATTTCCAAACCGCCGGTCATTCTGCTTGACGAACCGTTGACCTCCTTTGATGTAATCGTTGCACTCGAGATGAAAACGATGCTGCGCGAGATGAAGCGCGATCATATTCTCATTTTCTCCACTCATATTTTGCAATTGGCCGCCGATCTGTGCGATGAGCTTGTAGTGCTGAACAACGGTCAATTATCCGCCGTACCGACCGATTTGCTGCATAGTCCGGAGTTTGAACAGAGCATTATTTCTTTGCTAAAGGATGACAATCATGCTGAGAACAATTAGCACGCTGTTTTCCATCCGGATTTCATCAGCCGTAAATCGATTGATTTATTACGCGCAGAGGCTGCCGTGGGTTGGCAGAGCAATTAAGGATCCTTTATACGCCAGTCTAGATGGGAAAAAGGCGATTGCTGTCATCGCGTTTCTTCTACACATCGTTTGGGGCTTCACATCCAAGTTGGCTTATCTAGGGCTGATGGTTTACGTGCCGGCCGTCGTGTTGAACGGATCCATGCCTGAGGAGGATCAGCTTTCGCTATTTTTACATATTTTTCTGCTGCTTAGCTTTGTGGTGGCAGGTTTCGTCAGCATCTCGGTTTTGGAAACAAAACGCGAGAAGTACATTGCCGTAAAGCTCATGCGGATGAAGCCTGCCGCATATATGCAAGCGTCGCTGGGCTATCGTTATTGCACGTCCTTTATCTACTATACTCCGGCTATGCTGCTCTTCACCTCCTTACTGAACGTCTCGGTTCTTCAGGGGATGGCACTGGCAGTGTCAGTCATGTTTTGGCGAGTACTATGCGAATATCTTCATCTGAAGCTGTTTCAGAAGACAGGCATCGTCCTCATCAAGAATACCGTGGTTGTTTGGCTTGCGATCGGACTTGGCTACGGTGCTGCTTATGCCCCGATTGTTCTACATTGGGCTCCCTCCAGCGGCAATCTGCTGCTCCTGTGGCCCGTTACGATGGTCATTGCGGTGCTGGGCACGATCGCTGCGGTGCAGTTAAAACGATATTCTGACTATCGAACGGCAGTGGATGCTGCGACCAAACGGGATGATCCGCTGCTCGACCTTGGGCGAATGTTCACGGAAGCCAATAAAACGCAGGTAAAAACAAAGGATATCGACTATACATCTACAGTCGGGCAGACAGACCAATTAAAGAGCAAGGAAGGTTATGCGTATCTGAATGCGTTGTTTTTCGCTAGGCATCGCAGTCTTATCGTACGACCCCTGTGGAACAGAATGGCGATTATTGTCGCCCTAGGGGTGTTCGGCGTTTCATTAGCTATCCTCGATACAGAAAGGGCCTCCTCCCTGGCAGCACGCTGGACAACGGGAATCCCCTATTTGATTTGGATCATAAACTTCCTGTCCATTGGAGAACGAGCTTGTAAGGTCATCTTCTATAACTGTGATCTCAGCCTTATGCGTTACAGCTTCTACCGAAACGCTGCCGACCTTCATTTCCGTCAACGGTTAACCCACATCTGCCGGCTTAACCTAGTGCTTGCGGCCGGGCTTGCCGCCGCATTGACCGGATTTGCACTGGCTGCCGGGGGCGTTCCGACCGAAGAATTGCTTCTGACGCTAGTCTGCGTATTTGCGCTGTCTGTGTTTTTCTCCATCCATCATCTATTCATGTATTACATGCTGCAGCCCTATTCGACTGAGCTAAATATGAAGAATCCTTTTTTCTTTCTCTTAAACATCATCGTGTCTATGGCTTTCGTATTGGTCCTCATCCTGGAAGTCGATGCCACGGCACTCGCGATAGCCACCGTTGCCATAACGGTTGTTTACTTCATGATGGCGTTGATTCTTGTTAAGAGATGGGGCCCTCGCACTTTCAGGGTGAAATGAGTGCTGCATCATTCCAAACAGACCATAGTCTGCGATTATTCAAAATAGGGCCGGGTACAGCATCCTCGATAGGAGGGGCTGCCCGGCCTAATTTTTGTGCAATCTTTGTCGCGGAATAATGTGGGGGATGTCGGTATGCAAAATACCCATTATTATCTAATATTTCGACATCAACTATTTACATCGCCATTCAGATTATGAAATAATTGACTATATAAATTATGGCAGGTTGATATTTGTGGCTGGTTTTAAGAGAAAATGTTGCATTTTAGGGTTTTTAGTATTTTTATTTTAAGTGGGTCTGTTTCTGCAGCAGACATTCACACACAAAATTTCAACTCAGTTGATGGTGGAGAAATTAGATGGGGAACACACTGGGGGATTACCAAATATACAACTTATCGAGACACTGCAATTTCCTTGCACATAGCACTCTAATCGCTGATTTTAATGAAAAAAGGACTTAAAACAACCGAATTGTACTTTGAGGTGAATATATGTTTCCTAAGCTTGCGATTTACATTAAGAAGTGTTTGACACACCCAGCAACGCAAGTTATTTTACGTGTGCTAAGTATCTTCTCGCTAATTAGTACTTGCATCACGCTAGGGGGATTCTTTTTCTATTCAATTGGCTACTCATTTTTATATGGGTATTACTTTTCAGGCTCACAGAACCCCGAAGTAAGCTTGATCGATTTACTTATAAAAAACATACCATTTCCATTTTATTCAGTAATAATGACTAGTCTTGCATTCTTAAGTGCAGTCTCCATGTTTATATTTATTCTGTATAGTTTACATCTATCAATGAAACAACTATCAACCAAAGGGGATCGTGTAGTCGGACTATTGCGTTTTTTGATGACAATAGTAGGGTCAATAATGTTTCATATAGCATTAGCAACATTTTTTGTCGGGGGTTTCTCTTCTTCCTCTGATGTTACTTTGAAGTTTGGTCTCATTTGGATTGGCCCTTGCCTTATCGCAATATTTATTTATTCCTTATTTCGATTAATAAAAGGCATTTACTCCGCTTTATCTGGGATGCTATACGGTGTAATTGGTATGGGTATTATTAATTCTTTACTAGAGATACCTTCTTCTACGATGTGGGGATTTGTTCTAATTGCACTAGGTGTCCTCTTCAGTTTTTTCGATCACTTAATTAAATTTACCCTATATAGGGTTTTTCTTTGGCTTCCGATTAATTTTTTATTCTTTTTAATATTTATTCAAGTAATGCCCTATCTTAAACCAAAAAGCTCAATAAACTGGATTATTACTTTTGTTATTATAATGAGTATTTCTGCTTTATTAGCTTTTTTAATTGGAAGTAAAAATAAAAATAAGAACTCTTTGCATTTAACTGCTGAAAACAAATTAACAGATGCTTCAAGACTTAAGGTAGGGTCAATACTTGCATTGTTGGTGGTTGTGCTTATATTTTATATAGCAACAAGTATTCCTTTGTTAAGCGAACTTACAGGAAATTATTTTCGCACACTTACTCCCGAAAAAAACCGGCAAAACATTATTTATGACAATAACCAAACAATAGAAAACTCTAATTTAGTAGCTCAGAAAGGAAGTATTTATTATATTTCCAGTTCAGAGTGGAGATTAATATTGCTTAGAACAGAAAAGATCAGAGTTGATGATCCCAAATAAAACTCTTACAATGGATGACTTCTAGTAGAATCACTTACACCTCTTCGAACCTTGTTGACTTTATTTCCTTCAATGTTTAAAAGACAAACAAAGTGCCAGTAATTACACCATAATAGTGAGCTGTCTTGGCACTTTGTGTCATTGAAGAACAAACCCCACTGCCACCCGAAGGAAGCATCGAGGTCGACCTGGAAGCTTTTAAAACAAATTACCCCATGGTTATCGCGGGCATCGAGGACTATTTCTCCTCGGGACGAACGGTCGATGACCTGTTCAACGACGGATTGAAGTTGATTATCCGAGATTTGAAGTAGAATAGGCGTAAGCATTGGCTTGTTGCTGAGAAGAGGCATCTTTCGAGATGCCTCTATTTCCAATACTTACAAAAAAGGGTATTTCTTTAAAACGAAGAATTGTTAGTGTTGGAATAAATTGAATATCTTTAGGGCGGGGGAAATTATAATTATGAAATTGGGCAGTATTTTTAGAAAAATAGGGATTTTTACAGTGGCCGGGCTATGCTTCCTTGGCGTGATCCAGCCTCTTGCCGGACGCGCAAGCGCGTCGGAGCCCGATCCCAGTTCGCTCGAGTGGGCTCAAGAGGTTTCGGATTGGCAGTTGGATAACGATACGGGACTTCTCTATATCGTCTCCGCGGATACGAATAACCTGACGATCGTGGATACGGACGACATGACGGTTGAGCGCACGCTGTCCGTCGGCTCCAAGCCTAACGCGATGAGCCGCAACGGCAATATTCTCTATATCGCCTTGTCCGGCGAGAATCATATCGCGCGCGTGGACGTGTCAGCGCAATCCATGCTCACTCCGATCGCATCGATCGGCGGCAATCCGTATTACGTGGCGGCAACGTCCACGCACGTAATTTATTCAACCGAGAACGCTACGTATAAGTACTCGATATCGGACTCATCCAATACCTTTATGATGGGCGAATCCAAGGCACCTTTGTATGCCGACGAGGCATCTCACAGTCTATATAGCGGCGATGCATTCTGGTCTCGAGGCGACCTCTTTAAGTACGATTACATAACGAACGCCAAATTAAGCGAATCGCGTTTGACTAATGACGGAAGCCATTTCGATTATCCGAACGATAAGATTTTCGGAGACGGCAATTACGTCTATTATGCCGGCACGAAGGTCGACAAGATCGATTTGATGGAGACTTTCGGTACCTATCCCGTCGATCCGGAGCGATTTTCCCCATATTACTACTCGCAAATTTCCGACGTGAACGATCGGTTTGTTCTGACCCATCAGTCGATTTTCGATAAGAGCACACTGAAGAAGGTCGCCGATTATCCGTATGAAACAACCAGCGCTTTAATCGGAGACGATAACTCCGTCTATTTGTACGATAAGAACAACAAGGTCATCGAGAAATTCGTTTTGCAAGACGTTTATTTAGACCAGTTGAACTTACTGCCTTCGAATTCCCCGTTCCTGCAAGGGACCAATGAGATTACCGACTTCGCCACGAATGAGTCGACGCCTTATTTGTATGTCGTCTCGAAAGAAACAAACGACTTGGTCGTAGTAGACAAAGAGACGAACGAAACGGTGAATACAATCGCCGTCGGTTCCAAACCTTCTGACGTAGAGTTGTACGATGGCGCGGTATACATTGCTTTCTCGGGAGAGAACCACGTCGGCATGATTTCGATGGCGGATGCCCTGCTTCCGGGATCACAGATGACGAGAATCCGTACAATTGAATACCCGTTCCGGATCGTTCCGGACAATAACCGTTTATTCTATTCGGCCGAGGATCAGTCGCAAGACCTGCGGGTGCGGAACGGAAGCACGGGCGAGGAAAAGCAGTACTTATCGGTAGCCGAACCAAGCTTGTTCATGGACCGCGACAACCAAATTCTTTACGTCGCGGAATCCAGCATCACGAGCAGCGGTATCTATAGCTTCAATACCGCTAACGGCACGATGTCTTTGAAATCGAGCTCTACCCAGCATTTCCAGCGTTACGCCCAACATCGTTACGTGCACGCGGACGGGGCATACGTTTACTTTGACAAGGAACGGTTGAATGCCGCGGATTTATCAACGGTATCGACGTATCCCGAGCAGGTAATTTACGCTAAAGAGGAATTTGTTTTCGGCATGAATGCCGTTTACGACAGGGATTCTTCGGAAAAACTGGCGGACTTGCCTTTCGTCGCCATGCACGTTTACGTAGATGGAGAAGGGGCCGTCTACATCGCAAGCAAGAAAAGGTTGTATGCGTTCGAGAACATGGATTCGCTAATTGAGTATGCGGCGACGGCAAATACGACAGGTATCCCGTACCTCCACGACGAAGGCGAAACGGCGGGCAAAATCAACGGAAGCATTTACTTCACTCCCGCGGACGACGATAGCGCAATCGCTTCTTATAACTTATATTTTACGGATGCAAGCGGAAATAAGCTCGGGTACATTGGCAATGCGAACGATTCCTCCAGGGTCGTGGAATTCTTTTACGATTTTGTTATCCCGGGCGAAGTTTCGATTCCGCCTGGCGCAACGAACATCGGCGTCGCGCCTGTCATCGAAGGCCAAGCGTTCGATTCAGGCGGGCTCGTCTTAGGTCCGTTATGGGATGCTCCAACCTATATGGCGCAAAATATCGCGTTAACGGAAACCGGCGCCGGCGAGAACCGTTTCAGCGGGACGATCTCATGGTCTCCTGCTCCGATTGAGACTGCGGGCGGCAAATATCACATTTTCTTTACCGACGAAACCGAGATGCTGGGAGACCCAATTCGAACGGTTCCGGCAGGTTCGCAAAGCTATAGCGAAGTCTTTAACGACGTCGTGGTTCCCAGCGGTGCGATTGGGGTCGGCGTCGTTCTGGAAGATAAGGACGGCCAATCGGGGCCGAGGTTCTCGTCGCTCGTATTGGGACGCTTCCACTCCGCTCCAATCTCACTTTCGGACGTAACGATCGTTAACAACCAGACAGGATCCGATCGGATCACGGTTAACGGCGTTTCTGCTGGAGACCAGATTTGGGTGCATAAAAAAGCCGGGAATAGCTTCCTCTATTCAGGAACCGTTTCAGGCGGCCAAAACAAAATCGACTTGGATATTCCGAGCATCGGAAACCCGGGAGACGAGCTGCTGCTGTCGCGAAAGAGCCCCAATAAGCAAGAAAGCTCCCGATTAGTCGTAACGGTTCCAACCGTAACGATACCAGGAGGAGATAATCCAGGCGGAGGAGCACCGGGTGGAGGTTTACCGGGTGGGTTCTTCCCGGGCGGAGCAGTCTCCGAATTGCCGTGGACCGAGGAAGAAGCGGTTGCGGACGACGGCGGCAAGCTGATCCGGGTTCTGCTGTCCGATCAGGGCATAGAGAATATGGCAAAAAGTGATGAATTCGAACGTACGAATACGTTCGTCATTCGTTCCGAAGCCGATGCCGAGCATTTCGAATTTACCGCATCCCGGAAATCCCTGTCGGATATGGCCTCGAGCGGCGAGCAATCGAAGCTGCGGTTCGAGACGCCGCAAGGAGCATGGGAAATGCCGGCAGCCGATCTGCTGGAAAGCCTCGGCGATGCGGGAAGCGGTCCGGTTACGATCACCATCGAGAAGGCGGACGAGGAATATGCCAGTCGCTGGAACATGCAGTTTAAAGGAAACGGGATGCAAAAATTAGGTGGCATACTGGAGTTTACGGTTTCGGCCGGCAACAAGGAAGTACGGATATTCCCGCAGTACGCAGGACACGTCCTGTCCATCCAAACCGATTCCGTTCCGTTAGACGAACTGGCGGGCTTGACGTATGACCCCGTGACGAAGAAGTTCGTTCCCGTGCCGATTCGAGCGGAGTGGAAGGATGGCGTACTCCAAGTCACGTTGCTCAAAAAAGGCAACTCGGTTTACACGGTGGCGCGTACAGGCCACGCATCCTTTACGGATGTCCCCGCAAGCAGCATGTACGCAGAAAGTATTAAAGCGTTATCCAACCGTCTTGTGCTGGAAGGCTATACAGACGGAACGTTCAAACCGGAAAAAGCCATTACGCGCTCCGAATTCGCCGCTTTGCTGAATCGGACGTTAGGCATTCTGCCTAGCAGCGATAAACCGAGCCAAAAGTTCGCCGATGTGAAGCCAGGCGCGTGGTACGAGCAGGACATCGCGTCGGCCGTGTCCGCAGGATTGATCACGGGCTACTCACCGACGATATTTAAGCCTACTCAAACGATCACGCACCAAGAGATGATCACGATGCTGGTACGGGCGTTGGAGTACGTGCGTCCAAACTCGATGGATTCATCGAAAGTCACAGTTGCTGACGGATTGAACTTGCCGGATTGGTTCGTACCGAACTATCAAAAGGCGATTCAAGAAGGCCTTCTGCAATCGGCTTCCGATCCGTTCCATTTCGAGCCGAGCCAACTGGCGACCAGACAAGACAGCGCGTACCTGCTGTATCGGATGTTAAACGTGCTGGATTTCAACTAAACGAAAAACGGTTGAGCGGTTTTCTACCCGCCCAACCGTTTCTTTATGTTCATTCGGTCTCCTCGTCAGCTTCTCCGGATTGGCGATCAGCAAGCCTTACTGTAAACTGATAGACATGAGTTGCAGCCATATCCAGGCGCCAACTGCTGACTCCGTGTTGAGTTCGAAGCACAAAAACACATCACCAAGGCACAGTCGTTCCCATCACCAACTAATAAGCCGGAGTACTTGAACTTTGTACATTCCAAGTAATATTACCACGGGGATTGAATTTTTCATTAACTAATGCAGATATATAAACTTCTCTTCTATTTTCTTTTGGATATATATGCTTATTCTCAAGAACATCATAATCTACAACAATTTCTTCTAACTTACCTGTTTCATCAGTTAATGTTATATGGATATTCTGAAACTCGATCGGTGTTGTGCCGTTACTAATAAACCTTATCTCAATTACTAATTTATTAGTTTTTGACTGTTGTTTGACACGACCAATTTCAATCTTTGATAAGGAGCAGAAAGAACTGGCAAAAGAATTTATTCTTTTCGTCTCAAATAAAGAAAAACATAAGAGTGTAATCTCTCGCTTTGATGAAATAATTGTTGAATAGCGGTTGATTTAGAACTTAATGCGTTTAAATTGTTAATTTTTTTCATTTAAGACAGCTCTGCAACACCAAAATGTTGGGAGATGCCCAGACCCTTTTGGTGTCCGTAACGGGCATTGAGATAATACGAGCACTCGCTCGTTTTGGTCCGCCATAAAAGTACTTTCAATAGCTATGTGTTGATCCCTTGTTGGTTTCTGAATATATAAAAATACATCGCCGTGGCGTAAAGCCCTATGGCGATGTATTTAGCAAATAAAAACTTTTATGCTTCCTTCGATTCTTCTTCCCCAACCGCAATCGGATTCCCCTCATACGTAATCCAATCACTCCAGCTCCCCGCATACAACCGCACATTCGTAAAGCCCGCTTCCTGCAGCGCCAGCACGTTCGGACAAGCCGTCACACCCGAGCCGCAGTACACAATCGTCTCTCCGTCTTGCGCCAGTCCTTCGAATCTCGCCGCTTGCTCCTCAGCGCTCTTCCACTGTCCGTCCGCACCGCGTCCTTCCGCCCAGAAGCGGTTAATTGCGCCCGGGATATGGCCGGCAACGCGGTCAATTGGCTCAACCTCGCCGCGATAACGTGCGCCTTCACGCGAATCAATAAGCGTCACGCCGGCTTTGCCCAGCTTCTCCTGCACTTCATCGACCTCAACGAGCATGTTATGCTGCACCGTCGCGAAGAATGGACTCGGAATGAGCACCTTCTGGTCAGCTGACACGGGGAAACCAGCCTTTTGCCAAGCCGTGAACCCTTCATCCAGCACAAACACCTGCTCATGGCCGAGGTACTTCAGCAGCCACCAGAGACGCGATGCCATTGCCCCGCCTTGGTCGTCATACGCAATAACGCGTGAAGCATTGCCAATACCTGCGCGGCTAAGCGTTCCTGTCAGCTCTGCAATGTCTGGCAGCGGATGGCGACCGCCATGCTCCGTAATCGCCGAAGAGAGATCTTTCTCCAAATCCAAATACACCGCACCCGGGATATGCGATTCGTTATATGCCTCACGGCCAGACTCCGGCTTACCCAGCTGGAAGCGGCAATCGACGATCACGATATCCGATTCATACATACGAGCGAGCAACCATTTGAGCGATACAATATTTTTCATCCTATTAGCCGCCTTCCTTATTCCATCAATTAGATTCCATTACTTTAAATTATACATGATTCCAACCCACCCCGCTTCCACCGATTCATCAATTCTGCTACGATATAGAGGTTTACAATCCGTCAATATACCGCCACAAGGAGTCCCTATATATGACCGCTTCCACCGACCAGGCCCAGCCTGCCAAAACCCATCTTACCGTCGTGCCGCTATCCGACGCATTAGCCGAAGAACTCAGTACCTGGCGCTATGAACCGCCCTACGACTTCTACAATTGGTCCACCTGGGAGGTCATGCAGCAGCTGGGCATCGAGTTTGGCGACGCCTATGTCCGGAAGCAGCAATATGCCGCGGTAACGAATGACGACGGCCACTTAATCGGCTTCGTACAATTCTTTCCCTTGCTCGGTGTAACGCGAATCGGACTCGGATTACGTCCGGATCTATGCGGCCGGGGACTCGGTCTTCCACTCGTACAAGCCATAGTAGCAGAAGCCATCCGCCGCGCGCCAACCGACGAAATCGACCTTGAAGTACATATCTGGAACACGCGCGCCATACGGACCTACGAGCGTGCGGGGTTTGTGATCACGGACACCTACGCCAAGCAAACGTCTACAGGTTCGGTCGACGTTCACTGCATGTGCTACTCGCCATAATAACACCACAGCGCGGCCCGCTCGGGGCAGCGCTTTCTTTTTTATCGTGCTAAAACATCCCGCTTCGGCATATCCGTAGTAGTGTCACGAGCCATTACTTTTAAAGGAGGCGGGTCCAATGAAAGTTTTGAACATCGTCAGCTTATTAGTCCTAATTCTCGGCGGCCTGAACTGGCTGGCAGTGGGGCTTTTTGAGTATGATGTCGTTTCAGAGGTTTTTGACGGGTCAGATTCCGTTGGTGCCAAGATCGTGTACATTATTGTTGGGTTGGCTGCCCTATACAGCTTATCCTTCTTCTCCAAAGTGTCGGCAGAAGACTAACGTCCCCATTCCGCACCCACGCGGGTAATCAATCGTATGTACAAAATAAGAGCCCGTCCCAAGCGTATCATGCGCGGGGTGGGCTCTTTTCTATTAGCGTTCGCCTTCGAGCTCTGCTGCATCCAGAAACAGAATACAGCTGCCGCCAACCGGCACCGATAGGGTCCGGATTCGGTCGAAGGAATCGAGGTCCGTATAGGTCTGAGAAACCATCGCTTGCGGCCGATCCGCGAACTGAGCCGATAACGGGATAAAATAAGGCCGCCAGCTCCAATTATGCCCGCGATAATGCGGCTCTTTACTCCACCCTCCTTCGTCGCCGATCCGCTGATAGTTAGCGCTCACCTGAATGCCGTCTTTGCTGCACAGATAGAGGCGAATACATGGGGAGTCCGCCAAGCCGTCCAGCAGCGCCTCAATGAAATCATCTCCTGCCTCGCAGCCGCATTCGCCAAATGTCTGCCATACCTGATCAACCGTTGCCTGCAGCCGCTCCGCTTCCGCACTCCAATGCCGCTCCACGTGCAGCATGCGTGCCCGGCGCCGATCCAGTCCCGCTTCAAGAAGTCCCGCGAATGACAGCGCCGGGCGGAAAGTGGCCACCGCAGGCGAGAATAGATAACCCTGCACATATCGGGCACCGATTTCAATCGCCCGCTGTAAGTCCTGCTCTGTTTCTACGCCTTCCACCAGCAAGGAGGCACCGATTTGATCCGCCAGGGTGGAGAAGGAACGCATGACACCGTAGTAACCGCTGTGGCGCTCGCTCTTCTGGAGCATATGGATATCGATCTTCAGGATATGCGGTTGAATTTGAGCAATCCTGTCGATGCTACTGAACCCGCTGCCTACATCATCAATGGCAATCAGGCAGCCATAATTTCGATATAAATCCACTACTGCGCGCAGCTGCTCCATCGGCCCCAGAAACGACTCTTCGGTAATCTCAATGACGACCCTTCGCGGGTCAATCTTATATTTATCAAGCAGCTGAAGGGTCGGAAGTTCACCGGTTGCCACATAAGTTTGATAGATCCATGATGGTTTCAAGTTGATGAACAGCTTCCCGTACTCCGGATCGCTCGCCGCAAACTTCGCCAGCGCCTGCTCCCGCAAATTCCGGTCCACTCTAATCTGCTCCGCCATCGGCACGGTTTTATCCGCGAAGAAAGGCCCAACACTCCGAACGCCTTCGCCCGCACGTATACGACCAAGAGCTTCATAGCCCATAATACGCCTCGTATCAAGCGCGAGAATCGGCTGATAATAAGGAACAAGTCGACTGATCATATCCTTGTATATCTCCTCATGCAAGCCATCTTGCATGCGCTGCGCTTCCGCCATCACTGTAGCTCCCCGAATCTTGGTATATGATGTCATATATTCTCACATAACTAGTTGCACCTATTGTAAAGTAGCCGCAATTGCTTGTAAAGCCTCCGCCCACATCGCTTACAATTCAACCAATAAAAGGGTACCTGCGCAGAAAAAAACGCCAATTACCCGTTCCCGGGAATCGACGTCCGATAGACTTCATTAAAGCGCTGTGCCGACTGCATATCGAGCTCCGTCAAGCCCCCCGCATGCCAAGTCGTCAAACGCAGCGTTACTTTCTTGTAGTCAATGCCAATGAACGGATGGTGATTCATCGCCTCTGCAATGTTAGCAACTTTCCCCACGAAGGCAATCGCCTCCAAGAACGTGCCGAATCGGTAGCTTCCTTGCATCCATTTCTCATCCTGGCGTGACCAGCCGGGGAGTGCCGCAATGGCCTCGTCAGCCGCTTCGGATCGCATTTTCTCCATTTTACCCAATAGTTGCACCTCCCCCCTATCACTCAGAATCGTCTTTAGATTAATCGGATAATCCGAATTTCCTTCTGATCTACCGATACTTCAATAACGTGATGCTTCGGACGGTAAGCCACGACGCCTCCGCCTACATGAAGGACAGGCTCCTCACCCAGCGCGTAGAACACGTCATCTGCGAGTGCCTCCATTAACTCTTTGCGCTGCGCCTCCTCCAGTTCTTCCCAATCCGCTGTCTCCATTTCGAAGAACAGATAGCCATCCCCGATGGAATGCATCGCCTCAGCCAAATCACTCAGAATATCGCTGTATTCCCTTGCATGCTTAACTCCCATTTCCAATTGCCCCTCTTTCAGCTCTTATTCTCGCCTCATATGTCTTCATTTTACACGAAATCAGATGAAAACTGCTAAAACATCCATTTTGCTCTAATCTGAGCGCTCATTCTGACGATAATAAATAGAGATAGAATTGTCGAAACTCTGTTCATTTTGTCAGTCTGACACATCAGATTGCCTTAAGCTGTCTCCCGTTCTCCGGGGCATAACCGAAACGATCGGTTTTCAATGTCCTTATTATCTTATTAGATGAGGTGTATTATGGAAAAATCTACTATTATTGGTATCGCACTTGGGCTCATAGCCGTCCTTGTCGGTATGACGCTGAAAGGTGCTCCGATCTCCAACCTAGCAAACCCGGCCGCATTCATGATTATCATTGTCGGAACCGCAGCCTCGCTCTTCATCGGTTTCCCGCTGAACGAACTGAAGAAATTCCCGAAACTGATCAAAATGATCTTCACTGTGCAGAACCTGCTGCCGCGTGAAGAAGTTATCGCCCTCTTCATGGAATGGGCAACAATCACACGCCGTGAGGGCCTTCTTGCACTGGAGTCTAAAGTAGACGACATCCAAGATATGTTCCTTCGCAACGGCATGAGAATGATCATAGACGGTAACGATCAAGACCTCGTACGCGATGTACTGCTCGAGGACATTGCCGCTACCGAAGAACGTCACCGCGCGGGAGCGCTTATTTTCTCCCAGGCTGGCATGTATGCCCCTACACTCGGGGTTCTCGGCGCCGTAATCGGCCTTATCGCGGCACTTGCCGATATGAGCGACATGGAGAAGCTCGCACATGCGATCGCAGCCGCGTTCGTTGCTACACTTCTAGGTATATTCACCGGTTATGTATTATGGCACCCCATTGCCAATAAGCTCAAGCGTCTTTCCAAACACGAGGTTGAACTTCGCCTCATGATGGTTGAAGGCCTGCTGTCGATTCAATCCGGTGTTTCCACCATTGCGATTAACCAGAAGCTCTCGGTCTTCCTGACACCGACTGAACGCATTAAACTGAGTCAGAAGGGAGCAGAGGCGGTTGAGCAAAAAGCATAAAAGTGAACATCACGAGGAGCATGCCGATGAAACCTGGCTAATTCCGTATGCCGATCTCCTTACCCTATTACTCGCCTTATTTATTGTATTGTATGCGATGAGCTCGTCCGATTCCAAGAAATTTGAAGATATGAGCAAAGCCTTCAATATCGCGTTCAGCAGCGGTATTGGCGTTCTGGAACAATCTGCGGTCATCAGTAACGCCAATCAGTTTGAAGATACTTCAGACAGTCGACGCCACGAAGATACCAAGGATATGCAGAAGAAAGACATCGAGGCTCTGAAGCAGAAAGAACAAGAAGACCTTGAGAAGCTCAAGAAACAAGTCGATCAGTATATTAAGACAAACGGACTGACTACGCAATTGAATACGAAGCTCAACCTGTCCGAGCTAACGATTACGATCAGCGACAGCTCCTTGTTTGCGCCAGGCAGCGATAAGATCAAGCCGGAATCGCGTAAGCTGGCTGTTGGGATTTCCAACATGCTGCAGAAGTACCCGAATTATGAAGTGAAAGTAACGGGCCATACCGATAATGTACCGATAAACAAGAATCAATTCGAGTCGAACTGGGAGCTAAGTTCCATGCGTGCGCTCCACTTCATGGATATCCTCCTGCAGAATAAGAAGCTCGATCCGCGTCTGTTCAGTACGATTGGGTTGGGTGAGTATCACCCGGTAGCGGAGAATACATCGAATGTTGGACGCGCCAAGAACCGCCGTGTTGAAGTCTCCATCATTCGGAAGTATACGGATGCAAGCAAGGCTGCAACCGTACCCGTTGCAGCACCGACCAAATAACACGCACACAAAAAACCGTCAGGACCCCAAGTCCTGACGGTTTTTCTTTTCCCTCCGAGTTACAGGGACAGCTCGATGGAGCGCTTTACCAGCACATCCATGGCATCAACACAGTGCTGCTTCGTTCCTTCGCTTAGTGGAACGATCGACAGCTCCGTGCAGGCGATAATAATGCACTGACACCCATCTTCCGTAATCAGCTCATGAATGATATCCTCAAGCTCCTGCGGATCGATTTGCACCCCGCGTTTGATATCCTTGTAGATCATATTCATAATATGCTGCTGCATCGCATCTGACGGCAGATGCGGCACTAGCTTGTACTTACGTGCGGATTCACTGTAGATTCCACTGTGCAGCGTCCCGTTCGTCGCGAGAATGCCGACCTTACAGCCATCGCCATAAGCTTCGTGGATGACCTTGATCGACTCCTCAACCATGTTGATGATTGGAATCTGCGTCATCTGCTGCAGCTCGTTCACGTAGTAATGCGCAGTGTTGCACGGGATTGCGATATTGGATACTTCGGCATACTCCAGCAGCCGGATATCCTTCTCAATCTCACGCAGAAACTGTTCGGGACTATTTTCAAGAATGACATGAGTTCGATCCGGAAGCGAAGCATGATTGAGTATGACCATATCGATATGATCCTGATCTCTGTCTGCAACCGTACTCTCGATAATTTGATCGATAAATACGCTCGTCGCCTTCGGCCCCATTCCGCCTAGTACACCTAACCGACTTCTATGTTCCATCATTCAACCTACTTTATATGAATTAATCGATATCGTTCGTTGTTTGTTACCCTTCTTGGCCTTACTCCGAAACCGAAGAATCTGTATCTTTCAGCAGCTTTAATGCGATTTCCGCCCCTGGGTCCATTCCTTGACAGCCGGCCAGCAGGATCACATCTCCTCGTTCTGCTTTGGACAGCGCATAGGAGATCGCATCCGGCAGTTCACGATACAGCTTCACGTCAATGTTCGCTTCCGCCATCACTTCCAAGAATACATCCGCTTCCTCGTCGGAAACGGTATTGTTCTTGTTAACGTGAGATTCACTGCGCGTCGCGATAATCTCATTCATCTCAAGACGATTCATCCACTTCACAATGGCTTCTGCGTTCTCACGATTAATGATCGGTCCCCGATTGCCCCGGATCGCATAGACAAAGTGGCACTGCTCATAGTCCATGTACCGCAGCGTTTCCAGCGTCACATCGATATTACCCGGATTGGCAAAATGATCATCGATCATAATGAACTCATCTTCGTGAATAAACTCGAATCTGCGCTCTACACCGCCGAAGGTACGCAGCGTCTCCTGAATGGTTGCGATCGGCACGCCGCACAGCAGCGCAATTGCGATAGCCGCCATGGAGTTATAAACCGAATGCAGCCCCGGAATGCGCAGCTCTACGCGGAACTCGCTAGGCGTATACGTGACTCCGTCGCCTTCGAACGGCTTCCTAATCTCAACCGTGAATTTGGCACGTCCGGTCGACAAATCCAGATCCTTGCAGTGCAGCGTACCTTCGCTGCTCTTCAGACCGTAGGTCACGACCTTCGCGCGCGTCTGATCGACAAGCGATGCCGCATACTCATTGTCCAAATTCAGCACAGCATAACTTTGCTCGCCAGCCCGTTTAATCAAGCCCGCTTTAGCCTCAAAATAATTCTCGAACGTCCCGTGAGAATCAATATGCTCGCGGCTTAAGTTATTGAAGCAAACGATATCGTAATCCACCGTCTCTACCCGGTGCGACTCCAGCGCCGCCGAGGAAACCTCCATGCTGACATGCGTCACGCCGCGATCGACCATTTGCCCCAAGTAGGACTGCAAATCAAGCGATTCCGGCGTCGTCAGCTCGGATGGAATCTTTTCATTATCGATTTTGATCACAACCGTGCCCATTAGACCGGTCTTGAGACCATGATGTTCAAGAATCGCATTTGTCATATAGGTCGTGCTTGTTTTCCCATTGGTAGCCGTAATCCCGATCATCTTCAGCTTCGAGGATGGATGCCCGAAGTAAGCATCCGCCAGCTGCGCCATCGCAATGCGGCTGTTCGGCACGACATATTGCGGAATCGGCACATCTTCTTGAATGTGCTCGACAATTGCGGCAGTTGCGCCGCTTCTAACCGCATCTCGCAGATATTTGTGACCATCCGTGCTATAGCCCGTTATGCAGACGAATAGGTGCCCCGGTGACACCTTCTGTGAATGATAAGAAATGCCGGTGATCGCGAGATCCTCCGACGCCTGAAACGACTCGATAATCGTAGTCGCTTGCAGCAGCTCCTGTAATCTAGTCATAGAATGAATCCCTTTCTTTCTACCCGCAAAGCACCATGCCCGAGCATTACTGCCGTCTTATGGCCCCTGCTTTGTGATCGATCGTTGATTATCTGCTGAATCTGCCAAACGCTTTGCCTGCAAGCATGCCTAGGAACGCGAAAGCCGGCTTCGGATCCTTCCAATCCCAGATCGCATGCGCCTTAGGCTTGAAGTATGAGGCGATAACTTGTCCAATGGTAAGCTGCTTTGTCTTGATATAGTTTCGAACCGCCAGTAAATCCTCATAGGCATACCAGAATACAAGACCCGTATCCTTCTTAACCGCATGCGGCGGCAGCGGAGAGCCTGTCAGCTCGCGATACGTAATATAAGGGATATTCACACCTGTGCGGAATAAGAGGTTATTTAAATTCGTAATCCGAACATTGATTTCGATTAAGTAGTATTGGCCTGTGACGGCATCCTTCTTGAACTCGATCTCAGCGAAGCCTTTGAACTTCACGGCTTCGAAGAATTTGGCTCCGAGCTCATACAGCTCAGGAACATACCGTTGCCCCGTGTATACCGAAGCACCGAAGTTAATCGGATACTGGCGGAATTTCTGGCAGGTCACCCAGTGCGTTACTTTCGCATCCTGGTTCATGTAGGCGTCGAACGTATACATATGATCATCGAAGCCTGGAATGATGCGCTGTACGATGACTTCAAGACCCGCTTCATGCGAACGCGCAATTGCCGCTTCCAGCTCCGCCTGATTATTCACTTTGAACAGTTTCTTGCGAAATTTAGCTACGAATGACGGCGAATCCACGGGTTTGATAATGCATGGATATTGAATGATGGTATCGACTTTCTCTTGAAAATTGTCTTCCCCAACGCGGACTGTTTCCGGAACCGCAACACCCATCTCTAGTGCGATTCGCTGCAGCGTTTCCTTGTTCATCAGCTTCGTATAGAGGCCTTTCTCCGTTTGCGGGATCAAGAAACTCTCTCTCAGCTCATCCAGATACTCGTCCACCACTTCGACATAGGAATCGTGGCAAGGAATGAGAACAGGCTTCACGCTCTGCTTGTCCGCATAATCCTTCAGAAATTGAATAAACCCTTTCGGGTCTTCTTTATAATGAGGCGCAATTAGCCGCTCCGAGCAATATTTGGACTTCACGGCGTACGTGTTTTTATCCGTATAATCGACAGCAACCGTATGTATGCCATGAATCCCTAAGCAGCGAATAGTGCTTAAACCTATATAATAATTACATCCCAATATGACGGCCTTGTTGCTCATTAACAAACGCACATCCTGTTTGAATATATTTTTTTATAAATACCTCTATGCAAAGCGGTGACAATCATTTATAATTTTACTTCATGTATTCTAGGATTACAAATGTTATTATTGCTTGATATAAAGGTAAAATCGACCGTTTACACGAAACTAAGCAACGTATAGTGACGCCTACACGTTGCTTAGATTTAACAAAAAACCAACACCCCCGGCCTCATTGTCGGACGATGTTGGTTTCTTTATTAACATTATAGAATTTATGGGTTTCGGCTATAAATTTCTATAATATCTATTGGAAGAAACTTACTGCGCCTCCAAATGAGGGCGACAGCCGTTTCTTCTCGTTTCCCGGGAAAACGTCGAACGTTACTGATAGTTGAGCAGCGTAAATAGCTCCTTCAGTTCGCCATTCGTTAGGTCCCGCCACTTGCCGCTCGCAAGCGGGCCCAAGTGAATATTCATAATCCGCACGCGGCGCAGCTTCCTGACGTTGTAATCGAACGTTTGGCACATTCGCCGAATTTGACGGTTCTTTCCTTCGGTCAGCGTAATCCGAAAGACGCGATCGCCTTCTTTCTCTACCTTACAAGGCAGCGTCATCGCGCCTAATATACGAACACCTTCGCTCATGGCCTTCAGAAATCTTGGCGTGACAGGCCGGTCTACGGTCACGATATATTCCTTCTCGTGTTTGCCTTCTGCTCGCAGAATCCGGTTTACGATATCGCCGTCATTCGTGAGCAGGATCAGCCCTTCCGAATCCTTGTCCAGTCGGCCGATTGGGAAAATCCGCTCCGGATGTCCGATATACTCGACAATATTGCCTTCAACCTGCGACTCTGTTGTGCTTGTGATGCCAACCGGCTTATTCAGCGCAATATAAACATGGCCTTTCTGCTCGCCGATCACTTTCCCATCGATCCGTACATCGTCACCCAGCTCCGCTTGGCTGCCAAGCTCAGCCGTGACGCCATTAATGGAAACGCGCCCGCCCTCTACCAACTTATCTGCTTCACGTCTGGAACAATAGCCTGTTTCGCTAATAAACTTGTTAATCCTCAACTGCCGTGTTCACCCCGCATGAAAAGTGCTTCTTATAGCTGTATTTTAGCCTGTATTGCATCATTTTCATAGATTTTTACGAAAGTTCCCGCTTCTTGCCTCGCAACCGCGGCGGCCTGTCTCACCATAAAGGCAACAACGTCGTCTGCTTCAACAGGTCGATATTTACGAAGCCCGCTTTGCATGATGAGTTTCAATAGCGGACTGAGCCAGATTGCGGCCCGCTCCCCTAGCCGGAACTCATCCCGCTTCCCAAGCAGCAGAGAAGGCCGCAGAATATGCAGCTCTCGCAAGCCAAGTGCGCTCAGCTGCGCCTCCATCTCGCCTTTTACACGGTTATAGAAGATGGAAGACGATGCATTCGCTCCCATGGCAGAAACGATGATCATTTTGGAAGCCCCGTGCTGCTCCGCCCATTCCCCGAGTGCAACCGGGTACGACAAGTCCACCTGCCGAAATGCTTCTTGCGTCTTCGCCTTCTTCATTGTCGTGCCCAGCGTGCAGAAGACGATATCCGCTTCTACGCCAGCGAGAGCCTCATCCATGCGATCGAAATCAGCTGTGATCACCGTCAGCTTTCTGTTCGAGCCAATCCCACCCGAAGTAGGAAGGAGCGGCCTGCGGACAAGAATGGTAACGGCACTGCATCTGCTGTCTTGCATTAATTGACGCAGCAGTGAAGCACCTACAAGTCCGGTAGCCCCTACCAGCAGCGCTTTGTATGACGCCGATGCCTCCATGCCTATCACCCTCTTGTATGTAGTGTTCAAATAACATAACCGTCCTGGCAGCCGCCCGAGCTTAAGCCTCGTGCGCCTGCTCTTTGTTAAGCGGCAGCATAATGTTCACTGTTGTACCCACGTTCACTTTACTCTTGATCTCCAGCATCCCTTGATGCGTCTGAATAATGCGCTGGCTGACCATAATGCCAAGTCCGGTTCCCATATCCTTATCGGTATAGAACGGGTCACCAAGCTTCGCGATTCGCTCCTCCGGAATGCCGATCCCTTCATCTGTAATGGATACGTTGACATGTTGCTGATCATTCCGCCTGACCTCGATCATGATCCGCCCACCTTTCGGCATCGCTTCGATCGCATTTTTGAGCACATTGATAAACACTTGCTTTAATTGGTTCTCTTCGCACGAGATACGGCAATTCTCTTGGTCAAAATACGTCTCGAACTCAATATCGCACAGATGCGCCTGGCTATCGAGCAGTGAGATGACATCACCGAGTATGAAGCGGACATCTTTCACTTCGAATCGCGTCGCCTGCGGTTTAGCCAGAATAAGAAACTCGCCGACGATTAAATTAATACGGTCCAGCTCCGAAAGCATAATATCCACATGACGTGTATTGAGCTTCTGGGTTTCAAGCTGCAGCTGCAGAAACCCGCGCAGTGTCGTTAGTGGATTGCGAATCTCATGCGCTACACCGGCTGCCAGTTGGCCGACTGTCGTGAGCTTCTCCGATCTGCGCAGCAGCTCCTCCATCTTGTTACGACTTGTCATATCACGCGTAATACTGGCGATGGCACGGAGCTCTCCATGCTTGTCTTGAATTGGCGATGTCGTTGCGCTGACGGATATCCATTCGCCGCTCTTCGTCACACGCAGCGTCTCGCGAGCTGCAAGCGGCTTACCCGATTTGAGCAGTTCCATCGTCTTCTGCTCTTCTTCAAACAGATGCTCCGGAACGAGTGGAAGCATTTGGCCGATCGCCTCTTCCGTCGTATAATCGAACAATTGCTCGAATGCACGATTCACCTGTGTAATGCGGCCGTCCAAGTCAACGACATGGATGGCATCTGTCGTATGATTAATGAATGATTCCAAATATTCTTTCATCGACCGGTTCTCTTCGAACGCCATTTTTAGCTTTGTCATATAGATGTTGAGATTCTTCGACATGGCATTCACGCGCTGTGCCAGCTGCCCTAATTCATCCTTCCGCTTGACCTCGATAGTATCGTCGAATCGCCCGAAAGATACCTCGTTTACCTTCCACAAAATCGAGCGGACCGGCCGCAGCAGAATATCCGACAACCAGTAGCTGCAGAATACAACGACGATTAGCAGCACAATCGAAATAAAAATCTGATTGTTCCGCTGCTCATCCGCCAGCTTCATAATCGGCCTCTTGTCGAACACAAGCCCAATCACGTAGGGAACAGGTTCTTTCAGCGCAATAAAGCTCTTAATAACCTCGCGATTGTGAATCGTCTCTTCGCGGAACACCATTTTGCCCTGCAAAGATTCCTTCATACTCTTCTTATCTTTCTCTATTTCGCCATAATCATAACTGCCGAAAGCTACCGCTCTATCTTTCAACTGCTGAATGCTCACAATAGAAGGAATTTCTTTAATCGGCTCAACGCCAAATCGATCTGGATTAAATCCCGTAATCTCCAGTATCGTCGGATTACCCGTCTTCAGTTCCGTTAACAATGAAGTCGTATGCGAGATTTTCCGAAGATCCGTGAATTGATCGCTCTTCATATAAAATCGAATGATGTAGTCCAAGTTACGGTCTGAATAAAAGCTTTCTTGACCCAGAATGGTATTGTCGGTCAGCGTCAGTTTATCCGGCCCTATCCAAAACTCATAATCGAGCGTTTCCTGCTCGATCGTTTGGGATTTGTGCGCTGCCCAAACATTGCTGACATCGCCGATCTCTGGCGGATTGGTCGATTGGACGACGTAATAGTTGTCGCCTTGCTGCTTCAGTAAGGACATACTCGCAACACCAACATGCTCCGCAACCTGTCTCAGCTGCTCATAAGTGACCTCTGAGGCATGATATGGCAGCTGACTGGCGGCCGAGAACGATGCCAATTTCATCTTATCGGACAAGACCGTTTGAACGAACTCGACTTCTCTCGTATTTTGAATGACGTTTGCCGCAACCTGCTGGCTAATCGACATCATTTTGAGTTGAATGTCGTTCCTTAGATTGACCCGCGTCGAATATTCGTTCAGAATCACATTTAGAACGAGCAGCACAAATACAATCAATGAAATCATGACGGATAGTTTAGTTTTGACCGACAATATGCGACACATCCTTTAACAGGAACCTGTGGAAAGCTAATTGGATCATACCATAATTGGCATAAAATGAAAGCAATCTCGCGCATCATTTCATCAATAACTGTGGAAGAGAAGTCGATTCCGATGCTCGTTATCTGGATATCACCAATAGTTGTACACAGGTTTTTCCCCATATTCACAGGCCGATTTAATAATTTGTGTACAGTTCTGTGAATAATCAAAAGTTATCCACAATTCTATACACAACCTGTTAACAACGAATATTTGTTCGCGGCACAATTCGACAGTCGATTGACGTCGAATGGGTACAACTCATTATATAGAACAGGGCTGGAGGCTTAATTCATGACGATGATCGGGAAGGATTATTTTCGAGAAGAAGATTATAAGTGGATGCAGGAAGCGATCCTGGAAGCGAAGAAAGCGGAAGAAATCGGTGAAGTGCCTATCGGCGCTGTCATTGTTAAGGATGGCGAAATCATCGGCAGGGGCTACAATCTGAGGGAGACGAATTTGGATCCGACCGCACATGCGGAGATGATCGCCATTCGGGAGGCGAGCAAGCATTTGAATGCGTGGAGGTTGCTGGACTGTACGCTCTATGTGACGCTGGAGCCTTGTCCGATGTGTGCGGGCGCACTGGTGCAGAGTCGTATTCGAAAAGTTGTGTACGGCACAACCGACCCTAAGGCAGGCTGCGCCGGTACGTTAATGAATTTACTGCAGGAGCCTCGCTTCAATCATGAGACTGAGCTACTTGGCGGTCTGATGCAGCAAGAATGTTCGGATTTATTAACCCTCTTTTTTCGTCGGTTGAGAAAGCGTATCTAGTGGTATCGCACACTAGTTCTTCTTTCTGAATCTGTTGTAGCGTTACGATAAGTTCATCAGCTGCTTCACTTATAGCAAGTACCTCAGGGTCAGTTAAACTTCCGCGGGCTTCAGCCATTTCGAACAGCTTTGTACGAAGCACCTGCAACTCATGGAGTAGGTTCATTTTGTCATTCATGACGCCCTCGGTACATCTCCTATCGCATCTACTTGGTTACAGTTAGTAACTATTATCATTATATATGGTGTAAGCTATTATTTTTGTAAAATCTTGTCGACAATTTTCCCCGATATTGGCGTAAAGTTTCGACACCTTTCATCAGAAAGTCCCTATTCCAGGACTATTTTCTCACTATTCCGCAGCTAAATTAGGACTATTAGACTTGCTTGCGCCCGAAAAGCAGTTCATGCTATTATTATCCTTGCCGCGCGCCCGTAGCTCAGCAGGATAGAGCGACAGTTTCCTAAACTGCAGGTCGTACGTTCGAATCGTATCGGGCGCGCCATTTCTCCAAAACCTTGTTGTTGCAAGGTTTTTTGTTTTATATCCGAACATTCCTGACATGCATATCGCTTCGGGCGGTGAATGGGCAGACAGAATCAGGAGGCAAATGACGATGAATTTCCCGGGTGACCGCGTATATATTCGTTTCTTGGAGCTTCAGGATGCAGAAGCATTACTCGATCTGCAAGTGAGAAACCGCGAATTATTTCAGAAGTATTCTCCCATCTTCGCAGATGATTTTTACACCCTTGAATCGAAACGTCAGTCTATTAGCGATTCGATAAAACAGCGCGAAGAAGATAAGAAATATAGCTTCGGAATCTTCCTCAAGGAGTCCGGCAATTTGATTGGCAGTGTGTCCCTTAACCAAATCTATCGTGGTCCGCTTCAACGGGGCATGATTGGTTATCAATTGGACGGGCCATATAACGGCAAAGGACTTATGACAGAAGCAGTCTCTGTAACCGTCGCATTCGCGTTTAATGAATTACACTTACATCGCATTGATGCAGGTGTAATGCCGAGTAATGTAGGTTCGATGCGCGTATTAGAAAAGGCCGGATTTCATAAGGAAGGTATTGAACGTCAAGGGGTAAAGATCAATGGACAATGGGAAGACCACCAAATATTCGCGATCCTATCCGAACAGAACTAACCTGAGCGCAATCCTTTGTAATATAGAAGAACCGCAGCTGTGTGCGGTTCTTTTTTTGCGATTCCATTGCATGCTCACACCTTGCTTGTCGCATTCCGTAACCACCGACAGAATTGTAATGGTTGTGACAGTGGTTATTTTTCATAAAGAGCTCTTTTTCATTCTCTAACGGTTGCCGATGAGCTTATATGGTCATTTTCTGATCGAAATCAACCATTTTACTGGATTTAACGTCTGTCACAACCGTTAGCGTTTTAAAAGTCGACTTTTTCAAGGAATAGGCACGCTGGCAACCGTTAAAATTTGTTCTTCATCGGAATGGTTGTAGAGACTTTCTCGGGCAGCCTCAGCCGGCTCATTCTTTGTCACCTCTTCGTTCGCTTGCCACCTCATCCATACTTAGCCTACGATTCTTGATTCTGCGCTTCCGTCTCGCCATCGGTTGTCTTGCGACTACCTTGACCGCCATCTCTGCGGCCTGGGAAACCACCGCCGCCTGGACCGCCCATTCCGCTGCGGGCTTCGGTTATGCCGGATTCGTTCAACCAGGTTACGATGGTCGACGTTGTGAAATCGATGACCTTCGTCCCTCCCTGATAGTCGCCTCCGTCATAAAGTCCATTCTCCTGGCTGCCGGTCGAAGTACCGCCCGAGTAAAGCACGTATGACGTATTCACCTTCAACTTCGGCGAACTGACGAACACTGCTTGATAATCCTTCAGCGGAGCGAACGTCAGCACGTCACCGCCGTCACCATCCTCCACCCGAATTAGCGTTCCCGCTTGTTGGGTTTGCGGATACGTCATCAAAATCCCGGCCTGCGCCGATTGATCCGACGTCGCTTGTGCCATACCGGAGCTGCCTACAGAAACGAGGAAACCTCCCGTCATATCGAAGCTGCCGTCGTAGTCCAAGGAGCCATTTCCGTTCTGGGTCGGGCCGTTGACGATAACGGTACCGCCGCTCATGAAGATGGAGCCGTTTGCGTCCAAACCGTCACCTGCCGCGTTAACGGTGAGTTTACCTCCACTGATCGTCAACGTGTTGTTCCCTGCACCTCCTGGCGGAGTACCGCCTTCCGGTGCGCCCTCCGGTGGCATGCCATCCGGCGATGTTTCAAACGACGGCGCGCCATCGCCGCCTGCTCCCGGACCAGCTCCGTCTGCCGCTTGATCGCCTCCGACCGCAGCTTCAGGCGCCTTGCCATCCTGCGCGGCTCCATCTGGAGGGCTGCCGCCAGGACCGCGTCCTCCCTGTCCACCTTCAGCCGACTCGCTGTCTCCTGAAGCGGCATTGACACCGTCGTCGCTTGACTCGACTGCAATCGTACCGTCCGCGATCAGGATGTTCGGAGCTTCGAGTCCTTCGTTGCTCTTCGCAACATCAATCGTGCCGCCCGTCACGGCAAGCGCGATCTCCGCATGCACGCCATCGTCTCCGGCATTGATATGAAGCTCGCCTCCCTTGATCAACAGGCCGCCGCTGCTGTGCAAGGCATCTTCTTTGGACGTGATCTCGAAGCTGCCGCCTTCGATGGCGATGACACCTTCTTCGCCTTCAGTATCATTCGTCGTTTTGATGCCATGGCCACCGGCATTGATCGTCAGGTTACCGGCCTGAACCGCGACCAAATCGCGCCCCATCACTGCATCATCGGCAGCATGGATTTCCAGCGTGCCTCCCGTTATTCTCAGCTTATCCTTAGTTGTGATGCCGTTGTTATAGTTGCCTATCACGACGAGCTTGCCGCTGCCGTTGATCGTGAGGCTGTCCTTGCTGAAGATCGCCGCATTAGGTTCACTATCCTCCTCCGAAGTGCCGTCCGGGAAAACATACTTCGTGCCATCCTCGACCCGGTTCTCCGTCCCTTCTTCCAACGATACAATCGTCTTGCCCGCTTCCTCGACGTAAATCGCGGAACTCGATTCATTATGGATCTCCGCCCCGTTCAAGACGAGCCGTACCGTTTCTTTATCCTCTACGTTGACGACGATACTTCCATCATCCAGCTTACCGCTAGCTACGTACGTGCCGGCTTTCGTAATCGTGATCGTTCCGTCTTTGGCTGACGCACCTTCACCCTCAATCGTTGCGCTAGTACCGTTTAGCTTAATAACGGTAGCATCCGCTTCGGACCATTCGGTATACGCATCGTCGGTGTCGTATTGGATATCGCCGTCTAGCTTCAAGCTGGCCAGCGTAGCAGCCTCACTTTGGGAGACAGTGCCGGATGGCGTGGCTGCCGCATCCGTTCCAGCTGCCACGGATTCATTCGCAGCGTTATCGCTGCATGCGCTCAGTAGAACGGCGCATAATAGGAGGGCACTCAGTTTTTTGGCATGTTGAATTGATTTCATCGTTCATCTTCCTTTCGATCGTTTCTTTTAATAGTCCGTCATCGGCGGATTCATCGTCAGTGTTATATCGAGATTACCGTTCCTGCACCGAATGGCGTCAAGGAGCTCCTTTTGGTTCGTTTGCGGGTCGAGCGTGATGGCATACACCACTTCATACAAGCTTCCAAGCTCAGTTGTTCTAACTTTTCTCAATTCATAAGCCACATCGAACATGTTGAAAACTTCGTCGAAGACGTCTTCATAGCCTAGATTCTCCGGAATTGTTACTCTCAACAGCTTCTGCGTCGCCCGTTTTGCCCCAAAGTTGAATGCCCGCAGCACAAACATCAGCACACACAACACGACTGTGAACAGTACGGCATAGCCGAACGATCCGACTCCGCATGCAAGACCAGCCGCCATCGTAAACAAGACGAACGCAATATCCTTTGGATCGCCCGGCGCGCTGCGAAACCGAATGATGGAGAAGGCGCCGGCGAGGCTGAAGGCTCTGGCAACATTGCTGCCGATTAGAAGGATAATAATGGCTACTATAACTGGAAGCACAATCATGGTCAGTGCAAAATTCTGGGTATAGCTTGCTTGCGTCCTCATATACGTCCAACTGATTAGCAATCCAAGTGCAATAGATACAAATATGGTTAATAAGGCATCGGTCAGCGTGAGCGCCGAACCTTCGGCCGCCAACGAGAAAATAGCATCGATCATAACAGTACGCTCTCCTTCGTCATCATTTCGGACTCGGTGAACAGGCTTTGCTTCCCGTCCCGCGTCCATTTCTTATACTCATTGCCATACTTCGAGAAGCTTGCCTTGAACATCCCGCTCTCCGACAGCAGCCGGGAAAGCCAGACCGGAATCGTCTTCTCCGCCTTCACTTCCATCAGCCATTGACCAGCCGGCATCAGCTGCTCGCCGTAATCCCCGCACTCCAGTCCGACGTCATGCCGCCTCGACCGAATGTTCGTATCAAACGTGATGCGCAGATCGCGGTTCTCTTTGCTGAAGAGCGCGATCCGGTCATAAGCCAGATACACCTTCGGCTGCAATTCGTAGCGCTGCAGAAAATAATGAATTTCCCGGATGACCTGCTGATTCATGCCGGTTCGGAACGTCGGCGCCTCGCCGGTTCGAACGAAATGGTAAGCCTCGTTCAGCGTCAGTGCCGTCCTGCGCTTGTTCACCAAACCGAACACTTTCTTTTTTAACTCCAGATACACCTTGCCATCCTCTCCGGGTACGCCGTACGCCCGAATGCGCAGCTTTTCCCGGTACTTCGGCTTTGCCAAACTGGTACGGATCAACGCATCGTGCTCGGTATCGTAATAGAGATTACTAATGGCGTAGAAATCGCCGTTCTTGTTGTAGGCATCGGGCTCCAAATAGGCAAGCAACCGATTATGCAGGGTAGTGAAAGCTAGGGTATCCATGAGATATTTATTCTCGTAACGGTTGAACACTTCGATAGCCATCGTGCCGTTCGCTCCTTTCATGCCGGCTCAGCCCGCCGTGCCATGACTGTATCTTAGAGCCTGAACCTTTAACGAATCTTAAATCTTAACATGTTATTTACAATTGACGGTTGCATGCAAGGCTCCGGTAGAATTAAGGTTGATTAAAGGTTCGTTGCCTATAATGAAGGGGAAACAGCAACACGATGACGAAAAGGGGAAAACCGGAATGAGACTATTAATCGTGGAAGACGAGGTCCATCTCGCGGAAGCGTTGACCCAAATTCTTAAGAAACACCATTATTCAGTTGATGTCGCACATGACGGCAGAGAAGGACTTGACCATGCCCTGAGCGGCATCTATGATCTCATACTGCTCGACATTATGCTGCCTGAGATGGACGGCATTGCGGTCCTCAAGGCGCTTCGGGCAGAAGGCGTGCGGACGCCTGTCATTCTATTGACTGCCAAAGGTGAAATCGACGATAAAATTACGGGGCTGGATCACGGTGCAGACGATTACGTCGCCAAGCCGTTCTCGACAGGTGAGCTTCTGGCGAGAATTAGAGCTGCCTTGCGGCGCAAAGGCGATACGATATCGGAGGATACGCTGCGATTCGGAGACATTGAATTAAACACATCGACGCTCCGGCTGGCGTGCAAAGGCAAGGAACTCAAGCTGATTCTTAAAGAAAGCGGGCTGCTCGAGCTGCTCATGACGCGGAATACCGCCATTACATCTAAGGAGCAAATGATCGAGAAATTGTGGGGGTTCGACACGGAGGTGGAACATAATAACGTGGAAGTCTACATCTCTTTCCTGCGCAAGAAGCTGACGTTCCTGAACGCTTCGGTACGGATTAACACCATCCGCGGCGTTGGATACGTCCTGGAGGTGACGAACTGATGTTTAATCGGCTTCGCAACCGTTTCTTGATCTTGAACATCGTCATCATTACTTGCATGATGCTCGTGGCGTTCGGGGCCATCTATACGATTACGTATCAGAACGTCCGTGCCGACATCGACATGGAATTGCACCGGGTATCGGATTTCTACCGTAAGCCGGGGGGATTGGGCGATGCTGATGGAAGTCCGCGCCAGGACGGTGATCATCATCCTCAGGACAACGCTTTTAATGGCGGCGGCCCGCCGCCGGAGCGTTCAGTTTCGTTCTCCGTTCAAACCGACGCGGTTTGGAAGCTTACGTCAACGGATTCCCGCTTCGATATGGACGCTGATTTCTACGACCACGCCATCTCAATCGCTGCCCACGGCCATGCAAACAGCGGACGGTTCAGCTTAGACGGTACTCACTGGGCCTATCTGATTCAAACTACTACAGTGGGTTACTCGATTGCGTACCTTGACGTGACCGCCCAGCAGCAAATCCTAACGCATCTCGTCTATACGTTCCTGCTAGTCGGACTAGGCATGCTCATCGTTATTTATCTGACGAGTCGTTATTTTGCAAATCGCTCCATCGCACCGGTCAAAGAAGCATTCGATAAGCAAAAGCAATTCATTGCAGACGCGTCACATGAATTGAAGACACCGCTTGCCGTTATCAATACGAATGTGGACGTCCTCCTTGCCCACGAAGAAGAGCGCATCGCCGATCAAGCCAAGTGGCTGCATCATATCCAATCGGAGACGGAGCGCATGAAGACCTTGACGGGCGACCTTCTGTATTTGACCGAAATGGATGATTCCCGGGCGCGTATGGCGTTCGCCCCTTTTAACGCGAGCGAAGCCGTAGAAGCCGTTATTCTAACGATGGAAGCTGTGATCTTCGAGAAGCACCTGTCGCTGAACTACACCATCGAGCCGGGTTTGATCGTTCGCGGCAGCGGCGAACAAATCAAACAGATCGTCATGATCTTGCTCGATAATGCAGTGAAATACGCCAGCGCGAAGAGTACCATCGACGTGAAGCTGAGCAAACGCCACCACGACATGCTGCTCACGGTGAGCAATATCGGCGAAGGCATTGCTCCCGAGCATCTGGAGCGCATCTTCGACCGCTTCTACCGAGCGGATGCCTCCCGATCGCGTAAGCAAGGCGGACACGGCTTAGGCTTGGCCATCGCCAAATCAATCACGGAGCAGCATAAAGGAAGGATCGCTGCACGAAGCGTGCCAAACGAGACGACAACTTTCACGGTCCAACTGCCGCTGGCTGCCGGCAAATAGCCCATTTGTAACACACACAAATAAGGAGAACTCATCAGCGCATGAGTTCTCCTTATTTTCATCACCTATGACGATCGTCCCTTCACTCCATAAACGTTTCAAGCGGGAAATTGAGCACGTTCACCTTACCGCCATCCATGGCGCTATATTCGAAGATCTGCAGCATCAAGGTTCCGTTCTTCGGCAATTTATTCGCTGGAATCACGATGCTTAGCTCAAAGGTCGACCAAGCCGGTGCGCCTTCACTAAGCATATAGTTTTTCTCCAACAAATAGTTGTGCCCGTCCTCCACAGCATAATTCATCATCGCCTCGAACACTCTCGCCTCACCGGTTACCTTATACTTGCCCCCGCTCCCGGACACCTGTATGCCCCGAAAAGCATTGTTTTGCTTAGAATCGTCGATCGGATACGAAATCTCCACCTGCCGCAGCGTGTCGTTCCACTCAACACCCGCCCCCAGCAAATCGCCAACTGCTCTCAGCGGCACATAGGTGCTTCCCTTATAATTCATAATGGGCAGACTCTCATCCTCGTAGGCCGTACCGTTCACCTCAATAGGGTAAGCGGCATCCCCAAGTACATATTGCTTAACCGCTGCACCTACTGTCGGCATTGCGAGCATGATCATACTGCCGGTCAACGCACCGACTATGAATCCACGGATATGCTTCATCGCCTTCACACTCTTTTCATGGGCATACACCCGGAATGGTGTTCCGATAGTTCATCCTATGCGGGAAAAGCCGTACTTACTTACCCTTACCCGCAAAAAAGCCTCCAACATCACATGACAGTAATGTTTGAGGCTTCCTTGACCTATTGAACTAACTCACCAGCGACTGAACAGAACCGCTCGTCTCTTTGATGCGCTGCAAAGTGCGTTCATTCTGTTCCGCAAGCGTGGTAATCGTTGCAGACAGCTCCTCCAGCGTAGCGGAGGACTGCTGACTGACCGCAGCGACATTCTCCGTCGCGCTCTCGATCGAGCTGCTGGCGCCGCGGATCGCGGTCATATTATCGCGATAATACTCCAGCGACAGTGCAAGCTGCTCCACCGTTTGCCGTACGACAACGAAGGCTTCGCGCGTATCCGTCGTAATGCGGCTGCTGGATGCCATCTGCTTGCCAATCCCGTTCATCAAGCCGCGTGTAGTGTCCGCTTGCTGCTGCATACTCTCGAGCTGCTCCGAGATGGAATCTGCCGTCCCTGCTGAGAGCTCAGCCAGCTTACGTACTTCACCTGCGACAACGGCGAAACCACGGCCGCTTTCACCGGCTCTTGCCGCTTCGATGCTTGCGTTAAGGGCAAGCAGGTTCGTTTCACTCGCGATCCGGACGATGGACTCCGTAAATTCACTAACGTGGCTGATAACCCCATCCAGTGCCGCCATCTGCTCGGACATATTTTTAACCGAGAGCTGGAACTGCGAGATCGTCTCGTACAGCTCGTCCATTTTCTCGCCGCCGCTCGTCGTTGAACTGCTGGCCGTTGTAGACTGTGCTTCCAGCTGATGGAGCGAATTATTCATCGTTTCCAGTCGCTCATGCGTTTCTTGCACCAATCTGGAGATATCAGACGTAGACGAAGCCTGCGTATTCGCACCTTCCGTAATCTCCTGGAAGGCATGCGTCATTTCACGGAACGACGCTTGGTTCGCTTCGCTGACTTCCGTGATTTGAACCAAATTGCTTGCGATCGACTCCACCTGCGCAAGCAGCTGCTCTTTCTGCGCGGTCTGCTGCTTCGTTACGGATTCAGATTGCGCCCGCATCGTTTCCATTTGAGCAGCGAAGAATTTGCCTGCTTTCACAAGTGCAATCAGAAGCGCGCTCACAAGTCCGAAGTAAACGAAGATACCGATAGCTGTATCGGCACTCAGCTGTTCACCAAGCTCCGGTCCTTGCACGATCAACACATAAATATTCATAAACAACCCGATGCTAAGCCCCAGCAACAGCGGCGTCCACCTCATATAAATAACCGCTATGGCTGCAATATAATACACCGAGAAGAAATTCGTAATCGATACCACATCAAACATGAGGTAAATCGTCAGCACCGAGCTGCCACCGACAGCAACGTATGGGAAGATGCTCATCCCCACCTTGCGAGTCAGCATGACCCCAAGAACCGCGAGCAGCACAACGGAAATAGCAAGAACCATCCATTTGCCCACACCTGGAATTAAATTCAGCGCCATGACGCTGCCAACCGAAATAATCGATGAAGCGATCAAGCCCATAAACACAATACGATTCCGATAAAATAAATCCGCGACTTGCAATTCTGACTGTGTCATCATCCCAACTCCTACCGATATCAAAGTAGGATTAAACCCGTTCTACGAGCCGCTTGGCAAGCCCAGCATCTCCTGGATCTTCTCAACAGGCACCGCGTCTTTCGGCAGCTCATACTCAAATTTAATCTCCTTATTTATATCGTCCAAGGAGAGGTCGAAATGAATGCCCAGCTTCATCGCTTGTGCGGAATCAGTCGACTCCACATTCAAATCCACGCCTTCATAGGTCAAATAATCATCCGTAATCCCGCCGGTGACGTCCAGCTGATTGATCTTAATCGATTTCTTCAGCTCTTCAACAGCCGCTTTAACCTTGCCATCCTCTTTGTCTGCAAGCTCCTTCTTGGCAGCCTCTAGATCTGCCTTCGTAAGCTTGAACATCTTGGCGTAAGCCTCATTGTTGAGCAATATATCAATGATTTGCGGTGCAGCTTTCTCCATAATGGCCGTCCACGCAGCTTCGACATTCTTCTCGTTAATCGAGAAACGAACGAGCTGATCAACTTTTTGATCGGAAACTAACCCTTTCACATCCGCGGCTTCAGGCTCGCTGAAGTAGGTTTTCTCATCCAAGCTGTCAACCAGCGCCTTCAGGAGGTCCTGTGCCACCTGCGGTGAGGCAGCAACATCGGCAGCGCCTTGCTCCTGTTCAAGCTTCTTCATATCGATTTCCACGAATTTGCCTGCAATCGTCTCCGGCAGCGGAAGCCCCGGAATTTGCGGCACCTTAATCCATGTTTTATCCTCCGTAATGATCATCGGAATCGATGCATTCAATTTCACATCGCCGCTGCCAAGTACAAGATCCATCGTTAACTCCGCACGCATCGGCGATTTCTGAACCGAACCATGCACGTTGATGACGGCACCTTTCAAGAAAGTAAGCATCATCGACGTCACTGCCGAATTTGCATTGCCTGCAGCATCTGCCGCAGCCGGAGGCAGTACCAAATCGTTGAAGGTCAATGTTCCCTTATATGTCATGCTAGTCGCTTTCTGATTGTTAACCATCGCATCCATCATTGCTTCTTTGGGCGATGTTCCTGAGCTGCACCCAGCCAGTACGGCAGCCAGTGAGGCTACAAGCAGCGCGGCTGTTCCCCGTTTCCATAATTTCATGTCAGAACCCCTCTCATCATACGAGCACCTTCAATTTTACCCCATCCCGTCCCAATTCGAAAGGTTAAAATGATGGCATGACCGCATGCAAAAAAGCCCTCCGAGGCCGAAGAATGTTCGGCTTCCGAGGGCTGATCTTATGATTTTATAGCAGCGGCAGTTATCCTTCTCGATTATGGTGGCTCACATGATTCGCCTGCTTCGTCTTCTTTGATCCGGATAAGGGCTCTTGTTGATGGGAGTCGGGTGAACGCGACTTAGAATTCTGCTCATAAGGATTAGGTACGGGAACATTTTTGGGCTTACCCATTAATAAAGCACCTCGCTAATCAGAAATTCGAATTAACTCCGGGAATGAAGCAAATCCGTCGGTTCATCATGATTCAATTGATCCTGGTGGCGGCGATCATTCGTATCCTGCTGCAATTGCTGCGCATGATGGCTGTTCACCGGATTCTGGTCCAAATCTTCCACGACATTGCTTAAATTTTTATCAGCTGTTCCTTTAGCCTTTGTCATCGCTTGTATCTCCTGCCTTTCGCTTTGCGTACAGCCCTTGCCGGGAGTTAGGCTCCACCTCCGCTAAGCATGCGTCAGCCCGTGCAGCGCCTGTGCGCACTCATGAATATGACGGGTATAATCCTGCACGAGCTGCTGAATAATGTCCGTGCGTTCATCCACCGTACGACCGTCTTTCTCCACATCAATTAACGTCGTTTGAATTTCGCGGCTATCCACATAAGCAACTTTAAAATCTAACGTGTACATCTGGTGTCCTGCTATATGAATCGTGACACGTAGAGCTTTTGGATCCGCCTCATCCGGCATAACCTCGGCGCGGTCTGTAGGTTGAACTGTTTCCGGCAGCGTACGCTGCCATGCTGCAGTCAGCTGCTGTTGATCAATCGACAACTCGTCGTGTTTGCTCATCGCTTACCACCTCCATGCCGATAATATGCGGCTTTGGCTGCCTTTTTATGCGGCTTGCAGCGTTTAAGCAAATAGGAAAAAAGCGCCCAAGCGAATGATCGTTTGAGCGCTGTGCTGTAAAAGTTATGGCGGAGAGGGTGGGATTCGAACCCACGTGGAGTTGCCCCCTAACGGTTTTCAAGACCGCCCCGTTATGACCGCTTCGGTACCTCTCCATTGTATCAAGTTCCCTTTTTGAAAAGGTCACAAGATGTATTGTACCACAGACGAATTCAGATAAGCAACTCCAAATTACGCCTGCGGTCGAATAATAGTTAAGCTCGTATTAACGTGCTGCGATAACTTCTAGTCCGCCCATATAAGGACGAAGCACTTCCGGTACAATAACCGTACCGTCAGCTTGCTGGAAATTCTCCAGAATCGCTGCAACTGTACGTCCTACCGCAAGTCCCGAGCCATTCAGCGTATGCACGAATTCCGGCTTGCTCTTCGCTTCCGGACGGTAACGAATGTTTGCACGACGCGCCTGGAAGTCCTCAAAGTTCGAGCACGAGGAAATTTCGCGGTACGTACCGCCGCTCGGGATCCATACTTCAAGATCATACGTCTTCGCCGATGTGAAGCCCATATCGCCCGTGCAGAGCGTCAGCACGCGATAAGGAAGGCCAAGCAGCTGCAGCACTTTCTCGGCGTTTGCAGTGAGCTTCTCGAGCTCTGCATAGGAGTCCTCCGGCTTCACCAGCTTCACCAGCTCAATCTTATTGAACTGATGTTGGCGGATAAGGCCGCGCGTGTCACGTCCTGCAGAACCGGCTTCCGAACGGAAGCAAGCACTGTAAGCCACGAAGTTCTTCGGCAGATCTTCCGCAGACAAAATTTCTTCACGGTGAATGTTCGTAACCGGTACTTCTGCAGTAGGGATCAGATAATACTCCGTGTCCGCAATCTTAAAGAGATCTTCTTCGAACTTCGGCAGTTGACCGGTACCGATCAAGCTGTCACGGTTAACGATATAAGGAGGGAGCACCTCTTCATAACCGTGCTGATCGCTATGTAAGTCCATCATAAAGTTAATCAGTGCACGCTCCAGACGAGCGCCTAGACCACGATAGAACACGAAACGCGAACCGGTTACTTTCGCCGCGCGCTCGAAGTCCAGAATGCCCAAATCCTGTGCCACTTCAAAATGCGCCTTCTGCTCAAACTCAAACGCAGGCACTTCCCCATGACGGCGAATTTCAACGTTGTCTTCTTCCGATGCACCAACCGGTACCGACTCATTCGGTACGTTCGGGATCGCCAGCATAAGGTCCGCAATTTCGGCTTCGGCTACACGAATTTCTTCGTCCAGCGCCTTGATACGGTCGCCAACCTCGCGCATCTCCAGAATAAGCGCTTCTGCGTCTCCGCCGCTCTTTTTCAGTTTCGCAACCTCTTGCGAAACGGTATTACGACGGTTCTTCAACTGCTCCGTCTCCTGCAGCATATCGCGCCATTTGCCATCCAGCGCCGGGAACCCTGCGATCAAATCTAGCGATTTGCCGCGATTCTTCAGGGCTTGCTCTACTTTAGCGTAATCATTACGCATCAATTTAACATCTAACACGGAAGGTAACCCCTCTCTTTATCATTTTCATTTATTGCCTGTTCAAGCAACTTGCATACTGACAGCGATACCATGGGAGCCCAAACGGCAAAAAGACTGCGCATACGCAGTCTTTCCCCGTTATTCTTTAGCCGCAGCGGCCGCTTCCTTCGCCATATCGAGGAAATACGCATGCAGACGATAATCGTCTGTCAGCTCCGGATGATAGGACGAGGCCAGCAAATGCCCTTGACGTGCCGTTACAATTTCACCGTTATACGTCGACAGGATGTCTACGCTCGGCGATACTTCTTTGATAAGCGGTGCACGGATAAATACCGCACGCACCGGCTCATCGATGCCTTTAATCGGCAAGTCCGTCTCGAAGCTTTCGCGTTGACGACCAAATGCGTTGCGGGCGACAGTCATGTCCATCAGCTGCAGATGCGCATCATCTTGGCCTTCAATGCGGTTCGCAAGTACGATAAGACCTGCACAGGTGCCGAATATCGGCTTGCCTTGCTCGGAGAAATCACGAATCGCATCGATAAAGCCGTAATGACGCATCAGCTTCCCAATCGTAGTGCTTTCTCCACCGGGAATGATGAGACCGTCCAGCTCTTCCAGCTGTTCCGTCCGCTTTACAGCGACGCCTTCACCACCCGCGGCTTCTATGCTTCGTATATGTTCCGCAACGGCGCCTTGAAGCGCCAGTACACCAATCTTCATCGGTTCATGCCTTCCTTCCGGAATTACCAGCCGCGATCCTGCATACGCTCGGAAGGATTCAGCTTGGAAATTTCAATGCCTTTCATAGGCGTGCCCAAGTTTTTGGACACTTCTGCGATCAGCTTGTAATCCGTGTAGTGCGTTGTAGCTTCAACGATAGCACGGGCAAATTTCTCCGGATTATCGGATTTGAAAATACCGGATCCAACGAATACGCCGTCAGCGCCCAGATGCATCATCAATGCAGCATCGGAAGGTGTCGCCACGCCGCCTGCTGCAAAGTTTACTACCGGCAGCTTGCCAGTTTGATGAACATCCAAGAGCAGATCATAGTTTACGCCGAGGTTTTTAGCTTCTGCATACAGCTCGTCCTTCGACAAGTTTTGTACCTTACGGATTTGACCCGTGATCAAACGGATATGACGTACCGCTTCAACGATGTTACCTGTTCCCGGCTCGCCTTTCGTACGCATCATAGCTGCGCCTTCTTGGATACGACGAAGGGCCTCACCAAGATCCTTCGCTCCACATACGAACGGTACAGTGAATTCGCGCTTATCGATATGGAATACTTCGTCTGCCGGCGTGAGCACTTCGCTCTCATCGATATAGTCCGCACCCAGTGCTTCCAATACGCGAGCTTCTACATAATGCCCGATACGCGCTTTCGCCATTACCGGGATCGAAACAACCTTCATTACTTCTTCAAGTATTGTCGGATCTCCCATGCGGGCAACGCCGCCTGCAGCACGAATATCAGAAGGTACACGCTCAAGGGCCATAACAGCCGTTGCGCCTGCCGCTTCAGCAATCTTTGCTTGCTCAGCATTCGCAACGTCCATAATGACGCCGCCTTTTTGCATTTCAGCCATACCGCGTTTTACGCGTGAAGTTCCTGTTTCCATGTTCGTGAATCCTCCCAAAAAGTTTTTGCACTGTCATCCGTGAATCTGAATCGTTCCGGACTTGCTAGCTCTAACCAATAATTTTACATCATAGAAGAAAAATCGACAACCATGAATTCAAAGTAAACGGGTTGCCTATTCATGTATCTAGAATAAATCAACGATCCCTTTGAACAAGCCGGAGATAAAGCCGCCAAGTGCGCGGAACATCAGACGCCACCAGCTAGCCTTCTTCACTTCCTCGGAAGTAATCAGCTTCACTGTTTTCTCGATGGACTTGCCTGTATCCGGATCCTTATACGAGTACGTAGCTGTGCCGACTTCTTGACCGTTTGCAATCGGAGCTACAAGCTCATCTTCCGATTTCAACGTTACGTTCTTCAGCTCAATGCTAGGCGTTGCATTTTTTTTCACGAGGTAAGTCACGTCGGACGCCGTCATGATCGGCACTTCCTTCTTTTTACCCTTCTTTATTTTGACCGTCTTTGCCGTTTCTACAACCGTCTTCGGCGCAACAATCGTCTTTTTCTCAAAATTATTGAATCCGTAGTCGAACAATTTCGCCGTTTGGACGAATCGCGCGGATTTAGAAGCCGCATCCATGACAACCGAAATCAAACGCAAGTCGCCTCGTTTCGCCGTTCCTGTGAAGCAATAACCTGCCGCACCGATATAGCCGGTTTTCATCCCGTCCACACCTGGATAGGCAAATTGCTTAAACGATTGCACGTTTTTGTTCGATTCCAGCATCCAGTTGAGGTTAATCATGTCCGTCTTGTCACGCTCACGGAATCTGTAGCTTGGCGTACTCGAGAACTCGAGAAATTCAGGGTGCTTCTTTACCAGAATGCTTGCGAATTTAGCCAAGTCGCCTGCAGAAATAACAGTCGTATCAGCAAGACCTGTCGCACTCGTAAAATTAGCCGTTTTAAGCCCAAGCGCTTTCGCAGTCTCGTTCATTTTCACAACAAAAGCTTGCTCTGTGCCCGCAATGTGGTCGGCAAGCGCAATTGTAGCATCATTAGCGGACTGAACAGCCATCGCCATATATAAATCTTTGACCGAATGTACATCCCCTTCAGCCAAGTAGATTGCGGAACCATCAGGAGGAATGTCTGCAGCTTCTTTCGAAGTCGTTACCATATCTGTCAGCTTCAAGCGGCCTGCTGTAATCTCTTCCAGCACGAGATACTCCGTCATCAGCTTCGTCATACTTGCCGGTGGATAAGCGGTGTCTGCATCTACGGCATACAGCACTTGTCCGGTATCTGCATCTATGAGGACAGCTGAACGAACTTCTATTCCAAGCGGATTCGGAGTAACTTCTGCGGCATAAGTAGTGTGGGAACCTAAATTAACAGTGAGCATCGTGGCAATTACAGTCGCGCAAATGGTCGGTACAAAGCGTACCCAGCCCTTTTTCGGTTTCAACGTCTTCTCTCCTCTTCTATCATGCATTCTCTCTAGTATTGTAACACAAAGAGAGCTGTTACCAAAAAAGAAAGACAGGAAAACGGTGATTCCCACCATCTTCCTGCCGGGCAATTCTACTTTATTATGCTAGGTAAATAGAAGCGCTGCAGCAACTACGATTACAACGAGTAGTTAGGTGCTTCTTTCGTGATTTGAACATCATGCGGATGGCTTTCACGCAAGCCGGCGTTCGTAATCCGCACAAATTGCGTGTCGTTCTTCAGCGCTTCGATATTAGCAGCGCCGCAGTAGCCCATGCCGGAACGAAGTCCGCCGATAAGCTGATGAACCGTATCTGCGAGTGGTCCTTTATAAGCAACACGGCCTTCAATGCCTTCCGGAACAAGCTTGTTCTCGTTCTCTTGGAAGTAACGGTCCTTGCTGCCTTCTTTCATAGCGCCGATCGAGCCCATACCGCGGTATACCTTGAAACGACGACCCTGGTAGATTTCCGACTCGCCCGGGCTTTCTTCCGTACCCGCAAACAAGCTGCCGATCATAATCGCGCTTGCGCCAGAAGCGATCGCTTTGGTTACATCGCCGGAATACTTGATGCCGCCGTCTGCAATGATCGGTACATTATATTCGCGTGCAACCGATGCACAATCGTAGATGGCCGTAATTTGCGGAACACCGATACCTGCGATAATCCGAGTTGTACAGATCGAACCAGGTCCCATACCCACTTTAATAACGGAAGCTCCTGCTTGAATCAATTCACGTGTACCTTCGCCTGTAGCCACATTGCCGGCCACAATAGTGAGGTCCTCATACTTGCTGCGAAGCAAACGTACCATTTCAATCACGTTCTTCTGGTGACCGTGGGCCGTATCAATGACAAGCACGTCAACACCAGCGTTAACAAGCGCTTCTGCACGTTCCGGCGTATCCTTAGCAATACCAACAGCGGCGCCGCACAGCAAGCGTCCTTGACGGTCTTTAGCTGAATGCGGGAATTGAATGGCTTTCTCGATATCTTTAATCGTGATAAGCCCTTTAAGTGTGTTTGTATCATCCACCAAAGGAAGCTTCTCGATTTTATGTTTCTGGAGCAGGATTTCTGCTTGTTGAAGTGTTGTACCGACAGGAGCCGTAACTAGATTTTCTTTTGTCATGACTTCGCTGATTTTGATGGAGTAATCATGAATGAAACGAAGGTCGCGGTTCGTAATGATCCCGACCAGTTTCTTATTCTGATCCACGACAGGTACACCGGAGATCCGGTATTTGCCCATCAATTCCTCTGCATCGTACACATGGTGATCAGCTGTCAGTGAGAAAGGATTCGTAATAACGCCGCTCTCCGAACGTTTTACACGATCTACTTCTTCCGCTTGTTGTGCAATAGACATGTTTTTATGAATAATTCCGATGCCGCCTTCACGCGCCATAGCAATCGCAAGCTTTGCTTCTGTTACTGTGTCCATTCCCGCACTCATTAGCGGAATGTTCAGCTTCACATTCGGGCCAAGTGTTACAGATACATCTACTTCCCTCGGCAATACTTCCGACTTACGCGGCACTAGCAGTACGTCATCGAAGGTCAATCCTTCTTTGGCGAATTTATTTTCCCACACAGACTTGTTCCTCCTCTTGCAATTTACGTTCCCAAAACGAGCCTCCAAAAACCACAGTTTTCGAATAGGCTCGCGTATATTATTGCAATATTAGCAGAGGGGTAGGGGGCTGTCAAGGCAAAGGCAGCAGGGGGAATTTGTCCATATTACGAACGATAATCATACTTGCAATTCGAGCTCCACAACAGAAATTCATGGATACCTTGCTCGCGCGCGGCTTGGATTTGCTTATTCACTTGTGCGGCACCGTATTGCTGATGAGGATGAACCCACCTCGCGGTAAAACTTTGCAGCCATGGTCGAATCGTGGCAGTCGACTGGCTGCCGCTGCTTTGAATAATCGCATTTCGCCGCTTCGCATCCATCATCGCCTGCCTGATAATCGGGTAAGGATTGAGATCAGGTTGTTTTACTCCGTACATGCCTGTCGAATAGTGAGAGGGGTAGGTCATTGGTGAAATCACGTCTACTGCACCCGATACTGCCCGCCACGATTGGCCAATCCCCATATCATTCGTAGAAGAGGTGACTAATCCGAATACATCTGCTGAAACTCGGGCACCGGATTTATGCACGCTCGTTCTTGCCTGCCGAAGAAAATAGGCGATTACATCCGACTTCGTTCTGCCTCCACGATCTCCATACCGCACTTCGCGATCTACCTTTGCCCCATTATCGGGAAAACGCACATAATCGAATTGAATCTCATCAAAACCTTTAGCAGCTGCTTCTCCTGCAATCGCAGCGTTATATTGACGTACTTGTTTCTGAAAAGGGTTAAGCCACGCTTTCCCCTGCGCGTCAGCCCACACGCCGCCACCTTGCTTCTGCAGTGCCATACTCGGATACATCTTGGCGTAGAGCGGATCCTTGAAGGCCACCACTCTTCCGATGACATAGATGTGCTTGGCTTTGAGCTTTGCTATCAATCCTTCGATATCCGAAATCGCCACATGACGGTCAGCCCTAATCGCATGAACAGCCGGCAGCGCGGAGTCATACGTTAATTGACCGTAATCGTTCTTCACATCAATGACCATGGCATTTAGATCGGTCTTATCTAACAGATCAATAAGAGCATTCATCCGCTTCTTGCTGCCGGCGACCCAGCCGGAAACATAAATACCTCGAACCGGCTGTTCTGGCTTGTGCATTTTACGAGATGTTGCGACAATCGAATGCTTATTATTAGTTGAAGTTGCTGCACTTGTTAGGTTCTCTGTTATTGTTTTCATTCTAGGGGCTAATCTGCTTTCATGTTTTACAGTTAGTCGTTGTAAATCCGTGTTGACTTGACTTTGTTGCTTTAATGGAGGAAGACTGATTTGATCTTGCCGATCAGCCGAATTACACCCTGTACAGAAGACCATCCCCGACAAAATCATCGTGATGCTCATCTTCTTCACGCCGTCCATCACCATCATCAGCTAGCACCTCCAGTACGTTGAATGACTACGTTACCAGTAGTATGTGCCCGCCAATCCTTACAATTGTGTAGGAGATGTAACCAGGATTGGTAAAAAACACAACAAAAAACCGACCATATGCATGGTCGGTTAATCGTGCTTGGCAACGTCCTACTCTCCCAGGACCCTGCGGTCCAAGTACCATCGGCGCTGAAGGGCTTAACGGTCGTGTTCGGGATGGGTACGCGTGGTTCCCCTTCGCCATCATTACCAAACGTGAGTCGTGTTAACGAACTCTACTTGCAAGGCTTGCGCCTTGAAAACTGGATACGAACCTTTGCGAAGGTCTTGATTAGCTGATCTTGTCCGAAGTTGAACATCCGAGCGAATGTTCGTAGGATAAGCCCTCGACCGATTAGTATTCGTCAGCTGCATGCATTGCTGCACTTCCACCTCGAACCTA
>NZ_JBXENT010000009.1:0-233666 GCF_059383735.1 Paenibacillus sp. N22P23
CTGACGGGGAATTGGCTGCGCGCGAGCCTGAGAGTCGGGAAATCCGACTCTCAGCGGCAAAACCGCGCGAAAAAGCAGCTGAGAGTAGGAAAACCCGACTCTCAGCATCCCACCTGACGGGGAATTGGCTGCGCGAGAGCCTGAGAGTCGTGAAATCCGACTCTCAGCGGCCTCAAACAGGTCACTGGAGCGTTCAACTTCATTATAGTGTTGCAGTTCTTGCAACATTAATGGAGTGTTGCCCTGTGTGGAGGCGAAATGTTGCTCAATGTTCAAGATTTCCTCCAGTCCGCCCCCCCAAAGGTGCTCATATTCAGTGAATTGTTGCATTTCCCGCAACATATATGGAGTTTCGTCCATGGGACAGGGCGAAATGCTGCACAATGTGCAGCATTTCGTAACTCTGTCTATACAACCGACTCTCAGCGATTCGAAGTCGCACCTCGAACCTAAACGCACCGAAGTCGCACCTCGAACCATAGCGCATCGAAGTCGCACCTCGAACCAAAGCGCACCCGGCCTCGACTCATCCTCCGCCTCCGCAGGCTATCTCAGTAAGCCCCGATGTCCGCCACTTTTCCCTCCATCCATACCCTCAAGTTTCGCAACACGCCTTCGAAGGTTATGAATATAGTAAAACCGTCCATAATTCAAATAACTGTAAATGATAGACATATTTTGTGCTAAGCTAGCAATAACGAGAATGATAGATTTGCGAGTAGCAGGGGGATCACGAGAAGCATGAGAACGCAGTGGATCAAAATCGCACTCATCGTCGCCGTCGGCCTAACAGCGAGTCAGCTGGGAACGGCGCCGAAACGGGCGAATGCAGCAGCAGTAACCGGATCACCAAGCGAGTGGGCCAAGCAAGAGATTGGAGAAGCGATCTCGAGCGGACTCATCCCCTATGGGCTGACGAATAGTTATCGACTGGCATTGACGCGGCAGGAGTTTTGCGAGATGGCCGTTCAGCTCTATGAAGTGTTGACCGGTACGAAACCAGCTGATCCGAAGCAGAATCCGTTTCGGGACACGACTAATTTCCGAATCGGCCAAGCCTACGAGCTGGGCATTATTAAAGGGACAAGCCCGAACACCTTCTCACCTAAGGCGAATGTGACGCGCGAGCAGCTCGCGCTTATGCTCTATAACACGCTGGCCAAAGCCGGCTTCCAAAAGAAACTGCTGGAGGGAAAAGGGACACGACAGCCAAAATTCGCGGACGACAAGCAGCTCGCCCAGTGGTCGCGCGATGCGATTAGCATGCTGGCCGGTAACGGCATCATGAAAGGCAATGTGAGCGGCAATCAGCTGCGTTTTCAGCCGCGTGTGACGACGACCCGGGAGCAGGCGATTGTGCTGGTATACCGGATTTTCGATCGGTTCGGGACCTATTTCGTTCATGACGAGGAAGATTTGCTGGGGGCGGCCAAACAATCGCTTCCCGTAGTTATTAAGAACGAACAGATGATGGAAATCGATGCCCGTGCGAGAGAAGTGCTCGCCGAGATCATCCGACCGGATATGACCGAGTATGAACGCGAGCTGGCTATTCATGACTATATTTTGCAGCATACCGCTTATGATTATGAGAACTACAAGAATAACACTGTTCCAGCGGAATCTTACTCTGTGTATGGGGTACTAATGAATGGCGTCGCCGTATGTCAGGGGTACGCCGGTACCGCTGATCTGCTGCTTAATATGGCAGGCGTCGAATCTCATATCGTGATCGGCACGGCAGACGGTGGCAGCCATGCGTGGAACAAAGTGAAAATTGACGGGGCGTATTACAATCTCGACGTAACATGGGATGATCCTGTTCCGGATGTGGCAGGGAGATTGAACTACGGCTACTTCAATGTGACAGATAAAGAGCTTCGCGAAGATCACGATTGGAAGGACACGCTTCCGGAAGCAGCGGCGAATACGTTCAACTATTATGTGATAAATGGCCTCACCGTGAACAATCCAGCGGAGTTCGAAGCGAGAGTTAGCAGCGCTGTCGAGGCGCGTTTGACGTCCATAACCATTAAACGCACCTATAAGGATGAACAAGGGCCGAGCGGCTGGGAAGCTCTGCTGAAGAGTTATGGCGAATTTCTCGCGTCTTATTCTTACACGATGGATAACAGCGGCGTTGTGAGCTTCAAGTTTAGGTACCGTTAATGCTACAATTAGAAAAAAAATAGGGACGGAGCTTCTTGATCCATGATTCGAATTCTTGTCGTTACGAACGATCATCACATTAAGCAGCTGAACAAGCTGGAAGACTTAAGCAGCATTACTCATATGAAGTGGTACTGGGTAGATTTCTGTGAGCCGACCGGAGAAGAAGCGAAGCTGCTGGATGATTATTTTCATTTCCACCCGCTCGCCATTGAAGATTGTCTGCTTTACTTGCAGCGTCCCAAAATGGACCATTACGACGATGTGCATTTCTTCGTGCTTCACGCGATTCATGAGCAGACACTTGAGGCGTCAGAAGTGGATCTGTTTGTTGGTCCGAATTTCTTGGTGACCTACCATCAGCTGCCGCTCCACGAGGTCGACCGCGCTTGGGAGAAAATTATCCGCAAACCGCATACGGAAGCGCATGGCAGTCTGCATGCCGCGTATTCGGTGATGGATGAGCTGGTAGATCAATATTTTCCGGCACTGCAGGCGATCGAGGATCAGCTACTTGAGTTTGAAACAGGCGGCTCCGATCAGGGATTCCGTACGGATCTGAGCCATGTGTTTGAAATTCGAAACAAACTGCTCCGACTTCGCAAAACGATCGTCCCTATGCGTGATTTGCTATATCGTATCCTCAATACGCAGAGGATCGAAGCGCTGAAGCATTACCATGTGTTCTTCACCGATATCTACGATCATCTGCTGAAACTTGCGGAGATGGTCGATTCGAATCGCGATATGACGTCAGATCTACGCGATCACTATATGTCACTCAACTCGAATCGCATGAATGCCATTATGAAAACATTGACGGTCATTACAGTGATCTTCATGCCGTTAACTTTCATTGCCGGCATTTATGGGATGAATTTCTCCAATATGCCGGAGCTCGGATGGCATGCGGGCTACTATATGGTGCTCGCGTTTATGGTGCTGCTTGGCCTCGGCATGTTTGCTTGGTTCAAGTTTAAGGGCTGGTTTGAATAGTTGAACTATCCTTAGGGGACGGTAAGTATACGACTCACACCTTAAGGAGGCGGCAGAAATAATGGCAAGAAGAAGTCGGAGGAAACATCTGGTACCAGGCGCGGAAGCTCAGATGAGTGCATTTAAGGCGGAAGTGATGCGTCGTGAGGGCTATGTCGTAAATCCGAGCAACCCTGATGATGTGAAATATGAAGTGGCGAAGTCGCTCGGCATTCCGCTGGAACATGGTTACAACGGCGAACTGTCGACGGAGTCAGCAGGGCAAATCGGCGGCCAAATCGGCGGAGCGATGGTCAAAGAGCTCGTGCGAATGGCGCAGGAGAAGCTGGCACGCCAGCACTCGGAGCATTAATGAGACATCACCCATCACGATGCGATTGAAAGAACCATCAGCTTGTTAGCTGGTGGTTTTTTTTGTTTGCCCGTTGCCCGAAGCGGAAACGACGGCAATTTCGGATGAGAACGACTTTTGTACGCAGTACAACGGGAGTGATCACCGAAATTGACGGAACTGAAGCGAAGCTGCCAACGAGAAGACCGTTTTCAGTATTTTTTCAGAAACGATTCATACTGTTTTCATCTTCGTCGGTTATGCTGGAGATAACATGCTGAGTAGGATGGGGGATTGGACGATGCCTGCCGCAATATTGGTTATCGAAGACGATTATTATATACAAGAGCTTATTGCCGAGTTTCTAAGGGCGCAGCAATATGAGGTGGATGTGGCTGGGGACGGTTTGGAAGGCTGGGAGAAGTTTCAGCAATCCTCGTATGACCTTGTTATTTTGGATTTAATGCTGCCCTCCATGCACGGTTACGAGATTTGCCGCAGCATTCGCGAGCGTTCCGATACGCCGGTCATTGTACTGACAGCACTAAGCGAGGAGAAGGATCAACTGCGCGCATTCGAAGAGGAAGCGGATGATTACGTGACGAAGCCGTTCTCTTTCCACGTGCTGATGAAGCGAGTGGAGGCGGTCCTTCGGCGCACGCGCAGCGGGCAGTCCGGAGAGCAGCTGTTCGACGGCAGACTGCGGTTAGATGCCGATGCGTACAAAATTTACGTCGATGGCAAGCTTATTGATACGACGACAAAGGAATTTGATATTTTGCATACGCTCGTACATAATGCAGGACGGATTATGACACGTGACATGCTGCTGGACAAAGTGTGGGGCTATGATTATTACGGCGATTCCCGTATCGTCGATGCCCATATTAAGAACATCCGCAAGAAGCTCGGCATTTCCGTCATTCGTACGGTAAAAGGAGTCGGCTACTCGCTGGAGTCGGAGCTGGCGATGGTGGAAGGATGATCCGGCGCAAGGGGATAAGGTTTAAGATCTTCATGGTAACGGCGGCGCTGCTTGTCGTATCTGCCCTGCTCATCTATTTGACGCTATATTTCATGCTGCCGGGTTATTACAAGACTATTAAGCAATCCCGTCTGGAGAGCAGCTTCAGCGAACTGGTGAAAGAGATCGACGGCGTGAGTGCGGCTGATGCCATTCCGCTGATGGCGAAGTTTGGTCAAGAGCATAATGCAGCGCTCATGATCCGAGATAAAGACGGGCAGGGGTATTATATTCCGCCGAGCTATCGGGGAATGAACGGCTGGCTGTCCCGGAATGCGAGCTACCTAGGCATGCGTAAGCAGCTTGAAGCAGGGCGGGCAATCGATGGCCGTGAAGTTACGAAAGGGCCGGGAGACGGTAATGGCAGCGGCCCTATGCAGATGATAAGCGTCGATAAGACGATTAAATTCGCAGAAAGCAACGATCCTTACACGCTGTCCGTGGATGCCCCGCTGCAGCCGATCGGGGAAGCGACAGATGTCATCTTGCTGTTTCTGCCGTATATGCTGATCCCGATTCTATTGATAGCAGTCGGTGGTGCACTCATTTATTCGCGTTTAATCGCGCGCCCGCTTCTATCGCTTAATCAAGTGGCAAGGCGGCTTGCTAAATTGGATTTCTCCGTAACAAAGCCAGCGCTGAACACGAAGGACGAGCTTGGTGAGCTGTCGTTTAGTCTCAGCAAATTGGCGGTTAATTTGCAGTTGACGATGGGTGAACTGCAGGATGCGAACGCACAGCTCAAGAGCGATATCGAACAGGAGCGCGAGCAGGAAGCGAAGCGGCGGGAATTTGTGGCGACGATTTCCCATGAGCTCAAGACGCCGATTACGGCGGTCAGCGGTCAATTGGAAGCGATGATTGCCAACGTAGGCTCCTACCGCGATCGGGACAGATATTTGCGCCAATCCTATACGATCATGCAGGATATGGATAAGCTGGTGCATGAGATCTTGGAGCTGTCGAAGCTGGAAAGCCGGGATTTTCGCCCGCTCATGCGCAAGGTGGATTTGACTGAACTGGTACGGGAATCAATGAACAATATGAGCTACTTGGCAGACGTCAAACAGATGAAGCTGGAGGTCGAGCTGCCGGAGGAAGCGATGATTACGGCCGATGAGCGGCTCATGTCGAAGGCTGTAGCGAATATCATCACCAATGCCGTTCAATATTCAGGGGAAGCCGAGCGGGTCGTTGTTCGATTATCCGAGGAGTATTCTGCCGATGAGGGGAGCGAGCAGCAGGATCAATCGCTTCGTTCGTGTTCGTGGTATAGGCTGGAGGTATTGAACACCGGCGTACAGGTGGAAGAATCGAAGCTACCTCGTTTGTTCGAGCCGTTCTACCGGGCGGAGCAGTCACGCAGCCGCTCAACCGGCGGCAGCGGACTTGGTCTCTATATTGTTAGTAAAGTACTCGATGCTCATGGTGCTGAATATAGCATCGTCAACACGGCTGAAGGTGTACGCTTCAGCGTAAGGATGCAGGGAGCAGCTTGAGGCTTTAAAGGGAAGAGGGAACCGGACATTAGATTCTGTCGCGAACGACAGCTAATGTCCGGTTTTTGAGTTGTTCGATTTCAGCGATAAGGGCGGTTCGTTTCGCTGAATAATGAGCTTTCATCCCTTCATCCTTCAGAGCGGCTACATTGATCTCTACCGTTAAGCGTGCAGATTGCGCAGCAGCTTCAAGTAGCAAAGCGCCGATACCAAGATCAGAGATAACATGCGCATTCGTGCAGGCAGCGATGCTTAGCGTAGACTGCAGCGCTGCTCTGCAAACCTCCATCAGACGGAGCGGGACTTCAATGGCGGCGATGATTGCGTTATGAATGGCTTCTTGTCGATGCGATTTCTCAGGCTCGCTCTGCTTGGGCAGCTTTAGTGCACGCATATAACCGTCAAAGGCTGAAATGTCTGAGGCGAGCAAGGCTTCACACGCGGCGGATAGTCGGCTCATCTCATTCAGAGTTGCATGGACTTGAAGCTGAACATCGGCGTACTTCTCCCCTTGCGAGAGATGGGCCGCCATTGCCGTCATGGCTGTGCCGAGCGCTGCGGCAAGCGCGGCGGCGCTTCCGCCACCCGGTGTCGGGTCGGAACTGGCTGCCTTCTCTAAGAAACGGCGAATGGAATCATCCCACGATACAGTAGTCATCTTCACGCATCTCCTTTCAGCGACATTTGGATATCGATAGCTTTCATCAGATTGCGGAACAGGATCGCGGTCGTTAAGGTGCCGACCCCACCGGGGACCGGCGAGACAGCCGCTGCCGCATCGACCAAATCCGAAGCGCCATCGCCGGTGATCGTACCATCGGCAAGCTCGTTTATGCCCGCGTCGATGATCGTTAAGTCCGGATGCACCATATCTTTCGTGATCACATTCGGCTTGCCAACCGCAACGATGGCGATTTCCGCATGCTTCAGCTGTGACGCGAGATCAGGCGTCCTGGAATGGCAAACCGTCACGGTAGCATTCTCTCGTTGAAGGAGATGAAACAGTGGTAGTCCAACCGTCTGGCCTCTGCCTACTAAAACCACGTTACGTCCTTTTAGTTTGTACCCGTAATGCTTGAGTAACCCGATACAGGCTTGCGGTGTTGCGGGATGAAGCCCGCTATCACTGCCGGTGTAAACGGCAAGTTTATTCGCCGGAGTGACACCGTCGATATCTTTGGCAGGCGCGATGCAAGCCTCAATTGCGGATGCCGATACATGAGCAGGCAGAGGAAGTTCGAGCATGATGCCGTGAATGTCCTCATCTGCATTAAGCGCTGCGATGACGCGCTGTAATTCTTCTTCCGAGACATCGTTTGCGAAAGGATGAAGATGAAACGAGATACCTAGCTTCTCAGCAATCTTCTGCTTGGAGCGAGCGTAGTAGGCTGAGGCAGGATCACCTTCGACTAATAGTGTCGCCAGAGACGGCTGCTTTCCATGCTTCTTCCATTCCTCTACGCGGGACGATATGTCCGAATACACGTGCTCTGCCGCTTCTTTCGCTTTTAGGACAATGGCCATAGAGATTCTCTCCTTCACTGTGGAATGAAAAAAAAGCATTCGCAGGCAGGCTCGTCCTCAGACATAGCCAGCCGCGCGAATACTTCTCCCCAGGCGAACGGTGTGCTTCGATCTGCATGCTCCCTCGTGGTTCATTCCACTGATTTCGCCAGTTGCATGCAGCGTTTATTTGCTAAGAGTGTAGCATGAGGAGGCGACTTTGAACAGGGCAATTGGAATGAAATTCCGACTAAGCATATACTGTAAATTAAAGGATAGTAGTTTGGGGAAAAGCTTCTTGTGTTAAAGGAGGAATGAACGGCATGAGCGAGTCTTTCTCGGTGGAGCACCGGGCTGCGCGTCTAGAGCGAATGTCATCAGAGCTGCTCGATGTGCTTATCATTGGGGGCGGCATTACGGGGGCCGGCATTGCGTGGGATGCGTCGCGGCGCGGTCTTCGGACAGGTCTTGTGGAAATGGGCGATTTTGCGCAAGGTACGAGCAGCCGCTCTACCAAGCTGGTGCATGGCGGGCTTCGCTATTTGAAGCAAGGTGAGGTCAAGTTGGTTGCCGAGGTCGGACGTGAACGGGCGCTGCTGCATAAGCATGCGCCTCATGTCGTGACACCGACGCCGATGCTGATGCCGGTCTATAAAGGCGGCACCTACGGATATTTGGCATCTGCCATTGGATTGTATATCTATGACAGACTTGCAGGCGTCAAACGTGCGGAGCGGCGGAAAATGTATCGGCGTGAGCAGACGGAAGCGCTGGAGCCACTGCTGAAGCGTGAGGGATTGCGCGGTTCGGGCTACTATTATGAGTACCGGACCGACGATGCGCGGCTGACGCTTGAGGTGATGAAGACGGCACATCGGCATGGAGCCGAGATTGTGAATTACGCCAAAGTGGAAGAGATGCTGTATCGGGACGGCGTTGTGTGCGGCGCTCGAATTGCGGATGTACGCAGCGGCAAGCGTTATGATGTCTATGCGCGGAAGATCGTTAATGCGGCAGGGCCTTGGGTTGACCATGTACGCAAGCTGGACGGCGAAGTGACGGGCAAAAGGCTGCTTCTCACAAAAGGTGTTCATTTGGTTGTGGATGGTGAGCGACTGCCGGTCCAGCAGGCGGTTTATATCGATGTGCCGGATGGTCGGATGATCTTCATCATTCCGCGAGATGGCAAAACGTATATCGGGACGACGGATACGTTCTATCACGGCGATCCCGGTTCCGTTGTCACCACGCGCGGGGACCGCGATTATTTGCTGCATGCGGCGAATTCCGCTTTTCCAGAGGCGAAACTGAAGGCGTCGGATGTGGAGTCATGCTGGGCAGGAGTTCGGCCGCTCATTCACGAAGATGGAAAGAGCCCCTCGGAAATTTCCCGGAAGGATGAAATGTTCATTTCGGAGAAAGGGCTCATTACGATCGCAGGCGGCAAACTGACAGGCTTCCGCAAAATGGCGGAGAAGGTCGTGGATCTCGTCGCGGGCGAGATCAGGCGCGGTACCGGTCGTAAGTTCGGCCGCTGCACAACCGGGGACGAAATGCTCTCCGGCGGCGATTCAGGTAAGTATGATTCGTTCGATGAGCTGCAGAGGGAACTGCTTAACCAAGGATTGAAACTTGGTGTGCCGCAGGAGGATTTGAAGATCTGGATGGCGAGGTATGGCAGCAATGCCGCGCATTTATTGGCGCGTTATGCCGCGCTTAGGGAAGCGGACAGCGGGGGCTCGAGCGTTGCTGCGGGATGTGCCGGTGGGGCAGTGAGTGCAGGACTGCCGGGATCTGGATCGGCTGGCGCAGGAGCGGGTGCTTCTGCAAAAGGGCCGGCTGCCAAAGCGGTGGCTGGTCGCATTACGGTATCGGTCGGCTCCTCGGCTGTAGCTGCGGCTGCGGCCCAGGCTGCTTCCGCGCACGGAGGGGCTTCTGCTGCTTCTGTTGGGGATCGCACCTTACGAGCGGAACTTGATTACGCGATTGAGGAAGAGATGACATGCAGCGCGGTCGATTTCTTACTGCGACGTACGGGTATGATTTTATTTGACCGAAAAAAGGCAGAAACACTGGTACAGCCTGTCCTACGATTAATGGGGCAGCGCTTTGGCTGGAATGATGCGCATTGCAAGGCAGAATTGGCCCGCGTGCAAGCGGAGCTTAAGGCTGTGACGGAATTTCCCGAATCGGTGCAGGAATAGGTTGTAGGTGAAGGCTTGTAACGGGGAGCGAAGACAATGGAGCATTATATATTAGCTTTGGACGAGGGAACGACCTCCTGCCGGGCGATCCTGTTTGACGAGCAAGGCCTTGCTGCCGGATCGGCGCAACAGGAGTTCGCCTCTGTATTCCCGCAGGCTGGTTGGGTGGAGCAGGATGCGAACGAGATTTGGCAGAAGCAGCTGCAAGTGATGCGCGATGCGGCGGCTGGCGTTGGCGCGGAGCGGATTCGCGCGATCGGGATTACGAACCAGCGTGAAACGCTGGTGGTCTGGGATGCGCAAACCGGTGAGCCGCTGCATCCCGCGATCGTATGGCAGTGCCGCCGGACGAGCGCGCTATGCGAAGCGCTGAAAGCCGATGGCTGGGAGGACGAGGTGCGCGCGCGAACCGGCTTGCTGCTCGATCCGTACTTCTCCGGAACGAAGCTGAAGTGGCTGCTGGATGCAGTGCCTGGGCTTCGCGAGCAAGCGGAGCAGGGGCGTGCCCTGGCCGGAACGATAGACAGCTGGTTGATCTGGAAGCTGACTGAAGGTGCAGTGCATGCAACGGATGTCTCCAACGCGTCGCGGACGATGCTGTATAACATTCATACGCTGGAATGGGATGCTGATATTTTGGCGAAGCTCGATATTCCCGCTGCCATGCTGCCAGAGGTCAAGCCATCCAGCGGCATATTCGGGTATACGCATTTGCTTGGCGATGCAGCCGAAGGGGCTTCCGATTCGCAAGCGGCGGGGGCGGGGATTCCGATTGCCGGCGTGGCGGGCGATCAGCAGGCGGCGCTGTTCGGACAGGGCTGCTTCGATACCGGCATGGCGAAGAATACGTACGGGACGGGCTGCTTCCTGCTCAAGAACACAGGCGATGCACCGGTAGCTTCGGCTAAAGGATTGCTCACGACGATAGCGTGGCAGATTGACGGCCGGACTACGTACGCGCTTGAAGGCAGTGTGTTCACAGCGGGCTCCGTCATGCAGTGGCTGCGCGACGGACTTGGTCTGATTGCGCATGCATCAGACAGCGAGGCGCTGGCTGCGTCGGTAGCGGATACGCTTGGCGTCTACTTCGTGCCGGCGTTTACCGGACTTGGCACGCCGTATTGGAACGCGGATGCGCGCGGTATGATCACAGGTCTTACCCGCGGCGCGACTTCGGCTCATCTGGTGCGCGCGGCGCTCGAGTCGATCGCGTATCAGACGGCGGATGTGCTGAACACGATGACCGAGGAATCCGGACTGCCGCTGCAGGAGCTGCGGGTCGACGGCGGAGCGGTCGCGAACGGCTTGCTCATGCAGTTCCAAGCCGATCTACTCGGCGTATCTGTCATTAGGCCGGTACTGCTGGAAACGACTGCGCTTGGCGCCGCGTATCTTGCCGGACTCGGTGTTGGATTCTGGAGCGGCATGGATGAGCTGCGCGGACTATGGGCGCTGGATCGCACCTTCGAACCGGAGCTTGATGAAGCGTGGCGCGGTGAAGTATACAGGGGCTGGAAGAAAGCCGTCGGCTATCAGCTGTAGGCTTGCCTGAGCTGCAGCTCGGCTGCTTCCCTTTAATAAGAAAATAATTCGGCCTGTGACCTGCAGTTCCAATAGGAACTTGCAGACTCACAGGCCGAATTTCATTTCTGGTGGTGATCGTCAGGCGCTAATTTTCCTGGATGTCGCCCGTATTCGTTATGATACATATCACATTGATTTCCGGTATGAGCTGGGGGTAATACGTTTCGCGCCATAGCTTGAGCTTGGAGAAGGCCAGCTTATTCCGGAAATATTCGCCCGTCCCCAGCGAATCCGCTTTGCTGGATTGCAGCTTCTTGAATAATTGCTTGTACCGAATCTCCATTGCCTCCGATAACGCGCTTTCGATTTGCGGCTCGGACATGTTGCCGTTGTTCTCAAGCAGATGCAGCGACAGCTTCAAGCGCATGTTCAGCACGGGCTTCCCGTCCCTCCAAGACGTGCGAATACGGTTATTGCAATTGACGATGGACACGCTGGCTTGATGGGCGGTTTCGACTACGGAGCCTTGGAACAGCTCGTCGTATAAGTTCACCAGCAGCGATTGCTCCTGCGAAATTTCGCCCACCATTTTTTCCTTCGACATGATGGCCGAACCAACGAATTCCATCATGGTCGATTTGCCCGACTGCAGAATCGGAATCGTGACATCCTGCGTATCCGAGTGGATGGCGCCGAAGGTTTGCCAGAGATAGGCAAGATTGATTTCGGGGCTCCAGCCGGCGTTCTTATTGAAAAAATTCATTAAAGCGCTTCCGTCAGTCTGGATGGAATTGCCGGTATGATTGAGAAATTGCTCTATATTTTGCGAGGTGATGGCCACAAGCGCTTTCGTCGGCATATGCTGGCTTCGTATCATATAAGCCATTTCGTCCCGGATGCCGTCTATGGCGACTTTGCGGTCGAACAAAACCAGCTGCAGATGCATGAAGTCGATGCCGGCTTCGATGTTAGTATCGATTTGGGTCAGCGCTTTGCTGATTGTGTCGGCCTCTTCGTAATGCACCTTGGATATGAGCTTTCGGCCATACGGTAGCGGAACTTGAATAAACACCCGATATTTCTTTGCCTCCCCGTAAGAGATGCCCATAACGATAGGAAGCATGCGATGGTTTACATCCTTGATGTCCCAGCAGGCGGTTAAGGAGAGCATGCAAAGGAGCAACAAAACAGCTGTACGTGCCCGGCGCATCATTCAGTCAAAACCCGCTTTCCCTTCTGAGCGGCAATATATCTTCCCCGTAAGAAGACGGCGGTCGGAATGACCGCGTAAATCAACAGGCGGAACCACGTATCCGCGGCAAAGACCCGGATGTAATCGTTCCAGCTTGGAATGATGAAGCTGATCAAGAAGACAATGAGGCTAAGAGAAATCCGGATGTAGGTCTCGCGCCAAGCCGGAATAATCTTGCGAATCAGGAGCGCCGAAGACCACAGAGAGAACGAGCTGAGCGTCATGACGAATGCAAGCAACGCAACGGCGTAAAACAGCGAAATCCGGTTGAACACCGTCCATGTAATATTAACGGAGTCGAAGCTGGTCATGAGCGGGAAATTCATAATCTTCGCCGCATTGAGGCCATATATGACGATCGGAATATACAGGACGACAACGTGCAGCAACGAAATTAAGACAAAGCTGATTAAGATCGGCCTTATCTTCACCTTGCATACGGGAGGCAGCATGCCTAGAAGCAGGAACGGACAGATCGAGAACAGCGTTATTAAAAAGGTGCTGTTGGCCAAAAAGTCCATACTTGGATTGATAAGCGGGTAAACGCGCACGAATTTGGCATTCTGAAAGCATGCGAATACGGCGAATAACAGCACAGGAAAGTTGATTAACGTGAGCAGGGTGCTGGCTCTCATAATGCCCTGCGGTCCGATGGATGCCCCGAAGAACATAAGCAGGCAGAGCACAGCCAAGATGATGTGAAGCGGCGAGCGCGCGATAAAAACGATAATCATCAGTTCGGCAAAATAACGCAGCGCCAAAATCGGAATAAGCAAGATGAACCCGGCCAACGGCACGATCAATACGGCGCTAATCCATTTGCCAAGGGGCAGAAACAGGTCGGCGTAATCTTTGTTCCCGGCTTTGCGGAGCCCCAGCAGAAGCAGCAGAAGCAGAAACAGTTCGATCCCCATGCTCAAGCATACGGGCTCCCAATGGCCGTATTCAGTCGTTTCCAGCATCGAACGCGTAAAGGCGGCGAACAGGATACTGCAGTGGGCGGCTATAAAGAATATAGGAGCAGTCATAGTAGCGACCCATCGATGCATCAATTGCGACACTTCTTTCTTAGAGTCATTGTTCTCGCTTCTTTCGCGGAGAGAAAATCCATGAACGGAACGCCGAACCGCTGCAGGCTGCAAACGTAGTAGCAGATGGCGATAAAGCCGACGAATAAGCCGAAGATCCCGAATACGCCCGAAAGGATGACAACGCCTGACCGCAGCATCCGCACGATTAACGTATTCAAGTAATTTGGAAAAGCAAAATGAGCCGTCACCGAGGCTGCAAGCACGATGATGACGAGGTTGCTGACGAGCTTGGCGTCAACGATGGCCTGGCCGAGGATAATGCCGCCGATCAAACAGTTCGTCGATGCGATGGTTTTGGGCAGACGCTGCGTCGCTTCGATGATGATTTCGCTGATTATTAGAAGCAGCAGCATCTCGAGAAACGTCGGCAACGGGATGCCGATCCGGCTCTCGGCGATGGAAAGGGCGAGCTCGATCCGCAGCGTCTCGGGATTAACGGATACAAGAGCCACATACAGCCCTGGTAGCAGCAGTGCGATCAGAATGCTGAGCAAGCGCAAGCCACGCAGGAGCAGCATGACGGGAATAGGGAATTGTCTGTCCCATTCCAAGGCAATGAAATCACTGAATATCAAGGGAAGCACGTACGCGGTCGGCTCGCCGTCGATCAGCAGCAGGACTCTGCCCTGCATCATGGACGCGACGGCTTGTCCGGGCAGCTCCGTTTTATGATAAGGAGATAACAAATGATAGCGACTTTGGCCGAAGATGCGGATGAGGTCCTGTCCGTTCCGGACGTCTTGCTTCGAAGCCTTCTTCAAGGCGTTCTTGACGGTTTCGAGCAAATCCCGATCCACGTCCTCCGATAGATACACCAAGGCGGCTTGCTTCTGAGCCACACCTTGGAAGTGAAGAATCTCGATCTGGAGTTCAGTTGAATCGATCGTTTTGCGCAGAATGCCCATGTTGGTGGTTAAGGGCTCCATGAAGGCGATCGCTGATGCGAAGGGGAGGAACTCGTTTTCCGCTTTATCAATGGCACGGTCGAGCTGCTTGAGCTTGCCTTGAAAACTGAATGCCCGATTTGCCGTCGCGTCGATCAAGACGACCTTCCCCTGCAGCAAAAGATCCATAACGGCCGGTGTCCAAGCTTGCCCTAATAAGCGGGCGCAGATTTCCTCGAAGCCGGACTCGGCGCCGATGCCGCAGTTCGAGATAAACGCAATGGTTTCCTCCCAGTTCACAAGGGATTCGTAGCCGGCCATCCACAGTGAGATCGATCCCACTCGGAGCTGATCGATTTTTAAGTCATGCTGGGTTTTTGTTTGCTTTTGCAGCGTTTCGAAATAGGCTTCCATTGCTACACCTCTCGAAGTATTTTTTTACAAGCAGAGGAAAAATATGCACCGGGTCGAATGTATTACGGCATATGCAGCTATCAAAGGAGGGACAATCCGTGGAACGTTCGATACCGCAGCTTCTGGTCAGTCTTGATGGCAATGAAATCGATTCGGCAGGGGAATGGAGGGAGCGGCGCAGGCCCGAGCTGCTTGAGCTATTCGCTGAGCATGTCTACGGCAGGCAGCCGCTGAGTCGGCCGCAATGGATGATCTTCGCCATTGCTTCGCAAGAGCCGTGCTTAGATGGCAAGGCCGTCCGAAAGAACGTCGATATTCATTTTATAGGAGATGGCGAAGGAGAAAGCGGCGGCCAAGGTCGCATTCGCTTAACCTTGTATGTTCCTGCCCATACTGGTGGGGCTGATAAGAAGAGGTGGCCCGTGTTTCTGCTACTCGATCACGGCAGGCTGTCAGCGGTGGGGGAAGGGGAATCGCCTTCCACGCCTTTCTGGCCGGTGGAGCAAATTATCGACAGCGGGTATGGCACAGTGATGATTGCCGCCGAGGACATCGATCCCGACGAGCATGACGGTTTCCGCAACGGGGTGCACGGGTTGTTTGATCCGAAGGATCGGCTTCGCGCCGGGGATGCATGGGGCACGATCTCCGCATGGGCGTGGGGGCTTAGCCGCGCGATGGACTATTTGGAAACAGATCCGGACGTCGATTCGGCCCGGGTTGCCGTCATCGGCCATTCCCGCGGGGGCAAAACCGCGCTCTGGGCCGGCGCGCTCGACGAGCGCTTCGCCATGGTCGTCAGCAATGAGTCGGGCTGTACCGGCGCGGCTATTTCGAGAGGGAAGGTCGGGGAGCGGGTTCATCAGATCAATGCCTCGTTCCCGCACTGGTTCGCGGATAATTACAAGCGCTATAACGAGCGTGAAGAAGAGCTTCCGGTTGACCAGCACATGCTGCTCGCTATGATTGCACCGCGGCTGTTGTATGTATCAAGCGCCGCGGAGGATGAGTGGGCTGATCCGGCTTCGGAGTATTTGTCCCTTCAACTGGCTGAGCCCGCTTACCGGCTGCATGGCTTGGGCGGCTTGGCATCTGCGCCGTTTCCGGCGCTGGATTCGCCGCTTCATGCCGAGCGCTGCGGGTACCATATCCGGGCAGGACGGCATGATTTGAACGAAGTAGATTGGACATATGTGCTTGCTTTTGCAGAGGGGCGTTTGTAACGCGAAAAGACCCGTAGGAGACGGCTGCGCACGGTGTGCGCAGTGCTCTTACGGGTCTTTTATCGATATAGCCTACAGCTTAATCCGGATTACATTCCAAGAAGCTTTATCAAGCGCGGCTTGGACCGTGCTGCCTTCGACAATGGCGCTGCCTTGCGAATGAGGTGTCACGCGGTTCGGCGCATCCAGTGTGTTGGCTGCCTTCAAGTCATCGCACTCCATGACGATATGTTCCTGGATGCGGAAGGTGCCGAAGCTGCGCAGATCGATTTCGAGCGGCAGCGCATCGCTTAAGTGGCGGTTCACCGCGAATACCGTAACTTCGCCGTCTTCGGCATTGTGTACAGCTACGGCGTCAAGGTACGGAACGTCGGTGTAATCTTTAGCGTCGTACTTCGGCGATTGGATCAGCGGAACGAGCACCGTGCCGCGTCCGAATATGCTTGCGTGCATGTAAGGATAGTAAATCGTTTGCTTCCAAGCGCCGCCGCCGCTTGCTGTCATGATCGGGGCGATGACGTTGACGAGCTGTGCGAGGCAGGCCATTTTGACCCGGTCGGCTCGCTTCAGCATACTGATCAGCATGCTGCCGACCAGCAAGGCGTCCTCGTGATTATAGACGTCCTCCAGCTGAGGCGGCGCGACGGACCATGGCTCGATCCGGGAATCGGCCTCATTGGAATGGTACCATACGTTCCACTCATCAAAGGAGAGGTTCATCCGCTTCTTGCTGCGTTTCGTCGCTTGGACATAGTCGCAGGTGGAGATAACCGTGTTGATAAAAGAGTCCATGCCCATCGATTGCGCCAGGAAGTTGGAAGTATCCTTGTCCCGGTTGCCGTAGTATTGGTGCAAGGAAATATAGTCGACCTCGTTATAGCAAAGGTCGAGAACGGTGCGCTCCCACTCCGGGAACGTCGCCATCGTGAGATTCGAGCTGCCGCAGGCAACCAGCTCGATCGAAGGATCGACCCACTTCATTACCTTCGCGCTCTCGGCTGCGATTCGGCCGTATTCAGTCGCGGTCTTCGCGCCGATCTGCCACGGTCCGTCCATTTCGTTGCCCAGGCACCAGGTCTTGATTTGGTGCGGCTGTTTGTAGCCATGCGAAATACGAAGATCGCTTAATTGTGTGCCGGACGGATGGTTGGCGTACTCGACCAGTTGACGGGCTTCATTCGGCCCGCGCGTACCGAGATTGATGGCCATCATAGGCGCTGTGTTCGCCTTGCGGCACCAATCGACGAATTCATTCAGGCCGAACAAATTCGGTTCAATCGTCCGCCAAGCCAGCTCCAGCCGTTTCGGGCGAAGCTCCACCGGACCGACGCCGTCCTCCCAGTTATAGCCGGAAACGAAGTTGCCGCCCGGATAACGGACGATCGGCACGTCTATCCCTTTGACCAACTCCAGCACATCGCCGCGAAAGCCTTGCTCATCCGCAGTCGAATGGCCGGGCTCATATATTCCCCCATATACCGCGCGCCCCAGATGCTCGATAAAAGAACCATAAATCCGCTTATCAACCTCGCCAATCGTAAAATCCTTCTCGACAATCATCTTCGCTTTCAATGACATGCGGGGAAGCACCTCTTCTTCTTTGGATTAATAATATAATTAATTGATTAATATAATTCAGATCTATATACTGCTAATTAAACCGCAATTCGGGCTGAGCGTGCAAGCTTTTCTTTTTGCAGAAATTGAATTAATATATCTGTTAACTAAGCGAGACGGAAGGAATCGTGCCTGATGATAAAAGCAAACCTGGACCGCAGATGGCTCCCTCTCTACGAAGCACTTGCCAGTGATGTGCGGCTGCGCATCCTTGAGCTTCTTGCGGTGCAGCCTATGAATATTAAGGAGCTTGCAGCTGCGCTCGGCTTAAGCAGTGCAATCTTAACGATGCATGCGAAGAAGCTGGAGAAAGGCGGACTAATTGAGACGAAGCTTGTTCGGCGAGGCGGCGGTACGCACAAAATCTGCTCACTTGCTGCCGGCCAAGTGGAGATTACCATTCCGCAGACCATGGAGCCTAAGCGAGAGTTTCATGAAGTATCGATTCCGGTCGGCCATTATACTGCCTTCGAGGTCCATCCCACTTGTGGTCTTGCCACTTCTCAGCATATCATCGGGCAGTTCGATGATCCGCGTTATTTCATGGAGCCGGCACGGATGCACGCACAAATTCTGTGGTTCGGCAAAGGGTATGTGGAATATCGCATCCCTAATTATGTGCTGCAGGGACAGACGCTGGAGGAGATTGAGATTTCGGTTGAAATCGGCTCGGAAGCACCGGGTGTCCGTGCGGATTGGCCTTCGGATATTCATTTTTATTTAAACGATACCTTGCTTGGCGTTTGGACCAGTCCCGGCGATTCCGGCGAGGGGCGCGGCAGATTGACTCCATCATGGTGGAGTGTCAATCAATATGGCTGGCTCAAAGTGATAAGGATTACGGACCAAGGAACGTTCATCGATGGTCAGCGATTGTCGGATGTGTCGCTGCCGGATATCGTAATGACACGAAATGACTGGCTGCTCCGACTGGCGGTTCCGGAAGGTGCCGAGCATGTCGGCGGTTTGACCATCTACGGCGAAGGTTTCGGTAACTACAATCAATCGATCGTATTTCGCACCTACCGCAGTTTGGGGCATTAGGGCTTGAAGCAGCTAGATGACGAGGGTGAAAATGTGCAAAAAGTGGTAAGTGGTTCGAGAATGTACGAGGAGCACTATGTGGGTAGGTTTTATTATCCAGTCACAGCTCATGAGGAAGAATCGGAATTATGCGGTATGGAAATGCGCTCGTTATTCGGATGTAATCCAAATAATGGTTGTGTGATAAGCGATAAAAATATTGAAATGGGCAGGAGTCCTTTCGTCCGCGGGAAGCTGTCCATTCTGCTTGAGTCAGACGATCCAGCGGGTATTGCCGCACAGGTTGCGGATGCTGTCCGGCTTGAGGGACGCACGTTCAAAGTTATGTTTGTCGGGGGCGGCGATGAACAAGTGTCGATTGATTTCGACCGCCAGCGGGAGATTGAGAAGGAAATTGGCTGGCAGATCGTTGGCAAAGCGGAGATGCGGCGGCCCGAACGGCTTTATGGCGTAGCCTACGCTGACGGACGCTACCTCTTCGGGGAATATGAGAAAAGCGAGGCGCTGTGGCTGAAGTATATCGATAAGCCGCAGCCGTATTCCACCGCGCTTAGTACGCGCGTAGCTCGGGCAGTTGTGAATATTGCCGCGCCTACGACAGGTGAGCGGGTCATTGACCCTTGCTGCGGAATCGGCACGGTTATTATCGAGGCACTGTCGATGGGCATTTCCATCGTTGGCTTCGATAATAATCCGCTGGCACTGAAGGGAGCCCGTATCAATCTGGCTCATTTCGGCATGCCGGATGTGGTCAAGCTTAGGGATATGACGACGCTGGAACCGAGTGAATTTGTCTCGCAGGAGGGAGCCGCGGAGTCGAGTGATCAGCGAGCCTTCGATGCGGCGATTATCGATTTGCCGTACAATCTATGCTCGAAGCTGCCTTCGGCGGAGCGTCTGGCTATGCTTCGCAGTGCGAGCCGCATGGCAGAACGCGTCGTCATCGTCACGACGGAGCAGATCGACGCTGACATCGCTGAAGCTGGCTTCGCGATCACGGACCGCTGCATCGTCCGCAAGGGCAAGTTCGAGCGGCAGATTATTGCCTGCCGCGGGATATAGTTCTGGGGATAGTAGCTCTCAGGGCGACACATGCGGTGGGGAAGTAGTGAAATGAACGCAAGAGTTGCTACAGCTGCTCCGAATATAAGAAGAAGGGCCAGACATCTCTAAGAGGTCTGGCCCTTCGGCATTTTCATTCAATAAACCATTAACGAGCACCGCAGCGGTCAGCGAGCTCGGCTAGCTCCAGCAGTTCGTCGCGGCTGATTGCGAACGTCATGGCACGCACGTTTTCCATCGCGTGATGCGGCTTGGAGGCGCCGGGAATGGCGAACACGGTCTCGCCATTAGCGTGGATGAGCCAGTTCAAGGCCACCTGGCTCGGGGAAGCCTCGTACTTGCCGGCCAGTTCCTGCAGCCGGGCAATTAATGGCCTTGTGCGCGCAAGCGCCGCTGGCTTGAAGCCGCCGGAGAGCTTGCGCATCCCGCCAATACCTGCGACTAGCGCTGCGTCATCGTGAAACTTGCCGCTCAGAATCCCTTGCTCTAGCGGCGAATAGGCGATGATGGCAACGCCAAGCTCCTTGGCGGTTTCCATGATGCCATTTCGCTCGACGCGGCGGTCCAGCAGGCTGTATTTCACCTGATTGGACGCAAGTCGCAGCCCGTGCTCGCGAAGGGCTCGGTCTGCCTCGCGCATCCGCTTGGCAGAGAAATTGCTGACGCCAACATGGCGGATTTTGCTCTGCTTCACGAGCCCGGCCATTTCCTTCATTTCTGCTGCTGCCGAAGAGAATGAGAATGGCTGATGCACTTGATGCAGGGCAATTGGCCAGTTTTTCAATCGGCGCAGCCGCTCATCAATGGTCCGTGAAATGCTGCCGGCTGTGCGCATCATCGGCCACCATTTAGTCGCGACGTAGGCATCCTTGGCTTCATCGCCAAGGGCAAGCAGCGCTTCCGCCAATACTTCCTCGGACTTTCCGCCGCCATAGATTTCAGCCGTATCGAACCAATTGATACCGCCGGCGAGACTGGTCCTCACGATATCTCGAATCACTTCATCGCTGAGCACAGGCCAGAACTTGCCGATCATGCCGCTGCCCTTACTAAACTGCCAACAGCCAAGGCCCAGCGGTGAGAGCATCAAGTCTGAATTACCTAGTCGACGAAGCTGTATCTGTTGCATCGTTTGCCCCTCCATATTCCGCACTTTGCTGTCAAAGCACTCCCTGCTTTGCGCATTGCATTCCTTACCCGTTATACCCGATCTTCACCAGCAGTTCCATTTTCCCACCGGCCTCCAGCATCGGAAGTTCATCTTTGCTAACCAGCTCGCCGTTTAGCGCCATCCAAGGTTCGACGCAGACAAATGGTGATCCGTTCACCTGCCACAGCACCACGTACTTGAAGGCGTCACTGTAAGACAACGACACCGTGCCGCGGCCACCCGGGCCTGGGAACGTAATGTTACGCGCGGAAGCATCCAGTAAGGCAACGGATTCCTTCAAGCCATCGAGCATAATAGCGCCGTCGATTGATTTTACAACGTTATCGTTATAATCCAGATAGGAAGTGGCATCCGTGCCATACACCAAATCCTTCGACTCGGAGCGGAAGTATGGATGGAACCCTGCATAGAACGGCATCGAGGTGTCCGACAGGTTGGTGTACGTTTGGCGGATCTGCAGCTCGCCCTCAACGAGCGCATAGGTGAACAACAGCTCGAACTGCCAAGGATACTCGATCAAAGTACTCTCGCTGCTGCGCAACAATACGGTGACAGCGGCTTCACCTTCATCAGAACCAGCAACAACTTCCCAGGCGCGGTTTCGCGCAACGCCGTGATTTCGCATCGAGTAAACAGTGCCGTTCCATTCATATTGCCCACCGGGCAGCTGTCCGCAAATGGGGAACAGAATCGGATTGCCGCCGCGTATATTCGCCTCCGGATCAAGGAAGGTCGCTTTATCGAGATAAAACAGCTCTTCGCCGCCCAATATACAACTGGTTGCAATAGCACCTCGCTCAGGACAGATCGTAACCGAAGAATTCGTAGCGGAATCCGTCAAGGTATATAGCATATAAGTCGTTCCATCATGATGTGATTTCACTTCATAGCGGTTTTGATTCATTTGAGGAATCCTCCCAAGTATGGTTTTATGCGAACAAGCATACCATATTGCGGCAGTGTACTAAAACGCAGGGACCCTCCATGGACGACTAACTATTTTTCAAACACTATATTGCATAAATGAATAGTGAGTTATATACTATAGCAGCAGGGACATTTTTTTTGCTCCGCTATTCTACAATGATGAATACTTAACGATATGGTATAGGGGCGTTGACTATGAATGTACAGTTTAAGAAAGGCGTGCTCGATTTGTGCGTTCTTGCGTTAACCGCTTGGGAGGACCGTTACGGTTACGAGCTTGCGGTGACCATGTCCGCGAAATTCGAGGTCGCTGTCGGCAGTGTTTATCCGCTGCTCAGCCGCTTGACGCTGGAGGGTTATTTTTCAACCTATCTCAAAGAATCAACAGAAGGACCGCCGCGAAAATATTACAAGCTCACGCCAAAGGGGCATACACATCTCATGGGGCTAATCGGCGAATGGCGGACATTCTCCGTCGCAGTGGATGAATTGATTAAGGAAGGTGTCGAACGATGATCAGAGAGCAGTATTTAGGACAACTGTGGGAGCTTCTGTCGCCTGTGCCGGAGCCGCTTCGCAGAGAATGGATGTACGATTATGAAGAGCATTTTCGCATGGCAGCCGAACATGGACGATCTGAAGCGGAAGCAGCCGATGAGCTTGGCGATCCGCGGTTGATTGCGAAGGAGCTGATGCTCAATTATCGCGTTGATCAAGCGTCGAATAAGAGCGGAAGCATCACGCTCGTATCACGTGCCGTGCTCGCTGCAGTCAGCTTAGGTTTCTTTAATCTCGTATTCGTGCTGGGTCCCTATGTTGGACTGCTTGGTGTGCTTGTTGCAATATGGGCGACGGCCATTGGAGTCGGACTTTCCTCGGTTATGGTCATGTATGAAGGCGCATATGGCGGCGGAATTACGCTTCTGCAAGGAACCTTCCTCTCTATGGTGTTAATTGCGCTCGGTATGCTGATAGGTGCTGGTGCACAGTGGTTGACACGGGCTTTTGCGAAAATGACCTTAAGTTATTTGAAATTTAATTCCAGAGTGATAAGGGTGAAAAAAGGATGAGAAATTGGATCGTTGTCGCGTTGATACTGCTCGTTGTCGGTTTGATCGGCGCCTTCGGCACGTTCCGTAAAGAAGGAGCGCTCTCCTTAGGAACGGAGAAGGTGGCCCAGGAGCAATCGGTAGCCGGAGATGGTATTGAAGAGGTGGAAATCAATACCGGCAGCTTGGATCTGACCGTCGTTCCAAGCTCCAATAATGAAGTGAAGGCAGAGCTGACAGGCCGCGCCAGCAAGAAATACCGGGATAAACTGAAGCTGGAGCTTCAGAAAGAAGGCAATGTCCTTCGGGTCTCTGTGCAGGATGGTGTCGGTTTCACGATTGGCCTCAACATTCGCAATCTGGATTTGCGGCTAGAGCTGCCGGTGCAACAGTATCGTAAGCTAATGCTTGATGCAGGCAGTGGAGATATTGATATTGCGCAGCTGCAAGCGGAGCATATTAATCTTGATTCCGGTTCAGGGGATATGACGCTCAAGGGGCTGAATGCGCAATCCATTGAAGCTAAGATCGGGAGCGGCAACATGAGCTTTACCGATGTTACGGCTACAGATCTTATTGCGGTAGACGCAGGTTCAGGCAATGTCTCTACAGAAGGCGTGAAGGCAAAGAAGTTTACGGTTGATGTCGGCAGCGGCGATGTGGAATTAACGGATGCTGCAGCAGAGCTCCAGATCGAAACGAACAGCGGGGATATCGATCTCATTCTGAAAGAACTCGAACAGCCTGCTGAGCTGGAAACCGGCAGCGGTGATGTATCGATTATGACGGACGAACAGCCGGAATCGGCTCGCATTACGTTTAGTCACGGCTCTGGCAGTCTCGACAATGAATGGAATGGCGGGGAGCAATCGACGGACAAGGATGATCGCGACGTTCTGCTCTTCGGCAGCGGATCCATTCCATTGCATATTCATACAGGATCTGGCGATTTAACAGTTGGCGCTAAGTAAAATAATTAGTAGGGTTCCTATTGCTTATTGAAGCAAGTGGAGCCCTATTTTCTTTGTGTCTGCGAAACTACAATTTTATTGTCGAAAAACCGATATTCTGAAAGAAGGATAATAGACCTAGTAAGAAGAAGTCATATTCTAGCAGTTCCCTGCATAAACTTCGTTGTTTATGAACAGGGGGAGATGTGAATGGTAGAATCGCCGGATTTGCCGCTGCTGCCCTATTGTGTAATTGGTGGGGTCAAATGCTTTGAGTTGTTCGCCGGTGTGGTCCGGCAGGAACTTCTGCCAGGAGTATTTATGCAAGGCTATGGATATAACGGATCCATTCCGGGGCCAACCATCGTAGTTGAGCCTGGGGATTTCGTGCAAATTCGAGTCATCAACCATTTGCCGGAGCCGACGAGTGTTCATTGGCATGGGCTAGACGTGCCTAATGCAATGGATGGCGTGCCGCCGTTTGAGCCTTCACCGCTCATACAGCCGGGGTACGGCTTAGATTACCGGTTCCGGATTATTAATCCGCCCGGCACACATATGTATCACAGTCATTATGAATCCATACGGCAAGAAATGATGGGACTTGGCGGGTTGTTCATCATTCGTAATCCACAGGAGAAGCAAGTCACCAGAGACTTTGCCTATATGCTTCAGGAGTTTCATTTGAACGGCCTTCCGAAAGGTGAGATCCAGCCGGGTATTTATGCCATCGATCCACTTTCGGATGGATTTAATTTCTTTACGATGAATGGACGATGCTTTCCGAATACGTCGCCGCTTCATGTGCGGCTGAGGGATCGCGTTCGGATCCGATTGGCTAATTTGGGTATGCAAGGGCATCCGATGCATCTACATGGTGTGCAGATGCTGGAAACCGCTTATGACGGTAATGAAGTCCCGCCTTGGAACCGACTCCGCAAAAGCACCGTATTCGTAGCGCCGGGCGAGACGCGTGATATTCAGTTTGATGCATGGAACCCGGGTAGATGGCCTTTTCATTGCCATATTCCGCATCATACCTCGAATAATTTCACGCTGCCGGCTGGCGGAATGTTTACGACTATTCAAGTCGGTGACTAAATTAGCGGTACTCGTAAGAGGCAGAACTATGTGAAGGAGTTTAACCCCATGCAGATGAAAGAAAAATCCGCCATCGGACCAATTCTAGGCGTCTTACTGCCCATTTTATTTTTTGAAGGGCTGCGTTCCTTTAAGACGCTCGATATTTCTGTCGAGGCACCGGAGCGGCATTTTCAAATTGTAACGCTTGTTGCTGCGCTGGCGATTGTGGCTGCTATTGCAGTAGGTATTGCCGGACATCGACTGCGGAATATTAAAGTAGGATTCATGTCACTTGCATATGTGTCCTTGGCCGGGATATTCGTCTTGCATGGACTGACTACGCCGGGCTTCATTATTCATGCCGGACATTTACCGAGTGTGCTAGCTCAGCTTAGCGTATTGGTTACTTCCGTGTGGCTGTTCTTATCATCTGTATCAACCGATCGATTCATCATAAGGCAGCTGTCGAGAATACGGACGTGGCTCATACCGGCATGGCTGGTGCTGCTTGGTTTCGTCTGCCTGTTGGCGCTGCAGAAGCCGCATATGATAGATGAAATTCCGCTTAATATCGATCCTTACAAATGGATCGCCTCGTCAATCACTTGTATCACTTGTGTGTGGACGATGCATCGGTATTGGCAATCCTATCGCAGTGCCGGGTTCCCCCTGCAGCGTGCCATTGTCTATAGTGTCGGACTCATTATCGCGGCACAATATATTATCGTGATGGGATCGGCTTGGAAATTAAGCTGGTGGCTCTATCACATCTTGCTATTGTTCTCTATGGTTATCATGTTAGTTGGACTGCTCCGGCAGTATTTCTCACAAGGCTCCTTCAGCAATTCGCTGAAAGTATTGTTTCAATCCGATCCGCGTGCTTGGTTGGAAGCCTGCAAGACGCCAAGCGTTCAAGCGCTTATTATGGCAACGGAGGCGCGAGACGCCTATACAGCCGGCCATAACAATCGCGTTGCGCTGTATGCGCTCCGACTTGGCGAGGAGATGGGGCTCAATAAGCACCAGCTTCGAGCTGTTGCGCAGGGAGGCGTCGTGCATGACGTTGGGAAGCTGAAAGTACCTGATGCGATCCTGAACAAGGCAGGAAAGCTAACGCCGGAGGAACGGCTTGTCATCGAGCGGCACCCGGTTTCCGGCTATGATATGTGCAAGAGGCTGGGATTCCTGAAAGACGAGCTGTCGGTGATCCGTTCTCATCATGAGAAATGGGATGGAACAGGTTATCCGGATCGGCTGAGCGGAGAGAACATCCCTCTGCTCGCCCGTATAACGGCGATCGCAGATGTATATGATGCATTGACATCTTCCCGTTCTTACCGCCAAGCGATGTCGCAAGAGGAAGCGATGGGCATCATCATTCAAGGCAGCGGAGCCCACTTCGACCCGGCTTGTGTAAAAGCATGGCGGCGCTTGGCTGCTGCAGATGCGAAATTTTTCGAAGAGATCGCGGCGAACAGCCGCAGCTTGAAGCTCGTACATAAAGCGGCACAATAATGAAGAAAAAGCGGAGATCCTGGGGATCTCCGCTCAGGCTGTCGATAAAGTCTCGACGGCCTTTTTTTTATCTAAATTAACTCATCACAGCATTAATATAGTAAAAATCTCATCTCGCATTCCTCCTCTTGCATGCCGCGAAAATCTAACGAACCGTAGGGGCGTTATTCGGCCGAATTTCGGGGCTTCGGGAATCTAACGAACCGTAGAGCCGTTATTCTGGGATAATTGGTTCCCAACTACTCCGAAACCGTCAAATAGAGCCCCCACGGTTCGTTAGCATATTTTCGGTGCCATCAATGGTCAAATAAGCGCCCCACGGTTCGTTAGAGCATTCCACACTTTCATGTTGCAGGAATGAATGCACAAGGTCTTTACTGTTGCCGGTTTCGCGGAAAAAAAGTGCTGGATCAAGCACGGATGACTGCGATCTGCCTGAACATAAAAAAGATCGCCAACCACCTGTCCAAGCAGGAAGGTTAAGGCGATCTTGTTGTTTGAAGTGCGGAGACCTTTTCATTTCTGTGAGTCATTAAACAGACAAAGCCCCGAAACAGGGGCTTTGTCAACAGCCTGAGCGGAGATCCCCGGGATCTCCGCTTTTCTGTAAATATAAGCCTTGTATAAGTTTCACCTTATACAAGGCTTATATTTCACCGGAATGAAACGCGCTGCGCCGCCAAGAGGACGGCGACAGCCGTTTCACCTTGATTAAGGCCAAATATCTTGAGGGGTAACGTTCAGCTTGGATGCAATAAGCATCGCGGTTTGCCGCTGCGGCTTGCCGATCTTGCCATTGCGAAGCTTAGAAATCGTCTGAAGCGATATTCCGGTCTCAAGAGACAGCTGCTGGGCGGACATGTAACTGCGTGCCATCAGCACTTTCAACGTAACCGAAGGATCAACAGCCTCGGAAATCGTCTGGACATCTGTCACAATAAAGCCGAAGTGCTTCAGTACACCATCGCCGCTATAGAACGGACGGAAGGTAATATTCAGCTCCAGCTGGGCTGTGTTGGCTGCCAGCTTGGTTTGAACGACAATGCGATCCATCCGATTGTGCAGAGCTGCTTGCTCGAGTGCATAAACCAGACGATCGCGGTCACTGTTATTGAAGAACTCGTGAAGCGACTCCTGCTCGATGCGAATGAGGCGGCCGTACAACGGTGCGGAATCATGCTGATAATATCGCTCTATGACATAACGATCGTTTAAAATACCGGAGAACATCACTTTCTTCGAACTGCTCATCGTGTCGATCCAAGTCTTGGCTGTGATATCTTCGGCTGTGAGCAGGTAAGCGGGTTCTTCCGTATCCCTTACGGCTTCCCAGGTGAGGAGAAGTCGCTGCGGCTCTTCAGGTTTCGGCCGATCTAACAGCACAGTCTCGGAGCTAATGGAGGTGAGCAGATTGTTATTGTTCCAAGTCGAAAACAGTCTGCTTGGCGGCAAGCCTGCCAGTTCTGCTTCAGAGCAGCCCACAAGATTGGAGAAGGCCTTGTTTGCGCTGTTAAACCGTATGTCGTCACCCCGTCCTACAACAACAGCTAATGGCGTTCGTATGGTATGAAATATAGCGGTCAATAGTGTCACTTTGGCTATCCCTCGCAATCGGCTTTGGCTGTTGAGTGACGAATGCTACTTATACAATCTAACGACTGTAAACGCAATCCATTCGTCGTTTATAGAACAGTATAAGAGCGAAAAACTGAATTATCAACTGATTATTTATAAGTTCTTGTGATTATTTATGAATATTTTTATTATTCGGTCTTTCTAATATAATCCATGTCAATCATGCAGTGCTACATTTACCAACAGAAATGCAGCTCAGGGAACTTTCCAAATGAAGCATTTTCACTCATAATAATACATAGAGTTGCATCATTGTATTTACATCGAGAGGGCGAATTTGTATGCAAAATTGTACCATTAATGAATGTGACAAACCAGTGAAGGCGAAGAATATGTGCTCCATGCATCATCAGCGTTGGCGTAGACACGGAGATCCGGTGGTGACCAAGGTTCGTCAATCCGCAGAGCCGACCTTGTGCAAGTGGGTGAAATGCCAAAAATCGTCGATTAGTAAGGGATATTGCTCCAAACATTACTACATTCATCGTATGCAGGTATTGCAAATGCAAACAAATTCATAGGACAAATCGAATAGGAAACTCCATCTCTGATCTATGAAGCTTTTTCCTCTCAAGGTATAATGGGGGTAATTACTACCATTGATCCTTACTGGAGGGCTTAGATTGGGAAGTTATTCATTGCGAACCAAAGTTCTTGTCCTTATCCTCGTTGTGACCTCTGGCGCTCTGACTATTGTCGGCTACGGCAATTATTCAGCAGCCCAGCACACCATTATGGAAGCGCTTATCGAGAAGGCCAATACGAAAGTTCAAAATACAGCAAACAATTTATCTTCTTGGATCGATACCCGCCGAGCAGAGGTAGAAGTGATGAGCCGAACCGACCAGGTGCGATTCGGTGCTAATTTCGAGCGTGAAGCTTACTTCTGGAATGAGACGCGCAGAACGGGTTCACCGTTTGAGACGATCGGTTTCGCTGATCCAAGCGGTAAGGCACTGCTCAGCGACGGAAGAATAATCGAATTAGCTAATGACCCTTCCTTTCCAATAGCCATGAGCGGCCGGGTCGTCGTGACTGATCCGATGACAAATGGCAGCACGAAGTCCAAAATCATTGTGATCCAAGTTCCGGTATACGGCACGACCAATGAGGTCATTGGAATTATTTACGCCTCATTGCTCGCAGAGCGTATGTATAGTGAACATTTAAATATTCGCGTGGGGACAACCGACCGATTATTCATGTATAACGATAAGGCAGAAATCATCGAAGCGCCGACAGAGAGCGGGATGAATGAGCTGTCTTCGAAATCGATTCTGTCCGAGGAGCTGCCCTTCCAGCCAGCCGCGCTGGATATGCTCGTTAATGATAAAGGTTATTTTGAACTGGATGGACAATCCGGCTCATCCATTCTGTTTTTCTCCGCAGTGAAAGGTACGTCCTGGCATATTGGATTAAACGTATCCTTGTCTGAAATTCAACAGCCGCTGGTAGCGATTAAGTGGCGTTCTGTCCTGTCTATCGTCATTGCCGAGGCGATGCTGACGATTCTCTTTTTCCTATTTTCCGATCACATTATCAGGCGTATTAAACGTGTTATCAATGTAACGGAGGCAGCTGCTGCCGGTCGGTTTGACGTGAATAACGTGCTGGATGACAGTGGGGATGAAATCTCGCAGCTTTCGCATTCAGTCAATGAAATGAAGGTGCAGCTGAGCGGAATGTTTGGTCGCATGGATGCGATGATTAATCAGAATCAATTCGCTTTCATTGTGCTTGACGATCAATACCGCGTTACCTATTTCAGTAAAGCGGCAGAGCTGATGCTGGGGTATAAGGCCGAAGAGGTCATCAATAAGGCGACTGGTCTGCTGTTTATCGATCCGGCGGATATTCAGCGGGAGGCTGAGCGGCTTTCTATCCGACATGGCTACCCGGTGCCAGCTGATATTACGGTCTTTGAAATGCTTCGTTCGGAACGGTTCTCCTATGAACGGGAGTGGAATTATATTCGCAAGGATGGTACCAGCTTCCCGGTTGCCCACAGCTCTAACGGGATGAGGGACCGGGAGGGCAGGTTTATCGGCGTGGCTGCGATTGCCCGCGATATCACGATGCAGAAGCAAGCGGAGAAGGCGCGTAACAGGCAGTTTAAGGTTATGGGAGCAGCGAAGGATCTTATCGCCATGTTCGATGATCAAGGCCGTCTGCTCTATATTAATGCGGCGGGGCGCACGCTTCTTGGCATACATAAATCCTATAGTGACAATGATGAAATGCCGATGCGTACCATCGGCGAGCTGCTGCAAGGCATTGAGGACGCGCAAGCTTACGGCTACCAAGAGGATGAGGTGCTGCTGCGGACCGTTCAAGGCGAATTTATTCCGGTTTCCAAGATTCTTGTCGTTCATCACGACGACGAAACCGGCGAAACCTTCTATTCTTGTATCGCACGTGATATCTCTGAGCATAAAAGGGTGCAGTTTGAGCTTGAGCACGCAAGGCGCGAAGCGGAGAGTGCCAACCTGGCCAAGAGCCACTTCTTGGCTCAAATCAGCCATGAAATCAGAACGCCACTGGCTGGTATTATCGGTCTAACCGGGCTGCTGCAGAAGACGGAGCTAACTTCACTGCAGCTGGATTATCTCCATAAGACGAGAGACTCCTCTGAAGCGCTGCTGTCGATTATTAACGATATATTGGACTTTGCTAAAGTAGAGGCCGGCAAAATCGAACTGAATGAAATGCCCTTTGACCCCTACAGTATGATTCATAAGCTGACAGAACTGCTGAGCATGTTTGTAGGCGGCAAGGAACGATTCCAATTCATTATCGATACACCGAATGACTTGCCCGAGCAGTTGATCGGGGATTGGCTGCGAATCGAGCAGGTACTGCTGAATTTATGTGTGAATGCGATCAAGTTTACGGAACACGGGCATGTCAAGCTTCAGGTCCAACTGCACCCGCGTGGGCGGCTGGAGAAAAATGTGCGGATTGCCTTCCTCGTGGAGGATACCGGGATCGGCATGACGGAAGAGCAACTTTCCAAGCTGTTTAAACCGTTTGTCCAAGCGGATGCTGCCACCAATCGCAAATACGGAGGTACGGGCCTTGGCTTGGTTATTGTTAAGCGTTTGGTTGAACTGATGGGCGGCAGTATTCAAGTAAAGAGCGAGATCGGCAAAGGCAGTCAGTTTACCTTTACGATTGAGCTTCCTATAGCGGAGGAGCACCAGCAGGGTCGATTCGTACTGGGGCAAGGCGAGGAATATTCCATCTGGGTCGTCGAGGACTACGAGCTGCTGAGTCAGCGGCTCTGTGTTGGTCTCGCAGATTGCGGTTTGACGCCAATTGCGCTTTCTTCATGGAAAACAGCCCAGGAGAGGCTGCTCCGTTCTGGTATCGGTGTACGGCCATTTGCGCTGCTGCTGGATTTTGAAATGCCAGATATGTACGGGGAAGAGACTTGGCATAGCATGCATGAAACGGCAAGGGATGCCGGGGTCAAGACGATTGCGCTGACGACGGCATACGGCCGCGAGGAGCTTCTCAAGCTGCCGGAGGAGAAGCGTCCGGATGCGATACTTGTGAAGCCGGCCACCCGAGTGAGTCTTTATCAATCATTATTGACGTTATTTGAGCATACGGAACTGGTTGTGACGACGGCTGATGCCGAAGTAGCGGCTGCCGCTGTAGAGAAACCGAAGCGGCCAAGCGGAGCGATTCTGCTTGCTGAGGACAACGACATTAATCAGTTGGTTGCTGTTGAACAACTACGGGAATGGGGCTTTACCGTGGATGTGGCGGAGACCGGAACCGAAGTGCTTCGAAAGCTGACAACAAGACGCTACGATCTCATTCTTATGGACATTCATATGCCGGAAATGGACGGCGATGAGGCGGCGCGTATTATTCGTCTTGATTCGAAGTATGATCGGCTGCCTATCGTGGCGCTTACTGCGAATATTATGCAGGAGGACCATGACCGGTATATGCAGCTGGGCATGAATGATGTGCTGACAAAGCCAATTCCTCCGGATGCGCTGCTTCAGATCATATCGAAGTGGATTCGCTACGGAGGGGAACTGCGCGTCGAACCGGCCAAGACGAAGTCTAGAGATCGTGATGCCGTAGGTGCTGTCTATGTACCTGTACAATCGCTCGATGACGAATGGCTGCACAAGGGGATACCTGGCTTGCAGCTGGAAGAGGCACTGCAGCGGGTGAACGGGAAACGGGATATTTTGAACCATATGTTAAAGCTGTTTGTGAAGGATTACGTAAGTTTTGACGAGCGGCTGCACGAAGCGCTGACGAACGGAGATTTCACGCTGGCTCGTCGGATGGCGCATACGCTCAAAGGAGTTGCCGGCAATTTGTCGGCAGTCATGCTCGCCAAAACCGCGCAGGAGCTTGAGCAACTGCTCAAAACGCCGGAAGATATGCTGGATATTGACGCTGTGTACAATGCTGCTGCTGAAGTAAACGAGGTTCTGAAAGAACTTGTTTCTCATTTGTCAGAGTTGACAGATTTCGACAATATATCCTAACAAATTTCTAACAATCTATTGTTGGGTTGATCTTCCTATTGTATATTAGTAGTAAGAAGATTAGTCGATTCATGAATCCCTTCATGAGGTGAGAAGCATGTACAAAATACTGGTTATCGAAGATGATGTGATGATGAGCGATATGCTGTCCATGTACATGTCTGAAGAGGGCTACGAAATAAAACAGGCTGCTACCGGCGGGCAAGGATTAAAGCTGCTGGAACAGTTCGCACCGGATGTCGTTCTACTCGATCTCATGCTTCCTGACTGGGATGGTACAGAGCTGTGCCTCCAAATACGCCAGCATTCCTCGGTTCCGATCATGATTGTTTCTATGAAATCTGAAGTATCGGAGCGCGTCCAAGCACTGCGTGCAGGCGCTGACGACTACTTATGCAAACCTTTCTCCATGCACGAGCTGAGTGCTCGTGTTGAAGCACTTATTCGTAGAGCGAAGCTGATGCAATCTGCTGTTGCTGAAGGCGTCCTTCAAGCAGTAGTCGACAATGAGAAATCAGAGACGACAATTAGGCTGGATTCGGAGCGGCGACTGCTGCTTGTGCGCGGGACGCTTGTTGAAACGACCTTCTCTGAGTTTGAACTGATGAAGCTCTTTCTTACTCATCCTGGTAAGGTATTTAGCCGCGAAGACTTAATTAATGCGATTCGAGGGTTTGACTCCTTTGTTACGGATCGAGCTATCGATGTACATATCGTGAATCTAAGACGCAAAGTAGAGAAGAATCCGAAGGAACCGCATTATATCCGCACCGTCTGGGGAGTCGGGTATAAGTACGTTACTGAAGTGGAATCTGTTTATTAACAATCCAAAGACAGCAAGATATTAATGTGCTGTCTTTGGATTAACAATTCGTACCTGTTGCGGTAGCTAGGCAACAGGTACAGATTAACACAAAATATTCCATAAACAGCAGAAGCTCTGTGCCGGGGCACGAAACTCGTGTGGCAGAGAGCTTTTTTACGCGTTTTTTTAGGTAAAATTAATGCAGTTCTCTTAAATACCTACTTTATTCCTACTGATTTTGTGTGATAATTTACCTATGACAGTCATGTTGGTTTTAGGTCGGAAGGATGGGTGATTGGAGATGGAAGTCAGGGATCCATTCTCTCAGCGGGCTGCTTCGCAGCGCCGTGGGAATGCGCCTGCTGATCAGGTATATGATTCACTAACAGGCTTGCCAGGGCGAAAAGCCGCATTTGCGATGCTCGCAAGAGCGGTTTCCTTGGCAAGAAGCTGTGATAGAGGCGTACTTACAGCGCTTGTAGATATGGATCGCTTTTATCTCATCAATGAAACCAGAGGGACTGCTTTCGGTGACGAGGCGCTTCGTCAAATGGCCAATCGGTTGTGTGAGCTTACGCATTGGTCAGGTTCGGTGTTCCGGCTCAGCGGCAATACGTTTCTCTTATTTCGGGTCGTGAAGTTGGACGATGCGCCTGTTGAATCGGACAAGCTAATAGAAGAGTTGAAGAAGACGGCAGAGGATTGGCTGCAAGTTCGTGGACAGAATCTGCAGCCATTCTGCAGCATCGGTGTAAGCAGTTACCCTGCAGATGGTGAGACAGCAGAGAGAATTGTTCGACATGCAGAAACTGCGCTTCAGCAAGCGAAAGAGGCAGGCGGCAACCAGGTTGTTGTATATGCAGAGGACGATGCTGCGCAGATCCATCGCATGGAAGCGATCAGAATCGCGCTGCGCAGTGTTCTGCAGAGCAATGAACTGTCGCTCTATTATCAACCACTGTACGAGGCACAGGGGCGGCTGAGAGGCTTTGAAGCGCTGCTGCGCTGGCAGCATCCACAGCTCGGATTACTCCTGCCAGATGAATTTGTTCCTCTGGCTGAGCAGAGCGGCCAAATCGTGGAGATCGGCGAATGGGTTATCCGCGAAGCTTGCGGTATGCTGAGCAGGACTAGCGCCAGAGGGCTGACGCAGATGATTGTATCTGTTAATCTGTCGCCCAATCAGCTGGTTTTACCGGAATTCGTCCAGTCTTTGCAGCGTATTCTTGAAGAAACGTCAACATCGACGGCATGTTTGGAAATTGAGATTACCGAGAGAAGTATGATCGCTTGCGGCGAAGGGGCTTACGCGGTTCTGAAGCAGCTAAGAGATTTGGGAATCCGCATCGCGCTGGATGACTTCGGTATTGGGTATGCCTCATTGACTTGTTTACGGAAACTGCCGCTGCATACATTGAAGCTGGAAACCTCCTATATCAGGCATATTTGCGATCAACATGCGGATGCCGCGATTGTGAAGGCGTTGATCGCACTGATGCATGAGCTGGGCCTTGAGGTTGTAGCAGAAGGCGTAGAGTACGAAGGACAACTGGAGCTATTGAAGCAGTGGGGCTGCGACTTCTATCAAGGTTATCTGCTCGGAATTCCGATGCAGGAAGAAGCGGTTGGTACACATCTGCTTCAGCTTCAGCAGGTGTAATTCTTCTATAAATGAAAATAAAAGGGCAGTCGGCACGAGCGTACCATTCGAATCATCGAATGTACACCAACATGCTGGCTGCCCTTTTCGTTGCGGAGTATGCTGAGCGGAGGGGGGCCGTTAGCACACTTCCAGATATAGCTTTGTACCGTCACTGTATTGTAAAATAGCGACGTCACGAATCATTTCAACCGACTTAATTCGTTTCCACTTCTTACGGAAATCAAAGTTGAATTCCATTTCCAATAATTTATTATGCAGGAGCTCCATATAGGACAATTTCTCGGATGGGTAGTGGACTGGGACGGAACGATTTTTGAAGGTAATGACCTTTGTCATTGGGAATACGCCTCCGTTTATTTTAATAACTACATTGTAAACAAAATCTTTTAGTCGCTTATAAAATCCACATGAGTCTTTTGTTTGATTTACTTAACCTTTTCTAACAAATTACAACAAATTTCGGCAATTTTGAACAGGGGGTAATGGTATTATTTGCGAAGAGGTACAATAATAATCCACCTGTGTGTCATTCCACCAAATATAGGGTAATAACCAACAATCGGAAGGCAGGGGGATCACGTTTTGACTAATGCAAAAGCATTGTTCGCCAATATCAGTTTGCTTATCGCACTTGCTTATTTGTTTGATTTGGGGTACAGATACCTTTTTCAATATGCGTCGAATCGTGTCAAATATGGTCTTACCATAGCGATGTTCATCATTGGCGGTTGGTGTGCGATGGCATTCGGTCCTCGGATGGGTGATTTGCACCTGCTTGATCTGCGTATAGCACCGCTCATCATTGCTGTGCTCGTCTTTCCATCCCCATTCGTCATAGCACTGATCGGCGTTGGAATCGGCATCGGACGGCTATTCCTCGACTTTGATGAAGCAGCCATAGCAGGGTTCCTGAATATGGTTATCGTTGGTCTTGTTAGTGCTTGGCTAAGCAATTGGCTAAAATGGAAGCCGTGGCGATTCCTATGGAAAAGTACGGCCACCCTACTTGTAGTAAATGTAGTGTATGCCTTAATTGTGACCCTGACACTGCTTCATCTGGATCTCATGAATGTTCGTACCTATTGGCTGGAGTTTGGTATTTATGCGCTGCCGCTGCGACTTTTGTTATGCGCGCTGCTGATCTTCATCATTCGTGATTTCCAGAAGGAGCAGCAGCGGGTTGACGAGCTTCGAACCATGAATATGCTGCTGCGCAGGCAGACGCGAGAGCTGCGAGAGGCTAAGCGTGATGTCGAAGAAAAGGCACGCGAGCTGATGCTGGCGAGTAAATACAAATCCGAGTTTCTGGCGAACATGTCGCATGAGCTGAAGACGCCGCTAAACAGTATTATTTTGCTGTCTCAGTTAATGCAGGAAGAGGATACGAATCGGTATAGTCCTGAGGATGTCCGTTATGCAGAGCTTATAAATGGGGCAGGGAATGATCTGCTGCAGTTGATCAATGACATCCTCGATCTCTCCAAGGTGGAAGCCGGGAAGATGGACATTAACTTCGAGCCGCTATCGATCGAAGAACTTGTTCAAACACTGCATCAGCAGTTTCTGCCGGTCGCAGGACAGAAGAAGCTGCTCTTCGAAACCGAAATATCTCCGGCTGTACCAGAGGCCATGCAATCTGATGCGCTGCGGGTTAATCAGATATTGCGAAACCTGCTGGTGAATGCCTTCAAGTTTACGGAATCCGGCTCTGTGAAGCTCGTTGTCAAAGTTGAGGGAGGCGTGCCGATCGAGCCGTCAGCGCTGAAGAAGCGGACGCTTCGGAATTGGAATCCGGTGTCGTGGGGCCGCCCGGCAGTGCGAGTGGTGTCGCCGCAACGTATTTCGTTCTCGATCATTGATTCAGGCATTGGCATTGAGGCGGAGAAGCAGCAGCTGATCTTCGAAGCGTTCCAGCAGGAGGACGGCTCCATTAATCGCAACTATGGCGGTACAGGGCTTGGCCTGTCGATCAGCTTACAACTGGCACGGTTATTGGGCGGTACTTTGTCGCTGGAGAGCCGCAAGGGCGAAGGGAGTAAGTTTACGCTGCGGCTGCCGGTCACGCCGTTTGGCGTTCCGACTGTGGCATCAGAGTAGGAGCGGAGGTTGGTGCTTCCGGAAAGCGGATTTAAGGCGGTATTTTGCTCTAACGAATCCCAGAGGTCTTAATTCAGCCTAATTGCTCGACTTGAAAATCTAACGAATCGTACAGACCTTATTTCGTGCTTAGATACCAATTTTTGCTCCATTTTCTAGAAATAACGCTCTCACGATTCGTTAGAATCGAAAAGGAGCTGTTCTCAGGCAAATAAGGCTCCTACAATTCGTTAGCGCATAACAGCGCTAGTTGCATAGGGTTACAGATTAAATAAAAACGCGGTTTCCGAAGTTCGGGAACCGCGTTTTTTAGTGGAATAATGAAGGTGAGTTATCTAATAAAAGAGGTTGAAAATGTAAAATTATGTTGATTTAATAGGTTTGATGGTTTAATGTTGAAAAACAGCATGAAAACACTCGCAGTTTCTGCACTAATGTCACTTACATTTGATACGAATGCATTGCAAGTGAGAGCGTTCAACAAAATGCAACTAACGTGGAAATCACGCCATTCACATACATCGAAGAGGTTGTAAGCTACACATCTACAACACAAAGAAAAATTGGTACAGGTTCATGGGAAACTCTTGCTTATTACTATTAAACATTTTCTTTTCACAATACTTATAGTTTAACAGGAACCACAACATCATATACAGAATCGACAGGAAGTCTTGGCGTGTACTACCGTAAATTGATAGTATCGTACAACTATTCAATAAGCTAAATATTAATGGCAAGAGTAGTTTAAGGGATTTCCCTTAAACTACTCTTTTTGTGAAGGGAAGTTAATCATGAAAAAGATGAATGCAATAGGTGTATTGCTAGTTTTATGTGTGGTGGCTGCTATTTTTTTTATTAACCAGCAATCTGGTAAAACTCCGCACCGATTCAGTAATCCAAAAGTGGCAGAGAAAATTAGAGAACAATTAAATCTGCCCCATAATGATCCTTTAAGCGATGAGGATCTTCTTCGCGTCGAGGATTTAACTCTGATAGGGATTGGTTTGGAAGATGTGAATGATCTACAATCCTTATCCAATCTTAAAGCGCTTATTCTCAATGATAATAATATTGAATCTTTAACAGGTATAGAGTCATTATCTAAGCTGGAAGTGTTGGCTGTTAAGCACAATAATATTACAGATATTAGCCCAATTGCCGGACTTAAGAATTTAGTTTTTTTGGATATAAGCACGAATCAAATAACGAACATCGAGAGTATTCAATCGTTAACCAAATTAACTACACTTGATATGGTACAAAATAAGATTGATAGTATTGACCAACTGGCAAGGCTCACGAATCTGGAAGCATTTTGTGTGGATGAAAATAAAATCAAAAATTTAGAAGTAGTGAACAATTTCAATAAACTCACTATCCTTGGAGTCGGCGGGAATCCAATATCGGACCTTTCGCCACTCTTGACTTTGAAGCAGCTTCAATGGCTGACGGTTGGGAAACTAAAAATTAAGGAGCTTACCTGGCTCGAACATTTCCCTAATCTCAGAATTTTATATGCACATGATAATCAAATCACAGATCTCAAACCGTTAACGAAACTCACTCATTTAAATTCATTAAAAATTGATAACAATCCTATAACCAATTATGAAGTGCTGGATCAACTGAAGCTTGAGAAACTCATTAAATAGTGCACAACAAAGTGGGCAATTCCCCCGTGTATAATCACGGGGGATACTTGTTCTATAGGTGGCTCACGGCGGTGCAGGATGGGTGCTGGAAAGAGGATTGACGGTGAGAAAATGATGCAGTATATTAAAAAAGTTGCAGTTCTTTGCAGCTAGATAGGTTCATGCTGGTGTAGCTCAGGGGCAGAGCAACGCACTCGTAATGCGTAGGCCGGGGGTTCAATTCCCTTCACCAGCACCACGAATAATCCATTAAGGGCGCGGTTTCCGAGGTTTCGGGAGCTGCGCTTTTTTGCTGTTCGCATAGGCATCCAATCATTAGAAGCAGCGGGCTATTGTACCCCCATGACACTAAAACGGCTTCAGGGAGTAGGCCAATCGAGGGGAAGGCGATTGACTACGCAGAAACAGCGGCTTACAGGTTATGCGTTTGCCGCGGGAATCTTGTCTTATACTAGAATACCTCTCCTATCATAGTTTATTGTAGTTCGTTTGAAAGGAGGAAATCAGGTGTCAATTAAATTGAAAGTGAAGAGTGTGCAGAAGGTGGCAACTAAGAACCGGAAATCTCGCGGCGCGCGTGTTTCCAACGAGCAAATGATGGGCAACAGAAGCGGTAGCCATTGTTGCAAACAACGTGATGGCGCTGTAGAAGGTATCCAAGAGGCAGGTGCAGATCTATCCGATTTGTTCTGTCAGCTTCGTTCGCCGGAGGTAGCTGCTAAGCTTGTTCGTGCAATTCGCTGCAGAAACCGTAAGGTCGTTGAAGAATTGATCGGATCCAACTGTAATGTTGTCTGTTTCTTCCACCAAGGCCGCATGGCTTGTGTACGGATTGCATGTGTGTTCGGTAACTGCTGCGACGTCCGCATTACATTCGACATTTGCGTATCGATGGGAAATTGTAATAACTTCTGAATTTGATTGGCGAACCGTCTTCCTCTGTAAGGGCTGTCTTCACTTCGGTGAGGGGAGCCCTTATTTGTTATGAACCCCTCCCAATGCGCCGGCATAGACTAACTGGAAATGGACGTTTGGCATAGGAGGGGACAGGTATGCCGTTAATTCCGAATTTTCCGTCAGCGCTTCTGCAGGAGCATATGCAATGGCACCATGCCAATCATCACGATGATCCGACGCAGCTGCCGGCGGGCTATGGTGCAAAGTTTATGCAATTCCATCGCTATTTCATCAATAAAGCGCTGCAGTGGTACTATCAGCAAGGCTATGACCCGCAGCTCGTCGCGCCGTGGCCGAGTGTGCCTGAGGCGATCCGCAATACGCGCTGTTATAACAAATCCGCCGAATCCCGCATTATGAATAACTTACAGTCTTTCAGCACGCTGGATCAGCTTGGGCTGTTTATCGAGGGTTCGAATATGCATGGATGCATTCATCAAGAGGCGGCTAAAATCTACGGAGAAGACTTTCTGAACGATTTCGATCTTGCGCCGCAAAGCACGTTGTTCTATCAGATTCATGGCATGATCGATCAGTGGTATAAACAGTGGGAACGGCTGGTGGGGCAGAACGGCTTCGTAGGAGGCGGCAGAGGGGCGACCCGGAAGTCTGCATCCACTGGAAATCGAGGTCAGGTGAGCTCAAGCAGAGCGGCGGCGAGTCAGTCGAGAAGAGGCAAAAAAAGGCGCAGTTCCGCCCTGCTGCTCACAAATGGAGCAGCAAAGCGCGGAATACGCCTGAATAATAGCTTGAAGGCCGTGTTACAAAGTCGGCCGCCTTCACTTGCACCGTCGAAGGGAGCTGCTGGTGATCGGGGCCAAGCCGGAAACCGGCCGCCTCTGCAAGATCCCGCGCTCCTTCAAACAGGGCAATCATCTCTTCAAGGTCGGCTTCGTACACCCCGGCCACTTCTTCGGCTTGCAGGGTCAGCGACCCGAGCGGCGCGTCATAAACGAAACCGAACACCCCGCTGACCTCGCGGTCGACAAACGCTGCACCCTTGGCGAAGCCCGAAGCTTCTTTACGGGCTTCGCCAAGAGGAATTAGCGCTTCGAACGGGATGGACGCGCCGAGCTCCTCTTCAATTTCGCGAGCAGCGTCGCGCATTGACTCACCGGCCGCCAGATGCCCGGCAGCCGTAATATCGTAGTAACCCGGATAGGTATCCTTATCCGAGCTCCGCTGCTGAAACAACACCAGCTTGCGCGTGCCTTCGCGCCGCACCAGCCAGCAGTGAATGGAATGATGCCACAGACCTCGCGCATGCACTTCGCTGCGAGGCGCCGTTCCGAGCCATACGCCGACTTCGTCGTAAATGTCGAAGTGCTCCTCTTCAGAAGCGTGCCTTGGAGTGGTCATCGGATTAGGACAAGCCTTCTTGAAGCTCAGCAGGCTCATCATTCAGATGAGACGTGCAATGGCCGCAGCGAGTAGCTTTGATAGGGATCTTGGACAAGCAGTACGGGCAAGTCTTATCCGTCGGTTCAGCAGGCGCCACTACAGGCTCGGGCTGCCCGATTCGTCGCAAGGTATTAGCGCCTTTAACCATTAGGAAGATACAGAATGCGACGATGGTAAAGTCGAGCACTACGTTGAGGAAATTACCGTACGCAATGACGGAAATCGATGCTTTTTGCGCGTCGGCCAATGTTGTTGGAGTCGCTTGATTCTCTTTAATCTTGGATAAGATCAAAAACTGATCGACCAAATTTACATTGCCAAGCAGCTTACTGATCGGAGGCATAATAATGTCATTGACCAGTGAGGTTACGATTTTGCCGAAGGCTCCACCGATGATGACTCCGACAGCCAAATCCAGCACGTTGCCGCGGACGGCAAATTCTCTAAACTCTTTTAAAATTTTAACCATAAGTTCACTCCTTTACTTGCATTATTATAGCGCACCTCCCAGTTCAGCAACAGTCCAGATGTCATAGGAAGGGAATTCCTACACTTTCCTGACGAAGAATAAAGGATAATTTGGGAAAATGTCGAATTCTTGAGCGAATAGACTTCCAAAAAAATCTATCGTTATCGGAGAATCGTAATGAGTGAACTTATGATTGGCGATAAGTGGATGCTGTTGATGTTGGCCCTCACGATCAATTTATTCGCCTCCATCACGATGTACAGCATGATCGGCCACCTCCAAATGCTCCGTGTCATGCGGCAATATTGGCTGCTTAGCGGTGCGCTTGTTTATGGTCTCGGCTTGTGGGTAAGCCATTTCATCATATTACTGACATCGGACACCATGATCCTTATAGACTGGACAATCATCGTCAAACTGTTCAGCATTATGGCAAGCGCTTACGGCTCCTTCCGGTTGCTCGGATCTAGGGCACCGCGGTCGATTCGCTTGATAGGCTGCAGCTTGTTGATGGCGCTCGGAACGAGCTCCTTAATTTATTCCACGCTGCTAAGCACTCAGGTGGAAGGATACAGCATTCATTTCAGTCTGGCATTCCTCTCGTTTCTGTTTAGCTTCCTCGGGACGGCGTCCTCTTTCTTTATCTTCGAGCGGAAGAACGGCTCAATGCTGCTTTCGGGCTTGCTGCTCGGTTTCACCGGCATTATTATGCAGTTGTTAGGGCTTGAAACGGTCACCGTGATCTATTCGGTGGTGCTCACCGCAGATCGATTGAATGACTACATGCAGCTGTTGTCCATTGTGCTTGGTCTGGCTACGCTGGTCATCTTTGTGTTCAGCTTGGTAGCCCGGTACGTGGACCGCCGCTATACCTCAATGAACGAGCGCTATAAGCTGCTAGTGGAAACGTCCATCGATATGATCGCCATCATTCATGACGAGAAATGGGAATATATTAATCGTTCCGGCTTGCAAATGTTTGCGGCGGACAGCGAGACCGATATGCTCGGCAAACCGGTCTATCAATTTCTACAGCCCAAATTCCATACGGTGATGAAAAGAATGCTTCAAGTGACGAAGCAGCGGGTTCGGCAGAGCCCAATCGAGCTGGATTGGTATACGGTGCAAGGTAAACCGCTGCATACGGAAGTGATTGAGACAAGCACGAAGCTGTCGGGTAAGCCAGTGTTTCAGATCATTATCCGTGACATCTCGGAGCGCAAGAAGAACGAAGAGCTGCTCATTAATTCCGAGAAGCTCTATGTGGCCGGTCAGTTGGCGGCGGGGATTGCACATGAAATCCGTAATCCGCTGACTTCCTTGAAAGGCTTCCTGCAGTTGATCGCGTCAGGGCGCAACAACAGTAAGAACTATTACGACATCATGAAATCGGAATTGAATCGGATCGAATCGATCGTGAGCGAACTGCTGATGCTGTCCAAGCCACAAATCTACGAGCTGGCTTACAAGGATATTCGCTCTATTATGGCGGATACGATTACGCTGCTGGAAGCGCAGGCGATTTTGCACAATATTGAGATTGAATCTGATTTAGGCGAGGAAGCACTGTGGGTGCGAGGCGTCGAGAACCAGCTTAAGCAAGTGTTTATTAATGTGCTCAAGAACGCGATCGAGGTTATGATGGACGGCGGTAAAATTACGGTGACTTGCTTGCGTGAAGGCTCGCGAATTATCGCGCGGATCGCCGATCGGGGACCTGGTATTCCGGAGGATCAGCTTTCGAAGATCGGTCAGCCATTCTATACAACGAAGGAAAAGGGCACAGGTTTAGGTCTGATGGTGACTTACAAAATCGTCGACAACCACCAAGGCAGCATCGACGTGAAAAGTTGTGTAGGTGATGGAACGACGTTTGATATCATATTGCCTTATTCAATTCCGGCAGAGGTTACGGATGTTGAGGTATGGAACAAGGTCACGCCGATTCATCGGCTGCGCCAAGAAGACGAAAGCGCATCATGAAGGAATCCCTGATGCGCCATAAGCTGCAATCAAGCAGCCGGTTACCGCAGCAAGCTGATGCGGTTGCCGGCTGCTTCTGCGTGTAAAGGTGTTGTGCCGGTTGGTTCGCCATCACCATAAATCGCAATCGGTTCTGCACCGGACTGCTGCTGAGCCGCGACGGTAACGACTTTGCCGCGCAGCATCGTCACATAAGGCAGGTGAACATGTGCGCCGCTTAGCAGCGTAGGGAATACACGCAGCATCTGCAGCGGGGTGCAGGTGTGGATGACACACACATCAAGCAGGCCATCGGTCGGAGAAGCATCCGGACAGATGCGTAAACCGCCGCCGTAGGCCGGAACGTTGCACACGGCTGCCATCCAGCCACGCTCGAAATCATGCGCTGCACCGTCTACTGTCACCGTAATGGGACGGGGGCGGTAGGAGATCAGCATCTGAAAAAGGCCAATGACATATGCGAAGGAGCCGACCCCAAACAGATTGCATAGTTTCTTGTAGGCGGAACGGTTAACGGCTGCGGCAATTGCGGCGTCGAAGCCGACGGCAAGCGCGGTCAGCACGGGGCGCATTGTCGTTTGTCCACCTGAAGAGCTGCTGCGCAGCAGAATGAGATCTACCGGTAAAGCGCTTTCGGCAATGAGGATACGATGGAGCGCTTCGAGCGGCTCCGCAGGAATATGGAAGGCGCGCGCGGTATCGTTGCCCGATCCGGAAGGGATGATGCCAAGCGGCACGCCGCTCTCATACAAGGCTGGCAGTATGCTGTGGATCGTGCCGTCTCCGCCAATGACAACGACTGCCTTTACAGTCGAACGCGTTATGGATCTGCCATGCGCATCGCCGCTGTTTATGGAAGCAGGAACATCAGTCGACAAGACCTCGCTGCGACTTGCGTATATGGCGAGCTGCTTGCGGATTTCCGCGCATGCTTCCTCCGGCGTTTGTGCCATGATCGTTTGGTAGGGGAGCTTGCGGCGCTGCAGCTCAGCCTCCACGAGCTTCCATACTTTCTTGCCCCGGCCGCCGCCGGACTTGTCATTTACGGCAAAAATCCACATGTGCTTGACGCCTCCTCTGATGTGCTCATTATAAAGGTGGATAAGCAGGTTGAAAACTTCTTTTTGCTGTAGAATCGGCTATAATACTTGAGTGTTGCAAAAATTTTGGCAAGACTCAAGTATAATAGCGAGAGGAGGCGAGAACAGAGAGATGGCAGAACCGTTGAAATTGATGTATGACATGCCGTTCCTGCGGCGATTTGCGGAGCTTATCGGATCCGAGTGGCCGGCTTTCGAGCGTGAACGCTTCATGCTGCTTGTCACAGGCGAAGGTTGGGAGGAGCTTGAGCTCAAGGGCCGAATCCGCCGAATTACGGAATCATTAGGGGCTGTATTGCCCGCAACTTACCCGGAGGCACTGCATGTATTGCTCGCGATTCATGAGCGCTGCGCCGGATTTCCTTACTTATTCTTTCCCGATTTTGTAGAGCGATATGGGCTTTCCGATTGGGAACGTTCCATGCATGCGCTGGAGAAGTTCACGATTCAATCGTCGGCGGAGTTTGCGATTAGACCGTTTCTGTTGCAAGAAACCGAGCGGACGATGGCCCGAATGATGGAATGGGCACAAAGTGATAATGAGCATTTGCGCCGTCTTGCGAGCGAAGGCTGCAGACCGCGACTGCCGTGGGCACAAGCGCTCACCATGTTCAAGCGTGATCCTTCTCCGATCGTTCCGCTGCTGGAGCTGCTCAAATGTGACCCGTCGCTTTATGTGCGCAAGAGTGTCGCAAACAATCTGAACGATATTGCCAAAGATCATCCCGGCGTCGTCAAAGCAATCGCTGCGCGGTGGAAGGGACAACATACACGCACAGACTGGATCGTTCGACACGGCTGCCGGACGCTGATTAAAGCGGCCGACCCTGAGATTATGGCGCTTTTCGGCTATGAGGAAGGCGCAGCGCAAAGCTGTGTTGACGCTGCCGAAATCGAGGTCATGCAGGATAAGGTCGAACTAGGCGGAGCAACCGAGATCAAGTATGCCTTGCGGCTACATAACACAACAACGGAACCCATAAAGCTTCGTATAGAGCTTGGCGTCTTCTATGTAAAGGCAGGGGGCAAGGTGTCGCAGAAGCGTTTCCTGCTAAGTGACAAACTTGCAGCCCAGGGAACGAGATTGGCCGGCGGGAAGAAGCTGGACTTTGCAGACTTAACGACACGCAAGCATTATGCGGGACTGCATCGCCTTGAGCTGGTCGTGAACGGCTCGCCTGTTGCGGATACAGCGGTAATGGTCTATGCTTCGGCCGATGAACGTAACGGCTCACAGTCGCAGCAGCAGGAGTGGGTTGGGAAGGGGAACGAAATCGAATGACCATAGGCGCACGCGTATTGAAGACAGGCCTCGCGGTAGCGCTGGCTGTTTACTTAAGCAATTTGCTTGGGTTTCCTTCCCCGATTATCGCAGCCGTTGCTTCGATATTTACGATTCAGCCCTCTATCTCCCGCTCTTGGCAGCAGATTGTGGATCAACTGCAAACGAATGTATTGGGAGCCATCGTGGCACTTGCGGCCGTTCGGCTTTTCGGGCATACCCCGATTGCAGTTGGCTTGGTCTGTATTATCGTCATCCTGATCAGTATTCGGCTGCGCATGGAGAATACGATCGGGCTGACGCTCGTGACTGTAGTAGCGGTAATGGAAGCCAATCAGGAAGGCTGGGAGTTTGCGGTGGAGCGGTTCCTCATGGTGCTGACGGGGATGGCCGCCGCATTCGCGGTTAACATTCTCGTCATTCCGCCGCGTCCGCGCAAGCTGTTTACGGTTCAGGTGCAGGAAGCGTATACGCAATTGTCACTGCTGCTGCGTATGGCGATTTCGAACGAGATGCGCGAGGACGTGCATCGGAAGGAGAAAGAGAAGCTGCAAGGAACGCTGCGCAAGCTGGATGAGGCTTATCTGCTGTTTGAGGAAGAGCGCTCATTAATGCCGCAGCGCAGGCAAGTTCGTGTACGGCAATTACTGTTGTCCAAGCATCTTATCAAGGCACTGCATCAAGGCGTCGATCTGCTTGAAGTGGTGGAAGAGCATTACTTTGCAGCTACAGGAGCGGAAGCATGGGCGAAGCAATTTGATCGTCAAATTGAGGAGCTGACCAAGTACCACGAACAGATCTTGCTGAAGATCGAGGGAAAAATGAAGCCTAACGCTGAAATTGAGCCTGAGGAAGAACGTGAGGCAAGACTCATCAAGCAACTGACGGATTATATGCGTGAAGACCCGGACGAGCATAAGCGGCTTGTCTTCGTGGCATCCGCCATGCTGGAGTATGCATACCATCTGCGCAGGTTGGAACGTGTGTCGGACCAGGTTCAACAGCGCGACGACTAGCTAATACTATAACGATATAACGCCCCTGTACCCGGCGCTTTAGCGCCGGGTACAGGGGCGTTATTCATTACTCTAATTTATTCGGTTTAGCAGGATGGCGCTTCGGATGCTGAAGATGAGCTTCGTGTGCGGTAGCATCCTTCGTCGGATAGAGGCGCGGATCGGTCTCGCCGTTCTCATGCGTGTTGATTTCGAGCTGGGTGAGCTCCCATTCGGTGGTGCCCAGCATGGGATCAGCCGGGAACACATCGCCGCGCTCCAGCTTCTCTTCACGGCCCCATTCATTCTTATATACTCCGTCTACTTCAACCGGTTCACCGGACATGGGATCCATCTGAAAATGGCCTTTTTCTTCGCTCATAACGTTCTCCTCCTGATGATATCAGCTCTATAGACTACAGCCCATGCTTCGGAACAGCGGCACGATCGGCTTCGGATTGCGCCGCGCTCGCTTGTGCTTTGCCTGCTCCCGATCCTGATCGATCTGCCTTAGACTGCGCCTTACTCGCTTGAACCTGCAAGTGGGACGGTTGTTCACCTGACATAGTAGTGGCCTCCCTGATGGCTAATGGTCATGAAAATCCTTTATCAGTTTGCCACAGGCGGAAGAAAACTATGTGCGAATCAAACCATTGGAGAACGTTTGCGAAGGCGGCTATAACAGTCGCAGCCCGCAAGAAGGACACTCTTGATGCTGATGAGTAACGGGATCGCCGCAAGCCGGGCAAGGCTCATTGAAGGGCTCGTCCATCACGGAAGCACGAGCTGCCGCGCTTTCTTGTTGTCCGCTGGCGGCGGGATCGGCTTGCACAGGCGAAGCGGAGCCACCGAACAAGGCTGTCACGAATTGTTTGATCTCTGGGTGTTTGTCCGAATCATCTGTTGATAAGCGAATCATAACAATCATGGCTGCGACAAGTCCGCCGACTATAAACAAGACGATGCTGGTTGCAAATACATTCATCATATAAGCGGACCCTCCCCAGGATTACTTCAGATGATAACGCGACTCCAGCTTCTTGCCACCAAACCACATGACAACGAGCAGCACGAGAGTGATTACGATGCGCCACGGTTCTTCGAGCAGATCGCCGATATTGAAGCTAAGCAGCGAGACGCTGAAAATCATGACCGCTTTACCCAGTAAAACGGCAAGCGCAAAGGAGCCAAAGGAAATCCCGCTAAGACCGGATACGATATTAATAATGGCAGAAGGCGAGAAAGGAAAGCAGGCGAATAGAAAGATCGGTGTAAAGCCGCGGTGTTCAATAAAAACTAGCAGCTTCGAGGCTCTTGGGAAGCGTCGGCGAAGCCAGCCGCTGAAACGACCGCCTAGCTTACGTGCGAGCCAGAACACAAGAATCGATCCGATGGATACACCAAGCCAGGAGTAGAAGGAGCCGAGCCAGAGCCCGTAAATATTAGCGTTCGCCGCCACAAATACGAGCAGCGGCAGAATCGGCAGGAACGATTCTGCCAAGGGCAGCAGAATACCCGGCAGCGGTCCGTAGGCCTTGTAGCTTTCCAGCGTTCGCTGCAGGTGTTCAAGGTCCATTTTCTTAAAGGAGTCAATCAATTCTTGCAAGACATTCATTCCGTGTTCTCTCCTTGCTATCATCACGTTTTGCCGTGGCTGCTGTCTTTAAACGCACGGAATGGGAACCAAATGTAGAAAAAACCGATCAATGCATACATGATTCCGCTGTACCAAAGTACGGCCGATTGTCCCTGCCATGTAGCAAGCGTACCGCCGACAACAGGACCAATCATCCCGCCAATGCCCTCTACGGTAGAGAAGATTCCCCACCCGAGACCCTGCTGCTTAGGCGGCACATAATTAGCCAGAAGCGCATTCCAGGCAGGCAGCAGCGTAGCGTAGGATAAGCCGAGGACGGCGGTCAACACGATGCATTGCCACATAGGCGGAGCAAGCGATAGGAAGTAAAGGGCTGTGCCGATCATAACGAAGCCGAAAACAAGGAACCATTTCTTCCCGCCGAGGATGTCCGATAAGCGTCCAAGGGGGATGAGACCTATAACGGTGCAGGCACCGCCTGCGAGTAAGAGCAGCGAATATTGCGCGCCGTTCATCCCAAGTTTATTCTCGGCAAAGCTCGGCAGGATAGGCACAAGCATGCCGGCACCCATCGTTTGAAGCACCATTCCGGGCAGCAAAAGACGCATATGCCGAAGACGTTCCTTTAGTATTACGAGCTGTTCGCGTAATGGTAACGAAGAAGTTGCGCCGGACGACTTTTGGTTGCTGATGAACAGGGAGAGCAGCCAGCAAAGCAGCGCCAGACCAAGCAGCAAATAATAGGTCCAAGCCGTGCTGTGATCGAGCAAAATATTCGTAACAATGGGTCCGGAGCCTATGCCGATGAACCAAATCGTGTAGAGAAAGCCCATCTGCATGGCCCGGCGTTCCTCGGAAACTTTAGTCAAACAAACGATCCAAATCGGCGAAATGCCGACGCCATATAAGGCGGCAGCCGTAATAAACAGCCAAGGCTGCTGCGCAAATTGCAGGAGGAAAATGCCGACGAGCGAAGCAAACAGGCCGGTATGTACGACAAACCGGATGGAGAAACGGTCGAGCAAATAGCCGATGGCCATCTTAAGCGCAGTGTCGGTTAAGTAGTGGGCGGTGATGGCAATGCCAATGATGTCGAGGGACAAACCGAGCGTCTTCTCGCCGAAGATCGGGAGGAAGCTGATTAAAGCAGCGCCGCGGACAAATTCAACCAGAAACAAGATGACCGAGAACAACACGATTTCACGGCCGAATAGACGAGTAGTAATGATGTCACATCCCCTTTATGCAGGTTTTATCCATACGCAATCACCTGTGGGCAGACGTCTTCTTCATTATATGCAAGCTGGAACAAAAATCCAAGTTACGTCCCACAGCAGGTAAACTTAAGGATTCCCCAAATAATAGCGGTTCATTGCTTTGTTGCAGGAGACAGCAAAAAAAGCCTGACTGCTCCAAGGAAAAGAGCAGCCAGGCTTTACAAAAACATTAAATGAGTAGATTGAACAATACCGGGTCCTTGTTCAGTTCGATGAAGTTAAGCCCCTTCTTGTGCATGCGCGCAACGAGCGGTTCGTAATCGTTACGGTTCTTGAGCTCAATGCCTACGAGCGCAGGCCCGTTGTCTTTGTTGTGCTTCTTCGTATATTCGAAACGCGTAATATCATCATCCGGCCCAAGTACCTCGTCTAGGAATTCACGAAGAGCGCCTGCACGCTGCGGGAAGTTGACCATGAAGTAATGCTTCAGCCCTTCAAAAACGAGCGAGCGCTCCTTGATTTCCTGCATCCGGTCGACATCGTTGTTACCACCGCTGACGACACAAACGACTGTCTTGCCCGCGATTTGGTCGCGGTACAGGTCAAGCGCCGCAATAGGCAGCGACCCTGCCGGCTCAACGACGATGGCATTCTCGTTGTACAAATCCAGCATCGCGGTGCAAGCTTTGCCTTCCGGCACGAGAATAATATCATCAATCATATCCCGGCACATGCGGAAGGTGAGTTCGCCGACGCGTTTCACGGCCGCGCCGTCCACGAATTTATCGATCGTATCCATCGTCTGCACTTCGCCTGCATCAAGCGAGGCACGCATGGATGCGGCACCTTCCGGCTCAATGCCGATCAACTTCGTGCTTGGCGAGACGGCTTTGACATAAGCGCCAACGCCTGCAGCGAGGCCGCCGCCGCCGATCGTAACGAATACGAAGTCAGGTACAGATTCGATGGCTTCCATGATCTCTTTGCCAATCGTTCCGTTGCCTGCAATAATCTTCGGATCGTCGAAGGGATGAATGAAGGCGAGATCGTCCTTGCGGCTCGCGGCAATTGCCTCGTTGAACGCATCGTCGAACGTATCGCCGGTTAGAATAATTTCAACATCGGCACCGCCGAAGAAGGCGACTTGAGTGACCTTCTGCCTAGGTGTTGTGCTTGGCATATAGATTTTGCCGGGGATACCGAGCGTATGGCAGGAATAAGCGACGCCTTGGGCATGATTGCCGGCACTGGCGCAGACAACGCCGCGCATTAGACGTTCTTCGGGAAGCGATTTGATCAAGTGATACGCACCCCGCAGCTTGAACGAACGGACGACCTGCAGATCCTCCCGTTTCAGATAGACATTGCAGCCGTAGCGCTCTGACAGCACTCGGTTATGTTGAAGAGGTGTACGTGCCGCCACTTCCTTTACGTGCATTTGCGCTTGTGCAATTTCGGTCAACCCTACTGAGATCGTCCCGCTAACATTCCATTCATTTCCCATGACAGCCATTCTCCTTTAATTCCCCGGATACGTATAAACATACAAAAAAATCCCGTCCCACAAGGGACGAGATTGATCTCGCGTTACCACCCTACTTCCGCTGAGCCTTCTGGATTGAAGGCCGAAACGGCTCTTTGTCACGTACCAACATACGCGCTCCGTGTAACGGCGGACACCGTCCATGCTTACTGTCCTTTTATAAAAGGACTTGAAGCGGGTTCAGCATGGCTTCTTCGGGAGGATGCGGCATAGCTCGGCAAACGTCGGCTTTCAGCGGGTGCGCCGACTCTCTGGGGATTGTCCATAGCGATGTGCGTGTTCCCATCAACGAATTTGAACATTTCGATTATCCTTGTTATACTCCCAAGCCAGGCAATTGTCAACGGGCATTTGCCTAGGATATTTCGCCAGCAGTAGGTAAAGATGATGGAACATGATCGTGAGGAGTTGTAATGCATGCCATTTCGAGCGAATCGCTGGCTTCAAGCGGATCTCATCGTGTTTGTCATTCTATGGACGCTACTGGCGCTCTATCCGGTCAACGTGTTTGATTGGTGGATGGAAAATATATTGAACTTCTTGACACTCATCGGATTAATGATTGGGTATCGCTACTTCAAATTCAGCAACCTATCCTATACCTTCATCCTGTTTTTTATACTGCTGCATACAGTAGGTGCACACTATGCGTATGGTACAACGCCATATGATCGATTCATGCACCATGTGTTTGATTTCAAGCGAAACCAGTATGATCGTGTGGTTCATTTTGCTTTTGGCCTGCTGATCGGTTATCCTGCGGTCGAAGTGTTAACCCGTGCTGCAGGCACACGCAGAGGTTGGGCTTACCTGCTCGTTCCTTGGCTGCTTCTTGGCTTTGCGGCGATTTATGAAATCGGGGAGATGTATGTGGTGTTTGTTGCTCCCCCGGAGAAGGGAAACATGTTTCTCGGCGCCCAAGGCGACAAGTGGGATGCCCAGCATGATATGGAGGTTACGCTGTATGGTGCGATTATTACGATGCTATATTTATTTGTTCAAAAAAAATTCAACAAAAATAGACAGGGTTGAAGCGGTTACTGTAACAAATACATAGTTGAATAACGAATAAAAACCACAAATACAATTACTTCAATGCTATCCACAGGAAGATAAGCTTGTTTTTTTGGTATGTTTACCAATGAAAGCGCATACTTGACGAACGGTCATCCCCTCTCTTATGATACCGAGTATATTCAAAAAAAAATGAATTCATGGGGGATGCACATGTTTGTGAATCAAAATGTTCTTAAGCAATTTGCGAGAACAACAGCGATGTCCGTTATTATTCTTGGATTGATCCTATCCAATCTGTCATTCGTATTCGCTGAAGGCGCTACGCTCAAGTCGCAGCAAACGTCCTTTGTCGCAGGCGAAGGCGTGAAATTCGATTACACCGGAACTTCAGCAAACGACTGGGTAGGGATATACAAGGAAGGTGTTATCCCAGGTGCGGATAATCCGGCATTGATCTGGCAGTATACCTACGACAGCGGCCAGCCGGATGGAACGATCGACTTCACGAAGAAGGCCACAGGCACCATCGAGAGCATTGATAAGCTGGAGCCGGGTAAATACGAAGCTATTCTGTGCAAGGACGACGGATACGACGTACTAGCTTCCGTCAAATTCGAGATTACTAACGCTCCGGCAGGAAGCGCAGACAACGCAAAGCCCTCCATCAAAATGAGTAAGGACGTTTATGTGAAGGGCGATCCGATCGAAGTCACCTACACCGGTACGACAGGAAAGGACTGGATCGGAATTTACAAGTCCGGCGAGAAACCGGGACCTGTGCAATCGCAGTGGTGGCAATATACATCAGAGAGCGGCCAGCCCGGCGGGACAATGGATTTCTCCAAAGGCGAGGGCATGACGAAGCCGGATAAGCTTCCGGCAGGCAAATACGATGTCTTCCTATGCGCTAATGATGGCTACGATATCTTGGCTACTGCCAGCATCGAGATTAAAGGCTCCGATGTTCCGCTGGCAGCGCCAGATAGTCCGAAGTCCGTCACCTATACTCGCACCGCTGTAGAGAAGGGTTATGCGCAAGGTACCGTTCAAATTACAGGACCGGATAACGCCGAGGCGGTTACGCATTTTGTTTTGTACTGGGGAGATGCTGAAGGGAAACTTGCAGACTACGTTGCAATTGATTCCGTAGCGAAGGAAGGCAGCTACACATTCGAGGAAAATGTGATTATCCCGGAACAGGCAACCAGATTGCTAGCCTACTCCGTGAATGAAACAGTCGTATCGGAGAAATTCGCCGAGGTCGCTCTGCCTGAAGGGATTACCTCTCACATTAAAGGCAAACTACTCTACAGCTTCAACGTGCTGTCGGACGTACACATTACAACGGATCCAAATCACGAGAATAATCTCCATTTCTCTCCGGCGATTCAAGATATTAAAGAGCTTTCCCCTAACAGTGCGGGGATCGTTGTGAACGGTGATATCGCCGATTCCGCTCAAGAAGACGAATATAAGCTGCTGAATAAATATATGGACGAGCTCAAGCCGACGCCGCCATTCTATTATGTTCCGGGCAACCACGACTTCAGCTCGGGCGACTTCAATCGCGATCTTGGATTGTTCGAGAAATACACGGACCGGAAAGGGAATTACAATGATTTCTGGCTGCATGATTATCACTATATTTACCTAGGCTCGGATGGAAGCGGACCTAATGATGCCACGCTGTCCGATAAACAGCTTGCTTGGCTGGATACGAAGCTGCAGGATGGGTTTAAGAAAGGTCGGCCGATCTTTCTATTCCTCCACCAGCCGCTCAAAAACACAGTGTCAGGCTCCATTGGAGATCAAGGCTGGAATGGCGTAAAGGAAGATGCTAAGTTACGTGCGATTGTCGATAAGTACCCGGAGATTGTCATGTTTAGCAGCCATACGCACTGGGAGATGGAGTCGAAGCAGAATGCATTCTTTGATAAAGCCAGCTTCTTCAACACTTCTGCCGTTGCTTACCTCTGGAACGATGATAATGTGTACAGAAAAGGCAGCCAAGGCTACTATATCGACGTCTACTCAGACAAGCTCGTTGTGAGGGGCAGAGATTTTGAAAGCAAGGCATGGATTCCGGCTGCACAGTATGTGGTCAGCTTCCCTTCTGCGGATAAATCGCTATCGACAACAACGATTATTGTCGGTGCGGCAGCAGCTGTCATCATTATTGCGGGCGCTGCAGTTGTCATGCTAAGAAGAAAACGCAAGACTGCCTAATCAGGCAGAAGGAGAGGTTGTCCCGCGTGTAAACGCAGGAGGCCTCTTTTTTTGTTAAAGCACTCAGATAGAGGATGCTTCTGCACGGCGGCATGGATTATAATGGATGGCATGGGAAAGAGGATCAGGATGGAAAGAGGTGCGGGATGAATACGCAGCTTTATATGGTTAGACATGCCGAATCTTCCTACTCGACTGGCGAGGACCGTACGCGTGGTTTGACTGCACAAGGACAAGAGGATGTTCGCAGAGTAACGGCGCTTCTGCGAGACACGCCTATCGATAGAGTGGTCTCTAGTCCATATGCCAGAGCGCTATTAACCGTGCAAGGAATCGCGGCGGAGCGAGGGTTGCCGATTGACCAGTTCGAAGAATTACGTGAACGACAGCTTCATGGCGTCGACTATCTGCTGGCAGAGGGTGAGTTTCAGGCGGCGATTATGCGATCCTTCTCGGATCACGATGCGGCGCTTCCCGGAGGGGAATCCTTCAGGCAGGCTCAGCAGCGGGCAGTGCCGGTTATAAAGGGATTGCTTCGTGATTATCGGGGTCAATCCGTAGTTGTTGGCACGCATGGTAATGTGATGAGTATGATTTTGCATGCGTTTGATGCTCGTTATGGATGGGCGTTCTGGAAGAGCACCTCGATGCCGGATGTGTACCGCTTGGAATTTCAACTCGATGAGCTTATAGGAGTGGAGCGTTTATGGAGCTGATTTATAGAGAGATGGTAATGGCCGACTACGATGAATCTCACGCGTTGTGGCTGAGGACTGAGGGAATGGTGCTGAGCGAAGCGGATTCCCGCGAGGAAATTGATGGCTACTTAGTGCGCAACCCGGGCTGCAGCTTCGTCTGTGAGGATAGTGACGGGCAAGTGGTTGGTACAATATTAGGCGGACATGATGGCAGGCGCGGTTTTATCTATCATGTAGCCGTGTCGCCGGATCAGAGGGGTAAGGGCATTGGCGGGCAATTGGTGAAACTGAGCCTGGACAAGCTGCGTGAAACAGGTATTCAGAAATGTCACCTGTTCGTGCTGGAGAACAACGAGATTGGCAATCGCTTCTGGGCACGGTCGGGCTGGACGAAACGATCGGGTATCGCGATATTTTCGGCGGATACTTGAGGGGTTGACGAGTAGGGAGCACTCTGTAGTGAACAACACGGTTAGATGCAAGGCCAATATAAAACACAATAAACAGGAGGCGTTACAAAATGAATCAAACAAGCATCCAGCACATGGTTATTTTCAATTTGAAGCACGAGCAAGGATCGGCTGCGGCCGAGCAGTTCTTGAAGGATGGGGAACGTCTGTTGACCTCGATTCCGGTTGTGCAGGACTTCAGCGTGTTCAAACAAGTCAGCGTCAAGAACGACTACGACTATGGTTTCTCCATGGTGTTCAGCAGCCAGGAAGATTACGAGACGTATAACGCGCATCCGGTGCATGTTGATTTTGTGGAGAATAGATGGATTCCAGAGGTTGACCGTTTCTTGGAGATCGATTTTAAGAAACGATAAGTAAACTGATCCTCAGTGGCAGGAGCATAAGGGCTAGGTCCGGCCTATCGTGCCGTGCCAGCAATAACTAGTGGGAGAAGTTGAGGAGGGGTTGCCGGAGTGACAAGGAGACAAGCAGTTGTTGGGGCTGTCCTATCGCTGGTTTTCCCGGGTGTTATTTATTTCATCCTGTACGCTATAGTGGCATTGAAGAATAGGGATGAGCGGGATTTTGCGTATCATGACAGCTATTTCCTGGTGATGCATGTGGGATGGGGTGGATATCTGGCTTGCGCGGTGGCTGCGATGCTTGTGTATGCAAGTGGGGATTGGGCGTATCGACTCGCGAGGAAGCTATTCGGATAGTGTGTCTGTGGTAGATATAGCTATGCAATCAAGAGAGCGGTGATGGTTGTGACTCGGTTGATCAAACAAGCTGAGCCGCATGAGCTCGGTATCGTTCATCGCACGATTCAGGAGGCTTTTGCAGAGTACGAGGGAAAGCTGGTTCCGCAATCAGGAGCGCTCAGGGAAACCGAAGAGAGCATTCGCCGAGATCTTGCAGAAAGCGGTGGTGCTGTCATCGTGTGGGAGGATGCTGTACCGATCGGAACGGCACTCTATCTTTACAAGGACAGCTGCATGTACATCGGAAGGGTTTCCGTGAGTCCGAATTGGCGAGGAAGCGGCGTTGGGAAAGACATCATGCTTTATTTAGAAGCGCTGGCTGTTGAGCGTGGATTTGCGGTAACAGAGGTAGGCGTGAGGTTGTCGATTCCAAGTAATGTCGCGTTCTATGAACAGTTGCATTATGAGATCGAGGAGCATCTCTTCTACCCGGAGGGAACAGACAGCTGGTATGTGATGAGGAAGAAGCTTGTTTAATAGAAAAGGGGTTGCCTATGTCATCCGGCTTCGCGGATGACATAGGGCAGCCCCTTTTTTGTGGGAGTGGTGTGTGGAAGAGCGGTAGCAGTTACCGCTCTTTGAGCTGAAATGCTCCAATTCGGCCGATGTGCGGTAACTGTTACCTTACAGGTGGTTTAGGTGGAGGCTGCTTTCAACTAGAGTAGCTTGCAGTCGCTGAAGAGTAGCTCTGGGAGCAACACATTGGTTCGGTTAGTTGCTCGGATTTGATAGGATCCGCTCGAACTCCACGGTGAGGAGCGGCAAGACCTCGAACAAGTCGCCGACGATGCCATAATCGGCCACACCGAAGATGGGGGCGTCGGGGTCTTTGTTGATCGCGACGATGACACGGGATTGGCTCATGCCGGCGAGATGCTGGATAGCGCCGCTGATGCCGCAGGCGATGTAGAGCTTTGGCGTGACCGTTTTGCCGGTTTGGCCGATCTGCAGCGCGTAGTCGCAGTAGCCGGCATCGCAGGCACCGCGCGAGGCGCCGACTGCGCCGCCGAGCACCTGCGCCAGCGCTTCGAGGGGCGCGAAGCCCTCCGCGCTGCGCACGCCTCTGCCGCCGGCGATGATGATATCCGCTTCGGCGAGATCGACCCGTCCGCTGGCTTTGCGCACGACGTCGCGGACGATGGTCCATAAAGGCGGCGCGGCGTAGGGAAGCGCCGCTATCGTGCCCTCGTTGCCGGCGTCGACCGGCTCCGCGACGGGCAAATTGTTTGGGCGCACCGTTATGACGCACGGTGCGCCTCGCTCGATGCGCCGCTGCTCGAACGCCTTGCCGGCGTAGAGCGGGCGAGTGAAGATCGCGCCCTCGACATCGCCGTCCTCCTGCACGGTGACGGCAGTCACATCCGCGATGTGGCCGCCTTGCACGGCGGCGGCCACGCGGGGCGCGAGCTCGCGCCCCGCCGCGGTGTGGCCGAGCAGAATGAGGCTCGGCTGCACCGCAGCAACGGCGGCGCCGATGGCGGCGGCGTACGCCTCAGGCGCAAAGCCCGCCAGGGCGGGGTCGTCAATGACATGGACGACCCCTGCCCCCCGGGCGGCAAGCTCGGCGGCAGCCTCAGCGAGCGCTGCCGAGCTTGCCGCCGAACCGCCGCCGGCCAAGACGGCGTGCACGCTGCCGCCGTCTCCGGCCAGCTGCCTAGCGACGCCGAGCGCTTCCAGCGCCACGCGCCGCAGCTTGCCTTCCGCACACTCGGCATACACGAGTGCCGTTCGTTTCAATGGATCGCTCATCGCTTATTTACCTCCTCAGAACAGCTTTGCTTCGCGCTGCAGCAAATCCGCCAGAGCCGCAGCCTGCTCGCCAGGCGTTCCCGCGAGCTTGCGGCCTGCGGCGCGAACCGGCGGCGCAAGCAGCGCGACTCGCTCCGTCCGCGGCGCCAGGTCATCGGCGGTGAGACCGAGCTCCGCTGCGGTAACTTGCTTAAGCGGCTTGCGCTTCGCTTTCATAATGCCCGGCAGCGAGGGGTAGCGCGGTTCGTTCAGCCCTTGCTGCGCGGTGACGAGTGCGGGGAGGGGGACCTCCACCGTCTCCAGGCCCCACTCGGTATCCCGCTCCACAACTGCGGTCAACCCGCCGCTGCCTGCCCAGGCCGCTCCGCTCTTTGCACTCCCAGCACTTCCAGCACTTCCAGCACTTCCAGCGCCTCCAGCACTCCCAGCACTACCAGCACCACCAGCACTACCCGTACCGCCGCCATCCCGCACCTCAAGCTTCAGCGCCGCAGACGCATGCGGCAGGCCGAGCAGCTCCGCCGCCTGCAGGGCGACACTTCCCGCTCCGCGGTCAACGGCAAACAGCCCTGCCAGCAGAAGGTCGGGTTGCAGCGACTTCACGACTGCGGCAAGCGCCGCCGCAATGGCGCGGTCGTTCCCTTGCAGCCCTTCATCGCTCACATGGACCGCTTCATCTGCTCCCATTGCAAGCCCGGTGCGAAGCGCCTCAACTGTACGATCCGGCCCGCAGCTGACGACAATGACGCTGCCGCCATGTGCTTCGCGCAGCCGAAGCGCTTCCTCAAGCGCGTACTCGTCATACGGATTAATGATGTATTTCACGCTATGCTCGGATACAGCCCCGCCAATGAGCTCGATTTTTTCCTCCGTATCGAAGGTTTGCTTCATCAGAACCACTACTTGCATCGGAACCAAACACCTCCCGATCGTTCGTTCGAATTGAAGGCAACAGTCATACCGCCGCGCCGCGTCCGAATACGATAAACTAAGCCCTCTATACATGCTCCGCCCAGTGTTACCTTATGAACTTGGCCTTTAAAATAGACCGCAGCAGGCGCCTTCAACGGAGCCTTTTCCGCATGTTACCGCTTAAGAGGACATATACTGAATCACTCCGCGATTCCAGAAAAGGAGGGATCCTTGTGGGGTTTTTAAGTGCGCATCTGCTTGCGGCGTTGTTGCGATGGCTGCTTTTTGCAGGGATGACGGGAACTGCGCTCTGGTGCTTCTACACCGTAGTGCTGCGGCGGGTTGGTTACATCCGGATGGGCCGCAGCGGTGTTCCTAATCGGCCATCCTCTTCGCCCTACGATGATTCCGATCCCGAGAATGATAACCGCGAGGAGATGCTGCATACTTCATCCTTTACGGCAAACGCAGCGCTCGCATCGGCAGCAACAACGGGAAACGAGAGTACGCGCAGAGGCTGGGAATGGGTGTTTCAGGTGTTTGGCCACCGGAAGCTGTTGAAGGATATTCGCAGCGGACTGATGCATGTTGTCATCTTCTACGGGTTTATCGTGCTGCAATTCGGTGCGGTCGATATCATCTGGAAAGGAATTACCGGGAAGCCGCTGCCGCTGCCGGCCTACGATGCTTTTGTCCAGTCACAGGAAATAACAGTGCTGCTCGTCCTTGTGGCGATTCTGTACGGCGGTTTTCGGCGCTACGTCGAGCGACTTCGACGGCTGAAGCGGGGCTGGAAACCTTCCCTCGTGCTTTGGTTTATTGGCGGCTTGATGGTGACGATTCTTCTCACGCAATCGTTTGACAGGCTGCATACAGCTGAGCAGCATCTCCTTCAGACTGACTCGCTTTATACGCGTTACGCTCCCATTTCCTCCGCAATAGCGGAAGCGCTGCGCGACATCGGCATGACTGCTGCGGTGGGCAGGGTTTTCTACGAGCTGTTCTGGTGGCTTCACTACGCGGTGCTGCTTGCTTTTCTGGTGTATGTGCCGCAGTCGAAGCATTTTCACATCATGACGGCCCCCATTAATCTGTGGCTTCGCCGCAAAACGCCTCCGGGCAGGCTGGTGCCGCTCGATCTGGAGGATGAGGAAGCGGAGTCCTTCGGCGTCGGCGCGGTAGAGCAGTTCACGTCCAAACAGCTGCTGGATCTCTATGCATGCGTCGAATGCGGGCGCTGCACCAACGTGTGTCCCGCTTCGAATACCGGCAAGCTGCTGTCCCCGATGCATCTCATTATGAAGCTGCGTGATCACTTGACCGAGAAGGGAGCGGCGATTACTTCCAAATCTCCTTGGGTCCCTTCGTTCGGAGGGCAAGTCGATAAGCTGCAGACGAGCGCGCATGTGATGACCAGCGCAACGCCAGTATGGGTGCAGCACAGCGGACACCATTCGGCGAAGGCCGCGACGACGATCGAACCTACGATGACCGTGCAGCAGCAAGCATGGAACGTGCACGAGGATACAACGGTATCGGAAGTGGCGCTGATCGGCGAGGTGATGACGGAGTCGGAGCTGTGGGCTTGCACCACCTGCCGCAGCTGCGAGGAGCAGTGTCCTGTAGGCAATGAGCATGTGGACAAAATCATCGATATGCGCCGTTACCTCGTCCTCATGGAAGGCCGGATTCCGGCGGAAGGCCAGCGCGCGATGAACAATATCGAGCGGCAGGGCAATCCTTGGGGGCTGCCGCGGGCGGAACGCGCTGCTTGGCTGAAGGCGTACGAGGCTGAAGCAGTTGTTCTAAGCGGTGGCGACGGTCAAGGTCAATCAGCAAAGCCTGTGCGCACGATGCAAGAAGCGGTGAGGCAGGGCGAGCAGCCGGAGCTGCTGCTGTGGGCCGGCACAATGGGGGCGTATGATCAGCGAAGCCGCAAGGTGCTTTTTGCTTTTGTACGTTTGCTGCAGGAAGCTGGGGTTCCGTTTGCCGTCCTTGGCGGCGAAGAGAAGAACTCTGGCGATACGGCGCGGCGGATGGGCAACGAGCTGCTATTCCAGACGCTTTGCCGCGACAATGTCGAGACGTTGCAGCGTTACGGCATTCGCCGGATTGTCACGATTTGCCCGCATACGTTCAACTCGCTGAAGAACGAGTACACGGATTTCGGCTTAAGTGGATCGGTCGCTGTCGAGCACCATACCACGATGCTTGCCCGCCTAGTCGCACAAGGTCAACTGCGTCCTGTTCATCAGGTGAAGGAACGGATCGTGTATCACGACTCCTGTTACTTGGGCAGGTATAACGGCATCTATGACGCGCCGCGCCAAGTGCTTACTTCGATACCCGGCGTCAAGCTGGTGGAGATGGAGGGAAATCGGCAGAACGGGATGTGCTGCGGAGCCGGCGGCGGCCTGATGTGGATGGAAGAGCGGACCGGGCTTCGGGTTAATGAAGCGAGAACCTCACAGGCGCTGGAAACGTCGCCTACGGTTATCGGTTCGGCTTGCCCCTATTGCCTTACGATGATGGAGGACGGCATCAAGCAGCTTGGCGTGGAGGAGACCGTAAGAGCAAGGGATGTTGCTGAACTGCTCGCCGAGAGCGTATTCGGCAAACCGCAAACAAGCACAGTCACTTAAAAGGGGGGAGCTATGTGGGAGTACGAGCTTCACGGTCGACGCCAATTCGCCGCGCGGCTGTTATTGGGTCGGGTGTTATGGGAGCTGGAATCGCCGCTCATCTTGCAAATGCAGGCATCAGCGTGCTGCTGCTCGACGTACCGCCGTCCGCGTTGACCGAGCAGGAAACTCGCGCCGGATTGACGCTGGAGGACAGGAGTGTCCGCAATCGACTTGCAGCGGCAAGCATTGCGAAGCTGGCAGGTCAGCAGCCGCCTGCTCTATATGATTTGGCCTTCGCGCAGCGAATTACGGCCGGCAATCTGGAGGATGATCTCGGCAAGCTGGCTGGCGTAGAGTGGATTGTTGAAGCGGTAGTGGAACGGCTTGCTGTGAAACGTGACGTATTTGCCCGAGTGGAAACGGTGCTGAAGCCGGGGACGCTTATTACGACAAACACGTCAGGGTTGTCGGTTGCCGCGATGTCTGAAGGTCGGAGCCACGTGTTCCGGAGTCATTTTGCAGCCGCACATTTCTTCAATCCACCCCGGCATATGAAGTTGGTTGAGCTTGTGGCGGGCCCGGATACAGATGCCGCTGTCATGAATCGACTGACCCGCATCTGTGAGCTTCAACTTGGAAAAGGTGTCGTGATTGCCAAAGATACGCCGAACTTCATCGCCAATCGAATCGGAACGTACGGCATGCTGACTACGATTGCGGCAATGAAGCAGTTCGGACTGAGCGTCGATGAGGTTGATGCCTTGACAGGTCCTGCAATGGGGCGGCCGAAGACGGCAACGTTCCGTATGCTCGATCTGGTCGGACTCGATACGCTGCTTCACGTTGTGGATAATGTGCGGGAGCGCAGTGAGGATGCGATTGATCAAGAAGCGTTCACAAGACCTCCGGAGCTTGAAGCGCTTGTTGCGCGCGGATGGATTGGGGAGAAGGCGGGAGCCGGGTTCTATCGCAAAATCAAACGGCCTGGCGGCGGCAGCGATATTGAAACCTTGCAGCTGGACACGATGACTTACGCACCGAAGAAGAATGTAAATTCGCCGATCATCGAGGCATCGAAGTCGGCCAAAGGAGCCGCCGGCAAGGTGAAAGCGCTGCTCTTCACCGACACCAATGACCGCTATGCGCAGTTTGCTTGGCAGTCAATCAAGACGGTGCTGCTCTATGCCGCTCGTCAGATCGGCGTAGTAGCGGACACGGTCAATGATGTGGATCGCGCGCTTGTCTGGGGCTTTAATTGGGAGCTTGGACCGTTTGAACTGTGGGATGCCATTGGGCTTGAACGGTCGGTACAGCGGATGCGCGCCGAAGGTGAAGATATACCGACATGGCTCTCGGAGTGGCTGGCATCGGGAAACACAAGCTTCTATAAGGAAGAGGGACAGCGCAGATTCTATGTGAATCGCGAGGAGTATCGGCTTCTGCAGGAAGAGCCGGATGTCATATCTCTGGCTGGTCTCAAACGGGCCGGTAAAGTGATCCTGGGCAATTCCGGCGCATCGCTGCTTGATTTGGGCGATGAAGTGGCTTGCTTGGCGTTCCACTCCCCGAACAATGCGATTGGCGGGGATATCCTGACGGCGATTCGTCAAAGCGCAGACGAGGTCAGCCGTAATTGGCGCGGACTTGTCGTCGCGAATGAAGGTCGTCACTTCTGTGTCGGCGCTAACCTCATGATGCTGCTGATGGAAGCGCAAAACGGCGATTTCGACGAGGTGGACGATATCATCCGCCTGTTCCAGGACAGCATGCTGCTGCTCAAACGGCTTGATCGTCCGGTCGTGGCCGCGCCACATCGGATGACGCTTGGCGGCGGCGTGGAAGCCTGCCTGCCGGCGGATGAAATTATCTACTCCGCGGAGACGTATTTCGGTCTTGTCGAGACCGGCGTTGGACTCATTCCTGCCGGTGGCGGCTGCAAGGAAGCAGCGGCGCTTGCGGCTTCGCGCGCCGGAGCGGGAGGCGATCTGCAGCCGCATGTGAATGCGTTGTTCGAGACGATCGCGATGGCTAAGACATCCGGCAGCGGTTATGATGTGCAGCGCATTGGCCTGATGCGGCCGCAGGATCGCGTCATTATCCGCGGCGAGAGCCGCGTGGCGGAAGCGAAGCGGCGCGTGCTTGAGCTAGATCAAGCGGGCTATACGCCGCAGCCTGCGGGAGTCCGCATCCGCGTAGCGGGGCGCGAAGGCCGTGCCGTGCTGCAGCTGGCCGTCGACGCGATGCGCCTTGGCGGGCAAGTGAGCGAGCATGACGTGCGCATCGGCCGCAAGCTCGCGCATGTACTCGCCGGAGGCGATGCCGCGCCTGGCGCGGAAGTGAGCGAGCAGTATTTGCTCGATTTGGAACGCGAAGCGTTCCTCAGCTTGTGCGGCGAGCCGCTGACGCAGGCGAGGATGCGGCATATGCTTGCAACGGGTAAGCCGCTGCGGAATTAGCGAGAAGGAGTAAGTTAAGTTCAAGGAGGTGACCGCCAATGTTGAAAGCAAACCATCCGCTCGACGCTGTCATTGTGTCGGCGGTACGGACGGCTGTAGGCAAAGCGAAGAAAGGCAGTCTGGCAGATACGAGAGCCGAGGATCTCGGCCGAGCGGTGCTCCGAGCAGCGGTTGATCGGGTTCCCGGATTGACGTACGGCGATGTGCAGGACGTTATTATCGGGTGCGCCATGCCCGAAGGCGAGCAGGGGCTGAACTTCGCCCGCATCATGACGTTGTATGCGGGCTATCCGGTAACTACGCCGGCTGTTACCGTGAATCGCTTCTGTGCCTCCGGCTTGCAGGCGATTGCATATGCGGCCGAGCGAATAAGGCTTGGCGAGGCAGAGGTCGTGCTCGCCGGAGGGGTTGAAAGCATGAGCCATGTCCCGATGACCGGCTTCAAGCTTTCGCCGCATCCCGGCATTGCCGATGCGATGCCGGAGGTATACATGGGCATGGGCCACACTGCGGAGGAAGTGGCTCGCCGCTATGGCATCAGCCGCCAGGCGCAGGATGCTTTCGCTGCGGAGAGCCACCGCAAGGCGGCGAGGGCACAAGCGGAAGGCAGGTTCCAAGGCGAGATCGTTCCCCTTCAAGTGCAGCGGGAAGGGGTAGACGATAACGGCAGACCGTGGGCGCGCAGCTTGCTCTTTGATCGGGATGAAGGGGTCAGGGCAGATACGACCCCGGAGGTGCTGGCGAAGTTGAAGCCGTCCTTCGCGCGTGAAGGGACGGTTACGGCTGGCAACACCTCGCAGATGAGCGACGGCGCTGCAGCCGTTATCGTGATGAGCCGTGCTCGTGCGGAGAAGCTCGGGATTACGAAGCCGCTTGCCGTCTTCCGCGCCTATAGCGTTGCAGGGGTTGCTCCTGAGGTCATGGGGATCGGACCCATTGAAGCCATTCCTAAGGCGCTGGCCCGCGCCGGAATTACGAAAGAACAGGTGGATATATTCGAGCTGAACGAAGCTTTTGCAGCGCAGTGTTTGCCCATTATCGAGCAGCTCGGCCTGGACTCTGAACGCGTAAACGTGAACGGCGGCGCCATTGCGCTTGGTCACCCGCTTGGCTGTACGGGGACGAAGCTGACCGTCTCGCTTATCCACGAACTGCAGCGCCGCGGCGGCGGAATCGGCGTCGTCTCGATGTGCATCGGCGGCGGCATGGGCGCAGCAGGCGTGCTCGAAGTATCGCCATGATAGAAAGGAGTGAACGTCAGATGGCGCAAAACAATCGATGGGGCGGCCGGTTTGTCGTGGAGGATATGTCGCCGGGCGCGGTCGTCACCCCGGAGGATTTTACCGAGGAGCAGCGGATGATTGCTGATGCGGCACGCGCCTTTCTTGTGGGTGAAATTCGCCCCCGCGATGCCGAAATCGAAGCGCTCGACTATAAGCTGACGGTGGAGCTGATGCAGAAGGCAGGCGAGCTCGGCTTGCTCGGCGCCGATGTGCCGGAAGCATACGGCGGGCTGGGGCTCGATAAAGTAAGCTCGACGCTCCTGGCGGAAACATTGGCCGAAGCCTCGTCCTTCGCGCTCTCCGTCGGCGCACATGTCGGCATCGGCACATTGCCGATCGTCTTCTTCGGCTCGCAGGCGCAGAAGGAGAAGTACCTGCCCGACCTCGCTGTCGGCAAGAAAATCGCTGCTTACTGCTTGACTGAACCGGCTTCCGGCTCCGATGCGCTCGGTGCGCGGACTACGGCAAGGCTGACGCCGGACGGGAAGCACTATATTTTGAACGGCTCGAAACTATATATTACGAACTCCGGTTTTGCGGATTTGTTCATCGTGTATGCGAAGGTGAATGGAGACCACTTTACGGCCTTCATTGTGGAGCGGGGCTTGCCTGGCTTCAGCATCGGCCCGGAGGAACACAAGATGGGCATTAAAGGCTCCTCGACCTGCCCGATCTTCTTCGACGATACGCCGGTTCCGGTTGGGAATGTGCTGGGCGAGGTTGGCAAAGGCCATCTCATCGCCTTTAACATTCTGAACATTGGTCGCTTCAAGCTGGCTGCAGCATGCGTCGGAGGTGCGAAGGAAACGATCGGGCTTGCCGTCAAATATGCCAATACGCGCAAACAGTTCGGCCGGACAATCGCGTCGTTCCCGCTGATTGGCGCGAAGCTGGCGGACATGAATATTGCCACGTATGTGCTGGAGAGTATGGTCTACCGAACAGCAGGCTGGATCGACGAAATGCTCAAAGAGAGCGAGGCCGCAGGTTCGGATAACGGAGCAGATGCTGGGGTGATTGTGGCAAAAGCCATTTCCGAGTATGCGCTGGAATGCTCCATTAACAAGGTTTTTGCAACGGAAGTGCTCGATTATGTGGCGGACGAAGGCGTCCAAATTCATGGGGGCTACGGCTATATCAAGGAGTACAAGATCGAACGAATCTATCGCGACTCTCGGATTAATCGAATCTTTGAAGGCACGAACGAGATCAATCGGATGCTCATTCCCGGCACCCTGATGAAGAAAGCGCTCAAAGGCGAGCTGCCTCTCCTGCGTAAAGCACGTGCTTTGCAGGCGGAGCTGCTGCAGCCCATGCCGCTTCCTCTATTCGATGAGCCGCTCAGCAAGGAAACGTACCGCATTCAGCAGGCCAAAAAAATCTTCCTCGCCGTTGGCGGCATGGCGGTGCAGAAGTACGGACTCGCCCTGGAACAGCAGCAGGAAGTACTGTGCCTCTTGGCCGACATGATGATTCAAGTATTCGCCATGGAAAGCGCCAATCTACGTACACGCAAAATGCTGCTTCGCGGCGATTCCGCTTCAGCTGCAGCCACACAAAATGCAATCGACATGACGGTCGTTTTCGTTCAGGAGGCGATGGAACGGATCGAGCGGTACGCCAAAACAACGCTCGCCGCGCTGGAAGAAGGGGATGCACTCCAAACCCAGCTTGCCGTCATGAAGAAGCTGACACGCTCCCCGCTTGTCGATACAATCTCGCTTAAACGCGGCATTGCCGCGCGCGTCATCCGCAGCCAGCAATACACGTTGTAGGGGGAGGCGTTTGGAGATGGAACAACCGCAAGAGAGGCCCTGGCTTCGCTGTTACCCCGGTGAAATTGCGCCTGATGTGGAAATTCCGAATATAAGCATAAGCGATATGCTGCTTCAAACAACCGCCAAATACCCTAACCATGAAGCGCTGCATTTCTACGGCAAGAAGACAACTTATCGCGAGCTGCTGACCGCTTCCCAGCGGTTGGCTGCAGGGCTGCAGGCTGCCGGAGTCAACAGAGGCGACCGGGTCGCGATCATGCTGCCGAACTGCCCGCAGACGATCATCGCTTACTTCGGCGTTATGCTCGCCGGTGCTGTTGTCGTCATGACGAACCCGCTCTACGTCGAGCGGGAGCTGGAGCATCAGCTTAAGGATAGCGGCGCAGTGGCGATTCTGACTTTGGATTTGTTGTACCCCCGTTTGGAACGGGTGCGGGGCAAGACACCTGAAGAAGGCCCCGTGCCCAAACTGCAAACCGTAATCGTCACCTCTATCCAAGACGCGCTTCCTTTTCCCAAAAACCTGCTCTTCCCGATCAAACAAAGACGCTCCGGAAATAATCCGCAAATTGCCTATGGCAAGCATGGCGTGACACGCTATACCTCATTTATGTCGAAAGCGCCTAAACTGCCGTCCGAGGTGGCTGTCGATCCCGCCGCCGATGTTGCGCTGATCCAATACACCGGCGGTACAACGGGGGTTGCGAAAGGCGTCATGCTCACGAACCGAAACTTAATCGCCAATGCCAAACAGTCTGTGGCCTGGTTTTACCGGATGGAGGAGGGAAAGGAACGTCTTCTTGCCGCATTGCCGCTCTTCCATGTCTTCGGATTGACGGTCATCATGAATTTGTCTGTGATGATAGGCGGTACCATCATATTGCTTCCTCGCTTCGAGGTAGGTGTGGTGCTGGAGACGATAAAGAAACTGAAACCGACGCTTTTTCCGGGCGCACCGACGATGTACATCGCCTTGTTGAATCATCCCGACGTGAAAAAATATGATCTATCTTCTATTCGAGTCTGCGTTAGCGGGTCATCGCCATTACCGCTTGAGGTGCAGACACAGTTCGAGGCGCTAACCGGCGGGAAAATTATCGAAGGTTACGGGCTAACGGAAGCGTCGCCGGTGACGCATGTCAATCCGATCTGGACGAAGCGCAAAATCGGCACTGTCGGTCTGCCCTTCCCGAACACAGATGCCAAAATCGTCGACATGACGACTGGCGAAGATCTCCCTCAGGGAGAAATCGGCGAGCTGCTCGTGCGCGGACCGCAGGTCATGCTGGGATATTGGAACAGGCCTGAGGCTACCGCTGCGACATTTCAGGATGGCTGGCTGCGCACCGGAGACTTGGCACAAATGGACAGTGACGGCTTCTTCGCTATCGTTGACCGGATCAAAGATATCATTATCGCAGGCGGCTTCAATATCTACCCACGCGAGGTGGAAGAAGTGCTCTACGAGCATCCCGGTGTGCGCGATGCTGCCGTTATTGGCGTGAAGGATGCTTATCGGGGAGAGACGGTGAAGGCGTTTATCGTGCTGCGCAAGGATGTAACCCTCTCATCAATGCAGCTTGATCGGTGGTGCCGAGATCGTTTAGCTGTTTTTAAGGTGCCGCATCTGTATGAATTTCGAACCGAGCTTCCCATGACGATGATTGGGAAGGTGCTGCGGCGCAAGCTGCAGGAGGAGGAAGCGAATGAGCGAGAAGGAAACGGGCCAGGGGCCGGCGGAACCAGTGCACCCCCATGATGCACGAGCTGCGCTCGAAGCGTTGGCCGAGGCGGCAAAACCGACGTTCTGGGGACATCTTGGCTGTGAGCTGGATCACGCAGAGACGGGGAAAGCGGTCGTATCGCTGAAGGTGCGTCCGGAGCATCTGAATCTCGCCCGCATCGTGCATGGCGGCGTGCTCGCTTCATTGCTTGATAATGCGATGGGGCTTGTCGTTATCTTGGAGTGTCCGGGCGAGAAGACGGTGACGACGCAGCTGAACGTCCACTATTTGCAGAGCACGGGCATAGGAATTATCCGTTGTGAAGCGCTGCTTATTCATAAATCGAGACGAACACTCACAATGCAGGGGCGTATTGTCGATACAAATGGAGAACTGCTTGCATGGGGAAGCGGAACGTTTCGCAGAGTAACTTAATTGTAACATGTTACATTTTCGCAGAGGGTTGTTCGTGACATTGAAAGCGTTATCCCTTTCCCCTATAATTAGCATATCTGGAAGTCAAACTGGGGGAGAGGGGAGAATGACGTGGTTAGTCCATGGATGACGAACGTGGTTATCTTGTTTGGCATCATTGTCGCAATCGTAGGTGTAGTGGCCTATTTGCGAGTATATAAGAATAGTGCCTGGTCAGCCGCATCGCCATCGAACTCTCGCCGAACCGATCAAGCAAGCGAAGATCTCATACAGTCCGCTGAAGAGTCGGCTGCGACCAGACATGAGATCGAAGAAGAAGCAGGCAAGAACTGAAGGAATTGTAAAATTAATCGTGTTCGCTTTTATATCTAAGTTTAAAATGTTATAATTGATTGATAAATGAAACAATTTCATCGTGCACATGAAACGGTTTCAAAAAACAATTTTGATTTCATTTTGCTACCTAACTCCTAACCCACCTTCATACAGCCGATCGTTCGACACCAATGAGGAGTACCAGCCGCGGTTCAAGTTCCGCCGTGCGCGTTCTCGTGCAGTAATTGTTAGGACCACTAAGCCGATGCTAGGAGGGGATTTCATGGCGAAACGCAGCCATAATGAAGTCAAGGAAAGCCTCAAGGAACTAACAAGGATTTTTCAGCCGAAGGATTCACGGAAGTTTGTCCGAGATTATATCCGCAAATATCGTATTATGGGCGGATATGAGGAAGAACTGACCATGCTCGTTGAGCATGAGATGGGACGACTGCGGTCATCCGTAAGCTAAATAAGTTGAACCATTAACCTTGCCCGGCACGATAGGGACAAGGTTTTTTTGTTTGTATGCTTCCTTCACCTCAGCTAACGCATATGGAGGGATGCCGTATGATTCACTACAAAACGGATGAGCAGCTGCTCCTTATTCGCAAGGCAGGCCGGATCGTTTCGGGCTGCCATGCAGAAATTGCGAAGCGGCTTCGACCGGGCGTCACGACGCTTGAAATCGACCGATTCGTTGATGCCTATATGCGCCAAAATGGAGCGCGGCCTGCTCAGAAGGGCTATAAGGGCTACCCCTATGCAACTTGCGCTTCGACAGGCGAGGTTGTTTGTCATGGTTTTCCGAAGGATGTACCGCTTCGCGAAGGGGAGATTGTGACCATCGATATGGTCGCAGAGCTCGATGGCTGGATGGCGGATTCGGCATGGACGTATGCGGTTGGCCATGTAAGTCCGGATCTGCAGCGACTGATGAATGCGACGAAACATGCGCTCTATCAAGGGATTGCTCAGGCGATTGTGGGCAAACGTTTGGGTGATATCGGTCATGCGGTGCAGCGTGTGGCAGAATCGGAGGGGTATTCCATCGTCGATGCGTTCATTGGACACGGCATCGGGCGCAGCATCCATGAGGAGCCGCAGGTCCATCACAAGGGGAAAGCGGGGACAGGCAAAAAGCTCGCTAAAGGTATGGTCATCACCATCGAGCCGATCTTCGTCACTGGGAAGCCGTACATTTCGATTGATCAGGACGGCTGGACAGCTCGGACTTTCGATGGGTCAATTGGCGCGCAATATGAGCACACGGTGGCGATTACGGATGGGGAAGCTTTTATTCTAACGAGTTAATAGTGCGCCGAGTTGAGGGGGCGTCGTGCAAACTACGTGCGCCTTCCGGAGCGCCGCGGTGCTCTGTCACTCGTCGGCGGTCAAACTTCGGCCCGCTGGGCCGACCAATTGACATTGCCTTCTAGGTTACTTGGGAGAGAGTCGGTATTGGCGCGGCGTTACGCCGGTTTTCTTCTTGAACAGCTCGTTAAAAAATTTCATATCCTGGTAGCCGGCTTGGGCGGCAATTTCGCTGATTTTGGCATCTGTTCGCAGCAGCAGCTTGCAGCTGAGATCGATGCGCGCACTCTGTACATAATCCAGAAACGTCATGCCGGTCGCCTTCTTGAAGCCGCGCTGAAAATGCCGCTCGCTAATCCCGAGCTGTGCCGCCATGTCGGCAACATGCAGATCAGAGGTGCAGTTGGCTTCAATCTGCTCCACGATCTGCTGCATGGAAGCAGATGTCGTGGGACTCGGTTGCTGTTGCTGCATGGTCTGCGGCTGTGATTTCTCCAGCCATCTGCGGTAGACCATGATGAGCAGCTCAATGGTAGCGGCGCATAGATTAGCGGAGAACCCGGGTTTGCGGGACGTAAACTCGTCATGCAATTTATGAAAGAGCTGCTGGCCTTCTTCATTGCGGTCGCGAACATGAAGCCATTGCCCGGCGTTATTCAGCTGGCTAAGCGATTCGGTTATTTGCGAATCTGCTTGGACGGCGTGCAATAGCTTGTCCAACTGCTCCGTGGTGAAGATGCAGTTGTACATGATAAGCGCGCGGCCTTTTGCCGTGGATCTGGGACGGAATACGTGGGAGATGCCAACTGGAATGAAGAACAGGTCGCCGCGGGAAACGGGCATTTGGTCGTCTCCGATATAATGAAACCCGGTACCTTCGGTCACCATGCAGATTTCGATAAAATCATGCGCGTGCATGACGAGGTCGAAAGATTCATGTACACGGTTGACGAAGATGGGCAATGCTTGCGATTCGTGATCACTTTGGAATAGGGAGGAGTACGGCAACAGCCGCTCTCCTTTGGAGAAATTCGGGTTGGAGCTATCAGTCATTGGCCGCGTATACCCTCCTCTTGTTGAGTAATATTATAGCGGATCTGTCCATGGGCGCACATGATTTTGGCTAAACCGGAAATAATAGCCGAAATAGATGGAGGTGTTTCCCATGTGTCAGTCAATATCCATAACGGCTCAGGCATCTGAGCTGACGGAGCGGTTCGAGCTCGACAATGTACTGTTCTATATTTCTAACCGGTATGAAGTTAATCCAACGGATTCGGTTTCGGCGATTATTGAGACGAAGGATGGAAGGGTTCTGGATGAATTCAGGTGGGGGATGGTACCCTACTGGGCTCGTGATTCTGTGCGGATGAACAGCTCGGAGTTGTTTGATAAACCGATTTATGAGCGTATCGCGAACAAGCAGCGCTGCATCATTCCATGCACGGGGTTCTATGTGACGCGTACGATCGGCAAAGAAGTTCATCGGATGAAGCTTACGATGCGAAGCGGGACTTTTGCCATCGCAGGGCTCTATGATGTGTTTCGTCCGGCTTCCGGCGAGGAGATGCGCACCTGCACCATGCTGATGACCGAGGCCAATTCGCATGTGTCCCCGTATCAGTCGCTGATGCCGGCGATCTTGGAGCAGGAGGACATCAGCGATTGGCTGCTGCGAGGGCAGCGTACACCGTATGAGCTTCGGTCGATGCTGCGTCCGATGGATGCACTGCGCATGGTCGCCATTCCGCTGTCTCCGAGCATCGACGATATGGTCGATTTCGAGTCACCGCGCACGGAGTGGGGTAGAGGAATGGGTTGACGTTTAGCAAGGCCGCCAAGGTTGTGTTGGCGGCTTTTTTTTGTTGTATGAGTGGGATGCAGGGAAGCACCATAAGCGGCATATCCGCTCTCAGCAAACAAACCCACCGAAAAAAGCCAATGATAGCGGATATACCGCTCTCACACCAAACTAACCAGTAAAACCAACCCCCAACTGCCACCCCGGACTCTCGAAAGCGGCATATCCGCTTACACAGCGAACCAACCAGTCAATCCCGCAACTTTGTGTTGAAGTGAGCGTTCGAAAATCGAACTCTCACCTCCGAAACAGCGCCGAAATGAAGTTGAGAGTCCTGAAATCGAACTCTCAGTGTTTAAGCTAACCAATCGTGTCCTTTGTGTGGGAGCGAGAGTTCGAATATCGTACTCTCGCCTCAGAGGCCCCCTCAAGCGGAGCGCACCCCGCCAACTCACTCCCGCGCCGTGCGCTCCGCGATCAAATCCGAAGGCAGCTTGCCGATGATGCGCTTGAAGATGCGATTGAAATACGATGGATCGCTATAACCGAGGTGCTCGGAGATATCCTGCGCAGTTAGTTGAGAGTGGCGCAGCATATAATGGGCCGTCTTCATCCGTCTGCGGTGCACGTATTCGCTGATGGTGAGGCCGGTTACTTTACTGAAAAGCGTAGCTGCATAGTTCGGGCTGACGTTGATGCAGGCGCCGAGCTCGAGCTTCGTTATTTTGCTGCGATAGTTGTCTTCAATGTAGCGTTTCATTCGCTCAATGTGCTGGATGGAGGACGGCGCTTTCTCGCCCTCGTCGTACTCCCGGCTGATCGTCACGATCAGCTCGGTCAGCAGCGCCGAGCACATGACAGAGAAGTAACGATCGCGGGCGCTCCACTGCTCCACGATATAGAGCAGCTTCTCCAGCAGCAGCTCCGGCATATGCGTGACCCAGCGCAGCGGCGTCCTTCTCGCGAGAATCGGCAGCAGCTGCATAGATGAAATATCAGCCGGGCTGAAGCGCACCGTCACGCTCTCGCGGATGCTCCCTGCGCCATGCAGCTCCGCAGCGGGAACGCCGGCCGGAATAAGCAGCAGCTCGTTCTTGCGGCAGCTGATGGTTTGACCGGAGTAGGTGTAGGTGGTTTGGCCGAAGCGGACCCAGATCAGCGTGTAGCTGTCCATGCCGAGGATGCGTCGCTCCCCTTGCAGGATACCGCGCTCTTGCCGAATATCGAAGATATGAAACATGGGGCAGCGCTCACTTTCAGACAATGATCGTACTATTTTACAACCACTGTACTATAGTCCTATGTAATCGTGCAATTGTTCTCTTACAATAAAAGTAACAGAACGATAATAGACTTGGGAGTGATCGACATGAAGAAGACGGCGATTGTATGCACGATGGGACCTGCTTGTATGTCGGCTGACATGTTGGAAGAAATGCTGAAAGCAGGCATGAATATAGCAAGATTGAATTTGGCGCATGGCGAGCTGGATGACCACCGCGGACGGATTTTATCGGTTCGGGCAGCAGCGAGCAAGTTGAACGTACCTGTTTCCATTATGCTTGATATTAAAGGACCGGAAATTCGGACGGGGGTCCTTCAAGAGTCGTCCTACATGCTTAGAAGCGGAGAATTCCTAACGCTGACAACAGAGCAGATCGCAGGTACGGCTTCGCGCATCTCGGTTTCTTATGACCTCGCTAAAGATGTTACCGTTGGCTCGCGCATTATGATCGATGACGGATTGATCGAGCTGCAAGTGGTTCGTATTGAAGGCAGCGATGTCGTTTGCGTAATTCTGAACGGTGGCATTATTAAATCTCGCAAAGGCGTTAACCTGCCGGGTATTCAAACAAGCCTGCCGGGCGTAACGGAGAAAGACAAGCTGCATATCGCCTTCGGTATCGAAACAGGCGTCGATATGATCGCGATGTCGTTCGTCCGCCGCGCAGAGGATGTGCTCGAAGTGAAGCGTCTGCTGGCAGAGAAGGGCGCAAGCCATATCCAAATTATTTCGAAAATCGAAAACCAAGAGGGTCTGGATGAGCTTGCCGCGATCGTGGAAGCGTCTGAAGGCATCATGGTTGCTCGCGGCGATCTTGGCGTAGAGATTCCGATTGAAGAGGTGCCGATGGCACAAAAGCGGATGATCGCAGCCTGTAACCGCGCAGGCAAATTCGTAATTACAGCTACGCAAATGCTGGATTCGATGCAAAGCAACCCACGTCCGACACGCGCAGAAGCATGCGATGTGGCCAATGCCGTATGGGACGGAACAGATGCAGTCATGCTCTCGGGCGAGACAGCTTCCGGTAACTATCCGGTTGAAGCGGTTCGTACGATGGCGGCAATTGCGATCAAAGCGGAACAAGCAGCGGGCGATTTTGCAAAGAAAGATTTGATTGAAGCTTAGCAGATCGTTTAAAGTGAGTAGATACGGAGTAACGGCTGTCGCTATGTTCGAACCATTCACGCGTAGCGCGGTGCGTTTTGCGATTTACTAACGTTGGGCGGGAATAACAAGATGCACGTATTAACGGTTGATCATATTTCAAAGACTTACGGTGAAAAGATATTGTTTCAAGACGTGTCGTTCGGCGTGGAAACAGGCGACAAAATCGGAATTATCGGCGTCAACGGCACCGGTAAATCGACGTTTCTTCAAGTTGTTGCAGGAATAGAGCCCCCTGATTCGGGCTCTATTCTTGTTGCTGGGGGCGTAACGGTGCGGATGCTCTCGCAGGATCCGCAGTTCGATCCCGAGCAGACCGTGCTGGAGCATGTGCTTGGCGGCGATTCGCCGCAGATGGTTGCCGTGCGCGCCTATGAAGAAGCGCTGCAAGCACTGGAGCTGCTGCGGGGCGACGCTGCGCTGCAGGAACGACTGGTTCGCGCCAATCAGCAGATGGCGGAGCTGGATGCGTGGGGTATCGAGAGCGAAGCGAAGATCGCGCTCTCGAAGCTCGGCATCGCAAGCTATGGCGCTAAGCTCGGTACGCTCTCCGGCGGTCAGCGCAAGCGTGTCGCGATGGCTGCGGCACTGATTCAACCAGCTGACGTGCTGCTGCTCGATGAGCCTACCAACCACATCGACAACGAGTCTGTCGCCTGGTTGGAAGGGATGCTGCAGAAGCGCAAAGGCGCGCTGCTTATGATTACGCATGATCGGTATTTCCTTGACCGTGTCAGCAATCGGACGCTGGAGCTGGACAAAGGGAAAGCCTACTTCTATACGGCGAACTACAGTGCATTTATAGAATTGAAGCTGGATCGCGAGGAACGCGAGGCGTCCTCGGAAGCGAAGCGCAAGAACTTGCTTCGCAATGAACTTGCTTGGATGCGAAAAGGCGCTAAGGCGCGGACGACCAAGCAGCAGGCGCGTATTCAGCGGTTTGAAGCGCTGAATGCTGCAGCTCCGGAGAAAGCGAACGGGAAGCTTGAGGTTTCCGTGGCTTCTACACGGCTCGGCAAGAAAATTATCGAGCTGGAGGGACTGACCAAAGCCTTCGAGGGGCGGACGGTCATCCGCGATTTCAGTTATATTGCGGTACCGGAGGATCGTGTAGGCATCGTCGGCCGTAACGGTTTAGGCAAGTCGACGCTGCTGAAGCTGATCGCCGGCAAGCTGGAGCCGGATGCAGGCGAGGTTCGACTTGGACCGACGGTGAAACTCGGGGTCTTCTCGCAAGAGCGGGAAGAGATGGACGAGACGCTGCGTGTCATTGATTACATCCGCGAGAGTGCGGAGCGCATCACGACCGGCGACGGAACGAACATAACCGCGGGACAAATGCTGGAGCGGTTCTTGTTCCCGCCCGCACAGCAGTGGACGCCAATTGCGAAGCTCTCCGGCGGAGAGAAGCGCAGATTGCAGCTGCTGCGTGTGCTGATGGAAGCACCTAACGTGCTGCTACTCGATGAGCCGACGAATGATTTGGACATTACAACATTAACGGTGCTGGAGGATTACTTGGACGACTTCCCGGGCGTCGTGTTCACCGTATCCCATGACCGTTATTTCTTAGATCGTACGTCCGAGCGCATCTTCGCCTTCGAAGGTGATGGTGCTATCGAGCAGCATGTGGGCAACTTCTCGGATTACCAACAATATGCGGCGCAATATGGCAGCCGTTCCGGAACGGCTGCTGGCACGGGTGGAACTGTAACTGCGGAGCGTAAGGCAGAGCCGGTTCCGGCTGCGACCAGCGACGAGCCTGCTCTTCCGACCAAAATGACCTACAAAGAGCAGAAGGAATTTGAATCCATCGACACCGACATCGAGAAAGCTGAAGCTGCACTTACGGCAGTTCAGACCAAAATGGAAGTATCAAGCAGTGACTCCGCTACCCTGCAAGATCTACTGAAAGAACAGCAGGAGCTCGAAACGAAGCTTGAGCAGCTGATGGACCGCTGGGCGTACTTGAACGAGCTTGCCGAGCAAATTGCGGCGAATAAGAAGAAATAGACGAGATGCGAAAAAGACACCTTTTGCAGCGGGAAGCTCCCGGCTGCAAAAGGTGTCTTTTGTATAGGTAAACCCGAGCAAGCAGGTTGCCCTGCATGGAGGCTGGTTCGACTTTAAACTTCTTTCCCATTAAACGCTTTAAGCATCCAAATATGCTTCTCAAGCTCACTGTGGATCGCAAGCAGCATGTCTCCGGTCGTCTCGTCGCCGGCGGACTGCGCCTCTTCCATACCTTCCTTGAGCTCGGAAGCGATCAAGGTGAAATCGGCTACAACGGCGTCAACCATTTCTACGGCGGACTCGCTGCCTGTCGCTTCTTTCACGCTGGAGTGCTCGATGTACTCCGCCATAGTCGCAATCGGCTGGCCGCCAATCGAAAGCAGGCGCTCCGCGATTTCATCCACGTGCAGGGTAGCTTGCTCGTAAAGCTCTTGGAACTTTACATGCAAGGTGAAAAACTGATTACCCTTCACATACCAATGGTAATTATGAAGCTTGATATACAATACGCTCCACGTTGCAATTTGTTTGTTTAGAGTGCCCTGTAGTTTTGTTTGTAGTTTAGTCGTCATCTTGAACAGCTCCTTCATAATAGGATATAGATATTACACTTCTACTGTTGTGTCTGTCGCAAGCCCTGCTGCCCTTGTCCATGCTTCCAGATCATGCTCGCAATCCAGTGCAGCCATACAGCCGCTTCCTGCTGCAGTAATCGCTTGGCGGTAATTGTGATCTTGCACGTCGCCGCAGGCATAGACGCCTTCAATGTTCGTCTTCGAGGAGCCTGGTGTTACAACGACGTAACCAAGCTCATCTGTCGTCACTTGACCGCCTAGGAAAGCGGTATTCGGCGTATGGCCAATGGCTACGAATACACCGTCTGCTTCAAGGAGCATTTCTTTGCCAGTCGCGTTATCGCGGACACGAAGTCCCTTCACGCTGTGCTCATCTGCTTCGACTGCGATAGGGGTGACGCCGAGGCTCCATTTGATTTTGTCATTGGCATGCGCACGGTCCTGCATAATCTTGGATGCGCGTAGCTCTTCCCGGCGATGCACGATGCGAACCTCAGTCGCAAACCTGGTCAGGAAGCCTGCTTCCTCCATTGCGGAGTCGCCGCCGCCAACAACAATGATCTTCTTGCCTCGAAAGAAGAAGCCGTCACAAGTTGCACAGGTGCTTACACCTCGCCCAATATTGTCACGTTCACCAGGGATACCCATATATTTTGCCGAAGCACCTGTCGAAATAATCATGGCCTCTGCAATCAATTCTTGTCCGCCAGCCAGAGACAGCTTGAATGGACGCTTGGACAGATCAGCATGCTGCACCCAGCCGGTTTCAAAGCGTGCGCCGAAGCGCTCAGCTTGTGTACGCATATTCGCCATGAGCTCGGAGCCAAGTATGCCATCTGGGAAGCCCGGGAAGTTCTCCACCTCTGTTGTGGTGGTCAATTGGCCGCCCGGCTGAGGCCCTTCAAGTACAAGCGGGCTGTAACCGGCACGAGCGAGATAGATAGCTGCCGTTAAGCCGGCTGGCCCTGTGCCTACGATAACGATATTTTCCATAGAATGACTGCTCCTTTCCACTCTATAACCCGATACGATTGAAATTGAATCTTAATAATAATTATTACTAAATTAAAATTATTATAAATAAGGTCATAAGTCAATAGAAAAATGTTTCTGCCAGGAGGGAGAAGGGGCGATGAAAATGATCGTGTTTGGTGCAAGCGGGAGGACGGGGCAAGAGGTAGTCCGGCAGGCGCTGGAGCAAGGGCAAACCGTTACCGCATTCGTTCGTTCGCCGCAGAAGTTGAGTGTAGACCTCCCGAACAAGGGCAATGCCAAGCTGCTAATTGTGCAAGGCAATGCGCTGGACCGTGAAGCTGTATGCAGGGCTATCGAAGGTCATGATATTGTCGTTTCTTGTCTCGGTACAAGGGGATTAAGTCGCCGCGGAAATTCCATCTCGAAAATGACTGCTAATCTCATTGCTGGCATGCAGGAGCATCATGTAGGACGGATCAGTTACGTTGCATCTGCGGGGATCTACAACGAGATTCCGGGGGTGACCGGATTCCTGGTGCAGCTGCTGCTGCGACAGGTACTGGCCGATCATCGGCGGGCGGCCGATGCGCTTGAAGCAAGCGGACTGCAATGGACGATTGCTCGTCCGCTGCAGCTTGTGAATGGGCGGCTTAGAGGGCAATACCTCGAGGCCAGGCATGGGGTGCCCAGCGGGAAAGGACGTATTTCCCGAGCTGATGTGGCTCATTTTCTGCTGAGGACGCTCAAGGATACGACTTATGTGAACCAATCCGTAGCGTTGTCCTATTGAGCGTACCTTTGCAACGGGTATGGATGACACCATTTTGTGGAATATAGAGGGGGATAGGATGATTTATTGAAGAGGTGGAACGATTGATACGAAACGCGGCAATAGTTGGATTGGCATTACTCGTACTTAGTTTAAGTGCTTGTTCCAGAGCGGCAAGCATGAAGGGAGACTCCGCTCCTGTCAGTGGACATCACGAGCATCATGAGAGGGGGAACTCCTCGATTCAAGGCATGTGGCGATTAAATCCCGAGATACCGGCTCCGAAGTCGAATACTCGGATTCAATTTATGGCTCATGGCCCGGATGGGAAGCCGGTTACGCAGTTCATGGTTATGCATGAGAAGCTGCTTCATCTAATCGTGGTGAGCAAGGATTTGTCCTATTTCAATCATATCCATCCGGATTATGACGGAGCGGGCATGTTTACGATCGATACAACGTTTCCTTTCGGAGGGGAGTATCGGTTATTCGCGGAGTTTCAGCCATCGGGAGGCGGCTCTGTCGTAGCGAGGCAAGCCATCATGTTAAGCGGGAAAGCAGCATCTAATCCAATTCGGCCGGATGCCGTGCTCACGAAATCGACCGGGCAAGAGATTATTTCTTTAACCTATGATCAATTAGCCGCGGGCGAAGAAACGAGCTTAACATTCCATATTGCGGATGCGAAGACGAAGAAACCCGTAACCAATCTTGAACCGTACCTGGGGGCTGCCGGTCATGTCGTCATTATTAGCGGCGATTCGGAACAGTACATCCATGTACATCCTGATGATGCAAAGTCAGCGGATTCGCAGGCTGTTTTTCACGCTACCTTCCCAGCTCCGGGTATTTACAAAGTTTGGGGTCAATTCGCAAGAGAAGGAAGATCAATTACGGTAGGCTACACGCTGCAGGTTAACGGAGTGCGGGATTGAACCGATAAGAGCGCAATGTGAGAATACCAACGAACACCTTGTGGAATGAAACCAATAATGTTTAATATTACCACATGGATCAAGGCGAAACATTCCAATTGATGTTAGGTTTAGGGCCTGCGAATAAAGGGGAAATAGCCTACTCCAATATTCGTATTTATTTATGTCCAAGGGCTATTGTAATGTCGATTTATGTTGTAAATTAGTATAAAAGCCCTTGGACGGTGACGGTGTGCCTATAGATTTAATCCTCAATTTTGCGATACTCAGCGTGTATCTATTCTTTGTCTCCCCGTTCTTCATCCGAGAGGAGAATCAGGCTAAGCCGACGCTTGTTAAACGTTTGTACATAGGCAGCGTATTCGGATTATTAGGTGTCATTCTGATGTTCTTCAGCATCCAAATTCAAGGGACGGAAGTGCCTTTGAACCTGCGGGGAATCGCGCTCATGATGGCAGCTTTCTTCGGGGGTCCGGCGGGGGCGCTTGCAGAGCTTGTCGTCGTGTACATCGGACGATTTATTAAAGATGGCTCTATTAATCTGGTGCAAATGGCGATTGGCATAACGGCAGCATTCGGGACAGGCTATGTCTTCTTCCGGATTCAGCGCTATTGGGTCAAGTGGCCTGTCGGAGCACTGTTTCTAGTAATCTATTACTATGGCGCCTTATGCTTGGCTGGCCAGATGACATTCAACACCATCCTGCTGTACATCCTCATTCAAATGATTTACTCCCAGTTAATTGCCTGCTTCCTGTACTATCTGATCCGCAATCATCGTTATAAGACCAAAATGCTCCAGGCCGAACGTGACATGAGCTATTTGCTTCGCATGCAGCCTGGCTTTACGTTTCGTTTTCAGAAGAAGAACGGTCAATTTATATACAGCTTGATCGAAGGCCAGCTCTTGAAACAAGTAGGTGGGAAGCCGAATGACTTTATAGGGAAATCAATAGACGATGTTCGGATATTCTCGGAAGAGTTTGCTGCGTTTCTTAAGGTTCAATATGAGAAAGCATGGCAAGGAGAGAAGATATCCTACGAAACAACGATGATGGATATCAATATTCTCGTTACTTTGCATCCCATTAAGAATCACGGCGCAGTTGTTGATGTGATCGGAAGTGCTGTGGACACTAGTGATATCATGAAGCGTAAGGAAGCGGATGAATCGAACAAAGCCAAGAGTCAATTTCTGGCCCAAATGAGTCATGAAATCCGCACGCCGATCAATGCGATCATCGGACTTAATTACATCCTTCAGCAATCCAATTTGAATCCGAAGCAGCTGGAATACGTGGATAAATCGATTACGGCAGCCAAGAGCCTGCTGAATCTTGTGAATGATGTACTTGATCTGTCCAAAATCGAAGCCAATAAGATCGTTCTGGAATCGACGCGGTTTGACCTGTACGAGGTGCTTCGCAATATCTCGAATTTGATCAGCTATAAGGCGAATGAAACCGGCTTGCAGTTCCGGTTTGACATCCACCATGACGTTCCTCAGATGCTTGTTGGCGATCCGTTTCGCTTGCAGCAAGTACTGCTGAACATAACGAATAACGCGGTTAAATTCACGCCTAAAGGCGGATTATCCATTACGATAAACCTTATCTCGCAAGATGAACAGACTACGAAGCTGGCCTTTGGGATCCGTGACACAGGCATTGGAATGAGCACTGAACAGGTCGCTAAGCTGTTCCGGGAATTCACGCAGGCCGATATGACGACAACGCGGAAGTTCGGAGGTACCGGTCTTGGCTTGGTCATTAGCAAAAAGCTGACGGAAACGATGGGCGGAACCATCGAAGTGGAAAGCGAGCTCGGTGCAGGCAGTGTATTCACGGTAACCTTGCCGTTTCAATCGGCATTACCGTCAGACAAGCCCGTGGCCGTGTATGGCAGCGAATTTGGGAAGAAGAGACCTCGCTTATTGCTCGTTTGCGAGGACAACGAGATGCGTTCCGTGCTCGGGAGCCAGCTGGAGCAGCTTGAATTCAAGGTCCAAACAAGCTCCAATGCCGATGATGCAAGGCAGCTGCTAATGGCAGGCAGCGCGTTTGATCTCGTTGTGATCGATTGGAAGCTGGATGGATCAAGCGCAGCTGTTCTTGCTGAAGAAATCATCCGGGATTTGGACGGGAAGAGCCCGTCTGTGCTGCTCATTAGCGCTTATCATGAATTGGAATACGAAGCGGCGGGGCAGTTACCTTTCATCTCGAAAGCGCTGCTGTACCCGATCAGTCAGTCGCAATTGTATAACGAATTAGGGGAGCTGCTTCATCGTGACGGTGTTTACAATTTGCCGGAAGGCGGTATGAAGCTTATTGAGCCTGCAGCGCTCAAGAATGCTGTTATTTTGCTGGTCGAAGATAACGAAATTAACCAATTGGTTGCGAGGGAACTGCTGCGAGAGGTAGTCAGTCATGTTGACGTCGCCAGCAACGGGGAAGAGGCCGTCAAGCTCGCGGGGCTTAAGGCTTACGACGCTATTCTGATGGATTTGCAAATGCCGGTCATGGACGGTTATGAGGCGACGAAAGCGATTAGAGCTCAGGAAAAGGGCAGGGCGGTTCCGATTATCGCCATGACTGCCGATGTGATGAAGGGCGTAGAGGATCAGGTACTGTCAATTGGCATGAACGGCTATCTCACCAAACCGTTTGACCCCGTTGATCTGTATAACGTGCTGCTGCGTTTCTGTCAGAATCAGGAGCCGGATTCAACTGCAAAGCTTGATTCGGAAAGCGTTATTACGAGGCTTGGTGGAAACGCGGCGCTCTATAATCGGATACTCGCGTTATTCATCAGCAATCATGCGGATGACATCGAGCAGATTCGACAAGCCGTTCAAGACGGCGAACTGACTCTTGCGAAGCGGCTTGTCCATACGCTCAAAGGAGTCGCCTTTGATATCGGGGCCGGCGCATTAGCGGCCATTATGGAGAAGGGCCAAATGGCGCTAATGCGAGGCAATCTGGATGAGTTCAATCTGCTTATGAATCAGGCTGATGCGCTGCATCAAGCGATCATAAGCACCTACGGCCAAAGAGCTGCCAACGAGTAGATTACTAGACGAACGATCCAAACGTAAGCGTTTTGAATTGTTCCTTCCAAGGAGAGCTGAGCGGCAGGGTGCCGAACAGCTCCTCCGCCTTTTGAATGCAAATGGACTGAATGACGCGGGCATATTCCAAACATCCGGAGTCTTGTATCAGTTGGATGATTTCATTCTTATTGCTCAGTATGAAGTCGGATGTCACGTTGCCCTTGTAATAGTCTTGAATAGGTGCGAAGTCATCATCCTGGGTGGTAATCAAATAGAGCAGGGGAAGTGTGCGTTTCTTGCCGAGCAAATCGTTCTTCACATCGAAGCGCAGCACATCTCTAATGTCATTCTGAATTTGATGAATGAGGCCAATACAGTCGGCAAGATCCATTAATCGTGAAGCCGTTTCCTCATCGACAGCAAGCGGAGCATATCCGACGCAGCAGGCAAGCCGGAAGATGGAGCCTGACTTTTCTTGAACCATCGTTAAATACGCTTCCGCACTCGTTATGGAATGATTCAAATCCTTCTGCTGTCCGTTTACTGCCCTTGCAACGATGCGGCTTACTTTTGTGAAAGCCTGCGGCGCGAGCTTCTGCTCGCCCATCTCACCGACAAATCCCATCTGCATCGCCAGAACGGCATTCAAGGCGAAACCTTGCGGACATTGCATCCAGGGCTTGCCGGGCTGGTCTTGATCCTGCAGATCATCCATAATATCGAGACCGAGAATCATCAGCTCCGCTGCGGCTGCGAGCCGGTCGATCCGGGAATGCCGATCACCGCCAAGCATCTGGTGCGTAAGAATGGTAAGCAGCGACCAAACACTCGTTTCTTCTGCCTTATCGTCGATAAATGATTTCAGCAGACCGTTCAAATCCTCTGATTCGATATAGTCATCCACGATACGGTACATATGCTCTTTGATAGTCGACTCCATGGCTGCACGCTCCGATGTCTAGGAATAATAGCTGCTTTTTATAAAAGACTCAATCGCTTCCGTTCGCGTTCGCACGCCTAATTTATCATAGATTTTGCGCAAATAATTATCGACGGTACGTTTGCTCATGTGAATGCGGGCTGCAATTTGATCCAACGTGGAGCCTTTGACAAGCAAATTCATCATTAAAATTTCTTCTTCTTCCAACAGTGCTGCTTTACTTGCAAGCGTTCCGTTCAGCTGACATTGATGATAGAGGGCAAGCGGCATCATCGTATGGTTGTCCAATATGCAATTCACCATATTCATAATCGTCCGTTCGCTGCATTCCTTCGAGAGCACTCCGCTTACTTGGATATCAATCAGCTTGTTATAGATGTCCGTTAGCTCAATGCCTGAGAAAATAATGATATGCGTATTCGGATATTGACTTTTAATTTGCGCGGCAACCTCGGTGCCATGCTGATCGGGCAGATGATAATCCAAGAAAACGAGACCTGGTTGTTGCAATGACACTTGTTGAAGGCATTGCGCGGCACTGCTTACAATACCTATGACTTCAATGCCCTCTATTTGCTCGAGCAATGTTTTGGTGGCGCTGGCGAAGAGTGGATGATCGTCTACTATGAGTGTTTTGACCCTTTCGTTCATGCCGAAATCTCCTTTTCGTTCTGTAGGGTAATCTTGATGTTCACGCCATTGCCTTTCATTGAAATGATCTGCAGTTGACCGCCTAGATGCTGGATTCTGCTTCTTATCTGTTCCATGCCCATGCCGGATGCTTGTCCAATTTGCCTCTGGGCAAGTTCCTCATGTGGAAACCCTACCCCATCATCTCGATAGCTCAAATGAAACTTGGAACCAGCCTCGGTGAAGCGGAACGTTACTTTAGTGGCCTCGGAATGTTTCTTCGCATTGTTCAGCAGTTCTTGAACGATGCGAAAGATATGTCGCTGCACCTGCAAATCCTTCGTTTCAATACTATGGACCTGCTCGGCATAGAAGGAAAGCTCGAAAGGGACGGTGTACGCCTCCTTATCGAGATACGTTCTTACGGTCTGCACAAGTCCGATTTCGTTCAGCAGATACGGATTCAAATCAAAGCAGCTTTGGCGCAGGCTGGCATTAATCATGTCCACGAAATTAACGGTATTGTTTAACTGCTCTTGGCTTTCAGGACTTCGTTCGAGCTTCTCGCCAAGTGACAGCAGTCTGCGCTTCAAGAAGAAGAGATCCTGCATCGTCGTATCGTGAAGATCGGCAGCTATGCGGATACGTTCTTCCTCTTGGAGCTCGAACATGATTTTGCGGAACCATTGAATGTCTTTGGCGGTGCTTTCATCGGGAAGCCTTGCGGCCAGCTCCTGCAGTCTGCCCTTCAGCTTATTGATCAGATGAAGATTCTCCAAGCTGATTTCCAGGTAGTTCGTAATTAATCCAAGCCAGCGCAGCTCTTCTTTGCCAAGGCGCATATTCGTTTTCTTCCGAGACATGATCAAATAACTGGCATAATCCTCGTGGTTGTTCATCTTCAAGCAGGTGTAGTCCGGATTATCGGTAAGTGATTGCGAAACCAGCAGCCGTTTGATCTCCTCCGCATCAAGGTCCCCTTCATGAATAATCTCTGTTCCATCATGATATTGAAACACAATCGCCCCTCCCGTCACTTGAAGCGTCTTGACAATATCGACGAGGAACAATTCCTTCAATTCGCGGAAGCTGGAAATGCTGCCGAGTTTGCGGGAGATGTTCATGAGGGCGGACTGCAAAATGAATTTCCTTGGAAATAGAAACGGCTCGAACCGCGTCATTAAATATTCTGCCGCATACAGCATAGCGGCTACAAGTGAAAGCGTACCTAAGAAAACAAATAATAGTTGCTGCACCTCCACCGAATGGTGGAAGAGCAGCATATAGATCCCCGTAAACAAAGTGACCGGAAGAGCAGCGATCAGTCCGTTAAATAGCAATCGTCGCAGGACCAGCGCGATGTCATGAACCTGATCCGATACGAGCAGATAAGCCAATGAGATGGGGAACAATAAAATAGACCAGCTTGTATACACACCATCTAGTATTCCAACACCAGTCAGTAATTTAGGGAGAAAAGTCAAACCGATCACCGGTAAGAATGAAACAAGCATGGACCACCATGCGGTCTTCACGATGGTAGACGTAGGCGTATGTTGCTTCCGAACCTTCACGTAAAGTGCCGTTAATACGTACATGTTAAATAGAAATCCGGCGATGAACAGTAGTAGAGCGACCGGACTATCATATTGGAGCATAGTGTACGCCAACGGAGTGTTGAAGAAGTAAACATATAGTCGAACAACTGTGGATAACGCTGCTATCGCATAGAGAACGTTTAAGAACCGAGTCCGTAATCTGATTTCTCCTTTTTCTCTGAAAAAGACACATAAAAAGTGATAGAAAACAAGAGGTAAAATGACCATAAAGCTAATTATTAGCAATTTACCAACGGCGTCCCCGCGAATTGATGCGCCTAAACTCATATAGATAATCGACGCAGTTAAGAAGAACAACAATAGAAGTCTGGCAGATAAAGAATGTCGCATTCTAACGAGGAGAAATAGAGCCATAAATTGACAAATTATTTCCTCGAGAAACGGAATAATCGCGAAAGCGGAAAGCCTTGTCATCTCTATTCTGATTTCATGCTCAAGTCCGGCTCTTGAAAGTAAGACATGATGCGCCTGCTCGATAACATGCCAGTTCTTCACGGTATGAAACTCATTGGGATTCCTACCATCAACCTCTACAATGATATCCCCCACTCTCACATCTAGTTGACTGCTTGCCCCTTCAAGATCCAGCTTCGAGACGACCCATTGTTGTTCAGGTGTATAGGCAAGATTAATACCCGTATAAGGGTTAGTAAATGTAATGAATGAACACCATAACTGCAGCAGTACGAAGGTGAAAACACATATCTTAATCGTGAAGTTATTTTGCACACAAATTCTCCCATATGATAGTAAAGTTTGCTATAATAGGCTCGTAATACAAAATTCGACATAAGGAGTTGTTCAACATGCTAGCGATTCAGTTAAGCTCCCAGCTTCAAAACACGGTTTACAAGATGAAAAAGGTCGATTTACGCGAGACGGTAAGCACGTTTCTAGGCAAGCAAGGACTCACGATGCAAGAAACAGCAGCAGTAAACGGAACCTTTAACAGTACTATCAAATCCGAAGGTGCACAGCGAGCTGATAATTGGGCATAAGTTTTATTCAGTACTTAGCCATTATTTTACCAAATTAACTAAGGATTGCATATTCAGTGTTTTGCTGAATATGCAATTCTTTTTTCGTTATTGCGCAATATTAATTGCATGATCGCGCACCTATTATGTGATGAACTTATTCGAAACTAACCTTATGATAAATAATATAATTATGGAAAAATTCGGCAAAACCTGACATGAAAGGTAGGCACATATGCCAAATTCATCCGAGAAGGAATATGCAAGGTTAAAGGCTTTACAAGCCTATTCCAATTTTGACACCACGCCGGTAGATGCTTTTGATAGAATCACGAGTCTAGCAGCACAGTTGCTGAGCATTCCGCTATGCATGATTATTTTCGTTGATGAGGATCGAATTTGGGTGAAATCGAGTTACGGCACTGATCTACGGGAGATTGAGAGAAATTCCGGTCTATGTAGTGCGGCTGCCTCTTACAATAAGCCATATATTATTGCGGACGTTTGTCTGGATGCTTGTGCAAGTACGGAACCTTTTATCACTGGGCAGAGCGATATTCGGTTCTATGCGGGAGTACCGATTACAAGCCGTGATGGACAACATTTAGGCGTTCTTTGTGTGCTGGATTATAAGCCTCGGTATATTACTGAAGAGGAAATCGGCATACTTGAAACACTTGCCCAGGTGGTTATGGACGAGCTGGAGCTTAAACGGATTGCGGATCAGCTGCGCACAGAGGAGCTTAGGCACCATTTCAGCAAATTGCATGTCTCTCAGCAGCTGGCAGCTGGTTTAGCGCATGAAATCCGGAACCCGCTTACAGCGGTGAAAGGGTTTCTTCAGTTGATGGGCACTCGCTCTGAGTTTCAGGGCTATATCGAAATTATGAATGAAGAGCTGAATCAGATCGAAGCGCTGACCAAGGAGTTTATTTTGCTATCGAGGCCATATCCTTCTGTGCAGTTTGTTAAGCGGGAGCCGCTTGGCATCATCCGGCAGGTACAGTCGATGCTTGTGACCGAAGCGTTACAGAACGGGGTATCTATTGAAGTGGAGAACGAAGGGCGAGGGAATTCCTATCTGTATTGCGATGAGCAGCTATTGAAGCGTGCGATTATGAATATCGTGAAAAATGGCATCGATGCCATGCCGGATGGCGGAGTGGTGCGTGTGACTTGTATCGATACAGTCGATAATGTCATCATTCGGGTAGAGGATTCAGGGCGTGGCATTGATCCTGAGCGAATTCGATATTTGGGACAGCCCTTCTATGGGACGAAAGAACAAGGCATTGGACTTGGGTTAATGACCAGCTACAAAATCATTCATGAACATCATGGTGAAATCGAAATTTCGAGTGAGTTGAATCGTGGAACTGTTGTCGAAATCAGTCTCCCCGCTATTCACGATGTCTAATAAAGAACCCGCATGTTCCGCCATTACGCGGCTCATGCGGGTTTTATTGTTCTATAGCGTGCGGCGCCAAATGAGATAAGAGCGTTTCACCGTGTAAATGGACAACCATAGCAGAATCATAGCAATAACGGGATGGGTAGCAGAGAAGTACGGGAGTTTATCGCTCAAATGGGCGGTCGCGTATTGGGCCATAACGAGCACGAGCATGGCAAGTCCGATCCAGCGAACAGCTCCGCGCACGCGGCCGAAGAAGGACAAGACGAATATCGCCAGCGGCACCGGTTCAATAATATGGACGAAGTTTTTATGGTCTGACCAGTGCGTGCCATCGATAAACGTAGCCATGCCAGCTAAGTACACCTGAATGACAATACAAGCTGCAAATAATACCGCAAGCAAAAATATGGTCAAGCGCAGATAACGATTGCCTTCGGGCAATGCAACCCCTCCTCTTAATATGGCCGTACTGCTATCGTACTGCTATCATCTTACTGCTGATTGATCGTGTTTGTAAATTGCGTCGAGGTCTAGTTTTTTAACATTATAGGATTCATAAAGGTTAGTTATTAATTTCTATAATGTCTAAGGGAAGAAACTAAATGCGCCTCCAAAGGACGGCTTTATACGTTTTTTCTTGTACGTATAAAGCTAGAAACGGCTGTCTACCTTCTTGTATGTACGTACAAGTTGAGCGCATGCTATACTACATCCATACAAGTTGACGGAAACAACAGAAAACAGAGGTGCTTGGCCATGAAGGAACAGATTCCCCCCAAATACATTCAGCTCAAAGAGGAAATTGTTTCATGGATCGCAATGGCTCAGTTTAAGCCCCATGATAAACTTCCATCCGAAAATGAAATTGCATCCCGATTCGGCTTCAGCCGGCAGACCGTTCGACAAGCGCTTGGCGATTTGGAAGCCGAAGGCTGGTTATATCGTGCTCAGGGCAAAGGGACCTTTGTGTCTGATGCCGAGAGGGGCCATCCCCGTACGGAGCCTCAGCAGAAGCTGACGATTGGGATGATGACTACGCATATCTCGGATTATATTTTCCCGACCATTGTGCGCGGTGTGGAGTCCGAGCTGCGGAAGCAAGGAGCCAGATTATTGCTCTCAAGCACGGAGAACGAGAAGTCGCGGGAGCGGGAGAATCTAGAGTCTATGCTGCTCCAGCAGCAGCTTGGCGGACTGATCATTGAGCCTACGAAGAGCGCGGAAGGCAATCCGAATTTGGATTATTTTCTGGCGCTGGAGGCGAGGAATATTCCTTATGTCATGCTGAATGAACGATACAGTGATCTGGATGCGGTCTGCTTGAAGGTGGACGATGAGCTGGGCGGCTTCCGCGCTGTGGAACATCTTGTGAAACTGGGGCATCAGCGGATTGCGGGGTTTTTCAAGACGGATGATTTTCAAGGTGTGCACCGGATGCGTGGCTTTATGCGCGGGTTGCGAGAACGGAAGATAACGCTTCAGCCTGAAACGATCATTCGTTATACGACCGAGGAGAAGCTGACCAAGCCTGCTGCTATGCTAACCGAGCTGCTGCGGCGCGCCCCCGCGGAACGTCCGACTGCTATTGTGTGCTATAACGATGAGCTGGCCGTTCGGCTGCTGGATGTCATTCGTCGCAGCGGGCTAAGTGTGCCTGGTGATCTGTCTATGGTTGGCTTCGATGATGCTTCGCTTGCGACCGCAACGGAAGTGAAGCTCACCACGTTTGAGCATCCCAAGACAAAGATGGGCGAAGATGCCGTAGCTTTACTTATGACTATGATAGAGCGGCGCATCGGGCAGGAACGTAGTGACGATGTGATCTATGAACCGAAGTTGATCGTTCGAGAATCTACCGGACCTGTTCCGGTGCAGCCGGTAAATTAAGTCGTGACACACTTGTACGTACAAGTTATAATGGGCTTACTATTGACCTGGTGAGGGGAGTTTTGAGGACGTATGTTGGAAGCATTGAAACAGGCGGTATGGGAAGCAAACATGGAGCTGCCTCGCTATGGGCTTGTGACGTTCACATGGGGAAATGTGAGCGGCATCGACCGCGAAAGCGGATTGGTTGCTATTAAACCGAGCGGTGTGCCCTATGAGGAGCTGCGCGCTGAGCAAATTGTTTTGGTGGATTTAGAAGGCCATGTCGTGGAAGGCAACCTTCGTCCCTCTTCCGATACGCCGACGCATGTGGCGTTGTATAAGGCTTTCGATGGGATTGGCGGCATTGTGCATACACACTCGCCATGGGCTACGAGCTGGGCGCAAGCGGGACGTGCGATTCCGGCGCTGGGCACGACGCATGCGGATTATTTTTACGGGGAAATCCCTTGTACGCGTCCGATGACGGAGGCCGAAATTGACGGGGCTTACGAGCTTGAAACGGGCAATGTCATCATTGAGACTTTCGTGAAAGGCGGCATCGATCCGCTTCAAGTCCCGGCTGCACTCGTGTACAGCCATGCGCCTTTCTGCTGGGGGAAGGACGCGCATAATGCGGTCCATAACGCCGTCGTTGTCGAGGAAGCGGCTAAGATGGCGCTGCATACCTTCCAGTTAAATCCGCAGGTCCAGCCGATGGATCAGCACCTGCTTGATCGTCATTACTTGCGGAAGCATGGCAAGAATGCGTATTACGGGCAGAAGTAGAAGGTTGGGAGTATAGCTTAGTTAGTCGTTGGAAGTCGCAGTGTAAACTATTCTAGGAGGCCTAATCATGAATTTTAAATATGCAATTGGTGTTGACTATGGTACAGAGTCTGGTCGCGCGGTGCTTGTTCGCTTGTCCGATGGAGCCGAGATTGCCGAGCATGTCACGCCTTACCGTCATAACGTCATTGATGAGCGTTTACCTGAAACCGGACTGAAATTAGAGCATGATTGGGCGCTTCAGCATCCAGCCGACTATATTGAAGTGCTGGAGCAATCCGTGCCTGCGGTTGTGCGCGAATCCGGCATTGATCCTACCTATATTATCGGTCTTGGTATTGATTTCACCGCCTGTACGATGCTGCCGATTAATGAAGCGGGTCAGCCGCTTTGCTTCGATCCGGCTTACAAGGAGAACCCGCATAGCTGGGTGAAGCTGTGGAAACATCATGCGGCGCAGGATGAGGCGAACCGCATTAATGAAATTGCAGCGGCACGCGGAGAAGCGTTCCTGCCTCGTTACGGCGGCAAAATCTCCTCGGAGTGGATGCTCGCGAAAGTATGGCAAATTTTGAATGAAGCGCCGGATATCTATGAAACCGCCGATAAATTTGTGGAAGCGACCGATTGGGTCGTGGGTCAAATGACGGGCAACATTGTGCGCAACAGTTGCACAGCCGGTTATAAAGCGGTTTGGCATAAGCAAGACGGCTATCCGAATCGCGCCTTTTTGAAAGCGCTTGATCCTCGACTGGAGGAGCTGGCTGAGACGAAGCTTCGCGGCGATGTTCTTCCGCTCGGCACGAAGGCCGGTGAGCTTACAGCTGAGATGGCTGCACGTATGGGGCTTGCTGCTGGCACCGCCATTGCAGTCGGCAACGTCGATGCGCATGCGGCAGTTCCTGCTGTTGGCGTGGTTACACCAGGCAAGCTGGTTATGGCGATGGGCACCTCCATCTGCCACATGCTGCTTGGATCGGAAGAGAAGCAAGTGGAAGGTATGTGCGGCGTGGTGGAAGACGGCATCATTCCTGGATATTTTGGCTATGAGGCGGGGCAATCAGCGGTTGGTGATATTTTTGCATGGTATGTGGATGAGGCGGTTCCTGCTTATGTCGTTGATGCGGCCCGAGGTGAAGGTATCAACGTCCACGAATGGCTGGAGAAGAAAGCCGCTGAGCTGAACGTCGGCGAATCCGGCGTGCTTGCGCTCGACTGGTGGAACGGCAATCGTTCCGTGCTCGTCGACACGAACTTGACCGGCTTGCTGGTTGGGCTGACGCTGCTGACGAAGCCGCAGGAAATTTACCGCGCCTTGCTGGAAGCAACCGCATTCGGCACGCGCAAAATCATCGATGCTTTCCACAGCAACGGCGTGGAAGTGCACGAGCTGTACGCGTGCGGCGGCTTGCCGCAGAAGAACCGTCTGCTGATGCAAATCTACGCAGACGTCACGAACCGCGAGATCAAAATCGCGGCCTCCAAGCAAACGCCTGCGCTTGGCGCAGCCATGTTTGGCGCAGTGGCAGCCGGAGCGGGCAACGGCGGCTATGACAGCGTCGTTGATGCAGCGGCAGCCATGGCCCGCGTCCGCGAGGAAACGTTCAAGCCAATCCCGGCGAACGTTGCCGTTTACGAGAAGCTGTACGCCGAGTACAACCTGCTGCACGATTACTACGGCCGCGGCGCGAACGACGTCATGAAGCGCCTGAAAGCGATCAAGGAAGAAGCGAGCAGCACGCACTAATACGATTATTGGAACGGGGTGAGGCAGCCGATCGGCTTGCTTCACCCCGTTTTTTGTTTGTCTGCGCGGCTGATACCTGTGAAATCGATCGCTCAGCGGTCCAACTAACCAGCTTGACGCTGTTGGTGGAACTGAGAGTTCCAAAATGAGACTCTCAACGCCGAAACCGCGCAGAAATGAAGCTGAGAGTCGCGAATTCGAACGCTCAGCGGTCCAACTAACTAGCTTGGCGCAGTTGGTGGAACTGAGAGTTCCAAAATGAGACTCTCATCGCTGAAACCGCGCCGAAATGAAGCTGAGAGTCGCGGATTGGAACGCTCAGCGGTCCAACTAACCAGCTTGACGCTGTTGGTGGAACTGAGAGTTCCAAAATGAGACTCTCAACGCCGAAACCGCGCCGAAATGAAGCTGAGAGTCGCGGATTGGAACGCTCAGCGGTCCAACTAACCAGCTTGGCGCAGTTGGTGGAAGTGAGAGTTCCAAAATGAGACTCTCATCGCCGAAACCGCGCCGAAATGAAGCTGAGAGTCGCGGATTGGAACGCTCAGCGGTCCAACTAACCAGCTTGGCGCAGTTGGTGGAAGTGAGTGTCGGGAGATCCGACTCTCACTTCGCCGATGGTGGCACTAACGTGGGAACTAGCCCATGATCGCCAGCTGATAGCGGATATGCCGCTATCGATGGGGGAAACAGATGAAAGTACAGCTGTAAGCGGAATAGCCGCTCTCGGTGATACCCAAGAGGGGAAGTTGCCTGATAATCGGCATATTCGTCAGCTGATAGCGGGTATGCCGCTATCGCAGTTCGAAAACATGCGAAAACAATGCTGAAAGCGGAATAACCGCTAATGGAATCACAGTCGGCCTCAACCGCAATATCGTGCTGAGAGCTGTGAAATGGGAAGCGTCCAAACTACAAAAACCGTCCGCAGTAACTGACTGCGGGCGGTTTTTGTCGTGCAGGTTAGCCTTGGTTGTTTTCTTCCAAGCGCTGGAGCTGCTCATAGTTATTTTCGATCTGATCGGGGTGAAGTCCGAAGGTGTCATCATTGCCGCGAGGGCCACCAATTGGGGATACGGTGAGTTCAAGTCCAACCGTGTCGTTGAATTGGACCGGCAGGTACAGTAGCGACTCCGGAATACGGCGCCCGTTGAGACGCAGAATGGTGTCGACACTGCCAACAGTAGCAACGCCATTGACGGATATAATTCGGCCGTTATTGCCGAAGCGTACAACACCTGTGCCTGCGAGTGCTTGCGCTATGGTCATGCTCGGGAAGTGTCTTACGTTATACACCTGTGTTACCCAAGGGAAGAAGTTTCCACCGTTGATGACGACTCGCACAAACCGCTGTCCCGGTCCTGGGAATGGTCCCGGCCCTGGAATCGGAATAGGGATTGGAATTGGGAATGGGAAAGGTGGAGGTGGGAATGGTCCCGGTCCTGGGAATGGTGGAGGTGGGAATGGTCCAGGTCCAGGTGGGAAGCCGCCTCCTCCGCCGCCGCCAGGGAAGCCGCCGCCGCCTCCGCCGCCAGGGAAACCGCCTCCGCCGCCGCCAGGGAACATACCGCCGCCCCCGCCGCCGCCAGGGAACATACCGCCGCCTCCGCCGCCGCCAGGGAACATACCGCCGCCCCCGCCGCCGCCAGGGAACATACCGCCGCCCCCGCCGCCGCCAGGGAACATACCGCCGCCCCCGCCGCCGCCAGGGAACATGCCGCCGCCTCCGCCGCCGCCAGGGAACATGCCGCCGCCCCCGCCGCCACCAGGGAACATACCGCCGCCCCCGCCGCCACCAGGGAACATACCGCCGCCGGGAAGCATGCCGCCTCCACCGCCAGGGAACGCGCGCGGACCGCCGCAGCCACAATCCGAATATTTACTGGAATAGCCAGCAGGCGCACCAGGAATATACGCATAGGTACTCATGTATCAAACTCCTTTTCCAATAACGTGGATAGGTAAATGTCTCGGTTCAGTGTATGCGGCTATCGCCTATCTGGTGTTTGATCGCAGCAGGATTCAATACTATACGCCTGCCTCGCAGTATACATATAGAGATGGGAGAAAGGTGGCTGAACGATGGGGTTCTATGTGGAAGTAGAGCGAGGCGTAAAGATATACGTAGATGATGTCGGATACGGCAGGCCGGTCGTATTCGTACACGGCTGGCCGGTCAACCGCCAAATGTGGGAGTACCAGCTGAATGTAGTGCCGAAATATGGTTTTCGCTGCATCACCATCGATTTGCGGGGCTTCGGCAACTCGGATGCTCCTTGGCATGGGTACAATTACAACCGAATGTCCGATGACATTCGCATGGTGGTGGAGTCGCTCGGCATCCAGAACGCGACACTGGTCGGTTTCTCCATGGGCGGTGCGATTGCCATCCGCTATATTACACGGCACGCAGCCCGCGGAATGTGCGGACTTGTCCTCGCCGCTGCCGCGGCACCGCTGATGACCCAGCGCCCCGGCTACCCCTACGGCAAACCAGCCTCCGAATCGGACGCCACACTCCACAGCCTCATGATCGACAGACCAAAGACAATTGACGGCTTCGGCCAGTTGTTCTTCCACAAACCGATCAGCGACCCATTCCGCACGTGGTTCAACGGCCTAGGATTCGAGGCATCTCCCTATGGTGCCATCGGAGGGACGAAGGCGCTGCGAGATGAGGATCTTCGCGCAGACTTGGCCCATATCCATGTGCCGACAACGATCCTGCACGGCAAGCAAGACCGAATCGTTCCGTTTGCACTTGGCGAGCTGCAGCACAGAGGCATTCAGAACTCCAGATTCATCCCCTTCGAGGAAAGCGGACACGGCCTGTTCTATGACGAGAGGGAGAAATTCAACCGGGAGCTGCTGAGCGTACTCACAGGCAAACTAGGCCCGCACACACCGATCTACGACTGAAGCCGAAACCACGGAAAAGCCCCTCCAATCGCAGCAACTGCAATCGGAGGGGCTAAGCCATCCATTCCACTTATTCAATTATCGCTTGCGAGCGTCGCTTAACTGGAACTGCCCAACCAGCTGCTGCAGGAACGCGGTAATGGCTTCGACATGATTGGAGGTATGGCGGACGTTGACGAAGTCGCCGAGCAGCTCTTGCACATTGCCCTCAACCTCCGTCGAAATGTTGCGATTCTGCTTGCTGACCGCTGCGATCTTCTCCATAATCACAACGACTTCATCAATAATTTGCGATTTCAACGAATCATCTTCCTGAGTACTGCTCAGCAGCTCCGAAGCCGCCGCGACGAGTGCCGTTCCTTCAGACACGACAAGCGTGCCTTGAGCCATGGTAGTTGTAGCGTCCTTGGCATGAACATAGATGTCCTGGACGATGCTGTGTACTTCTTCCGTCGATTTCTTGGTGAGGGCGGCCAGCTTCCTGATCTCGCCTGCAACAACGGCGAAACCTCTGCCTTGCTCGCCGACTCGCGCAGCTTCAATAGAGGCATTCAGGGCAAGCAGATGCGTTTGCGCCGAGATTTCCTCAATAACGCCAAGAACATTGCGAATTTCATTCGTCGTTTTCATAAAAGCTTCGATGGACCGGTTCGTTTCCGTTACGCGCCCGGAAATCTGCTCCATTTTGTCTCCGATCCGCAGCAGTTCCCCTAGAGCGACGCTGATGTTGGCAGATGCTTTATCTTCGAGCAGCCGCAATGTCTCGCGCATTTCGCCGGCAACATCCTTGGCGATGTCGATATCCTTCAACTGATTTCGAATGCTCAGGATCATATCCCCAATCCGGCCGCTGACACGCTCGGTTGTACTTGCAGTCGCTCCGGTTGTCTCAAGCAGCGCGCGTTGATTCGTCAACACATCGCCGGAAGCGAGCTTCACCTGCAGCATGACGCCCTCCAGGGAATCGATCATATTGTTGATCCATTTTGCCAGCTCACGGGTTTCGTTAGCCGGAAATAAACTCGTATCGAGCCGCTGAGTGAGGTCGCCTTTCCCCTCGGCATTGATACGGATAAACTGGTTCAGCCTCCGCATTTGGAGGGAGGTCACCTGATTGCCTTTCCGATCCAACGACCACACCATGGCTAGTCCGAATAATAAATTGAAGAGACCCACGATAATGGCTCCGGCGACTGGCATCTCATTCGTGAATAAGTAATAAGAAAGAATGGTACCAAGTGCACCAAGAGCGGCCAGCCAGCCTAAGGAATGCCGGAACTGGGTGAAGCGAATGCTCCGAATGCGGTACACTTCCTCCAAATCACCCTCGCACATCATCCCCCACACATCCGGACAGTGGGGAAGCTGGAACGTGACACCTTTGCCGATAACGGGGATATGTCGATAATCCGAATAGCCGGGAAATTCGACGAACAGGTTGCTGCCGTTTCGAATCGTGTTGGCAACACCGGGGTGAAGCTGTCCTGTAGCGGGATCCGTGAATACAAGTTCCAGCTCGGTATGCTCTTGTACCGAGACAACACCGTAATCCGTAGACACACCGTCCATCAAATTTTCACCATGAGTAAACGTGCGGTCCTCGAACCTGCTTCGAGATAAAGCAGTTCCCGGTGCGATATGCGTATTCAACACGGGACGCGCCATGAACAAATAGTTATCCCCGGAGTCGGGATACACATGCCCGGATTCCCGCTGGATGAGATCGCCGATGACGTCGTTTGGAACCCGGCCGCAGAGCGTGCCGCTCCACTTGCCGCCAAGCGTGATGGGGGAAATAAACATTAGGGTCATTTTATCGTGAAAAGAAGACGAACTCGGCCCGATCTTCAGCGTCCATGGATCAGCATAGGGGCCGAATAAGCAGTTGCGGCCACCCAGAGCACCGCCCTTCGAATAAGCCAAACCCGGCTCCAGCAAGCTGCCCGTACCATAGCGCTCGCCAATATGGCGTGTCTCCGTTGAGAAAACGACGCGGCCATCTTCATCCAGCATGAAGATCTCAGAGAAATCCGAGGCACGTGCCCGAGTTCCTGCGAATAACCGCTCCAATGTGGAGGGATCCCAAGCTTCATCGTCAGCCGCTCCGGGCTGACGGAAGGATAGCTGATTGTGCAGCCGGTCCAGATGATCCCAATATTCCGTTGTCCATGCCGTGAGAATATCCATCCGCGTATCAGCGATGCCTTCGAAAATATCCGCTACATCTTCTTTCATCCCTGCATTCAGCTTGTACGACCACCACAAGGGCAGGCCTTTGCGAAATCCCAACCAATCGAACATCAGGTATCCCCATCTCTCTACTGTGATATATGGGAGGAATTATAACATGAAAATAGTTCCAATTGTCTAAAAATAAAGAATTTCTTTAAAAATTGCAAGTTCATGTTAGGTATAAGGACGCAATTTCGGAATAAAAAGCAAAAAGACCTCCGTGCAATAGCACGAAGGTCTTCGGAAGCGAGCGAAACTTATTTCGCTGCGTCGTAACGTTTGCCAACTTCTGACCAGTTTACAACGTTCCAGAACGCTGCAATGTAGTCAGGGCGTTTGTTTTGGTAGTTCAGGTAGTAAGCGTGCTCCCAAACGTCCAGACCAAGAAGAGGCGTGTCGCCTTCCATGATCGGGCTGTCTTGGTTCGGAAGGCTGTAAACTTTCAGCTTGCCGTCTTGGCTAAGTGCAAGCCAAGCCCAGCCGCTGCCGAAACGAGTTGCTGCCGCTTTCGCGAAGTCAGCTTTGAATTGATCGAAGCCGCCCAGCTCGTTTGCGATAGCATCAGCGATCGCGCCTGTAGGTGCGCCGCCTGCGTTTGGTCCGATTGTTTCCCAGAAGAGGGAGTGGTTAGCGTGGCCGCCGCCGTTGTTGCGAACAGCAGTGCGGATAGCATCCGGTACGCTGTTCAGATCAGCGATCAAATCCTCGATGGATTTGCTTGCAAGCTCAGGAGCGGACTCCAGTGCTGCGTTAAGGTTAGTTACATAAGCGTTATGATGACGGTCGTGGTGAATCATCATCGTTGTTTCATCGATATGCGGCTCAAGCGCATTGTTTGCATAAGGCAAAGCGGGCAATTGGTGTGCCATTGATCAAAAACCTCCTATAATATGTATCGTTTTTCATTACCATTATGCTCGTTCTTGGGCAATAAATCAACATAAATGTTTGTAAAGTACGACCTGCTGACAACTGCCCTGGAACACCTTCTAGCATGATCAAATCGGGACTTTGCAATTCATGGAAATTGAAATAAAGCTGTCTATTTTCATGAAAAACCACGGACGCCTAAAGGCATTGCCATCTTACTTTGTATATATCTATATATAGCAGCACTTCTTGATATAGTCCGAAGGCAACGTCGCTAAAATGAGGGGTAACGATGAAAATATTCGATACGAGGTTAAACGATGTCAAACTGATCGAGGCAGCGGTGCATGGCGATCATAGAGGCTTTTTTACAGAGAGCTACAATCAGGAGCTATTCGTGAAGCACGGTATCCCGCATGCTTTCGTGCAAGATAATCATTCTTTGTCGGCTGAAGCTGGCGTGCTTCGGGGGCTCCATTATCAATTGAATCCGAAAGCACAAACGAAGCTCGTCCGCGTGACGGCGGGAGCCATCTATGATGTTGTTCTAGATATTCGTGCAGGGTCGCCGACATATGGCCACTGGCAAGGATTCATTCTTAGTGCCTCGAACAAAAGACAGCTGCTCGTACCTCAGGGCTTCGCCCATGGGTTCTGCACACTTGTCCCAAACTGCGAGGTGCAATATAAAGTCGATGCGCTGTATTCACCGGAGCATGATCGCGGCATTGCATGGAATGATCCGCTGCTTGCGATTGATTGGCCGGCAGCGAATCCGATCCTGTCGGATAAAGATCGGGGTCATCCCCCTCTGTCCGGTGCGGAGAAAAATTTCTATTATGGAAGGTGATCGAGCCTGTGAAACTGATTGTAACCGGCGGAGCCGGATTTATCGGCAGCAATTATCTTCAGTATATGATAGCGAAATATCCCGGCTACACCTTCATTAATGTCGATGCACTGACCTACGCAGGCAACCCGGCTAATTTATCGTCGATTACGAATCTCCCGAACTACCGGTTTGTGCAAGCCGACATCGCTGATCGGGCAGCTATGGAATTGATTTTCGCAGAGGGCATTGACGCTGTCATTCATTTTGCCGCTGAATCCCATGTCGACCGCAGTATCACGCAGCCGGATATTTTCATCAGAACGAATGTCTTGGGCACGCAAACGCTGCTTGATCTGGCCAAACAATACGATGTGGCTAAGTTCGTGCATGTATCCACCGACGAAGTGTATGGCACGCTTGGCGACACAGGGCTGTTCACGGAGTTGACACCGCTCGCGCCGAACAGTCCGTACTCAGCCAGTAAAGCGGGAAGCGATCTGCTTGTCCGCGCCTATCATGAAACGTATGGGATGAACGTGAATATTACGCGCTGCTCGAACAATTACGGGCCCTATCAGTTTCCGGAAAAGCTTATCCCCCTCATGATTCAGCATGCACTCACCGATCAGCCGCTGCCTGTCTATGGAGATGGCCTCAATGTGCGGGATTGGCTGTATGTCGAGGATCATTGCAGTGCCATTGATCGCGTCCTTCACGCGGGGCGTCCCGGTGAGGTGTACAATGTAGGCGGAAACAATGAGCGCAGTAATCTTCAAGTGGTTTCTACCATTCTATCGGAGCTCGGCAAACCGGATTCCCTCATTACCTTCGTACAAGATCGCTTAGGACATGACCGCCGTTATGCAATTGATGCGGACAAGATCCGTACTGAGCTAGGCTGGGTGCCCAAATACGATTACGAGTCAGGCATGAAGTTCACTATTCAGTGGTACTTGAACAATCAAGCTTGGATCGAGCATATTCGATCCGGCGCTTATTGGAGTGGACGTTCATGACCGCAGCCAGGCAGGGTCAACTGAAAATTCTCGTCACAGGCGCCAACGGTCAGTTAGGTAAGGAGCTCGTGCAGCTGAATGTCCAACCGGGAATACATATCCTTGGTTATGGACGAGAACACCTGGATATTACAAGTTCGGAGCAGTGCGCGGATGTCGTGAACGCTTATCGCCCGGACGTGATCATACATTGCGCAGCCTACACGGCGGTAGACAAGGCAGAATCTGACGCGGATGAAGCATACCGAATCAATGCACTCGGCACGCGCAATGTTGCTATGGCAGCGAAGGCTTGCGGCGCCAAGCTTTGTTGCATCAGCACGGACTATGTATTTGACGGCAAAGGCAGCGAACCCTACGAGATTGAGGAGCCGACTAATCCGCAAACGGTCTATGGGCAAACGAAGCTTGCCGGCGAACAAGAAGTCACGGCGCTGCTCGATCGGTACTTTATCGTTCGCACCTCATGGGTGTACGGGAAATACGGCAGCAACTTTGTCCAAACCATTCTCAAGCTGGCAGGCGAGAGAGACCTGCTGAAGGTCGTCAACGATCAAGTCGGCTCGCCTACCTATACGCTGGATTTGGCTGTTTTTCTAATCGAGCTTGTCCAATCCGATAAGTATGGCATCTATCATGCCTCCAATGCCGGCAGTTGCTCATGGTATGAGTTTGCGCGGGAGATCTTGCAGAAGAGGGGAATGACCAAGGCAGTCCTACTCGAGCCATGCACGACGGCAGAATTTCCGAGACCGGCAGCCAGACCGGCATATTCCGTCATGAGTCACGCGGCCATCGAGCGAGCTGGCTTACAAGACCTAAGACCATGGCGGGATGCATTGGCGCATTATTTGGAGCATTCGTGAGGAAAAGTGCCCGTGCGGCACTTTTTTGGTTTGAATTGGACCAAATGATAGGGTTAATGTTATGAAAACGCTTAAATTAAAGCGTTTTCAATAGGATTATGTAGATTTATTATATTTTTTAAGGGTTTTTAAAGATTTTAGAAGGAATTCGAGCTAATTTGTCGTATTATTAATTTTACCTAAAGAAGAAGGGCTGTCGCTGTCCGCACGAAGCGAAGTTCATTTCTTCCCTAGCAATGCCGTTATTTCCATACTGCGTTTGAAGAGGAGCTTAAAGTTATGGACGTTCGATCCTTCCAATTAGCTGATTATCGGCCCGTTACGGAACTGCTGGAGACTGTACTGTCAGAAGAGTGCTATGAACAAACGATGGAGGCCTTCGGCCGCCAACTATCATGGGACAGTGAGCTTGTACTCGTCGCTGCAATTGACGAAGAAATCGCAGGTATTATTATCGGGACGATCGACAAGGGCAGAGGGTACTATTACCGTATTGCCGTACATCCGAATTATCAACGTCAAGGATTGGGTAAAGAGCTGATTCGCTCCCTGCGTGGACGATTTGAGCAGCGGAATGTAACGAAAATTATGGTAACGGCTGACGAACATAACGAGCCGATTCTTTCGCTTTATGAATCATTGGGCTATGCTGCCACGGACTTTTTCCGTTCCTTTCAGAAACTAAGCATTGTTGCCGGTTAAGCAGGAACTCGACTCAAGCACTTATAAATAAGCAATTATGGACAAGCATATCTAGTGCGTCATTGATTTTGGCGCACAGATATGCTTTTCTTATAGTAAGAAAGTACCTCACTAGGAGTATTACGCTTATGACAACGTACCGTCCTTGTGTTATCAAGAGTTTCAAGAACAACGGCCATTTGCACCGAATGTGGCTGGAGAATTGGCAGATTCCGACAGAGCTGCTGGCAAGCGAGCATGCGGCGGAATCGATGCATGTATTCATCAACAGACAGACACCGATTCAAGAGGCAGACGGCAAGCAGTGGATTAGCCGAGTGCCCGCAGTATCCTTCTTTATCCCCGGCGAGTGGTTCAATGTGGTCGGCCTGCTCGAGGATCATGGCGTTCGCTACTATTGCAATGTAGCCTCCCCCCTTTTCTTCAAACATGATGTTCTCACCTACATTGATTACGACCTCGATGTTATCGTGCCCCGCGGAGGAAAAGCGCAAGTCGTCGACCAAGAAGAATATGAGCTCCATAAGATTGCCTATCACTATTCGGAAGAAGTTAACCGAAAAGTAATGGAGGGGCTCGGTGCGCTGCTGAAGCGGATCGAGAACGGACAAGCCCCTTTCAATGATGACCTTATACTCGGTTATTTTGAAGCGTGGAACAAACATATGGGCGAGGTGTAGCAGCGATGAACGTCAATCCCGGTTCGGATACGGAGTCCTCGGAGCGAGCAGAATTTGGACCTCGCAAACGATCGAGCTCTCCGAAGGTAAAGGTAAAGGCTGCAGGGGCTTCTTCTTCCCGCAAACAGTCGAGGCCGCTCTCTCCTTGGGTTGTTGAACTGCGCAGTTGGTTCATTACATTGGCGATTGCCGCTGTAGTCGTCCTTTGCTTGAATGCATTCGTGTTTAACCTCTCTACGGTCAAAGGGCAGTCCATGGAGCCTACCTTGTATGAGAAGGAATGGCTGTTTGTGAATAAGGCCACTTACTTAATGGGCTCTCCGAAACAAGGTGACGTGGTTATTCTGAAGGACCCTTCAATCGGAATGGAACATAAAGAGTATTTGGTTAAACGGATTATCGGGATGCCGGGCGACTCCATCGAGATTCGCCAAGGTCAGCTGTATCGCAATGGGAAGCTCGTTGTGGAGTCGTACACGGATACGGAGATTGAAGATTCGGATTATGGACCGGAAACGGTCACGGCCGATCATTATTTTGTTATGGGCGATAACCGTCATAATAAAGCGAGTCGCGACAGTCGGTCGTTTCAAGCTGTACCGCGCGATTTGATTCTTGGCCGCGCGGATTACATTCTGTGGCCGATCAGCAAATTGAACCATTTGTAAGATTAAAGGAGACTCCGAGTTGGACAGGAGCAGCATGAACAAGATCGACTGGCAACAATTAAAAGCCGAGATGAAAGACGCTGCGGCGAGTCTTGGCATTGATAAAATCGGAATCGCTTCCGCGGAGCCGTTCACAGCGCTGAGGCAGCGGCTGGAACGTCACCGGGAGCTCGGCTATGAGTCTGGCTTCGAAGAGCCAGACCTGGATAAACGGACGGAGCCCTCGCTGCTCTTCGAAGATCCGACGTCCATTATCGCCATCGCGGTGGCCTATCCATCTAAGCTGCAAGATCCACCGAAATCGGAACCGGGAGCAAGGCGAGGTATGCTGTCGAGATCCGCTTGGGGCGATGACTATCACGGCGTCCTGCGCGAGCGGCTGCGGCGGCTGGAAGCTTGGCTGCTGGAACGCGTGCCGGAAGGACGCTTCTTAAGCATGGTAGACACAGGAGCGCTCTCTGATCGTGCAGTAGCGGAGCGGGCCGGTATCGGCTGGCTTGGCAGCAACTGCTCCATTATTACGCCGGAGTGGGGGTCCTGGGTGTACCTCGGCGAGATGATTACGAACCTGCCGTTTCCACCGGATGCACCTGTCACGGAGAGCTGCGGCAGCTGCACGGCCTGTATTGATGCCTGTCCCACGGATGCGCTTGTAGCTCCGGGTCAGCTGAATTCACAGCGCTGTATCTCTTTCGTCACACAGACGAAAGGGGTCGTGACAGATGAGCTGATGCGCAAGATCGGCAATCGGCTATACGGCTGCGATACGTGCCAGGTTGTATGCCCTGAGAACAAGGGGAAGAATGCGACTCATCATCCTGAGCTTGTTCCCGATCATGACAAAGTGAAGCCCCTTCTGGTACCGCTGCTCACGATAGGGAATCGGGCGTTCAAGGAACAGTACGGCAATAGCTCCTCGGCTTGGCGCGGGAGGAAACCGATCCAGCGCAATGCGGTCATTGCGCTAGGCAACTTCAAGGATGCAAGCGCTGTTCCTGCGCTTGCGGATGTGCTGCGCAGCGACACGCGCTTTGAGCTTCGCGCAACCGCAGCATGGTCGCTTGGCCGTATCGGCGGAGTGGACGCGGCAGAAGCACTCCAAACGGCAGCGCTGCGCGAGCAGGATGAAACGGTTCAGAAAGCGATCAAGGACGCGCTCATGAGTATGACAGCTTCGACATAATGATATGGGAGAAGAGGTAGACATCATGAAATATGTCGATATCGAAGCGGTAGAACCAGGCGATATCCTTGGCAAGACGATCTATGCTGTAAACGGGACAGTGCTGCTTTCTTCGAGTGTGCAGCTGACTGTCTTTATGATTAGCACGTTAAGGCGCATTGGCGTCACGAATGTCTATATTAAAGATGCCAGCATGCAGGATATGGAAGAGCAAGAGGAGATTCTGTCGGAAGAAACCAAGCTCAGCATCATTAAGCAGATGTCAGAGACGATGGATTCGATTCGCTCCGGCAAAGATTTGAACTCCCGCTCGATCAGTTTAACGATTGAAGATTTGCTTTACGATGTTATTCGCAACAAGGATGTGCTCGTTTATTTGAACGACATCCGTACGCGAGATAATGCGGAATACATTCATGCGATGAACGTTTGCATGATCTCATCCTTGATCGGCGTCAGCATGCATCTGAATCAGTTGCAGTTGAAGGACCTGGCGATGGGTGCTCTATTGCATGATCTCGGGAAGCCGGACCTTGAGGCAGATGAGGAGAACGAGGAGCCAAGAAGCCATATGTGGAGAGGATTCGAGCTGCTGAAGGCCAAACGTGAGTTCAGCTTGCTCGTCGCGCATGTCGCGTTTCAGCATCATGAGCATGTCGATGGCACAGGCGTGCCGCGCGGGCTGATTGGAGATCAAATCCACTTGTATTCCCGAATTGTAGCGGTGGCTAATACGTTCGATAACCTGCTCACAAGAGGCAGCGAAGACGGTGGAGATCTGCTCCCTCATGAAGCCTGCGAGCGGATAATGGCCATGTCGGGCACACGCCTCGACCAAGAGGTCATCATTCATTTCATGCGGATCGTCTCCATCTATCCGAACGGCGTATCGGTCAGGCTCACAACGAAGGAGACAGGCATTGTCGTCGGGCAGCATCGTGGATTGCCGGGTCGGCCGATTGTGCGGATGCTGCAGCGTGAATCGAGTGACGGTGTGGAGAGCCGGGAGATTGATTTGGCGAAGCACACAACGGTATTTATCGAGCAGGTGCTGGGCTGAGCTAGACAGCTGAATAGAAAAGTGGAGTAAGCCTGACCTTGTTTATAAGGTCAGGCTTTTTGTGTATTAGGGATTCGGATAGTGTAGTCGGCCGTTGATATGCGCGTGAATATGGAATGACTCAGCGCGCGGAATGCGAGATGCGGAATGGGTAGTGCAGGATGAGCGATGCGGAGCGCGGAATGCGAGTGGGGAGTGCAGGATGAACGATGCGAGTGGGTTGCGTTATGAGGAGATACGAGTATCGAATGCGAGCGAGATGTGGCAGGTTGGATTCGACTATCGGATGCGGAATGCTCTAACGAATCATACAGGGCTTATTTGCCCGAAAACACCTTCAAAAAAATTCTAACGAACCGTAGAGGCCCTATTAGACGGTTTGCGGGTGTTTGGGAGCCGATTTTGCCACAATAAGGCCCCTACGGATCGTTAGATTCTCGTAGCCCGGGAATCCGGCCGAATAAGGCCTGTAGGATTCGTTAGAATTCTCGGAGCCCGGAAATCTGGTCGGAAAAACGCATGTCCAGCTCATAGTTGGTGCAGTCGGGAACCCGGCCAATGAGTTAGGCATGGTTGTATGATAAGTGGAAAGGGTTCTTCCTACCTTCACAGAGTGTTTGCGAACGCATGGTCCTACATGCTATTATTAGTTGCAATATACTTACAGATAAGGACAAGGTGAGATGACAATGTGGACGGTCATTATTTCGATCATTACGCTCATAGTCGGCGCTGTTGGCGGCTTCTTCGTCGGCGTATACTACTTGCGCAAGCAGCTGGAGAAGATGCAAAACGATCCGGAAATGCTGAAAAAGATGGCAAAGCAAATGGGCTACAATATGAATAACCAACAAATGCAAAAAGCGCAGCAAATGATGAAGAACCAGAACCAGCAATTTACGAAGGGGAACAATCGGCCGGGCGGACGGAGATAGGAAGTACCGGGGATTGGTTCACAGGAAAGGAGACGTTGCAGATATGGCGGGCAAGAAGGATTACGTCAATTCGGCCGTTTCATCGAATCGGGAACAAATAGAGCACCATATACGAGAAATTTTGAACCTCATCGGAGAAGATGTGGAGCGTGAAGGTTTGCTGGAAACACCGGCACGCGTAACACGGATGTATGAGGAAATTTTTGCGGGCTATGAGGTTGATCCGCGCGAAGTGCTCGGCGTTACCTTTGACGAGCAGCATGAAGAGCTGGTCATCGTACGTGACATTGTGTACTACAGCCAGTGCGAGCACCACATGGCGCCGTTCTTCGGAAAAGCGCATATTGGCTATATTCCAAGCGGCAAGATCGCGGGTTTAAGCAAGCTTGCACGTCTGGTTGAAGCGGTAACGCGCCGTCTTCAAGTGCAAGAGCGCATCACTTCGCAAATCGCGAATATCATGGATGAAGTGCTGCAGCCGCATGGCGTTATGGTTGTCGTCGAAGGCGAGCATTTGTGCATGTGCGCGCGCGGCGTGAAGAAGCCGGGCAGCAAGACGGTGACGTCGGCAGTCCGCGGTGACTTCCGTACAAGCGCGGCGCTCCGTTCGGAGTTTCTATCGCTGCTTAAGCAGTAACAACAATAAAGGCTCTTCCTGCCAGACTGCCCTGATCGGCGGCCTTGCAAGGAAGAGCCTTTTGTATTGGCTTAAGCAGCATTGCGCGCGGCATCCACTTGACTTAGGAATAAAGCAGCGCGTTGAATGTATTCCTTCGGATGCGTGCGGTACAGCATCTCATGCATGCCCCCTTCCACGATCCATTCGCGAGAGAGGGAGTTGTATTGGCTGGCGGCAACCTGTTCGGCTGTTGCGACAGGCGCTATCGCATCGGCGGTGCCGTGCATGATAAAGAGCGGCATCGTATAGGTCGTTTGCAGCACCTGCTCAACAGGCAGTTGATTAAACTTTACGCCTGTGAAGAATGGGAGCATCCATTCGATAATCGGGATGGATGGGTACTTAGGCAGATCCATGTATTGGCGTACATTGTTGTATAAGGACTCCGAACTTGGGAGAAAGGTGCTGTCGAGAATCATCGCATCAATACTGTCTGTCGAATCCGTTTGCAGTGCTGCTTGTAAGGCGGTGCCGGCTCCCATCGAGAAGCCCCAAACGACAACCTCGTCCGCGCCTTGCGTGCGGGCATAATTGACCGCCGCCAGCAATTGCTGGGACTCTTCTTTGCCGCCGGTAGCCGGGGAACGCTGTCCCGAAGAGGCGTAGCCATAATCAAACATGAATACATTATAGTGCAGGCGATTGAGCAGGGCGGCCAGCTCGTACATCGGAACCCATGTTTCTTCACGGTTCGCGCCATAGCCGTGGCTGAAAACAACCGTTCTGTCGGAATGTGCTTCCGCTCCGACTGCAGGGATGTACCAGCCGTGAACGGTAGTGCGGCCGCTCTTGCTTGGGAAGGAAACATCGCTGTAATCCAGACCTTGAGCAATCTGCGGGTTCGAGTATAACGCCGGTACATAAGGATGTGCGATTACCCATGCGACATAGCCGTGGAAGGCGAGCGCTGTGAACAGCAGCAAGGCAGCCAATGCTGACAATACAGCAAGAGCAGCATGCTTACGGCGTGTGCGTGTTCCGGCAAAGGCCCGTTCGGGTACTTGCGGCGAAGGCAGCAGCGGGGGGAGCAGTCCGGGCGTAAATCCGCCGGCTGCTGGAAGTGCAGGTCTCAATGTCGTTGTGCTCATGGTGGATGCCCCCTTATGAAGAATGATTATGATCACGATTGCTAATGAGTTATGAAAGCGCTTAACTAGTGCTATATTCCTATGGTATGGCGTGCTGCCGCGGCCTGTCAATGCGTGTCGACGTAATGTTAACGTCCTGTAACATGGCTGTAAAATAAGTCAAATCTACAGGCAAAGCTTTACCGGTCAGCCCTCATTACGTTATACTGACTGTAACCAAGTTTCACTGAGTGAAACTGTAGCGAGGAGCCAACTACTTATGGCTGAGGATGGAAAATCAACGGTTCGCGCTGTCGAACGAGCGCTGGATATATTACTTTGTTTTACGGTCAAGAAAGAGTGGGCCATGACGGAACTTGCGGATAGCGTAGGGCTGCATAAAAGCACCGTTCATCGGATGCTTGCGACGCTGGAGGAGCGAGGTTTCGTAGCGCGCGATGCGGCATCGGATCGCTATAAACTGGGGCTTCGCATCTGGGAGTTATCCGCGAATATGTCCGGCGCGGATGACCCGGCTGTTATCGGATTGCCGGAGATGGAGCGGCTGCGCGATATGCTGGGGGAAACCGTCAGCTTGTATCTGCGCGACGGCAATGAGCGGATTCGGATTCAAGCGGTGCAGAGCATCCAGGCCATACGCAGGGTGGCTCCGATCGGAGCGAGGTTGCCGCTGTATGTCGGTGCATCAAGCAAGGTGCTCATCGCCTTCGAGGAGCCTGTCAAACGCGAGGAGCTGCTGCAGGACGCCTCATGGCCGGCTTCCTTCGACCGACATCAGTATCGGGAGCAAATGGCAGAGTGGCAGAAGTTCGGCTACGCGATGAGCGTGGAGGAACGCGAGCAAGGTGCGGCAGCTGTAGCAGCGCCGGTCTTCTCTCGCACGGGCAAGCTGGTCGCGGCATTGTCCGTATCCGGTCCGGCGAATCGTCTGACGACGGAAATCATGCGCAGTCAGGCGCCGGCTGTTATTGAAGCGGCACGTCGACTTGGCGTTATGCTGAAATAGAGAACAAAAAAAGAGTCGGTTATAGGGCCATAAGCCTTCTATAATCGACTCTTTTTCAATTGGCGCTGTCGTTTCGATCAAGGGATAACAATGTCGGAGTAACCGGCAAATATCGTTTGCGTTCCTGTCCTTGTATCCATCCATGTTGCGATGTATCCGCCGGGCGGAACGCTCGTGATCGTGATATAATCGCCAATCGACTTAACCGGATCAGGGCCGACCTGCGCCGCGTTCGGATTAGAGGATACGTTCGTAATCCGCGTATTCGTAAAGGTTTGGCCCCCGTTAATGGACCTCGCTACAAACACATCGAGATCGAATCCGTTCACCTGATTGCTGTAATAAACGATATTGACGACACCTGTCAACGGGTCTACGTCGATGAAGGGGAAGAAGTTCTGCGAACCTGCCGGAGCTCCCGTGATACTGACCGGATTCGACCACGTCAAACCATGATTGGTCGACTTGGACATGAAGATATCGGCGTAACCCTCACGATTATCTTGCCATACGGCATATACCGCGTTGGTATTAGGCCCGATTGACCTGTCGCAGGATATGCTCGGGTAAGTCAGTACTCTGAATCCATAGCCAGGCACCGGAAGCACTAACGGAACCGGGTCGACAACCGAGACCTCGATTGGCGGACCGAAGGTCGTGCCGCCGTCCAGCGACCGCCGAACGAAGTAGCCGTCATTCGGCGCATTCACCGTAATCCAGGCTGTATAGACGATACCTTGTAAATCTACGGTTACGGCAGGTCTTCTTACTTTATCCGCAGTACTGGAGAGCAGGATCGGCGTGTCCCAGGTAAATCCTCCATCGGTCGAACGATCGAGAAAGGCCGTAATATTGGCTCCATTCACGACGTTGAACTGATTGGCCCTGACGACATAAACACGGCCTAAGTAGGGGCTCGACTGCGCGTTATCGGCGATGAGATAGGTCTCGTCATTATTTATGTACGTACCGTAACCTGGGGCGACAAGAATGGGAGCACTGAACGTGGCGCCGTTATCGTTGGAAATATACACGAAGGTCGATCCGAATTGATGTCCGGGGAAAACATGGGCGCTTACGATAAACGTACTCGGAAATTTGTAAGCCACGGATGCGCATTCTGCCCCGGTAAACCCTACCGGAGGAAGCGGAAGCAGCATATTCGTCCAAGTGTCCCCGCCATTCAATGAACGGTATAGACCTACTTTCGGAGATTCGCCGTCCGTATGGTCGGTGGCCGTAGCCACCATGATGCCTGGAATGAGCAAATTGACCGCGATGCTTGGCTCATACTTCGGCAGAAATCCGGTTGTTACTTGAAAATTAAAATTAGTCATTTTAACCTCCTAACAAACGAAACGGTTTTTCATATCCTATTTCATTCAACCTTGTCCTATGACATTGTACAAACCATACAACAAAAAGAGTCGAGCTGTTGGCTGCTGCCTTCGATCTCGACTCTTTTTTGTATAAGAAACTAAGGAATGACGACATCTGAATAGCCCGCGAAGATGCAGAATGTTCCGGGACTCGTATCCATCCATACCCCAATATAGCCGCCTGGGGGAACGCTGATGATGTCGATATAATCACCAATTAGCGGAACAGGTGTAGGGCTGCTGGCATTAGGGTTGAACGAAACATTGGTAATCCGAGTATTCGTGAAGGTTTGACCGCCGTTAATCGACCGTGCTACATAAACGTCGAGATCGAATCCGTTGATTTGATTGCTGTAATAAATGACATTGACGACCCCGGTGAGCGGATCAACATCAATGGCCGGGAAGAAATTCTGTGTTCCGGCCGGAGCACCTGTTATGCTGACAGGCGTTGTCCAGTTATTCGTGTCGGGTGCTCGCTTGGACATAAAGACATCGGAATATCCAAGACGGTAATCCTGCCACACTGCATACGCCTGGTTCGTGAAAGGACCTACCGAACGGTCGGTTGAAATATTGGCAAAGGTGAGTACACGGAAATTCCAGCCGACGACGGGCAGTGGGGAAGGAACTGCGACGACGTTCGAAACGATGACAGCGTTAGGAAAGGAAGCACCGCCGTCAGTCGACTGACGAACGATGAAGTTGAAGCTGGGGTCAACTGTGACATAAGCGACATCGACAACGCCCACCAGATCCACTGTAATATCGGGCCGTTCAACTTGATCGGCTTCGTTCGAGAGCAGCAAAGGTTGATCCCAGGTGGTGCCGTTATCTCTGGATCGATTGAAGAAGGCAACCGAGTTACCGCCATTATCAACGTTGAATTGGCGGTTATACGTGACATACATATTCCCGATAAAGGGACTGGCTTGCGAGGCATCAACCGTGCAGTTCGTTTCATCGTTGTTAATATACGAACCAAAGCCTGGGCTGACAATCACAGGCGCGCTGAATGTCGCACCGTTGTCGAAGGATTTGTAGACGACCGTTGTTCCGTATTCCTCGCCTGGGAAGACGTGAGCAGTCACGATAAAGATGTTCGGGAACCCATACGACACCACAGGAGCTTCTGCACCGTTAAAGCCCGAAGGCAAAGGAAGCAGGCTGTTGGCCCAACTGAATCCGCCGTCTAAGGAACGATAAAGACCAATCAGAGGGGGACCTGATGACTCATCGACGGCAACCGAAATCATGATGCCGGGAATGAGAAGATTCACAGCTACGCTCGGTTCGAATTTAGGATTCCCTGACGGTGTGACTTGAAAGTTGAAATTAGTCATATTTTTCCTCCTTTATAATTAAATATTTTCATACTGTATTGTACGGAGTTTGTCGAATAATGTTTGTTTGAATATCACGAACAATAGGAAAATGTGTGATTGGAGGCGGGTTATTTCCCAAACATTCCACATGTGAAATGAATATAATGTAATTAATTGACATATAGGAGGTGAGGACATGCCGTTTACATCCGGATTGATTCATAACGATATACCGAATCCAGCTACCAATGTTGTTATAAATGCACGAAACATCACCAGCACGACGGCTTTGGTAATAATCGAAATCTATGTTGTACCTCCAACGACGAATACGCTTACGCTGATCTATCTAACCGGCTATATTTTGCCTGGAAAATCGAGTGATACACGTGAGTTTTATATTGGTGGGGACATAGCCTATGAAGTGCAGGTCAATGCGTCAGGGGTGCTTTCAGAGGTTGCTTTTACGGCTTTCGGGGTTAATGAATTTAATTTACCCGTTGAAGGCCAACAGATGCTTGCGGTGGATTGGCAGGAAATTTCTGCTTTCTCGACAACGCCTTAGTAGAAGGTCCAACGATCAAAGATGGGAGTTTAGCGAATTAGCGCTGAATTCCCATTTTTCATGAAAAGGCTAACGCCTCAAGGGATAGCCGCACAAGCAAACGGATGGCATATAAATACAATAGTACAGGATGGTGCATTGGAGGGAGTGACAGTATGATCGACTTAGGGGTTGTCATGCCACTATACAAGCAGAAACCGGCGTTTCTTGCAGCGGCGCTAGAATCTGTGCTGAAGCAGACGTTCCAGCAGTTCAAGCTAATTATTGTCATTGACGGAGCGCCCGAAATGGAGCCTCTCGTCCGAATGCTCATTCGAGGCGATAAGCGAGTTCAAATCGTTTCCCACGTTTATAATCAGGGAGTCGCCAAAGCGCTGAACACCGGCTTTCAATATCTGCACGACATGCCTGATATTGCTTATTTAACCTGGGTGTCCAGCGACAACATTTACTATCCGAGATTTCTGGAGACGCTTCGAAGCGCCTTAGTGAAAGGACCGCAGGAGCTGGGCCTTGTCTATAGCTCGTTCCAATCGGTCGATAACGACGGCAAACCGATTTATGATGAGAGGACGCTCGCAGTCCAGCGCCAATATCAATCGCAGCCGATCGAAAAACTGCTGGATTCCTCGCTCATCGGTGTCTCCTTTATGTATAAATCCATCTATGCCAAACAGATTGACGGTTATGAGCTTGTACCGGTAGAGGATTATGATTACTGGCTGCGTATTACGGAGCATTGCGCCATCAAGTATATTCCTGTGGAGCTTATCGATTATCGCGTGAACTCCACGTTTAGTGTATCAGCAACGCTGCAATCGACCGCCCAGCATCGCATATGGCGGTACGCGTATCACTTGGCGAGGCATCGTGCCAGGATGCGCAGGGGGATTGCCCCCTACATGACGATACTATTTCCGGTGAAGGAGTCTAGTGCTGAGGCGATCGAGCGAATCGAGAACCTCTACGAGCAAACCTTCAGTAACTATACATGCTATATCCTGGATCTCTCGCCGGATATGCGGGTAACAGCTGATCTGTCGCTCATTTCCCACCCGACGACGGATTTCAAATGGTTCCCGAATGCCGATGTGGCAACAGCGTTGCTGCATGCCTCTCAGATGATCCAAACGCCTTACAGCTACATCCTCGGACCGCATCTATTTAGGGACGTGATGGATCTGACTGTGTTGTTCAATGAGATGGAGAAGGCCGCTCCCGCGGTGACGTCCAACTATTATACCGAGGATCACACTGCATTGGGCTACAGACACTCCAGTATCAACAGCAGCAAATCCGATATGTATGACGAGTTGTTCCGGAGACAAGGTCTTGTTGATTACTTCAAAGGCCAATTGAGTGGTCCCGGATGAAGAAAATATTATTTACTTTCTTTAATCCCAGCGGCGGCATGGAAACACTCAATCGGATTCGCTGCCATGCCCTGATGAAGCTGGACGTGGAATGCCACTTGCTCTATTCCTTGGATGGCGAGGGACGCAAAAACATTAAAGACATCCCGACCTTCGTCATGAATGATGAGGCTGCAATTGGCAAGCTGGTCCAGAGGCAAAACTATGATGCCATCGTTGTATGCACAGATGTGACCATGCTGCTGGCCATAAAGAAGGCCGGTTTCAAAGGACATCTTATCTTTGAAATACAAGGTTTGGGAACGCTCCAAACCGCCAGCGCGGTGCTCAAAGATATATCGGCCCGCGTGCTGCAGGCGGCAGACGGCGTGCTGTACCCGCAGACGAGTCATCTGCAGGAGCTGATGACGTCGTATCTGCAAGGACTCCCTCATTTCTGCTTTGACGATCCATTGGATACGGAGGGCTTCGGCTATAGTTCCTACCCGCCGAAGCCGTTTCCGATCATTGGCTGGGTTGGCCGAATTGAGGCGAATAAGAACTGGCGGGAGTTTCTTCTCATTGGTTCCCGCATGCTGCAAAAACATCCTGAAGGCTATCTGTGGATCTTTGGCGATACGACACTGGGCGATCCGGTGGAGAAGGAGCATTATGACAGATGGGTAAACGGCCTGCAATTACAGCATAAACTCATTGCTTATTCCAACATCCCGCATGAGCAAATTGCAGACTATTTCTCGGTCATTGGAGATTCGGGGGGATTTCTCTGCTCGACCTCCATTCTGGAAGGCTTCGGCTATGCGGTAGCGGAAGCGATGCTCTGCCGTTGTCCGGTGCTGACGACGGATTCGGATGGTATCCGCAGATTTCTAATTCATGATGTAACCGGGAAGCTGTATACGCGCGGCAACGTCAATCAAGCGGTTATCCAAGGGGAATCCCTAATGAAAGACACTACGCTTCGTACTACCATTCGCAAAAATGCCGAGAAGCATATTAAACAGCATTTTTCTTCCGAGAAATACACCACCAACTTTATGAACATGCTAAAGAGCTTATCGCAGCGAAAGCCGAGGTATTAGCATTTATAAATAGATCGATATACAAAAAGCGGGTCCGCTCCATGAGGAGCGGACCCGCTTGCGGTTGTGTTGCGATTAAGCGTTGTTTGCTGCGATCATTTGGCGGAGAACGGTTTGAAGAATACCGCTGTTCCGGTAGTAATCCACATCAACCATGGAGTCAAGACGAACGATGGCCGGGAATTCAAACGTTGTTCCGTCTTCACGAGTTGCGACGACTTGAACCGTTTGACTTGGTTGAACATCGTTGCTCAGTCCCACGATATCGAATGTTTCGCGGCCTGTAATGTTCAACGTCTTCCAGCTTGTTCCTGCTTGGAATTGCAGTGGCAGTACGCCCATGCCTACCAAGTTGGAGCGGTGAATACGCTCGAAGCTCTCAGCAATAACGGCTTTCACGCCGAGCAGGAACGTACCTTTTGCTGCCCAGTCACGGGAGCTTCCTGTTCCGTACTCTTTACCAGCGATAACGACAAGGTTCTTGTTGTTCTTCTGGTACAGCATGGAAGCATCGTAGATCGACATGACTTCTTCAGTCGGCAGGTAAGTCGTTACGCCGCCTTCTGTGCCCGGAGCCACTTGGTTGCGAATACGGATGTTGGCGAATGTGCCGCGCATCATAACTTCATGGTTACCGCGACGGGAACCGTAGGAGTTGAAATCGACTCTGTCTACGCCGTGTTTGATCAGGTATTCGCCTGCAGGGCTGTCAGCTTTGATGTTACCAGCCGGCGAAATATGGTCAGTCGTAACGGAATCGCCAAGAAGCGCGAGTACGCTCGAACCTTTGATATCAGCGATGTCGCTAATGTCTGGTCCAAGGCCTTCGAAGAATGGCGGGTTTTGGATATAAGTGGATTTGTCATCCCACTCGTAGCTTTCGCCTGTCGGTACATCGATCGCGTTCCAACGATCGTTCTGCGTAAATACGTTAGCGTATTTGTCACGGAACATGTCAGGACTCATTGCAGCAGCAATCGTATCTGCGATTTCTTTGGACGTTGGCCAGATGTCTTTCAAGTAGACAGGCTCGTTCTTGCTGTCATAACCGATTGGATCGGAGGACAGGTCGATGTTCACCGTACCTGCAAGCGCGTAAGCGACAACCAGCGGCGGAGATGCCAGGTAGTTTGCTTTCACTTGTGCGTGAACGCGGCCTTCAAAGTTACGGTTACCGGAAAGTACAGCTGCAACCGTCATATCGTTATCAGCGATTGCTTTGCTTACTTCATCCGGAAGCGGACCGGAGTTACCGATACAAGTTGCGCAGCCATAGCCGGCAACGTGGAAGCCTAGAGCTTCAAGGGACTCAAGCAGGTTCGCTCTCTTCAAATATTCAGTAACAACCAGGGAACCCGGTGTTAGGGAGCTCTTCACGTAAGCCGGTTTCTTCAAACCACGCTCAACTGCTTTCTTCGCTACGAGTGCAGCGCCGAGCATAACGCTTGGGTTGGACGTATTTGTACAGCTTGTGATAGCTGCGATTACAACTGCGCCTGTACCCATTTTGCTAACTTGGCCGTTCGTGTGTTTCACTTCTACGAATTCTTCGATCTTGTTGTCGCTCAGACCGTAGCCGCCTTTGTCGATCGGCGTGCGGATGATGCTGTTAAACGATTCTTTCATGTTCGTCAGCTCAACGCGGTCTTGCGGACGCTTCGGACCTGCAAGGGAAGGTACGATTGTGGACAAATCCAGCTCAACGATATCGGAGAAAGTCGGTTCCGGCGTATCGTCTGTACGGAACATGTCTTGTGCTTTGTAATAAGCTTCAACGAGTGCGATTTGATCTTCTTCACGGCCTGTAGCGCGCAGGAAGTTGATGGTTTCGCTGTCTACCGGGAAGAAACCAACTGTAGCGCCATACTCAGGAGCCATGTTGGCAACTGTTGCACGGTCAGCAAGGCTGATGTTGGACAAACCAGGGCCGAAGAACTCGACGAATTTGCCAACTACGCCTTTTTTACGAAGGATCTGTGTAACTGTCAGGGCAAGGTCAGTCGCTGTAGCGCCTTCTGCCAAGCTGCCTGTCAGACGGAAGCCGATAACTTCCGGCATAACGAAGTAAAGCGGTTGGCCAAGCATACCAGCTTCAGCCTCGATACCGCCAACGCCCCAGCCGACTACGCCAAGTCCGTTGATCATGGTTGTATGGGAATCCGTACCTACAAGGGAATCCGGGTAAACGACAGTTTCGCCGCCAATGGATTTCGTTGCTGCAACGGAAGCCAAGTACTCCAAGTTAACTTGGTGAACGATACCCGTTCCCGGCGGTACTGCGCGGAAGTTCTCGAATGCCGTTTGCGCCCAACGCAGGAAGCGATAACGCTCTCCGTTGCGTTTAAATTCGATGTCCGTGTTGTACTCAAGTGCTTCAGGAGTACCGAATGCATCCACCATAATCGAGTGGTCGATTACAAGGTCTACGGGTACGAGCGGGTTGATTTGTTTAGGGTCGCCGCCCGATTTCTTCACGGTATCGCGCATTGCTGCCAGATCGACTACAACCGGTACGCCGGTGAAGTCCTGCAGTACGATACGTGCAGGGATGAAAGGAATTTCTTTGTCTTCGCGGCCATCAGCCCAAGTTGCCAGTTGCTTAACATGTTCTTTCGTGATGGCACGACCGTCGAATTGACGGACAGCTGCCTCAAGAAGCACCTTGATGGAGAAAGGGAGCTTCGAGATTTTTCCCAGGCCTTGCTCTTCCAGACCGCCCAAGCGGTAGTAAGCAAAGGGCTTACCGCCGACTTCAAGCGATTCGCGAACGGAGTATTCGTTTTGATGTGTCATTTGCAATTCGCGCCTCCTTGGCATCCATAATCATTTTGTAGTTTCACTGTGTGAAACACAATTTCAAAAAACATTTGATACCCTAAGTATAGCGTTTTTTATTCCATTTAGAAAGTGCAAATATCACCTTACAGGGAAGATGTTTCGCCCGTTTTTACATGAATTCGTCTGCGAGCACATATAATGAACCAACTTTATCGGTCCAAGGAAAAACATGGCTATTGTTACGCGCGAACCGCTCACGCACGCATCAGGCGTTCGGTTCTGTGCTGTCCTTATGGTAGAAACAAGGAGGGGAACCAGCGTGCCGCGAACGCGAATATGGGTCGGAACCAATAAACCTGCAGCACCGAAAAAAAGTACCGTGCAGAGCCGGGCGACTCTACTGGGAGCGGAACCGAGAAGCAGCGGCAAACGGAGTCGCAGCCGCGAGACTCAGCCGGAGTCGCCATCTCAAGCTTCATCATCGCAGTCTCAGCTAGAAGGCTGGAAGGCTGCCGTTCATCGCTACGTGAAGCTGTACAATCAGGCCGAAATCGATCGTTATGCGCCGCCGTTTGAAGAAATCATCCGAGATGAGGATCACTTGCACCGGTTTACGCAGCGCCTTGACCGGCTGCGTGAACAGGAGCTGCTTCGCGGCGTTCTTCCTTCACGCAGCGAGACGAGCGCCGAGCTTATCCGTATCAGCGAGTCCAGTTCGCGGTCGGAGGTGGTGGTGCTTATTGAGCTGCGCATCAAACGAACGATTGATCATAATGGGCGTACGTATCAGGAGGAACGCTGTGATCGTGAACGGCTGTGGCTGAGCGCCGAGGAAGATGAATATGTTATCTCCCGTATCGAGCCAATCGTCTCGGAGCGGCGGCCGCGCTACAGCTCGTCCGATGCCATCCTTGCCGCTGAGCTGATGCAGGAGCGGGAAGCTTCCGCAGGCAGCCAGCAGCAATCCATACCTTATATAAATTATGATGTTTTGCCGTTTTTCAAACATAGTCGTGCGGGTATCAGGTACAGGAGGGATTTGGCTGCCGCTTATGCCGATCGTTGGTGGAACGAACCTAATCCTTCTTATGAGAATTTTGAGGTAAACTGCACCAATTACGTGTCCCAATGTCTCTTTGCAGGCAGCGCACCGATGAACTATACTGGTAAAAGGGATTCCGGCTGGTGGTACCGCGGCTTCAGCGGCGGCCGAGAAAATTGGAGCTACAGTTGGGCTGTATCCAATGCACTGAAGACTTATTTGTCGGCTCCTCACAGTTCTGCTTTGCAAGCGACTGTTGTCGATTCCGCCGATCAGCTTGCCCTTGGCGATGTGATCACGTATGACTGGAGCGGCGATAACCGATTCCAGCACAGTACGGTTGTGACTGCATTCGATGCAGCCGGCATGCCGCTTGTGAATGCCAACACGGTTGCAAGCCGTCACCGATATTGGGATTATCAGGATTCCTATGCATGGACGGAGCAAACGAAATACCGTTTTTTTCATATTGCGGATGAGTTTTAACTGCGCATTAACCCAGGATAGTATGACAACCCATACGCATGGGAATTTTAACATAACCGGAGGATGAATCATGGGGGAGAAAGTGCGCGTAGGACTTGTTTACGGAGGACGCTCAGGCGAGCACGAGGTCTCTCTACAAACCGCTCTTGCGGTCATGAAAGCTTTTGACTACACCAAATACGAAATTAAACCTTTCTATATTGCCAAAGACGGCGAGTGGCGCGCAGGGGATACGCTGCTGGCTCCGCCAAGCGCTTTGGACCAACTGCGTCTTGCCGGCGTTGATGCAATCATCGGCACAAGCGCGCTTATGCCGGTATTCGGCGGACAATCGGATAATCAGGACGCGTCTATCGCGATCTCTTCGGTGCCAGGTGCTGTGACGATATCTTCCGTGGGTCAACAGGTTGATGCGGTTGAAGCATCGGAAGACGGTCAGATTGACGTCATATTCCCGTTGCTGCACGGTACATTCGGTGAAGACGGCACGATTCAAGGCTTATTCGAAATGGCGAATATCCCCTATGTCGGCGCAGGCGTCCTGGCCTCGGCAGTCGGCATGGACAAAATCACAATGAAGAAGGTTTTCGCACAAGAAGGGCTGCCCCAGTGTGTGTACCGCTACTTCAACCGCACGCAGTGGCAGAAGGATTCGGACTTTTACATGCTGGAAATTGAAACTGCGCTCGGTTACCCTTGCTTCGTGAAGCCGGCGAACCTTGGTTCAAGCGTTGGGATATCCAAAGCTCGCAACCGCGAGGAGCTGGTTGCTGCGGTGGATTACGCGCTTCGCTTTGACCGTAAGGTCATCGTTGAAGAGTTTGTCGACGCACGTGAAATCGAAGTGAGCGTGCTTGGCAACGATGAGCCGCGCGCTTCTGTTGTCGGCGAAATTACGTCTTCTAGCGAGTTCTACGACTATAAAGCCAAATACATCGATGGCAAATCGATGATGCATATCCCGGCCAACATTCCGGCTGAAGTATCCGATTCCGTTCGCGAAATGGCGCTTCGTGCGTTCCTTGCGATTGACGGCTCCGGTTTGTCGCGTGTCGACTTCTTCATGCGCAAGGAAGATGGCCAGCTGTTTATCAATGAAGTGAATACGATGCCCGGCTTTACGCCGTACAGCATGTATCCACTAATGTGGAAAGAAAGCGGCGTTCCGTACACGGAACTTCTCGATACATTGATCGCGCTCGCGATTGAACGTCACGCAGAAAAGCAGCTTATCGATTATAGCGGAGGAAGTCCGGCTTAGACGCCGGTTTTCCCCGTTTTTTTGTACCATATACATAGCTCACGGCAACCGAAGATTTTACCACGCTATTATCAACCATTGGAGGTTTGTTCATGGGATTCCAAACCGAGTTTAATTCTGTATGCAAATTCAAATCGAAGCAAGAGTTATACGAGCTGCTGGAATACGGCCGCGGCAAAATGGTAAAGAGCGGCTTCCGCGTTTACCCAACCGGTCAGAAGGTCATAGCTTACACACCGGAGAACGAGGCTATTGCAATCGTGAAGATCCGCGTTTCTATCGCTGAAATTAATTTTCAAGGCGAGGAAGTAACCGAAGTGGAAATGGATCTCGTTCGTAAACTGACGGACGAAGAAGCGCGCGTGCAGACGGCGCTGGCTTATGAAATGTTCTTCGGGGATCAGGCATGATTGTTCGCTTCGGCTTCGTTGCCATGAGCGTATTGCTGGATAACGCTTCGCCCTCGCGGACGATGACGTATGCGACATTTTCCAAGCTGGATGATCGTGAGGCTGCGCTGCGCAGGCTGGAGCGGATTGCGGAAGATAATCTTCGCACGACGCTTCGCTTGATGCGGCATTGTGTGGGTCATGACGTGTTTGTGTATCGCATGACCTCGAAGATGATTCCGCTTGCCACACATGATGCGCTGAAGGATTGGGATCCATATCCGCCGCTGGAGCAAGCTTTCGCAGAGATTGGGCAGTATGCGAAGGAGAAGGGAATGCGGCTTTCGTTTCATCCCGACCACTTCTGCGTATTCAGTACGCCTCGCCCGGAGGTGCTGGCTAAGTCCAAGGAGGATTTGGAGTACCACGTTCGGATGCTGGAGCATATGGGACTCGATGAGTCAGCCAAATGCAACATCCATGTCGGCGGTGCATATGGGGACAAGCCTACATCTGTCGAGCGGTTTGTGCAGCAGTTCGGTCAGTTGGACAATCGAATTCGCAACCGGATCACACTTGAAAATGACGACAAAACGTTCACCGTCCGCGAAACGCTCGGCGCTGCCGAAGCGGTAGGAACACCGATGGTGCTGGATATCCACCATCATGCGGTCAATGACGGTGGCGAAATGGACAGTACGTTATATGGTGAGCTATGGCCGCGCATTCTGCGGACATGGACGGGGCCGGACGGGCAGCCTTTGGCACTGCCGCCAAAGCTGCATGTATCAAGCCCGAAGAGCGAGCGTGATCCGCGCGGCCATGCCGACAATGTGGACGTAGGCCCGCTGCTGCGATTTCTGCGGGAAACGGCAGGCTCGGTCGATCAGCTGGATGTCATGATTGAAGCCAAGCAGAAGGATGCGGCGCTGCTGCAGCTCATGGCGGATATGCGCCAGCTGGAAGCCGAAGGGGCGGGCATTCGCGTCATCAACGGTGGGAGTATTGAGATAACCTAAGGGACAGGAAAAGCTTGATCTTTTCGGTCCCTTAGGTTATTTTTGGTTAAGGAAGCGCTATCATTCTTGAGTTTCCCTAAGGTGCTATCACACCCTGGTCAATCATCATAGGCTCACAAATATTCTCGAGAGGATTGTGAAACGATGAATGGATTATTAGCAGGGAAAAATGTGCTTGTTATGGGTGTGGCGAATGACCGCAGTATTGCCTGGGCAATTGCTCAGTCGCTTGCTGCACAGGGGGCTCGCCTAGCTTTTACATACGAGAATGAGCGTGTAGAGGAACGGGTGCGAAAGCTGGCTGAGACGATTCCGGGCTCTTTGTTCCTACAGTGCAATGTCACGGTGGATGAGGAAATCGAGTCGCTCGCGGTACAGTTGAAAGAATCGTTCGGTGTACTGCATGGTCTTGTTCATAGCATTGCTTTCGCGAAAACAGAGGAGCTTGACGGCATGTACGTCGACACCTCACGCGCAGGCTTCGCTTTGGCACACGATATCAGTGCCTACTCGCTTGCGGCCGTTGCCCAGCGCGTACATCCGCTAATGACAGAAGGCGGCAGTATCATGACGATGACGTACCTCGGTGCCGAGCGTGCGCTTCGCAACTACAATGTAATGGGCGTGGCGAAGGCAGCGCTGGAAGCTTCGGTTCGCTATCTTGCTGCTGATCTTGGTCCGCATAATATCAGGGTGAACGCGGTATCGGCAGGACCAATCCGGACGCTGGCTGCCAAAGGAATCAAGGATTTCAACTCGATCCTGCGCCAAGTGGAAGAGAAATCACCGCTTCGCAAAACGACAGAAGCAGCGGAAGTCGGCGACACGGCGATGTTCTTGCTCAGCCATCTGTCCCGTGGGATTACAGGCGAAATTATTTATGTGGATAATGGTTATAATATTGTTGGGGTATAACGCAGGAGCGTAAAGGATATAAGCGATTCTTGGAGGGAAGTCGGCAGGTGCCGGTTTCTGTTCGGGGGTCGTTTTTTTTTGCATGTACTTGCTATTATTCTTGTTTCTTCGACAAGACTTGAAGGGGGTGCGAACAGTAAAATGCAGCAATTATGCGGATTAGAGAACAATATAAAATATTTTGCGGACAAGCACCGTTCGACAGTATTTTCTGTATACAGATTGTAACATAGTAATGGGACGAGGATCACATATTTGGGCATATATACCTAATTGTCCCTCGCTGTTAGGAAGAGAAATGACATGCTGGAGGTTCAAAGGTGATGTTAATTCCTACTAAAGATGAAGTCATTGAATCTGAATGGGTTTCCTTATTGCTTCAGGCGAAAGCCATCGGACTGACGATCGAAGAAGTAAAGCAATTCATTGAAAGTAGTAATCACAACTATGATTGTAGACGTGAGTTAGAGAGAATGATGTGACTTAATTGGTACCGTCGTTATTCTTTTTCCACTTTTGAAATTCTAAAAACTCTTTGAACTGACTCTTACTGATGCCTGATGCCATGGCTTCCTTCAGGAGGAGCTGCCAGTCCGCGTCAAGTTGTTGTGCAACCTCAGAAGTATCGCCGTTAATAATGGAGTGGATGGATACGTCCAAAGCAGTTGCCACTTTCTCCAGAAATTGAATGGAAGGATTAGATTGAAGGCCGCGTTCTACACTGCTTATATAAGATTTCGCTACTTCAGCTCGTTCCGCAAGTTCAGTTAATGAAATCCCTTTCTCGTTTCGGAGCTGTTGGATTCGTTTGCCGATTTCTTCAATCATTTACATGCATCCTTTTTTTGGGGAGAGTCGAGTAAAAGCGAGATGAACGAATAAAACTTACAAATACCTACACGGCTAATAACATCTTAAGGTGAAGCTTTTGATTTGTAAAGCGTTACGTTAGGTTAATTAACCCGACTCCTATTCATAAGTTACAGATCCGGCCATATGGCCGGATTTTTTTGTTGTGGAAACCATATGAAATGCGGGTTTGTTCGTTATAATGAACAATATCGGAGGAAACGAGAGGAAATAATAGGAATTAGGTGATTATCTATGATAATTCGGGAGTTTTGTTCTTAAATAAGAATATTTGACGTTATTCAAGACTTTTCAAAATTAGGGGTCTTGGGCTATATTAAATGTGCAAGACGTTCTCAATAACGAACGAAAATGTTCTTTGTAAAGGTAAGGAGGGGCTTCTTGCTAAAGAGATCTGAAAGACTAAATCGAAGGCGGAAAAATCCAAAACATAAGATACTCATACTAACAATGAACACATTCTCAATCCTCTTCCTGTTATTCGTTACCATATCGAGCCGTACAGGAATGACCTATGGATTCTTTACATCTACAGCTGAAGTAAATGGTGAAATTGGAATTTGCTCGGTATATCCAAGCGAGATCGAGAAGCTGCTGAGCCAATTCGTACAGCACATGAACTTGGCCGAGGCTGATTACTTAAGTATATCTGGTTATCCAGGTTCAACTAGCGAAGTGATCACCGATTTGACCTTAATAGAACTATCAGATGAGCAACTCAACCAATTGGCCAGTGCACTAAGCTCACAGCTAGAAATCATTTCAAGCCAGCAGCAATCCATTGCTAGCCTATCGACTGCAAATGCATCAGCGTTGGAAAGCGCACAAAATGAACTTACTTCAGCTTCTGCAGTGCTGGAACAACTTTCCGGCTATATAGGAAGCGTTAGCATGAACTGCATTACACCTAACAATGCTTCTAGCTTGGATAATTTCCTGGCTTCTATTCAAGGAAATAACGTCGCTTCAGAAGTTTTGAAAGAGCAAGCTCAGTCCATTTATGGAGCATTATCAGGCAGTCTACCGGAAATTAGCACCCTACAATTCCGTGTCAATGCCCCCGAAACGATTAGTGCCAATGCCGCAGCCGGCTATCAAGAAGCACAGCAATCACTAAGTGCTGCTAACAGTACATTAATCCAGCGGAATTCCGATTTGCAGCAGCAGCTTGCGCAAATAAATGATGAAATCGCTAATCGGGAGAAAGCAAAGGCTGAGGCAGAGATAGAAATTGATGCTGCTGAACCAACTGATGAGCAGGCAGATATAACTGAATTAGATGAACCAGTTTCGGAACAGACTCAGGATGAAGCAACCGATCAGAAACCATTACAACCCCAAGAGCCTTCAGAGACTCAAGATACTCCGTTACCTATTCTTTCAATGGGGCAAGAGGATAAAGCTGAATCCCCCACGGATACGGGAACGACTCAAACCAAGTCCAATGAATTAGGCGGTGTAACCAAATGAAATTATTGAAATCAATCATGAGTAAAGCTGTAACTGTGCTTTTGGTGAGTGCATTCCTCATTGTGGCCTTCTCTGTTGTCGTCTCTAAAGCATCTGGAGGAGCGCCTAAATTACTAGGATATGAGATCAAAATTGTATTATCGGGCTCTATGGAACCGGGTATACAAACAGGATCAATCGTAACAATTAAGCCTGGCGGCGATATGAACCGCTTCCAAGTCGGTGATGTCATCACCTTCAAGGACATGGAAGATCGGCTTATAACTCATAGAATTGCTGCAGTCGCAACCAAGGATGGACAACAGGTTTACACCACCAAAGGTGACAACAATCCAACAGCTGATATGAACCCTGTTCCAGCTGATCGTATTGAAGGTCAATATACAGGATTCACAATTCCTTATGTAGGTTATGGTATGAATTTTTCGAACACCAAAGAAGGCAGCCTTATGCTGTTGCTAGTACCAGGACTGCTGTTTCTCCTCTACTCCATTGTGACCATCTGGAAAGCCATATCTGAACTGGAGAAAAAGAAGTCAGTTCCGGCTCCGCCTACTACTAATCCTGATGCTTTATCGTAACTTTGGTTGTCCTCCTTGTGAGATTTCGCAGGGATACAATAAATATTACACACCTCAAATAAGAGGAAAATAAGGGAGGAAATGAAAATGAGTCTTAAAGTTAAATTGGGTCTTGGCTTGGCAACTGCAGTGATGGGTATTTCGCTGATTGGTGGAGGTACATTTGCATACTTCTCCGCAACAGCTAATACAACAGGTACGTTTGCTGCAGGTACGATTGGCTTGAGTGCAGGATCAGTGCCTGGTGGTTCGAGCTCGATTATTAATGTAAGCAATATCAAACCAGGGGACTCTTGGTTAAGAGATTTTGCCCTTAAAAACACAGGTACTGTTGATATTGGTAAAGTACTTTTGAAAACAAGCTATACAGTTGTTGATAACGGAACAAACAATACAGAAGATTTCGGAAGACATATTCGTGTTGATTTCTTGCGAAACACGAGTACAGAAAATCCACCTACTACAGCTGCAAATTCGATAGTATGGTCTACATCTCTTTATGATCTTCAATCTATGACACCTGACACTGTTGTAGCTAACTTAGTAGATACTTTTGGGGATGCAGATAGTGGGCTTTCAAATGGAACTCTACTATGGCCAGTAGGCGAAACAAATAATTTGATTGTCCGATTTACTTTCTTAGAAAGTGGAGCAGCTAATCAAAATCAATTCCAAGGTGACACACTGAACCTGAAATGGGATTTTGAAGCTAGAACTACACCAGGTCCAAATGGACTGACGGATCCAATTGGAATTCAACCGTAAATTATAATGTGACAAATAACCATTTAGTGAATGCAGTGTAACTTTGTTACACTGCATTCACTTTTGTAGTTTCGCACCTCGTGTAGCCGAATCAGGCGATACGAGGTGTTTTTCTTTTAATATAATAATCGTACCTTAAGGTCGCTAGCTATAAGGACATATATTGGAGTAAAATAGGTAACGATGTTTGTTATTGATCTCAACGGAACTTTGTCCAGCCATTTACGTATTGTACAAGTACGAAGTAGTAAATGAACTCATAGAAAGTAGCGTGGTTTAACCATGAGTGAGCATGTTATCGGAGGTAAGAGCTTTACCGCTGTCGCGATTAACTGTGCAGCGAAAGCCGGAGAATGGATAAAGACGAAGCTTGGCAACCATACAAGCCTATCGCTTAAATATTCCGCACAAGACCTGGTCACCGAAGTGGACAAAGGCGCGGAGGCAATGATTCGCAACTTGGTGATGACGCATTTCCCTCAGCATTCTTTTCTAGGCGAGGAAGGCGTTCAGCCGGGGCCGGAGGCATCGACCAAAGCACTGCAAAGCGTTAGGGATGCAGAGTATCTATGGATCGTAGATCCACTGGACGGAACGACGAACTTCGTGCACGGCTTCCCTTTCTTCTCAGTTTCGATAGCGCTTGCACATAAAGGCGAGGTTATCGTTGGCGTCGTATACGATCCCATCCGGGATGAATTGTTCGTAGCGGAGAAGGGGAAAGGCGCTTATGTGCGCGGTCGTCGCATGGGCGTATCCGCAGAGGAAACGCTGCGTGACAGCTTAATCGCCACAGGCTTCCCGGCGGATCAAGAGTATGCGCTTCCGCTCAATATGAAGGGGCTTCAAGCGCTAGTGCCGCAAGTGAGGAATATTCGTTCCGGCGGCTCGGCAGCGCTGCATATGGCGTATGTTGCATCGGGACGACTCAGCGGCTTCTGGGAGATCGGCCTGAATTCATGGGATTTGGCAGCAGGTGCGCTGCTGATTACAGAATCCGGCGGACGGGTAACAGATGTAAAAGGCAGTCCGTATGATTTGGGTGTACGCCATGTGGCAGCTTCAAACGGACATATCCATGACGAGTTTGTGCAAGCGCTCCAGCAAGCGGAATCAGGCAGCTAAGTAAAGAGAACGTCTCTGCAACCGTCAAGAATGACGGGAGAAGAGGCGTTCTTTTGCATATGATAGCGTAAGAAGCTTTCATGGGGGGAGGCGGGCAGGATGTTTATTGAGCTCGATGTGCATGGAGACGTGCCGCTTCAGGAGCAAATTGCGCACCAAATCATAGCGGGGATTGCCTCCGGAGCACTGAAGCCAGGCAAAACCTTGCCTTCGGCAAGGCGGCTTGCTTCGGATTTGCGGGTGAAATCAACGGTTGTTCATAAAGCCTATCATACGCTGATGTCGGAAGGGTTTCTGCAGGAGCGTTATGATGGCAAATTAGGCGTACTCATCCCTGCACTTAACGAAATGCCGCGAGTAACGGACGGCTACAGGGATCGGCTTGCGAAGCAGCTGCGTGCATTGGCGGCGGAGGGTCGGGCCAGAGGGATGACAGAAGCTGAATTCAGCAAAGCATGTTTGAACATATATCGAAGCGATTTGACGACGATGGGAGATTCACTGGAATGAAGACGGATCACAAACAGTCGGTTGCACCCGGCTGGTATTTGCTGCAAGTCGTACTTATAGCAACATCTGCATTATCTGCTGTACTACTGTGGGACCGGATTCCGACTACGCTGGCGGTGCATTATAATATCGCATTTCAACCTGACCGCTACGCCGCGAAGGGCTTTGGTACCGTGTTTCTATTCAATATCGTGCAGCTGTTTCTACTTGCCTTAATGATGGGAGCAGACTTCGTCGTTAAGCATGCCAAGCAGCAAGCAGGGCCGGAGATGACGAGCGAGAAGAGGCGGCACTATCGGTATGCGAACAGTGTTTTTCTATATGGACTGTCGCTCTTGCTTGTCTTGTACTTTAGTTATGTACAAGCAACCACATTGTACGGCTGGTCAAGGCCACTGCTAGTAGTGGTTACCATAGCCCTGTTCGTAATCATTATTGGAGGCCTGATTGCCCTGATTATGGTGGTGAGAAGGCTTCGATTACCGCAAAATGGGGATGGCGCGCTTGGTGAAGAGGGGCACTGGCTTGCAGGCGGTATCTACTATAATCCGCAGGATCCGACTGTCTTTGTACCAAAGAAATATGGTATTGGTTGGACGTTGAATTTCGGGAGGCCGATGGGGTGGCTGGTTATCCTAACGTTGTTGGCGATTCCGTTCCTCATAGCCGGTGTGGTTGCGCTGATGGAATAGTGGGTTCATTGGCGCGAATGGCCAATCACCACCTTCACATCAGCAACTCCAAGCCGGCCTTTCATTAGCCAATCGCCGCCTTCGATTTTCTAACGAATCGTAGAAGCCTTATTTGAGTGAAAAGAGCTCCTCAATAATTCTAACGAATCACAGAAGCCTTATTTGGTGGAAATGGGCAGAAATACCCGTGTTTTGGTGCAAATAAGGCCTGTAGGATTCGTTAGCATTTCAAATCGCTGCTATTTGATGAAATAAGGCTCGTACGATTCGTTAGAATTATGGGGGTTCGAAAAGTGAAAGCGCGCTAACGCATCTGACCGTTTGACACGAAGCGAAGCTCTGCAGCTGCTGCAATCTGTTTCATATACTGAAGCAGCTCAGCTGCAGTCTGTTTCATACAGATGAAATGTATTACCGGGAAGACGCAAATCCCAACGGATGTGGGAAGAAGGCCCGGACCGAGACCAAATTCATAACAAAAAAGGCTGAACAGGAGACCTACTCCTATTCAGCCTTATTCATTTATCGCGCCATCGCGGCAAAAGCTTTGTCAGCAGCGGCAATCGTCGCTGCGATATCCTCTTGCGTATGAGCAGTGGTTAGGAACCACGCTTCATACTTGGATGGTGCAAGGCAGATGCCTTGATCCAGCATGAGGCGGAAGAACTCAGCGAACTTCTCGCCGTCCGTATCCTGCGCTTCATCGTAATTAGTAACGGGATGATCGCAGAAATGAGCGGAGAACGAGCCGCGAATGCGGTTGATCGTAAGCGCGATGCCATGCTTGTCCGCCGATTGCTGCAGCGCAGCGGCAAGCTCTGCGGCCTGCGCATCCATGCGCTCATATGCGCCGGGCTGCTGCAGCACTTCCAAGCAGGCAATCCCAGCGGAGATGGACGCCGGATTACCGGCCATCGTACCCGCTTGGTAAGCAGGTCCAAGCGGCGCGACCTGCTCCATTACATGCTTGCGGCCGCCGTAGGCGCCGATTGGCAGGCCGCCGCCGATGATTTTGCCAAGCGCTGTCAGGTCAGGCTCAATTGCGGCATGATCCGGGAATGCGCTGTAGGTTTGCGAGCTGCCGTAGTGGAAGCGGAATGCACTGATGACTTCATCATAGATGACAAGGGCTCCGGCATCACGGGTCATTTTGCATAACCCTTCAAGGAATCCCGGCTTAGGCATTACCATACCGAAGTTGCCGACGATCGGCTCAACCATGACGGCTGCAACCTCATTGCCGAAAGTGTCCAGTGCTACGCGGAGGCCGTCAAGGTCATTGAAAGGCACCGTGATTACTTCGCTGGCAATGCTCGTTGGCACGCCTGCGCTGTCGGGAATACCGAGTGTAGAAGGACCGGAGCCTGCCGCAACAAGCACAAGGTCGGAATGGCCATGGTAGCAGCCGGCGAATTTAATGATTTTGCTTCGTTTCGTATAAGCGCGAGCGACGCGAATGGTCGTCATAACGGCTTCGGTGCCGGAGTTGACGAATCTCACTTTATCCATGGAAGGGATCGCTTCCTTCAGCATGCGGGCCAGCGTGATCTCTAGCTCTGTCGGTGTTCCGTAGAGTGTGCCGTTAGCAGCCGCGGTAGTGATCGCCTCCGTGATATGCGGATGTGCATGCCCGGTAATAATCGGACCGTAAGCGCACAAATAATCGATATAGCGATGGCCGTCAACATCCCAGAAATGCGCACCTTGCGCGCGTTTCATAAATACAGGCGCACCGCCGCCTACTGCTTTAAACGAACGGGACGGACTGTTGACGCCGCCGACAATATGCTCAAGCGCTTCGGCATAAAGCTCCTCCGAGCGCGGTCTTTGAATGGACATGGTGAAACCTCCTAAAAGTTATACGCTGCTGCCTGAATGACATGCAATACCTTATTGTAACCCCGAAAACTGCGGCATTACAACAAAAGAGAGGGTGAACAGACCGCTTTGGTCCATTCACCCTCGTTGCTGTGAGCATTATCTGCTTCCGTTTGCCGTATTACCGTCCGCGTTCGAACCGGAGTTCGTTCCATTGCCTTCGGCCCCATTGCCGCTGCCTGCAACGGCCGGTGGAGTAATGGTTGAATCCTTCGTCAGTTCATCTTGCACGAACTGCAGAAGTTCGCCTTCATCACGCACAGCAAGTACAGAAGCACCGCCGGCTTTCTTGTCGCCGATAAGCTCCATTGGCGGTACTTGCGCTTGGCCAGCAATATGCGTTTGAACACCGAGCTGTCCAAGTTTGATCATGTCGGAAACCTCTATATTGGATTCTACATAGGGTTGAATGCTATCCACAATCTTCTTCATCTTCAGCAGGTTCCAGCCGCTCTTCATCTTGTCCGCAACTGCATTCATCAGCTTGCGCTGACGCTCTGTACGAGTGAAGTCACTCATTGCATCGTGGCGGAAACGAACATATTGAAGTGCCGTCTCTCCGTTAAGATCTTGAATGCCTTTCTTCAAGTGAATGTCATATCTATTACCATCCGCATTATCGACATAATTCATATTCTTCTCAACTTCGAAGTTCTGAATGCCGTCAATTGCATCGATGAGGGATTTGAATCCTTCGAAGTCCGTATACACATAATATTGAATATCGAGACCAAGCAAGCCGCCGATGGTCTTCATAGCTAAATTAGGACCGCCAAGCGCCAGTGCCGTATTAATCCGGCCATCTTCATGACCTTCGATGTCCACGTACGTATCGCGCAGCACGGAGAACAGATGCGCTTTCTTCGAAACCGGGTCAACCGAAACGACCATCATGGAGTCGGAACGAGCCGTTTCGCTTTTCTTCAAGCCGCGGTTGTCGCCGCCCATGATGAGGATGTTGACGCGTTCTGTACCTTCCCATTCCGGAGGCTTCTCTTCTGCCACCTCTTCGAATTGACCGAAGCGGGATTCTTCCTTTGGCTTGCTGAAGCCGTCGAGTCCGTTATAGACACCGACACCTTGATAAACGAAATATCCGACTACCGCAGCAATTGCGACAAGTCCGCCAAACAGTGCCCATTTCCACGGCTTTTTCTTCTTATTTTTCTGGGAGCGTGACATTAAAGTTCTGTTCCTCCTTGTAATAGGTCCGTGTGCGGATGGAGAATCTGTAACCGACACGAAGCAGGGGTAATGAGACCTAATAAAAAAACTATGATTTAGGGGTAAATGACCGATGCTGATAAATTCACTATAGCATTACATATCATAAAATTATAAAATGGTTTGTCGTAGAGAAGCAAGTTTTATCTGATAGAATCGAAAAAGGCAGATATTTCCCAGGAAATGTCGAAGGCGAAGAAGAGAGGAGCTAAGCATCCTATGCTGGCAATAGATGTAAGGGATTTGCGCAAACAGTTCCAGGTTCAGAAGAACCGTGAAGGTCTCGGCGGTGCCCTGAAGGATCTGTTTAGACGGGAATACAATGATATTACAGCCGTCAAAGATATCACATTTCAAATCCCACAAGGTGAGATTTGCGGCTACATAGGCGAGAACGGGGCAGGCAAATCAACCACGATCAAGATGCTGACAGGCATTCTTGTGCCGACCTCAGGTCATTTGCAAGTAAACGGCTACGTTCCCTATAAGGAGCGGGAAAAATTCGTGCGCGAGATTGGCGTTGTTTTCGGCCAGCGCAGTCAGCTTTGGTGGGATCTCGGCGTAATTGAGTCGTTCCAACTGCTTCGCAAGGTGTACCGTGTACCTGAAGCGGAATTCCGTGCGCGGCTTGATGAACTGGTGGAGCGGCTGCACCTTGGAGAACTGCTCAATCGTCCTGTGAGGAAGCTGAGCCTTGGTCAGCGGATGCGCTGTGAGCTTGTTGCGTCGCTGCTGCACAATCCGTCAATTGTGTTCCTTGATGAGCCGACAATCGGACTCGATATTGTGGTGAAGACGGAAATTCGGGAGTTTTTGAAAAAAATCAACCGCGAGCATGGCACCACAATTCTGCTTACCACGCATGACCTGCAAGATATTGAAGCATTGTGCTCACGCGTTATTATGCTTGACGATGGACGGATTATTTATGACGGCAGCTTGGATGAGCTGAAGTCCAGATGGAGCAAAGGCCGCGAGCTGCAATTCCAATTTGGCGAGCTGCCGCCGCAGGATGTGTTGAAGCAGCTGACGGAAGGCTTAGAAGGCGTCCACTGGACGATCGACAATGAACTGACAGCAACGATGTGGCTGCCGCATGAAGTTAATGTGTCGGATGCCCTTGCCCGTGTTGTCGGAAGCCGAGCGGATATTCGCGATATTAAGATCACGGAGACGAACACGGACGATATCGTTCGTGAGATCTATCAGTCCGGCTCCGCTTCAACCGAAGCGACGGAGAAGCTGAGCCAAAGCTCGGTAACGGCAGAAGCCGTCAGCGAGGCTAGCAAAGTGCCGGTTGCTGCTGCCTCGGATAGGGAGAAGGAGCCGGAATCATGAATAGCGCCTACCTAGATCTCATTCGTATTCGGTTTCTCATGATGCTGGCGTATCGCGTCAATTACTACAGCGGTATTGTCATCTACACGATCAATATCGGAGCTTACTATTTCTTGTGGGAAGCGATTTACGGCGAACAGAAGCTGCTTGCCGGATTTACACTGGCCCAGATGACGACCTATGTGGCGGTCTCTTGGATGGCGCGGGCGTTCTACTTCAATAACCTCGACCGCGAAATCGCCAATGAAATTCGCGATGGCAGCGTGGCCGTCCAATTCATTCGGCCATATAACTATTTGTTAGTGAAGCTGATGCAGGGCTTCGGCGAAGGACTGTTCCGCTTGCTGCTATTCATGGGGCCGGGACTTGCGATTGTTTGTCTGATTTTTCCGGTGAAGCTGCCGACCGATCCCGGCGTATGGGGCATCTATGTGGTGATGCTGCTGTTCAGCTTCTTAATCAATACCCAAATCAATATGCTCGTGGGTTTGTTTGCCTTCTTCGTGGAAAATAACGAGGGCATGCTGCGGATGAAGCGCGTTGTCGTTGACTTGTTCTCAGGCGTTATCGTGCCGATTTCCTTCTTCCCAGGGTGGCTTGCCGTCACGATGAAATGGCTGCCATTCCAAGCAATCACGTATCTGCCAAGCTCTGTCTTCACCGGCCGAACTGTAGGCGATGACGTGCTGCGAGTGTTAGGAATTCAATTGATCTGGTTCGTTGTCTTAATCATTCCCATCGCATGGGTATGGCGTCAGGCGCGGTCCCGATTGTTCGTGCAGGGAGGTTGATTAAGATGTTCTATTGGTCGCTTGCAATGGAGTATATAAAGAACTATGCCAAAACAAAGCTAACCTACCGGATGGACTTCTGGATCGAGCTCTTGTCCGATCTGTTGTTTCAAGGGGTCAATTTGATCTTTATCCTGATCGTTTTTCAACATACTCCCTCACTTGGGGGCTGGTCGGAGGCGGAAGTGATTTTCGTCTATGGCTATTTCATGGTGCCGGCAGGCATCTTCGGTGCCGTCTTCAACATCTGGAATTTCAGCGAGCGTTATATTGTAAAAGGGGAAATGGACCGCGTGCTGACGCGGCCGGCCTATAATCTGTATCAGGTATTGCTGGAAAATCTCGATCCGCCGTCCTTGTTCGGCTCGCTTGTCGGCCTTATAATTATGGTGCTTGGCTGGGGAGATTTAGGGCTCGCGTTCTCGTTTACGGACATCCTCATGCTTGCCGTTTTTACAATGGGGTCCGTGATGATCTACGCAGGGCTGTTCACATCGCTGACGGCCATCTCATTCTATTCGGATGCACCAACGGGTATACTGCCGCTGATGTACAATATTTCAAACTATGGCCGTTATCCGGTTAACATTTATAACAAAATCATACGATTCCTGCTGACGTGGCTGCTTCCTTTTGCATTCGTCGGCGTCATCCCGGCCTCTTATTTCTTAGAGAAGGATCACGAAGGGTTATCGTCGCTGGCGCTGCTTACACCGGTTGTGGGGGTTGTCGTGTTCGCGATTGGCCTAACGATCTGGAATCATGGCGTGAAGCGCTACCGGGGTGCGGGATCTTAAGTAGTGGGGAGAAGAAGTCCGATGGCAAGAGCGATTAAAGCAAAAGCATTTCTAGGGAAAAAAGCACCCGACTTTACGCTGCCCGGCATGGGCGGACGTGAGGTCACTTTAAGTCAATTTGCCGGCAAGAAGGTCGTCTTGTTCTTCTATCCGAAGGATTTGACGCCGGCTTGCACGCAGGAGTCTTGCGATTATCGGGATTCGTATGCGGCATTCGGTGATAGCAATACGGTTGTTCTCGGTATTAGCATTGACGATGTGAATACGCATCAACGCTTTGCGGAGAAATATGAGCTGCCGTACGAGCTGCTTGCTGATCCGGAGCACCGCGTGTGTGAGCTGTACGGCGTGTGGCAGATGAAGAAGCTGTACGGCAGAGAGTATATGGGACTTGTACGCTCGACCTTCCTCATCGATGAGAAAGGCAAGCTGGTACGCGAATGGCGCAATCTGCGAGTGAAGGGGCATGTGCAAGAGGTGCTCGAGGCCGCGCAGGCGTTGTAGCCTGCAACAGAGAAAGGGGTTGTCCGGATTAGCCAAGTTGGCTTTCTGGGACAACCCCTTTTTGTGTATGTCGAAATGCTGGCCTGATGATGATCCCAAAATTGCTCGCAATTAACCGCTAATCGGATCTAACGAACCGTACGAGTCGTATAGATATTCGCGGACAGCTCTAACGAATCGTAAAGGGCTTATTTGCCTCAAAATAGCTCTCATAAGTTTCTAACGAATCGTGGAAGCCTTAATTGACGATTTAGGGGTGATCTAGAGCCGGTTTTCCCATAATAAGGCTCCTGCGATTCGTTAGAATCTCGGAGGGGAGAAATCCAGCTGAATAAGACCTCCATGATTCGTTAGCTTTTCGCGGACTGCCTGGTCGAATTGTGACTGACTTATTTAATTTTCGCGAAAATACACGTATCCCGCCACTCGCTCCCATCAGCGGAAAGGTCCTCGTTCCGGATAATCCCTTCCAGCTCAAAGCCAAGGCGCTGCGGAATGAGCATGCTCCTGGTATTGAGCGTATCGCAGCGAATTTCCAATCGCCGGGCTTGCAGCTGCGCGAAGGCGAAGTTACAGATCCCATCGACAGCTTCAATCATGTATCCTTGCCCGCTGTACCGGCTATCGATCCAATACCCGATTTCGAATTTGCGCACATCCCAATCCAAGCCATGCAAGCTCGATGATGCGACGAAGGTGCCGCAATCTTTGAGGAAAACATGCAGGCGAAGATTCTCCCGCTGCAAAAACTTTACATGAGCCTCGCGGATCCCTCGTTCGGCTTCATACTCCGAATGTTCTTCTTGTGCCCATTTCATCCATGGTTTCAGCTCGTTAATCGAGGCATTCACAGCCTCAAGAACTGCCTTGCCGTCTCCCGGCAATGGCATGCGAATGAGCAGCCGTTCCGTCGTAAATTCGTTCGGAAAATCAATCATAATGGGATCCATGGCAAACCCTCCATCACTTCGTCTAACGAATGAGTCACGTATGTAAAAATCATCCTACAGCCTGCCCTGTTCCTTGTAAATAGAAACGTGGATGGGAGGAGGGTGTAAAGAGAGCGTAGTCTGGCGAAACTATCAACTAGAGGAATTCATAGGTTGAAAGAGTAGGAGATGAAGCTCAAATGATACCAAAGCAAATGTCGGAGCAGCCGTACGGCAGCAGGGTGGCTGAGCCGGAGGATAAGGTTCATCAGGATGCTTGGCCGGAGGCGGCGCAGCAATCGCTGCAGCTCATGATGACTAGAGTGAATAGTGTACTGCTAGGCAAACGAGAGGTTGTCACCCAGGTGTTCAGCGCACTGCTTGCAGGCGGGCATGTGCTGCTGGAGGATGTACCTGGAGTCGGCAAAACGCTTCTCGTGCGAGCCATTGCTCGTGTCATGGGAGGCGAGTTCAGGCGCATCCAGTTTACTTCCGATATGCAGCCTGCCGATGTGGTCGGCGGGATGATTTGGGATGGCAAACGAGGCGAGCTCGTATTCCGGCAGGGGCCGCTTATGGCGAACGTCGTGCTTGCGGACGAGATCAACCGGACGCCTCCGCGTACGCAGTCTGCCCTGCTCGAAGCGATGGAAGAACGGAGCGTATCGGCGGATGGCGAGACGAGACTGCTGCCGCAGCCGTTCATGCTGCTCGCAACGCAAAACCCGCTGCGCGACGACGGTACGTATCCGCTGCCTGAAGCGCAGCTTGACCGGTTTATGATGCGGCTGTCAATCGGTTACCCGGCAGCGGAGGATGAGATTGCGATGCTGGAGGGGAAGACATCGCAGCGTCTGCATCCGGAATCGCTGCGTCCCGTCATCATACCGGAGGAATGGCTGCGCATGCAGCGGGATGCGCTGTCCGTGCATGTTCATCCCGCGCTGATGGCCTATTCGGTTCATATTGTCAGTGCGACCAGAACCTCGCAGGAGCTGCTGCTCGGGGCTAGTCCGCGAGCGACACTGGACTGGGTACGTGCGGCTCAGGCAACGGCCTATATTGCGGGACGGCGTTTTGTCGTGCCGGATGACTTGAAGCAAACGGCTGAGCATGTGCTTGCGCATCGACTTCTTGTACGCGACGAAGCGCTTATGCGCGGGAAAACCGCCGCCGCAGTGCTTGCGGCCATTATGTCTGCCCAGCCGATTCCGATCCCATCCGGTGATGGCGGGCGAAGGCGATGAAACGGGCGAAGCAAGCAGGGCAGGGATTTACAGGGCCTGGAGAGATGGGTGAAGGGGTGAAACTGCGCAGTCGCTTCGTGGCTCGCGCAGTGTTGATTCTGCTGCTTGGCGCCAGTATGGCGGCGCTGCATGCGCGAGGGGGCGCAGTGGAGTGGCTGCTTGCTACGGTTACGGCGGCGGTGGCGTTTTGCTGCCTTATTTTGCCGTATATGGCGGTTGGGAAGATAACGGTTGAGCGGTCGATTGAGGAAGCGGAGGGGCTGGTCGACGGCGGGGACATGCAGGTGATGCTAACGCTTCGGCTTAGCAGACCTGTGCCCTTCATGTGGCTGGGAATAAGCGAAGCAATCGTTCCGGCTGCCGCGCAGTCCGGGAAGGGACTGGTGGTGCAATATGCTTTTCTGCCTGGATTTAAGCGCGTATTCCACATTCGTTACTCGGTTCGCGGACTGCGGCGTGGTGAGTTTAACTACAGTCCGCTGCAAGTATCGGCTGGGGATATGCTTGGTGTGACGGTTCGTAAATTCGAAGTGGCGTGTCCGGGTAGACTGCTTGTTCATGCGATGGCGCCGGCTGGGGAAGCTTTTGCAGACTTGCCGGGATTTCGGCCTAGTGCGAAGAGCAGTGAGCGTCAGCCAATTGCGTCGCTTGGCGGACAGATGATTACGGCAGCTGCGCGTGCAAGCCGAGGCGGAGCGGGCCCTGATGTGCGAAGCTATATCCCCGGCGATTCGCCAAGGCGAGTCGATTGGCGGGCGATGGCTAGAGGGCTTGGGATGCAGACGCGGATTAGCAATGCGGAAGAGGCAGGTCAGCTCATTGTGCTGCTGGATACGTCAAAATCCGCATACGGCGGTGACATGAGGTTATTCGATGCCCATGTTGGGCGTGCGGTGCTTGTGATGAGGCAAGCGGTAAGGGAAGGCAAAAGCGTTGTTTTGCTGACCACGGAGGAAGTGGAGCTTATCGTGCGTGCCGGGGAGAGAAGTGTGCTGCTGGCTGCGGAGGAGAAGCTTGCCCGGTTGCAGTGGGAGACTTCGACTCGGAAGCCGATGTCCCAGTGTCTCTCTGATGTTGTTGCGGAGATGCCGCGCGGCTCGGCGCTGATTTGTTTGACCGCGGGTACGAAAGGTGCCGGTGCTGTAGCAAGGGAATCGAGCGCCTCGGAAAATGTCTTCTACGGCGCTAAACTCGCGGCAGTGCGGGGCGTGAAGCTGGTGCTGCTGCTTTCTTTTGCAGAGACCGAGGCGGCTCCGGCAGAAGTGAACTGGCGTACGCGTCTTCAAGGCACGGACTGCAGCGTGAAGGCGCTGCCTGTACCGCTGTCCTACCGGAAACAAGTGCCGGTCATGGCGGAATTGAGTTTGGCCACGAACAGGGAAGGGGGCGTCATGGATGTCAGCACAGCAAGCAGCTAACAGTGGTGGGAGCGGTGCACAGTTGTCTAACCGGCAGAGGGAGCGGACGGGGCTGGATTTTTTTCAATTGGGGTCGCGCCGACTTGTAACGACTTTGCTGCTGTTCGGGCTGATCGTAGAATGGCTGCTCCCGCTTGCACAGCTGAAGGAATATACGGAGTTATATCAGGTTGAGCCGCTGCTGGCGACGGTCGGTCTGTTTCTCGTTGTCGGTCTGTTTGTGCCCCCGACGTGGTTATCGATTGTGCTCAATAGCGTGATTACGATCGGGACGGTCCTTGTTCTTTTTCAGGGGCAATATGCTTCAGGACAGGATGCGTTAGTGGGGTTGCTGCACGCGTTCACGCATGATCTGGGCCAACTGCTTCACGGAAAAGTGATGCTGAGCGGAGAAATGCGAACGGTGCTGCTTGTCAGCGGACTTGGGATGATGGCGCTGGCGCTGCAGTCCTTAGTATGGCTTAGGCAGTGGGGGCTGGGGCTTGCCGCGCTGACGGCTGTGTATTTGCTCATGCTTTATGGGTTTCTGGGTTTGCAGGTGTTTCCGAATCTGATGCGCGCGCTGGCGGAAGGGCTGCTGCTCGGTGCGCTCCTTACGGTGCCGCGGATGGAGCGTTTAATCGGGATGAATCTGTTTGTTCGAGCACGAGAGAATGGCAAAAACCGAGCACAAGAGGATGGCCAAAACCGAGCACAAGAGGATGGCAAAAACCATATTGCGGGCTGGTCGCTTCCTTGGTGGAACGGCTCGGCTTGGCTGGTGGTTCTCATTTTGGCAGTTGGCATTGGTGCCGTATGGAGCTTAGCGAGGCAAACGCCGAACGAACCGGCACCATGGGCTGCGGAAGCTGTAGAGTGGGGACAGCAGCGGCTGCTAGAGCGTCAGGGCGATGGAGGGGCGGGGCACCGAGATACCGTTACCGCCGCAGAGGAAGCGATGGCTGCAGCGGGTTTTGGCGATTCAGGAACAACCGGTTATGGGGCTGATGACCAGGTGTTAGGTGGAGCATTATCGCAGGATCATTCGGTCTTATTCACCGTTGCTTCGAAGGAAGCTACTTACTTGCGCGGCGAAAGCAAATCCGACTACACCGGCAAAGGCTGGGTGCAAAATGTTCATGATTGGCTCACGCTGAATGTATCGACTTACGAAGCCGAGGAAGACGCACGTCTGCTGGTGCAAACGATAACGGCTGTTCATCCGACAGCAGGATGGCCGCTGCTTGCAGGCGGCGCGGAGGCGAAAATCACCGCTATTCGGATGCTGGACGGTGAAACGGCCGGCTATCGGCGCGATGCGGCGACAGGAGCACTCTATCCGATTGACGAGAACGATCGTGTGGTTAGTTATACGGTAGCTGCGGAGCTGCCGGAGCTGGCACTGGATGAGCTGAGGAAGCTTTCTGCGAGTGTAGAGCCAGTGGTTGGCGGAGCGGGGAAAGGTATTTCGGAGTACCGGGCAGGGACAGGGGCGAGTTCGAGCAGTGCGGGGAACGAGGCTACTGGGAAAGCGAGTGCGGGTAATGCGGGAAGCGGGAACACAGGAGAAGCTGGAAAAGGGACGGAGACAGCAGGGTCACGCGCTTTTGTTGAGACGGTAGCGCTTGAGGATGCGTATACGCAGCTCCCTAAGGAATTGCCTGCGCGAGTTGGCGAGCTGGCTTCGCAGATTGTTGCGGATGCCGGGAATCCGGCGAGTCGCTACGATCAGGTGGAGGCTATCGCATCGTATTTGCGCAGCCGATATGCGTACTCGCTGCAGTCGTCGGTGCCGGCTGAGGGAACCGACTTTGTGGATGATTTTCTGTTCCGCCAGCAGCAAGGGTATTGTGTTCATTTTGCATCGGCGATGACGGTTATGCTGCGGACGCAAGGGATTCCCGCGCGTTATGTGAAGGGGTTTGCTCCGGGCGAGGCTGTCGAAACTGCTGCCGGCGGCGGAGCGGGGCTGTACACCTTGCGTGCCAGTGATGCGCACGCTTGGGTGGAGGTGTTTTTCCCGGGTGTCGGCTGGCTGCCGTTTGAGCCGACGCCGGGGTTTGCGGCACCGGGCAGCGGTGCCGCCGGCGAAGCCTCATTGACGCCTGCTGCGGCAGGCAATGGGGCGCAGCCGGGAGTGGCCGCAGGCGCAGCGGGGGCTGCAGCTAGCGGCGAAGCCGCAAGCCACGCCCGCGCGCTGGCGGGGCGCTTGGCAGCGCAGCTGCAGGCGGCGGCGCAGCATGCCGCCGGTGCCGCGCAGCGCGGGGCGCATGCCCTCGCGCAAGCGGCGCAAGGCGCCATGGCGGCGAAGCCGTGGGCCATGGCCGCGCTAGCCGCGAGCGCCACCGGCGCCGCCGGGCTCGCCTTGGCGGCTGCGCGGTGGCGCAAGAGCGAACGCTTCGCGTTCGCAGCCGCGCTGCGCCGCTATGGCAGCGCCTTGCAGGCGGGCCGGCACACCGCGGCCCGCGGGCACTTCCTCCAGCTCGCGGATGCCTGCTGGCGCGAGCTGTACAACAGGTGCGGTGCGAAACCGCTGCACCGCACCACGCGCGAATTCGCGGCGGAGGCGCTGCCGAGCCTCCCGCCGGAAACCGCGAAGCTGGTCGCTGAATTTGTGCGCTGGGATGAAGCGGCGCGCTATGATGCGCATTGGCACAATCAGCCAACGCTTCAGCAGATGACCATACTTGTCGCGGGCTTACAATCGCGCCAAACTTAAAGATACAGCAAAGGCTGTTTCAAAATGTCCGCGAATTGCGACTTTTGAAACAGCCTTTCGTTTGACCCCTTCACGAGGCGGGGGCAGCCTGCATTGTGATTTCCTCCGATAAAATGTTGCAGAAAGAACAACAAATCACCGTTGCCGATGCTTCAAACCATAATTTGTTGCTCAATATGCAACATATACAGAAGATAAAACGGCCAATCGGCTTTATGTGCCGAAAATGTTGCAAACAGTGCAACATTCATCCAACCTGAGGCTGTATACCCTTGAAATATTGCAGATTGAGCAACATTTAGTTTTCTTTATATACACCCGGGTGCATTGCACAGATTATGCGCCTGCTTACCAGTTTTTGAGCAGAGCTGCAGCTTCCGCAGCATTACGTTGGCTAGACTTATTTTGGAAGTTCTCTCGTTCCGATTGATTCTGTTCGTTAGTCGAAGTACTGCCATTCGCATGTTCCTCGAAGCCATAACTATAAACGTTGACAGTGGACTTCAAAGGTTTCGATCCGTTATTCGCATTCATGGTCGTTACGTCGCTGGTTGCAGCGGGAGCAGCTGCTTTCTCGTCGGCCAGAGAGTCAGATACAATGCTTGGCTGGACGAAACGATCTCCTTCATCCATAGCTTCCACTGGAGTTACTACCTCATCTGCACCAACCTCAGTGGTGACCCCGTTCACTTCGACGCTCGCGCTATTGCTCAAGTCGACACTCGCCTCATCGGTCTCAAGGCTCTCCGCATTCGCTCCTATCTCGAAGCTCTCCGTAGTCGCTTCATCCATCTCGAAGCTCTTCACACTGGCCTCACCGGCCCCGAAGCTCTCCGCGCTTGCTTCCACCACGAAGCTCTCCTTACCGCCATCCAAGTCCTCATCCACTAGTTCCGAGTGCTCTCCTACAAGCTCCGATCCAGCGGCGACTTCACTTTGGCTCTGAGCAGCGGCAAGCTTGCTATCTATGGCAACCGCATCCGGCAAAATCATCCCGCTCAAAGCAGCGCGCTCCGCCTCGTTAACACCTTCACTCATTCTGGTGCTCACTTGGATGAACGCATCTTCGTCTTTACCCGCATCCTGATCTGCCAGCAACACATCATCACTGGGTGTAGCTGATGTTTTACCACCCCCACTAATACTGGAGATGAATGCTTTTCCGCTTTCCCGGAGCGGATCGCGTTTCGAATGCTCGTTGCTTGCGGCAGCATGGTCTTTATTTTCAGGCGCGATGCCTTCGTCTCCGACTGCCTCATCTGCTGCACTTGGCTTCTCAATAGCACGGTAGCTGATTTTTTTCGGAGCGGCCCACACAACTGCCCCGTCAGCGCCGACCACCATATCTCTGCGGTCGTATCCACTGCGTCGCTCTACACCTATATAGCCGTCGCTGTTCCCGCTGCGCCGTTCAATTCCGGTTCTGCGATCTGCAGGGTTGACTGCAGGCTCGTCCTGATCCATTGTGCTTTTCCCCTGGAACAGACCGCCGTCCTCGATGGTCAACGTAGCAGCAGTCATATCACCATATAGCTTGCCTGTGGAGGAGATGGTCAATTTGCCTGTGATATGGACATTGCCGGTGACTTGTCCTGCTAGAATGACATTGCGTGCCGTAATATTCGATACGGCAAAACCGCTTTCTCCCACGACGACATCGCCATCGCAGGATATATCTCCACGCAGCTGTCCTTCCAAGCGGACACCGCCCGCAGATCGGATCGTGCCTTCAACAATCGTACCTTCCCCGATGAACGTATCGGTCAGCTTGGAGCTAATCTTGTCTTTTTTCCAATTGAACATCAGTTGGTATCCCCTTTATCCCCATTTTTAAATATGGTTTTGGATCGACGGACACCCCATACTTCATCACTTCAAAATGAAGATGCGGTCCCGTGCTGCGGCCCGTTGAACCGAGTAAACCGATTAGATCCCCTTGCTCTACGCGGTCACCTTCTTGCGCGAGTACCTTGTTCAAATGCATATATTTTGTAGCAATGCCGTTCATGTGAGAGACGACAATGTAATTCCCGCGTTCCGTCATATAGCCGGTTTCTTGTACAAAACCATCTGCTGCTGCGAATACCGAGTCGCCTGTTTTGCCGGCAATATCCATGCCTTTGTGTACCCCGGGATGGTTCGTGAAAGGGTCGATTCGGACCCCGAACAACGAAGTAATGCGCTCCGATTCTGTGGGCCAATAGGTAGGCGTGAGTCGAAGGACTTGTTTCTTTTTTTGTACCTCTTTCGTGGTGGACGTCAGCCTGTTCTTCAAATCACTGATTTCGCCGCCGATAGAAGTAAAGAATGATTGGGTCTGAACTACGAGCTCTTGGATATCCTCATCGGTTGCGTCCAACTGCTCGCCCCCGACGCCATCACCGTCTGTTTCTTTAGCCGATTTGGCAGGAGAAAGGCCAACGAGCGATTTCATATCGGATTCCAATTTGTTCAGCTCTTCCATTCGGGCGGTTACGGCATCGGCTTGCTGGGCCAGTTGAACCAGATCGGTTTGCAGCTTGTTGATGAGCGCATCTTTGTCCGTGAGTTGATCTTGATGGGCCTCGGATTCCGATGCGAGCTGTAGTTGAAGCAGTTCCAGTTGACGACTGTTACGTTCATGAAGTAGGTATAGCGTTGATGCTATAACAATCAGCAAGGAAACAAGGATGGGAATCACCAGTAACAAGGCGGTGGAAATCCGAAACCGCAGCGCTGGCTTGCTGCCGTCTGGTAAGACAAGAAAGGTGAAATGCGCGTTGCGTGGAAAAAGTTTCATGCTTACCTCCTAGAAGTTTTTTGCTTCGAACTTATGTTTTCATAAGGATATAGACCTAGCAAAAAAACATATACACCGAACTATTTCGGCAGATTGATCCCGAAAACTTAGACGTTGCGAAAAAAGAATAATAAAAAAGGATTTTGTCGGCATATAGCGAATTGAATCACCTTAACAGCGGAATTAGGCTAAGACAATGAACGGAGGCACTCTTGTGATTAAAATTGCAGGCATTGACGTAGGAAACGATAGTGTGAAACTGGTGATTGATGGAGCTTCGGAGCCGATTGTAGTCCCGAGCATCCTCTCCCCGGGCTATGAGCGTCATATTTTTCAAGATGAGGATTCACCGCTCAAAGCACTAGACGTGCGTGTATACAGCCCTAAATTAAAGAAGAACAACCAGCGCTACTTCGTAGGCCTGCTGGCGATGGAAGATCAAGATATTTCGGAGCTCGAGGAGACGGATAACAAAGCAACGAGCGATCAAGCGTTGATCGTGGCGTTGACAGCACTTGCTTATGCAGGGCTGACGAGTCAAACTTATGAGCCGGTAGAAGGACAAACGACGCAAGCGGTAGAGTATATCGTGGGAACGGGTTTGCCGGTACGTACATATGCAGGTTTTCACAAAACATTTGAGGAACGCCTTGTAGGCGAGCATGAAGTGACATTCCTCTCCACGCCGAAGCTGCGCGGTCGCTCCATTCGCGTCATTATCAAACGTGCGGTTGTTTCCATCGAAGGCGCAGCAGCGCTGTTCCATATGGCCACACACGATAACCTGACCGTGAAGAATGAAGAGTTGTACTATGGCTGCATCGGAATTTGCGAAATGGGCGCGCTTACGACGGATTTCCCGGTTATTAAACGGATGAGCATCGACAACCAGTTCAGCACGGGCGAGCAATTCGGCCTTGCGACTTATTTGGACAATATCATCCGTGACGTCGAAGATCAGTTCGGCCACCGCTTCCCGAGCCGCACGAAGCTGATCCAGCGTATCAAGAACCGTGACTACATCATCCAGCGGATCGGTGAAGGTCAGGCGGATATTCGTCCAATCGTGGACAATTACTTTAACCGTGCAGCGAATAAAGTGCTTGATCTGATTCTGAAGCGTTGGAAGAAGAACCCTGACATTCAGTGCTTTTACGTGCTCGGCGGCGGCGCTTCCGCACTGCGTGAGTACATTAACGAGGCGGCAGGCTCTGTTCGACTTCGTTTCGTGAACGACAGCGAGTTCCAGAACGTATACGGCTACCTGAAGTTGGCCAAAAATAAAACGAATCAATCGATCGCGGCTACAACAACAGTTGCAGCAACAACCGAGCAAGAGTAGATGTAATATGTGAAGAGAGTCGAGCTGCCTATTGAGGTGGCTCGGCTTTTTCTATTGGCGGCTGCTCAAGTAGCTCACCTTGAGATCTACATTGACGAGAAACGCACCATATTGTAGAAAGAAGCTCACCCAGAGATCCACTGGCTACCCGAGAAAGTCGCTCCCCGAAGTCTAACGGTTACCAGAGCGCTTATTCCCCCATTTTTCGGTGTCCCATAATTGTAACGGTTGCCAGAGTAGCTATTTCGCGATTAAGGCATGATTTCCGCCCGTAAAAGCACAAATAAGGTCTCTGGTAACCGTTAGAGAAAATAAAAAGCAAAATAAGACCAAATAAGCGCTGTGGCATCCGTTAGAACACAGCCCTTCCGCCCTGGCAGGGGGATTGTATCTATTGCATCGGGATTCGCCAGGCCGCTGGAAACGCGGCAAGTGAGCGGAAGATACGCGCCACCCGCGTGACGGCCCAGCTGTTCACCATATCCACATCGCATTGCCCCCATTCGCCTTGACTGTCACTTAGCGCCTATATATAATTGACACAATGATTTGAGGGAGGCTTTAAAAAAGTGGACAAGCCAAATGAAATGATCGTCGTCCTCGATTTCGGCGGACAGTACAACCAGTTAATTGCAAGACGTATCCGGGATTTGGGTGTATACAGCGAATTGCTGCCATACAATACTTCGGTGGAACGGATCCGCGAGCTGCAGCCGAAAGGCATCGTGTTCTCGGGAGGACCCGCAAGTGTGTATGAAGAGAAATCGCCGCTTGTAGATCCTGCGATTTATGATCTGGGTTTGCCGATCTTCGGTATTTGCTACGGCATGCAGCTCATCGCGCACCAGCTCGACGGTAAAGTTGAGCGTGCAGGCAAGCGCGAATACGGTAAAGCTGACGTGGAATTCATCGCGGGCAGCGAGCTTGTGAAAGATCTAGACAACAGCCAAACGGTGTGGATGAGCCACGGCGACCATGTTGTGGAATTGCCGACAGGCTTCCGCGTAGATGCGAGCACGGACCATGCGCCGATCGCGGCGATGAGCCATCCGGAGCGCAAAGTATTCGCGGTTCAGTTCCACCCGGAAGTACGTCACTCCGTACAAGGGAACGAAATGATTCGCAACTTCCTTTATAACGTGTGCGGCTGCGAAGGCAACTGGAGCATGAGCACGTTTATTGACGACACAATCCGCGATATCCGTGCACAAGTAGGCAGCGGCAAAGTGCTTTGCGCATTGTCCGGCGGCGTAGATTCCTCTGTTGTAGCGATTCTGCTGCACAAAGCAATCGGCGACCAGCTGACTTGCATGTTCATCGACCACGGCTTGCTGCGTAAAGACGAAGCAGAAGGCGTTATGGAAACGTTCGTAGGCAAATTCGATATGAAGGTTGTCAAAATCGATGCCAAAGAGCGCTTCATGGGCAAGCTGAAAGGCGTCGACGATCCGGAGCAGAAGCGTAAAATCATCGGCAACGAGTTCATTTACGTGTTCCAAGAGGAATCTGCGAAATTCGACGATTTCGAATTCTTGGCACAAGGCACGCTGTATACTGATATCGTTGAGAGCGGTACAGCTACAGCACAAACCATCAAATCGCACCATAATGTCGGCGGTTTGCCGGAAGATATTAAATTTAAGCTCGTTGAACCGCTTAAGACGTTGTTCAAGGATGAGGTTCGTAAAGTCGGCGAAGAATGCGGTCTGCCTGAAGCGATCGTATGGCGTCAGCCGTTCCCAGGTCCGGGTCTTGCAATCCGCGTGCTTGGCGAAGTAACGGAAGACAAGCTGACAATCGTCCGCGAATCCGATGCGATTCTGCGTGATGAGATTGCCAAAGCCGGCTTGGATCGTGAAATTTGGCAGTACTTCACAGCATTGCCGAACATGAAGAGCGTTGGCGTTATGGGTGATGCTCGTACGTATTCGTACACGGTTGGTATCCGTGCAGTTACTTCCATCGACGGTATGACTGCAGACTGGGCTCGTATTCCGTGGGACGTTCTGGAGAAAATCTCGGTTCGTATCGTCAACGAAGTCGACAACGTAAACCGTATCGTTTACGACGTTACTTCGAAGCCGCCAGCAACAATCGAGTGGGAATAGATTCAGCTTAGCTACCAAAACTCCCTTCTATTTGCGTTATTTTGCAAATAGAAGGGAGTTTTTTATGACCATTTTAAAGATTGGATCAAAATGGTTTATGTATTCAAAGTAATGAGATAGAATCCTAGTATGAATTTCGTTATTAGCCATTATAAATGATTCCATCGGGAGGTTTATTTTGTGATTAAAAGTAAAGTTGGCGTAATCGCACTGGTCGTAGTCGGTATGACATTAGCGGCAGGTGCAGGAGCGTACGCTGCAACGAAGCTGACCTTGATTGTAAATGGTAAGAAATCAACTGTAGAACCGGTATCCATTAAAGGCGTTACTTACGTCCCTATCCGCTCCGCCGCTGAGATGCTCGGTGCAACTGTCAACTACAACGCCTCAACGAATTCAGTCATTATTGCCGGCAAGCCCGATAAGTCTCCATTAGGCGATGGCGGTAATGCGATGGTCGGCTCCGTTAATGGCGTAGCCATTACCAAGAACAAACTTTACGAGACGATGGCTGCAGTTGGCGGTAAGCAAACATTGGACAACCTGATTCAAGAAGAGCTATTCATTCAAGAGGCGAAGAAACAAGGTATCGTAATCAGTGATAAAGATGTGGATGCGGAAATCGCGAATATCAAGAAGCGCTTCCCGTCTGAATCGGATTTTCAAACGGCGCTGCAGCAAGCGGGCATGACGCTGGAAGATTTGAAGAAGCAAACGCCGATGCAGCTTCGCATTCGCAAGCTCGTAGAGAAACGCGTGAATGTGACGGACGAACAAGTGAAACAATATTTTGAGGCCAATAAGGCTGAGTTTGATCAGCCTGAGGAAGTGAAAGCATCGCATATTCTGGTCGCAACGAAAGCGGAAGCTGACGAAATTATGAAGCAGCTGAAAGCAGGCGCGGATTTTGCGAAGCTGGCGAAAGAGAAATCAACTGACACAGGCAGTGGAAGCGCTGGCGGGGATCTTGGTTTCTTCAGCAGGGGGGCAATGGTCCCTGAGTTCGAGGAAGCGGCGTTCTCGCTTAAGGTTGGCGAGCTGGGCGGGCCGGTACAGTCGGAGTATGGTTACCATATCATCAAAGTAACAGACCGTAAGGCAGCGAAGGCAGCTTCGTTCGAAGAGAAGAAAGCTGAAATCCGGGAACAGCTCGTTAGCCAGCAGGTTAACGAACTTTCCCCTGCATTGCTGGAAGAACTAAAGTCCAAGGCACAAATAACGAATACGCTTCAAGGTAAGTAATTGAGCCAAAGAACACGGTCGAAATCGTACAAATACTCTCTTTTATTTGCGTAATCCAGCATATAAAAGGGAGTTTTTTTTATAACACGGCATTAGACTGAGTTATGTTCCTTTCTGTAAGAATAGGTATAATTTAGAAATTTAGTGTGATACAGTTGAACGGAACGTTTCGATTACGACTAATGTAAAGGGGTTGTCTGCTACCATGATTCCCAGGTCTGAAGTGGTAAGAGAAGATGTCAGAAAATCAAACAAATCGTACTATTCCTTGCGAGACAAGGCCATTCATTATTATCAAATCCCCCAGATGCAGTACTTAATTGCTTCGGGATCCGGTGATCGGGATATTTACAGGATGTATGATTATAAAGAAGTTTGGACAATAGGTCGGTTCATCAATCGAGTCAAGTATCACACGGTGCGGGAGCTGGGGAAAAATTTCAGTAGAATGCCGATCGAAATGGCGTGGGAAACAGATCGTGAAGAGGGAACGGAATTTACAACCATGATGTGGGTTCCGGATTATATCAGCTGCGATTTATTTGACGTCACCATCCATGAGCTGAAGAATAGGCTTGATCGTTTCGACTTCGATCTTTCCCTGACGGCGGCCCCTAAGCGCTATTGTGCACAATTATTACATACAGGAAGCTATGATCATATCGAATCTTCGATACAAGCATTAGTGGATGGAGTCGCTGAAGAAGGGCATCAAGTAAAGGGAAGAACCCAAGAGATTTTTATGAATCACCCTCATTGCAATCCCCCGGAGAAGCTTAACATTCTTCTCAGACAAGAGCTCTATGTAACGGAGGGATAAAATTTTGGCCCCCAAGGCAGGAGCCTACGCGGCTAATGCCCGCAGCGCATAGGCTACTATCAGTTAACGAAACAAGGGGTAATCCAAATGGCGAGAGCAACAACGACCAACATTGATGTGAACGAATTATCTGCTGATGACCTTGCTTTGGTAGCGGCGATCATTCTGGTTGTCGGGGATCTGGTCGGGTTGCTTGCAGTGCTGAAAGCCAGAACAGAGAAAGAAGACTAATAAGGGTCATCTCTGACAGAAGGAGGGTTACGCGAATGTCGGAGGATAAGAAAATTACGGCTGACGATCTTGCGAAAATTTCCTCTTCACTTGGCATCCTCGGATATAGTTTGGGGCTGCTTGCACTCGAGAAAGCCGAATCGGAGAAACGAACTAAAGAGAAAGAGAAGATGTCGGCAGCGATCAAGCAGTTGATGAAACGATTTCATTAACATCGTAGTGGACGAGCAGAAGCTGCGATAATGCTCTCAAATAGGCGATTTTCCACTTAATAAGGACATTTTCCTAATTTGCAAACGTTTCCCATTGACAGGCTCAGGATTTCCTCGCTAAAATGTTCACAGATCAATACAAACAGAAACAGCATATCTTTTCGTATAATCTCAAGAATCGGCTTGAGAGTCTCTACGAGGTCACCGTAATGACCTGTCTACGAGAAGCAAGACAGAAGTAAGGCGCTGATGGGTCATGTCGCGCCTTCTTGTCTTGTTTTGCGTGGAACCTAGGGAGAAATGCCGACAACATCGGCATTTTTTTTCTGGGTTCTTGTTTGTTCTGAAACATTTTTTGGGGAGGGTTTTTGAAAAATGGGTAGTTTCTTTCGTTTGAAGGAACACGGAACAAATGTAAGGACAGAGATTATGGCGGGCCTTACGACTTTCATGACGATGGCTTACATTTTGGCCGTCAATCCGGGTATTCTCGGAACAGCAGGACTTGACGGGTATTCGGTATTTTTGGCAACAGCGTTAGCGGGTGGTATTTTCACGATTGCGATGGGCTTGTTTGCCAACTTCCCGGTTGCGCTCGCGCCAGGTATGGGTCTTAACGCATACTTCGCGGCAACAGTGCTTGCTTCCAAAGCAACAGACACCCCGATTTCGCCTTCGATGGCACTGACAGCTGTATTTATTTCCGGTATTGTGTTCTTCATCCTGACGATTACGCAAGTTCGTCAATTGCTAATCGTAGCTATTCCTGACAGCTTGAAGCATTCCATTACAGTGGGTATCGGTCTTTTCATCACGATCATCGGTTTGAAGAACAGCGGTATCATGACGGTGGGTGTTGAGAATACAGTTACGGATATTCCGAAAGGCGTATTCACAGATGTAATGGGTTTTGAGTCCGTATTCCACATGGGCAGCCTGGAGAGCTCCAGCGTGTACTTGACGCTGATCGGCGTATTGCTGATTGCGGTTCTGATGGTGCTTCGTGTACCAGGCGCGATTCTGTTCGGTATTCTTGGCGTGACGCTCATCGCGATTCTAACTGGCGACGTTAACGTATCGGAAGGCCTGAAAGGTCAATCGTGGAGCCCTGATTTCAGCAAAGGCAACTTCTGGGACTTTGACTTCAAAGGTGTTATGGACACCGGCTTGATCTCCATCATCGCAACCTTCACATTCGTTGAATTGTTTGATACATTCGGAACGCTTGTTGGTACAGCGAACCGTGCAGGTTATATGAAAGACCCTGAGAAGGGCAAGAAGCTTGTCGGTAAAGCGATGCTGGTTGACGCAGTTGGTGTAAGCGGCGGCGCAATGCTGGGTACCAGTACAGTAACGGCTTTCGTTGAAAGCTCTGCGGGTATCGCGCAAGGCGGACGTACAGGCCTTACAGCCGTAACGACTGGTGTTGCCTTCTTGGCAGCGTTGTTCCTGTGGCCGCTCATCTCGTTGATTCCGGGCTCTGCAACAGCAGCAGCACTGATCATCGTAGGTGTACTGATGGTCCAATCGATCAAAGAAATTGACTTCCAAGACATGGTTTACGCGATCCCATCGTTCCTGACGATTGCAATGATGCCTTTCACGTACAACATCGCGAACGGTATTTCCTTCGGTATCGTGTCGTATGTGGTACTTGCTACAACAGCTAATCTTGCCGGCAAAAAAGGCGGCTACAAAGTGCACTGGCTCATGTGGGTGCTTGCGATTCTCATCGTCGCACGTTACGCGTTTATCGGAAGCCAAGGCTAATAGAGATAGAACAAGAGGACGGCGCTCAATGAGCGCTGTCCTCTTGTTTATGCTGTCTATGTAGGCTGCCTATAGACGCCGTATTTAATCAAATCGATAAACGTATCGATTTCTTGGATCAGCTTCTTCTCGATCATGACGGGAGCGAGGGAGTGTGTCTTATGAAGCTGCAGATATTTGTTCGACAGTGCATTTAAGACGAAGGTGACATGGTTGAAAACCGTATCGGCGTCAAGTCCCTCCCGCAGTGGAGCGGCTTCGAGTAACTCGGCCTTATAGATGCTCTTCAGCATCGCCGGGGTCGTGAATGTCTTCTGATAGTCGGCGATCAGCATCTCGATTTCAGCTTCCACCGCCTTCGGAGGATGGCTGATCACGCGCTGCACCAGCTCAGTCTCATGAAAATATTGCAGTGTTACGCGCTGCTTCGCCAGCACAATCTCCTTGATATGCTCGAAGAAATCGGTCGAGCCGATCGCTTCCACCGAAGTAACCGTCTGCTCCACAAGCACGTCCATCGCATGCTGGACGACGGCGAGATAGAGGTTCTTTTTGCTTTTGAAATAATGAAACAGGATGCCTTTGGAAATACCGGCTCTCGCCGTGATGGTATCCGTGGAGGTAGTTGTGTAGCCGTTCTTGGCAAACTCCTCGATACAAATTGTCATGATGAGCTCCTGTTTCTCTTCAGGAAGCTTCGCGAATGCGGGATACACAGCCTACACCTCAGTTCCTCGTCAGCTAAACGGTGATGTCTTTTCTACTATAATACCAGTTAGCGGACAGCGCGCAACAGACGATAACGACGGCCATAATGGTGATGTACAGGGGATCGAAATACCGGTCTGAGATGATGGCTGCTGCTTCGGCATACTTAAAGGGACTGATATATTTGAACCAAGTGAAGTGCTCGGAGACGCCTGAAATGATGCTGAAGAAATAAGTGATGAACACCAGTCCGAGCGACAGGGACACGACGGATCGGGTTCTTTTCAATATCGTCGAGAACAAGAACGAGATGCTTGCGAAAGTTAGATGCATCATCAGAACGGCTGATTCCAGCAGGAAGAAGGTGGACAGTGATACTTCATTATCGTCGTTCGAGAATTGAAAGCCAATCAGACTGGCAGCCACAATGACAACATTGAAGAGCAGTACGTTGATAACAACGGCAGCAAGCTTCTGCGAGATGATCTGCGTGCGCGTAATGGGTCTTGAGAGCAGAAACTCGATCGTCTTCTCGTGCTGTTCCTTCGCTACAATATTAGAAGCCAATAACGATGCGAAAATACTCCCGAGCAAGGTCGTCATCAAATGAATCTCGATACCATAAAATCCGAGCAAGGAGCTCATGTTCAGCCGATCCATGCCAAAGGCTTTCTTCATCCCCTCGGGCAGCGAGCTCATCATATCGTCGAGTCCTTCCTGTGACTTCGCGAATTCCGGGTAGATGCTTAAATATAAGAGGATGATACCGGCCATAATAATACTCCAAATGATCAATCCCCGAAGATTCCGTTTGAATTCTCTTCTGAGAAGCATAGTGCGGCCTCCTTATTCTTTCTCGTAGTAATGAATGAATACTTCCTCAAGCGAAGGCTCTTCGATCAGAATATCCGTGAAGGCGCAATTCGCCAATCCCTGAATAAGTGCTTTCATATCGCCGCCATACAGCAGCTTCACATGGGAGCCGGTTGTTTCTTGCTTTAGAATGCCGCTTAGCTGCGGGAGGCCAATGGCTTCGGGACGGCTTGCCGTCAGGGTGATATTCTTCAAGTTGTTCTTCAGCAGCTGTTCGACGGATTCCACTTTAATAAGCGAACCCTCTTTAATAATGGCGACTCGGTCGCACATTTTCTGCACCTCGCTCAGAATGTGGGAGGAGAAGAAGATGGTTGTGCCATTCTTGCGCTCTTCTGTGAGCAGTTCGAAGAACGTGTTCTGCATGAGTGGATCGAGGCCGCCGGTCGGTTCATCCAGTATGAGCAGCTTCGGCCTGTGCAGCAGCGCTTGAACGATGCCGACCTTCTTGCGGTTGCCGAAGGAGAGGTCCTCGATTTTGCGGGAGAGATCAAGGTCGAGGCGTGCGGCCAGCTCTGTGATTCGTTTGGAATCCGTTTGGCCATAGAAAGCCGCGGAGTACTTGAGCAGATCCATAACCTTCATATCATCGTAATAAAATACTTCTGAAGGCAGATAACCGACTTGGCGGCGGATAGCCTGGGCATCCTTCACAATGTCCATACCTAGAATCGAAGCGCTGCCCGAGGTAGGAAAGACGAAATTGAGCAGCGTTCGGATTGCGGTACTCTTGCCGGCGCCGTTAGGCCCGATGAATCCGAACACCTCACCTTCCCCGATGGCGAAGGATACTTCTGATATGCCGCGGCTCTTGCCGTAAGCTTTCGTCAGCTGACGAAGTTCGACGATTGGTTTCACGCTTGGAGCCTCCTATCGTTTAGAGGGTTAACAATCTACGTTGACTGATAAGTCAATGTGATTGTAATCCTGCATTGACTTATGAGTCAATATTTTTTTTTATGCGTTTGAGGTGGAGAGTCCGTCGCTTAAATCGACTCGAATGAGGTGCGTATTTTGTCGGTTTTTGTAGTCAGGCGGAATTGGTGCGCGGCGTCACTAATGGTCCGAATAACCAACAAGATCACAGATTGTTCAAAATAATTCGTGAAAATTGAGAAAACTAGGCAAAACACGAACTTTATACTGATTATTTGAATTTAATGTTCGTGTTTTTTCGTTGACATTCTGCGTCAGGATTGATAAACTAGGGATAGCGAAAAACGAATCATATACTTACCATGCAAGACTCGTATATCCTTGGGGATTAGGCCCGAGAGTATCTACCCGAGAACCTTAATTTTCGGACTACGAGCCCATGCAGTTGAAGAACCAGGTTGCCGCCTTGACGGGGCAGCCTGATGTTGTCTATTGCCGTTCCTGTCTACTGGTTAGCAGGCGGCGATAGGGCGCAATCTTCATTGCTGGACTTGTAAGTCCCGAAGCCATCCATGTTGTGGAGCCTGTGCTGAGGGACTTTTTTTGTGGCTTGTCATGTAATCAGATTCCTTCATCAAACAAAGGTGGTTATAAGCAGATGTCAGCAAAAGTCGGCGTCATCATGGGCAGCAAGTCAGACTGGGAGACAATGAAGTTAGCCTGTGACGTTCTGGACGAGTTACAAATTCCCTATGAGAAGAAGGTTGTATCGGCTCACCGGACACCGGATCTTATGTTCCAATACGCAGAAACAGCAGTAGAACGCGGTTTGAAAGTTATTATCGCGGGTGCTGGCGGAGCTGCACATTTGCCCGGCATGGTCGCTGCGAAGACGATCTTGCCGGTTATTGGTGTGCCTGTGAAGTCTTCGAACTTGAACGGACTTGACTCGCTGCTGTCCATCGTACAGATGCCTGGCGGCATTCCGGTTGCGACGGTTGCGATCGGCAACGCCGGCGGCACGAACGCGGGATTGCTTGCTGCGCAGATGCTTGGCGCGTTCGATCCGGAAGTACAAGCCCGCGTGCTTGCGCGCCGCGAACGGATTGAGCAGGAAGTACTCGAAAGCAGTGAGACGTTATGAGCAGCGGTGCGGGTAAAGAAGTGAAAGTGATTTTGCCCGGCTCGACAATCGGTATCCTTGGCGGAGGCCAGCTCGGCCGAATGATGGCGAATGCAGGCAGCGCCATGGGGTATCGTTTCGTGGCACTTGATCCGACGCCGGATGCGCCTACTGGACAAGTTGCAGGTCAGATCGTTGCTGCTTATGACAATCGCGATGCGGCTCGCGAGCTGGCGACGCGATCGGATGTCATCACGTATGAATTCGAGAACGTCGATGCCGGCGTTGCGGCCATGCTGATGGAGGAATCTTACGTGCCGCAAGGCAGCGAGCTGCTCTATACGACGCAGCATCGCCTGCGTGAGAAACGCGCGATTGAAGCGGCAGGCGTGAAGGTGGCGCCTTATGCAGAGGTGCGCAGCGCGGATGAGCTTCGCGAAGCGGTTGGCCGCTTCGGACTGCCTTGCGTGCTGAAGACAGCCATGGGCGGTTATGACGGCAAAGGCCAATGGGTCATCCGCAGCGAAGCTGAAATCGATGAAGCGTTCGAGACGTTGAATCGTGCCGGAACGGAGCTAGTGCTGGAGCAGTTCATTCGCTTCCAGAAGGAGCTTTCGGTCATTGCGGCAAGAAGCCCGCAGGGAGAGATTCGTACGTTCCCGGCAGCGGAGAATATCCACGTCGATAATATCCTGCACCTGTCGATCGTGCCTGCACGAATCGATGAGGAACTTCAGCGGGAAGCGGAGCGCTTGGCTGCTAGGATCGCCGAAGGGCTTGGCGCCGTCGGCTTGATCGCGGTAGAGCTGTTCCTGACCGAAGACGGCGAGCTGTTCGTCAACGAGCTTGCGCCACGTCCGCATAACAGCGGCCATTATACGATGGAGGCTTGCCGGACGTCGCAGTTCGAGCAGCATGTACGCGCCGTATGCGGATTGCCGCTTGGCGATACAGCACTCCTTACGCCGGTTGTTATGGTGAACGTGCTCGGCGAGCATGTCGAACCGCTGCTTGAGTTGATCGCCAAGCAAGATGAGCATGCAGAACGTTTAGGCGTAGCGCCTAAAATTCATTTATATGGGAAACATGAAGCCAAACATAAACGGAAAATGGGTCATGTCAACGTGCTTGCTGCAGATGTCGAGCAGGCGCTGGCGTGGATTTCCGAAACGAACATTTGGAGGGATTAATTCACGATGTTAGAACGTTATAGCAGACCGGAAATGAGAGCGATTTGGACAGAAGAGAACAAATTCAAGGCATGGCTCGAGGTTGAGCTTTGCGCATGCGAGGCTTGGGTAGAGCTTGGCGTTATCCCGCGCGAGGATGTTGAAGCCCTTCGTAAAGGCGCGACTTTCAATATCGACCGCATCAACGAGATCGAGCTGGAAACACGCCATGACGTTATTGCTTTCACGCGTGCGGTTTCCGAAACAGTCGGGCCTGAGCGCAAATGGGTGCATTACGGCCTGACATCTACTGATGTGGTAGATACAGCGATGGGCTATCTACTCCTTCAAGCGAACGCAATCTTGGAGAATGACATCACGAACTTTATTGAAATTTTACGCGGCCAAGCGGTTGCTTATAAAGATACAGCGATGATGGGACGTACGCATGGCGTACACGCGGAGCCGACAACGTTCGGATTGAAGCTTGCCCTCTGGTATGAAGAAATGAAGCGTAACCTGGAGCGTTTCCGCCATGCGGCTGACGGCGTTCAATTCGGCAAAATCTCCGGTGCAGTTGGTACGTACGCGAACATCGATCCTTTTGTAGAAGAATTCACGTGTAAGAAGCTTGGCATTACGCCTGCTCCGATCTCGACGCAAACGCTGCAGCGTGACCGTCATGCCGAGTACATCGGCGCTTTGGCACTGATCGCGACATCCCTTGATAAATTCGCTACGGAAATCCGCGCTCTGCAGAAGAGTGAGTTCCGTGAAGTGGAAGAGCCATTCGCCAAAGGTCAAAAGGGTTCATCCGCAATGCCGCACAAACGCAACCCGATCGGCTGCGAGAACATCTCCGGTCTGTCCCGTGTTATCCGCGGCCATATGCTGACAGCGTACGAGAATGTAGTGCTGTGGCATGAGCGCGATATCAGCCATTCGTCGGCTGAGCGCGTGATCTTGCCGGATTCCACGATGCTGCTCAACTACATGTTGAACCGTCTGGGCAACATCATCAAGAACCTGCAAGTGTTCCCTGAGAACATGAAACGCAATATGCAGCGTACGTTCGGCGTACCGTTCTCCGGCCGCGTCATGACGAAGCTGATCGATAAAGGCATGAGCCGCGAGCAAGCCTACGACACTGTACAGCCGCGCGCGATGCAAGCATGGGAAGAGCAGCGCCAATTCCGCGACATCATTGAGTCGACACCGGAAATTACGGCTCATCTGAGCGCGGATGAAATCGCTGATGCGTTTAATCCGGCTTGGCATTTGAAGCACGTGGATACAATTTTCAGACGGCTTGAGTTGATCTAAGGGCATGACTGCGCATGCATGAACGTCCTACGATCGCTGTTGTACTTTGAATTTCTTTGAACTGTAGGAGATTAGAGGTGGAAATTCAAGTACAAAGGCGAACGCTAACGCTTCTTCGGACTGTTCATGCCTGCTCCGTCACTACTTAACAAACAACAACAAGCCAAAAGGAGAGAGAGAAATGACACAAGCGTTGTCCACGGCTGTGGATTATGTCAAAGCGCCGCTGCTTTATAAGGGCAAGGTTCGCGAGCTTTATGATCTTGGTGAGCACTATTTGATCGTCGTGACGGACCGCATCAGCGCGTTTGACTATGTGCTGGACCCGGCCGTGCCGGAGAAAGGCAATGTGTTGAACCGCTTGTCGGCTTTCTGGTTTGATCAAACGGCTGAGATGATGCCGAATCATATTGTTCACACGGACGTGTACAAGCTTGGCGATCTCGTAACGGAGCCGGAACTGTTGAAGAATCGCATCATGGTTTCCAAGAAAGCGGAGCGCATCGATATCGAATGTGTCGTTCGCGGCTATATCACTGGCGGCGGTTGGAGACAATATGTGAAAACATCGGCAATTAACGGCATCGAGCTGCCGGAAGGTCTGCGCAAGAACGAGCGTTTTGCAGCGCCGCTGTTCACGCCTGCTGCGAAGAACGACGTTGGCCATGACGAGGACATCCCGTTCGAGCGGATGCAAGAGATGGTCGGCGCCGAGCTTGCGGAAGAACTTCGCGATAAGAGCATCGCCTTGTACGAATATGCGCGAGGCTTCTGCGAAGAGCGCGGCATCATTCTGGCAGATTGCAAGTTCGAGTTCGGCCTTATAGATGGTAAAGTCATTCTCATCGATGAAATCTTTACCCCGGATTCCTCCCGTTTCTGGGCTCAAGACAACTATGCCTTCGACATCGAGATCGACAGCATGGACAAAGAACCGGTACGCACGTACTTGCTCGGCTCCGACTGGGATCGAGACAGCAAACCGGCTCCACTTCCGCAATCCGTCGTAGACGAAACAACCAACCGCTACCTAGCGATCTACAAAGCGCTGACAGGCGAAGCATTGGTATAGCACTTGCAGCGTAGGCTGCAATGCATTCAAAAAACCCGCGGGCCAAGCACAGATGGCTCGCACCACATAAATCAGGCGACGCAAGCGGTGGCGGATAGCCCCGCGAAGCGAGCCCAGGATGCTCAAAGAGCATCCTGTAAAAAGTGTTTTACCAGGATGGGCGAAGCAAATAAGTGGTATGTCGAGCCGTAGAGCGCTAGCGCTCGCCTTTGAACTTGGGAAACATCCGCTAGGATATTGTTCAAGTTTCCCAAAGTTCAACAGCGACGAAGGCCGACATATCCGCGTTTTGCGCAGCGCTCCCATCCCCCATCTCACATTTTCCAGGAGGCGACCCCCCAAATGAAGGCTAAAGTTTACGTAACGATCAAACAAAACGTGCTTGACCCGCAAGGCAGCGCCGTACAAGGCGCGCTTCACACAATGGGCTTCGAGGAAGTTGGCAAAGTCCGCATCGGCAAATATTTGGAACTGAACCTAGATACTACGGATCGTGCAGAAGCGGAAGTTCGTCTGAAAGCGATGTGCGAGAAGCTGCTGGCAAACACAGTAGTGGAAGACTACCGTTTTGAATTGGAGGGCTAAACGATGAAGTTTGCGGTTATCGTTTTTCCAGGCTCCAACTGTGATATTGACTGCTTCAAAGCCGTAGAAGATACAATCGGACAGCAAGTCGAATACGTATGGCATACGGCTACGGATCTTTCCGCCTATGATGCGATTCTGGTGCCGGGCGGATTCTCCTACGGAGATTACTTGCGCTGCGGCGCAATTGCTCAATTTGCACCGGTTATGAACGAAGTAGTGAAAGCGGCTGAGGCTGGCAAATTCATTCTCGGCATCTGCAATGGCTTCCAAATCCTTACGGAGGCGGGCTTGCTGCCAGGCGCACTGCTCCGCAACAACGGTATGAAATTCATCTGCCAGCAAACAAAGCTGGAAGTAGTAAACAACGCAACAGCATTTACTAGCCAATACGCACCTGGTGAATTCATCGATATTCCGATCGCGCATGGCGAAGGCAACTACTACTGTGACGACGAAACACTCGCGCAGCTGAAAGCAAACAACCAAATTGTGTTCCGTTATGCGGGTAACACGAACCCGAACGGTTCCATCGAAAATATCGCAGGGATCAGCAATGAGCGCGGCAACGTAGTCGGCATGATGCCGCATCCGGAGCGCGCAGTGGATCAACTGCTTGGCTCGGAAGACGGCAAACGGATGTTTACATCGATTTTGAATGCTTGGAGGGAACAACATGGCGCAGCAGTTAACGGCTAAGGAGCCGACAGCGGAACAAATTGCGGAGCAACGCATTTATACGCAGTTCGGTGTGACGGATCATGAATATGAACTGGTTTGCGGTTTTCTGGGACGCAAGCCGAATTATACGGAAATCGGCGTTTTCAGTGTTATGTGGTCGGAGCATTGCTCCTACAAGAACTCGAAGAAGATTCTGAAGAAGTTCCCGATCACCGGACCAAAAGTATTGATGGGTCCAGGCGAAGGCGCGGGTATCGTGGATATCGGCGACAACCAAGCGGTTGTATTCAAAATCGAATCGCATAACCATCCGTCCGCAGTTGAGCCTTACCAAGGCGCAGCAACAGGCGTAGGCGGCATTATCCGCGACATTTTCTCCATGGGTGCTCGTCCGGTTGCGCTGCTGAACAGCTTGCGTTTCGGTAACCTTGAGAATCCGCGCGTTAAATATCTGTTCGAGCACGTGGTTGGCGGTATCGCAGGCTACGGGAACTGTATCGGTATTCCGACAGTTGCGGGCGAAGTTATGTTCGATGAGAGCTATGAAGGCAACCCGCTTGTTAACGCAATGTGCGTGGGTCTGATCGATCATGATAAAATCCAGCGCGGCGTGGCAAAAGGTGTAGGCAACCCGGTATTCTACGTTGGTCCTGCTACCGGCCGTGACGGTATTCACGGTGCGACATTCGCATCGGTTGAATTGTCCGAAGAGTCCGAAGAGAAACGTACCGCTGTCCAAGTCGGCGATCCATTCATGGAGAAGCTGGTTATGGAAGCAACACTTGAGCTAATCGATTCCGGCATCGTCGTCGGAATTCAAGATATGGGAGCAGCCGGTCTGACTTGCTCCAGTGCCGAAATGGCGTCCAAAGCAGGTAACGGTTTGGAGCTGTACCTCGACGAGGTGCCGCAGCGCGAAGAAGGCATGACTCCTTACGAAATGATGTTGTCCGAGTCGCAAGAGCGTATGCTGTTCGTCGTTGAACCGCAGCATGAAGCGCAAGCGCAGGAAATTTTTGACCGTTGGGGCATTATCTGCGTGAAGGTTGGTAAAGTTACGGATGATGGCCGTCTGCGTCTGTTCCACCAAGGCGAAGAAGTGGCGAATATGCCGGTAACAGCGCTCGTTGACGAGTGCCCGATGTACGACAAGCCTTCCAAAGAGCCTGCTTACTACGCGGCAAATGGATTAATCGACACGACGGCTTATCCGGAAGTAACGGATCTGACGGGTGCGCTTAAGCAAGTATTGGGTTCACCAACGGTTGCGAGCAAAGAGTGGGTTTACAACCAATACGACTACATGGTGCGCACAAGCACTGCCGTTCAACCAGGCTCTGATGCTGCGGTTGTAACGATTCGCGGAACGCGCAAAGCGCTTGCGATGACAACAGACTGCAACGGTCGCTATGTGTACCTTGATCCAGAAGTAGGCGGACGTATCGCAGTAGCAGAAGCAGCGCGTAACATCGTATGTTCCGGTGCTGAGCCGCTTGCGATTACGGATAACCTAAACTTCGGCAGCCCTGAGAAGCCGGAAGTGTTCTGGCAAATCGAGAAAGCGGCAGACGGTATTTCCGAAGCTTGCCGTGCGCTTGATACGCCGGTTATCGGCGGTAACGTCAGCTTGTACAACGAAAATGCGAAAGGCGCGATTTATCCGACACCGGTTATCGGGATGGTTGGACTCGTGCACGACGTTGACCATATTACGACACAAGGCTTTAAGGCAGAAGGCGATGTTATTTTCATAGCCGGCGAAACGAAGCATGAGCTTGGCGGAAGTGAATTGCAATACGTGCTGCAAGGCAAGAGCGAAGGACGTCCTCCGCAAATTGACCTCGCTACAGAGAAGAAGCTGCTTGATGGCGTGCTTGGCGCAATTCGTGAAGGTCTTGTCGCTTCGGCGCATGACTTGTCTGAGGGCGGCCTAGCGGTTGCACTAGCAGAATCGGCAATCAGCGGCAAGCTTGGCGCTGAAGTGGACATTACGACAGACCTGCGTCCAGATGCCGCTTTGTTCAGCGAATCGCAATCCCGTATTCTGCTTTCGTCGAAACCGGAGCAAGCGCAAGCGCTGCAAAAGTACCTGACAGATAAGGGCGTAACAAACGCGGCACTAGGCGTCGTTCGCACAAGCGGACTTGTTGTTACTGTTAATGGCAAACCGGGCATCAACGCACCGGTTGATCAACTGGAGAAGGTTTGGAAGGATGCGATTCCATGTCTGATGAAATAAAACAGCTGCCGAAGCTGTGGACTGGCGATCACTATAACGAAGGCATTGGCCGTGACGATATTTTTGACAAATTGCGTGAAGAGTGCGGGGTATTCGGGGTGTATGGCATCCCGGATGCCTGCTCCCTTGGCTACTACGGGCTGCACGCGCTGCAGCACCGCGGCGAAGAGAGCTCCGGCATGGCCGCAGTGGAATCGACAACCGGCAAGTTTACGTATCACCGGGGCATGGGTCTCGTAAAGGAAGTGTTCGACCAGGCAACGCTGGAAGGCCTTCCGGGCAACTGTGTCATCGGCCATGTGCGGTATTCGACCGCAGGGGAAAGCAAGCTCGCGAATGCGCAGCCGCTTGTCTTCAAATATCGGGACGGCGATCTCGCTGTCGCTACGAACGGAAATATCGTGAACGCGCCTTCGATCCGCAAGGAGCTGGAGAGCCAGGGCTCGATCTTCCAAACGACAAGTGATACGGAAGTTATCGCCCATCTGATCGCACGCTCGAGCAAAGACTTTGTCAGTGCGGCAAAAGATGCGCTGCAGCGGATTATTGGCGGTTTTGCTTTTCTTATTATGACGAATGACAAGCTGCTTGTTGCCTCTGACGGCCATGGTCTTCGTCCACTCGTAATGGGTAAGCTTGACGGCGGTTATGTATTCGCTTCGGAGACATGCGCGCTAGAAACGTGCGGTGCTGAGTATGTACGTGACGTGCAGCCGGGCGAACTGCTTGTGCTGGATAAGAACGGTCTTCGTGAAGATCGTTTCGAGAAGCTGGAGCGCCGCGCGACTTGTGCGATGGAATATATTTATTTTGCAAGACCGGATAGCGATATTAATGGAATCAACCTGCACTCGGCGCGTAAGCGTATGGGGCAGAAGCTGGCGCTCGAAGCTTTCTTCGATGCCGATCTCGTAACAGGCGTACCGGATTCCAGTATCTCGGCAGCCATCGGTTATGCGGAGCAAACGGGCATTCCTTATGAGCTTGGTCTGATCAAGAACAAGTACACGGGCCGTACGTTCATTCAACCATCGCAAGAGCTTCGGGAAAAAGGCGTCAAAATGAAGCTGTCCGCGGTTCGCAAAGTGGTTGAAGGTAAGCGCGTTGTCATGATCGATGACTCGATCGTGCGCGGTACTACGAGCCTTCGCATCGTGAACCTGCTTCGCGAAGCAGGCGCGACTGAGGTTCATGTCTGCATTACTTCACCTCCGTTCAAGAACCCTTGCTACTACGGCATCGACACGCCTGACCGCAAGGAACTGATTGCTTCGCAGAAGACGGTCGAAGAAATTCGTCAGGCGATCAATGCGGATTCGTTATATTTTCTAAGCCATGATGGCTTCATAGAGGCTGTTGGCGGCAACGACGGCGAATACAATCGTGGTATGTGCTTGGCTTGCTTCGATAATGATTATCCGACGCCGGTGGATCCGACTTCGGAGAAAAGCTGCAGCTGCTAGTTTATTCGGTGCTAAAATCGTGACCTGCGGTCGATATGGGTCTCCACTCGCTGTTGTATTCGGATTCCTTGAACAAGTGTTATAAGGTTAGAATCCGAATACAAAGGCTGAATGATTTGCGTGGTCGAAGTTACGCCAATCATTCAGCCTAGGCGACCGCTATCGCTGTTCCGACTCCATATCAACCTCCGTTCACTTTGGCACCAAATAAAACAAGCAGCAAGATTGATAAATTAAGGAGTGACTATCGTGGCAGAAGCTTATAAAGAAGCCGGCGTTGATATCGCGGCTGGTAACGAAGCGGTCGAACGGATGAAGAAACATGTGAAGAAGACGTTCCGTCCGGAAGTATTGACGGATCTTGGCGGCTTCGGCGGACTGTTCGGTCTGAATAAAGACAAGTACGAGGAGCCGGTATTGGTTTCGGGTACGGATGGCGTGGGTACGAAGCTGAAGGTCGCTTTTGCCATGGACAAGCACGATACGATCGGTATTGATGCTGTTGCGATGTGCGTGAACGATATTATCGTCCAAGGCGCGGAGCCGCTGTTTTTCCTTGATTACCTCGCTTGCGGCAAAGTAGAGCCTGCGAAGATCGAAGCGATCGTTAAAGGGATTTCCGACGGCTGTGTGCAGTCCGGCTGCGCTCTGATCGGCGGCGAAACAGCTGAAATGCCTGGTATGTACCAAGGCGACGAATATGATATTGCTGGTTTTACGGTCGGTATCGTAGACAAGAAAAACATCATCGACGGCAAAACAATCGCTCCTGGCGATGTCGTGCTGGGTCTCGCTTCGAGCGGTATTCACAGCAATGGCTTCTCGCTCGTTCGTCGTTTACTGCTTGAGACTGCAGGTTATGGTCTTGGCGATGCACTGCCTGAGTTTGGCGGCAAAACGCTCGGCGAAGTTATCATCGAGCCGACTCGGATTTATGTGAAATCCGTTCTTGAGCTGATCAAACAAGTACAAGTTAAAGGGATGGCCCATATTACAGGCGGCGGATTCATCGAGAATATTCCGCGGGTTCTGCCTGAAGGCGTTAACGTTGAGATTGCATACGGTTCATGGCCGATTCAACCGATCTTCGGGCTGATGCAAGAAAAAGGCTCGATCACGAACCGCGACATGTTCACAACATTCAACATGGGTGTAGGTATGGTCGTTGTCGTTCCAGCTGAACAAGCCGAAGAAGCGCTGCGTATCGCACGCGAGCTTGGCGAGGATGCTTACATCATCGGTAAAGTAACGGAAGGCAGCCGTGTAGTCACCTTTACGGGAGCTGACGTTTAATGGCCGGAATTCGCGTCGCCGTGTTTGCCTCGGGCTTCGGCTCGAACTTTGGGGCGCTGGTGGACGCAGCAAAAAAGCAAAGGCTCGAGGGCGCAAGCCTCGAGCTTCTTGTTTGTGATAAGCCGGAGGCGCCTGTAGTTGCGCGCGCGAGAGAGGCCGGCATTGATGTTTTTGCGTTTCGGCCGAAGGAGTACGCTTCGCGTGAAGCATATGAAACGGAGATTCTGGCTGAGCTGCGGCGACGCGGAATCGAACTGATCGTGCTGGCCGGCTACATGCGGATTCTTACGCCGGTGCTCGTGGAGCCGTTCTTCGGACGGATGATCAACGTGCATCCGTCGCTGCTGCCCGCATTCCCGGGCGTGAACGGCATCGGTCAGGCGCTGGCTTACGGCGTGAAGGTGACGGGAGTCACCGTTCACTTCGTCGACGGTGGACTGGACAGCGGCGCGATTATCGCGCAAAGCACGGTTGAGGTCGCGGACGGCGACACGCTGGAGACGCTGGCGCCGCGGATCCACGCGGCAGAGCAAGCGCTGCTCCCGTGGGTCGTCTCGCGAATCGCCGCCGGGGCGGTTGCGATCGACGGTCGGAACGTGACCGTTAGAGAGTAGCAGGGTTAGTTGAGTAGAAGAGGATCACTTGGTGAGCTACATTGGTGGGAATCGGTGGTTTGAGTAGAAGAGGATCTGCTGGTGAGCTACATGAGACGCAAGAGTGGCACCTAGAGCAACACATGGGCTAGAAAACGACGAATGAAGCGTAAGAGTGGCCCCTAGGGCAACACAGTGGCGGGAATTCGGCGGAGTTAGGCAAGTTAGTAGGAATGAACAAACTTTTAGGAGGTTCTATTTTGACCATTCGCAGAGCACTTATTAGCGTATCGGATAAGACGGGGATTGTGGAGTTTTCGCGGGCGCTTGCTGGCCTTGGCGTGCAAATTATTTCGACGGGCGGAACGGCGAGCCTGCTGGAGAAGGAAGGCGTTCCGGTTATCGGCATCTCCGATGTAACGGGCTTCCCGGAGATTCTGGATGGTCGCGTGAAGACGCTGCATCCTGCAGTGCACAGCGGTCTGCTTGCGGTTCGCGATGATGAAGAGCATCAAAAAGCGATGCAAGAGCTTGGCCTCGACTACATCGATCTCGTTGTCGTGAACCTGTACCCGTTCGCAGCGACGATTGCAAAACCGGATGTATCCTACGAGGATGCGATCGAGAACATCGATATCGGCGGACCGACGATGCTTCGTTCGGCAGCAAAGAACCACGCTTTCGTAACCGTTGTCGTAGATGCGGCAGACTACCAAACCGTGCTCGACGAAGTGAAAGCGCAAGGCGACACTTCGCTTGAGACTCGTAAGAGCCTCGCTGCAAAAGTATTCCGCCACACCGGCGCTTACGATGCGCTCATTTCGGACTACCTCTCGAAACTGCAAGGCAATCCGCTTCCGGAGAGCTACACCGTGACGTACGAGAAAGTGCAGGATCTGCGTTATGGCGAGAACCCGCATCAGAAAGCAGCTTTCTACCGCAAGCCGCTTGCATCGACAGGTAACATCACAACTGCTGAGCAACTGCATGGCAAAGAGCTGTCCTACAACAACATCAACGACGCGAACGCGGCGCTTGCCATCGTGAAAGAATTCAACGAACCGGCCGTCGTAGCGGTTAAACATATGAATCCTTGCGGCGTGGGCATCGGCAGCGACATTCACGAAGCGTATCAGAAAGCATACGCAGCAGATCCGACGTCCATCTTCGGCGGTATTGTAGCGGCTAACCGTACAATCGGCGTTGATACAGCGCAACTGCTGAGCGAAATTTTCCTAGAGATCGTCATTGCACCGGACTTCACGCCTGAGGCGCTTGAAGTGCTGACGAAGAAGAAGAACATCCGTCTGATGAAGCTCGGCGAACTCAAAGCAGCAGGCGAGCGCAAGCCGGAATGGCTCGTAACAAGCGTAGACGGCGGCATGCTCGTGCAAGAAAGCGATGTGCACAGCCTGACGGAAGAAGATATTAAAGTCGTGACTAACCGCAAGCCAACGGATGAAGAGCTGAAGCAGCTGTTGTTCGGTTGGAAAGTTGTGAAGCATGTGAAATCGAACGCGATCCTACTGGCATCGGACGATATGACTGTAGGCGTAGGCGCAGGTCAAATGAACCGTGTCGGCGCAGCACGTATCGCGATCGAGCAAGCTGGCGACAAAGCAAAAGGCGCAGTTCTTGCTTCTGACGCATTCTTCCCAATGGGCGACACGCTGGAACTGGCGGCAAAAGCCGGTATTACAGCAGTAATTCAACCAGGCGGTTCGATCAAGGACGAGGAATCGATCGCAGTAGCCAATGCGCATAACATTGCGATGGTGCTGACAGGCGTTCGTCATTTTAAACACTAGTACAGACTTGTTATAAAAGGAGGGTTTCCTTTGCGGATTATGGTCATCGGCGGCGGCGGGCGTGAGCACGCCATCGTTTGGGCGCTGAATAAGAGCGATAAAGTAAGCAAAATCTTCTGTGCGCCGGGCAATGCAGGTATTGCGGAGCTGGCAGAATGCGCGCCAATTCCGGTTAACCGGTTTGACGATCTCATTCAATTTGCATGCGATAACGCAGTGGATCTAGTATTCGTAGGACCGGATGATCCGCTTGCGGACGGCATCGTGGATGCTTTCGAAGCGCGCAATATTCCAGTCTACGGACCTAGTAAGAAAGCGGCTGAAATCGAAGGCAGCAAAATCTTCATGAAGGATCTGCTGAAGAAATACGAGATTCCGACAGCTAAATACGAGACGTTCACCGAGTACGAAACGGCACTGGCTTACTTGCGTCAGCAAGAGCTGCCAATCGTCGTGAAAGCAGACGGCCTCGCTGCAGGTAAAGGCGTGACGGTTGCGGCAACGTTGGAAGAAGCAGAAGAAGCGCTCCACGGCATGATGGTGGGTAAAGTGTTCGGCGAATCCGGCGGACGCGTCGTGATTGAGGAGTTCCTTTCGGGAGAAGAGATGTCCATCCTCGCATTCGTGGATGGCGAAACGGTGCGTGCAATGGTGCCGGCTCAAGATCACAAGCCTGTGTACGACAACGACAAAGGACCGAACACAGGCGGTATGGGCACGTATTCTCCGCTGCCGCATATCGACCCGGCAATCGTGGAAGAGTCCATTGAGAACATCATTAAGCCGACGGCGCGCGCGATGGTCAGCGAAGGCCGTCCGTTCCGCGGCGTTCTTTTCGCAGGTTTGATGATTACCAAGGACGGCCCTAAGACGATTGAGTTCAATGCACGGATGGGCGATCCCGAGACACAAGTTGTCCTGCCTCGCCTCAAGACCGACTTGCTCGATATCGTTCTCGCATCCCTGAACGGACGTCTCGATCAGCTTGAGATCGAGTGGAGCGACGAAGCTGCGGTGTGCGTCATTGCTGCATCCGAAGGCTACCCGGCAGCGTACCCGAAAGGCCGCGTTATTACTGGCCTGGAAGCGGCAAAAGCGCAAGGCGCGCTCGTATTCCACGCCGGTACGGCTCTCTCCGGCGACGGCGAGATCGTAACGAACGGCGGACGCGTGCTTGGCATCGTCGGCCGTGGCAGCGATATTGCAGAAGCACGCGCGAAGGCGTATGAAGCAGCGGCTGCGATTCATTTTGACGGCATGCACTGTCGTACCGACATTGCGGCGAAAGCGCTGAAATAGCAAAGATATATAGGAAGAGAGTTGTCCGCGATTGTGCAACTCTTTTTTTGCGTATCATCACATTTTCTCACACCATCCGCTCACAGATTCAGGTATCATTCGAAATGAGGGATATTTTTCCGGAGGTGTCGAGTGATGGGGAGACGGGCCAAAACGAATTTTGACAGGGACTGGTTGTTCTACAAAGGAAATCTCGAAATTCCGCTTGCGGTGAAAGCGGGAGGCGTCGGCAGCCTTACTGATTGCGAAAAAGGTGAAGAAGGCCAGTGGCAGCAGATCGCTTTTACGGATAAGAAGGCAGGCGTTTCGGTTGCGCCGGACGAATGGGAGAAGGTTCACCTGCCCCATGACTGGCTCGTTGAAGAGGAGTTCTCGAAGGATGGCCCTCTGGAACGCGGATACAAAAAATCCGGAGTCGGCTGCTACCGCAAAATGTTCGATATTCCCGCCACTGATCTAGGCAAGAAAATCATCATCGAGTTTGATGGCGTTATGCGTCACAGCAGCGTATGGGTGAATGGACATTTTGTCGGCACACATCCTAGCGGCAGCGTTCCGTTCTACTACGATATTACGGATATCGTTCGTTATGGAGACGAAGGACGAAATGTCATCTTTGTCAAAGTGGATGCGAGGGATTTTGAAGGCTGGTGGTATGACGGTGCGGGCATCTATCGGCATGTGTGGCTGAGCACAATGGATCGGCTGCATGTCGGTCAGTGGGGGACGTATGTCACAACTCCATCGGTATCAGAGGAAGTATCGACTGTACGGGTAGAGACGACCGTGAACAATGAGTATCGGGCTGCAAAAGATTGCGAATTGCTGGTTGAAATTCGCGATGTGAATGGTCTGCTTGTTGCATCTGCGAGATCGACAGCCACGATACCGGACGGAGAGGCCCATACGTTTGTGCAGCAGGTCGATGTGTCCAAGCCGCTTCTATGGTCCCTCGAAGCACCCAATCTATATAAAGCTATAGCCATTGTTAGAGAAAACGGAGACGCGGAAACCGATCGCTATGAAACGGAATTCGGCATTCGGACAATCGAGTTTACGACCGACAACGGTTTTTTCTTAAACGGCAAACGGACTGTTATTAAAGGGCTTTGCGTGCACCAAGACTTTGCTGGTGTCGGCGTTGCACTTCCGGATTCCATCATCGAATATAAATTGCAATTGCTGCAGGAGATGGGGGCAAACGCCTACCGCTCTGCGCACCATCCGCCAACGCAGGAATTGCTGGACATGTGCGACCGCATGGGCATCATGGTCATCGATGAGAATCGACGGTTGGACAGCTCTCCGGAGGGGATCAAGAACCTTAAACATATGCTTTATCGTGATCGCAACCACCCTAGCATTATTGCATGGTCGCTCGAGAATGAGGAGCAGCTCGAAGGCACCGTCATGGGCGCACGCATCTTGGCTACACTTGTACAAACGACGAAGAAAATCGACCCTACACGGCCAACAACGGCGGCGCTGAATCATGGTTTCAATGATGGCGGCTATAGCGATGAAATCGATATCGTCGGCTATAATTACGGGCATAAATGGGGCAGCTTCATCAATGACCATGCCAAACATCCCGAACGCATCATATATGGCAGCGAAGTGTCCGCATACGCGGTTACTCGTGGTATCTACGAGCATGATGAGTCCAAAGGCTACTGCTCGGAATATGGTACAAGCTGGCGGGAGAATGACTGGCTGAATAGCTGGACGACATCACCGGAGCAATCATGGGGTGCAGTTGCAGACAATCCGTTCCTGGCAGGGATGTTTATTTGGGCCGGTTTTGATTATCGGGGCGAGCCATCGCCATTCAAGTGGCCGAATATTAACTCGCAATATGGCACGATGGATACATGCGGGTTTCCGAAAGACAACTATTACTACTACAAGTCCGCTTGGACGGAGAAGCCGATGATTCATTTGTTCCCACATTGGAATTGGGCGAGCAAGGAAGGCCAGGAGATTGACGTCTGGGCGTACAGCAACCTGGATTCGATCGAGTTGTTCGTCAACGGCGTTTCTTTCGGAGAGCAGAAGCGGCTGCCAAACGGACATGTGGAATGGAAGGTTCCTTATGAGCCGGGCAAGCTGCTGGCTGTGGGAAAAAGAGACGGCGAAGTTGTTGCGGAGGTAGCTGTAGAAACGACGGGTGCTGCCCATCATATTCGACTGGAACCGCATGTGAATACGATGCAGGCAAATGATACAGATGCTGTCGCCGTACGTGTCTCGATCTGTGATGCAGAGGGACGGGTCGTTCCAACTGCGGACAACCTGGTGTATTTCTCCGTAAACGGAGACGGGCGAATTATTGGGGTAGGCAACGGCGATCCGATCTCGCATGAAGCGGATAAAGCGAGCAAGCGCAGGGCTTTTAACGGCTACTGTCTCCTTATCCTGCAAGCGGGAACTGAGATTGGGGAACTTGAGCTGCGGGCTCATTCAACGGGACTGCTGGATGCCAGTGCGATAATTGCGGTAGGACCGGAAATGTAACCACAAGAAGCAGAACCCGATGCATCCCGGAGATTACCTGAATGGGCTTGGCTTAGCCCGATGGTGATAGAAGTGTAAGCGTAGGTAAGTGTAGGAGTTAAGTGGAAGAAGAGTGGCTCTCGGAAGAACACAAGCATAGGATTAGCAAAATCGGCAACGGCAAAGTTACTCTGGGAGTAACTTTGCCGTTTTTGCGCCGATGATAATCGAGCATATAGATAAGGCCGCCTCAAAAGTCGCGTGTACTTTTGAGGCGGTCTTTTTGCATATTAGCAACCTACCATTGTTTAGGAACCGGGCCATAGTTTGGTATGCCGGGTGTTACTTCTTTGTAACTACTAAATCGCCTAAATCTACTAGCATAGAAGATAGTAGAAGAAGTGCGAGGGGATGGTAGGATGCGACAGCTGCGAGGATTGCGACATCAGAGAAGATTAGCCTCATTGATTGTGGTTACGCTAATGATAGGCATATTGTCGTCCAGCTGCGGGCTGCGTAAGGATGAATTGGTGTCAGCCGGGCACCCGCCGCTTCCTCCGGGACAAAGTGACAGCGATATTGGGACGCATAACAATAACGGCAAAGATTCGGAGTCAGCCGAGCATGCAGATTGGAATCAATCGGACGGCGGCGATAAAGGTAATGAGCTCGTTGTATCGGTACCTGGAAAACCGCTGCTTCATCCACAGCCGCCGGCTGTTACGATGGAGCCGCCTATCAAGCTGGATCAACCAACCGAGCCGAATACGGATTTTCTAACGAATAAAGGCGAGAAGCTGGTTGCTCTTACGTTTGATGACGGACCGGATAGCCATTTCACACCGGCCATACTGGATATTTTGAAAGCCAAGAAGATACACGCCACTTTCTTTACCGTAGGGATACAAGTGAAGAAGAACGCGAAAGTGATGAGGCGCATCCGCGATGAAGGCAGCGAAATCGGCAATCATAGTTATGCGCATAAAGATTTGTCAAAGCTTGACAGCAATCCGGTAATGAATCAAATTAAATGGACAGACGCATTAATTAATAAAGAGATCGGCTACGTGCCCCGATTGGTCCGAGCGCCGTATGGTGCTACCTCGCCGCTGCTAAAGCAAATTGTGAAGGATAACGGGCGTGAGTTGATCGGATGGACAGTGGATACGCGCGATTGGGCTGGCAGCTCCGTTGCTGCAATGCGTGCTAACGTGAATAAGAACACGCATCCCGGCGGTATTATCCTCATGCATTCTTTTGGGAGTAAACATGTCAGCAATACGGTAGAGCTTCTGCCGCTCATCATTAAGGATTTGCAAAACAAGGGCTATACCTTCGTTACGGTGAGTGAACTGCTGGCTGCGAAAGCGCATAGTAAATCTCTTCGGACGAAGAATGGCTGACGGCGCGGAAGGAGCGCATAGCGATGAAAGTACCGCAATGGATGAAACAAACGGCGCTTTTAGTAGGCGGCCTGATCTGCTTCTTCGTTATATCCGGCTGTCAGTATACCGCGACTCCGGCTGATCTGCTGCTGAATCCGCGGTCAACGCCAGAGAACGCCGAGCTGGCTTCTGCCATTCGCGATCATCTCCCGGCGAGAGCCAAGCTGTCGCTTGCCATGCAGGAGCGGTCGAATTCGGCCGTGGTTAAGATGGATGCAGACGGGGATGGGAAGCAGGAAGCTTTCGTCATCTACTCGGATGAGAGCGGTACGGAGCATGTGATGGTACTCAAGAGCAGCGTGGATATCGGCTGGCAGCAGTGGTTTACTTTTGACGAGACTTCCAGCTATGGGATCGATGTGCTGCGTACGGTTGATTTAGACCGGGACGGGCAGCCTGAAGTGCTTATCGGGTGGAATCAGTATGGGGAGCCGCAGCATATGTTGACCCTGTATCATGTACCTTTAAATAGTGGAATCGCAGCACCGAAGCCAATTGCGGAGCTGCCTTACGATACGTTCGGAATCGGCGATGCGGAAGGCGACGGTCACGATGAGCTTGCCTTAATCCAATTGCAGCGTCAGAAGCTGACGGCCTCGATTGGGATTTATCATTTTGCAGGAGACAGTGCGACGAAGATGGCTTCCACCACGCTGGATGGCTCCGTGAACGAATATTTGCAGGTCAAGCTTGGCAAAATTGCGAAGGATCAATATGGCGTGCTCGCAGATGCAGCTATCGGCGCGAGCTCATCGACAACGACGATGTATGCGTGGAATGCCGGAAAGCTGACGCCAATCTATCCGCCTAAGCAATCCGGCGATGAGAATGTACAGATTAATGCGACCATGCAGTTGAGCGATGATGGCAATGGGGACGGCATTCTGGATGTGATCGAGCTGCGTGAAGCTCCAGGTCAATCTGAAGGAGTCGCCTACAGCGATCTGCTGTGGATTGAGCAGTATAAGCAGTGGAATGGTGTCGATGCGTTTGACGTGGTTGGCGAGCAATATGTGGACACGAATCGATCCTATGCGCTTTCTCTGCCGCTCGAATGGAGCCAGTACACGTTCCGGAGACTAAGTGACGGAAGCAGCAACGATGTTGCGCTTGATCGCTTTGAGGAGGAGTCGAATCGGCGCGAGGAAATTTTGGCGCTGCGCGTTATACCGATTGCGGAGTGGAATAAGAAAGAACAACAGCTGCAAGAGGATGGCAGCCGCTTCGAGCAGCTTGGCAGTGGAAGCGGGCTTGTCTATGTAGCGATATGGCATGCGCCTCTACTGAAGGAAGATGCCGAGAAGCCTAGCGTTAGCGGGATATTCCCGCCGGATGAGGCGACGCTTCGCAAGCTCTTCAAGCTGCTGCCGGAAGAATAGGTCGTTATGAAACGCGCTGCGCCGCCAAGAGGAGGGCGACAGCCGTTTCACCTTGGATGAGAAAAGAGGGGGAACTGCTGCTTTGAAAATATTAATTGTTGAGGATGAAGAAGCGATTCGCGGGTTTGTCCGCATTAATTTAAAACGAGGCGGCATGGAAGTCACGGAGGCCGAGGATGGGGAAACCGCTTTGGCGCTTGCGCAGGCGGCTTCCCCGCCTTTCGATGTGGCGCTGCTTGATTTGATGCTGCCCGGCATTAGTGGGTTTGACGTGTGCGAGCAGCTGAGACAGCAATTTCCCCGTATGGGCATCATCATGCTGACGGCGAAGTCGCAGGAAGAAGATAAGATTCGCGGTCTTGAGCTTGGCGCGGATGATTATGTGCAGAAGCCGTTCAGTCCGGGCGAGCTTGTCGCCCGGCTGAACGCGCTTAAGCGGCGTATGCAGCCGCTTGGGGAGGAGCCGGCTAGTGGCGGTGACGGGGCTGCAGGAGCTTCCGCCGCCGAGGCAGCAGCCTTGCCCGAAGCGCAAGCGCAAGGCTCTGTCGTCTCGGCTGGAGGCGCTGCGCAGCCTGTGCCGCAGCGGGCCGGCGAGCTGAGCTCGGGGCCGTTCCGCCTGTCTTCGGCGGAGCGCCGGCTGTGGAAGGATGGCGTCGAGATCGTGCTGACGCCGACGGAATGGACGCTTGTGAAGCTGCTTATGGAGCGGGAGGGCGAAGGGCTGAGCCGCGATGATATTTTGAACGCGGTGTGGGGACGCCATTATGTCGGCGATCTGAAGATCGTTGACGTGAACATTCGCCGTATCCGCCAGAAAATCGAGATCCAGCCATCTGATCCGCATCATATCGAGACGCTGTGGGGTTATGGCTACCGCTGGAAACGGAGCGACGAGCAATGAGAAGCCTGCGCACACGCATCGTATGGAGCTACGGCATCCTGATCGTGCTCGTAGTCGTGATGCTCGGTTCGATGTTCGTGACACTCGTCTGGAACTACTATTACAGCAGTGCGGTCGGCTCTGTTCTGCAGCGTGCAGAGACGGAGGCGGCCCTACATAATCGGATGATCGCGTATGAACCGATGAGAGAGAAAGCCAGATACATGCTGCAAAATATGTCCGAAGGCACAGCCCACCTCCAGCTCCTTACCGGTTCCGGCGTTATCGTAGTCGACAGCAACGGTCTTGGCGGCGATGGCAAGCTTGCGGAAACGCCTGATGTCAGGCGGGCGATCTATGGCGGGAAAGGGGTCTGGCGCGGGACAGACCCGCTGACGAACGAGCGGATTGCAGCGGTTACGCTGCCGGTCAAGCAAGGTCAGCGCGTGGTCGCGATGTTTCGCTATACGGCTTCACTGAAAGAAGTGGACACAACGGTCCGCAACGTGCTGTGGATTACGCTGCTTGTCGGTTCGGTTGTCGTGCTGCTGTTCTTTGCGATGAGCGTGCTGATCGCGAACCGAATCGCCAGACCGATTCGCAATTTGACGCGAGTCGCCGAGAAGATGGCCGAAGGGGATTGGACTCGCCGCGCAGCGCCGCATGATCGGGATGAGATTGGTCGTTTGGGGGAAACGCTGAACACGATGGCCTCCGAGTTGACGCGGCGTGAGAAGCTGAAGGAGGACTTCATCTCCTCCATATCGCATGAGCTGCGGACACCGCTCACCTCGATTAAAGGCTGGAGCGAGACACTGGCCTCGGGCGATCCGAGCGATGTCGAGGAGCTTAATATGGGGCTTGCGATCATTGACCGAGAGACGGAACGTTTGGCAGGACTCGTCGAGGATCTGCTCGACTTCTCGAAGCTGTATGCCAAGAGCATTGTGCTCCATCCCGAAGCGCTCGACATTCGGAAGACAATCGAAGAAACGCTGCGGCAGTTCGAAGCGCGAGGGCAGCGTGAATCGATCGCGATAACAGGGAACATCGGAGATAAGCCGCTCGTTGCGGAAGTGGATGCCAATCGGCTCAAGCAGGTGTTCATCAATGTGCTCGACAATGCGCTAAAGTTTACACCGCGGAATGGGACGATTACGGTAACCGCGGTGCAAGGTGAAGGGATGGCGCGAATCCGGATCCAAGATACGGGAAGCGGCATTTCGCCTGAGGATTTGCCCCATGTCACCGAGAAGTTCTACAAAGGGACAAGCCAGCGCTCCGGAAGCGGACTTGGCCTGGCCATCTGCAAAGAGATCGTCGAACTGCATGGCGGCAGCTTCCGTCTGGAGAGTACCGTTGGCGAAGGCACAGCCGTGACGATTGCACTGCCGCTGCTCCATACGCAGCAGCAACAGCAGCAACCAGCACAGCAGCAACAGCAACAGCAACCACAACAGCAACAACAACCACAACCACAACAGCAACAGCAAAAGCAAAAGCAACCAGAACAACAGCCGCCAGAAGCGACAAACCTCAAATAACCCGATCGGCAGCGGCCGACCGGGTTATTTGAGGTTGTATCTATTCTTTATAAAACAGCGACTTGTGATTCTTGGTTACATAGGCGATCGCAAGGATGGCCAATAGGATAACAAGGCTGGAGAACCAATGTGCGGTGATCCAGTCGATAAAAGCTGGCATACACAGCCCCCTCGGGTGAAGCGAGATAGAGTTAGTATGCCAATTATTAGGGGAGGTATGCGATGAGTTGAACGTTCGCAGTACGAGGCCGCCTGCTTCGAAAAGCTAACGAACCGTAGGGACGTTATTTCGCCGGATTTCTGGGCTCCAAAAAGCTAACGAACCGTAAAGGCGTTATTGTGGGGAAATCGGCTCCTAAACACCCATAATCAATCAAATAGAGCCTCCAGGGTTCGTTAGAATTTTATTAGGGCTATTTTTGGGTGAATAAGCGCTGTGTGGTTCGTTAGAGCATCCCACAACTCACATCTCGCCATCCCGAGTGCTGAGTCGCTAATAGTCACTGCACGTAACAACGGCAAGCTTGCAGGTTGGTAACACCGGTCCGTCCTTGCACCTTATGTTCATTCTTAGCAACAGCGGAAGACAATTCCACCGCTCTTATGGTTTAATAAAGAAATATCCTTACTCAAACTCTTCCAGAAGGTGGGCTCGCAGATGAAGCATGCTAAACGGTCATCCTTTCGCTTTACGCTCGTGCTAGGCGTAGTCATGCTGCTAGTAGCAAGTATGGTACTCACAGGCTGCAACGAGAAGAAGCTTAACGTCAATGATACGCCAACGGTTGCTGAAGAACCGGCAGAACCAGCGGAAGCGCCTGTAGAGACGGCGCCGGTTGATCCGCCCGCTGTCGATCCGCCTCAATATATTGCACCGCTGACCGGCTTGCCTCTGGACAGTGATTCCACGCTGCGTCCTATCGCCGTGATGGTCAACAATTTCGCTGCGGCGCGTCCTCAATCGGGACTGCCGAACGCCGATGTCGTCTGGGAAGTGCTTGCCGAGGGCGGCATTACTCGGCTTGTAGCCATCTTCCAAAGTGACACATCAACGAATCCGATCGGCCCGATTCGCAGCAACCGCCCTTATCTGATTCGTATCGGCGAAGCCTACCATTCTGTATTGGCTCATGCTGGGGCGAGCACAGAAGGCTACGACCTGCTGCAGCATCATAACAAAGCTTACTTAGACGAAATCTCCAATGCTGGGGCCTACTTCTACCGCGAATCGTTCCGCAAACCCCCGCACAATCTGTACTCCAATCTGGAGAAGCTGCGTGCCGGAGCCGCGAAGAAGAAATATGAAGAAACCGTCGATATCCCGACGTTTACATGGTCAGACCAAGGGGCGACGGCAGCCGGAACAGCGGCAACGACGGTCGAGATTCATTTTCTGCTGAAGGATTATAAGCTGTCTTACCGCTACAACGAGGCGACTGCGCTGTTTGAACGCTCGATAAACGGCAAACCGCATACCGACCTCACGACGAACAATCAGCTGACGGCAACGAATCTGGTCATCATCGGCGCGAAACATAAGACTTACGACGATTATGGCCGGCTTGAGATTGATCTCGAAAGCGGCGGTCCGGCGATGCTGATCCAGAAGGGCAAGGAAGTCGATTGTACGTGGGAACGCAGCGGTGACGGCGTCATTCGCCTGATGAAGGACGGGCAGGAGCTGCCATTCGTACCTGGCCATACGTTCTATCACATCGTTCCGATGACGCCGACGTTTGCGGGGCATGTGAAGCTCGGCATATAATGTATAGATTAGACGTGTAACGTGGAGGAACTGAGATTGGAATCGACAACGAAGCAAAATGAACAGTCCTGGAATACCGGCGCATACGCGGCGTGGCTGAAGCGTTTCGGCACACCGGCAGAGGCGGCGGACAAAATCAAATCGGCACCGGAGAAACGCGTCGGTTCAGCACTTGAGCATATGGGCGATGTGAGCGGGAAGCGAATCGTCAATCTGCTTGGCTCGAACGGCAACAAAGCCGTTGCGCTTGCACTGCTTGGCGCAGAAGCAACAGTCATCGATTTCTCCGCGGAGAACGAGCGTTATGCAACGGAACTAGCTGCAGCAGCAGGAGTTCCACTCACCTACATCGTTGCAGATGTGTTGAAACTGCCTGAAACGGTGCTAAATGGCAGCTACGATATCGTGTACATGGAGTTTGGGATTCTGCATTATTTTCAAGACCTGCTGCCGCTGTTTGAGGTTGTAAACGGGTTGCTACTACGTGGCGGTACGCTGGTGCTGCAGGATTTCCATCCGGTTTCAACGAAGCTGATCTCCTCGCGCGGCACAACGGCTAACATCCGCAAGCATAAGGTGGACGGCGATTATTTCAGCACAGAGCTGGAGGAGAAGGAAGTCGCGTTCTCTAAGTTTATGTCGGAGCTGGATGGGGCAGTGGCCGAGATCCCCAAAGTCCTGCTGCGCAACTGGACACTCGGGGAGATCGTAACGGCGGTTGCTTCCGGGGGCTTGTGCATCAAGCTGCTGGAGGAGCTGCCTAACGCCTCGTCCGACGTGTTCGACAAAGGGATTCCGAAGACATTTACAATCGCAGCCGAGAAGCTGTAGAGCAGGAGAAGCCGGAGAGGATCCGGTTTCTTTTTTTTGCGCTGGAGGCGGTTAAAATCGGATGTGCCGGAAAACAATAGAAGTGCACGGAAGCCTCAAATGAAAATATTGAACGGAATTTGAAAATAAGTCATAAAACCTTTACATTCCCTTAACAATTGGGTTGTAAACTGTGTTAAGATATTGTCGGTTTCATATGGCAATTGTTGAAATTTACCGGCAACCAAATTAGCGCGATAGCGAAGGGGATAGTTATGTTTAAGAAAAAGAACGATGTGTTCTTTACGACACTGGAAGCGATGGCCGATACGATTCTGGAAGGCGTGCTCTACTTTGAGCAAAACGTCTCTAAAATCAAAGATGTCGGACAGTTTGCGAAAACAATGAAAGAGTATGAGAGCAAATGCGACCGTCATGTACATACGATTCTGACTGAGCTAAACAAAACGTTCATTACGCCAATTGAGCGTGAAGATATTATGAAACTTACAACATCGCTTGATGATGTGCTTGATGGCATTGAAGCTTGTGCTTCCCGTTTCGAAATGTACAACATTACGGAGCCGGACGAGTATGTTACCTTGTTCGCAGAGAACATCCTTCGCTGCGCGCAGCAAATCAAGAAAGCGATTTACCTGCTCTCCGAGAAGAAGCTGCTTGCCATGCGCGAGCCTGCTATCCATATCAACGAGCTTGAGAACCAAGCCGATGACCTGCTTCGCATCAGCGTAAAGAGCTTGTTCGCGAACGTGAAGGACCCGATTGAGCTGATCAAGCGTAAAGAGGTTTATGAGCGTCTGGAGCAAACGACCGACTATTGTGAGGATGTCGCAAACACACTCGAAACCATCATTATGCGCAACAGCTAAGGAGCGGGACGAGCAGGTATGGACATTTACATTTGGGTCGGCATCGTTATTTTTCTAGCACTCGGTTTTGACTTTATTAACGGATTCCACGATACAGCGAACGCAATCGCGACGACCGTGTCCACGCGGGCATTGTCGCCGCGGAAGGCGATTCTCCTTGCGTCCGTGATGAACTTTGTCGGGGCGATCATGTTTACAGGCGTGGCGAAGACGATCGGGGGCAAGATCGCGAATCCGGCTACGCTTGACCATGGCGTGCAGGTTGTAGTTGCGACGCTGATCGGGGCGATTGCATGGAACCTGCTGACATGGTGGTTCGGTATTCCATCTTCATCTTCACATGCTTTGATCGGGTCGTTGACCGGGGCTGTTGTCAGCTCTGCGGGACTAGACGCTATTAATGGCAGTGGATTTATCGATATCTTAAAGGCACTTATTCTTTCGCCGCTCATTGCATTCGCCGGAGGCTTTATCGTGATGTGGATCTTGAAGCAGATTTTTGCCAAATCCAGTCCGCATCATGTCAATAAGGTGTTCCGCTCGAGTCAGATTCTGACGGCGGCGTTCCAATCGTTCACGCATGGTACGAATGATGCGCAGAAGGCGATGGGGATCATCACGTTCGCGCTCGTTACAGCCGGCATCCAAGATAATACGGACCATATTCCACTGTGGGTTAAGATTTCCGCAGCTACGGCTATGGCGCTTGGTACTTCGATCGGCGGCTGGAAGATCATCAAGACGATGGGTACGAAAATTTTCAAAATCGAGCCGATCAACGGCTTCGCGGCAGATATTACATCGGCAACCGTTATCTTGACGGCAACGATGACGCATTTGCCGGTTAGTACGACGCATGTTATCACGTCTTCCATTCTCGGCGTGGGCAGCGCGAAGCGCTTCTCTGCCGTGAAATGGGACTTGGCGGGTAAGATTATCATCTCATGGATCATCACGATTCCGATTACGATGATTCTTGCGGCATTGATTTATCAATTGATTGCGTTGTTTATCTAAAAGAAAAAGGCTGGGAGCCTCGTCGATGCGCATGGTGCGCATGGGGCTTTCAGCCTTTTTGCTGTAGTAGGCGCTGGCGCGGGGCATGAGAAAGGCCGGACCCACAGGTGGATGTGGGTTCCCGGCCTTTCTAGTGCTGGTGTGGTTATCTGCGCGGGCGTCTGCGGCGGCCACCGGGTGTTACACCGGATTTGCCTGTGGTACGCCGACGCTTCCTCTTGCGGCGCTTCGGTGGTGCGTCATCGTCGTCGTCAGTGCTAGTCACGGATGCGCCTTTCTTCCCGAAGGAGCCCGCGAGTACTTTGATCAGCGGTGCCATCTGGGAGATGCTGCCGACGACCTTCTGCACCTTGCCCATCGTGGTCACAATACCGTCAATTCCGCCCATGCGATCAACTACGCCTTTCAGGTCATTGAGGCTGGTGGCGAGGTTGAAGCCGGACTTGGTGTCGGTCTTGGCTTCGGACTTGTTGGCATCGATCTTCCCTGCTTCAATTAGAGCTGGGAGATTGCCGTCGGACTCCGGAAGCGGTATAATTTGCTGGCCTGACGCCGGCCCAATCGTAATCGATGGGACACCGGTCGAGAACTCGGGGGATGGGAATGGGACCGGTGTTTTACTGAGCCCGATGCTCTTGTTGTTCAATCCTTGAAAGGGATCGGATATGCCTGGAAAAGGACTTTGCTGCCGCTCGTTATGCAGGCCTTGACCTTGCCCGCCGCCGCTCTGGCTCTGCTGCTCGTAGCTGCCGGCGGGTGGATCATAGCGGTATTTCACGCAGATCACAACCTTTTTTGGCGTTTTATATAGTAGTCTATGGGATAGGCAAACATACGGACTGGACGAATGCCCGTATTTTCGGAATAAATTTCCGCTGATGTTGGGGAACATTGGCCGCTGGTCGTGGGCCGAGTTGGCCTTCTGTTCTGTGAAGCGCTACAACGGTGATGCTTGAATAATAGTAGAGAAACGAATACAATTAGCTTAATAGTTCAAGTAGGAGTGTGCGGACGATGCAATTAAAGAAGCTGAATGACAAGACGTTCGACCAGCTGTTTGAAGCAATTCTAACGCTGGAGACGGTGGAAGAATGTTATGTGTTCTTTGATGATTTGTGTACGGTAAACGAGATCCAGTCGCTGTCCCAGCGGCTTGAAGTGGCACGCATGCTTGGCAAGGGTGCGACATATAATCAGATTGAAGCAGAAACCGGCGCAAGCACGGCGACGATTTCGCGCGTGAAGCGGTGCCTCAACTACGGCAACGACGGGTACAAGATGGCGCTGGAGCGCGCAGGGCGCTAACGCGATGAAGTTTGGTGTGTTAGTGATTAGTCACGGCTCGCGCGAGGCGGGCTGGGTGAAGCTTGTTGATGAGGCGGTAGCGGCGGTTGGTGTAGGGGGAGAAGGTGGCGCTGGTCGTGGTGACGAGCAAAACCGTAGTAACCCTGCTGGCGCCGATGTGCCGGTAGTCTCGGCTTTTCTGGAGATTGTAGAAGGACGTCTGATTCAAGACGGCATAGATCAGCTAGAAGCGGAAGGCGTGACGGAGCTCTACGTCCTTCCGCTTTTTGTGTCGTCTGGCAGTACGCATGTGGACGACATTGCACAGGCGTTCGGCGTTTCGCCGGTATCGGCGGAGCGCCGCGGTGAGCTGGCGCCGTTTCGGGTTGGCGCGGGCATGAGCGTACGCTTCGGCTTGCCGATCGACGACGACGCGGATATTGCCGAGCTGCTGCTAGGCAATATTGCGGAGCTGTCGGCGGAGCCCGCGCGGGAGCGATTGCTGCTCGTCGCGCATGGTTCGCGCGAGGCGGTCTTTCACGGCCGCTGGCGAAGCGGCATGGGGCAGCTCGCGGCGCGTGTTCGCGAGCTTGGCGGGTTTGGCGGCGCGGACATTGCGATGCTGCTGCCGAATCAGGCAGCCTGCAAGCTGCGTGCGCTGCAGCGGCGATACCCAAGTGACTCGTTCCTCGTCGTGCCTTTATTTCTGAGCGAGGGTTATTTTACAAGAACCGTTATTCCGGGTCGGCTTAATGGGCTGGCTTACCGGTACAATGGCCGCGCGCTGCTGCCGAATCCGTACATTGTACGCTGGATGGAGCGTCAGATCGAGAGCTGGCTGAGTGAGCTGAATAGTGCGAGATAACGTCCTTGTGGGTGCTGGGAATAACTGGCGTGGGGCGTTTGGGAAGTTCGCCATTTAGGTGTATAGTAGAGGGTAGAGAACTTGAGAAGATACGGGCAGCAGGATGCTTGACGGTTGCCGTGTTTACGGATGCGCGGAAGGCGCTGCCGTGCACGGTCCGGAGTGAATGTGCCGGAGGTGGACTAGGTGACGATTAAGAGGGCGAGATTGATCTATAACCCGACATCGGGTCGGGAAGAAATTAAGAAGCGGCTGCCGGATATTCTGCAGCGGCTTGAGCGCGGCGGCATCGAGACGAGCTGTCACGCCACCGTGAGTGAAGGCGACGCGACGATTGCGGCATCTGAAGCTGCGGACCGCGGCTTCGATATGATCATCGCGGCCGGCGGCGACGGGACGCTGTATGAAGTGATCAACGGCTTGGCGGAGAAGGACGTACGGCCGCCGCTTGGGATTTTGCCGCTGGGGACAACGAATGATTTTGCCCGGGCGCTTGGCATTCCGAAGCATTGGGAGTACGCGTGCGATCTCATCATTCAGCAGTACACGAAGTCGATCGATCTGGGACGGGCGAATCAGCGGTATTTTATCAATATCGCGGGTGGTGGCTCTTTAACGGAGCTGACCTATGAAGTGCCGAGCAAGCTGAAGACGATGATCGGGCAGCTGGCCTATTATATGAAGGGTCTTGAGAAAATGACCCGCCTGCGGCCAACGGAGCTGCGGCTCCAGGCTAAGGAGATCGGCGAGATCCATGAGGAGATTATGATGTTCCTCATCTGTAACAGCAATTCGGTCGGCGGCTTCGAGAAGCTGGCACCTGAGGCGAGCTTAAGCGACGGCCTGTTCGACGTGGTCGTGCTGAAGAAATGCAACCTCGGCGAATTCATAAGGCTTGCGTCACTGGCGCTGCGCGGCGAGCATTTGCATGATCCGCATGTGGTGCATTTTCAGACTCGGGAGCTTATCGTCACGACACCGGATTACGTGCAGCTGAACCTGGACGGCGAGTATGGCGGCACGCTGCCATGTACGTTTACCGTGCTGCCGTCACATTTGAACATTATCGTAGATGAAGCGGGCAATTCTACTTATAAATAAACGGAACGAAGCAAATAGATGGATAAGGCTAGGCGAGACAACTGACTGAGGAAAACGGAGCGGGTTAAGAACAATGAGCAACAACAAGGTAAAAGTACCGACAGTAAGCAAAAATGATGAAGTCGTCGTCGACATTGTCGGCTTGACGCATGAGGGCGAAGGGGTAGGCCGTGCAGACGGCTTTACCCTTTTTATACAGGGAGCCCTTCCCGGCGAACGCGTCCGTGCGAAGGTGCTGAAGGTGAAGAAGACGTATGGCTACGCGAAGCTGCAGGAGCTGCTGGTAAAGAGCACGGACCGCGTGGATGCGCCATGCCCGATCTATAAGCAATGCGGCGGCTGCCAGCTGCAGCACCTGAGCTACGAGGCGCAGTTGGTGTGGAAGCGGCAGCATGTGGTGGACAATCTAGAGCGGATTGGAAAGCTGCGGGTTGCTGGGGCGGACGGCGAAGCGGATGCAGTGATCGTCCATCCCACTGTTGGGATGGACGAGCCATGGCGCTATCGGAACAAGGCGTCCGTGCCGATGGGCATGGCCGCTTTGGCAACTGGGGGAGATGGAGACGGACTCTTCTCGGAGGAGCGCCTGATCGGCGGCTTCTACGCGAGAGGCAGTCACCGCATCATTGATATGGACGAGTGTATGATTCAGCACTCGCACAATGACGATATTGTGGCGCGTGTGAAGGCGATCGGCCGCGAGCTTGGCATTTCGGCCTATAACGAAGAGACAGGCCGCGGGCTGCTGCGTCATGTGATGACGCGTGTTGGTTTCGTATCTGGCGAAGCGATGATCGTGTTGATCACGAATGGCCAGCATATCCCTCAAGCGGAGCGCTGGATCGAGATGATCCGTGAAGCTGTGCCTAACGTGAAGAGTATCGTGCAGAACGTGAACAAGCGCGATACGAATGTGATCTTCGGTGATGAGACCCGCGTGCTATGGGGTAGCGAGGTTATCTATGATGAGCTCGATGGCATTCGCTTCGCTATCTCGGCGCGATCGTTCTATCAGGTGAACCCTGTGCAAACGGTGGAGTTGTATCGTAAAGCTGTTGAGTATGCTGCGCTAACGGGTAAAGAGCGGGTTATCGATGCTTATTGTGGCATCGGTACGATTTCACTGTTCTTGGCACGACAAGCCGGCCATGTATATGGCGTCGAGATCGTGCCGGAGGCGATTGCGGATGCGGAGCGGAATGCGAAGCTGAACGAGATTGATAATGCTTCGTTTGAGGCTGGCCCAGCTGAGGTTGTGATCCCACGCTGGAGGAAGGAAGGCATCGTGCCCGACGTGATCGTTGTCGATCCACCGCGCAAAGGCTGTGATGAAGCTTTGTTGGATACGATCCTTAAGATGCGTCCGGAGCGTGTGGTGTATGTGTCGTGTAATCCTTCGACACTGGCACGCGACTTGCGCGTGTTGGAGGGCGGCGGGTACTTGACGGTTGAGGTGCAGCCGGTGGATATGTTTCCGCATACGACACATATCGAAAGCGTCTGCTTGCTAGTTAAGACTAATACAACTGCTTAAAAGTCCTTTATTTATAAGGATTTATACAGTGATACAGACCGATTTAAGTGACTGCAACAGGTGCGATTTTCACGGATTGATGTGAATCTGATGTGAAATAGTATGATAATAGATGCGAAGACAAATGAAATTCGATAAATTCAAAGGGAAGAAAGACGCTGGGAGAAAGCTTATCCCAACGTCTTTTTAGCATTCAGATAGAACAGATTTTCAAACTTATCAGCAGCAGCTTGATCGGCAGATTGGAGGACATGACCGTAGATGTTCATTGTTGTGGTGATGCTTCCATGACCGAGCCGTTCGGAAATTATCTTAGCATGAACACCTTGGTTAATGAGAAGTGTGGCAGAGGTATGGCGCAGATCGTGGAACCGGATATATCGGAATCGGTTCTTCTTGATGAATTGACGGAACCATAGATATGGGCGCTCATGATGGAATGCCGATCCGTCCGCATGGGAGAACATGAAGAAGAAATCGCCGCCCTTCCAGGCATCACCGAGCTTGTCCCGCTCCTTCACACGATAGGCATAATATTCTTTTAATTCAGCTTGTGCAGATACCGGCAGTGCGACTTTCCGTTTAGACTTCTTTGTCTTCGGCTCCTTTACGACGATCTCACCTTTTAAGGCGTGAACGAGGCTTTGAGAAACGTCAATAAAGCCATTCTTCCAGTCCATGTGCTTCCACTCAAGGCCAAGCAGTTCACCGCGCCGCATTCCTGTGGTTAAAGCCAGTGTAATCATCACGCGCCAGTGGTACGGTTCTTTCTGGAGCGCTTCAAGGAGCTGCTGCACTTCCAGTTCGTCATAAGGGACGATTTCCTTGTAAGTGACTTTAGGCTTTTGCACTGAACCGACAGGATTTTGTTTGATGAATTGCCACTCTACGGCTCGCTTCATGATGTTCTTCAGGATACGATGATTCATCTGGATCGTGCCGGAGGCTAGACCGCCTTCCTTCGCATCGCCGCGCCCGCCATCTTGTCCGAGTTTCTCCAGAAAGTCCACAATGTGAATCGGCTTAATATCTTCCAGTTTCATATGACCAAAAGCAGGCAGAATACGATTCTTCAAATTTGACTCATAACCGTACAGCGTTTTAAGTTCCAGTTGCTTGTTTGCATACTTAGACCGCCATTCGTCATGCGTCTAGCTTGTATATACGCGCTGTTGGATAAATCTCTCGTTGTCCGTGAGGAAGACTTAAAAGCTGCACTTGCCATATGGAAGTACTGTTATAAATCTGTTGTGTTTATCTTCGGCGAGCAGAACATGCAACATGATCCAGTGATTGGCCGTATTCTGGAGGCACTTAAGGCAAGGCCAGAAGGATTAAGCTGTACAGAAATATATGTTGATGTATTTCAGAAGCATAAAGCTTCAAAGGCAATACAAACTGCACTAAAGAGCATGGCTGAAAGTGGTCTGATTATTGTCGAGAAAGTAAGCGGTAGAGGCAGACCTAAAGTTTTGTACCGCCTTGCGTGTTGATTTTATTTAATGCGTAATTAATCCGTAATTGATGCGCACGAATATAAACCCAAAAACCATCGCCATGACTGGGTTTTTGGGTTTAATACGCTTAATACGGTTTTTGCGCAAGGTTATAAAAACATTTCAAAAAGGTGCCCTATGCCGACGGTAAACGAAATCATACAACAAAACGAAATCGAGCGTAGGAACAAGTTAGCACTAGCTGCTGGCTTCCTCTCACTGCTCTCTGGCGAAGTGTATGAAGCTCAATATAGACCCTCGTCCCATGTATTCGTTATGCACGTTGAGCTTGGCTGGAGCTCGTGGCGTGAAACTTGGCAAGCAGGGCGTCTTCGTTCTGTGTCCACAAAGGTGCTTGCAGAGCGCGTGACGTTTGAAATTGCTCTTCAGAGGGCGAAAGTATACCTGGATTTTATTAAGACTATTTAGTCGAAGAAACGAACAGGTATGACGTAAGATGATATGAGATTGGCTGATCTCTCGAAAAAAGTCAATTGTGACCGAGAGGGTCGAATAAGCATCTCGCCATAGCATTAATTTAATGAGAGATTGAAAGGTTTCCAGCTTGTGTGATTGGTAAGCTGCATCAATGTTGAACATTGTTGAGATACTCATACTATAAGAGAAAGAGGGATCGTATGCCCGCTCCCGTTAAGTATAATTGGCCGGCAGCTGAACAGTGTTATTTGAACGCACCGGATGATTACCCCCGCCTGACAATTAAAGACGTTAGCACCCACTTCAACATCCCATATCAGACCGCTAGACGATATGCAGCTAAGCACAGTTGGATGGTGCGACGTGATGATGTTTGGTATCTCGCTCGCAAGCAAAATTCACCTCGAATGAGGAGATCATATCCTTTTTCGAGATCGTTAGTGGCGCTACTGAACCGGCATTGATATGCTACAAAACCTGATAAAACTTAACATTTCTCGCGCGCACTGAAGCACCATTTACACAAACTCGGTGAAATAGAGAATAGACATACAAATTCAATTTGAGGCTGCCGAGCTTACGGTATTGATTATCCTGGAGTGTGGCAAAATTGACGCTGCCGCCGCCTGTCGTAAGCAGGTGTGGATTGAAACCCAGTGAATAATACAAAAAATGGTCTAATGCAACGTTTACCTATGGGCGAAGAAGTTGATTACTATAACCAAGAGAAAAGTGAATTAGCCACTCGATGAATTACGTGGCAAGTACTATCTATTTAAGCTAAACTGTCGCGAATCTTTTAGTTTACAATCTTGGTGTGTTACATTCCATTGAATACCTTCCAATAGAAGGCTCATTGTCCCAGCAGATGACGCCATGTCTAATTCCAAGCCTTGTTCATCAAACTCAACCATGTAACTGTCTGGTTATTGGGGTTTCCCGGAGGATGCCACGGAAGCGCCTTAATGAACTGAAATGAACAGTATGAAACTGCGTTAAACTGTATCAAAAGAACTTGTCACGAGTGATTGGAGTAGTTACAGACACATGAAAAACATTTGACCAGAACATAATCAAATAACATATAATAAATGTATCTGAAATCCTTGGGAAGGAGGTAACTGTATGAATGGTGCGCTAATGAAAAGACTTTTTCGAGCAGTGTCGAATGGTAATCAAGAAGACTTACAAAAAATTGCACATATTATAATTGCTGATGAAGAGAAAAAGGGTCATATTCAATTAGCGAGCGAATTGAAAAATACCTTGAAGCCGATTGTTAAACATGAACCCGAAAATATATTTCAATTAAAGCCTCAAACTTTAAGCTTACTGCCTAAAAGCAAGAGAAATGATACACCGCTTACAAGCTACTTCTCGCCCGATCAACTTCAACATGAGATGATCCTTCCCCGAGTGGTTGAGGATCGATTTAATCGGATTGAAAAAGAGTATGCAGCTCGAGAAAGGCTTGCTTTGTATGGATTAAAGCCTCGGAAGAAAATATTAATGTATGGTCCACCTGGTTGTGGCAAAACTTTAGGCGCTCAAAGACTGGCATGGAACACGGGGTTACCTTTAATTAAAGTTAGATTTGAATCCCTGATATCTTCTTTCTTGGGAGAGACCGCCATAAATTTACGCACTATATTCGATTCTGCAGCCCAAACACCATGTGTGATTTTTTTCGATGAATGCGACTCAATTGCTAAGTCCAGAAGTACATCACAAGAAGTTGGAGAAATAAAGCGGGTGGTGAACAGCTTTTTGCAATTTCTGGATGAGTATGATTCGCCAGGGCTATTAGTAGCTGCCACCAATCTGACAGAAGAATTAGACCCAGCTATCTGGCGAAGGTTTGATGATGTTTTTGAAATTCCAAAACCAGGACCAGACGAACTGAAGCAGTTAATAAAAATGACATTGTCATCTATGTCTACAGAACGTTTCGGCTGGAATGAAATACTTCAATCAGCTATTGGTTTTTCTGGTGCACAAATCGTCAGGGCAGCTCAGGATGCTGCAAAGCAAATTATCCTCGATGCTCAAGATGTAGTAACTCATGATGCATTATTAAGAGCTGTCAGAGAAAACAGGAGCGTAGAGTAATGGCTGAGAACAATTCCTTCCAACATATCCAATTACGATTAATAACAGATGCTCCGGTTAGACCGAGTCCGCCCAGAGTAATAACCAGGAATACTCATACTGATCAGCTTCGAACAACAGGTCGCGTGCAACACGTTCAAACTTTATCCCAAAGTCGACTAACATTATTGGAAGAACGGCGGCTAATGGAACAAGGAAGACAACAAGACAACCTCCCGGAACTTCCAGCGGCGTTGTCTCTTTTTTTACAAATTGATCCTCGAGAATTGCCGATAGAGAAATTAAGGAGCTACGGAATTGAAGTAGTTAGCGAATTGGAAGATGGTTTTATTATTGGAGCTTCTGCAGATACATCTTTGGTAACGCTTAATCAGAAAATCGAACGATTTGCACAAGGAGCACAGCATCAAATTGCAGGCTTGTGGAATATTGTCAATGGAGAGGCATGGAGATATGATCATATACTTTCCGAGGCATTAAGACAGGAATGGCATACTATACAGGACCATCAAACATTTGTAGTTGATGTAGGTATCGCTTGTCTTGGAACGGAAGAGTTTCCTGAGCATCCAAAAAACAAAAGAGCCCAATATAACTCGCAAGAAGCATATAATAATGCGATCACTCGATGGGAGAATAAGAAAAACGAAATTTACGAACGATGGGATGAAAATTTAGATACCCGATATCAGCAATTAATGCGGGTTGTTCGTGCCTACGAAGGTGAGGATATGAGTGGCTACATGACCGAAAGTGTTGACGAAGATGTAGCACTACCAGATAGTTTTACTGTGCGACTGAGAATATCAGGGCGTGGTTTGAAAGATATAGTACGAACTTTCCCTTACGTCTTTGACGTTTCAGAAGCTGAACAAATGAATGCACCTTTTAATGTTGGTGAAGAAGGAATTACAGAAGATCTACCGGGGATAACATTGCATCCACCGGATGAGGATGCTCCTACAATATGTGTAATTGATAGTGGTATCCAGGAAAGACATGTGTTGTTAAGGGCGGCTATTGATGATTCTTCATCGTATAGTTGGATAAATAGTCCGACAGATGTTGCAGACGGAGTTAGTGGTGGCGGTCATGGAACTAGAGTAGCGGGAGCCGTTTTATACGCGAATGATATTCCTTCATCTGGAGATAAGTATCCTGTGTGTTGGATTCAGAATGCTCGGGTTCTGGATAACAACTGTATGATGCCGAATTCATTATTTCCTCCAAAAATAATGAGAGATATAGTTAATCACTTTTATCATGGTCCTCGTAATACTAGAATTTATAATCATTCAATAACGGGAACGTACCCATGCCGTACAGTTCATATGAGCTCTTGGGCTGCGACAATGGACATATTAAGCTGGGAAAATGACATCATCTTTATAGTTGCAACCGGAAATTTATCGAGGAGTAATCAACATAGATCAATCATAAGGTTAAGTATTAGTGAGCAAATCCAGCGGGGGATAAATTATCCAGATTATCTATTAGAGCCTTCGAGTAGAATAGCTAACCCTGCTCAAAGTCTTCAAGCTATTACAGTTGGTTCTATTGGAATAGCCGAACTCGATGATTTATACAGAAGTTTTTCAAATCATACTGAACCATCTAGTTTTTCATGTACTGGACCAGGTGTGTTTCAGACAATAAAACCAGAAGTTGTTGAGTACGGTGGATGTTATGCTTTCGATCAAGGCACTCCTCCTGCTATTGTATTAAATCATCATTTGTCTCCACAGCTGGTTTGTTCTACTTTACATGGCGGACAAGCTATAAGGAGGGATCAGGTAGGTACTTCATTCGCCGCTCCAAAAATTGCTAATGTATTAGCATCAATCCAAAAGACTTTTCCATCTGAATCTACATTGTTATATCGTGCTTTGCTAATTCAGTCGGCAAGGTGGCCAGAATGGGCGGAAAATCATCCGAATAAAGGAAATGTTATTCGGCATATTGGTTACGGATTGCCGGATATCGAAAGAGCAACAGTAAACACTCCTCATCGAATTACACTAATTACACAAGGTGAAGCACGAATAGCTAGTAAGCAGGTTCATATTTATGAAATCAAAATACCAGAAGAACTTCGCAGACCAGGCGAAGAACATAATATAAGAATAGATATCACTCTATCTTATAAAGCACAACCTCGTAGGACGCGGAGAAATCGACAACGCTATCTTTCCACTTGGTTAGAGTGGCAAACAAGTCGCAGAAATGAAAGCATGGAATCATTTTTAGAACGAATGATACAAATAGCAAGTGAAGATTTGAACCCCGACAGGATAGAGGATCGAGGTACAACTATTTCATGGATGATTGGCCAACAAAGCAACCATGGACTAGTAAAGGGTTTTAATAGGAATGATAATACTGTACAAAAAGATTGGGCTTCTATTAAATCACATGAATGGGATAGTGGTTTCTATATTGCTGTTATTGGTCACAGTGGTTGGAATCAAGATATGAGTTCAACAGTGCCTTATTCCATGGCTGTCACGTTTGATGCGGTAGATGAGGAATTGGAAATTTATGTACCGATTGTAGTGGAAAACGCAATTGAAGTAGAACTTGAGGCAGAGGTAAATCGATAAGGCAAACTTTTTCATATAATGGCAATGACCTTATAGCCACATTGTACAGATATTTCTTCCCGTAACATTCCCAGCGTTGGCAAGATTGGAGATCATAGCCAGTCACGTCACTGTAAGGCTTTTACAAGGGCCACTAATTGCCTAAATTACAGCGGCATTGATGGTTCTATTCTTAAAGACTTCGGCGTTGAAGTTCTCCTTGGTAACTTCAACAATCTGAAACCATATATCGTAAATCTACTTATGTTTGCTGGATGACTTCCATTGGAGTCATGCAGCTCTTTTTTTTTACCTAGTTTGTTACAATCGGGGAGTCTATGCTGCTTATGCAGCCGATGAGTGAGGGACCTCTTACATATGCGCCATTGTTCTCGAAGACCATCGCAGGAGCAGAATTAATCGGTCCATTGAACTAAGTGTTCCACCTAGTTGTGACTGGCTACCCAGTAAACCTTGGCGAATGTTATTATACTACTATGTATTATAATGTAATCCTTGGAATAAGTAAGGACTTGGGGAGGATGATCATGGAAATCAGATCCGTGCTGGTAGAGGCTATTCGAAACTATAAAAAGTCCACGATAGAACTGGTAGAGCTAGAGAGGCTATTCTCTGGAGAACGGGTGGATTATGAAGCGTTTGCAGGGGCTGTGATCCAGTTGGAGCAGGCGGGAGTTATCGAAGCTGTAAAATCTCATGGCAGGAATGGGAAGCCGATTCAGCTAGCCTATCAATATCGTATTCGCAGACATAGATTACAAGAGGATCACGTAAAACTACTGCAAATATCCGGATTGAAGCTGCATCCACTTATTAATCTCGATGCCTATTACGGGCTTAGTGAGGCTGTGTGGATTGAGGATATGACCTATATAGAGCGTGTTGATTCCTACCTAAAGGGGTCTTCTCTTCCGACGAAGGAAGCCCCACCTCCGGAGCGAAGCTTCGAACTGGTTGGAGATGAGAAGTGGATTACGGACAAGGGAGGACAAGCGCTGCTGGAACGGATTGGATTATGGGATCGATTACTCGTTATACCTGTCAGCGACCCGCTTATGATGGCGGTTAATCCGTCTATCCCATTCGAACGAGAGCGACACTTACACCTAATTGTGGAGAACAAGACGACTTTTCAAGGTTTGCTTGCAGGCTTGTCTGAGACGCCCTTCTCCACTTTGATTTATGGCTGTGGTCGCAAGATTGTGGGCAACATGGGGATATTTCGGCTGCAATATCCAGTTCGCAGTGGAGAGCACCTGTTTACCTATTTCGGTGACATTGATCTGGAAGGTATCTTGATTTGGTATGATCTGCAAAATAAATATTCGGTGCAGCTTGCGTTTCCCTTTTATAAAGCATGTATGGATAAGCCGGCTGTATGCGGAAAAGAAAATCATCGATTGAATGAAATGGCGCTCAAGGCTTTCATGAGTTGCTTCACTGTAGAAATGGCGGATCGGTTGGAGTGGTATTTAAGAAATGGCTATTATATCCCACAGGAGACGCTAAAGAGCGAAGAGCTGATGAACATAGGGAGGTCAGCGGTTTGGAACAGCATCTAAATTCATTGGAAGTTAGCGAGATGCTATCTGGATTTCAGGAACGGATGACGAAGATAGCTCTATTCGATCCATTATTCGAGCTTGAACGGCTAAGGAAGACGGATAAGCATGACAAGCCGGTAGCGATGATGGAGCTGGGGCTTCTCGCTCTGTTGTTTTTTTTCGAAAAGAAGCTGCTTCGCAGCCGGAAAACGAGTGTGAAGGATTTCGTTAACTTCCTTGCATCCGCCATCTCCGAGCATTATACGCTAGATCATGAAGAGTTAGAGGATATTGCCCGCAAAATCATTCAAGTATTCCGTCCGGCCTCTGGCCGTAAGCGTGAATTTGCTTTTTATCATATAGGAACGGGAAAAGAGGAGATTGTGTATACCTCTATCCTGCGAACGGATTCGTACGATTCTCAAAGTAATACACAGTATTACGCACTTGATGAGGACGGGCTGGAGCTCGTATTCGCGACGAAGGAATTTTATCTGGAATTTCAGCTATCCATCCATCAGTTACTGCTTCGCAAGCAGTTGGAAAAGGGAGAGTTCCAAGGGGCTCTCCGTCAAATCGATGAGATGCATGTGGACGTAGAGACGCTGCAGGACCGTATACATGCGCTGGAGCATGAGATCAAACGGAGTATTGTATCGGAGGAAACGCTGAATCGGTATAGCTCTTTGCTTGAGGATATTTATATGCGCTTGAAGCGGGAGAATGAGGAGTTTAATGAACTGAGGGAGTTCGTGAAGGAGACAAGAAATCGCATATATGCAGAGCGGGAGCAGCTGAAGCAGCAACGTCCTTACGAGCTGATCGTAAGAATTGGCGTTGAACTCGAGAAGGTGCATAACGAACATACTCTTCTGCTGCAGCGCAGCATGGAGCTGGAGTCGCATGCTTTACGAGCAGCAAAGGAATCGCTGTATTATACGGGAATGAATGCGTTTAATTTCGAGCAGGACATCGTATCGTTCGTGTTTGGTACACCGCTTCCTATTGAGGCTATGAAGGGAGTGCTCACGCCTTTTTTGAAGGTCGAGCAGAAGAAGCAGTGGTCCCTATTGACCGTATTTGACAAGCAGCAAATTGCTAGCGGAGAAGAAGGGGAGCCAGCGCAGGATAGCTTTCTGGAGATGGGAGAAGAGCACGGTGATTCCACATTTGTTCTGCGAAGGAAGCAGCGTTTTTGCCAGATGCTTGACGCTTTGTTAGTTTGTCTCCGTGATCGTAGCCGTTCTGAAGTACTTCTCAGTGAATTTATCGACTATTTGCAACAGAATGGGTATGAGGACATGACGGGTAGAAGGTACTTTTACGACTTCTGGATGATTGCCCATCAGCGTAGTCCGATACGCGCATTGGCACCGGGTGAAGATATAGAGGATACGCAACGCGGGCTGTATGAGGCATTAACAGATGTGCTGAAAGGTCAGACGTTGAAGGTGCAGGAGGCGGATGGTCTAATCCAAGTAAGTGATCGGTATTCGATCCAAGAGATGACGATTCGACTAGGAGGTGAGCCGGATGAACTACAGTAATGATGAGGTGATGAAGGCGTTCCGCATTTACACGATACTGGCTAGAAACGGTGTGGCGGATAAAGATAGCCTTCTACAGGTGGAGGCGGATGACCGGGTTCGTGGTCTGTTGAATCAATACGCCTCCGAAGTGGAATGCGTTACGCTGGCGGCAGGTGATCAGTTGTATATGATTCCGCTGGCGAGGCTATCGCCTTTTCATATGAGCAATGATACTTTAAAAAGAATGAATTTGCGTGGGAGCGCTGTCAATGCGGATTTGTATCTGATGTATGTGATCATTATCGTTTTAATTGGCGCGTTCTATGACAGCTATCAGACGACGGAGCCAACGCGCAACTTTCTTATGATTGAGGAATGGATGTCGCTTGTCCAGACGAGAATAGATAGCCTTAAAGAGCATTCCGCAGAGGAATTGAAGTCATTTAGTCAAGAGTATTCGTACCATTGGGCCGATATCATTGAGAAGTGGGAAGCGATGGACGATGTGAAGGAAACGGCGAAGCGCCAGAGTGGTGCGACAATAAGTAGGATGAGCTTCATGGATACGGTGAGACGATTTTTGCTGGAGCAGGAGCTTGTCAAGCAAATGGGACCGGACGAAATCGATCTAACGGAAAAGGCGAAAATCGTCGTGCAGCGCTATTACATGGAGTTGGAATATAACCGAGGTATATTGGAATTTTTATACGGATTAGAGAAGGCGCACAAGAAGGAGGTCGAGCCAGATGCCAGCCATATCAAAGATCAGGTTTACTAATGTGGTGTATGAAGGCGGGGCGAAGCGCTACAACAATTCGGTTTTTTATTTTGACGGGCATAACGGGGCGATTGTTCTTGAAAATGGCGGCGGAAAAACGGTGTTTATCCAGACGGCGATTCAGGCCGTGTTACCGCACGAAGAGGTGGCGGGTCGCAAGATGAAGGACACGCTTTCGCTTGAGAACGGGCCTGCCCACGTTGCCATCGAATGGCTGCTTGCCGAGAAGCCGCGTCGCAGGTACGCGGTGACGTGTGTCAGCTTGTTTATGAGCTCCACCGGGCTTGATTCCCTACGGTATGTGTACGAATATTCGGAGAATGATGATTATGCCCTTGGTAAGCTTCCTTTTACGAAGGAGAGCAGTGGCGGGAAGGAAAGGGTTACGGAGAAGGGCGAAATTCAGGAGTACTATCAGTCGATGATCCAGAGGCATCCGCTGCTGGCAAAAACGTTTGATACGATAAAAGGCTTTCACGAATATATAGAGCTGGAGTTCCACATTATTCCTTCCGAATGGAAAGAGATTGTGAAGATTAATTCGAATGAAGGCGGGATTGAGGCATTCTTTGATGAATGCAAGACGACATCGCAGCTGGTTGATCGATTATTAATTCCGACGATTGAGGATTCAATGGAGGGCTTCAAGCAAGGGACTTTCATAGATTTGTTCCAGGTGCAGCGCGAGGGCTTCAAGCAGTATAAGGAGCTGCGGGAAAAAATCGAAGAGAATCGCCGCATCCTCTCCGAGCTGAATAAATACGTGGTGGGATATGAGAAGCTCTACCTTCGGCAACTTGAATACAGTGATTTACAAAAGGAAGCGAAGACTTATTTGCAATTTGCTACGAACCAGAAGCAAGAGCAGGAGTCTGAGCAGGTCAGGCTGCACGGTCGTATGGCCGAATGGCAGCACAGAAACACGCTGTGGCGCAAGAAGGTGGCTTCTTTGCGTATTGCAGGGGAGCGCCAGTCGGAAGGAGTACTAGAGACAGCGCTGTATGAGATTGCGAACGAGAAAGAGAAGCTGGAGGATCAGGTGTCTGTGGTGAGGCGGCACTATTACTCGCTTCAATTTGCGGAGCACCGGGAGAAGCTGCGGGAAGTGGAAGCTAAACTTGTTTATTTGAATGAGCAGATTGGTCGGCTGGCACAGTCCCAGGATGAGCAGGAGTTGCAACGCTTGTGGGAACGCAATGGCAGCAAGCTGAGGGCGTTGTTTATGCAGGAGGAGGAGCGACTAATTGAACTTCAGCGGAGTATAGAGAGAGCGGCTAGCGAGCTTAAGATTCAAAAGCGAGAGGCTGTGGATGGAAAAGAGGCGGCTGCTAAGGAGCACGAGCAGTTGTTGGTGAAGATCGCTAGCATCGAGGGGCAGCAGCAGGAAAAACAAGAGCAGAAGGACGACATTGCTCGGCGTATTCTAAGCAATTTTCAGTCGCAATCCGTAGAAGATGAGCTGCCTCTGTGGCTAGAGGAACAACGACAGCTGGAGGAAGAGTGCTTGGAGTACCAGCGGAAGTTGCAAGAAGTTGAGCGGAAGAAGGGAGAGCTGCAGCGGCAATGGAAGGAAGCGGCTGACGATCAATTAAACATGAAAGCGGAGCTCACGACCCTACTAGGACAACAGGAGCGTTATGAACTGGAGCATCAACAGGTGAGGACGCAGTTGTCGCTTCTTCGCCCGTCATGGGAGCGTCTAGGTTCTGTTCATGAGAAGATGAGCTCTCTTGTAGAGCAGGTAGAGGAGGAAATCGAGCGCCGATTGCAGCAGAAGCTGCAGCTTCTGTATAAGGAGCGGATTGCTTTCCGTTATGTGGATGATTATGACGAACAGCAGGTGTTTTTCGCTGATCCGCAAGCGGCGAAGCTTGTCCAACAGTGGAGTAATCAGTTCTCCATGCTGGAAATCGGCGTGCAGTATGCGGCGAATACAGCTCGGTCGGGTGCCCATGAACTATGGGCTGTGTCGCTGGTGACGACAGTTCAGGAGAAGCCACTCTTACAGCGAAAGCTGGCAGATGCAGCGGATCAGTTACAATATCCAATTCGCGTCTTATCGACGTACGAGGCGAGGGAGCTGGCGAGTCGAGGCGATTCAGAGTTGGTGGTGCAGCAGCGCACAGCGGAAACGAGGGAGCAGTGGGTTGAACCTGCCCATTGGCAACCACTGCAGGATGCAGGACAATTTGCTGAATGGAAGCGAACAGCTGGGGGAGCTGCCGAGGAGGCTGCACAGAAGCGGAAAGAGAAGGAAAGGGAGATCGATAGGTGGCGGGATGCTCAGAAACTGCTGTTGTCATTTTTTACTGTGTATCCTTTGGCAAGTGTACAGGAGTTGGAACGGAAGCTTGCGCTGCTGTCTGATCGGCAGCTTCGTCTAGCAGAGCGGATCAGCTACATGAATAAGGAGCTTTATCAGTTAGATCGTCATAAGGACGAGCTTCATGCTGCTTTTAGGCTAAATGCCCAACAGCAGCAGCATGTCGAGAACCGGCTGGAGCAGGGGTATCTGTATGTGAGGCTGGAGAAACAGCTTACGATGCTTACACGGGAGCTGCAGCCCGTTCACGAGAGCATGCTTCGGGCAAAACGAGCAGTCGTGAGCTGGGAGCGCAGACTGGAGGAGCTGGAGCGGGAGCTCAATCAGCGGCGAATCGAGCTCAGCGATGTGCTTGGCAAGCTGCAGCGTCAGCAGGAGGACGACATATATGCGGAAGTCAGCGGTTGTGTGCCGCTGGTGACGGACGAGTCTATCAGTCGATTGCGGGAAGAACGCAAGGATTTGGATCGGCAACGGCATCGTATTATGAAGGAACGCTCTGAGCTAGAGTTGGATCTACGTCACCAGGAAGAGAGGCGAGATGCATCAGTTCGTGAGATGAATCGTCTGCAAGATGAGCATATGGATTTGTTGACAGAGCTTGAGCTACCTGTGCATGTGGAGTCGCGCTTGAAGAAAGTACTGATAGAAGTCCGTGAGCTGGAGCAGCGACTTGATAAAGTGAGCAAGGAATTGTCTGATCAAGAACGGGCGCTTCTTAAGCAACAAACGGAAGTTGCGACACTTGTCCGGCAGTATGCGGAAGCGTTCGACTCGGAGCAACCGCTGGTTTTTCAAGAAACGCTCAGTCGTGTGCAGGTGGAGCAAGAACAAGAACGTAGGACGTTAGAGGAGGAGAGGAAGGAGCTGGATCGGCTTCTCCATTCTGCAGAGAGCGGTTTGCAGGAAATTCACGTCGTCCTACAGCTTTGGAATAGCTATGTTAGGGTGCATAAGTTGGATGATCCTAATCTCGACTTGTTGGAATTAAGCTTCGAGTCGGCCAGCAAGCTGTCATATCAACTCGAGTCGCGGAGTCGTGATGCAATTGAGCGATTAGAGCGTCAGCTGAACTTGATTACAGAGGAACGGAAGCGGGTTGCGACCAATAGACAACGATTTAAAGACTTTTGCGGCAAGCAGGTGCAGGATGTGAAGCTGAGAGAGATGGCTGAGCGCGGCGTCGATGTCAAGGAGAGCTATGCGGAGTTGATTGAATTCGAAACGATGATGGAGACAAGCATCCTAAAGGCGAACCATATCGCGGAGCTACGTTTGCAGACTGAGGATCAGAAGCTCCAGCAGTATATTGCGCATATTCAGGCACATTTGAAACAGATTACACAGGAGCTAAGAGACTTGCCGAAGAAAACAAGGGTACGCACGGAGACTGGAAATAAAGAAATATATGTGTTTCACATTCCGGAATGGGATGAACAGGAAGGCAAAGAGCGTATCCGCACACATATCGAGTGGATCATCTCGCAGCTGGACAGCGCCAAATATAAGGGCGAGCAGGGAGAGGAGCAGACATCAACGGTTCGCAGGGATTTGGACAAATGGCTCGACGCAAAGCAGCTTCTGCAGAAAGTATTCCAGCAGGGAGCGATACGGATTAGCTGCCGCAAGGTAACTAATGATCAGCAGGTGACGGGTGCAACGTATTCGTGGGAGGAATCAAACCGCTGGTCCGGCGGCGAGAAATGGAGCAAGAATATGACGTTGTTCCTCGGTATTCTCAACTATGTGGCAGAGAAGCGACAGCATATCCATAGCCAGATGAAGCGTCACCGTACAGTCATCATGGATAATCCTTTTGGCAAAGCGTCAAGCGACCACGTGTTAGGCCCAGTGTTCTACATCGCAGAGCAGCTAGGGTTTCAGATTATCGCACTAACCGCGCATGTGGAAGGGAAATTTCTGCAGGATTATTTCCCAGTTGTGTACAGTTGCCGCCTGCGGTCTGTCGCTGGCGACTCAGGCAAGCAAATCATCGATTCAACGCAGAAGATTCAGCAGGCCTATTTCCGCGACCATTCACCGGAGTCACTCGACCGCATTGGCGAATTGAAGCAGATTGAGTTATTTTAGGGAAGCCCGGTCTTTCATGCCATCACGGTGGAAGAGGGGCTGAACTCCGTTCGCGATAGCCGCGGTCGAGCACAATTGAACCTGGGATACCTGAAATTACAACATTAGTAAAGTGGCAAGTCGTTCATTCCTCGATGATGGTAATGATGTGAATTTGATGTGAAACACGATGTTAAACCATTATGAATCAAGATGACGTAGCATAAACCGTGTCTACATTCCTTGGTTATTTGCGAAGTTATGGTACTATAACAGAAGGGTAAATAGTGCGGTGTTTGCCCGCATACGGTGCATGTTGAGTGTTGCTCATTGTTGGTCAGGAAAGACAAAAGTTGAGGTGTATTGGCGTTACGGCAACGGAGCGGGGTAAGTCCTGCTTCTTTTTTTTTTCGTAAGCTCGATTGAAGGTGGCTATAGAAAGTGTCCTTTGCTTTGCCCCAACCCAGTGCCTAGTGAAAAAGTTAATGCACATGCATTGAAGTTAAGCTCGTAACTTTCCTTGCATTTCGCTTGATAGGTTGTTGATCGATGGTGTACCTGAATGAAATCCAAGGTGCAATGATATTGTTGGCTTCTTCAGGGGGTCGCTGATGCTCACGTTAAGGTTATAACAAAACTATCACAGAAAGTCGATGAAAAATAGGCACATTTGCGTTGGCATATTGACGTAAGCCAATGAATGTGCCTTGGTTACATAAAACTGTGGTTTTATCTAAGTGTTCAAAAGGCGCAGGATGCCTTAACTGCCATGCTATGCTTCATAACGAAAGCCTGTTACGTATTCAATTCAGGAACTTAAGGCTATAATTAAAAATCAAAAAAAGCCATTGCTCATTGATTGAGCGATGGCTTTTTACATATTACGTAATATTGATTATACAACCAAAAAATATTACTCCCATGGAAGGATTCTAAGAGAACTGATGGATAGCTATGCAATTCGACTTAATTCGCTATAATGTAACAAAGTCACTTAATAATTCCTAAAAAAAGTAATATATTAATATATTGACAATAAATTCCTTGGGTGTTATTATCCAAACAAAGGGTTCTTTTGGATAATTGGAGGGACGCGAATGTCCAAAGTAATAGAATTGTATGGAATAAATTTGTTGAAATTTCCTCTTTTTGTACAAAAAAGAATCATAGAATTGGAAAATGAAAGACTAATATCTGGACTAGATGAAGAAAGTTTTTTCGTCCAGAAGTTGAGGCGTTCAAGGATAGAGAACCTCACAACAACAAATCACTCCAATGCATCAGATGATGGTGTGGACTTTACAATACTAAGCGATGATATAACATATATTGGTCAGCTTAAGTGGTGGAGACAGCCACTTAGGTTGAAACAAACCAAAGCATTTTTCGGTGAAATGATACTTAGTGAAGTGGCAGATACTTATCGTACTGAAAATAGAAAAGTAATATTTCTATTGGTAGCACCGTTGATTGGACAGCCTATTGATACTCAACTTTGTAGATTCAGCAAAGTCGATTGTCAAATCATTCATGGTAATGAATTTGTACAGTTTGTCTCGAATCCATATTACTTTATAAAATTCCGATTAGGGGTGGGAGAATGATTATTGCCAGTCCAGAAGTTCAACATGATTTATCCAAAGTACAGATGGGGTCTTTAAAATTAATTGAAAATAATGCATTTATTCAATCGACTACCTTTCTAATGTACTTGCTGACTGTCTCATACAAGGAAAGTGCAGCAGGATCTAATCCAAGAGAGTTTCAGGGCATGAAAAGTTCGACAAATCAAAAAATACTTAAACATTTATTGGATAACTTCAACATAAATTTTACTGCTCATAATCAAGGGATTACGCTTACAGCAATTGGTGTTGAATATGATAGTGATGGAAATATAGAATTTGAAGATGCATGTCTGGTGAATGGACTTCAAACAGTTACAATTCTTAGAATTTTAGCTTTATTGAAAGCTTACCAAACTAAGAGATCACGTTCTGAAGTACATAAAAAAATAGGTAAATCTGATACTTGGTACGAATTTATTAAAGAAGTGTTTCCAACAGATGCTGTTGAGCAACTGAGTTCTATTACTATCGATAGTGTGAATAGTGTAGTGAATTGGATTCAAAAGTCTGAAAATAAAATTTCACTTGAAAAATTTAATGAAATTACATTTGATGAAATATTAATGTTGCCATTGAGTGTAAGAATAATATTAATAGACAAAATACCACCTTCATCTAATAACAAAAACGAGTTAGATAATGAAGACGAATACTTAACCGATCTTGGTATGAGCATTGCTGAAGCCAATAATGACACTCAAAATGTAAAAGCTGGCGATCAATTCGGCACTAAATATAATGATATATTAGAAAAAATGTTTTTATGTGTAAATCATAATCCGAACTCATTATATAAAGTGGAATTTGTTCACTTATTTTATGATCGATTTGAAGCTAAAAATAAGTATAAAATTATACACGTACTAGAAATGTTCCGTGCAATTCTTCCCACTACTTTAGTAATGAATAATGAACAACAAGATGTAGACGCGTTTATTGCGAGTTATGGTAATCACAAAGATAGAGTCTACAATTTTTTCAAGCGCTTTTTTGGGATATTAACAAATGATAAGCACCAAGATTATCATAAAGTTTTAAGTGTATTTACTATCCTTTCGACTCTTATTCCAGATATTGTTGAAATAAGAAATGAAGTTGATCTTGTTATAACGGAAATTCAGAAAAAACTTTCTGAGAGTTATTTGGAAAATGAGTGGAGAATAAATATTAAAGGAAACAGGCAATACTATCAAAAAATCTATATTGATGACGAAGGTAATCAATTAGGCGAGGATGAAATTAACAAAGCCATAAAAGAACATTTTAGTTTCTCTTTAAAAAATCTATTTCCTGTATTTGTGTACTCAACTCGTTCAATCATAACAATTGACTGTGATTTAAAAGGTTCTTATAAATTGGATTCAGGAATCATTAAAGAAGTAGTGAATGAAATCTATTCATTATTAATTGAGTTAAGACTTAATAGATCATATAGTTCAACATCAAATATGTTTAGAGCTACCCACTTGTATAGAAGTGCTTCTCAGGCTGTCTGGAAGATATTGAAGAGAAACGGCTTAGACAGTCGTCATGACTATACACAAGATTTTAGAGTGAACATTTAATCTCTGCCGTGATTGTAAAATAGACCTTGATCAAAAACATGATTAAGTCGCTGACCATACCAATAGGTCAGCGTCTTTTAAAATATGGAAACAGGAGGGTCATAGATGTTTAATGCTGAATCACCTCAAGAGCTTATTCAAATACTTAAACCTGAAAAGAATTATAGAGATTTTGGGAATAGTGATGATTTTGAAACTTATATTGATGAATTCTATCTGAATGATAATATGGAACCAAGAATCGATTATGTACTTGAAAATCACAAAGCAATATTTACTAAGCCTGAATTCATAGATGAACAGTATTATTGGGACTACTTGTTGGTCTATTACGTTCAAGGTGCATTAGTAGTTGGGGAACAATATCATCGGGCTTTTGAGATGTTTCAAAAGTTTGTTGCAAGAGAGATACAATTATATATTGAAGATGAGCGTTCACAGACCGAAAATGGATTTGATTACTCATCCAATTTATTTTTTATTGCACTTCAAGTATTTCTTGAATATAAGAATACTTCAACAATATCCGATTCTTTATTAAGGCTCTGGACACTGATTTGTCCAGAGAAGATAGTACATATTTTGGTTTTTCCATCAGATTCAGAGCCAAACCATTTGCCGCGTAATGTAAATTTTTATGAAATATATGTAGATGTCATAGGAGTCATGAAGGAGAAAGGCGAAACGGGAATATCCTTTCAAAGACATGTTCATAGTTGTCTTAAGTTACTTTACGATAACGTTCAATACTTTGAACTCGAAGGTCGTTCGAAATACCTGTTGTATGTTGAAAAGCTGAGGGCAATATCAAATGAAACTGATATTCCAAGTGAAGTTTTTGATCTATATCATTTTTTAATAAATATCCAATTGGAAATAGGTCAAGAGTTATCTTTCTCGGATATCGACCTTTCGGCAAATCAGATTAATTCATTAATAAAATTAGAAAATAGAGTTTATAAGTGGTCTTTAAGTACATCAAATTTTACTCTATTGAAAGATTATTTTGATGTGATTTCACATAATGAAGACAAAAAGAAATTGAAATTAGTTACAAATGCTTGCAATAATATTCTGACATTATCTCTAGATCAGGTTAAACAGATCATGGGGTTTCATTTATCAGCGGTGGACTTTTTATTTGAAAACAAGCAATATGATATTCTTGCGAATTTTTATCTGAAAGGGATTATTGAATCGAAGAGAATCTGGTTTGAAATTGCATACTCGTTAAAAGAGCAAGGAAATTCTGAGCAGGCGCAAAAAGTATATGAAGAAGCAGTTGAGAACAATGTTAGTTCAAGTTCGGTCTATAATAATCTCGGTGTAATATATGAGGATTACAGAAATGATTATGCAAAAGCATTGGATTATTATTCTAAAGCACTTGAACTCAGCCCGAAAGAAAAAACGATTAACAATAACGTGAAGCGAATTAATGACATACTTAAGAAACAAAAGGAGCGCCCAAAGTTACTCAAAGATACCTACTTCAACAAACTAAACAAGTATCAAAGAAGTATTCTCATTATCATACATAAATTGTCATCACTAAACTTAACAGTTGAAGATATTGTTCAAGCCAGTAAGCAAAGTGAACCGAATGTAAGGCGTAATTTATCTGAACTCATAAAACACGAAGTAATCCAAGAGCAAGGTAATGGGAAATTCATGATTGAACCAATTATTCAAAATCTTATTGCTGATTACGTGGATCCGAAACTTGAACGGCAAATTATCAAAGTGGACAATTCAATCTTGTATCGACCTATTTTTTATCATGAATCAGAAATTAATTTGTACAAGGTTTTAATTGAATTGTTCCCACAACATTTCATCTTTCCAAATATTAGTTTGAAAACCATTATTGATGTGGACAAATTAAAAGAGCTCGTTTCGGGCGACCAGATGAATTACTTATTCATGGCGCATGTTGATTTTGCCATAATTAGCACCTCAACATACACGCCAGTACTTGCTTTTGAAAAAGATAGTGTTTATCACGATAATAAGGCTGCAATAAATCGTGACGAATGGAAAAATTATATCTTTAAAATGAGTGGTATTCCGCTTATCCGAATTCGTTTTAATAACAATATGTTAGCTGAGACCTTGAAGCATCAAATTAAGGAGGCGACAAAAGACTTAATCATTGAAACACAACGAGAGCAAATTGAAAGTCGCTTGCTTCAAGAAATCGATATAAGGAAATTTGGTGTGACCACTAATTCTCAATACGACATTAATCAAATTCAAGAGATATGGAAGAAAATTGTCGGGGAAGGGATAGCTCAAAAATCAAAGATTGAGGATATTGTAGAGCATGATTTAATCATATCCGTCTCTAGGGAATTAGAACCAATAATAGTGATGAGTCACGATAAAATCTCATTGCAAGTTAAAAGTGAATTGCCAAAATTAAAAAAAATTCTTTATGAGTATTATTAATTATAAAGAAGTAATGGAAATGGATTCTTATTAAAGCGTGGTTGCCTTATTTAAAGTATTGGAGTTTAACTTTAACAGAATAAACGCAGTCTAGAGAAAAGTTGAGGGAAAATGGATAATCAAAACGATTATGAGAAGGTTAGTCAAAAGCACAATTCGAGTGGTTACGGATTTTTTTGTTATGGTTTATTCGATTTACTGAGTTATTAATCTATAAAGCAGAGAACGAACAAAGATAACCCAGAACAGCTAAATCGTTTAGTGAAAAATATTTATTAAATCCTCATGTCGAGAGGGATGAGGGGCTGTTTTGTATATTGCAGAGACGAATCATTACACAGGTACCTAATGGACAGGATAGCAATTAACAACTAACCCCTCCAGAAGGACTTTAGCACTATCATATCGAATCTTAATCTGAACTCTAGTCGATTAAAGTTTGGAGCGAAACGATATGACACTTCCAGTAGAGCTGGCTTCCATATTTCGAGTAAAGCAAAAATCTTATAAAATGGTATTATTCTTGTCCATTCTAGATGAGTACCAACAAACCAAGCTTCAATTCCTACCGCTCAACTCTGTTGCTGAGCGGTTTTTGTCGTATTATCGTAATGCTATAAATGAGGGAAGCGTTGTTGACTCCCCACCCCAGAAAGTAAATGAGAGTTGGGATTCCTTTACCTTGTCTCAGACAAAATCGTTGTTACTGACACCAATCGATGCTCTAAAGTCTGTCTTAGAAGTGAATTCTGAGGCGATTAGCTTTAAGTCGCATATTTGGACACAGTTGAATGAGCAAACTCTCTCTGAGTTGAGGGAATATGCACATTCCGAGTTAGCAGAGTACAATAGCGTGTTAAAAGCAGCGTCGACGTTCTCCATTAAGGATTCATTTGACCAGATCTTAAATCATTATTTAGAGTACAAGACGCAAGGATTCGGCAGTCATCCTGTAGGTGCATTGATGAGGAAGACGATTCCTGAATATTTACTTTCGCAGGATTTTATTGGTCCAAATTACAAAGTACAAGGTTCTATTGGTCAAGGGAATTGGGTTGGTATCCCTTGGATTGCGATTCTAGACAAGCGTCTGAATATATCTATTCAGAGTGGAGAATATATTGTCTATTTATTCGCTGAAGATATGAGTGCTGTGTATCTTACGCTTGCACATGGGGTAACGGAGCCGCAGAGGCTTTATAAGAAAAAAGGGGCTAATCTATATTTCAAGCAAAAATCCGGGGAGATAAGAAGCTATCTGCCTCTTAAAAATATGCAAAAAGACGATATTGTACCTGGTACAGGAGATGACTACCAAGCTGCAATCATCGCGTCAATCCGCTACGGCCGTAATCATGTTCCTGATGATGCGCAGCTACTAGCCGACCTAGAAAATGTCGTTAATAATTACAAGCTATATGCGGATAAGGTTCTTCAGGAACAGCCACAAGTAGAGAAGCCAGTCTTCACTTTTACGATTGCGCATCTCTATTTAGGTCAAGGTATTATTCATTATCTAGGTCAGAACAACACTAGATATGTGCCTCTTGATGAACTAGTTGTGAATCAAGCAACGGTGCTGAAATCGGGAGATGAGGTTAAGAATCCGAAGGAAAGAGTCCAGCACATCGGACGTGCCTTCCAAGAACTTGGTTTGTTAGCAATAGAAGACGGCCAGTACGCTCTCACCGCTCAGGGCTTAGAGTATTATCAAGCCTTTGATCAAACGATATGGTCACTAAATTCAGTACAAGTACAGCTGGTCAGAGCAATCTTGTCGAGCTCGGAGAACGAGGAGCAGGCAAGCCGACTAACAAAGTGTATCAATCTTGGAGTTGCAACTGCTGAGGAACTCGACACATTTAAGTTAGAACAGTTCAAATCCTTATTCATCTCCGCCATGAACATGGAGAACGAGTGGGGCGAAGTGACTCAAGTGAATCGTTCTCGATTTATGTTGAATTGGTTAGAAGAGCTTGGATATGTTCACAAGTCTAAAGATGAGTATCGGTTTATAACTGAGGTGGAGGTGGAACCAATAGATACGTTAACGGTAGTGGAGCGTGTTAATTACATAAGCTCCTATATTGAGAGTAAAGGCTTCCACTTCCCTGAAGACCTTATTGAGAACTTCTACTTATCGCTTAAGACCAAACCTTTCGTCATACTTGCTGGTGTTTCCGGAACGGGGAAGACCAAACTAGTGAAGTTATTTGCTGAGGCGCTAGGTGCAACAAGTGCGAACAAGCAATTCAACCTTATCCCGGTCCGCCCAGATTGGAGCGACCCTTCCGACCTGCTTGGTTATAAGGATTTAACCGGTGCTTTCCGACCAGGCTTATTGGCTGAAGTGTTGGTTGAAGCTTCTAAAGATAGCAATCGAAACAAGCCTTATTTTGTGTGCTTGGATGAGATGAACTTGGCGCGAGTTGAGCATTATTTTAGTGACTTGCTCAGCGTTATTGAGACGCAAGAGTGGAAAAACGATAGAATCGTCACAGTGCCGCTTATTCAGAAGGACAGTTTGATTACTGAGGATCAACCCATCTACGGCGGTCTTGAGCTCCCAGATAACGTGTATATCATCGGAACGGTGAACATGGATGAGACGACACATCCTTTTAGCAAAAAGGTGCTAGATCGTGCCAACACAATTGAGTTCAATTATATCAATCTAGAGCAGTTCCCTAGTGGTTTCAGCAATCAAATCAAACCAGATCGAGTGTTCAATTCATTCTTACGAAGCGAGTATCTACAATTAATTGATGCCTATGATCGCAACGAAGAGCTTGTAAAGAAGGTTACGACGAAGTTAGTTAAGATAAACGAAATTTTAGAACTAGTTCATTCTCACGTAGGTTTCCGTATCAGGGATGCCGTCTGTTTCTATATGATCTACAATAAGCAGTTTGAATTAATGAGCGAGGATAAAGCTTTCGATCTGCAGCTATTACAAAAGCTTTTACCGCGTGTACAAGGAAGCAGCTCATCTGTAAAACGAGTGTTGCTCCAACTCCTACAGGAAGCACTAGGAAAGTCATTACCTATCCAAGATTTAATGGATGATGCATCGGAGCTATATTCCGGTAAGAGAGCAAAAGAACAAGAAGCTGAGGCTAAGTATCCACTTAGTGCTCGTAAACTGGCTTTCATGCTGCGGAGGTTAGAGGAAGATGGATTCACCTCCTATTGGCTCTCCTAATTTAAGTACTGAGCTACTTCGCATTGAGACGAATCTATTTATTCTGTATCTGCACGGTAAGCCGTTTCACCCCACAGTGGATTCGCTTCAGCTTCATAGAACGGATGACAATCAACTCATTCCAGCTCATTTCCATCTAACATCACCATCTTCGTCTTTGGAGATAGAGAAGATACTTATGTTCAATCCCGAGAAGCGGGAGCTAATTGAATGGCAACCCGGTGGAGCATCGTATCCTCTCTTCTTCGAAACGCAGCCTTATGAGCTCGTAATTGAGAAGAAAGGGGATGTGCCCCTTAGCTTCTACCATGAGAATTTGAATATTCGACAAGCAGTTAAACCGCTGGGTAGAGGGCAGATCCTTTCGGGCGTATTAAACTTTCAGAACGAAGTGGGCTTAACCGATCTGGAGCTTCGGCTACATGGACAGGTCATTTTGGGGCTGCAGCTTGAGATTTTTCCGGTGAAAATGGATTATAAACGCGACTACCAGATGATTTTGAACGATGTGAATCAACAGATCTATAATCTTTCGTTCGATTTCTTGCGCAAAACTTATCATTTAACCGGTCTGAAGGAAACTAGAAATCAGAGTTTGACGGAGTTTTTCTCGATACTGAAGCATGTGTTTGGACAGTTGGTTCAAGCCGTAGAGAGAATACAAAGTGCACCGCATACCAAGCATCAAACGGAGAATCGAATCGTAGAGTCCGGTCGAGTGAGGAAGCCAGGTAAGAAGAACATTGCGTTTCTCGCCAAGCATCCTCATTTGTTGAAACAGGACGATAAGCTGGGGATCGTGTCCATCAATGGAAAACGCTATTATCCCAGCCACGCCATGGAGACAAAGCGGTATGTGGATTACGACACGAATGAGAATCGATTCGTCCGTTGGGTACTTCTGCGCATTGCTCAGAAGTTAAAGGATTTGAAGTTACGCATATCTGATAAAGGAAGACTCAAAGATCCGCTATTATCACGGCAGCTTACTGATATGCAATCGCACTTGCAAAGACTGCTTGGGTTGGATTTTTTACAGGTGAACGATATGCGGCAACTCTCGATTTCGCTAGTACTCCAAATGGCCCCAGGATATCGTGAGGTTTATCGGAACTATCTCATGTTAATGAAAGGCTTATCGATCCAGAGTGATTTATTCCATCTATCGATGAAGGACCTGGCACAGCTTTATGAATGTTGGTGTTTTCTGAAGATCCATGACCTGCTGAGCCGTAAATATGAGCTGCTAAAGCAAGATATTATTAAGGTGAATCGGGCTGGCGTATTCGTTACACTTGATAAAACGCAGAAGGCTAAGATGCTCTATCGCAATCCGAAGAACGGTGAAGTGTTCACGCTGTATTACAATACTTTGCCACAAGGAGAGCAGACACCGACCATTTCTCAACGTCCCGATAATGTTCTGACACTGAAGAAGAATGATTCTAAGACCGTGTACAAGTACATTTTCGATGCCAAATATCGGCTAGATCCTGCGTACGAGGGCACCCCCTATAAGAGAGATTACAAGACACCAGGACCAGTGGAATCAGATATTAATACGATGCATCGATATAGAGATGCGATTGTTTACAAAGATCTCCAGGAAAATGAACTCGAGCGCAGCATGTTTGGAGCTTATGTGCTTTTTCCTTATCAGAATGAAGAACAGTTTCAAGATCATCGATTCTATAAGAGTATTCAGCTCGTAAATGTTGGGGCATTCCCATTCTTGCCAAATGCTACGAAGCTTATGGAAGCTTTCCTGGATGAGATTATTATGGATAGTCCGGAGAAGGCGTATGAGCGATCTACACGTCCAAAGGGAACAAAGGATTATTATAAAAACAAGCTAGGTGGACGTAATGTGCTTGTGGGCTCCCTTCGAGGCGTCGAGCAGCTAGACGATGTGCTTAAGCATGGTTTCTATTATGTGCCACTCGAAAATATCACCGACCATAGAATGCTCACGCAACTGGAATATGTAGCTCTATATCAATCCGTTAAGATGTTCGAATCTCGTGGAAGAGAGTCAGGCATTCATTGGTCTGGGAGAGTCAAGGATTGGAGAGTTTTGAAGCGTCGCGAGATTACCGAGTTTCCTGCTAGAGCGGGAACCGAGGAGAAACTCTATGTGAAGTTCACGGTAGAAGAGTGGATTAAGCGAGCGGCTCCCATTATTTCTGGGGGACGTGGGATTTACACGCTTCTATATACATCAAAGTATGTCTTTGATCGTGCGGTTGAAATCGCGGAGTTGAAGCTAGATACGGAAGAAGAAATCTCACTGTGGCGTGAACAAAGGCGTAAGGGCCAGGTTAAGGTTGAACTCGATCATGAGCAGGTAGATTTGGCTAATCGTGTATTGAGGATTACAGAGAGATTGAACCAAACCCAATAGTGGTAATTATTATAAATATTTAAAATAAGGAGGAATAAACATGCTAATGATCGTCGAATGCTCGAATTGTGGACAGAAAAACAATGTGGAAGCACTAAAAATCAAATCCACTCTATGTGGAGCTTGCAAGGATAAGTTGGTTGACGCTGACGTGATTCCGGCCGCATTTTCAGAGGATGAAATTGCTGCCGCGGTAGAAACAGCCCCTTCGAGTATTGCTAACGAAGAAGTCGATACAAGCATGTGGACCTCCAAAATCGGTGATCATGATCAGCAAGTAAAGTATGTAAATAAGGGCTTCTGGTCAAAAGTCAAAAAGTATGCGGCAAAAGTACCTTTTTCCAATGAGGTTGTTTCGATGTACTATTGCGCAATGGACTCGGCTACACCGACTGCTGCCAAAGTGACAGCGATTAGCGCATTAGCCTACTTTATTCTTCCGATCGACGTTATTCCTGACTTTATTCCAATTGCAGGATTTGCGGATGATGGGACAGCGATATTTATCGCTTACAAAACAATTAGTGCTTTCATAACAAAAGAGCATCGTGCTAAGGCTGAACAATTTTTCGCACAATAATAAAGGAAAGCAGAAAACCACTTCGATATGAAGTGGTTTTTTCGTTGTTCCATGACTAAATATGTTGGCAGTTCCCCAATCTAAGCCCCCATTTTGATCGGTTCATACAGAGGCACGCCCCACTCCGTAATATCGATCGGGTACACTTCTTTGCCGTCCTTCTTATAGTACAGCCGCGCTTCTCCATTCATTGGATCCTCTGCGGTCAAGGTGAAGACGCTGTAATCGCCGCTCTTGCGCTTGGAAAGTGGCAGTTGCCGCAGAAACTCCGGTTCCAGACAGAACACGACCGATTCATGGCCGCAAACGAACAGGCACATGTCTGCAGAAGGGTGCAGGCGGGTTCCGAAGAAATAGTCCTTGGAAGCAGGCTCTGACGCATGGATCTCTATGGTTAGATGGTTGCAAGTATAGAGGGAACCTTCGATATGGTGCAGTTTGTGATTTTGAAATACGTAACGCTCCAGCGCGGGGATGTACTCTTTAACGGATGTTTTCATGTTTGTTTCGCTCCTTGTCGGGTTATCGTTTGTACAAATAGATTGTAGCCCATCATTCGACCCGGTTTTTTGCAGAAAAAAACTATTTTCAAAACTGCAAAACTGCAAATCGATTCCGGTAAAGATGCGGTACCTTGAATAAGCAGCTCATGAAAACAAGGGGAGGAGCAATTGTAGAGGGAGGAAAATCATGGTACGATCAGCAGAATAAACTTCCAATATAAGGCATAAAGAAAGGGTAGTGGAGATGAACGTACATGACAAGCCGTTCAAACGAATTGTGCAAATAATGAAGGATGCAACAGCAGGTGCAAGTGATCAGAAAACGGAGCGAGACAAGGCTGATAATTGTACGAGCCTATGTGAATTACTTCTAGAGGTAATCATGAATCATAAGACGCCTGCAGAGCGGAAGAAATTGCGGCTTTATTCACCCCGGCTGGATGAGGAATCAATTGACGATCTGGAAGAGTTGCAATCAGAAGAGGAAGCAGCAGATGAGAGCACGAAGCAGCTCCCGTTTTATTCGAGAGTAAACCGGATGATGCATAAGGAACTACTTGAGCTGTCACGTGGCACCAAGTTGATGAAAGATCTTCATGAGATGTGCGAACTTCTGAAAGAGGGAATCAAGCTCAATGCAAATGGACTTTTTCACAATCCTGAGAAGCGGGAACTAGCCATTGTGCAAATAGACGAAGAGTTGAAACGGTGCGAATCACAAATAAAGGAACTGAAAACGAGCAAGGAAAAGCCAGTTCAGTCATCCGATAAATTAAAACCCGTGGGAGGAACTTTGATCATGGCCGTGAACGTGAAGATGACAAAAATGATGTACGAACTGAATGAACTATTCGGTCTGCTCGAGCAGGCGCAAGAAGCTATCCCTGAATTTGTCGAAGATTATATATGGGATGAAGACTTCGAGAAACTGATTGCGGTGCGATGCCAGGAGCGTTTCGTATTGAAAGGTGTGGACAGAGTAGTCGTGTTCTCGGTTCTGGAGACGCCTCTCACTGGCAATGTGCAGCTGATCCGCCTCGGATCGGATTACTGGAAGGACGCGGAGGATGTATCTGGAGTGGACGAAGGGGCTTTCTATATCGAGTCATACAATAGCATGGTGGAAGCATTGGCTGAAATCGTGGACACGATCAACCGTGAAGTAGATCTTGAGCTAGCTTATACGGATAACGGCGTTACATCGCTTTACGAAACGCACTCTTCTTTAAGTACCAAACTCACCCAATTACTCGCTTAGTCGGAGGCCAGCTATGCTTATCTCGATCCAAGTAGATAACGGTTTGAAGAAGACAGATACGGAATTGGAACAAGTGACTTTTCGCGAGCTGGGATTAAAAGAGGAGCATATTGAGGATTTCATACGTGACAATATTGATCTATTGGCTGATGACCAGACGCTGCTTGTCGTCGGCCAGCAGGTACGCAACAAGGAAAGAGGGCGCTGCGATCTGGTCGCCGTTGATCAGGACGGCAATCTGGTGCTTATAGAAATCAAGCGTGACCTTGATGACATTCGAACCCGGAAGGAGCCATTTGAGTTTCAGGCGATCCGCTATGCCGCTAACTATGCGAAGATGGATACCGTAGACGAGTTGGTGGACCGTTTGTTCGTGCCTTACATAGAACGAAATAGGAACAAGTTCGGCAATCCCGAATTAACGGTTAACGAGCTGGCTAAGCGGAGGATTGAACAATTTCTAAGCGGAAATAAGGCAGAACGAACGTTTAACCGCAAGCAGCGGATTATACTTGTAGCTTCGGACTTCGACCCGCAGACGCTATCCGCTTGTGCATGGCTGGTAAGCAATCAAGTGTCAATCAGTTGCTTTAAACTCATCCCCTACAGGCTTGGCACACAATACTTGCTTCAGGTTGAGCAAGTGCTGCCGCTTCCGAAATTAGACGATCTATATGTCGAAGTGGCTGATTCAAAGGTCAAAAGGTCTGAGCCTTCTGAACAAGGCCGAACCTTCTTGCCCAGAATGGATAAACTGTTCGAGTGGGGAATCGTAAGGCAGGGAGACGTATTGACGATAAAGAATTTCAGTGACTCCGAGGCCACCGTACTCAATTACAAGGAAGTTGAGTTCCAGGGGGAGCGGCTTAGCTTCAATAAATGGGGGCAAAAGGTGACCGGATGGTCCTCCATCGGAATCTATGAATGGGCTTATTCGGAACGGCTGCAGAAGCTCTTGGATGATGCCAGAGAGGAAGAATTACAACGGCAATTAAATGAAGTGGAAGATGAGTCCTGAAAACGAAGCCTGCGAACTCACTGAGATCGCAGGCTTTTATTATGTAAATCAGTAAACTACTACACAACCTTTACAAAAAAACCTCCTCCAATTAATCGACAATCAACACTCCCTCTTTACCATAAGGGAGAGAGTTCAAAAATTGGATTTTTCCAGGAGGAGAGAACTTATGAAATTACTGCTAATAGGAGACTTGCATTACCATGAGATCGATACCACGATTCCGGGGCTGCCGGAGGCTAGGACGGCTTTCTATCAGACGCTGCTGGAGCAATTTCTGAATACGGATGCCGATTTGCATATATCGCTTGGAGACCTGACGAATTTCGGCTCGCCTTCGGAGCTGCTGGAAGTGTATGATCTGCTTTGGCATGAGAAGCGAAATTTCATTCATGTGCTGGGCAACCATGATCTTTACTCGCAGACGCGCGAGCAAGTGCTCGAGATAACGGGGCAGGAGCGTTATCACGCCATCGATACGGACGCAGCGACGCTGGTGTTTCTGGATACGGCCAGAGAGATGAACACCGCCGACTGGAGCGGCTGGATGGATGAAGAGCAGCTGCAGTGGTTGGAATATTGTGTGGAGAAATCCGGCACGAAGCCGCTGCTTGTCTTCGGTCATCATCCCGTTTATCAGACCACAACGAGATCGGAGAAGGACAAAGGCTCCATTCATCCCAGCATCGACATGTGGCGTATTCTGAATCGGAAACAGGGGACAGGCGTCTATTTCAACGGGCACACGCATGTAAATTCCATCGTAGCGCAGAACAATTGGACGTTCGTGCAGCTGGCCGCAGCTTTGGATCAACCGGCCTTTCGGATCGTGGAGCTGGAGGAAGAGCAAATCCGGATCTCGACCACGGATCTCACAGACGATGGAGGCTTGATGGAGCATGCAGCAATGCTGCACAGACATATCTCACATTTCGGCCACAATCCGAACGCTCGCGGACTAGACACAGACCGTGAATACAACATTCCCTTGTCTCCAATAACAGCAACAGCGGAACAGCCGCAGTAATGGAGACGACAAGAACGAAGAACGCTGCACAGAACCATGCCTTATTTCTGGAACGCCTAGCCGCGCACAGAATGATCGCTTCCATTAAGGACCCGAGGCATATCGAGACCGCCCTGTCCTTACGCAACCAAATGAGCGGGGTCTTCCTGTTAACCGGGCATATTGGTGTTATCAAAGGGTATGTGGACCTGTTCAAGGAACATCAGCTCCCAGTCTTCCTGCATCTGGAGAAGATCGGCGGCCTCAGCACGGACAATTACGGGCTGGATTATCTAGCGAAGGTCATCAAGCCGACGGGCATTATTTCGACGAAGACCAATGTGGTGAAAACCGCGAAGAAGATGGGGCTGCTCACCATTCAGCGTTTCTTCCTCGTCGATAGCGAAGGCTTGGACAACATTGCGAAGAGCCTGCTTCAGAGCGAGCCGGACATTATCGAAGTCATGCCTGCACGGATCCCTGATATTTTCGACAAGGTGAGGGCGTTCACTACGCTTCCGATCATTACCGGGGGTTTGCTGTTCGAACCGGAGCAGGCAGAGGAATGTCTAAGACACGGGGCCGCTGCCATCTCGACGTCAAAGCCGGCGCTATGGAAAAGCATAGGCTCTTCACTCAGCACCCGTTCACTCAGTACCCCTTCACTCCTTACCCGCTAAAATAAAAATCCATATAATCTTTGCAATCGGATAACCTGGCGTTAACGAAACACCTGTATCATTCATTATGAAAAGTAAATAGCGATCGGTTGGAGTATTGGAGAAACCTTATCCGCTTGAGGGCATATAGCCTTCGGCAGGATTAAGGTTTCTTTTTTGCACCCCTCCGATTAGACAAAATCAGGTAGAGAAAAGGTGGAGATTGGACGATGGTTAAGAAGCTTACTACTGTGACACTTGCAACAATGCTGATGACAACAGGTGTGCTGTCGGCATGCGGAGCGAGCGACACGAACACGAACACGGACAACAACACTAGCGCAAACACGAGCAACACAACAGCCGGAGCAGCAGAGCCTGCGAAAGCAGATGCATCTGAGAAGATCGTCATTAAATATTGGTATGCATTCGGCGAGAAGATCGAAGAAGCCAAGCAGCACATGGTTCAGACCTTCAATGAATCGCAGGATAAAATCGAAGTCGTGGCCGAGCATCAAGGCAACTACGAGGATCTTCACGCTAAAGTGCAAGCGGCCTTCGCAGCCGGAGACGCGCCTGCTGTAACCGATCTTGAAATCTCATCCACAGGTGTATTCGCTCACTCCGGCATGCTGGAAGAACTGACGGCTTACGCAGAGCGTGACAAGGATCAGCTGAAGCTGGATGATTTCAACCCGGGTCTGATGGGCAATGCCTACGTAGACGGCAAGCTGTACGGCCTTCCATTCATGCGCAGCACGCCGATTCTCTATAAAAATGTAACCATGCTCAAAGACGCCGGACTCGACCCTGCCGGTCCGAAGACATGGGATGAGCTGGAAGAATACTCCCGCGTCCTGAAGAAGAAAGGCAAACTCGGCATGACCGTGCCGGCAGATATCTGGTTCTATGAGGGCCTCGTTGCTCAAAGCGGCGGCAAAATGCTAAGCGAAGACGGCAAGACGGCCACGTTCAATTCGCCTGAAGGCGTAGCACCGGTTGAGTTCTGGAAGAAGCTGTCCAGCGAAAAGCTGATCAAGATCCCGATGGGCGATGAAGCGGGAGCAACGGCAGACAAAGACTGGGCCAATCAGTTATCCGCATTCAAATTTGCTTCAACGGCTGGCGTAACGGGAAGTCTGGAGCTTGCCAAAGCCAATGGCTTCGAAATGGAAACAGCGTTCATGCCTTCCAATGAGAGCTATGGCGTCCCTACAGGCGGCTGTCAGCTTGTCATTACGTCGAAGATCAGCGATGAAGAGAAACAAGCGGCTTGGGAATTCCTCAAATGGATGACGTCGAAAGAAAATACAATCTACCAACACAAGCATGTCGGTTACTTGCCGACTCGTATGTCTGCCGTAGAGAGCGATGAGCTGAAGGCGCATTTTACCGAGTTCCCGCAGTTCAAAGTAGCTGTAGATCAATTGCAATACGCTAGACCGCGCCCGATGGAGAACGCGTATCCGGAAGTGGCGAAGATCATCAGAGAAGCCATCGAGAAAGCCATTCTCGATCCGAAGGTTACCCCGCAGGAAGCGCTTGATCAAGCGGCAGAGAAAGCCAATAAGCTGCTCGGCAAATAATTTTGCATCCCATCACTCACTTCATAGCTAGTTAAAACCAAGGAGGAGCCTTGCGCTCGCAAGTGTCTTCTCCTTGTCATCCTAAGAGCAGGGGAGCTTGGTGCATCGATGCACAATGACAACTGGTTGTCTGCGATAAAAGTGGTTATTTTAGATATGGACGGGACGCTCTACCAAGAAGACACCTACCTGGATCGGTATATCCGTTACCTGCTGGAGGGAACGGCACATGAAGGAGAAACCGAGGCGGCTATTAGCTTAGGGAGAGCTATTCGGGCAGGCGAGCATGAGATCCAATTTGGACATTTCTATCATAGGCTGGATGATTTGTGGTTGGTTCGTGAGGGAGAACGCTTCGTAAAAAGCCATACCTGGGAAGGGATTGAAGTGGTCAATGAACAAGCGCATGGATTTGGACATGTGCCCGCTCAGGCGCCGTATCTCGTTCATATTGGTGACCCATGGGGAATTGCAGCGGTGCTCAACCATAGATATAAGCTTCCCGAGCACAATTTGAAAGCCGCGTTCGATCGGGTCCGCAAGGAGATGGTCGAAGAAGCACCCTATCAATTCATCTGCCACACTGACCTGTTTCAGGCCATCAAAGAACTTGCGGCTGTGGAGAAAAAAGTGCTCATGACCAACACCCACCACGAATCCGGCATCGCGTTCACGAGCTACATGGGGATCCGTCATATGTTCGAAGATGTCGTGTACGACGCCAATAAGCCTTACGGTCTTCATTCTTACGTCACAGCGCTGCTTGAGCAAGGTTATCAGGCACATGAAATTCTGTCGATCGGGGATAACCCGTGGAACGATCTGCATCCGGTGAAGCAGCTGGGCGGCAGAACGTGTTTTATCTCTCCGTATCCGAGCAGTGACCCAGAGGTCTGGGATTTGCGGCTTCATCATCTGGAGGAGCTGGAGCAGCTCATGCGTACGATTCAAGAATCCATCACAAGGAGGAATGTAGCGGATGGCCAAGATCGAGCTGAAGCATATAGGCAAGAAGTTCAAGGATGAGACTGTCATCGAAAATTTGAACCTGACCATCAAGGATGGATCGTTCACCGTTCTTGTCGGGCCTTCGGGCTGTGGGAAATCCACGACGCTGCGCATGGTAGCGGGGCTGGAGAAGCTGACGAGCGGCGAGATCTGGATTGACGATAAATGCGTGAATGATACGCCGCCGGGGCTGCGGGATGTGGCAATGGTTTTTCAGAATTATGCGCTATATCCGACGATGACCGTTCGCGGCAATATTGAATTCGGTCTGAAGAACAGGGGCATTGCCAAGAGCGAGCGCGAGAAGCTGATCATGGATATCTCCGAAATTGTCGGATTAGCACCGCATCTGAACAAGAAGCCTCAGAACCTATCCGGCGGACAACGCCAACGGGTAGCACTCGCCCGGGCTATGGTGAAGCAGCCGAAGGTGTTCATCCTCGATGAGCCCTTGTCCAATCTGGACGCGAAGCTGCGCAACCAGATGAGAACCGAGCTGATTCAGCTGCACAAACGTCTTGGCACGACGTTCGTCTACGTTACGCATGATCAGGTGGAAGCCATGTCGATGGGTGATGAGATCGTCGTCATGAACAAAGGAGTTATTCAACAGGCGGATACGCCAATGAAGCTCTATCACGACCCGGCTAACCAATTCACCGCGGAATTCATCGGAACACCGGCCATGAACATGATGGATGTCCGAGATATCCACGAGCTGGAGATCCAGTCCTCTGCCACAGTAGGCCATGTTGGATTCCGTCCGGAGCAAGCGCTTATTGGCGCGGCCGAAGCGGTTGAAGGGTACGTCATTGAAGGCGAGATTCTAACCCGTGAGAGTCTTGGGGCGGAAAATATTTATCAAATCCAGTCGCGCAGCGGCATCTTCTTCGTCAAAACCTTCCTTGCGCCGCTTGAGACCGCTGCACATGTGAAGGTCACGATTCCGTATGAGCAGCTCTATTATTTCGGCCTGAACGGAGAAAGGCTGCGCGGCGTGGAGGCAAGCTCCAAACGTTTGGCGACGGCTGGAGGAAGATGATATGAGCGTATGGGAAAGACTGCGTCCGTATAGCATGGTCGCTCCGGCGATTATCATATTTTCCTTGTTCTTCATCTATCCGATCTTCTACATGATGTACTTGAGCATGTTCGATTGGAATTTTGTCAGCCCGACCAAAACCTTCGTTGGTCTTCAAAATTTCAAAGACCTGCTGTCGGAGCCGGATTTCCGGCAGGTGCTTACGAACACGACGATCTATACGCTGCTGACGGTAACGTTGACGACCGGAATTGCGCTGCTGCTCGCCCTGTGGCTGAATCGCAAAAGCTTCTTCCACGGCTTCGTCCAAGGCGCGATTTTCAGTCCGCACATCATATCGCTCGTGTCGATATCACTGCTGTGGAGCTGGCTGATGGACCCCGAATATGGACTGCTGAACTGGGTGATCGGGCTAGTGGGTTTCGGCAAGCTGGCGTGGTTGTCCCATCCGAGCACATCGCTCGTCTCACTGGTCATCGTAGCGGTATGGAAGGGACTCGGCTATAACGCATTGGTATTCATCGCGGGGTTGCAGAGCATTCCGCCGGATATCTATGAAGCGGCCTCCCTGGATCGTTCCAAGCCGTGGACGACCTTCAGGAAGCTGATCTTGCCGATGCTGTCGCCATCGATATTCTTCCTGGTGATCATTAACATGATCGGTTCGTTCCAAGTGTTCGAGACCATCGCCATTATGACGCAGGGCGGCCCGATCAACTCTACCAATACGCTAGTCTATTACATCTACGAGAACGGGTTCCGGTTCTTCAAGATCGGCTATGCGTCTGCAGCTGGCGTCATCCTGCTGGTCATCATCGGGGTCCTTACGATTATTTATTTCAAACTGTTGTCGAAGCGCGTTCATTATCGTTAAGAAGAGGTGAAGCTCTTGAAAGCCGTAGACAATACGATCAGCGGCCCATCTATCGGGACTGCTGCTCCAAGCAGCCAGTTGAGCCATATACGTAGCCGTGAAGTGACGATCAGACGAGCGATATCCGCTATTCTGAGCGGATTGAATACGATCGGCCTTCTGGTACTGGTGCTGGTTTTTGCAATGCCATTCATTTGGATGCTCTCCACATCGCTGAAGACGCTGAACGAGACGATGGTATTCCCACCGCAGTGGATTCCGCTTGATCCGGTCTGGAAGAATTACTCGGATGCCTGGAACACGGGTCCCTTCCTCAATTATTTCATGAACAGCGTCATCATTGCGGTCGGCATTCTGATTCTGCAGATGCTGACGATTATTCCGGCCGCGTATGCTTTTGCCAGATACAAGTTCGTCGGCTCAGGCTTCCTGTTCGGGATCGTCATGGTGACGCTGATGATTCCGGCCCAGCTGATCTTTCTGCCCGTGTACCTGGAGCTCAGTGCATTCAAGCTGCTCAATACGCATCTTGGCTTAATCCTGCCCTTCGCGTCCAGCGCCTTCGGCATCTTCCTGCTGCGGCAGGCATTCATGCAAATTTCGGATGAGTTAATCGAAGCGGCACGACTGGATCAGGCAGCGGAATGGAAGGTCATTGTGCAAATCATGGTACCGCTCGTGAAGCCGGTGCTGGTGACTTTCGCCTTGTTTAGCTTCATTGCGCATTGGAACGACTACTTCTGGCCGCTTGTCATGACCACGAACGAAACGGCAAGAACGCTCCCGCTCGGTATCGCCAAGATCCGAGAAGTGGAGGGCGTTGCGACTTGGAATATTTTAATGGCCGGCAACGTGATTCTTGTAGTGCCGATCCTCATCGTATTCTTCTTGTCGCAGCGGCAGATCATCAAGGCTTTCGTGTACAACGGCGTCAAATAAAATAAGAGTAATGGGAAGGATGAAGAGACGATGATTACAATTGTGGCGCACCGCGGATGTTCGGGAGAAGCACCTGAGAATACGATGGCGGCATTTAAGCTGGCGGTGAGCGAGCCGGATATTGCGTCAATTGAGCTTGACGTGCACTTGTCTAAGGACGGAGTCCCTGTTGTCATTCACGATCATACGCTGGAGCGGACGACAAGCGGAACAGGGCTGGTAAAAGCCTATACGCTGGAGGAGCTGCGGCAGTTGGATGCGGGGAGTAAGTTTGATCCTGCTTTTGCGGCGGAACGTATTCCAACGCTTGAAGAGGTACTGGAGCTTGTAAAAGGACGCTGTAAGCTGCATGTGGAGCTGAAGATGCTGGCCAATGAATATGACTTTATCGAGGAGCGGGTCATCTCGCTTATACAACGGCATGGCATGCAGGAGCAAGTCGTGCTCTCTTCCTTCAATCATGATTCCATGAAGCGGGCGCAAGAGATAGATCCGTCGATCGCGACGGCTTTGATCTTCCTGGGCAAGCCGGCTCTGCTTGCGGAGCAGCTTCGTTATACAGGTGCATCGGGTTTGTCGATGCATTATGCATTTATTACGCGCGAGCTGGTGGATGAGATGACGGCGCTCGGGATGGATCTGGGTGTTTGGACGGTAGATGAGCCGGAGCTTCTGGCGCGGATTATCGAGGCGTACCCGAATATCCGGATTACAACGAATTATCCGGATCGTGTGCTGCGGATTGTGCGGGGAGACGGAGTAAGGGCATAGTCCGTGGAGCTCTTTGGCATCCGCGAAACTTCGCTCAGGCGGTTTGATACCGTAGTCGGCGGAATGCGCTAACGAACCGTACGGGTCTTATTTGCCCAATAATGACTCCGAAAATATTTTAACGAACCGTAGGGGCTCTATTTGATGGATTTGGAGGTTGTGGGAGCCAATTAACCTCAAATAAGACCTCCACGGTTCGTTAGATTCTCGATGCCCCGAAATTCGGCCGAATAACGCCTCTACGATTCGTTAGATTTTCGCGGCATGCAAGATGAGTGGTGTGAGATATGAAAAGACCCAAGTTCGTGGACGGGCTGGCGGATACGTCGATTGTGGAAGCCATTCTGAAGGCGCTTATCGTATCCGGCAGCGATCTGAACCGTGACCCGGCAGCGATGCCGACGGCAGATGAGATTCGGACTACGCTCATGATCAATTCCTCGGCCGAGTATTACTGGCCGCGGATCGCGCTTCCGATTGCGTTTGGTCTGCCTGTTCTGCTGCTGCTCCTGCGCCTGATGCTGGGGAAGAAGCTCCGAACGTAAACAACAAGCCCTCGATCTCGCGGAGATTGGGGGCTTTCACATTCGCTTTTACAAAAAGTTCTTCTCCATTTAACGGCTAATCAATACTTGCTCTTTACCATTAGGGAAGGAGTTGCAAATTAGCTTTTTCCAGGAGGAGAGAACTAATGAAATTGATTCTGATGGGTGACTTGCATTATCACGAGATCGATGCCTTGATTCCGGGGTTGCCTGAGGCAAGGACTGCTTTCTACCACAAGTTACTGGAGCGATTCCTGAACACGAACGGTGATTTGCATATATCGCTTGGAGATCTCACGAATATTGGCTCAGCTGAGGAACTGCAGGAGGTTTATGCGCTGCTGCAGCGCGAGGAACGAAGATTCATTCATGTGCTGGGCAACCATGATCTCTTACTGCAGACACGTGCGGAGGTGCTGGAGATCACGGGGCAGCAGCGCTATCATGCCATAGATACGGATGCAGCGATGCTGGTGTTTCTGGACACGGCCAGAGAGTTGGACATCGCCGACTGGAGCGGTTGGCTGGACGCTGAGCAGCTGCGCTGGCTGGAGGCTTGTGTGGAGAAGTCGGGCTCGAAGCCGCTGCTCGTCTTCGGTCATCACCCCGTTTATCGGACCACAGCACGATCGGAGATGGATAAAGAATCGATTCATCCGAGCATCGACATGTGGCGCATTCTGAATCGGAAACAAGGGACCGGTGTCTATTTCAACGGCCACACGCATGTGGAATCCATCGTTTCTCAGGAAAATTGGACGTTCGTGCAGCTGGCTGCCTGTCTCGATCTGCCCGGCTTCCGGATCGTGGAGCTGGAAGAGGAGCAGGAGCTCATCCGAATCTCCGCGGTGGATGTGATGGACGAAGGCATGATAGAACATGCAGAACTAATGCACAAGTATATGCCGTTCTTTGACCCGAATCCAGATGCCCGCGGACAATATGCAGACCGACACTATGTGATTTCCTTGCGGACATCGACAGCGGCGCAGTCGCAATAAGGTTGCGGGAGCCAAGAATAGCCGATGTGAAAGACACGGAATTGTTCTTCCGTGTCTAACTGCTCTCTAAAGAGCGGTTCGGAATGCGCTAACGAACCGTACAGCGCTTATTAGCCCATTCACGGCACCGAAATATTTCTAACGAACCGTAGGGGCACTATTTGACGGTTTTGGCTTATATGGGAGCCGATTATCCCCAAATAAGAACTCCACGGTTCGTTAGAATTTCGAAACCCCGAAATTCGGCCTAATAACGCCCCTACGGTTCGTTAGATTTTCGCGGCATTCAAGATGAGGAGTGCGAGATGAGTTTTGTACGAAATGAACGCGGAGATGTGTTATACCAATAGATGAGAAACGGCTGCGGAGACTTTATCGACAGCCTGAAGACACGGAATCGTTCTTCCGTGTCTTTTCTGCGTCTTACAGCATTAACGCCTGCTCACTTGCTGCGCGATCAGATCCCGCAGCCAATAACCGCTGTCGCGGACGGTCCGCTGCTGTGTCTTGTGGTCCACCTTAATGATGCCCATCGGGCAGGATAAGCCGGAACTCCATTCAAAGTTGTCCAACGTCGCCCAATGGAAATAGCCCCGGATATCGGAACCCTCATCGATCGCTTCCTTTAATGCTTGCAAATAGTGGGACATATATTTGATGCGGTACTTGTCATCGATACGCGTCGTTTCCTCCAAGTTGTCGCCCGGTTCGGTCGTCCCGTTCTCGGTAATGTAGACGACAGGGTTCCCGTATTCTTCCCGGTATCGCTTGGCCAGCTCTTTCATCCCATCAGGAAACGCATGCGCGCCGAGTTCGGGATGACCGTACCGCTCGTCGGATGGATTCCGGTCAACCCAGGTCTTCAAGAAGGGAATATACCACTTTCTTGTGGCGTACATGCGGGTGTAATAATTGACACCGAGAAAATCTATGGGCTGACGGATCGTTTCCATATCTCCCGGCGCAATCTTCGGCACGATCGGCCATAGCTGCGAGAATAGTTTCTCGGGGTATTTTCCTTTATACACGCCGTCCAGGTAGAACCGGTTGACGAACATATCCGCCATTTCGACTGAATCCAGTTCCTTGGCACTTGGCTCAAAGCTCGCCGGGTAGACTGGGAATTGACTCAGCGTAACGCCGATATTCAAATCATTTCGTTCGCTCCGCATCGCCTGCACCGCTAGGCCGTGACCCAGAAGCTGGTGATGTGCGACCTTGAAGTACGTCCACGGATTCTTGATGCCCGGTGCGTGCTCGCCGAGGAAGTGTCCAAACATCGCGTGCTCCCAGGGTTCGTTCAGCGTGATCCAGTCTTTGACGCGGTCACCGAGTCTCCGGGCGACCAGCCTTGAATATTCTCCGAAGTACTGGGCCGTCTCTCTGCCGGCGAACCCTTTGTATTGTTGGAACAGCGCATAAGGCGTGTCCCAATGGAAGAGCGTGACAAAGGGCCGGATCCCCTTCTCAAGCAGGGCGTCCACTAAGCGATCGTAATAATCCAACCCCTTCTGATTGACCGCACCTCTTCCTTCCGGCAGCACCCTCGACCAGCTCACGGAGAAGCGGTATGCATCCATTTTCAAACTGCTCATCAAGTCGATATCGGTCTGGAAATCATGATACGTATTGCAAGTCACATCTCCGTTACTGCCGTCGCGAATCTTCCCTTTGGTATGCGAAAATACATCCCAGATCGACAACCCCTTGCCGTCCTCGTTCCAGCCGCCTTCAATCTGATAAGCAGCCGTGGAAGTTCCGAATATAAAGTCCTTTTTAAATTGAATCGACATCGTCGCACCGCTTCTCTATCAGGATTGGTAGCTTATTATATCATCTATAAGAAAACGCTTTCAATAATTTGTCGACAAATATATAATACTGTCTATCAAAGCTTGTTCGAGATCGATCTAGGAGGCATTCGATGCGTGCAATCGACGACAATAACTCACGCAGGCTGACGGGATGGCAGAAGTTCATGATCTCCTTCCCAACGATGCCCGGCAATCTGAGTACGGTACTAATTCACAATGCATTTCTGAAGTACTATACGGACATTATCGGACTGAATCCAAAGTATATCGGGATCCTGTATGCGATTTTCGGAATCTGGAATGCGATCAATGACCCGGCAATTGGCGTGTGGCTGGACAGATTGAAGTACAACAAACAGCGTGGCAAATATGTCTATGTAATGCGGTTAAGCGCACCCGTTACGCTAGTGGCGTCTTTTGCGATGATCTTCGCGCAGCCCTCCTGGAGCCAATGGGTTATTTTCGCCTTTATGCTGATCTTGCTTTTCATTTACGATACGTCGATGACCACCTTTAGTATCGCGCACGCCAACTACAAGCTGCTTGCTGCCAAGACGAGCGAGGAGCGAGTGGATGTGTCCGTATTTACCAGTTATATTGCAAACATCGGAGGCTTTCTGGGTACGGTAATCCCGACACTGCTTCTGGTAGGCAACAGCGACAAAACGTTAACGACCATTCTGTTCTGTGCGGTTCTGGCGCTAAACTCCATTCTCTATTTGGTTGCGCTAAGGCCTTTGAAAGACACGGAGGAGATGTATGTAAAGGAAAACGTCCAGATTGCGGGAAGAAAAGGCGTCTTCGGCGATGTGTTTGACAATGTAAGAGAGGCTGCTAAGTCTAGAGCATTCGTGACCTTCGTTCTCGTACAAATCCTGGTCGGCGGTCCAAGCGCCTTCTACTTTACTCCCTTTCTGTATATGTCGGATTACGTGTTGCAGCTGCAGGGCATACAGGCGACCCTGATGGATGTGCTGATGGGACTTTCTTTGTTCGCGGCGGCACCGTTTCTGGGCAAGTTTATTAAGAAGCGAGGGATGAAAAATGCCATGCTCATGGCGCTTGTTCCAAGTGCGTGCGGTTTTCTGTTACTGGCTTTTGTCCAAAATTACTACCAAGCCATTGCGGCCTATATCATCATGTATGTGTTCACCCAAGCCGTTAGCATTGCTAATAGTCCCATGCTCGGCGCTATCATCGACGAGGATGAGCAGCGCACTGGTCTGCGAAAAGCAGGCATGTTCACCGGGTTGAACGCGCTTCTGACCATCCCAATGTCCGGCATTCAAGCGTCGCTCTTCATGGGCACCATCAGCTATTTCGGTTTCCAGGCAGGCTCGGATGTGCAGAGCGCTCATGCTTTGCTAGGTATCCAAATCGGCGCGGGCGTACTGCCGTTCGCGTTCATACTGCTGGGCATCATTCCGTTGTTGCTTTCCCCGATTAACAAGAAGAAAGAACTGGAGCTCTCGGAGTTTTCGAAAAATAGGCAAATGGAGCTTTCATAGACAAAACCTCCCCGTTTGGGGAGGTTTTTATTTGAGATGATAGTTTAACAAAAAAATGTTTTATTTTCGACAAAATATGACTAGAAAGGTAGCTTTATAAGATATAATAGTGATGCTATTGTACTAGCGTGAAGCGAGCGTGTCTCTTGGTCTATGTTAATAGGGATGCTTGAATATATAGGGAAAATGGAAGGTCGTGATAGGATCCTTGTTACTAGCAATTAGCAGGTAACTAACTGTTTTAATTATCGGTTCAAACTAATCGTTAATAGGGGTGCACTAGTGAGAAGAAATCTTTCAAGATCCGTAATCATAATCATTTGTTTTATACTTGCTTTTGGCGTGTTTTTTCAGCAAAAGTCAGTCGTTTCCGCCGCATCGTCCGGTCCTTTGACCAGCTCCATTCCTAACGAGCAAATAAACGGTGCCGCATATGGAAATGGGGTCTATGTTGCAGTAGGCTATTACGGCAAAATCCTGACGTCTGCGAATGGGCTTGATTGGCAAATTGCCGCAGATAAAACGCGTCTTGATACTACCTATACAGGTGTTGCTTTTGGCAATAACGTATTCGTTGCCGTTGGGTACGACGGCACGGTCATGACGTCGCCGGATGGTGCGGTTTGGACGCAGCAAGACTCTACTGTCACGAGCAGGATTACAAGAGTCATTTACGTTACACTGGGCTCTGGCAATAAATTTTATGCTGTGACCAGCACAGGCACTTTGCTAAAGTCGTCCGATGGCGTTACGTGGGCCTCGACTTCTATAGGGACGAGCAATGATCTTACCTCAATCGGGTTCAACGGAACTGCAATTGTAATTGGGGATAATAAGGGGTACGTACATACTTCGATAGATGGAGCTAGTTGGTCGCCGAAGAAACTGGATGATTCTTACTTTATCAATTCCGTTCTAGGGCTAAATAACCGTTTCTATGCTAACGACGGCTTAGGATGGACTTATACATCTACTGACGGGACTAACTGGTCCAAATTGGGAGCTCCATTCAAAACTTCATCCGGAAGCACACCTATTCAAATATACGGTGGTCTCTATGATGGCACCAACTATTATTTGTTCGGATACGACGGGACATCCTATGGCGGAGTCTTTACGTCTCCCAAAACAGATGGCTTGATCTTCTCGCAACAATCCACCAAAAGCACTACGATGACTGCGGGAAATGCGTTCTACGCGAACGGGATCTACATGCAGCTCGGCAACGATGGCATAGTCGTATCAACCAACGGGTCTAGTTGGGATTACGCTTACGGCGGCGTGGTCTCAAGCGTTCTATACAACGGTACAAAATACATAGCAGTTGGGAAACACGGTAACGACGGATTTATGAAATATTCTACTGATTATGTGAATTGGACGTCTGCTGTTTTGCCGCAGCGAGTTCCTGCACTGACGTCTATTGCTACCGGAATGGGTAAATATATAGCGGTGAGCGATTATCCAGGCACAGTTCTCGTATCAGATGACGCAATCGCTTGGAACGTAAACTCTATTTCAGAGGACGGTTTTATATCAATCTTTTTTGCAAATGCCGTATTCATAGCGGTTGGTGAGTATGGATCCATTTATAGGTTGGGAAATGGCAGTACAAGCTGGACGCAGAGGATCGATCCTGACTATAATCAGCTATGGTTTGGTACCTCTGAGGCGGGGACATTTTATGCTGTTGGAGACTCGGGGTATCTCCTTAAGTCAACGGATAGTGGAGTCAATTGGACAACAAGCACTGATGTAGTTCCTTCGATAACGAAATTTGACAAGCTGAGTGCCAATCAAACGGACATTCCGATATCGTTTCCTTCGAGCACCACTTTGAGAAAGGTCAGCGTCAGCAATTATGCCAACGCTTTGGTAGAAGGAACCGATTACAGCGTATCAGGCAACACGGTGACGATTAAAAAGTCATTTTTGTCCCAATTGCCTCTCGGTTGGCAGACCATCTCCTTGCACTTAAATATTGGCGGCTCATTCTGGAGGACAGCCGTCAATGTAATTAACACAGCTCCTGAGCTTTCGCAGGTTACAGGCGTACAGCTTGCCCCGGATGGGAGAGCATCTTGGGGTACTGTGACCGGAGCGGTTAGTTATGAAGTGCAGCTGTACCGTAACGGATCTGTCTGGGGAAGCCCAGTCTCGGTAGCCGCTGGCAGCACAACTACAAATGTCTTAGCAGCTATGCGTGCTGCAGGAGCGGGCAATTATACGGTCAAAGTCAAAGCGATCGGGGATACCGTGACCTATAAGGATGGATCCCAATCGGCAGCATCCGGCGTAGTGACCATTTATAAGACACCGACAGAGGATGGCACGGCTAATAAAGCGGGTACAACGCAGAGAGTGGATTTTAATATCGTCGTAACTGCCCAAAACGGGCCAAAGGCCACAGCGAAAGTTGGCGGCGTGAACGTATTGCAAACGCAAGCCGGTACTGGAGTAACGGTAGGTAGTGGGAAAGCGACGCTTCCGATTGAGATTGATAGTCTGTCGGAAGGCAACAATCAGATCGTGATTGCTTTAAAAGATGCGTCGAGCAACTTTTCCGAAGATTTTACGGTTACCGTAACGAAGGATACGATAGCACCTGCAGCCGCGACAGAAGATGGAACGGCTGACAAAGTGGGAACCACTCAGACCGCTAACTTCAACATGATTGTGAATGCAGAAACCGGAGCCGCAGTAACAGCGAAAGTTGGCGGCACGAACGTCCTTCAATCCGGAGCGAGCGTCTTGGCTGCAGGCGATAAAGCGACATTGCCGATCGACCTCGCGAAACTGGCGGAGGGAGCCAACAGCATTGCCGTTGTTGTCACGGATCCGGTAGGCAATGTTTCCGGAACGCTGACGGTTAGCGTAACGAAAGATACCGTAAGCGCAGCAAAAACGGCGCTGGCAATTGGTTATGGCGGCATCGATTCCGCTTCAAGCGTAACGCAAGCGTTACTGCTGCCAACAACAGGGCTGAACGGAACGACAGTTACATGGTCTTCTAGCGTTCCAGCAACTATCGGGGCGACAGGCGTGGTAACGCGTCCAGCGTTCGGATCGGGCAATGCAACGGTAACGCTAACCGCGACGATCAGCAAAAGTGTGTTCAGCCAGACGAAAACGTTCACACTGTCCGTACTGGAGCAGGCGCCAACTGATACGCAAGCGGTAACCACAGCAAAGGCGGCATTAGAAGTCAGTTATGGTGGCGTTGATACAGCTGCAAGCGTAACGGGAGCAGTAACGCTTCCAACAACAGGGCTGCATGGCACGACAGTTGCGTGGTCATCCAATGATGCAGCAATTGATGCAACGACAGGTGCGGTAATGCGTCCAATATACGGAGCTGGCAATGCGACGGTAACGCTTACGGCGACGATCACCAAAGGTGGAGAAAGCCAGTCAAAAACGTTCATATTGACCGTACAGAAGCTAGCGCAGACGGATTTAGAAGCGGTCACCGAAGCGAAGGCGGCATTGGCGGTCGGTTACGGTGAGGATGATTTGGCTTCAAGCGTCACGCAAGACGTAACGTTGCCAGCAACAGGGTTAAGCGGAACGACAGTAGCATGGTCGTCCGATGATGCTGCAATTAATGCGGCCACAGGTGCAGTAACGCGTCCAGTATTCGGGTCGGGCAATGCGACAGTAACGCTTACTGCGACGATCACCAAAGGTGGAGAAAGCCAGTCAAAAACGTTCATATTGACCGTACAGAAGCTAGCGCAGACGGATTTAGAAGCGGTCACCGAAGCGAAGACGGCATTGGCGGTCGGTTACGGTGAGGATGATTTGGCTTCAAGCGTCACGCAAGACGTAACGTTGCCAGCAACAGGGTTAAGCGGAACGACAGTAGCATGGTCGTCCGATG